>NZ_LR590481.1:1370395-2740791 GCF_901482605.1 Hathewaya histolytica | reverse complement strand
TTCATCAGGAAGGTTTATACTCCTATCGGCTAAGTTACTTTTTTTAGGAATCTTTTCTTCTGTAGAGTTCTCTTCTCCAATTAAAAATTCAATATTAAATTGTTTTGAAGTTAGCATTTTTAAAGCGTTAAAGATTAAATCTTTATACCTAGACTCAAGAATTTCTTTTGTAAAATTATTGGGTACACAGAGCTTTATAGTACTACTGGATAAACTTAGCGGAGTAATACTTTTTATCCAGGTATTAAAACTTACTTCACTTAATTCGCCTTTGATAATAGTTATCGTTTTTTCCCAAATTTGATTAAGTTGGACATCCATTTTGTATCCTCCAATGAATAAAATAGTTATAAAAATTAAATAAAAATTTTTTTATAAAGTGTAACTAACATATTATACACATAATTTAAATAAAAAAATCCTTTTATTAAAGGTTGTTGACAAGTTAATAAAATAATATTCACATGTTAATAAAAATGTTGATATAATAAGTGTAAAAAAAATTATTAACAAATATAAAAAAATAAAAATCCACATATGTTATAAGTGTATAAATGATAAAAATACTAGATATATATTATGATAAATACAAATCATACAAGGGATATAACAAGTTATACACAACTTTGTCCACAACCTGTGTATAACTTTTTATTAATTAAAATTATTAACAATTCATATCTAATATATCAAAAGAATAAAAGGTATTCAAGAAGTTATCCACAAAAAGTTGATATAGTTAGTAAAATTATTAACAAATTTATTCAGTAATAGTCTGCTTGACATTATTAAAAGCTAAATATATAATTTAATAGTAAAACCCTAAATTAAGATAGGATGTTTAATAGTTAATATTTTTATAATAAGAACTAGTGATGTAATTAATAGTTATAGGAACTAGTTTTTTTATTAAAAGTTACTTTAATTAAAGGAAGGTTGAAGTTTATTATTTTTATCTTCCAATAAAATAATAAAACATAGAAAGGGGTGGATTCGCATGAAAATGACATTCCAACCAAAAAAGAGACAAAGAAAAAAAGAGCATGGCTTCAGAAAAAGAATGAGTACTTTATCTGGAAGAAACATTCTTAAGAAAAGAAGACAAAAAGGTAGAAAAAGATTGACAGCATAAGGCCGCTAATGTGGCCTTTTTCTGCAGATGCAGAAAATTTGTCAGGGAGTATTAATATGAATAAGGTTAAAAGATATAAAATCAGAAAAAATTCTGAGTTTAGAACGGTATATAAAAGAGGAAAATCTTTTTCTAATAAGTTTTTAGTGCTTTATATTAAAAAAAATGGTAATAATATTAATAGATTAGGAATATCAGTAAGTAAGAAAGTTGGAAAAAGTGTAATTAGAAGTAGAGTAAAGAGACTTATTCGAGAAAGTTACAGATTAAATTGTCACAAGTTTAAAAATGGTCATGATTTTGTAATAATTGCAAGAGTCTCATCCAATGACCAAAATTATATTACTATAGAGAATGCTTTAAATGAAGTATTTAGCAAGGCAGGACTAATTAAATAATGAAAAAATTACTTATTTTTTTTATTAAGTTATATAGAAAATATATATCACCATTAAAGGCGCCCACATGTAGGTTTTACCCAACCTGTTCTCAGTATGCTCTAGAAGCTATTGAAAAGTATGGTGCTATTAAAGGTGGTTTTATGGCAATAAAAAGAATTCTAAAATGTCATCCATATAATAAAGGTGGCTATGATCCTGTGAAATAAATTTAGGAGGGATTTTCCGGTGAATTTTTTGATACAACCAATCGCTAGAGTGTTCGAAGTTATACATAAGTACATTTCAGGTGGAGTTTCAGATGTAGGTTTATCTTATGGATTAACTATTATTGCAGTAACTTTTCTAATAAAGCTATTATTACTGCCACTTAATATTAAATCTACAAAATCCATGATGAAGAGTTCAGAAGTACAATCCGAAGTAAAGAAAATTCAACAAAAATATAAAGCTGATCCTCAAAGGGCTAATCAAGAAGTTATGAAGTTTTATAAGGAAAACGGTATTAATCCTATGGCAGGATGTTTACCACTTTTAATTCAAATGCCTATTTTAATAGCTCTTTATGGTGTGTTTAATAATTTATCAGGTATACAAGGTGTTAGTTTCTTATGGTTAAAGGACTTAGCTAGTCCAGACAAGACTTATATATTACCTATATTGGCAGGGGTAAGTCAATTTGTAGTAGGTAAATTAACTCCAACAAGTTCTACTGGGGATAGTGCGCAACAGGCACAAATGAAAACGATGAATGTTGTAATGCCAGCTATGATAGCATTTATGACATTACCATTAAAATCTGCCTTAGGATTATATTGGGTTGTAAGTAATATAATTCAAGGATTGCAAAGTTTATTAGTTTATTTTTTAATAAAAAGAGAGAAAGAAAGTAAATAGAAGAATTCGATTTAATGCTTTCACAGTGTAATAGGGATTAGAGGAAGGCAGGTATTTTAATTATGAAAATTATAGAGGCAACTGGTAAAAGTGTAGAAGAAGCAGTAGAAAAAGCTTTAGAAGAATTAGGGGTAAGTAAGGAAGAAGTAGAAATCGAGGTATTAGAAAAAGGCAGTAAAGGATTTTTAAATCTAATAGGTACCAAACTTTCTAAGGTAAGGGTTACTGTAAAGAAGAATTTTTGTAAAGAGACAAGAGAATTTTTACAAGATATATTAGATGCAATGGATATAAAGGCAGAAATACAAGTAAGAGAAGATAAAAATACAATACATATCAATTTAGATGGTGAAGGTATGGGATTGTTAATAGGATATAGGGGAGAAACCCTAGATTCATTGCAATATTTAGTAGGTCTTGCTATAAATAAGGGCTTGGATGAAGGCTATAAAAGAGTTATATTGGATACTCAAGGATATAGAAAAAAAAGAGAAGAGACCTTGATTAGACTTGCAGATAAATTGGCTAAAAAGGCTACAACTTATGGCAAGAAGGTTAGATTAGAGCCTATGAATCCTTATGAAAGAAGAATAATACACTCTGCACTTCAAAACAATTCTTATGTTAATACTTATAGTGAAGGTGATGAACCTTTCAGGAGAGTTGTTATTGAAACAAGAAAGAGAGCTTAGAGAAAAATAGGCTGTTGACAGGTTGTCAGCAGCCTTTATTTAATGTAAGACATATTATAAAATAAATAATTATGGATAGAATCTAATATAACAATTACCATTTATATATTATAAGTTATGTGATAAAATCATATAGATATTTTATTTTTACTATTTTAGAAAGGAAAAAATAACATGAAAGATTTTGATACTATTGCTGCAGTTGCAACTAGCATGGGTGAAGGTGGAATATCAATAATTAGAATTTCAGGCAATAGAGCCTTAGATATAGTTGAAAAAATATTTAGAGGAAAAAGTAAAAAGGGTATTAAAGATATGAAGCCCTATACTATGAGATATGGGTATGTAGTAGATAAAGATGAAAAAAGTCTAGATGAAGTTATAGTAAGTTTTATGAAAGGTCCTAGGAGTTTTACAGCTGAAGATACTGTAGAAATAAATTGCCATGGTGGAGTTGTAGTAACTAATAGTATACTAAAAGAAGTAGTAAGGGCAGGTGCTAGACTTGCAGAGCCAGGTGAATTTACAAAAAGGGCATTTTTAAATGGAAGGATAGATCTAAGCCAAGCAGAAGCAGTTATAGATATTATAAGAGCTAAAACTGAACTTAGTGCAAAATCAGCGGTAAGGCAGTCAGAGGGCAAAATTTCCATGGAAATATCAGAATTAAGGGAAAGACTTTTGTCTGTAATTGCACATATTGAAGCAACTGTAGACTATCCAGAAGATGACCTTGAAGAAGTTACAAATGAAAAAGCTACAGAAGATTTAAAAGATATTTTATCTAATATTGAAGAACTTTTAGATAGTGCAGAGGAAGGCAAAATTCTACGTGAAGGTTTAAAAATGGTTATAGTTGGTAAACCTAATGTTGGTAAATCATCACTCTTGAATGCACTTCTAAGAGAGAAGAGAGCTATTGTAACAGACGTACCAGGAACAACAAGGGATGTTATAGAAGAATATATAAATTTAAATGGTGTTCCTGTCCAAATAATAGATACTGCAGGTATAAGAGAGACAGAAGATTTAGTTGAAAAAATTGGTGTAGAAAAGTCTAAAGAAAAGATAGAAGAAGCAGACTTAATAGTATTTATGCTAGACGTAAGTAGAGAACTGGATGATGAGGATATTGAGATATTTAATTACATCAAAGATAAAAATTATGTAGTTTTATTAAATAAAACAGATTTAAATGCCAAAATAGATACTAAGTCATTAAACTTTATAGAAAAGGATAAGTTATATAAGGTTTCTGCAAGAACGGGTGAAGGAATTCAGACTTTAAAAGATATAATAAAGGATATGTTCTTTAAGGGTGAAATAAATTCAGAAGATATATTTATAACTAATAATAGGCATAAAGAAGCCTTAATTAAAGCTAAAGAAAACTTAGAAAGTTCATTGAATACTTTAGATGAAGTATTTGCAATAGATCTTGCATCGATTGATTTAAAAAATGCTTGGACGAACTTAGGAGAAATAACTGGAGATACCTTAGAAGAGGACATTATCCATAAGATCTTCTCTAAATTCTGTTTAGGAAAGTAGGTGATTTTATGTATATTGGAGGAGAATTTGATGTTGTTGTAATTGGAGCGGGTCATGCAGGTTGTGAAGCAGGCCTTGCAACAGCTAGAATGGGGTTTAAAACTCTAATGTGTGCTATAAATTTAGATAGCTTAGCTATGATGCCGTGTAATCCTAATATAGGGGGAACTGCTAAAGGTCATTTAGTTAGAGAGATTGATGCTTTAGGTGGTGAAATGGGTGTAAATATAGATAAGACATTTATTCAATCAAGAATGCTTAATACATCAAAGGGACCAGCAGTACATTCATTAAGAGCTCAAGCTGATAAAAGAAAATATTCAGAAGAAATGAAAAAGGTTGTAGAAAAACAACAAAATCTTTATTTAAGGCAATTAGAGGTTATAGATATTGATATAAAAGAAGGTAAGGTATTAGGTGTACTAACTAAGAATGGAGCTTATTTTAAAGCTAAAACGGTAATAGTAACTACAGGAACGTACCTTAAATCAACTATAGTTATAGGTGATGTACGTTATGATGAGGGACCTTGTGGATTATCATCATCAAAGACATTATCTGATAGTTTAGTTAAAGCAGGTATATCATTAAGAAGATTTAAGACAGGCACACCAGCTAGAATAAATAGGCGTTCTGTAGATTTCTCAAAAATGATTATTCAAGAGGGAGATGAGAGAATAATACCATTCTCTTTCATGAATGATGAATTAAATAGAGAACAAGTACCTTGTTATTTAACATACACAAATGACAGTACTCATGAAGTAATTAGACAAAATATATACAGGAGTCCACTTTACAATGGTTCCATAAAGAGTACAGGACCAAGATATTGTCCATCTATAGAAGACAAGGTAATGAGATTTCCGGATAAAATACAGCATCAAATATTTATAGAGCCAGAAGGTGAAGATACAGAAGAACTATATGTTCAAGGTATGTCTAGCTCACTTCCAGAAGATGTACAAATAGATATGCTAAAGACTGTTCCAGGTCTTGAGAAGGTTGAAGTTATGAGAACAGGATATGCTATTGAATATGATTGTATAGATCCAACACAACTAAAGCTTTCACTAGAATTTAAAAATATAGACGGTCTATTTTCAGCAGGACAAATAAATGGAAGTTCGGGTTATGAAGAAGCAGCATGTCAAGGACTTATAGCTGGTATAAATGCAGGTAGAAAAATCTTAGAAAAAGAGCCCCTTATATTAAAAAGATCTGATGCATATATTGGAGTTTTAATTGATGATTTAGTTACAAAGGGAACTAATGAACCATATAGAATGATGACTTCTCGTGCTGAGTATAGATTGATTTTAAGACAAGATAATGCAGATTTAAGATTAACAGAAACAGGTTACGAATATGGTTTAGTAAATGAAGAACGATATAATAAGTATAAAAACAGGAAAGATGCTATAGAAAAAGAGATTGATAGAATAAAAAATCTTCAAATTACAGGTAAAAAAGAAGTTGTTGAGTTCTTAGAAACTGTAAATTCATCAACATTAAAGAAACCTATAAGCCTATATGAGTTAATAAAAAGACCGGAATTAGATTATTTTATTGTACAACCACTAGACACAGAAAGAGAAGAATTGCCTTATGACATTCAAGAGGAAGTAAATATAATGTCAAAATATGAAGGGTATATCAATAAACAACTTGAACAAGTTAACCAATTCAAGAAGTTCGAAAAAAGAAGATTACCTGAAAATATAAACTATGAAGATGTTAAGGGATTAAGAATAGAAGCTATACAAAAGCTTAATAATATTAGACCCGAAAATATTGGTCAAGCATCTAGAATATCAGGTGTTTCTCCAGCTGATATATCAGTCCTGTTAATATATTTGGAGCAATACAATAGGAACAAATAATAAATTTTAATAATACAAGTGCCACAATAAAAATTATAAATTGGTAATAATATATATGTGGCACTTAATTTACATAGAATAAACTTGCCTTTGTCCAAAATATTTGGAAAGGCTTTTATAATATTTATTTATATTGGAATATGGAGGTATTTATGGATTACTTTAATATATTACAAGAGGCCTGTCAGGATATTGGATTAGAGTTTACTAAGGAAAAATATGAACAATTTATGCTTTATAAGGATTTAATAAAAGAGTGGAACCAAAAGGTTAATTTAACATCTATTAAAGAAGATGAAGAAATAATAAAAAAGCACTTTATAGATTCTATTAAGATTTTCAAATTTGAGGGGTTAAAAGATGCTAAAAAGGTTATAGATATTGGAACTGGAGGAGGATTTCCAGGTATACCAATGAAAATAGTTAATCCTGAATGTGAAATGGTATTATTAGATTCTTTAAATAAGAGAGTTAACTTTCTTAATATAGTTATAAAAGAACTTAAGCTTGATAATATAAGTACGATACACGGAAGAGCAGAAGATTTTGCTTTAAATCCAGAGTATAGAGAACAGTTTGATTGTGTAGTTTCACGAGCGGTAGCTAATATGTCAGTTCTTAGCGAATTATGTCTACCTTATGTAAACTTAGGTAAACACTTTATTCCACTTAAAGGACCAGCAGTTGAGGAAGAATTGGAGGAGTCAAAAAGAGCCTTAGACATATTAGGTGGAAATGTAGAGAAAGTTATTCCTGTTCAAATAGAAAATAGTGATTTAGAACATAACTTAGTTATAGTTAAGAAAATAAAGCATACTCCAAAACAATATCCTAGAAAAGCAGGTACTGCTAATAAAAAACCATTAAAGTAATAAATAATGTTGATAAAAATTAGCATTATATGGTAGAATATATATAAGTAATATACTTTTTTTACCTTTTATATATTACCTTGGAAATTAATTTCGTCATCACAAGTCAAACTTAATATAGATAAAGGTTTTATGAATATTGAGAGGAGGGAAGAGCCTGTGAAATTAATTTCATAGGAGACGTACATATGAGTAATAGTATATGTTATATCCCAGTGGAAAATATAGTTCCAAATATATATCAACCTAGACAATTTTTTGATGAAAATGCCATTGAAGAGCTATCTCAGTCAATAAAGGTTTATGGAATATTACAGCCGCTAACAGTAAGGAAATTAGGTGAACAAAGTTATGAGTTAGTTGCTGGTGAAAGACGTTATAGGGCAGCTAAGAAAGTTGGACTAACAGAGGTACCTACAATAATAATAAATGTGAATGATAAGGAATCTGCAGTACTTGCTTTATTAGAAAATTTACAGAGAGAAGACTTAAATTTTTTAGAAGAAGCAGAGGCATACCAGAATTTAATAAAAGATCATTCATATACTCAAGAACAGTTAGCAGATGTTATAGGAAAGAAGCAATCAACGATAGCTAATAAGCTAAGAATATTAAAACTTCATTGCGATATAAGAAAAATATTAATAGAAAATAGCTTAACAGAAAGACATGGAAGAGCCTTATTAAAGTTACCTAATTTGGAACTTCAAAAAGAGGTTTTAGATAAGGTAATAAAACATGGTCTTAATGTAAAGAAAACAGAAGAGTTGATAGATAAGGAATTATTAAAACTTGCAAGTAGTGAAGTTGCAGCTGATAGTAAAAATAAAATAAAGAGTGTCTTTAATCCTAGAGTATATATGAATACTATTAAGCAAGTATTTGATAAGTATGGAATAAGTGCTAATTATAGATCAAAAGATTTAGAGGATGCTATAGAAGTTACAGTTCGTATTCCGAAAAACAAATAATGTACACATAAAAAGTAGGTTTTAATAAGGCCTACTTTTTATATTTTTAACTTATAATGTTTCACGTGAAACATTATAAGTTAAATTATTATATATTTTACTATAACACTCTTTTATTATTTATGCTTAAACTATATAATTAAATTACATAGTTTAAACATGTACATAAAAATTTAGTGTAGTATGTTTTATATTTACAATTAATACTTGTTATAAATAAAAGAATTTATAACACAATTGAAGTTAGAACAAAATACCATGAAAGTAAGGTGATATTATGAAGACCATATGTATTTTTAACCAAAAAGGAGGCGTAGGGAAGACAACTACTAATATTAACCTATGTGCTTACTTAGCTGCTGAAGGATACAAGATTTTAACAATAGATATAGATCCACAAGGAAATACCACAAGTGGACTAGGTATAGATAAAACTAATTTAGATAATTCAATGTATGATGTAATGACTTCAGATACCCCTATCCAAGATGTAATAATACAAAGTGAGCTTATGGAAAATTTATATATAGCACCATCTACTATGGAACTTGCAGGATCAGAGATAGAGTTAATAGATGTAGAAAATAGAGAGACTATATTAAAGAGAAAATTATCAGAAATAGATGGATTATATGATTTTATATTTATAGATTGTCCTCCATCATTAGGTATACTAACAATTAATGCTCTTACAGCTGTAAATAGTGTATTGATACCAATTCAGTGTGAATATTATGCTTTAGAAGGAGTTGGACAACTAATGAATACATACTCCTTGATAAGTAAGGGGTTAAATAAAAAGTTAGGAATAGAAGGCGTAATAATGACAATGTACGATAATAGAACTAAACTTTGTAATGAAGTAGCTGGAGAAGTGAAGAAATACTTTAAAGATAAGGTGTTTAATAATACAATACCGAGAAATATAAGGTTAGCAGAGGCACCAAGTTTTGGGTTACCTATAGTACTTTATGATAACAATTGTAAGGGTGCATTAGCATTTAAAGAAGTAACCGATGAGTTTTTAAAAAGGCAAAAGGAGGTATAGAGTTTGGCTAAAAGACATGGTTTAGGCAAAGGTTTAGGTGCATTAATACCAGAAACAATAGAAGAATTTAAAGAAAGTAATAAAGAAGATGTAAGTATAAAAAAAGAGGAAGAGAAGCCCACAAGTAAAATCTCTTTAAACTTAATAAAACCAAATCCTGAGCAACCTAGAAAAAATTTTGATGAGGAAAAAATTAAAGAACTTTCTCTCTCAATAAAAGAAAATGGTATTATTCAGCCTTTAATTTTAAAGAAGGTTGATAATTCTACGTATTTAATAATAGCTGGTGAAAGAAGATGGCGCGCTGCAAGATTAGCTAATATGAAAGAGGTTCCTGCAGTAGTATTAGAAGATGTAAAGGATAAGGAAATTTTAAAACTTTCTTTAATTGAAAATATTCAAAGAGAGGATTTGAATCCTATAGAAGAAGCTATTGCTTATGAAAAATTAATTGTAGAACTAAAACTTACACAAGAAGAATTAAGTGAAAAGTTAGGGAAATCTAGAACTTCTATAACTAACTGTTTAAGATTATTAAATTTAGATAAACGAGTTCAAGAGTATTTAGTTGATGGAGTTATAAGTGAGGGACATGGTAGAGCATTACTAGCATTAAAAAATAAAGATATTCAGTATAAAATAGCCCAAGAGATTATAGATAAAGGACTATCCGTAAGAGGTGTAGAATATTTAGTAAAAGAATTATCTAAGGAAAAAAAAGAAGGTAAAAGATTGAATGATACAAACTCTCCTTTTATGAAAGATATAGAAAATAGATTAAGAGATTATTTTGGCACAAAGGTATCTCTTAATAATACCGGAAAAGACAAAGGCAAAATACAAATAGAATATTATTCAAATCAGGATTTACAAAGGATAATGGAAATATTAAAATTATAATGTTTCACGTGAAACATTATAATACATATATAATTAAACTATAATGAAAGGAAGAGTTAATTTGGAGTTTTTAAAAAGTTTCGTAGCATCTTATTCTGAAGTTGTAATAATGGCTTTATTCGTTATTATTTTAATTCAATTCATACTATTTATAACTGTAGTTAGTAAAAATAATAAACTACAACAAAGATATAGAAAGATTATGAGGGGAGTAAATAATAAAAATTTAGAAGGTCTTATAGTAGAATATTTGGATAGAGTTGATAAGTCTAAAGCATCAATGGATGGGGTAGTTGAAAGATTTAATGAGTTAGATAATAGAGTTCAAAGATGTATTCAAAAAACTGCTATTATGAGATATAAGGCATTTGATGATGTAGGGGCATTAAGTTATTCCATAGCCTTGTTAGATGATCATAATGATGGAGTAATTATAACAGGTATTTATGGAAGAAATGAAAGTACATCCTATGCAAAACCTATAGACAATGGAATATCAAGATATGATTTATCTGAGGAAGAAGATGAAGTTCTTGATAAGGCTATAAATAATTATGAAAGTAAGGAAATCTCAGACAAAATTAAAAAGTAGTATAGTAGGGTAAGGTTATTTAGTAACACTTTAAATTTAATTTAAGGTGTTATTTTTTTGTATTATGAATACCACAGGTTATACCTGTGGTTCTAAAAAGCTTTTAGCTATGAGTAGAAAAAATAAAACCTCCAATGTAAAATGAAAGTAGGTTTGCCGACCACAATAATTAAACAAAGGAGGTATATCCAATATGGATAATAGTAGTTTAGCACATAGCAAGTGGAATTGTAAATATCATATAGTTTTCGCACCTAAGTATAGGAGACAAGTAATATATGGGAAGATAAAAGCAGATATAGGACAAATATTAAGAAAGCTATGTGAACATAAAGGAGTAGAAATAATTGAAGCAAATGCGTGCAAAGATCACATACATATGCTTGTAAGTATACCACCAAAACTAAGTGTATCTCAATTTATGGGATATCTAAAAGGAAAAAGTTCGTTGATGATATTTGATAGACATGCAAATTTAAAATATAAATATGGAAATAGACAATTTTGGTGTAAGGGTTATTATGTTGATGCAGTTGGTAGAAATAAAAAAGTTATAGAGGAATATATAAAGAATCAGATACAAGAAGATATAGCATATGAACAGATGAGTTTAAAAGAATATATAGAACCGTTTACGGGTAAGCCAGTAAAACAAGGCAAAAAATAATACCCCTTTTAGGGGTAGCCTGTAAAAATTTTGCGGTTGGCAACCGTTCAATGTGCAAGTAGCACAGCCAGTAATATGCCCTTATAGGGCTAAAGCAAGCCACCCGTTTTACGGGTGGTCCTGACTATTTTATTCAAACATTGTGAAAACATAGTGAACTAACAATATTTTTCAAGTTATTGGTATAAAAATGTTTATCATGGAAATAATATAAAATAGGAGGTGGGTTATTTGAAAATATGTGTATGGAACGAATTAAAAGAATTGAGAAATGGATTATATAATAAAGGATATGTTGTTATAGATGAAAATGTAAGTGAACCATGTGATGCAATAATATGCGACTTAAAAAACAGTAGTTTAGCTAATATAGTAAAATTAGATAATAATATAAAAAAAGAGGGAACTATAATAATTGATGGGAGAAGTAAAAGCATAGAGGATATAGAAAATATACTTACTACAAAATATTATAGCCAAATATTTTAGAAGAATTATATATCATATGGAGTAGAAGCAGACATAAATATGTTTCACGTGAAACATATTTATGTCTGCTTCTGTTTTTAATATTATTTAACTGAAAGTTTACAGGTTTATTATAGATGCATTTTTACCACCAACTGTTTTTATTATTGAATGATATATACCAGATGATATTTTTTCTGAAAGTCTTACTACTGTAAATAATCGTGTATTTTGCAACACCATAAATTCAAACGCACCGGATATATTAACGATACCAGTAACACTAAGATTACCAACCTTAGGCAAATTTTTATTTAAAGCAGCACCAGGAGATATAGGCTTGTCTTCAACAATTATACTCCCCACATTGTCTAACCTACCAAGGCAAGCATCTATAGCAATAATATAAGGGTCTTTAAAATTAGAATTAATTTCTTCTAGAGTTTGTTCAATATTTTTTGCATGAATTGGATTTTCAAGATTACCAAAAATATATATGTTTTTTCTTGATAAGAACCTAAGCTTTTCCCCTACAAGAGGGCCAAGGCTATCTCCTGTAGAACGATCTGTACCAATGCATATAATGACTATGGGACGGTTTTGTTTTAAAATCGGAGTGATGTGAGAACATAATTCGTCTCTTAACGTATAAATACAATTTGTATCCTTAGAATGAATAATTACTTTGCTCATAAATATTAATACCTCCTATAAGTTATTATTGACAAAACAGGAGGTATTATACATTAATTATTAAAATCTAGTAATTATTTTATGTATACTATCTATAGTATATTTTACATCTTTTAAATCATTAAAATATCCAAAACTAAACCTGATAGTTCCATGGGGATATGAGCCAATAGTTTCATGTGCTAAAGGGGCACAATGAAGTCCTGTTCTTGTACTTATCCCAAATTCATTATCTAAATAAAATCCAAGTTCGGAGTTATCTATTTTAGAGGAATTAATGGATATAGCTGAAGTTCTTAATGAAGGATTTTTAACGCCATACATAGTTATGTTATCCATGTTATACATAGACTCCATAAATTGACGAGTAAGTTCTTCCTCATGATCTTTTATAGTAGAAATCCCTTCTTTATTAATAAATTTTAAGCCTGCCAAAAGACCAGCTATACCAGGAGTATTAAGGGTACCGCTTTCGAATTTATCAGGAAGAAAGTTCGGTTGATTGATACTAGAAGAAAGGCTACCAGTTCCCCCTTCAATTATAGTGTGAATTTCATTATTAAGTTTATCATCAATTAAGAAACCACCAATTCCTTGAGGACCTAATAAACCCTTATGACCAGTAAAAGCCAATGCATTACAATTTAAAGTATTAAAATCTAAAGGTAAAACTCCTGCAGTTTGAGCACAGTCTATTATGAAGTAGATATTTTTTTCTTTGCATAAAGCCCCAATTTCTTGTAGAGGTTGAATAGTCCCCACAATATTAGAAGAGTGGGAGAGTACGACTAATCTAGTTTTTGGAGTTATAGCATTTTTAAAGTCGTCTATATTTAAAAGACCCTCTCTAGAACATTTAACTACAGTAAGGTCAATTGTACCATTATTTTTTAGAGTGTAAAGTGGACGTAGAGTTGCATTATGGTCCATAGAAGATGTTATTACATGATCTCCATTTTGTACAAAACCTTTAATTAAAATATTTAAAGAAGATGTTATATTCTGCGTAAATATAACATTTTCTTGCTTATTGAATTTAAAGAAGTTCATAAGTTCTTCCCTACATTGAAAAACTAATTGACCACTTTTAAAAGAGGATTCTGAACTTCCTCGTCCAGGATTTGCACCTAAAAATGACATATAATTTGTAACCGCAGCTATAACTTCTGGGGGTTTTGGAAAGGTAGTAGCGGCATTATCTAAGTATAGTTTCATTTAATTCACATCCTTATTATATTTTGTAACAAATAATAAATTAACATCTCTATATAAATTAATAACAAGAGCGTAATTATTAATTAAATTACTACATCATATATATTTATTTTGATATAATAACTATAGGGATTTATAATAATTGATATAAATAATTACGATTTTAAATATAAATAAAATTTACACAACTATTATTATAAATTATAAAGTGAAAGGGGTGAAGTCTATTTCCAAAAACTTTATTTTGGAAATAGGAGAGATATGAAAAAAGAAATAGATTGTAGAGGATTAAACTGTCCAACACCAGTTGTTAATACTAAGAAGTATTTTGATTCTATTGAGTCAGGTGAAGTTGTAGTCGTAGTAGATAATGAAGTTGCAAAGAATAATTTAATTAAATATGCATCATCAAATAATTTTCATGGAAAAGCTGAAGAAAAGGATGGATTATTCTATGTAGAGATATCTAAGTCAGAAGATTGTTCTTGTGAGTTAGAAGAAGAAAATAAAAAATTTACAATAGTTGTAGGTCAAGAAAAGTTAGGGGATGGAGATGACACTTTAGGAAGAACTTTAATAAAGAGTTACATGTTTGCACTATCAGAAGCATCTGTAATTCCAACAGATATGTTATTTTTCAATGGAGGAGTTAAACTTACTGTAGAGGATTCAGAGGTTTTAGAAAGTCTAGCTAAATTAAAAGAAAGAGGAACTAAGATTCAAGTTTGTGGTGCTTGTCTCGATTTCTATAAATTAAAAGAAAAGTTATTAGTAGGAGAAATAAGTAATATGTATTCAATTGTAGAGACAATGAATACTTCAGATAAAGTTATAAATATTTAAATAGGTGGTTTACGATGGAAAAAAGATATGTAGTTACTTTTAAAAATACTCATACAGCTATAAAAGGAGAATCAGTAGCTAAGAATAATGGTATAAAGCTCATGGTAATACCTACACCAACCTTTATAACTAAGAGTTGTGGTATTAGTTTAAAGTTCTCTGAACAGTATTTAGAAAAATTTCAATCTTTAAATGGAGAGATTGAATATGATTCTATATACGAGGAAAATGGAACAGAATATAAAAAACTATAAGATTTTTAAATTAACATATTAAAAACTGTTTATCTTAAATAAGTATTATGTAGATAGGCAGTTTTTATATTATAAACTTCTTTTAAATAGTGTATAATCTAAAAGGAGTCTTTTTTATAGGGATAGCAAAAGAAACTACAATTCATGTGATTTTAGTAGTTTATTAATATAAAAGAGGTGATACAGTGAAAGATGTTAAAGTAGGCGATATAGTTAAAACTAAAAAAACCCATCCTTGTGGCACGGATTTATGGGAAGTCATAAGAGTTGGTGCTGATATAAAAATTAAATGCACAGAATGTAAGAGAATAATAATGCTTTCTAGAAGTGAATTTGATAAAAAGGTAAAAAAAGTAATAGGGGATAAGTAAAATTATCTTGATTTTTAGATAATTCAATGTTAGAATAAATAGATGGATTTCCCTGCTGTAATTATTTATAATACAGCCGTTAGTCCGAAGGGAGGAGGTGAAAGTAATGAGAGCATATGAATTAATGTTCATATTAAAGCCATCATTAGACGAAGAAGCTGTTAAAGCTAACGTAGAAAAATTCAAAGGTATAATTGAAACTAATGGTGGAGAAATCGAAAACGTTGACTTATGGGGTAAGAGAAAGTTAGCTTATCCAATCGAAAAGGTAACTGAAGGGCATTATGTTTTAGTTAATTTTAAATCAAACCCAGAATTACCAAAAGAGTTAACAAGAAACTTAAAGATTTCTGACAATGTTATCAGAGATATGATAGTTAAAAAAGAAAATTAATAGGAATATGAATAATTAGGTGGTGTTTTAGATGAATAAAGTGACTTTGGTCGGAAGACTTACTAAGGATCCTGAATTAAAGTTTACTCCTGGAACCGGCACGGCCGTTACCACCTTTACAATAGCGGTAAATAGAAGGTTTAAAAAAGAAGGTCAACCTGATGCAGATTTTATTCCTGTAGTTGTTTGGGGTAGAATGGCTGAAGTAACTGCTAATTACATGAGTAAAGGTAGAATGATTGGTATTAGCGGAAGAATAGAAACAAGAAGTTATGAAGCAAAAGACGGAACTAGAAGATATGTTACCGAAGTAATTGCTGAAGAAGTCGAGTTTTTAGGAAATAAACAATCAGCTGACAGTGATAGATCTTATGATTTCCAAAATAACAATAAAGGCTATGAAAACTCAAATAGCTTTAATAATTCAGGTTTTGGAAATTCTAACGAACCTGATTACGGAAATGATGTTACCCCGATCGATGACGAGGATATACCATTTTAAGATGGTTAATTAAGGAGGGTAGAAAATGGTTGGACAAAGAAGACAAGGTGCGAGAAGAAAAAAGAGAAAAGTTTGTGCTTTCTGTGTAGATAAAGCTCAATATATAGATTACAAAGACATAAACGTACTTAAGAAGTACATAACAGAAAGAGGAAAGATTCTTCCAAGAAGAATTTCTGGAAACTGTGCAAAACATCAAAGAATGTTAACTTTAGCAATAAAGAAATCAAGAAATATTGCTTTATTACCATTCACAATGGAATAAAATTATAACATATAGCAGTACCTTTAAAGGTGCTGCTTTATTTATATATTCCAATTAGTTAATATTTTAAATATTAATTAATTGGAATATTATTCAAACACGTCTTGCATATCTAGAGAAAAATCAATAAAATATATGTAGAGAGTTAAATTAAGTTTATAATTAATATAGCTTTATCTTTGGGGAGAGGGGATGAGAAAGATGAGGAAAGAAGATTTTAATATAATGGCTAATATAAATATTATAGAAAAGTTAAAAGCAGAATTAGTATGCATTATAGGGGATTTATTTAAGGTTTTATGTAAAGGAAGCAATGTAGCACAAGATGCCATATTAAATTGTATATCTGGGGCAATAATAATATTATATATATTAGCAAATAGATTAGGGTACTCTCATCTATCAGTAGATGAATGTATGAAGAAAAAGTTAAAAGAAGGAATAATAGAGGGAGACGAGGTTGAGAAGGATAATAAAGATTTAAGTAAATTATATACTCATTTAAAAGAAAGAGAATATGGAGGAAAAAATGGTTAAAAAGTTATGGCGTAATGGTGGCAGCATAGAGACATTTTTGATTTTATTCTTAGCTCTCTTAGTTATGGTTATATCTGGTGGAGGAAAAGAGGTAAGCTTCTCTGGAATATTAATATTACCTATACCAATTGCATTATTCTACATTAAATTTGGATTAAAAAACTCATGCTATTTTTTATTTTTTGCAAGTATACTAAATTATATTTTATATGGTCCTCTTAATGTAGTTTCATCAATACTATTAACGGGAGTTATTGGGGTCATATTAGGATATTGTATAAATAAAGAAAAAAGTAGTATAAATACAGTTAAATTAGTTACAGTTGTATCTATGATATGTATAATAGTTAATTTTATTATTTATATTAAATCTAGGGACATTATGATTAAATCATATATAGATTCTATAATAAATATATTTAGACAAAGAATTGATGAAGCTATGTTAGCTTATAAAAGCCTAGGTATAGATTCTACTAAGCTAAATAATTTATCTGATTTAAAAGATATAATAGATGCAAAATCTATAATTTCTTCTATACCTATTATGAGTATAGTTTATGTTTTTGGTTTTACTACTATAAACTATCTAATAATCCAAAGAATGCTTAAGAATTCTAGTATAAAGGGTATTAAAAGAGTTGGTTTTCGTAGATTTTATGTAACCAATTTAATTGGTGCATTTCTAATTGGAATAGCTTCTATAGGGATTATATTAGAATCTAAAGAAATAGGCGTAGGTGAATATATTGGAATATGGTCAATTAGTTTAATGCAATTCATACTAATCTTAAATGGAATGGCGGCAACAACATATTTTCTAGTAGAGAAGATGAAAAAAACTAAAAAATTTACATTTATATTATTGATTATAATACTCTTCTTAAGATATGAACAGATCTTAGCTAGTATAGGTTTATTAGAAATGTTATTTAACTTCAGAGGGTTAGATCCCTATAGCCTTAGAAAAAATAAAATGGGAGCTTAATTTTAATGGAGAAAAAAAAGAATTATTTTTTGCCTATAAATAAACTTTATATAGCTTTAATAGGTATAGTAATAGTAATACTTTTTTATTATGGTCACAATGAAGAAGCTACAGTACTTACTATATGCTACGTTTTTATTATTATATATAATCTAAAAAAATCTAAGCATACAGAAAATCAATGGGAAAAGGTTGTAAAAGCTTTTTCAGACAAAATGGATGTTGCAAATAGTAGTACCTTTGTAAATTTGCCACTTCCACTAATTATGGCAAATTATGAAGGGATTATACTATGGCATAATAAAAACCTTTCGGATATATTAGAAGATAAAAATGTACTTGGCAGAAATATAAAAGAATTAAACAAAGAATTGAATGTAAGGTTTGTTATGGAAGGTAGAAAATCTAATTTTTCTTATATTAAAATAGGAGAAAGATATTTTGATATTATTGCAACTATAGTATATTCTGATAATAATAAGCAACAAGAGGATGCCATAACCTTGTTTTACTTTTATGATGTTACAGAAAAACATAATTTATATATAAGTTCTGAGGAAAATAAGTACAGTATAATGTTAATTGAAGTTGATAATTTAAACGATGTTCTAAAATCCACATCTGATGATCAGGCACCTTTACTTGCTGCTGACATAGAGAGAACTTTAAATAGTTACGCACAAAGTTTGAGTGCTGTAATAAAAAAATATTCTCTAAGTAAGTATATTTTAACTATACAAGATAAACTTATTGAAAAAGAAATTGAAAAAAAGTTTGATATATTAGATACTATACGTGAATTAAACTATGGAAATAAACTTGCAGTGACTTTAAGTGTAGGGGTTGGAAGAGGTGGAGATACCCCGCAGAAAAACCATGAATATGCACAATCTGCAAAAGAATTGTCACTAGGTAGGGGAGGAGATCAGGTTGTTGTAAAGAGAAAAGATAACTTAGATTTCTTCGGTGGGAAAACTAAAGAAGTAGAAAAGAGAACTAAGGTTAAAGCAAGAGTTATAGCACATGCACTAGTTGATTTAATACGTGAGAGTACAAATATATTTATTATGGGTCATAAAAGTGCCGATATTGATTGCTTAGGAGCCGCTGTTGGTATATATAGTACAGTAAAACAAATAGGTAAAGATTGTAATATAGTTATGGAAAATTTTAATCCTAGTATAAAAGAAATAGTTAGTGAACTTAAGAAAGAGGAAAAATATAAAGGTGCTTTTATAAGTAGTGAACTATGCTTAGATATGACCGATGATAAAAGTCTTTTAATTATAGTAGATGTCCATAATGAAGGACATGTAGAGAGCATGGAGGTTATTAATAGTATAAAAAGAATAGTGGTAATAGACCATCATAGGAAGGCGCCTGACTATGTAAAGGATACACTTTTAAGTTATATAGAAACCTACGCCTCTTCTACATCTGAGTTAGTTACAGAAATGTTGCCATACCTTGTAGATAAGCCAGAACTTAAAAAGATTGAGGCTATGACTATGCTTTCTGGAATTTATTTAGATACTAAGAATTTCTACTTTAAAACAGGGGTTAGAACTTTTGAAGCAGCAGCTGTGTTAAGAAGATTAGGGGCAGATACTTTATCTGTTAAAAAAATGTTTAAGGAAAATCTAGAAGATTTTATAAAGAAAGCTGATATAATAAAGTCAGCAGAGATATTGAGTAATATAGCCATAGCTATATGTCCTGAGGATATGGAAGACAATGTTATAGCTGCCCAAGTTGCAGATGAACTTCTAAATATTACAGGTGTTCATGCATCCTTTGTGTTTGTTAAAATAGAGGAGGATATTTATATAAGTGGACGATCTTTAGAAGTTGTAAATGTTCAAGTCATTCTTGAAAGTTTGGGTGGTGGAGGACATATGACCATGGCTGGTGCTAAACTTGCTAAAACAAATATGGATGATGCTGTGAATATGCTTAAAGAAGCAATAAGCAAATATTTAAGGGAAGGTGAATAATATGAAAGTTATATTATTAAAAGATGTTAAAGGTCAAGGGAAAAAAGGGCAAGTTGTTAATGTATCAGATGGTTATGCAAGGAATTTCTTATTTCCAAGAAATCTTGCAGAAGAGGCTACTAATAATAACTTAAATATTCTAAATAAGAAGAATGAAATAGAGAGAAAGAAAAAGTTAGCAGAGATTGAAGAGGCACAAAAACAAGCAGAAGCTTTAAAAGATAAAGAAATAAGGATTAATGCAAAATTAGGAGACAATGGTAAATTGTTTGGGGCTATAACGAATAAAGATATAGCAGAACAATTAAAGAATAAATTTAATCTAGATATTGATAAGAAAAAAATTGTTATGGATACTATAAAACTGGCGGGGACTTATGAAATTGAAGTGAAGCTTTATGCGGAAGTTTCAACTAGGATGAAAGTAGTGGTTCTTGGCGAGTAATTTTAATTACCGAGGGCGAGAGGAGGAATCATTAAAGCAAATTAGCAAAGTTTTAATTTGCTTTAATGTATAGCTTTGAATAAAAATAGTGTAAAAAATTTAGCAGAAAGTTTAGAAGAGGATGTTATATCTATAGAGGTTCAAGTAGAACTTCTATACCATATAACAAAAAAAGTTTTAACAGAAGGGGTTATGGAAACCCGTATAGTGAAATTTAACCTTAGAAAGCATGTAAATAGTGATAATATATACAAAAGGGTATTTGCTTTAAGTAAGATAATTGGAAATGGAAAAGGGATAAGTTCTATACCAACAGAAAAAAATATATATCAAGTTTTAGATAAAATAAATGACCAATTAGTTGATGAAGTTGCAAAGAGATATGTACAAAACAAATTAGAAATTGAAGTTGAACAAGTGTTAATGGAAAAGCAAGAAAAGTATATGGAAGAAGTTAAACTTGGTATTATAAGAAAGAAAAAAGGACCAGAGAATGCAAAAACTTTAAAGAAATATGCTGAGCTTGAAAAATTAGATACAAAAAAAATAATAAATAATATTCAAAGTAAGCTAAGACCTTCTAATTTTGAAGAAATAGTGGGACAAGAAAGAGCAATAAAAGCATTACTTTCTAAAATAGCATCTCCATATCCTCAACACATTATATTATATGGACCTCCTGGCGTAGGTAAAACTACAGCTGCGAGAATAGCTTTAGAAGAAGCTAAAAAGTTAGGTTATACTCCTTATGATAAAGATTCAAAGTTTGTTGAAGTTGATGGGACAACCTTAAGATGGGATCCAAGAGAAATAACTAATCCCCTTTTAGGTTCGGTACATGATCCTATATATCAAGGTTCTAAAAGAGATCTTGCAGAAATTGGAGTGCCAGAGCCTAAGCCAGGATTAGTTACAGAAGCGCATGGAGGAATATTATTTATTGATGAGATAGGAGAGCTAGATTCTATACTTCAAAATAAACTTTTAAAAGTTTTAGAAGATAAAAGAGTAGAATTTTCATCATCTTATTATGATCCAGACGATGAAAATATACCTAAATATATAAAATATTTATTTGAACATGGAGCACCAGCAGATTTTGTTTTAATAGGAGCAACTACAAGAGAACCACATGAAATAAATCCTGCTTTAAGATCAAGATGTACGGAAGTTTATTTTGAACCATTAACCAATAAAGATATAGAGAAGATAGTACTAAATGCAGCAGAGAAAATAAATGCAAAACTTGAGGATGATGTTGCGAGAGCTATAAGTAAATATACCATTGAAGGAAGAAAAGCTGTAAATATATTATCAGATGTATATGGTTATGTACTTTATAATAAAAGCTTAAATCCTGAAAACACCTTAGATATAAGCATGAAAGACCTTGAAGAAGTTATTTCTATAAGTAGATTAAACTCTTTAGATAGGTTATCTGATAAAGAGGATAAAGAAATAGGACATATATATGGGTTAGGGGTATCCGGATATCTAGGATCAACTATAGAAATAGAAGCAGTTGCTTTCCCAGCAAGAGAAAATGGAAAAGGAATTGTTAGATTTAATGATACAGCAGGCTCTATGGCAAAAGATTCTGTATTTAATGCAGCTACAGTAATTAGAAAAGTAACTGATAAAGATATAAAGGATTATGATATACATGTAAATGTAGTAGGTGGAGGAAATATTGATGGGCCATCTGCTGGTGCTGCAATAACTATTTGTATAATCAGTGCACTTTTAGGAAAAGCTATTAGACAAGATATAGCAATTACTGGTGAAATATCCTTAAGAGGGAAAGTAAAACCTGTTGGTGGTATTTTTGAAAAAGTATATGGAGCTAGAAGAAAAGGAATAAATCTTGTTATAGTTCCAAAGGAAAATGAAAAGGAAGTACCTATTGGACTTAAAGATATAGAAGTAAAAACTGTGGAGACTATAGATGAAATAATTAATTTAGTTTTTTAATTTAAATATTTAAATAAGGGAGGAGCTTATAAATGGAGAATACTCTAAAAACTCTTCCTTATAATATAGAAGCGGAACAATCAGTTTTAGGCTCTATGTTAAAGGATAAAAGTGCTATAGCTGGAGCTGTGGAGACACTTAAGGGAGAAGACTTTTATAAAGATAGCCATAAAACTATATTTAATACAGTACTCGCGTTATATCAAAAAGATATTCCAGTAGATATGATAACATTGTTAGAAGAGCTTAAGTCAACTTCTAAAATAGAGGAATCAGGCGGTATAACATATATAACAGAAGTAAATAATTCAGTTATTTCAACTGCAAATGTTAATTCATATATAAAGATAGTAAAAGATAAAGCAATCCTAAGAAAGCTTATAAAATCTTCTACAGAAATAATAGAAGAATGCTATGAAAATCAGAATGATGTGGAGTCAGTTATAGATAGTGCAGAAAGTAAAATCTTTAATATAGCTGAGAATAAAAGTTCTAGTGAATTTGAACCTATGAGTACGGTCCTAGAACGAGGTTTTATTCAAATTGAAAAAATATTTAATAATAAAGGACAGTTAAATGGTACCCCATCGGGATTTGGAGAGCTTGATTCAAAGACATCTGGTTTTCAAAAAGGTGATATGATACTTATAGCAGCAAGGCCCTCTATGGGGAAAACTACCTTTGCGTTAAATATTGCAGAGTATGCCGCTTTAAGAGCTGATAAAAGTGTAGCTATATTCTCTCTTGAAATGTCAAAAGAACAGTTAGCTTATAAATTGTTATGTTCAGAAGCAAATGTTGATATGCTTAAACTTAGAACAGGGGATTTAGATGATAGAGATTGGGAAAATATAGCTAGAGCATCAGGACCGTTATCTTCAGCTAAAATATATATTGATGATACTGCAGGTACATCTGTAATGGAAATGAGGTCTAAGTGTAGAAAACTTAAAATGGAACATGGAATAGACCTTATAGTTATAGATTACTTGCAATTGATGTCTGGTACAGGGCGTAGTGAAAGTAGACAGCAAGAGGTATCTGAAATATCAAGATCTATAAAAGCTTTAGCAAAAGAGATGGAATGTCCAGTAATAGCCTTATCACAGCTATCTCGTGCTCCTGAACAAAGAGCGGATCATAGACCAATGCTTTCTGACCTTAGAGAATCTGGATCCATAGAACAGGATGCCGATCTTGTTATGTTTTTATATAGAGATGAATATTATAACAAGGAAACTGAAGATAAAAACGTAGCAGAATGTATAATAGCAAAGCAAAGAAATGGTCCAGTTGGTACAGTGAAGCTCGCTTGGCTTGGACAATATAGTAAGTTTGGTAATCTTGACATAACACATTAAATATAATAAAAAAAGTGAACCTTTAATTAAATTGGTTCACTTTTTTTATTATATTAATTTATTTATTAATATAGTTAAGTATAGCGTTAATCTCTAAATTTAACTTTGTAGCAAGTCAAGTATAAATGGAATTCTGTTTAAAAATTACCTTCAATCCCCACTATAAACTTATATAAAAATAATTTAATATTATTAGTATAAAAAGCTTAAAAGATATATTAGTTATTAATTTATATCCTTATTTTTAATGCTAAAATAATTCACCTTGTATTATCATTCTATGGGTGGGATTGTACATAGGTTCACAAGTAACTAAAGTTATTTGTTTTTTATCTTTTGTATCATCTAAGACCCATACTTCATCAGGTTTTACTAAAAATTTTTTAGTAATCTTGTATTGAAATGTACTATTACCACTTACTACTTTTATAATATCATTTTCAGTAACTTCACCTAGTCTATTAAAATTTCTTCCGTAAGTATAACTTCTATGTCCTGCAATGGAATAGTTTCCGATGTCCCCAGCTTTTTTTTGGGGATTTATTGTTGCGATAGAAACTGCCATGTTATCTTTTGTGGCACCAGATAAAATAGGCTGTTTTAAATTTATTTTATCAATTATCAGAATAGGATTATTACCTTTAGTTTCGTTTTTAACTATATTTTTAGTAGTATTATCTTTAGTTTTAGGCTCATTTTCTACTATTTCTATATCTTTTAATATTTGTTTTTGTTTATAGTCATAATATTTTTCTTGTAGTTTTGGAAAAAATATTATAAAGATACCTAGAATAATTAATACAGTAGAAAGTTTTTTTCTTATCTTCATTTTAATCATTCCTTTATTAGAGTAATTTGTTAGCTTAATTATATATAAAAAATAATGTTTCTACAATAAATATGGTTTTTTATTTGGAACATACTAAATGAGAAATTTGACTATTGGTCATGTTTCTTTAATATAATTAAAAAAATAATAAAGTTTAATGTTAAATTTGTGTAAATAAACTAAAATACTAAAGAAATATTCATATAATTGATGTATTATTATTATTATATTTAATAAAAATTTAATAATAATAATAAATAAAACACTAATGAAAAATATGTTGTTGAAATTTGTAGAAAGATGATTATTAAAAGGAGAAGGTAAAATGGGAAATGTAAAAAGTAAATTATTAGCATCAATTATGACATTTATTTTTGCTCTGACTAATATAGTAGGCTTATTTCCGACTTTAGAAGTACATGCAGGTACAGCACAGTTAGGTATAGAAATTATGACATCAAATAGTGAAATAATGACAGACAATTATATAACGTTTGATATAAAATATAATGTATTAGATAATAGTAAATTAAAAGAGGGAGATCAAATAGAAATTGAGTTAACAGATAATCTTAAAAATTTAATACCTATATATAGTAAGAAACATTTTAAAGATATGAAAAAGGAAGGAAATAAAATAATCCTTACTATTGGTTCTAACCCAGAGTTATTTGTTCAGGGATTTATAAGTTTAGCTGGTGTTGCAACAAATACAACAACAGAAATTACAGAAGGCATAGTTAAAGTTAAGACAAAGGATTCAGAAACTAAGGCTAATGTTTCTATATTGCCTCAAGTAACTACAGTACCAGGGGAAGAAACTAGAGCAGTTGTAAAGTTTTCTGAGCGGTCCAGTGATGGAGGACGGTATCAGCAGGTTGCTGGAGATAGTGGGATTATGCATCCAGGATGTAGTGAAATAGATTTTATTATAGAGGTAAATCCTAAGTTAGGTAAACTTAAAAATGTTATAGTTAGTGATTTTTTACCTTATGAAACTGATCTTATAGAAGATTCTATGGAGATTATGCTTAATAAAGGAACTAATGGACATAGTAATTATGAGAAAGTTAAGGATGATGAATTTATTATATTTAAGGATAAAAGACATTTTGAAATAAGATTTGGTGACATAGATAAAGAGTATAGGATTAAATATAAAGTTAGAGTAAAAGATTCTTCCCATAGATTTGTAAACTCAGGAAAAGTAAAATATGAAGAACATAATAAGCCTAAGAGTGAATCAAGCGACTTTTATGTAAAACCTGTAAATGATGCAGGGGCATTAAATGCATATAAAAGTGTAGATAAAGAAGTTGTTGGTCATAACAAACAGGAACAATTAGTTACCTATACAATTGAGTTTGATGGTGATAAGACATTTAAAAAAGGAGAAATAAATTTAAAGGACAAGCTGAATAAGAATGTTAAGTATTTAGATGTTATAGCAAGTCCAGAATTTAATACTGATTATGATCCAGTTACCCATACTGTTTCTATAAAAAATTCTAACGGAGAATTACAAGCAGGTCAAAGAAGAGAAGTTAGAATTATAGTTGATTTTACAAATATTAAACCAGGTGAGATTATTACAAATTCTGTTGGATCGAATACAACCGTTACAAAGAAAAAACATATAATAAAGTTTAAAAAGATAGATTCTTTAACTAAAAATCCATTACAAGGTGCTATTTTTAAAGTAATGAAGAAATCAGGACAAAACGTTATAGAGAACATAGTAACCGATGAAAATGGTATAGGACAATTTGAAATAAATACTGAAGGTGAATATAAACTTATAGAAGTTAAGGCACCAGATAACTATGAAAAATCAAATAAGGAAACACTTTTTACTGTGGATTCAAGTAAAGTTGGAGAGGTCTTTGAATTACCAGCGGTAGATAATATACCAAAGATAAGAGATATATTAATAAGAAAAGTTGATTCAAAGAATACTAATAAAGTTCTATCAGGAGCTAAATTTGAAATTAGAGGTTTGGATGATAAAAAGATAGGTGAAATCATAACAAATGAAAAAGGTGTTGGGGAATACAAAAGTATACCTTTAGGAGACTATAAGTTAGTAGAAATAGAAGCACCAAGGGGCTATAGAATTAATAAAGATGAATTAAAGTTAAAAGTATCAGAAAGTGATCCAAGTATAATTGAATATAATATTTCCAATGACATAGTTAAAGGTTCAGTAGAATTAACAAAGGTTGATGAAAATAAACAGGTACTAAGTGGAGTTGAATTTGAATTATATAAACTATTAGAATCAAAGGAAGAAAAAGTTGGAGATAAATATACAACAGATGTTAATGGAAAGATTAAAGTTGACGACCTAGAGTATGGAAAATATAAATTTGTAGAAATAAAAACTTTAGGTGGACATGTACTAGATGCTACGCCACATAATTTTGAAATTACTCAAGATGGAGTTAATATTAAATTACAAGCTATAAATAATCGGATAAGGGGTAACATTCTAGTACGGAAAGTAGATAGAGATTCAAATAAAGTATTAGCAGGAGCAAAATTTGAGATAAGGGACTCAAATAAAAACAAAGTAGCAGAAATAGTAACGGATAAAAATGGTATAGGAGAATATAAGGGATTACCATATGGAGATTATAAATTAGTAGAAGTAGAAGCACCAAAAGGATACAAGGTCCTTGAAGGTGAAAGGGAAATAAAAGTACAAGAAAATGAAAAAGAAATAAGTTTTACTATAACAAATGAATTGATAAAGGGAGAGGTTATAGTAGAGAAAGTTGACAGTGAAAATCCTAATAACAAGTTAGTAGATGCTCATTTTGAAATCAAAAACAAAAGTGGCAAGGTAGTAGAAAGTATAATAACAGGAAAAGATGGCATTGGACATGCAAATTTAGTGCCAGGAGAGTATACTTTAATAGAAACTAAAGCACCAAATGGTTATAAACTAGATACTAACCCAAGAAGCTTTACAGTTGGTGAAGATGTATCTAAAATTGTAAAGTTACAAGTAGAAAATACATTACAAAAAGGCGAAGTAGTTGTAATTAAAGTTGATAAAGATAGTAATAAGAAACTTATAGGTGCACAATTCGAAATTAAAGATGGAACTGGTAAAATTGTTGAGACTATAATAACAGATGAAGGTGGAACAGCAAAAGTAATCTTAAAACCTGGTAAATATATATTAGAAGAAATAAAGGCACCGGAAGGGTATATATTATCGGATTCAAAAATTGAGTTTGAAATTTCAGCGGGAGAAAAGTCTGCAATAACTTTAACAGTAGAGAATAGATTAGATACAGGAGAAGTTATAATTAAAAAGGTAGACAGTCTTGATGAGAGTAAACTTTTGCAAGGTGCGGAGTTTGAAATAAGAGATAATAAGGGAAATTTAATAACTACCATAAAAACAGGAGAAAATGGAACAGCTAGCGCAGTATTAGTACCAGGAGATTATACTTTATTAGAAACAAGGGCACCAAGAGGGTATGAATTATCAAAAGAAGAAAAGAAGTTTACTATTAAAAAAGAGCAAAAGGTTTCTAAGGAGATTAAAGTTAATAATAATATTATAAAAGGTAATGTTGTTATTAAAAAAGCAGACAAAGAAAACAACTTTAAATTATTAAGTGGAGCCGAATTTCAAATTAAAAATCAACATGGAGAAATAGTGCAAACTATAACTACAGGAGAAAATGGAAAAGCTAAGGCAAGTTTAACTCCTGGGAAATATACATTAGTGGAAACAAAAGCTCCAAAAGGTTATAAGCTATCCAAAGAAACTAAGGATTTTGAAATAGTATTAGGACAGACATTAGAACTAGAGATATTTTTTGAGAATCAAATAGAAGATGGTAACTTGATAATTAATAAGGTGGATAGTAAAGATAAAAGAGCTTTAGAGGGTGCTATATTTATTATTAAAAATAAACAAGGTGAGATTGTTGGAACTATAATAACGAACAAAGATGGATATGCGAAAATATCTTTAAAGCCTGGTGAATATGTATTTACTGAGATAGAGGCACCAAAAGGATATGAAAAATCAAATAAAGAGGAAAAAGTTATTATAAAACCTCAAGAAGATACTAATATTCAGTTTGAAAATAATAAAATAGAAATTATTGAGCCTAATAAACCAGAAGAAAAAGAAAAACCACAATATCCAAAAGATTCAAAAGATCCAAAGCAACCAGAAAATAAAATAGGAATTCCAAAGGTTTTGAATAAAATATTACCAAAGACAGGAGAAGAGATTCCATTGTTAAATTATTTAGCAGGAATATTGTTAATGGTTTTAGGAGTTTTTATAAGAAAGAAGAAGTAGAATAAAATAAATAAAAAAGGACTGTTTCAGAATAAAATTTTGAAATAGTCCTTTTTCTAATGAGTTTTACTTATTAGAAATAATTGTTCCATCTGTATCTATAATTACTTCACTATAGGGAACTATAGTGGAAGATATAAGCATAGCACCTTTTACTGCTTCTACAATTCCACCACAACACGGTACAGACATTCTTAGAACCTTTATACTTTTAATATTATTATTAGTTAAAATTTCAGCTAATTTTTCTTTATAATATTCATTATCATCAAGCTTAGGACAACCTATTAATGTAATTCTATCTTTTATAAAATCTTTATGGATATTAGCATATGCATAAGCTGTACAATCAGCAGCTACTAATAAATCAGCATTTTCAAGGTATGGGGCCCTAGTATTAATTAGTTTTAACTGGACTGGCCATTGCCTTAATTCAGAATTTATTTCAAAGGTATCTTCTTTAATATTGTTTATAGGTTTAATCATATTAATTTTTTTAGGTTTTCTTTCTATAGTTTTTGCCATAGTTCCAGGGCATCCACAAGGCATTTTGGGTTCATCTTTAGTAGGTTTATCTTTTTGCATTTTAATTTCCTTTTCTTTTCTTTCATTTATTTTACTTTGAACTAATTCTTCATTATATTCTTTAGCTTCTCTTTCAATAATCTTAATTGCACCATTAGGGCATTCAGGAAGGCAATCTCCTAAGCCATCACAATATTCATCACTTATTAATTTTGCTTTTCCATCTATAAGTTCAATAGCGCCTTCATGACAAGCAGTTACACAAAGCCCACACCCATTACATTTCTCTTCATCTATATTCACTATTTTTCTTAACATTTATGCTAACCCCCTATAATTGTAGTAAAGAAATTTTTTTTATGAGATAATTATAATAAATTATCATATAAACACAATAATAAATCTATTTATAATATTATTATAAAATTAATTAATAAATAAGTATGTAACTTATGTTACGTGGGAAAATAAATTAAATAACTAAAGTTAGGAGGTTAATTGTGCTTAAGATACTATCAAAGAGTATTTTGTTTAAAGGATTTAATGAAGATGTTATAGATAATATGATAAGTAAAATAAATTATAAAATAAGTCACTTTTCAAAGGGAGAGATTATAGCTTTAGAAGGTGATGATATTCGAGGTATAGGAATTATATTAGACGGAACTATAGAAGTTCAAAAAGGTTATCCATCAGGAAAAGTTATATCTGTAAATAGGATAGGTATAGGTGGTATTTTTGGTGAAGTTATTATTTTTTCTAATTTAAAACATTATCCATCTAATATTATATCATTTACAAGTTCTAAAGTTATGTTTATTCCGAAAGAAGATATCTTAAAGCTTTGTAGTTTAAGTGAAGGATTTTTAACTAGATTTATGACTTTACTTTCGAATAAAATCTTAATGTTAAATAAAAAATTAAAAGAGGTGTCTTATGGAACTATAAGAGAAAAGTTAGCAGATTTTATTTTAGATCAGTATAAGAGTCAAGAAAATTTTAAAATTACTTTAAAGCAAAAAAGAAATGAAATGGCTGAACACTTTGGTGTTACAAGACCTTCTCTATCAAGAGAACTTATAAAAATGAAAGAAGAAGGCCTAATTGATTTTGAAAAGAATGTTATAATCATAAAAGATTTAGAGAAAATAGAAGAAGTTCTATATTAGATAGATTTAAATAATAATAGAAATTAGTAATTCCAAGTTAAATCCTTTAAGTGAATTGGAATATAGGTTAACTTTCCGTTTATTCTGGTACTTTCCATAAGAGAAATCTTTTTAATTTCTATAGGTAGTTTTTCTATTATTAAGTTATCCACCTCTTTAATATAACCCTTATTTATTATAGCTTCTCTACATAGAGTTATGTGTGGACTGTAGTTTCTAGATTCCTTTTTAAAACCTTCTTTAGAAAGGGCACCTTCTATGGAATTGTAAAGATGTAGTAAACTATTGTCCTCTTTTTTAATACCAGACCAAATAATTGATTTATTTCCTTTATTAAATTTACCTATGCTATCTAAATAAAGGGTAAATGGGGAGTTTGTTAAAGCTACATTATTTAAAACCTCTTTTAGCGTATTTAATTTATCTGAATCTACTTCTCCTATGAATTTCAATGTTAAGTGTAAATTATCTTTTCTTGAAAAATTTCCTTTAATACAATATTTATTTAAGTCGTTTTGAACAGATTCTAAATAATTCTTAATGTTATTATTAAATTCTATAGCAAAGAAAGCTCTCAAAATAATCACTCCTATTAATATTATAAGTATATATTCTATAGTTTTTATAAGTATTCATCATGAATATGAGAAATACTTGATTATAAAATAAGCACCTTGCAATTATTATGTGCAGGGTGCTTATAAATATTATCTTAACATTCCTTCTTGTTCTAATACTTTAGATGCATTATAAGAGCTTCTAACTAAAGGTGAAGAAGCTATATATTTAAAGCCCATGTCCATTCCGATATCTCTATATCTATCGAAGGTATCAGGGTGAACATATTCTATAACTTCGAGGTGTTCTTTAGAAGGTCTTAGATATTGACCAATAGTTACAATGTCACAGTCTATATTTGTTAAATCTTTTAAAAGATCTATTATTTGTTCTTCTGTCTCACCAAGTCCTAGCATAAATCCTGATTTAGTAAGTATTTTATTATCTATTTCCTTAACTTTCTCCAAAAGTTCTAAAGAACGGTTATATATGGCTTGTGGGCGAACAGTTTTGTATAAGCTCGGTACAGTTTCTACATTATGATTTAATATTTCAGGTTTAGCATCTACTATAATTTTTAGAGCTTCCCAGTTACCCTTCAAGTCGGGAATAAGTACTTCTACTGTAGTATTTGGAGTTAATTTTCTTATTTCTTTTATAACTTTTGCAAAATGACTTGCACCACCATCTGGAAGATCATCACGAGTTACTGAAGTTACAACTGCATGTTTTAGTCCAAGTTCCTTAACAGCTTCTGCTAAGTGTTTTGGTTCTTCTGGGTCTACACACTGAGGTGTTCCAGGGGTAACATTACAGAATCTACAGTTTCTAGTGCAAATACTACCTAATATCATAAAAGTAGCTGTTCTTCTATTATAACATTCCATCCTATTTGGACAATTTGCCTCTTGGCATACAGTATTTAAACTTAAGGTATTAGTAAGTGCCTTAACTTGTCTTAAATTAGTGCCTAAATCAACTTTTACTTTTAACCATTCAGGTTTTTTCATATGCATAATCCCCATCTCCTTATGTTATTAAATTTATGTATCAAGCTTTTAAACTTTATATTAAAACTTATAATAATATGATTAAATTAAAACATTAATTCTAAAATATCCTGAAATTCTACTGCTTTTATATAATCTTCTATAGAGGATTTTTCTAAAAAGTTTTTAATTTCTTCCTCTTCATGTTTTAGTCCTATAAATTTATCTTCTAGTTCTTTTATATCTTTTGTAAAGAAAAAATCACCATAGAACTTTAATTCCTTAATGCGACCATGAGAAACATCAAAATTTAATTGTATAGTTCCACCTTTAAATCTTTTTTGTTTACTATAAGTATATTTAGGAGAATTTCCAAAATTCCAGTCCCAGCTATTAAATCTTTCTTCTATTATCTTATCTATTTTTCTTAGGTCTTCTTTTGTGAATTCATAAAGTTCCTTTTCACAATAAATATTCATTACAAAATCTACAACGTAATTTTTAAACTCAAGGACTGTCATATCTTCTTTTAAATGTTCACTTATATTTGCAACCCTTGATACTACGGACTTAACCCCTTTATCTTTAAGCTTTAAAGGGTTTACTTTCAAAGCTTTAGATAAGTCTGTCATAGAACTTGAGAATAATAGAGTACCATGATGTAGAACTTTATCTTTATGGTAGTATTGAGCATTTCCAGAGAACTTTTTTCCCCCAATAGTTAAATCATTTCTTCCTGAAAATTCTGCATTTACTTCTAAACTTTGTAATGCTTTTAATAAAGGTGCTGTAAATTTTCTAAAATTAGATGAAACATCTTCTGTATTTTTAGCTATAAAGGTAAAGTTTATATTTCCCAAATCATTAAATACAGCACCCCCGCCTGTAAGTCTTCTAACAACCTTTATGTTTTTCTCTTTAATATAATCCATATTAACCTCTGCTAAGGTGTTTTGGTTTTTTCCAATTAGTATACAAGGTTCATTTCGCCATAACATAAAACACTCATCTTCGAAATTTTCTAGTATGTATTGCTCAGCAGCATGATTAAAATAAGGATTTGTGTTATTGTGATTTACAAATATCATGATATCCTCCCAACTATATTTGATAAATTAATTATATCATGAAAATTTAGGTAATTCATGATAGTTCATGTTGGTTCAGTACTCATTATTCAAAATACATATGGACATCGTATTATCTATTAAATATGATATAATAAATTTATAATATTGATAATTTATTGATTAGTCTTGCAATTGTTAGTATTAGAGTTTTAGTAGATCATAACCACTATTATAAAATATGCACTATTCTAACGAGATAGGAATTTATTATTATATTTTAAAGGAAGATAATTTTATGAAAAAAAACTATGCTATTGTTTTTGAATTAATTGAAAAGCTTTATAGAAGTAATTATTTAAAGCAAGAAGAGATAATTTATCTTCTAGATAATATGAATGATGAAAATAAGGAACTATTAAAAAGAAGAGCCCATGAAACTAGAGTGAAGTTTTACGGACACAAGGTATTTATGAGAGGACTTCTAGAGTTTACAAATTATTGTACAGGGACTTGCTCTTATTGTGGAATAAGTTCTTTAAATACTAAGATAGAGAGATATCGTCTTAAATTAGATGAAATATTAGAGTGCATTCAATTGGGATACAATCTTGGTTATAGAACCTTTGTGCTTCAAGGAGGGGAAGATCCCTATTATACAAGAAGTAGGGTTGAGGAAATTATAACAGCAATTAAAATTAAATATCCTGAAGTTGCTATAACTTTATCCATAGGAGAGAGAAGTTATGAGGATTATTCAGCGTTTTATAAGTGTGGAGCTGATAGATATCTTTTAAGGCATGAGATGGCCTCAAGGAGGTTATACAATAAACTTCATAGTAACATGAGTTTTGATAATAGAAGAAAATGTCTTTATGATTTAAAAAAAATAGGGTATCAGGTTGGAGCTGGATTTATGGTTGGATTACCTGGACAAACCTCAGAAGATTTAGCAGAGGACTTTATATTTTTAAAAGAATTAGAACCACATATGGTTGGCATAGGACCATTTATTCCACATAAGGATACTAAGCTAGGTAGAGAGAAGGGAGGGACAGTTAAGGATACGGTTACCATGCTTGCTTTAACCCGATTGTTTCTTCCAGAAGTACTCCTTCCAGCTACTACAGCACTTGGAACTTTAGATCCATTAGGAAGAGAAAAAGGACTTAAAGCTGGAGCAAATGTAGTTATGCCAAATTTATCACCTATTTCAGTTAGAAAAAAATATTCACTATATGATGGAAAAGTGTGTACAGGGGATGAAGCTGCTGAGTGTAGAAGATGTATAGAACACAGGATAAATTCTGCAGGTTTTAATGTAGACATGTCAAGAGGAGACAATATAAATTGGAGGCGTATATAAGTGTTTATAAATGAAGAGTATATAAACAATTTATTAGAAAATGCAAAGGGAGCTACTTACGAAGATATTGAAAGAGTTTTAGAGAAAGCAAGAAAAGTTAAGGGATTAAGTCATGAGGACATAGCCATACTTCTTCAGACAGAGGATAATGAACAATTAAAAGAGATATTTTCAATTGCAGATAATATTAAAAAGTCTATATATGGAAATAGGGTTGTTTTATTTGCACCACTATATGTAAGTGATTTTTGTGTGAATAATTGTATTTATTGTGGTTATAAAAGATGTAATAAGTTTAATAGGAGAAAACTAAGCTTAGAAGAAATAAAGGAAGAGGTAAAACTCTTAGAAAAAATGGGGCATAAGAGACTTGCATTAGAAGCAGGTGAAGATCCTGTAAATTGTGATATAGATTACATATTAAATTGTATAGATACAATTTATGAAACTCATAAAGATAACGGTAGTATCAGAAGAATTAATGTAAATATTGCTGCCACTACAGAAGAAAATTATAAGAAACTTAAGGATAAAGATATAGGAACATATATATTATTTCAAGAAACTTATCATAAACCTACTTATGAAAAGATGCATCCACAGTGTTTAAAGGGAAACTATGAGTATCATACTACAGCTTTTGACAGAGCAATGAAAGCTGGTGTAGAAGATGTAGGTGGAGGAGTATTATTTGGACTTTATGATTATAAGTTTGAAGTTATGGGACTTATGATTCATAATGAACATCTGGAAAAGGAATATGGTGTAGGATTCCATACTATATCAGTTCCAAGACTTAAAAAGGCAGAAGGTATGGATCTTAAAATGTTCCCTCATATATTAACAGATGAAGAGTTTAAGAAAATAGTTGCTATAATTCGTATAGCTGTACCATTTACAGGTATAATATTATCTACAAGAGAAAGTAGTGAAATTAGAAAAGAAGGTTTAAGATATGGAGTATCTCAAGTAAGTGCTGGTTCTTGCACAGGGGTTGGTGGATACAAAGAAAAGGAAGAGGGAAGAAGTGTAGAGCAATTTGGAATAGAAGATAAGAGAAGTCCTTTAGAAGTTATAAAATCTCTAATTAAGGATGGATATATACCAAGTTATTGCACAGCTTGTTATAGACAAGGGAGGACAGGAGATAGATTTATGAGCCTTGCAAGAACAGGTGAAATACAAAATGTCTGTGCACCTAATGCATTAATGACACTTATGGAGTATGTTTTAGATTATGGTGATGAAGAATTATATAAAATGGCCGAAGAACTTGTAGAAAGAGAAATAGACAAGCTATCTAAAGAAGAAATGAGAAATACTGTAAGAAGTAACATAGAAAGATTAAAAAATGGAGATAGAGATATTTATTTTTAAAATAAAAAGGAGGGGATAGTCCATGAATACTACTCCTAATGCTAATAGATTATATATAGGGATTTTTGGAAAGACCAATAGTGGAAAATCGTCAATAATTAATGCTTTAACGGGTCAGGAAGTTTCTATAGTTTCATCTATTAAAGGGACAACTACAGACCCAGTTTCAAAACCTATGGAATTTTTGCCTATAGGACCAGTAGTTTTTATTGATACGGCTGGTGTTGAGGATAAAAGTGATTTAGGTGAAGCGCGAGAAGAAAAAACTTTAAAAGTCTTAGATAAAATTGATTTAGCTCTATATGTAATAGATAGCACAGATTACGATAATGGAAATGAGTATAAAATTTTAAACATATTAAACAAAAGGAATATCCCCTATATAAAGGTTTTCAATAAAGTAGATCTGATACAAAATAATGAATTGGAAAGATTAAAAGATATAAATAGAAACTCATTGTTTTTAAGTGCATTAAACAACATAGGATTTGATAAATTAAAAGAAACTCTAATACAAAAGTTAAAAAGTACAGAAAAAGAAGAAACCCTAATAGGAGATATTTTACCTTATGGTAGTACAGCTATCTTGGTAGTGCCAATAGATAGTGAAGCTCCGAAAGGAAGACTTATTCTTCCACAGGTCCAACTTATAAGAGATGCATTAGATCATGGGATAAAATCCCATGTGGTTAGGGACACGGAATTAAAAGAAGCCTTACAGGATTTAAAGAAGGTGGACTTGGTAATTACTGATTCTAAGGATTTTAAAAAGGTTTCAAGCATAGTGCCGAGTACAATTAACTTAACTAGTTTCTCAATATTAATGGCAAGACAAAAAGGTGATTTAAAACAATTTATTGAAGGAGTTAATAAAATAAATAAATTGAGTAGAATGGCTAAAGTACTTATTATGGAGAGTTGTGCTCATAATACATCTCATGAAGATATAGGAAGGATTAAGATCCCTAAACTTTTAAATAAATACTTAGGTTTTGATTTAAATTATGAATTTTCTATGGGGGAAGACTTTAAAGAAAAGGATATACAAAAGTATAATCTTGTAATTCATTGTGGTTCTTGTATGCTTACTAGAAATATAATGAAAAGAAGACTGGAAATTTGTAAAGAAAACAACGTTTCGATTACTAATTATGGTATAATTTTAGCATATCTAACAGACGTATTAGAAAGGTCAATAAAAATATTTAGAAAGGAGTTATAACATGCATTATGAAAATCATAATCTAAATATAATAAGTGATTTTCCTATACGAACTATACGAGAAGATGATAAAGATATAGACTTAATAGTAAACTTAGACTATAGATGTTTAAATCTCAATATAGATGAACTAAGCATTATAAATTCAAGAATACAATTTTCGTTAACTAAAAGTATAATTATAAGATTTTGTAAGGGAAACGTCGACAATAGATGTACTATTCATTTTATGAGGGATTCTGGGTTGCATTCTAGCATGGCTAATTTTGAGATTGAATATTTTAATAAAAAAATAATTATACAAGATGAAGAAAATTCAGTTGAAGTATTTATAAAATAAGTTTTATTTATGGGGGTTTTAGTATGGATGTTAAGAGTGCTGAAATTAAAAAAATTACTAAAAATAATGTTAAAAATGAAGAGAGTTTGCTACTAGAAATTCATAATGGATTTAACAAAATAAAGCTTTCTATAACAGGAAAAACTATTAGATATGATGATTTAAAAGATATAGGCAATAACTTAGATATATTTAAAATAAAGGGTGTCTTTTATGCTAGAAATTGCTGTAAAAATTCGCCTATAACAGTACTAGATAGTAATAAAGATAAAGACAAAGAAGAAATTATAAATCTTATAGTTGATATACTATCTCTTATAGGGGAAGAGCTAAGTATAGAGTTAGAAAAATTTCAATAAGGTAAACAAAGATGTATAAGTGCGACTTTAAATAGCTTATAGAGAGAATTCTCTATAAGCTATTTTTATAAAAATTCACTGCATTTGCGACGCAATTTATAATTATTTGACAAAAAAACAAATATTTTTTAGAATTTAAATTAGGAGTTTGAAATTAATTTAAAGGGTAATATATAAAGTAGGAGGGGAAAATGTGGATTCTAAAAGGGTTAATATAAGGAAGCTCAGAGAAATAGAGAGAAGAAAGAAGAAAAGGAAGAGAATTTTTTATAGTGTAATTATACTAATACTATTTATTATTTTTTCTATTTGTGCTTATGCTTATTATATGCATAAAAAAATTTATGCGCCTAATATTCAAAAGTCTGTACTTCCTGTAGAATGTGAAGAAATCAAACAAGTTCCAAAGGAGGAAAAAATAGATTTTAGAGAAGTGGAAGGGGTAACTAATATTTTACTCGTAGGATTAGATGCTAGGACTAAGGAGGAGCCTACAAGATCTGATGCTATGGTAATTTTAACAATTGATGATGTACATAAAACTATAAAACTTACATCCCTTATGAGAGACCTATATACATATATACCAGGGCGTGGCTATGAAAAGTTGACCCATGCTTATGCATATGGAAAAATAGATTTACTGAAAGAAACCATAAAGTCTAATTTAAATATAAATATAGATAAATATGCAATTATAAATTTTGAAGGGTTTAAGTCTTTGATAGATGAGTTAAATGGTGTAGAGGTAGATATTAATAACAAAGAAGAGTTAAAAGGTATAAATGATACTATAGATATAGATATAGACGATAACTTGTACATAAATCATAAAAAAGAAGTGCCTAAGTATGTGGACAAAACTGGTAAACAACTTTTAAATGGTCAACAAGCTTTAGCATTTTCTAGGTTAAGAAAAGTGGGGAATGGCACATATGACAGAGTTAGAAGGCAGAGAGAAGTACTTACAGCTATGATGATTAAGATGAAAGATGCTCCCTTAATTAAGTATCCTAAGATATTAAATAGCTTAATACCTTATATTACAACTAATTTAGAGATAACAGAGCTTTTAAACCTAGCATATACAATGAATAAGGTGGGAATAGAACAAGATAAAATACTTCAATTACAAATACCAACAAATGAACTTAGTATAGAGAGAGATTTAGGAACTGCAAAAGGTTGGGTTCATTTAATGGATAAAAAGGCAAATATCAAGGTTCTAAATGAATTCATTTTCGATAATATTAAATACGATAAAAGTAAGTATAGTAGTAAGTTAGATATTGAATGTGATAATTTAGCTACAGAAAAGCTTAGAAACAAAGAGGACATAAGTAAAAACAAAACTAAACAAACTAAATATAATAAAGAGGGAACTTATTCTAAAACCAATAAAAATAAAAAGAAAATTTATAATAAAGGGATAAAACAAGAAGATATTAATAAAAAGAATAAAAACATAAGGGATAACAAGGAAGATAAGGAAATCAAGTATGAAAAAGATAAGAGTAGAAACGATAAAGATAATAGTCTAGATCATAAAAATAAAAAGGATACTAAAGATACAGATAAGAATAATGGCAAGGTTAATGAAAAAGATTTAAATCAAAGGGATAAGGATAAGAAATTAGAAGAAAATAAAGATACCAATAAGGATGGTGCAAAGGATACTATAAATAAAACAAATGAGGGTTCTAGAAAAGATAGATAATTATTAAAACAAAAATAAAGGGCTATTTCTAAATATTTTTAATCATTTAGAAATAGCCTTATTTTTTATATGATCTTATTTTCTATTAAGTTACACAAAATTATTTATATAGTTTTTTGTTGATTACATTCCTAAGAACATTTTCATATCACTTTCTACATTTGTTATTCCACCTATACCAAAGGTATCAATTAATACTTTTGCCACATTTGGTGATAGGAATGCAGGTAATGTTGGTCCTAAGTGTATATTTTTAACTCCAAGATGTAGTAAAGCAAGTAAAACTATTACAGCTTTTTGTTCGTACCAAGCTATATTATATGAAATCGGTAATTCATTTACATCAGTTAATTCAAAGATTTCTTTTAGTTTTAATGCAATTACAGCTAATGAGTAAGAATCGTTACATTGTCCAGCATCAAGAACTCTTGGAATACCATTTATATCACCTAGTTCTAGCTTGTTATATCTATATTTTGCACATCCAGCCGTTAAGATAACAGTATCTTTTGGAAGTGTTTTAGCAAATTCAGTATAGTAATCTCTACCCTTCATCCTTCCGTCACATCCAGCCATAACGAAGAATCTCTTTATAGCGCCAGACTTCACAGCTTCAACTACTTGATCAGCTAATTGGAATACTTGGTTATGAGCAAATCCACCAATAATTTCTCCTTTTTCAATTTCTTTTGGAGTAGCACATTTTTTAGCATGTTCTATAATTATCGAGAAGTCTTTAGCTTGGCCATCTTTTCTATCTTCAATATGCTTTAATCCTTCAAAACCAACAATACCAGTTGTGTATATTCTATCTTTATATGATGACTTCGGAGTTACTATACAATTTGTAGTCATCAATATTGGTCCGTTAAAGCTTTCGAATTCCTCGCCTTGTTTCCACCATGCGTTTCCATAGTTACCAACAAAGTGATCATACTTTTTAAATGAAGGATAATAATGAGCTGGTAACATTTCACCATGGGTATAAACATCTACACCTGTTCCCTCTGTTTGTTTTAATAATTCTTCTAAGTCTTTTAGGTCATGTCCACTTATTAATATAGCAGGATTATTTCTAACACCTATATTAACCTTAGTCATTTCTGGACTTCCATAAGTTGAGGTATTCGCTTTATCTAGTAAAGCCATAGTATCTACACCGTATTTACCACACTCCATAACTAATGCTACTAATTCATCAGCACTTAAGTTATTGTTAGTAGTTTCTATTAGTGCCTTTTTCATAAATGAGAATATAGAATTATCAATGTATCCTAAAGTATATGCATGTTCTGCATATGCAGCCATACCTTTTACACCGTATACTAATAGTTCTCTTAAAGATCTTACATCTTCATTTTCAGTAGCTAATATACCTACTGTAGTTGCCTTTGTATGGAAATCTTCGATGTTATTTGAATTCCAAGTTGCAGCATCGTGAGTTACATCTTCTATGTTAATAGAAGCATTTACTAGGTTTTGTTTAACTTCTTCTCTAAGATTTAAAGCTTCAATTATCTTATTTTCAAAGTACTTAACATCGAAGTTAGCATTTGTAATTGTAGAGAATAAGCCTTCCATTATAAATTTATTTTCTTTATCTACATTTAAGTTATTCTCCTCAGCTTTTAAACTGTACATAGAGATTCCTTTTAAAACATATATTAATAAATCTTGTAGATTTGCAGTTTCTGGTGTTTTACCACATACACCTCTAACTGTACAACCTTTACATCCAGCAGTTTCTTGACATTGATAACAAAACATACTCATAAATTTATCCTCCCTATTATTATATTTAATCTTTGTAATAATGAAGTTTATTTTAAAGTTTAATTTTTAATTTTAGTTAGTTGTTAGTTAATTAGTTTTGAGCTTTGACCAGATTATATTATAAATAGTTAGGTGATTTCTGTAACTTATGTTACGAAAATAAAAAAATATTATTTTCACAAAAAAAATAAAAAAGCTCTTCTATAAGTTTCATCTTAGAAGAACTTTTTTATTTTTGATTATATATATTTTTAAAATGTACCTAGTAAGTTTTAAATATTTTTTTTATTTTCATTAGTCCTTTTCTTAGCTTTTCCAATAGTTGTACCTTCTAAAACTTCAGTATTTTGGTCTTTTCTACTTTTTTTAGCTTTACTTTTATCCATATTAATTAGCTACCTCCAAATATAAATATTAATTTATTAATATAGTGTGTTAATTAATTAAAAGTATGTATATAAATGAACAAAATTCGAACAAAAAACCTACATTTTTTAAAATTAATAGATTTGTAACTTAATAAGTTAACACGTTTAAGTTATAATGTATATATAATTATATACATTATTTATTTTATAGGGAATTTTGTTGAAGAGGCAATTTTTCTAGAAAGAGAGGAATATAAATTGTCTAAAAAGAAAAAAGTTCTATTATTAAGTTTGGTTTTGTTCTTGGGAGTTGCATTAACGGCACTTTTATACATATATCAAACCTATGAAAAGATACATATTAGCGAGGGTGATAAAAAAGAAGATAGGGTAGAGGCAGCAAAATATAAGGAAGTGCCAGGTATAACAAACATATTATTAGTAGGTGTAGATGCTAGAGTTGAGGGGGAACCAACAAGATCGGATGCACTTACTATACTTACAATTGATGATAATCATAAAAAATTAAAACTTACATCCATAATGAGGGATGCATACGTTACAATTCCAGGTCATAATGATGAAAAAATAACTCATGCTTATTCATATGGAGAAATGCCACTTTTAAGAAAGACTTTAGAAGAAAATTTCGATGTAAGATTGGACAACTATGCAATCATAGATTTTAATGGTTTTAAAGCTTTAGTTGATTCAGTAGGTGGTGTTGATGTAGAGTTAAAAAACAAAGCTGAAGTTAAAGAACTAAATAGGTGTATAGATATAGAAATTGAAGATAACACTAAGCTATCCAAAGTAGATGCTGTTTATCTAAAAAATCCTGGAAAGCAATTGCTAAATGGTCAACAAGCACTAGCATTTTCTAGAATGAGAAAAGTTGGAAACGGTACTTATGATAGAGTTAGAAGACAAAGGGAAGTATTAGAAGCATTAATAGTAAAAATGAAAGACGTATCTGTTATGAAATATCCAGGTATAGCCAATGAGCTTCTACCATACATTAAAACCAATGTAGGATTAACAGATGCTTTAAACCTAGCTTACACCATACAAAAAATTGGAAATTTTGATATAGATAAGCTACAAATACCAACTGATAAGTTAAGTGATGGTTTGATTATAAGTAAAGCCAAGGGCTGGGTTCAAGTAATGGACAAGGATAATAATAAAAAAGTAATGCATGATTTTATCTTTGAAGATATTGCTTATGATGAAAAGAAATATGAGCAATTTAAATATCATGGCGAAAGTGTACAAGATTTTCATAAGAAAGATGAACATGAGTATGATATGCCAAAGCCTAAGAAGAAAAAGTATGTAGAAAATAATAATAATAGTAGTAATGGATATACGCAAAGCAAGAAAAACAAAAAAGGTACTGGTGTAGGAACAGGTAGTGGAACAAATGGTTCTAAAAATGAAGAGTCGAAAACACCAATACCACCAAAAACACCAATACCACCAAAGCAAGATCCAAAGCCAGAAGCACCACCTAAAACACCAACACCACCAAAGCAAGATCCAAAGCCACCGGTAGTACCAGGTCAAGAAGAATCGAAATCACAGAAATCTGAAGGAAATCAAGGTGCTAAATAAATATTTAATTTCAAAGGTTGTCCTAATATGTCTAGGACAACCTTTTTAATGAAAATATTAAGTTTTACCTAAGTATTTATAGCGTTATTTATACCTATTCTAAAATTATTTGTATAATATTATGTTTAGGGTTACAATAAATATATTAATGATAAGATTTTTCATAAGGAGAGATTCGTATGAATTCGAAGACTATAGGTCAGTTTCAAAGAGGCGATAAAATACAGGGAATATTCTTAGTGAAAGACATAACTTGTAGATTAACAAATGGAACTAATAATAAATTTTTAGATATAGAGTTAATGGATAGGACGGGAGAAATAAACGCAAAGCTTTGGGAATGTAGAGATGGAAAAGAGGATACAATTAAAGCTAATATGCTTGTGAAGGTAACAGGGAACGTAGTAGATTGGAGAGGTAAACTTCAATTTAAGGTGGATACTATAACACCAGTAAATGAAAAGGATACATTTAATGCAGAAGATTTTGTCCCAGTAGCTCCAAATGATCCTAAAGATATGTTTGATGAATTATTAGGATATAAAGAGCGTATAAAAAATAAAGATGTGAAGAAGATACTTGAATATATATTAGATGAAGCTGGAGATGCAATAATGTATTATCCGGCAGCAAAATCAAATCACCATTCTATTCGTTCAGGACTTTTATATCATATAACAACTATGCTTAAAGTTGGAGAAAAATTATGTGAGATATATGATTTTATCAATAAGGACTTACTTTATGCAGGTATTATAATTCATGATATAGCAAAAATAGAGGAAATGGAATCTAATACCCTTGGAATAGTTGATAAATATAGTGTTGAGGGGCAATTACTAGGCCATATAGTTATTGGAGTTAGAAAAATTGAAGTTGCCGCAGAGAAAGTTGGTGCTGACAAAGAAGTTGCTATGTTATTACAACATATGGTTCTATCTCATCATTATGAGGCTGAGTATGGTAGTCCTAAAAAGCCTATGATTCCGGAGGCAGAACTTTTACATCATATAGATGTTATGGATGCTAGAATGTATGATATGCGTAAAGCTGTAAGTGAAACAGAAGAAGGTAGCTTTTCAGATAGAATTTGGTCTTTAGATAATTTAAGTGTTTATAGGAGTAATTTAAAAAGAGAAGAGTAGGTGTAGGAATGAAAGGTATTGTAGATAGATTTGAAGGAAATTATGCAGTAGTTGAAATTGCTGAAGGAAAGACCATAGATATTCCTAAAGATATAATTCCTAAGGATGCAAGAGAAGGTACTATATTAAATTTAGAAATAAATGTAACTATAGATGAGAAAGATACAAGTAATAGAAAAAAAGAAATAGAAAAACTTATGGATGATTTATGGAAATAAACCCAGATGCTTATCTGGGTTTATTTTTATATTCTTTTACTTTTAAATAATTTATAAAGTATGTAAAGAAAGCTAATAATGTAGCGATTACAGATGCATATAATAAATATCTTCCTAGTGCATAGTTGAAGTATAGTATAAGTATAGATATATGAAATAAGAATGTAGCAAGCTTTCCAAATGGATTGGCAGGTACTACAGTGTCTTGTTTATTATATAGTAAGAAACCACCACATATCATAGTTAATTCTTTTATAATTATGACTATAGGTACCCAATAAGGGATATATTTTTTAGTGCTTAAACATAGGAGCACTGTAACTAACATAAGTTTATCAGCTATAGGATCTAACATTATACCTATTTTAGTTATTTGGTTATATTTCCTGGCAATATATCCATCAAGTACATCTGTTATCCCTGATAACACAAAAATAAATATTGCATATGCTATGCTATTGTTTGAGTAAAATACTATTACAAATAAAGGAATTAAAAATAATCTGATTATAGTTAGGATGTTAGGTATATTCACAGGAATTCCTCCCTATATTTTAATTAGAAATTTAATTTTTAAGATAAATCATACAAAAGAATTATAACATTAATAGATATAAAAAATATACAAATAATAAAAATTATGAAAAATTTAAGATTCTAAATGCGAATAATAAAACTATTATATATAATATTATTCGGAAATATTATTGACTATTTTAATTACATTTGTTAATATTTTATATGGTTAGTTGCTAATTTATTAACCTTAGGAGGGATATCTGTGAAATATGATATTATTATTGTGGGGGCAGGTGCAAGTGGAATATTCGCATCTTATGAGTTGTTGAAAATAAATCCAAGTTTAAAAGTTTTAATGATTGAAAAAGGAAACAGTATAGAAAAAAGAAATTGTCCGATCGACGGAGAAAAGATAAAAAACTGTATTCATTGTAATAGCTGTAATATTATGAATGGATATGGTGGCGCTGGTACCTTATCTGATGGAAAATATAATATAACTAATAATTTTGGTGGAGATTTACATAAGTATATAGGTGAAAAGCAGGCCTTAGAACTTATGGATTATGTGGATAGTGTTTTGTGCAGTATGGGTGGCAGTGACGCAAGACTGTACTCTACAGCTAATTCAGGACTTAAAAGAAGAGCTATTCAACATGATCTACACCTCTTAGATGCTAAGGTCAGACATTTAGGTACAGATAGAAATGTAAGGATATTAACTAATATATATAACCTTTTAAAAGAAAACATGGAATTGTTATTTAATACAGAAGTAATAGATATAAAAAAAGACAATAATGAGTTTAATATAATTACTAAAAATAAAGAATTTAAATCAGACAAGCTTATTTTAGCTACAGGTCGTTCAGGTTCAAAATGGACATCTAATCTTTGTAATAAATTAAACATAAAGACAGAGAATAACAGAGTTGATATTGGTGTACGTGTAGAACTTCCTTCTAGCGTATTTGAACATATTACAGATGAAGTATACGAAAGCAAAATAGTATATAGGACTAAAAGTCATTCTGACTTAGTAAGAACTTTTTGTATGAATCCTCATGGAGAAGTGGTAACTGAGAATACTAATGGAATAGTTACTGTAAATGGTCATAGTTATTCTAATCCTGATTTGCATACAGAAAACACAAATTTTGCTTTACTAGTATCCAATCGTTTTACAGAACCGTTTAAGGATAGTAATGAATACGGAGAATCTATAGCGAGGCTTAGTAATATGCTAGGGGGTGGGGTTTTAGTTCAAAGGTTTGGAGATCTTATCAAAGGGCACAGAAGTAGCGAAAAAACCATGGCAAAAAGTTTTACAAGATCTACACTAAAGGCTACACCTGGAGATTTAAGCCTTGTTCTACCTAAAAGACAAATGGACGATATTATAGAGATGATATATGCTTTAGACAAGATAGCACCAGGTACAGCTAATGAGGATACACTTTTATATGGAGTTGAAGTTAAGTTCTATAATTGTAAGGTAGAGGTTGATAGAAATCTGGAAACTAATGTAAGAGGGCTTTATGTTCTTGGTGATTGCTCAGGAGTTACACATTCTTTATCACAGGCATCAGCAAGTGGAGTCTATGTTGCAAGACGTATTGCTAAATAGTTATAAAAATCTTCTCATCACAGAGAAGATTTTGCATTTAGACGAACGATACTATAATTTTATATATAAGTATTCGTTTTATTATTGATATTTAATTAGCTATTTGATAAGATAAAAATGTATGATTAAATTAAGTGTAGAACATAATTAATGTATAAATTAAAAGAAGTTAATCTTCTTAAATGAAAGAGAGGAATGCGTAATGGCAGCTTTTATAGTACTTGGAGCTCAATGGGGTGACGAAGGAAAAGGAAAAATGACTGACTATTTAGCAGAAGAAGCAGGGGTTGTTGTAAGATTTCAAGGTGGAAATAATGCTGGGCACACAGTAATAGTTGGAGATAAGGAATACAAACTTCATTTAATTCCATCAGGAATATTATATGAGGATAAACTTAATATATTAGGTAATGGTGTAGTTATAGACCCAGAAGCATTGTTTACAGAAATAGATTACTTGAAAGAACTAGGTGTTGATGTAACACCAGAAAGACTTGCAATAAGTGATAGAGCACAAGTTATAATGCCTTACCACAAAGTTTTAGATGGATTAAAAGAAAAGTGGAGAGGTAAAAATGACATTGGAACTACCGGGAAGGGTATAGGACCATGTTATACAGATAAGGCTGAAAGAAGTGGAATAAGAATATGTGATTTACTTCATAAGGAAGTATTAAGAGAAAAATTAGAGGATAATTTAGCTCTTAAGAATAAAATCATAGTAGATGTATTAAATGGCGAAGAAATTGATTTTGAAGAAACCTATAATAAGTATTTAGAGTTTGGTGAAAAGATAAGACCATATGTTAGAGAAACGTCAGTTGAGATATATAATTCTATAAAGGCTAATAAAAATGTATTATTTGAAGGAGCACAAGGAATGCTTCTTGATATAGATTATGGTACATATCCATATGTAACATCATCAAATACTATGGCTGGTGGAGTATGTACAGGTACAGGTATAGGTCCTACAATGATTACAAATGCTGTAGGAATTGGTAAGGCATATACTACAAGAGTGGGTAAAGGACCATTCCCAACAGAGCTAAATGATGAAATGGGAGAACATATAAGACAGGTAGGTCATGAATTTGGAGTTACTACAGGAAGAGCTAGAAGATGTGGATGGCTTGACCTTGTAATTTTAAAAACTACTGCTAGAGTTTCTGGTCTTACAAGTTTTGCTATAACAAAAATGGATACTTTAGCTGGTATAGAAAAAGTAAAAGTTTGTGTTGGATATGAGTTAGATGGAAAAGTAATTGATTACTTCCCAGCTAGCTTAGAGGATTTAGCTAAGTGTAAACCAGTATATGAAGAGTTTGATGGATGGGATGAAAGCATAGCAGAAGCAAGAAGTTATGAAGAATTACCAGAAAATGCAAAAATTTATTTGAAAAACATAGAGAAATTTACAGATACTAAAATTTCTATAGTTTCAGTTGGACCAAAGAGAAATCAAACTATAAGAGTATGTGATCTTTAAATTTAATAGTAATAATATAGAGGCTAACCATGATTGTATGGGATAGCCTCTTTTTGCATAGTAAATTATCAGAAGTTTATCATTAGAATACTAAGCTCTCTTTCCCATGATATCAACAAATTTAAACATTCCATTTGGATAAAAGGTGAATGTAATGTTATAAGTTAACATTTTGTAACAACTATATACATTTTATGTCTTTTTATGTTAATATAATTGTAAGAATTCTACTGATATAATAACTTTCACTAAAATTATTATTAAGGAGGAATTGTTTATGTTAAAAAAATCTTTTTTTAAAAAGGCAATTTGCGCATCTTTGGTGGTGCTACAATGTTTAATATTAGTGCCACCAGCTCAAACATTGGCATCAACAGATCTGCCGACAAAACGAAAAACTTCAATTGAACTATTTAACTATGAAGATCATGAAGACTTAAAAGCTAAAATTATTAAAGACCCATATTTTATAAAGAATTGGGCTAACATGGCTCATTGTTTGGGATTTGGATGGTGCCTCGGTACAGCATCAAAAGAAATAGGGGAAGATTTTGAATTTAAAAGAGCAGAAGAAGAAGGAAAAACAGTATATTATTTATCAGCTAGATACAATCAAAATGATCCTTACGCTGAAGGCTATCGCCCGCATGATAGGCTTGTTATGAAGATTAGTAATGCTAGGTTTGTTATCGATCATGATTCATTAACTTTAGGAAAAGCTAAAGTTATAAGTCTAGATCCACTGGCATCATCAACTCTTCAAGTAGTAAATAAAAGTAATTCTGAAGCTAAAACATCATTATCTTTTGGATATGAAACTACTGAAAGTACTTCCAAAACGGATCACGTTAAATTCGGAGAAAAAATTGGAATTAAGTCATCATTTAATGTTAGAATTCCATTTATAGGAGAAAAATCAATTGAAACAAATCTTGAATTCAATTCAGAGCAGGGTTGGTCCAATACGAAAACTAACTCTGTAACTACTAAACATACAATTTCTCATACAACAACAACACCTGCAAAGAGCAGGAAAAAGGTACGATTAAATGTTCTTAATAAAAAGTCCGACATACCATATGAGGGTAAGATATATATGGAATATGATATAGAGTTTTTTGGTTTTTTAAGATATACTGGAAATGCGCGTAAAGATCATCCTACAGATAGACCTAGTGTATCAGTAAAATTTGGGGGAAAAAATAATATGAGTGCGGTAGATCATATTATAGATTTGTACAAGCATAAAGATATTAATGGCTATTCAGAATGGGATTGGAATTGGGTTGAAGAAAATTTTTATGATAGATTTAGTGAATATTCATCTAATGTTGCTAGTCAATATTTTGGGGGCATTATTTCTGGTGTATTTACTAATGTGGGTGGAACAGATGTAAAAGTTGAAGAAGGTAGAGAAAGGGCACTTAAAAATACAAGTTCTACAGAACAAAATGTCGAAGTACAGAATTTTAAAAGCTCTAAATCTAAAGAGTTTAGAGTGGGTAGTTTAACATATACTACTCCTAATGGAGAACAGACCATATATCCTGAAGACGTATCATCTCTTAACGCTAACAACAATGAGAATTAATATATAATAAACATTAGTATATGTGTTTTAAAATATAATTTTAAGTAGCATTATAAATTATAACTAACGATTCAGATAACGCAAAAGAGTGGAAATGATAATTTTTCCGCTCTTTTACTATTTATGTAAACCTTGATTTTTTAAAGGGCTAAATATGAATAAAAGAAAATTTTTAAACTTTATAGAATGAAAGATTATATATAAGTATTGACTTAAATTTAAGTAATATGTAAAATTTAAGACAATAAATTAGGCAAATATATACTAAAGAATAATAAAAAGAGTTATAATATATCATAGTAAGTAGAAAATCCAAAACATAAATGAAGAGGAGAGATTAACATGAAAATAAATAAAGAAATGACTATAGGTGAAGTTGTAAGACAATATCCAGACGTAGTTGAAGTTCTAATGAGTTTTGGAATGGGATGTGTTGGATGTCCATCAGCGCAATCTGAGACATTAGAGGAAGCTGCTATGGTTCATGGAATGGATATAGAACAATTAATGAATGCTTTAAATGATAAAGTTCAATAATATATTAGTATATAATTTAAGCTATACAGAGTTATTTAAAAGATAGTTTAACAACATAAAATATAAAGGCTTATGGTAGGAGTCTACTATAAGTCTTTTTTCAAATAGGTGTTTGATAGTAGTAATTTAAGTTTATATTTATAATAAGTAAAATTATTAAATAAATTTATACAAAATATTATATAAGGGTGATGATATGGAAGGTATTGTTACAGATAAAACATTTGAAGTTAATTTCCATGAAATAGATTATAAAAAAAGAGCCTTATTTACAAGCATAATGCAATATTTCGAAGATGTATCCATGGAACAATCAGAAAAACTAGGTATTGGATTGGAATATTTAAAAGAAAATAATATAGCTTGGATATTATATAAATGGGATATAAAAGTTAATAGCTATCCATCCTATGGAGAAAAAATAGTAGCAAGGACTATACCATGTGGTTGCAGAAAATTTTATGCTTATAGAAATTTTGAGATTATAGATAGCAGTGGAGAGGTAATTGTATTAGGGCATAGCATATGGTTCTTAGTGGATATAAATAAAGGAAAACCTAAAAGGGTTACAGAGGAGCTTCAAAGTAAATATGGTCTAGATGGAGTAAAAAAAGAACCTTTTACAATAGAAAAAATTAATTTGCAAAAAGAGGATTTTGATTATAAAAAATTATTTGATGTGAGATATAGTGATATAGATACAAATCTTCACGTTAATAATGTTAAGTATATTTCCTGGATTTTAGAAACCATACCTTTAGATATAATTTTAGAATATACCTTAAAAAGGTTAACTATAACCTATGAAAAAGAAGTGAAATATGGAGATAAAATTAATGTCTATGGTGACATCATAAGCAGGGAAGATGATGTTATTGTATTTGAACATAAAATTGATAATTCTGAAGGTAATAGGGTAACTATTGGAAAAACTTATTGGTCTAAATAAAAATTTAAAGGACTCTGATAATTGTTTTTTAATAAGAGATAGAAAAATAAAATTATCCCGTTAAATAAACTTATATAGTATTTCGTAGGTTTATTTAACGGGATTATATTTTAAACTTAGATTTTGTTATTATACTTGTTTTGAAAGAGCAGATCTAGATGATACGACGCCAGAACTCCAAGCCCATTGTAGATTAAATCCACCACAATCACCATCGATATCTAAAATTTCTCCTGCAAAATATAATCCAGGAATAATTTTAGACTCTAGAGTTTCTTCATCGACCTCTTTAGTGTTTATACCACCTGCAGTAACTTGAGCTTCTCTAAAGGTATTAGTTCCTGAAACTTCAAAAGTCCAGTTTTTTAAGTTATTTAAAAGATTTTCCTTTTCATCCCAAGTTAAGTGGTACGCTTCTTTATGGATATCAGTTACTCCACTTTCTTTTAAAAATATAGGGATTAATTTTTTGTTTATAATTCCAATAAAACAATTATATATACTTCTATAACCAAAAGCCCCAAAGTGATTTTCTAGAAAGTTTCTTAAGTGTTCTTTCGACATTTGAGGGAACATATCTATAGTTAAGTTCATATTATTACTTTCAGACTTAGAGGAAGCAATTCTGCTTAACTGTAAAATAGGAGGACCAGATATACCATAATCAGTAAATAAGATTTCCCCATATTCCTTTTTTATAGATTTACCTTCTACAAGTATTTCAGCGGAACCTTCAAATTTCACACCGGAAATAGCTTTTAATTTATCATGATTTAATTTTATTTGTACTATAGAAGGGATAGTATTTATAATTGAATGGCCTAAATTTTTAGCAAGAGTATATCCACTTCCATCAGAACCGGTGCCAACATAGGATTTTCCTCCAGTACATAATAGTACCTTCTTACTTTTTAATATATCTTTTTCTGTATATATGTAAAATATATCTTTTTTTAATTCGATATTTTTTACTTTACTATTTAATTGTAAATTAATTTCCCTTTCTTCAATAGCAAGTTTTAAAATATCTAAAACAGCAGAAGATTGTAAGGAAAGAGGATACATTTTTCCACCTTCCAAAGTTCGTAACGGAAGTCCAATAGAACTAAAAAAGTTAATAGTATCTTCATTATTAAACTGATTTAATACTTTTTCACCGAAACCGTCTAAATCACTATGATATCTTTTTATATTGATATATTTATTACTAATATTACATCTACCATTACCTGTAGTTAAAATTTTTCTTCCAATTCTATCTGTACCTTCTAACAAAGTTATATTAGAGTTAAAATCCTTAGCAATAATAGAAGCTACAAGGCCTGAAGCGCCTCCACCTATAATAATTAAGTCTTTAATCATTTTAGCCTCCTATATATAATAAAATAATTATATAAGTATATAATAACAGTATACAATAAAAGCATTGAATAATGTATTAAAGTATAGATTATTAATATAATTTATATAAAACAACAAAAAGATTAAAAAAAATGTTGACATATTAATAAATTTTCGGTATGATATACCTTGTCGGATAGCTGAACAAGTTGCTCTGATAGCTTAAATTATTAGATAAACCTTTAAAGATTAGAGAGACTGACAATATGGCTCCTTGGTCAAGCGGTTAAGACACCACCCTTTCACGGTGGTAACAGGGGTTCGATTCCCCTAGGAGTCACCATTAATTTATGGGCGCATAGCTCAGCTGGGAGAGCATCTGCCTTACAAGCAGAGGGTCACAGGTTCGATCCCTGTTGTGCCCACCATAAGTTATTTAGTAAATTTTTTCTTTGAAATATTTATGTGTTAATTTATATTCTTAGTTAAACGATTACTGAATTTCTCTAATAATAAACTTTAAAAGTATTGCAAACATTTTAAGTTTATGTTAAAATATTAAAGACTTAAAACAAGGCTCCTTGGTCAAGCGGTTAAGACACCACCCTTTCACGGTGGTAACAGGGGTTCGATTCCCCTAGGAGTCACCATTAATTTTATGGGCGCATAGCTCAGCTGGGAGAGCATCTGCCTTACAAGCAGAGGGTCACAGGTTCGATCCCTGTTGTGCCCACCATAAAATGGCCCAGTGGCTCAGTTGGTTAGAGTGCCGGCCTGTCACGCCGGAGGTCGAGGGTTCGAGTCCCTTCTGGGTCGCCATTTATGCTGGCATGGCTCAATTGGTAGAGCAGCTGACTTGTAATCAGCAGGTTGTAGGTTCAAGTCCTATTGCCAGCTCCATTAATTTAAAAAACAAACTAAATATGGCTCCTTGGTCAAGCGGTTAAGACACCACCCTTTCACGGTGGTAACAGGGGTTCGATTCCCCTAGGAGTCACCATTAATTTTATGGGCGCATAGCTCAGCTGGGAGAGCATCTGCCTTACAAGCAGAGGGTCACAGGTTCGATCCCTGTTGTGCCCACCATAAAATGGCCCAGTGGCTCAGTTGGTTAGAGTGCCGGCCTGTCACGCCGGAGGTCGAGGGTTCGAGTCCCTTCTGGGTCGCCATTTATGCTGGCATGGCTCAATTGGTAGAGCAGCTGACTTGTAATCAGCAGGTTGTAGGTTCAAGTCCTATTGCCAGCTCCATTAATTTAAAAAAACAAACTAAATATGGCTCCTTGGTCAAGCGGTTAAGACACCACCCTTTCACGGTGGTAACAGGGGTTCGATTCCCCTAGGAGTCACCATTAATTTTTATGGGCGCATAGCTCAGCTGGGAGAGCATCTGCCTTACAAGCAGAGGGTCACAGGTTCGATCCCTGTTGTGCCCACCATAAAAATGGCCCAGTGGCTCAGTTGGTTAGAGTGCCGGCCTGTCACGCCGGAGGTCGAGGGTTCGAGTCCCTTCTGGGTCGCCATTATGCTGGCATGGCTCAATTGGTAGAGCAGCTGACTTGTAATCAGCAGGTTGTAGGTTCAAGTCCTATTGCCAGCTCCAAAGCTTCTAGAAGATTTTCTAGGAGCTTTTTTAATTTTAAAAAACTTTTATATAACTGAAGAACTGCTTAAAGTATATTCTAATATATAAGTATAGTTTAAGCAGTTTTTATTATTAATATTATTTAACTTTGACACATGGATTTAAGAGCATCTAAATTCTTAACTACAATTTTTTTATCTCGAATGTCAAGAATATTTAATTGCCTTAATTCTTTTAGTACTTTAGTAACGGTTATTCTTGAACATCCAATTAAATTAGCAAGAGTTTGATGTGTTAGGTGAGTTTTAATTATATATTCATTAGCTTCTTTTTTGCTATCTTGAACTGTAAGCCTATACAAAGTATTTGCTACTTTAGTTTTTGAGGAACTGAATATAGCATCAGACATCTGAGAAATTGATATTCTATACTTTCTAGTTATGCTATGTATAAAAAAGCTATATGCTTTAGGATTTTTATCTAAATAAGAATCTAATATATTTTTAGGTATAAAAGATATGGTGCTAGGTTCCATGGCTTTTATAATGGAGTGTGAACCACCACTTACAAAATAATTTGATTCACCAAAGATTTCACCAGCCCTCAAGATATAAAGTAACTTTTCGGTTCCCTTAGAGCTATACAATGAACCTTTCACCTTTCCATTAATTACGATACCTACAAATCTTTCTTCTTCGTATATCTTAATTAGGTCACCTTTTTTAAAGTCTTTTTTCTTACCTAGAGGAGCTAACATATTTAAGAAAAAGCTTCTCATTTCTTCTTGTTTTTTATAATCAAATAAATCTTCATATATCATATTTCATACTCCTTGTAGTAAAAAATTATTAAAAGAGAATTACTATCTATTATAAATCAAAAAGAAGATAAAATAAATACATAGTAGGAATAATCCTACTATGTATTCATGTATTTTCTCCAATCGCCATGTTTAATATACACAAGGTTATCTTTATTTACCTTAGTTTCATTGTAATTATACATATAGGCATAGGCCTTTATTGTTTCATGGTGTATTGAAGAACTGTTATTTAGTTTATCAGTATCTAATAACTGAACATCTATAAGCATTCTATTGTACTCATTATCTGGATTATTTTCTCCTAAAAATCCTTCCATGGCATCCATAGCTTTTAAGTTGTTTTCAAAATCTTTTATAGTGATTAATTCACCATACACTACATCGTCACCTTTTAATAAGGCAGGATAACCTTCTTTTTTCATGTGAAATAACTTTCCAGTTGTTTTTACTTTTTTAGAAGTTAAAACTTTACCTTTAAGATATTTATCATAGTTAAAGAAGCCATCCATAAGACTTCCGTAGACAAATATACATTCTGTCATTAACAAATTTTACCTCCAGTTTCTTTTATATCCTCAGTATTTTCAACGGCTGCCTTAATACAAAGTTCAAGACCTTTTGTTATAAGTTCTAGAGACATGCTCGGCATATTTCTCTTTTCTGTAACTTGTTCTGGTATGAATGGAACGTGAATGAATCCACCTTTCATATTAGGGTACTTTTTATCTATAAGATAAAGTACACCATACATTACATGGTTGCATACAAATGTACCAGCTGTATTTGATATACTACCAGGAACACCATTCTCCTTCATTTCTTTTACCATAGCTTTTATTGGAAGGGATGTGAAGTATGCAGGCGCACCATCTTTAAATATAGGTAAATCAATAGGTTGATTACCTTCGTTATCTTCTATTCTAGCATCATCCATATTTATAGCTACTCTTTCTGGACTTATTTCAAACCTTCCACCAGCTTGCCCTATACAAAGTACTATATCAGGATTATGTTTAACAATGGCTTTTTCTACTTCAGCAACAGATTTTTTAAATACAGTTGGTATTTCTATTTTTATAATTTCTGCACCAGATATACTATTTTTTAACCCTTTTACAGCCTCTAAGGCAGGGTTTATTTTTTCTCCACCAAAAGGATCAAAACCAGTAACTAAAACTTTCATTATTAATACCCCCTATTTATCAATAAATTTAAAATGCTAAGAAATACATAAGTGCTATATGAATTATTAGTAATAATATAGCTACAGGAGCTTGGGATATTATTACTCTATTTTTATTTTTACTTTCCAATAAAGCAGCAGGAACTATGTTGAAGTTTGCAGCCATTGGAGTTAATAATGTTCCACAATATCCAGCAGTTAAAGCTAGAGCACCAGCTATAGCAGGGTTAGCACCTTGGGCAAATACAAATGGAACACCAACACCAGCTGTTATAACTGCAAATGCAGCGAAGGCATTTCCCATTATCATTGTAAATATAGCCATTCCTAAGCAGTAAGCTGTAACACCTAATAAGATATTTCCTTGAGGAATTATTGTTGATATTCCTTTAGAAATAACCTGACCAACTCCAGCAGCAGTAAATACAGTTCCTAGAGCTGCAAGTAATTGAGGAAGTATACTAGAAGATCCAACTTGTTGTAACATCCTATCACCATCAAGAGCAATATTCTTTGCTGGAGATTTAGTTATAAATAAAGTAAGAATAAGACCTGCTAAAGCTGACATACCTATAGCTACTTGACCACCAAGCTTAGTATATTGAGCTACAGCAAAAGCTACTACAGCTAAGGCTAAAGAAGGAATGAATATTTTTCCACCAATTTTTTTGGATTGTTCTTCTCTAAAACTATCAGAAATAGTTTTAATAGAACCAATTTTAACTTGTTTAGTTAATGTAAGAAGACCTATTATTAAAAGTAGAGCACCTACTAATTTAGAAGGAACGTATTTTCCGAATATAAATATGAAGCCTAATATAGACCAAAATGAAGCTGTACCAATTCTTGTAGGATGTTTGTCATCTTTTAATATAAAATAAGTTGTCATTAGCATTATAATACCAGTTAACATATAGAAAAATTCCAATAACATTATTGAGATTTGCTTTATATCCATAATTTCAATCCTCCTTATTTATTTTTTTTCATTTTCATATCTAACTTTTTATCTAACCATAGGAATTGTAATGATCCAAGAATAAATGCACATATAGCTATAGGAATTGAATATTTAGCTACATCTACCTGAGTTACTTTATACCCAAGTTCGCTTAAAGTTCCTACAATTAATAAAACTCCTGAATTTGCAATGAAAACGTTCTGTCCGTAAAAGTTACCATAGTTTTCAGCAGCAGCAGCCATACCTTTTATAACGTCTTCACTCTCTTCATCCACATCTTTATATTTACTTATGGCAGCACCCTGTGCCATTGGGTTGATAAGAGGTCTTATAAATTGAGGATGTCCTCCAAGTCTTACAGAAGCTATAGCAGCTAATTCTCTTATAAATAAGTAAAGAACTAAAATTCTACCAGTAGTAAGTTTTTTAGCTTTTTGTATAAGGTCTATAGCCTTTTCCTTTAAACCGTATCTTTCACATATACCTATAACAGGTAAGGTAAGTACAAATAGTGTCATATATCTTGTTTCAACAAAAGATTTGCCGAGAATATCTAAGAAGGACATGAAGTCAATACCAGATACAAGTGCAGTAACTATACCAGACACTATGACTACTGAAATAGTATCTAGTTTTAGAATGAATCCAATTATTACAATAAGTATACCTAAAAGTTTTATCATTTTATAACCTTCCTTTCTTTTCTTAAAAATTTTTTATTTTGAAAGTTTTAAATATGTTATTATTAATTATACGAATAATTTTAAAATTTTTCTGTAGTCTGCACTACAAAGTCGAACAATAAGTGATAAAAAACGACATACAAACATTTATTTTAGTATAAAAAAGAGTACCTTATTATGAAGCAAAGTACTCTTTTGAAAAATATTTCTATTAATCTATTAATTTTGTTAAATTATTCCTTATCCTAATATCTTCACCGTAAAACTTACATATGGTGAAGTTTCCTAATAGTCTTGATGTTATCCTCTCGGAATAATTTTCCATTAAGTATTCCAGTTGATAATTTGAAGATATAAGCATGCTCTTATTTTTTAACAGCTTTTTATTAATTAAATTAAATAATTCGGATCTACTTATATCAGTTTTATGTTCTGTGCCTAAATCATCGATTATAAGTAAGTCACAATTTAGAATAGATTCTTCTAACTCTTTATTGCCATGAAATCTAATTTCATTTAAATTTTTTATTAATTCATCGGCAGTTTTATATATTACAAGATAACCTTTGTCTAAAAGCTCCTTCGCTATACAATAAGAAAGGAACGTCTTTCCTGTCCCAGAACCACCATAGAAGAATAAATTTTCCCCAGTTGAATAAAATGTATTTATAAAGTTAGTTGCCTTCGAAAATATTTTTCTCATATTCTGCCTAGGGGATTCAGGTTCATTATTACCTCTATTATCCCTATACAAATTTAAATTAAAACTTTTAAAATTATTTTCACTAAGAGAATCCCTTAAGTCAGAATTTTTATAGTATATATCTGCTAGGTGTTTTTTATAACAATCACATCTAGTAGCTCCTATAAATCCAGTATCATTGCATTTGCTACATTGAAAATGTAGATTTAAGTAGTCCATAGGATAACCTTTTTCAACTAGGAGTTCAGATTTTTTCATTTTAAGATCTGTAATAGTATTTTTTAATTCGTGTAAGTAATTATCTCTATTATCCATCTGTTTTAAAGTATTTATAGATACATCTATACAAAGTTTTGCAATTTTCTTTTCTATAGATATAACTTCTGGAAGAACTTTTTCTATTTCATCCTTTCTACTTTTAAGTTCAGATTTAGATTTTTCTTGAAGAATTTCATAGATCTTTGCAATTTCTTCTTTATATTTTCTAATCATTCCTATCCCATCCTAGTAATTTTTTCTCTAAATCATTAAAATCATAATTTCTCTGTTCATAGTTTCCAAAACTTCCTTTTGAAACAGTCTTACCTTTATAGTATTTAGGAGATTTTTTTCTGTTTTTTTCAATATCTTCTATAGATTTAACACCATCTTTAAACCAACTATTTAAAATCCCATCTATATATTTAAAATCAGCTTTGTTTATTCGTTGAAAGCATATATCACAAGCGTTATAGATAACTTCAATAGGGAATTTATATGTATTTATCCACTTTGTGATTAATTGTTCTTGTGGTTTCATAACTTCGGAGTTTTGCATTCCTAGATATGTAAGTATTTTTTTAATTTTAATCCATCTATCTTCGTGTTGTTTAATAAATATTTGAGCATCATCTATAGACCTTATATTTTTATCATGCCAAACTATAGCTATTTTTTCTATATATCTGTAATCAGTCTTTCCCTTTGAAACACAATACTGTATAAGTATTAGTATTAGCTCAGGAGAAAAGTTAAAGTCTTTTTGCCAACTTAAATACATGGTCATTTCTTTAGATGAAAGGGGACGACCTAAAAATTTTTCTATGTCCTGGAGCATTTCTTTTATAGAATTATCATATAACTCTTCTAATAAATTGATCTTAGTATCATCCTCACAATTATTTAAATCTAAGAATTCTATAGAGTAGTTACCACTATTATCTACAGGCGTTAGTTTTACAACTCCTTCATCATTCCAGAATGTCCAAGCATTTAAAACTTCTGATTCTAATAAGTTTAAACTACTAGCTATAATAGAAGAAGAAGCACCAACTTCCCCACTTAGTGCATATTTTAATCCCAGTAGATATATTTTAACGTATTCACCCCTTGCTTTTGGCATATATTTTTCAATAAATATATTACTAACAAAAGTGAATTTATTGTTTTTATTATTAAACATAAAGGTATTCATGTACCCTCAACCCTTCTAATGTGTTTTAAGTATCTAATTTTAATATTATGTAACCTGTAAGTATATATTATATAACATATAGAAACATTTTTCAAATTATTGGAAATAATATGTAAGTTAAATATAGTTATAAAGTATTAATTTAATTTTTTAATTTACGATAATTATTATAAGTTATAAAACAGTATAGGAGAGTAATAAGTTATGGTATTAGATATTTTATCAAGTGTTTTATACAATGTAGGTTTTTTTGGAACAATAGTTACTATAATTTTATCAATAATAATAATAGGTAAGAAAAAAGATTCTTATTTTGGATTAGGAAAAGTTTTATGTATTTTATTTATTTTTTCTTGGAGTGCATATATTATAGTCTCTATATTTAATCTTACCACAACAAAATCAAATGTAGTAGAGAAAAAACAAGGGGCATATAATATAACAGATAAACAGCGTATGTAAGGCTGTTTTCTTTTTGTTAATAATTAACTTATTGACAAAATAATAAAATTTTAATATACTTTGACTATCAAAGTATTTTAAAATCAAATCTAGTGTGGTGATATTTTTTGAGTAAGTCCATTAATATATTAAACGAATTATTAGTTCAAAACTTTAACGACATATTATTAATAGAACAGAATGCAATAAAAGAGGGAAATCTAAAGGATTTATCCATAACAGAAATACACACTATAGATGCCGTAGGAATGTATAGTAGTCGTACCATGAGTGAAATAGCAAGTGATTTAAAAATAACAGTAGGAACTTTAACTATAGCTATAAATAACCTTGTTAAAAAGGGTTATGTAGAGAGAATGAGAAGTGATACTGATAGAAGAGTGGTATTAATAGAACTTACTAGAAAAGGAAAACTTGCTTATAGGGTCCACCAAAAGTTTCACTCAGATATGATAAAAGCTACTATAGAAGGCCTAACAGAAGAGGAAGAAAAAGTGTTAATTAATTCTTTAGAAAAACTAAATAACTTTTTTAGAGAAAATTATAACTTAGATTAATTTTAGTTATTTAGAAAGAAGGAGAATATATGTTAAAGACAAATATTCTGGGTATGGGTATGTATGTGCCTGAGAAAGTACTTACTAATGAAGAACTATCAAATATGGTGGATACTAGTGACCAATGGATAACTTCAAGAACAGGGATTAAAGAAAGAAGGATAAGTGAGGGCGAAAGTGTGGTAGACCTTGCTTGTAAAGCAGCTAAAGCTGCTATAAACAATTCAGGTATACATCCTTTAGATATAGACTTGATATTGGTAAGTACATCTTCACCTAAATCTTTTTTTCCATCAGCTGCTTGTGAAGTGCAAAATATGCTTGGGGCTAAAAATGCTGTGGCTTTTGATATTTTGGCTGCGTGTTCAGGCTTTGTTTATGCACTTTCTTGTGCAAAGGCTTATATTAATAGTGGTATGTATAAAACTGTTCTAATTATAGGTGCTGAAGTGCTATCAAAGGTTGTTGATTGGAAAGATAGAAATACTTGTGTTCTATTTGGTGATGGGGCATCTGCCATGATAATAGGTGAAGGAAGTAAGGAAGAAATTATAGATGTTATATTAGGATCAGATGGTAGTGGTGCAAGTGTCCTAACTTGTGGAAATATGGATTTTTCTACACCTTTTACGAAAGAGTTACATAGGGATTTTGAAAAAATAAAGATGAATGGTAAGGAAGTTTTTAAGTTTGCTGTTACTAAGGTAGATAAATGCATAAGAGAACTCTTAGATAAGAATGAAGAAACTCTAGATAATATAGACTATATAGTATGTCATCAAGCAAATTATAGAATAATAGAAGCGGTGGCTAAAAGATTATCTCTTAGCATGGATAGGTTTTATGTAAATTTACAAGCCTATGGCAATACTTCCAGTGCAAGTATTGGAATTGCTTTAAGTGAAATGAGAGAAGATGGAATTTTAAAAAGTGGGACAAAAATAATCATAGTTGGCTTTGGTTCAGGATTAACTTGGGGTGGGGCACTAATAGAACTATGATATATATTATATATAATACTTTGACTATCAAAATAAAATATAAAAAAATACAAGGAGTGGTATAATATGATATTTGAAAAAGTGAAAAATGTTATTATTAATCAATTAGGTGTTGAAGAAGAAGAAATCAAATTAGAGTCAAAATTAATTGAAGATTTAGGAGTAGATTCTCTTGAAATATTTGAAATTGTTATGTCCCTAGAAGAGGAATTCGATGTCGAGATTCCAAATGAGGATATAGAAGGTATAAAAACTGTAGGTGAGGTTGTTAGCTATATAGAAAAAAAGACAAAATAAATCTAGTGGCAAAGTATGTGGAGGTTAATATGTTTAATTATAGACTATGCGAAATTCTAGATATAAAATACCCTATATTTCAAGGGGGAATGGCCTGGGTTGCTGATAGTTCACTTGCATCTGCTGTATCTAATGCAGGTGGACTTGGTTTAATTGCTGCTGGAAATGCACCTACAGAGTATGTAAGGGAAGAAATAAGGAAAGCTAAAACGCTTACCGATAAAATTTTTGGAGTAAATATTATGCTTTTAAGCCCATATGCTGATGAAATTGCGGAACTTGTTTGCGAGGAAGGTATAAGAGTGATTACTACTGGTGCAGGCAATCCAGGTAAGTACATGGATAGGTGGAAGGAACATGGAATAAAGGTTATTCCTGTAGTAGCTTCTGTAGCTTTAGCTAAGAGAATGGAAAGAGCTGGGGCTGATGCTTTAATTGTAGAGGGATGTGAGGCAGGAGGGCATGTCGGGGAACTTACAACTATGGTAGCAGTACCACAAGTTGTAGATGCTGTTAATATACCTGTTATTGCTGCAGGTGGCATAGGAGATGGAAGAGGTGTGGCAGCAGCATTTATGCTAGGAGCTAGTGGGGTACAGTTAGGAACTAGATTTTTAGTAGCAAAGGAATGTACAATTCATGAAAATTATAAACATAAGGTTATAAATGCAAAGGATATAGATACTGTAGTTACGGGTAGAGCCACAGGACATCCCGTTAGAGTAATTAGAAATAAATTATCGAGAAGGTTTGTGACTATGGAGAAAGAAGGGGTAGATAAAGAGGAGCTTGATAAGCTAGGTGCTGGAACTTTAAGAAAAGCAGCAAGGGAAGGTGAAGTACAAGAAGGCTCTGTTATGGCGGGCCAGGTTGCTGGATTAATAAAAAAGGAACAGAGCTGTAGTGAAATTATAGAAGAAATATTTATTGAATTTCAAAATAGTATAAGAAGTTTTGGGGAGGATTAGTATATGGCCAATATAGCTTTTGTATTTCCTGGGCAAGGATCTCAATATGTTGGTATGGGAAAAGAGTTTTATGACAATATAAAAGAGAGTCAGGATATTTTTCATAAAGCCAATGATGTTTTAAGGTTTAATTTAAGTGAACTTTGCTTTAAAGGATCTAAAGAAGAACTGGATAGGACGGAGAATACTCAACCAGCCATATTAACCGTAAGTATAGCTATACTTAAAGCTTTAGAAAATAAAGGGATAACTCCAAAGATTGCTGCTGGATTGAGTCTTGGTGAATACTCTGCTCTTGTCTGTAATGGAGCTATTTCTTTTGAAGAAGCTATTGCTCTAGTTAGTAAAAGGGGGAAATTTATGCAAGAGGCTGTTCCATATGGAGTTGGCAGTATGGCAGCTATTATAGGACTTAAATATGATGAAGTTAGAAGTGTAATACAGGAAGCTAAGTCAAAAGGTTTTGTAGATATATCAAATTTAAATTGTCCAAAACAAATAGTAATAGGTGGAGAGGTTCAAGCTATTAAAGAAGCGTGTAAATTAGCTTTAGATATGGGGGCAATTAAAGCTATAGAACTACCTGTAAGTGGACCCTTTCATACAAAAATGTTAGAGCCAGCAGCAGAGAAGTTGGAGTTAGTACTTAAACATATAAAAATAAACAAATTCAAATATCCTATAATCACTAATGTTACTGGAGAAGAGATGGATGAGAGTAGAATTACAGAAATGTTAAAACAACAAGTTATGAAGCCTGTTTTGTGGGAGAAATCTATTGAGAATATGATTTTAAAAGGTATAGATACATTTGTTGAAATAGGTCCATCCAAGGTGTTAAGTGGGTTTGTTAAGAGGATAAATAGAAAGGTTAAAGTACTTAGCATAGAGGATTTAAATGGCTTAGAGAAAGCTGTGAGTTCTCTTTAAGGAGGAAAGTATATGTTAAATGGTAAAGTAGCTATAGTTACAGGTGCTAGCAGAGGAATTGGAAAATCTATAGCTTTAAAGCTTGCAGAAATGGGAGCTAATATAGTTGTTAACTATAGAAAAAGTACAGAATTAATAGAGGATTGTTTGAAGGAAATAAAGGCTAAAGGTGTAGAAGCCATCGGCGTAGAATGTGATGTATCGAAATTTGAATCTGTAGAAACTTTAGTAAAGAAGAGTTTGGAGTATTTTGGTAAAATTGATATATTGATAAATAATGCTGGAATAACAAAAGATACACTTTTACTAAGAATGAAGGAAGAGGATTTTGATAATGTTATAGATGTAAATTTAAAAGGAACTTTTAACTGTGTACGACAGGTAGTTCCTGTAATGTTAAAGCAAAGGAATGGAAGTATTATAAATATTTCTTCCGTAGTGGGATTAGTAGGCAATCCAGGACAATTAAACTATGCATCTTCTAAGGCGGGAGTAATAGGTTTAACTAAGTCACTTGCTAAAGAAGTTGGAAGCAGAGGAATAACAGTAAATGCAATAGCACCAGGATTTATAAAAACTGATATGACAGAAGTACTTTCAGAAAAGGTAAAAGAAGAGGTTAAAAAACTTATACCACTTAAAAGAATGGGGAGTGCAGAAGATGTTGCAAATATGGTAGCCTTTTTAGTTTCAGAGAAAGGGTCTTATATAACCGGACAAGTTATTAATGTAGATGGTGGTATGGTGATGTAAGAGAGGAGAAATTTGTATGTCTAATAGAGTTGTGGTAACTGGAATGGGAGCAATAACCCCTATAGGTAACAATGTTGAAGAATTTTGGGATTCTGCAAAGATAGGCAAATGTGGTATAGATAAAATAACCCATTTTTCATTGGATAAACATAAGGTATCTTTAGCTGGTGAGATTAAAAATTTAGATTTAGAAAAATATATGGATAGAAGAGATGCTAAAAGAATGGATAGATATTGTAAGCTTGCCATGATTGCAGCAGAAGAAGCTATTAATATGTCTAAACTAGATTTAAATATTGTAGACAAGGATAGGTTTGGGGTAATTGTAAGTTCAGGTATTGGAGGGCTTGAAACCATAGAAAATGAAAATGAAAAGCTTTTGAGTAAAGGGCCTAACAGAGTTTCTCCAATGATGATACCCATGATAATATCCAATATGGCAGCTGGAAATATAGCTATAAAATATGGAGCAAAGGGAATATGCACTAGTATAGTTACTGCTTGTGCTACGGGGACAAATTCAATTGGAGAGGCCTTTAGAGCTATAAAATATAATAATGCAGATATTATGATAACAGGTGGATCAGAAGCATCTATAACACCTTTAGCTATTGCAGGGTTTGCCAATTTAACAGCACTAAATACAACTGAAGATAAGGAAAGAGCATCAATTCCTTTTGATAAAGAAAGAAATGGATTTGTTATGGGAGAAGGAGCAGGAGTTCTAATATTGGAATCATTGGAACATGCTAAAAAAAGAGATGCCAAGATATACGGGGAAATAATAGGATATGGAGCTAATTGTGATGCTTATCATATAACATCTCCAAGTCCTGATGGAGCTGGTGCAGCAAAATGTATGGCTCTTGCAATAAAAGAAGGAAAGATAAATAAAGATGAAGTTTCGTATATAAATGCACATGGTACAAGTACACCATATAATGATAAATTTGAGACTACAGCAATAAAAAAGCTTTTTGGACATAAGTCCTATAAAATACCAATAAACTCTACAAAGTCTATGGTAGGACATCTACTAGGAGCTGCAGGGGCTGTTGAGAGTATAGTTTGTATTAAATCTTTAGAAGAAGGATTCATACATCCAACTATAGGACTTAAAGTTCCAGATGAAGAATGTGATTTAGATTATGTATCATTAAAAGGAAGAAAAGTTAATATTAAATATGCATTATCTAATTCTTTAGGTTTCGGAGGACATAATGCAACATTATTATTTAAAAAGTGGGAAGGTAGGTAATTATGAATTATAAAGAGATAGAAAATCTTATAAAGGTTTTAAGTGATTCAAGTTTAACCTACTTAGAAATTGAAAAAGAAGGTTTCTTTATTAAAATGGGCAAAGATTTAGGCGGAGTTAAAGTTCAAGAAAATCTACCCATAAGTACAATAAATGTTATGAATGAGAGTAAGGCCTTAGATGATAAAGAAGAAATTCAGTATGATAAAAAAGAAATTATAGAAGATAAAAGTTTTAACATAGAAAGTATAAAGGAAAATAAAGAAAGCTTACATACTATAGAATCGCCTATAGTAGGAACTTTTTATTGTTCGTCCACCCCAGATGGAGAAGCTTTTGTAAAGCCTGGTCAGAAAGTAAGCAAAGGCGACACTCTATGCATAATTGAGGCTATGAAACTTATGAATGAAATAAATAGTGATGTAGAAGGAGTTATAGAAGAAATATTAGTTAAAAATGAAGACATGGTAGAGTATGGTCAGCCTTTATTTAAGATTAAAAAATAAGGAGGTAAGCATGTGGATATAAAAGAAATAAAGGAAATTATTCCTCATAGATATCCCTTTTTACTCATAGATAGAATTGAAGAATTAGAAGAGGGGAAGAGTGCTAAAGGTTATAAAAATGTTAGTATAAATGATTATTTCTTTCAAGGACATTTCCCAGATGAGCCTGTAATGCCTGGAGTGTTAATAATAGAGGCATTAGCACAAGTAGGAGCTATAGCTCTTTTAATCTTACCCGAATTTAAGGGTAGAATAGCCTATTTTGGGGGTATAAATAAGGCTAGGTTCAAAAGAAAGGTTATACCTGGTGATAAGCTGATATTAGAGGTAGAGATAATTAAAAGAAGAGGATCCTTAGGAGTTGGTGCTGCAAGGGCATTAGTGGATGGAGAAGTAGTAGCTACTGCAGAACTAACCTTTGCTGTGGGGGAGTAATTATGTTTAAAAAAGTTTTAATTGCAAATAGAGGAGAAATTGCTGTTAGGGTTATAAGGGCCTGTAGAGAATTAGGAATTAGAACAGTAGCAGTTTATTCTAAAATTGATGAAGATGCTATTCACACACAACTTGCAGATGAAGCTGTATGTATTGGATCAGCTAGAGCGAAAGATAGTTATTTAAATGTAAAGAACATACTTAGCGCTGCTGTACTTACAGGATCAGAAGCTATTCACCCTGGATTCGGTTTTTTATCTGAAAATAGTAAGTTTGCAGGTATGTGCAGAGAATGTAATATAAAATTTATAGGTCCAGATCCAGAGACTATAGAATTAATGGGAAATAAGTCTAAAGCAAAAAACACTATAGAGAAGGCTGGAGTAGCAGTAATCAAAGGGTCTAAAGGAGCAGTTAAAAGTCCAGAAGAAGGTTTAAATATTGCAAAGAATATAGGATTTCCTGTAATGATAAAAGCATCAGCAGGTGGTGGAGGAAAGGGTATAAGAATAGTTAAAGAAGAAAATAAGTTTTTAAAAGAGTTTTCTACAGCAAGTACAGAAGCTAGGGCAGCTTTTGGAGATGATAGTATGTATATAGAAAAGTTCATAGAAAACCCTCGCCATGTAGAAATTCAAATTTTAGGTGATAATTATGGAAATATAATATATTTGGGTGAAAGAGATTGTTCAGTTCAAAGGAGAAATCAAAAAATATTAGAAGAGGCACCTTGCACTGCAATAACTGAAGAAATAAGAAAAAGGATGGGAGAAGCGGCGGTAAACGGCGCTAAAGTAGTAGGATATAAAAATGCAGGTACTATTGAATTTTTGTTAGATAATAAAGGTGAATTCTATTTTATGGAGATGAATACAAGAATTCAAGTGGAACATCCCATAACTGAAATGATAACAGGTGTAGATCTAGTTAAAGAACAGATAAAAATAGCTAATGGGGAAAACCTTAGTATAAGACAAGAAGATATAGTGATTAAAGGCCATGCAATAGAATGTCGTATAAATGCAGAAGACCCAGAAAGAGGTTTTATGCCATCTCCAGGAAAAGTTAATATAATACACCTACCTGGTGGAATGGGTGTTAGATTAGATAGTGCCATATACCAAGGTTATAAAATACCACCGAATTATGATTCGATGATAGGAAAATTAATTGTTCATGCAGATAATAGGGAAGAGGCCATAAAAAAGATGAAGAGAGCCTTAGGAGAATTTATAATTGAAGGGGTAAAGAGCAATATAGAATTTCACCATAAAATATTAAATAATAGTAATTTTGAGAAATCAAATATAGATACAAGTTTTATAAATAAAGAATTCGGAATATAATTAAAATTTTTTAGATGGTGATGAAAATGAGTATTAAAAGTATTTTCAAGAAAACCAAATATGTAACAGTACCAGTAGAACAAGTATTTTCTGATGAAAGTAATAATCAAGATAAGCCCAATATACCTAATGGCATGTGGGTTAAATGTAAGAATTGTGGAAGGATACTTTATAAAAAAGATATAGAAAAATCATATATGACATGTGAAGAATGTGGTACTCACTTTAGAATAAATGCAGAAGAAAGAATTAGATATACCTTAGATTATGGAACATTTCAAGAATTAGATAGAAACATGAAAAGTAAAAATCCTCTTAATTTTGAGGGATATGAAGAGAAAGTTGAAAAACTTATAGAAACAACTGATGTAAATGATGCTGTCACAATTGGTATAGGATGTATAGATGGAGTTAAGTTATGTGTTGGTATTATGGATTCTAACTTTATGATGGGAAGTATGGGGTCTGTAGTAGGAGAAAAAATAACAAGGTTATTTGAATATGCAAAAGACGAAAGGCTTCCTGTAGTACTATTTACGGCTTCAGGTGGGGCAAGAATGCAGGAAGGAATATTTTCATTAATGCAAATGGCTAAGGTAAGTTCAGCAGTTAAAAAACATTCTGATGAAGGCCTTTTATATATAACTGTACTTACAGATCCAACTACAGGAGGTGTAACTGCAAGTTTTGCAATGCTAGGAGACATTATTTTATCAGAGCCTAATGCTTTAATAGGTTTTGCAGGGAAAAGGGTTATAGAACAGACTATAAAACAAAAATTACCAGAGGAGTTTCAAAGAGCAGAGTTTCTATTAAAAAAAGGTTTTATAGATAAAATAGTTCATAGAAAAGATATTAAAAATACATTGAAATATATACTAAATATCCACGATTATAAAGGATAGTTGTCTCTTATAAGAAAGAGAGGAATTGGACTGTGGGAGATTTGAATTTTGAAAGAATGATACAGGAATTAAAAGAAAAGATAGATGAATTAAAGTTAATTTCAGATAATCCAAACATAGACTTGAAGAATGAGATAAGTGTTATGGAAGAAAAACTTGTTAAAATGGAAGAACAGGCATATAAGAACTTAGGACCATGGGATAAAGTGAAAATAGCAAGACTAGTCGAAAGACCTACGACGCTTGATTATATAAATGAAATTTTTACATCTTTTATGGAGTTTCATGGAGATAGATTGTATGGAGATGACCCATCTATAGTAGGCGGAATAGCTGAATTTAAAGGGAGGAAGGTTACCGTAATAGGAACACAAAAAGGAAGAAATTTAAATGAAAATATAGAAAGAAATTTTGGAATGCCACATCCAGAAGGATATAGAAAGGCCTTAAGGCTTATGAAGCAAGCGGAAAAATTTAAAAGACCAATTATATGTTTTATAGATACTCCAGGTGCATTCTGTGGAATAGGTGCAGAAGAAAGAGGTCAGGGAGAGGCAATTGCAAGAAATCTTTTAGAGATATCCAACTTAGAAACTATAGTAATATCAATAATAATAGGAGAAGGTGGTAGTGGAGGCGCTTTAGCTTTGGCAGTTGGAGATGAAGTTTGGATGCTTGAAAATTCCATATATTCTATACTATCTCCAGAAGGGTTTGCAAGTATATTATTTAAGGATGCTAAAAAAGCTAAGGAAGCTTCAGAAGTAATGGGAATAACAGCAGAAGATCTCATTAACTTTGGAATTATAGATAGGATCATAAAAGAGCCTTTAGGGGGAGCACATAAAGATCTAAGCTATATGTGCCAGAATTTAAGTAAAAATTTAAGTGAAGTTCTAGAAAGATTATTAAAAGAACCTATAGAGGCTTTATTAAAAAAAAGATATTATAAGTTTAGAAAAATAGGAGAGTTTGAGGATTAGTAATAAAAAATAAATAAGGTCTATTGTTAGAGTTTAAAGATTCAATCCTTAAGCTCTTTTTTATTTATAAATAAAAAAGAGACATACAGAGAGGGATCTTTCTACTGTATGCCAAAAACGGTTGAGTGTAATAATCATGTTGTGTATCTAAAGTTTAATATGTATAAAAAGATAATAACATATTATCCATAACTTAAACACAACTTATCAACATGTTATCAACAACCTATATATTATATTTCTTCAAAAATTATAAAAATCCTTCTTAATAAAATAAAAATTTAGAAATTTTTTTAATCTATTAGTAATATTAATAATAATTAGGAAAATAATTTATTTAGGAGGGTGTGTATGTCCGGAATAGCTTTTATTCCCTTATATTTAAATTCAAAAATAATAAATAATCTTTTTACTATAATAATTGAGGAGTTTTCGCAATCGCAAACTCACAGTGTAAAAGAGCAAGTGGTGCTAAATATAGATACTCCTTTAAGTGAAATTGTACAGGGAAAATATACTCAAGGAGATTTAAGACTTCAAGTAAGTAATGAGTTTTCAAAAGAAGCTACGGAAGAGAGAAAGGTAAAAATAATAAGTATTTTTATAAAATTAATGAAATTATTAAGGACAAATAAGATTTTAAAGGAGATAAGGGATACAGAAGAAATTAATGATATAAATATTGGTGATTATATAACTTTTTCTTGTGAACTAATAGAGGATCCTATAATTTCATATTTTAAAGATGTGGAACAAAAACAAAGGTTTCATAGCTATATGCAAGAATTAGGAAGTGAAACACAAAAGAATCAAACTATTAGTGGAGCAAAAGAGTTTTTAAGATCTTATGAAGAAGAGACATGTAATAAGGTATTAATAAGAAATTGTATAAATAAGAATACAAATTTTATATTAAGAATAGAAAAAAGCTGTATAGAAACAAACTTTAATTATTTATTTTTAGGCCCCGTTACTGTAGTTGGTAAAGTTATAAACATTTTAGATAATAAGGATATTTACAGAAGTGATTTATATAGTAGTAAGTTTTATAGATATTTTTTAAAAGATAATTTAAATAGTAGGAATATTTACAATAATATGGGAGTACACTTTAATAACTTAAATAAATATATATTTAGTCAAGATATAGAGAGGTTTGTAGAGGTTATACCACTATCAATTTATTTTTAATTAATAAAATTAATTGACATGGGAACAAGTGTTCTATATAATTTAGATATAAAATAAAGTGTTTCGGGGGTAATAAAATGGATAATAATTTATACGTTTGTATAAACTACAAAGCTAAAGGTGATAAAGTAGAGGATAATTATAATTTAAGAATAAAAGATCAGAGCTCACAGATGGGAAGTAAGTATCTAATTTGTGGAGGCATCTATAATAAAAATGGTGGTAAACTAGTCTATAAGGCAAGGGATTTTAAAGAGGCTATGGATCTTGCTCACAATAATGTTTTCAAAAAAGATAAAAATGATAGGTTTGAAGAGGTTAAAAGAGATGTACTAATAATACCTTCAACAATAGGAAAAACATCTATTGTCTAAAAAATAGATAAAAAAACAGAAATATATAGAAAATCCAAAATAAAACTGGTAATATATTTATTAGTAATAATATTTTGGGGGATACTATATGAAGAAACTACAACTAGGATTAACTTTTATAGTAATTTTTTTCTTAATATTTAACAAGTGTTTTAATGCTTTTGCTTTAGAGAATAACTTAAGATATAAAACTAATAGTGTTTTATATATTAGTTCTTATTATTTGGAACATCCTATAGCTAGAGAAGTTACCAAAGGGATAAATGACTCTTTAAAGGATGTAGAAGAGGATGTTTATTTATATACGGAATATTTAGATGTTAGGTTAACAAATAAAAAGAATAAAGATTTCAAACAATATTTAAAGCAGAAATATGAAGGCATGGATATTGATTTAGTAATAGTCTCAGGAGAGAAGGCCTTAGAGTTTACAAACAAGAATATATATAATATAGTAGATAAAAAAACTCCTATAGTTTTTTGTGGTGTAAAAGAGTTAGAATATCAACCTAAATTAAACTTTAATAATTATGCAGGTATAACTGAAAAACTTCAATTAAAAAGTACTTTTAATTTAGCATTATCCTTAGATAAGAAATTAAAAAATGCGATATTTTTGACTAATAGTAAAACACGATTAGAAGATAATAAAGAATATAACAATATTAAAAATACTTATAAGGATAAGGTAAAAATCAATATAATAAAGGAAGATAATTTATATAAATGTATAGATCAAATTAAGTCTATGAAATTAAATAAGAATAGTGCCATATTTTTTCAGGGTGATTATTTTAATAATGATAAAAAGTATTTAAGTACTTGTAAAACTATAAACATTTTAAATAGTAGTTTGAATATACCTATATACTCATACTGGTTTCCGTATCAAAGAGTTGGTATATTAGGTGGAGATATGATAAGTCCATATAAACAAGGAATAATGTGCGGAAATTTAACTAAGAAGATTTTAAGAGATGGAAAAAATGAAAATTATATAATTGATGGAAGTAAGAGTGACTATAATACTGAAAATTACTATAATTATTTATACACCTCTAGAGATGAAAGCCTTAAAACTAAAGAAGAATTTAAAAACCAATACAAATATATGATAAATTATAATATACTAAATAAATATAAGTTATTTATTAATGATATAAAAAATGAATGTGAAATTTTAAATCCTCCTTCTAAATATGAAGAGAAAAATAAGAAACTAATCATTTTAATATGGGCAATAACAATAGTATGTGCAATTATTATGATAATTTTAATTTTTAATCTTATTACTAAATCTAATATCAAAAGGAAAATGCAAAAAAAGGAAGAAATGTTAGAGGAGATTAAGATACAAGAAAAACTTAAAAATGATTTTTTTGCAAACATATCCCATGAGTTTAGAACACCATTAAACCTCATCTTCAGTAGTATCCAACTAATAGAGTTTGAAACTAAAGGATTTACATTTAATTATGAAAGACTTTTGTTAAAAAGTAGAGTAAACACTATGAAATATAGTTGCTATAGGTTATTAAGGTTAACAAATAACTTTATAAAGATTATAGAAATTGAAAATGGTCTACTAAAGACTAATATGACAAAGTCAGATATAGTATCTAGTATAGAAGATATAAGTATGGAAGTTGGTAAATATTTAGAAGAAAGGGATAGTTCTATAAAAGTATTATTTGATACTGAAATCGAGGAAAGTGTTCTTAATTTTGATAAAGATAACTTAGAAAAGATTTTACTAAATATAATATCTAATAGTGTGAAATTTTCTAAAGAAAATAGCACAGTAGAAGTATTTTTAAGAGAAACCAATAATCATATACATATAAATATCAAAGATGATGGAATAGGTATACCTAAAGAAAAGGTTAATTTTATATTTAATAAATTTTCACAGGTAAATAAGTCTTTGAATAGAAGTAAAGAGGGTGCAGGTATTGGACTATTTATAGTAAAAGGTTTGTTATATAACATGGGAGGGGATTTTTCTGTAAACAGTGAAGAGAATATTGGTACTAACTTTAATATAAGTTTACCTATTAAGAATTTAGAAGAGGAAAGATATATAGGTGATAATATTTCAAGTTTATCGAGTAATATAATCCAAGACCATCCTTTGGAATATAAAGTAAAAGTAGAGTTTTCAGATATATATATTTAATTTTACTTTTCATTGTTTATATACTCCTAAATGGTATATAATAATATTTATAAAAATAACATAAGTAAGCTTTAGCTTAAGTGGAGGTGAAATAATAGTTTGAGGATTTCAGACTATTAAAATATGAAAATAATTAAAAGAAATGATTTATGTTGGTGTGGTAGTGGGCAAAAATATAAAAAATGCCATATGGAACAAGATGATATGTTAAAAAAATTAAGTAGAGAATTAGGATATAAAATACCTCGAGATATAATAAAGACTAAAGAACAAATAGACGGAATTAGAACAAGTGGTGTTATAACTCACAATATACTTGATATGGTTGGTGAGAGAATTAAATCTGGGGTTAGTACAGAGGAAATTAACACATGGGTACATGAGTATACTGTTGAACATAACGGAATACCAGCTACCCTAGGATATCACGGGTATCCTAAAAGTGTTTGTACATCCATTAATGAAGTTGTCTGCCATGGTATACCAGATAAAAATCGAATTTTAAAAGATGGTGACATAATAAATGTTGACGTAACTACTATATTAAATGGTTATTATTCAGATTCTAGTAGGATGTATATAGTTGGAGAGGCCACAAAGGAAGCTAAGGACCTGGTAAATGCTACAAAGGAAGCTTTATATAAAGGAATAGAACAAGTAAAACCGTACAACACCGTTGGACACATAGGAGAAGCAATAGCAAAGTTCTCAAAGGAAAAAGGGTATTCTGTTGTATATGAATATGGTGGACATGGAGTGGGCATTAAGTTTCATGAGGAACCTTTTATAGCTCATACAGGAAGAGCTGGTGAAGGAATGATACTATTGCCTGGTATGACATTTACCATAGAACCTATGCTTAATGTTGGTAAAGCTGAAACTAGGACTTTAGAAGATGATTGGACAGCAGTAACAGTGGATGGATCATTATCTGCACAGTGGGAACATACTGTAGTAGTCACTGACAAGGGGTATGAAATATTGACATAAGTATAAGACATGGTATTTGCTGTGTCTTAATTTTTTATTTTACCTAACCTATTAAAGTGGGGGAGATAATTATGAGTATAATTAACAAAAGGTTTAAAATAATAAAAAGACTAAGGAGCAAAAAGTTTTATACATCATATTTAGTTTGTGATATAACAAGTAGTGATTATTTTAAGTTAAATATAATAACACAACAAGATTTATTAGAAAATCGAATAAATAATTTTATAGATAATATAAATAAGTTTAAGATTGTAGAGACAAAAAATATAAATAAAATTTATGATGTAGGTTTTATAGATTTCATAGATAATAAAATCTCATATAATAAAGAATGTTTTTATATAACAGAACATATGGAATTTAAAGATCTTATACATAATCTAAGTTTGCTTGACTATAAGGATTCTATGGAAGTGTTTATAGAGTTATGTAAATCCATCAATTATCTTCACCTAAAAGGAATGGTTTATAATAAAATTTCTTATACAAACTTAAATTTTATATATGTCAATAATAAACCACAATTAGTATTAAGTGATATGATCTCAGCCAAGTTAGAAGAATTTCAAGAGGAAGAAAACGAAGAAGAGAATATCTTTTATAATAATAAGGTGACTTCAAATATAGAAAGCATTGACAAGGATATATATTCATTAGGGGTATTATTACTTTCATTGATTACTAGAGAATTTAAAGACCTCAATCTTATTAAAATAATTAATTCACTAAAGTATGGTAGGTTAACTCACGAAAAAGATAGTACTTATATATTTTTGAAATTAAAACAAGTAATCTTAAAGATGTTAGGGTTAAAAGAAGATATTTATACTTCTATAAATGAAGTTATAGAAGATATAAATAAAAGTTTAAATTTAAATTATTCTTATTTTAGAGAGAATGAAGTTTCTAAGTTAAACTTTAATAGTTTAGAACTTATAGGAAGAGAGAGAGGGGAAAAAGTCATATTAAGAGCATATAATGACTTTAAAAATAAAAAATCTAATATTAATATTTGTCTAGTAAACGGTGAAGGTGGTATAGGTAAGAGTGCTTTTCTAAAAGGTATAAAAAATCGATTTAATTATAAAGAAGTTAAAATTTATGATTATATTAAAGAAACAAATTTTAAAAACATTAGGAACGAAGAAGGATTCCTTGTGATTTTAAGAAAAATTGTTGCAGATCAATCACGGCAGGATATAAAAAATTATGAGTTAGAGTTAGAACAGTTGTTACCAGAAATGAAAAGAGAAAAATATGTTAAAAATGATAACGGGTTAAATTTTAAAATTGAAAAGTTTAGAATTATAAATAGGATATCCACATTTTTATACGAGTGTGCAAAGATAAAACCCATGATTATTATTATAGATGATATACATGAGACAGATCCATTTTTTCTTAGCATAATAAGGTATATTATAAGTTTAAAAAGCAGGAATATATTTTTTATATTTTCCTATTGTGAGGAGAATAATATATATATATACTCTAAGAATCAACATATCATAGAGCAAATTAAAGGATATCCAGTAGAGTATTTAAAACTAGAAGGTCTTAATATAAAAGACGTTAGTGCTATGATAAAACAAATAATGTCTATCCACGAAGAACCTTTAAAATTAGCAGAGAAAATTCATGAGAAATCTGGTGGTAATCCTTTATTTATTCAGGAGATCATAAAAGATTTATGTTTTAGAAAGGATATCTTTGTTGATAGATATGGTAGGTGGCGGGAAACGTCTTCTACTAGAGAAATAATAATACCATCTAACATGGAGCAAGCTCTTTTAAATCAATTATGTAAAATTAGTTCAAAAGAAAGAAAGGTTCTAAATGTTATATCTTTATTTAGTAGTAGTATATCACAACAGGTGTTAGTAGACATACTAAACGAAAATACTCTAAACATTAAACTTTTAATAGCTACTTTAAAAAACAAGGGGATAATTTCTACAAAATTAGTAGGTAAGAAAGTCTTCATAAGTTTTTATAATAAATTGCTAAAAATAATAATTTATAATCGGCTTAATGATGAATATAGGATTAAAAAACATACAGAAATAGCAGAATATTTAAAAGAAGAATATGAAAGTGAAAATAAGGAAGTATTTACAGAGTTGATTCATCATTTAGAGAAATCAAATAATCGATCTGGAGTTGTTAAATATTCCATTGAAAATACTTCAACAACTTCTCATATAAAAGGAAAAATAGATTCTTTGTACTATCTTAAGAAATCTTTAGACTTATATAAAAGCTATGAAACAGATATAAATAAAATAAGACTTTATATGACCATAAGTGATGTTTATCTGGATTATGAGAACGTAAATAAAGCAGAAGACTACTTATTTAGGGCTTTAGATGATTCTTTAAAAATAAATAATTATTTATACTATATGGATATACTCAACTCACTAAATGATATATACACTTTAAAGGAAAACTCTTCTAACTTAAAGAAAACTTTAGACATGATGGAACTACATTTAGATGAGTATGGTAATAGAATGGCTAGGTTACGGTTTTATTATAAGAAGGCGACATATTATTCGTATATATCACAGTATGATGAGTCTATTAATCTTTGTAAAAAAATTCTAGAGGAAAGTAATGAAGACGATTATGATATAAAATGTGAGACCTCCAACTTTTTAGCATTTGTTTATCTAGAGAACTCACAGCCATATAATAGCATAGAATATCTTTTTAAAAGTATGGAGTATTGTAAAAAAGCTAATAATATGAAAGTACTTTTTAAGGTTTTCGTTAATTTGGGAGTCATCTATTCAGATTTTTTTAGTGAATTTGATAATGCTATATTATATACTAAAAGAGCAGAAGGTATAGCAACTAAGCATAATCTAAACTTATCAAGAATACGAAGCAAGTGTAATTTAGCCGCAATGTATATGTTAAAGCAAGAATATAAAGATTCTAAAAAGGAATTAGATGAAATATATGATATTGCGCTTAAAAATGGTTATTTTAATGAACTTGATTATTATCACGAGGTAAATGTTGCATTAAACTTAAAGGTAAATAAATTAGGTGAAGCATATAAAAGTTACCTAGAAGTTTATAAGACATTAAAGGACGATTTATTGGAAGAGAATAATAGGGGTGGAATACAGAAGCACATTATACTTTCAAGGTTCAACTTAGCAATGGGGGATATAGAAAAGGCTGATTATCATGCTAAATTATCTATGATTATGGGTAAGAATGAAAAATCTATTTTAAAATTTGATGTAAACCTAACTGCTTCATATATAAACATTACAAAGGGACAGAGGTTAAATGAGAGTATAAATGCTATAGAAAAAATCAAAAATAGGGACAAGTACTTAGGCAATAAGTTGGATATAATTTGTACTACGGCAGAATTACTTTTAACAAAAGGGAATTTAGGAGAGCTAAAAAGCTTTTTAAGTGTAAATTATAAAGACTTACAAGAAAATACTACAAATTTAATTTTAAAAACTAGATGTTTATTCGCAATGGCTCTATGTGATTATCCGTTAGAAGAAAAAGTTTCCAGACTAAAATGTATTTTGGAATTAAGTAAGAATAATGGGTTAAAAGAGATATATTATAAAGCCGCCATACAATTAGGCGAAATTCACTTAAATAGTAACGACTACATAAATGCTACCGCATATTATTTCTTAGGATGCCAATCCTTTAGAGAACTTATAATGGATGTTCCAGAAGAATACAGGAATAAGTATATTGAATTTCATAAATTAGGTGATATTTATAATGTTTTTATAGAATTAAAAGAGCGATGTTTATCTTATAGAGAAGAACGTGAGCACAGTATAAAAGATATTTTTAAAGAAGATGGATTTACTCAACATGTAAGTTTTTTTAGAAATAAAAAATTAGGGAATGCCATAAAAAAGGCTTACTCACCTTTTTATAGAAAGAACATAGAAAACATTTATGATACATTATCATTGCTACAGGGAGATGATTATGAAAACCTAGATATATTAAATAGGTACATTTTTTATCATGTATTAGCTAGTAGAAGCTGTATTGTTATAAATAAGGATAGTGATTATAAAGTTATAGCATCTACAGATGATAATACTACTGTAGATAGTAAAATGAAGACTGTTTTAGAAGAAGTAGCTCTTAGTAAAAAAATCGTATTAACTGATAATAAACTTATGACAATAGTTTGTACGCCTATATTTATGTCAAAATATAATGATGCAGATAATTTCATAGAGGATAGAAGAAAAAAACATAAAGATAAAAATATTTTAATGGGATATATATATATTGAAACAGATAAAATGGTTGACCGCTTTGCGAAGGAAAATTTAAAAGAATGTGAGAACTTAAGTAAGGTTTTAGGTATTATTATCGAAAAGATAATGTTAAAAGAAAATGCTTTTTATGATAAGCTAACTGGTGCATTAACTAGAAAATATCTTGAGATATGCTTAGATGAAATGCTTAATATAAGTCAAAATTATGATGAAAGTTTTTCTGTGATAATGATTGATTTTGATCATTTTAAATCTATAAATGATAATTTTGGACACCAAGTAGGTGATAAGGTCTTAAGTGAGGCATCCCAAATAATAAAGGATAATATTAGAAGGAAGGATGTTTTCGGGAGGTATGGTGGAGAGGAGTTTATGATATTACTTCCTCATATAAACAAGAAAGATGCTTATAAGATATCTGAAAAGATTAGAAAAAATATAGAAAACAGTACTATAACTGGTACTAACAACAAGATTACTATAAGTTTGGGAATTGTAAGCTATCCTGAAGATGGAAAGACTATTAATGAGTTAATTGAAAAGGCAGATAGGGCTCTTTATATGGGAAAAAAGAACGGAAGAAATATATCTCTTGCCTGGAATGAAAATTTTAAAAATAGAGTTGTAGATAGTAATACTTTATCTAGTATAGCCGCAAAAAGTTTTGTAAGAGATGAAAAAAACTTATTTACTATGGTGGAATTTCTTGAACTTGTAAAACGTAAAGAGAGTTTTGAGGATAAGGTATCAATCTTTCTAGAAAAGACTATAGCATTAATAGGAGCAGATGAAGGTGTATTATTTTTGGTTAACGATGGAGCAATATCTGAAAAGTTTGTAAACCAATTTGCAATTAAAGATTGTGCTGAAGAAGTTTCTTACAATAAGGAGTTTATAGATAAGGCTATTACAGAAAAGCAGGGTGGATATTTTATAGATTGGGATTATACAAAAGATTACGATGAAGCAATGGATAATCCTAATTGGAAATCAATAATAGTAATTCCAGTCATGATTTCTGAAAATGTTATAGGAGTGTTAAATTTTAGTGTTTCAAGTATAACAAAAGAGTTTAATCATGAAGACTATAATTTATGTAGCTTATTAGGTACAACAATAACGCCAATCATAATAGAACGTTCAGTGCAATTAAATAAAATATAACTTAAAAAAGTGAAGAAATATAGTACTTGATATGTCTAAAAACTAGTTAATATATAAAGAGTAGAGGATTTATAACTGACAAAATCTTAATAGTTATAAATCCTTTAATATTTTAAGAATTTTTAAATGTTAATTACTTCTCCTGCAGAAAATAGAGTTAAATCTTCACCACGAAGTGTTGCATTAGAGGAGCATTTTGCAGCGAACCCTACGGCAATAACCTTCATTCCACCCTTTAGTCCAGCTTCTACACCAGATACGGCATCTTCAATTACAACACATTCATTAGGTTTTAAATTAAGTTTATGTGCAGCTTTTAGAAATACTTCAGGATCTGGCTTACTATTTTTAATTTGGTTTCCATCCACTATAGCATCAAAACAGTTCCCAAGTCCTATATAATTCAATATGGCTGGAGTGTTTTTACTTGATGAACCTATGGCAATTTTTATACCTTTTTGTTTTAAGCCTTGAATTATATCTATTACTCCTGGTAATATAGCATTATTATTAAGGTTTTTAATTAATTCCTTATAGTAGTTATTTTTTCTTTCTGACAATTCTTTTTTTTGATTATCAGAGTAATCACAAGTAGCTTTTTCTAATAGAATATTAAGACTTTCCATACGACTTACCCCTCTAAGTCTTTCGTTTATATCTCTATCAAAATAAATATCTTCTTCATCGGCAAGTTTTTTCCATGCTTCATAATGGTAATTATCTGTAGTTACTATAACTCCATCTAAGTCAAATATAACACCCTTAATAGTCAAAAATATCATCCCCTAAGGTTATTTTTTTATAGTCTTCATTTTACCGTTTATCTTAACGTTTATTTGGTTTGTCTCATCATTTAATATTTGTATATCTACATTATCTCGTGTCATAGTTACTTTTAATAAAGTATTTCTATAATAGATTTTAAATTGAAGCTTATTCCACTTTTCAGGAATCCAAGGGTTAAAGTTTAATATACCATGCTTGTCTATTTCCATACCAGCAAAACCAAATACAACTGATTGCCAAGTTCCTCCTGCTGAGGCAGCATGTATACCTTCTCTCGTATTTCCTTGATGGTCATTTAGATCTACTAAGGCAGATCTTCTTAAATATTTGTAAGCCTTAGATCTATCTCCAATTCTTAAGCCCATAATAGAAAAAATACTTGGGCTTAGTGAAGACCTGTGAGAAGTTCTTTTTTCATAATAGTCGTAATTAACCTTTTGAACTTCTTTAGAGAATTCATCTCCAAGTAGGAACATTAGCATAACCACGTCAGCCTGCTTGTTTATACATGTATTAGATATTCCTACTTCGCTGGCCTCTTTAGGTATTATAGGCATATCATTTTTATCATATTCCCTAATTGTGAAATCATGAAGCTTAAAGTAATCTTGAAATTGCTCCATTAATTTATCTTGTTTATTAAAAGGTATATAAATTTTATTATATACTTCTCTCCACTTTTCTAGTTCTTCTGGAAGTAGGCAAATTCTACTAATTATATCTTCATATACAGCATAATAATCATTTTTTAGAAGTTCTAAAATTTCAAAACCTCTTTCAATATTCCAGCGAGCTAAATAATTTGTATAACAGTTATTATCTACAGGTTCATGCCATTCATCAGGGCCAGTTACCTGAAGAATTTCATATCTATCATTATCTTTGTTATAGTTACATCTAGACACCCAAAATCTTGCGGTTTCAAGTAGGATCTCAGCACCGTATTTAAGCATAAAATCCATATCATTAGTTAATTTATAATAATTATAGATTCCAAAAGCTATATCTGCCGTTACATGGTGTTCATAAACTGCTACATAACATCTATAACAAGAGCCATCTGGTTCAATTGTCCAATCAGGGCACTGTTCATCTCCTGTATCCGCAGATTCCCAAGGATATTTAGTTCCTTTATAGCCATTAGAGATTGCATTTTCTCTTGCTGCATCTATTAGATGATATCTATATTTAAGTAGGGTTCTTGCAGTTTCAGGACTCGTAAATATGAAGAATGGTAGCATAAAGATTTCAGTATCCCAATAAGCGTGACCACCATATTCTTCTCCATGAAGAAGCTTAGCTCCAAGGCTCACTGTAAAATCATTTTTATTTGCTGTACTCATTAAGTGGAAAATATTAAATCTTAGACCTTTATCAATTTCATCATCACCTTCGATGTTAATATCAGCTATATCCCATAGTTTTTCATATATTTCTATATGATGTTCTAACTCTTTATCTATACTCTCTAATATAAAGTTTGCAATTTCTTTTTCTACATTAGATTTAATACTATTTTTTTCCACTTCTCTTTCCGTATAAACAGAGGCGAATTTATTTATTTCAATGGTTTTTCCCTTTTCAACGTTGAAATCTAAGAATTCTAAGGAAGTTTCTCCAAATGAAGAGTATCTTCTATTTTTTATTATGTTTTCTCTATTTTCAGGGTTATAAACTCTCATAACAGAGCCTGTGCCAATATGTAGACCAAAATCCCTAGTTTTAGTTTCTATATAACAACCCTTTTTTGTTAAACTTGATACTTCTAAAGTTTCAAGATGTTTCACCCTAAATCTTGGGAAATCTTTGAAATTTACTATGGTACCATCTATTATATTTTCCATTTCCATAATGCCAGAGTAATTAAGAGGTGTTACAAATAACTTTATAGCAGCTCTATGAAGGTTTTTGCGACTTAAAAATCTATAACCTTCTATTAAGGTTTCTCTGCCTTCGGGGTCTCTTAGTTTAAGTTTTTTAAATAAAATTCCTTTTTTCATATCAAGGATTCTATGAAACTCCAATATTTCACAATCCTCTATACCTATTAAATTTCTTTCTACGTAAAGTTTAAGACCTAGAAAGTCAGGAGTGTTTGCAAGTTCTCTCATAAATGCCTCTGACTTATCAAATACTCCAGATATGTATGTGCATGGTAAGCTTATTTTAGTTCCTTCTTCATAAGTACCCCTAGTGCACATATAGCCATTAGTTAAGGCAAAGTTAGTTTCGTATTTTAGATTTTCTTTAGGATTATAATTGTCTTGGACTATTAACCATTTATCATCACTAATTAAATTTTTAAAATTATCAGAGAATTTTTCTCTTATCATTAGAAATCCCCCCTTATGGTTTCCTTGTAAGTATTGAATAATCTAACATGGTATCGATTTCTATAATGCTAAAATACCATAAAAATATATAGTTAAATATATTATACTATAAAGTCATAGGTATAATGAAGAAATTTTAAATATAAACTTATTTTTGGTGTAAAATAATCATTATATGTGAATAATAAAAATAGTAAATAAGTATTATATAAATGTTAGATAAATTTTACAAATTGTTCTTTTATAAAAGCATTATGTAGTATACAATAAAATAAATGTAAAATATATTGGTAATAAAAGCAAAGCTTTAATATAGGAGGAACAGGAAAAATGGCTTTTAAAGTTAATAATATATATCATGGATTTAAATTGTTAGAAGATAGAAAGATAGATGAATTAAATGGCGTTGGTATGGTATTTATTCATGAAAAAAGCGGTGCTAAGTTATTTGCATTATTAAATGACGATGATAATAAAATATTTTCAGTATCATTTAGGACACCACCACATGATGATACAGGTCTTCCACATATTTTAGAACACTCTGTTTTATGTGGATCAAGAAAATTTCCTACAAAAGAACCTTTTGTAGAATTAATTAAAGGATCACTAAACACATTCCTAAATGCTATGACTTTTTCAGATAAAACTATGTATCCAGTAGGAAGCAGAAATGAAAAAGATTTTATGAACCTTATGGATGTATACTTAGACGCTGTGTTTTATCCAAAGTTATATACTACACCAGAAATACTAATGCAAGAAGGATGGCATTATGAAATAGAAAATAAGGAAGCACCATTAACATATAAAGGTGTTGTTTATAACGAAATGAAAGGAGCTTTTTCATCACCAGAAGGAGTTCTAATGAGAAAAGTTCAAGAATCACTATTTAAAGATACAATTTACAGAAATGAATCAGGTGGAGACCCAGAGGCTATAACTAAATTAACTCAAGATGCATTTGTTGCGTTTCATAAGAGATACTATCACCCATCAAATAGTTTTATAATCTTATATGGTGATTGTGATTTAGATAAGCAATTAAGTTTTATTGATGGAGAATATTTAAAGGATTTTGATAAGGAAACTATTCAATCTGAAATTCCTATGCAACAACCTTACAAGGAAAGGGTTGAATTAGAACTTCCATATTCTATATCTGAAGAAGATTCTGAAGATGATAAGACTTTCTTAAGCTTAAACTTTGCAGCAGGTACTGCTTTAGATGGCGTAGATCATATTGGTATGGAGATATTAGAATATTTATTACTAGAGAATCCAGCAGCTCCACTTAAGAATGCCTTGGTTTCAGCAAAGCTAGGAAAGGACGTTTTTGGTTCTTATGATGGCTCTGTATTGCAACCAACTTTTAGTGTAATTATTAAAAATTCTAATATAAATAAAAAAGAAGAATTTGAAAAGATAACTTTTGATACTCTTGAGAACTTAGTTAAAAATGGGATAGATAAGAATTTAGCAGAAGCTTGTGTAAATATAACAGAATTTAGATTAAGAGAAGCAGATTTAGGAGGATATCCTAAAGGATTACTTTATTCTATGAGTATAATGGATAGTTGGTTATATGGTGGAGATCCATTCTTATATATAGAGTATGATAAGCTATTTAAAGAAATTAGAAAGAAACTGAATAAGGGTTACTTTGAAGGATTAATAGACAAATATATTCTTAAAAATACACATAGTTCTCTTTTAGTGTTAAAACCAGAGAAGGGTTTAAGTGATAGAAAAGAAAAAGAGATAGAACAACAATTAAAGGAATTTAAGGAATCTTTAAATGAAGAGGAACTAAATGAATTAATTGCTAATACTAAGAATTTAATAAAAAGACAAAATACTCCTGACAGTGAAGAGGTATTAGAGAGTATACCAATGCTAGCTATAGATGATATAAAGAAAGAAGCGGAAGAAATACCATATGTAATTACAGAAGATAAAGGTGTGAAACTATTCCACACAAATATTTTTACCAACAAAATAGCTTATATAAATGGAGTTTTTGATACATCTGCTGTAGAGGAAGACCTAGTTCCTTATATAAGTTTATTATCTTATATTTTAGGAAAGGTCAGCACAGAGAGTCATAGTTATTCAGAACTTTCTAATGAAATTAATATTAATACAGGTGGGATAGAATTTAACTGTGAAGTGTTTGGAGATATAAATAATATAGATAATTATCATAAAAAATTTACTATAAAAGGAAAAGCACTAAGAGATAAATCAAAGAACTTAATTGATATAATGACAGAAGTTATATCTTCTTCTAAATTTGACGAGTTTTCAAGATTAGAGGAAATTATCTCAGAAGTTAAATCAAGAATTGAGATGAAAATTCTTCAAAGAGGACATATGATAGCCTTAAGTAGAGTGGCTTCTTATTTTTCAGCTAGTAGTGAATATATAGATAAAACAAGTTCTATAGGATTCTATAAGTTTATAGCAGATTTAGAAAAAAACTTTGATAGCAAAAAGGAAGAAATAAAAACAAATTTAGAAAAAGTAAGTGCTATTATATTCAATAAAAACAATCTTTTAATAGCTATAACTGGCGAGGATAAAGAGTTTAATGAGGTTAAAAAGCATTTAGATCCTCTAATGGAATCCTTAAGTTCACAGGTATTAAAAGAAGAAGTATACGATTTTAAAGAAGAAAAGAAAAATGAGGGATTACTTACACCAGCTAATGTTCAATATGTTGCAAAAGGCTATAATCTAAGAAAATTAGGGCATGAATATACAGGTAAGTTACTAGTATTAAAAACTATTACAAGTTTAGACTACCTATGGAACAAAGTAAGAGTTCAAGGTGGAGCTTATGGATGCTTTGCCGTTATAACTAGAGCTGGAAATGTTATATTTTCATCTTATAGAGATCCTAATATAAGTAATACTTTAAGTGTATATGATAATACTCATGAGTATTTAAAGGATTTCTCTCCATCAGAAAGAGAAATGACAAAATATATTATAGGTACTATAAGTGAACTTGATTCACCATTAACACCAGCAATGAAGGGTGAGAGGGCTATATCAAACTATTTTAGAGGAGTAACCTATGAAGATATCCAAAAAGAAAGGGAAGAGGTTTTATCTACAACTTCCGAGGATATAAGAATTCTATCTAAAATATTTGATGATATTATGGAACAAAACTTTTATGCTGTAATAGGAAATGAGAGTAAGATAAAATCAGAAAAAGACATATTTGGAGAACTAATAAACTTATTTGAATAGAATACTCTTGTAGAACTAACCTCAGACAAAATAAAAACTATGAAAAGTCATAGTATAGAACATTTATTTCTGTCTGAGGTTAATGTTATTAATAAGCATTATAAGTAAGATTAAATTATTTTGAAACCAAATAGAATATGATATTCATTGGTACCTAATAAACGGATTCTATTAAGCATGTATAATTTGTTTAAGAGGTAATAAGATATATGTAAATAAATAGGGGGAGAGTATATATGTTATATTTAAATGCTAAGGATATTATAAGTTCAATTACTTTTAAAGAGGTTATGGAAACTATTGAGGAGGCATATAAGTTATATGAAAATAATGCCTTTGATGCACCGTCTAGAATCCATATAGACCATGGTGATACAAAAACGCTTTTATTTATGCCTTGTTTTACAGAAAATATTTTTGGAACAAAAATATTAACTTATTTCCCGGAAAACCCTAAGGTAGGGAAACCAGTATTGGATGGATTAATGTTATTAAATGATATAGATACAGGTGAACCTTTATGCATTATGGATGGCAAGGCTTTAACTATGGTTAGAACTGGAGCTGTTGGAGGCGTAGGTGTTAAACATACAACTCCGAAAGGTGTTAAAACTCTAGGACTTATAGGTACTGGTGTTCAAGGGTTCTATCAGATCTTATATGCATGTGAGGCTAGGGATTTTAAGAAAATTTATATATCCGATAGATCTAAAGATAAAGCAGAAGACTTTAAAAAAAGACTTCAAAAGGAATTGAAAGATATAGAAATAATAGTAGCAGATACTGTAGAGCAAATGGTTAAAAATTCAGAAGTAATAATAACTGCCACTACATCTAACAAACCAGTTTTACCAGATGATCCTGAACTTTTAAAAGGAAAGCATTTTATAGGAATAGGGTCATATAAACCATTTATGAGAGAATTTCCAGATGCTATATCTAAAGTCGTAGATAATGTATTTATAGATACAGAGTTTGCAAAAGAAGAATCAGGAGATTTATGTATACCCACAGAAAGTGGAATTTTAGATGAAAGTAAGATTAAGACTTTTGGTGACTATTTATTAAATTGCAATAATAAAGAAGAAATTATAAAAGGAACAACCTTATATAAGTCTGTAGGTATGGCTTTATTTGATATTACTGCGTCTAGATTAATATATGAAAAAGCTAAGGCTAAAGGTATAGGACAAAATATAGAACTTTAAAAGTTTTAATTGTAAGTTACAATATTATAAGTAATACTTAATTTTAAAAGGAATCTATATCAATTAATATAGATTCCTTTTTACATATTATTAGATTGTATCAAAGTCTTCTGGTTTCTCATTAAGGTGATTAAAGTAGAAAAGAATGCTATCTACTATTCTTTTAGAGGCTTTACCATCTCCATATGGATTTACTGCATCAGACATTTTGATATATTCTTCCTTATTTAAAAGAAGAGTCTCTACTGAATTTAATATGGTATCTGTATCTGTTCCAACAACTTTTACAGTTCCAGCTTTAACAGCTTCAGGTCTCTCAGTAGTATTTCTAAGTACAAGTACTGGTTTACCTAAATGTGGAGCCTCCTCTTGTATTCCACCAGAGTCTGTCATTATTAAGTGACATTTATTCATAAGGTTATGAGTTTCTTCTAAATCCAAGGGTGGTAATAAATGTACATTAGGTGTATTTCCAAGGATTTTATTTGCTGTTTCTTGTACTATAGGGTTTAGATGTACAAGATACACTATTTCTATATCATTCATTTTTTCAGCTAGGATTTTTAAACTATTACATATATTTTCTAAAGGTTCACCCCAATTTTCTCTTCTATGTGCTGTTACCATAATTACTTTTTTATTTTTAAAATCTATATTATGTAATTCATTATTCTTAAAAGTATACTTTTCTTGTATAGTGCTATCCATAGCATCAATTACTGTATTCCCTGTAATAAATATATTGTCTTCATTTATATTTTCTTTTAAAAGGTTATTTTTAGATGTTTTAGTAGGTGCAAAGTGAAGATCTGCAATGTGTCCTGTTAAAACTCTGTTTGTCTCCTCAGGAAATGGGGAATATTTATCATAGGTTCTGAGACCAGCCTCTACATGTCCAATTTTAATCTTGTTATAAAAGGCGGAAAGACTTCCAGCAAATGTAGTTGTAGTATCACCATGTACAAGTACCATGTCAGGTTTCTCTTTTATAAAAATCTCATTTAACCCATTTAAAACATTTGTAGTTATTGTGCATAAGGTTTGTTTGTTTTTCATTATATTTAAATCGTAGTCAGGAGTTAAATTAAAGATTTCTAAAACTTGGTCTAGCATTTCTCTATGTTGTGCAGTTACGCATACTTTACATTCAATATCGGATCTATTTTTAAGCTCATTGACTAGAGGACACATTTTTATAGCCTCCGGCCTAGTTCCAAAAATAGTCATTATTTTAATCTTATCCATTAAATTCACTCCCATGAAACGTATTAAAGACTATAAAATTAATTTATTATTTTGTAAATTATAGTCCCTTTAGTTAATGTTAACTTATCCTTAAATATTAATCAAGAATTAAATAGCATTAACAAGTCCATTATATTGTATAAAATTAACAAAAATTATTTACAAATATGATAAAATAAAAGTAGAGATTTAAATAAAGTCTATATAAGGAAGGTCAAACTATGAAAGCTGAAATTTTATGTGTTGGTACAGAGATTTTACTTGGTGATATATTAAATACCAATGCTCAATATTTGTCTAAGAGATTAGCGGAAATTGGTATAGATGTTTATCATGAGACTGTAGTAGGAGATAATCCTAAAAGGTTAGAAGAAGCCTATAAAATAGCTTTTAATAGAGCTGATATTGTTATTAGTACAGGTGGGCTTGGGCCAACAAAGGATGATCTTACAAAGGAGATTGGTAGTAAATTTTTTAATAAAGCGTTAGTTTTACATGAAGAGTCTATGAAAAAGTTAGAAGAGCATTTTTCTAAGACAAAAAGAGTTATGAGTGAAAATAATAAAAAGCAAGCATATACGCCTGAGGGAAGTATAGTTTTACCTAATAATAATGGAACAGCTCCTGGATGTATTATAGAAGATGGTAAAAAAATATTAGTATTAATGCCAGGACCACCTAGGGAGATGAAAGGAATGTTTGAGGAGGGGGTAGTTCCTTATCTTCAGAGTATTTCTAAGGAAGTTTTATATTCAAAGGTTTTAAGGGTTCTTGGTGTAGGGGAAAGCTCTGCAGAGTATATGATATCGGACATTATAGAAAATCAAACCAATCCAACTATAGCTCCTTATGCAAAAGAAGGGGAAATGATATTTAGGATTACAGCAAAAGCAACTAATGAAGAAAAGGCAAGGGAACTTATAGTACCTATGGAGAAGGCTGTCAGAGATGTTTTAGGTGATAATATATATGGAGAGGGCGAGACTAGTATAGAAGAGGTAGTTTCAAAACTTCTTTTAGATAGACAGTTAACGTTAGCTATAGCTGAATCATGTACAGGGGGAATGGTAGCATCTAAAATAGCAGAATGTGCAGGCATATCGAAAGTGTTTAAGGAGGGCTTAGTTACTTATACGGAAGAGGCTAAAGAGAAAAGATTGGGGGTAAAAAGAGAAACTTTAGATAAGTATGGAGTTGTAAGTGCAGAGGTTGCGAAAGAAATGGCAGAGGGTGTAGCTAAGACTTCAGGTACGGATATAGGAATTTCAACTACAGGAGTTGCAGGTCCAGGTGGAGGAAGTGAGGAAAAGCCAGTAGGTCTTGTGTATATTGCGATTTATTATAGAAGTAAATGTATAAGTAAGGAACTTAACTTAAATGGAAATCGCAATGTTATAAGGAATAGAGCGTCCATGGCGTTGTTAGATTTCTTAAGAAGAGAACTTCAAAAGTAAAAATTAATTTCATATTAGGATTTTTTTAAAAATAAAATTAACCCCTTAAAATAGAGTCATAGAAAAACTATCTATATTTACTATAAGGGGTTAATTATTTATATGTTTTGTTACAGTCTAGTTCTATGCATTTGTAGGTGGAGTAAATGTTCTTTGAGATAGATTTGTGTCTATCATATATAAAGCAGCAGGGTTTTCTATGGATCTTTCTAACTGCTTAATTATTCCTTTAAATGATGCTTCTTCTTCTACTTGCTCATCTATAAACCACTTTAGGAAGCTTATAGTAGCATGTTCTCTTTCTTCAGTAGCTATATCTGTTAATTTGTATATTCTTTCAGTTACAATTTTTTCATGGCTATAAGCAGTTTTAAATGCTTCTATAACTGAGGAATAATTATTTTCTGGTTTTTCTATAGCTTCTAATGTAACTTTTCCATCCATTTCTATTACATAGTCGTACATTTTCATAGCATGGAAAAGCTCTTCTTGAGCTTGCACTCTAAAGAAGTTTGCAAAACCAGCTAAATCTTCATCTTCACAGTATGAAGCCATTGCTAAATAAACATAAGAAGAGTAAAATTCGAAATTGATTTGATCATTTAAAGCACTAAAAAGTTTTTCACTTATCATCTAGAGGTTCCTCCTTATTAAACGTATGTGTAAAATAGTTTAAGTGTTAATATTTTGATTAACAATAATTCTCAATAAATAATAATTTTTAATAAAAATTTCTTATACTATAAATATTATACAAATTATAAATGTTATATACAAGTTAAATAATACCATGTTTCTTTTTGTCATCTTTGGTAAGAGTTAAATTTTGTTCAAGCACTATACCATTCCCCATAGATTCCTTAGGCAATTCCAGAGGTGTTGCACTCAGTTTTAAAAGAGAGTATATATCCTTCATGGTTAAGTCACTCTTATGTTCATATAACATAGCACATATTCCACAGATATAAGCAGCTGAAAGGGCTACTGAAGATACCTCTGCATAATTATAACGAAGGGCATGAGGGTATAATTTAATGTTATCTTTTTCTGGAATATAATCGATGTTTAAGTTAGTGGTAAATTTTTTGTAACATGGAGCCAGAAAATCGGGCTTATGCTTTCTTTTGTAAGGACCTGAGGAAGAATATTTATACAAAATAGGAGGATTTATCGAGGAGAGACCACCTATACAAATACAGTTATTTAGTGATGATATCCCGCATATTGTACTTGCCTTATTGGAATTGCTTCCTGTAGGAATTATAATTGTCAGTCCCATTTCAGCCACATAATCAAAGGTTTTTTCGAATAGTTCTAGAATAAATGGATTAAATTCAAAAGTTTCAAGGGGTAGATATATTAATTTTATGTTATATTCTCTAGATTCTTCAATTAAAGTATAAATCGAATGTAATATAGTAGATGCAAATGCTCTTTCAGTATTATCAAATACTTTTATTGAGTAAAAATTACATCTAGGTGCTACACCTTTTATGGAGCCTTTAGAAGAATATCCGTTACCACCTATAATACCAGCTATAAATGTACCAAGACCACAATTGTCATAAGTATAAGTATAGTTTTCTGTAAGATCTAGGAATTTCACTATTCTATTATCAGGTTTTGTAAAATCACTGTGAGGGTAGATACCCGTACCTATTATACCTATACATACATCCTTTCCATTTAGAGAATATTTATTCTCATCTATTTGGGTATATGGGTTGTTTACTTTAGTCTTTTCAATATTACTTATGGGAGAGTGATTAAATGGAATAGAAAAAACTAAAGAATCAAAATCTATATATTTAACTTCTGGATATTCTGAAAGTCTTTCTATAGTTCTTTTACTTATATTAGCGCATATGCAATTTAAATTAGGCAATGTGTATAGTAGTTCACCCTTGGAAGACAAAACTCTTTTTTCTATCTTCTCAAGTAGGCTTCGGCAGCTTATTATAACCCTATAATTTTTGTATATATTTTTTTCTAAAGCAGTTTTCAAATTACTACTGAGTTTATTTTTAATCTTAAACATAAATTCCCTCCATATTCTAATAGAAAAAAGTGGTTCATTTATATAGTATAGTTTTGCTATTAGAAAGGTTAAAAATATAGATAAATATTATAACTGAAGGGAAATAATAAATCCCATGTTTATAAATAAACTGGGATTTATTATTTTATATGTTATATTATAAATTAGTTAATAAATATGTATAATTTTATAATTTAAAATCTTCCTTGCACATATTAAAGAACGCCCTTGCTGTTGGGGTTAGAGTTCTTTTGGAATTCATTATTAAGTAAATGTTTCTTGTTAAGTTTAAGTTTTTTATTTTACTATAAGTAAGTTTTCTATCAGAAGATGAAGTTTCATATATTTTAGAAGACACAATTGATATCCCCATGCCAGTCTTTACGAATTGAACTAATGTATCTAAATTGTTAACTTCACATAATATATTTAGTTTGCTTACATCAAACTCTTCAGAAATAATATCCTCAAAAGTTTTTCTAGTTGCTGAATTTTTTTCTCTAAATATAAACTTATATTTTAATAAATCTTTAATTTCTAGTTCTTTTGGAAGATTTAATGAAGGATGAGATATAACAACAAGCTCGTCCTCAAGTAGCTTGTAACTTTTTATTTTATCATGACGTATAGAAGTGCCTACAATCCCTATTTCACATTCTAAGTTTAATATATCTTTTATTATTTTCCCAGAACTTTGCTCATTAATATCAAAAGTTACTTCTGGATAAAGAGAATTAAACTTTTTCATTATTACAGGTACTATTGAATTACATGGCGTAGTGCTGGCTGAAACATTTAACTTTCCAGATATATTGCTATTAAAATCTGAAAGTGCAACTATAGCATGGTTTCTAGTGTTAACTATATCTATAGCATAATCAAGAAAAGACTCACCAGCAGGTGTCAAGTTTACCTCCTTGGAGGTTCTGTCAAAAAGCTGAATGTTAAGTTCTTTCTCTAAACTAGAAATATGGGAGCTGATAGTTGGTTGAGATAAAAAAATTGTATTTGCTGCCTTTGAAAAACTTTTTAATTTTGCAACACTGATAAAAGCTTCAATTTGTTTGAAATCCATAATTATCCCCCTAAGTTTAATATCCAAATACTATTATGTATGTTGCTATTGAAAAAATCAATAGACTTTAGAGAAAAAAACTATAGTAAAATCCAATAGTTTCTCTTGACAAAATAAAAAACCACATAAGAATAATTGGTATTACAAATATATAGTATATACCAAAATATAAGTTATGTTAACTATTTATATTTAAATATTATTATGCCTATTATCATCATAACAAGCCCCAGGTATTTATTTATACCAAATCTTAATTGTTCAACTCCAAATATACCAAATGCTTCTATTAATGCTGCAGCTAGTAATTGGGCAATAAGAATAAGAGTTACAGCATAGGTAGGGCCTAAATTATTCATACCCAGCATAACAGTTACGGTAATTAAAGCTCCTATTATACCACCAGTTAAATAAAGTTTATTAACAGAACCTAAGGCACTCCAATTACCATTTCTCATGAAGAGAAATATAATTATAGTAGATACAAGTGCCACTCCCTGAACAACTATACTAGTCTCCCAAAGACCTATTTTTTTACCTACATTTGTGTTAAATACTCCTTGAATGCTCATAAGTATACCAGCTACTATAGAAAAGATTATACCCATATAAAAACTCTCCTTTAACTTTTTTGTAAAAATTAATGTATAACTATATTATTTCCCTGAAATTTAATAATTATTTATGAGGGCAATTCTTGTTTGATATAAATAAAACGCAAAAAATGTCGATAATTCAAATATAAGATACAAAATAAGTGTTTATCTTTGGGAGGAAAACATATGAAGAGCAGAATAAGTACCAAGAGAAATTCGGAAAAAGGAAGTTCATCCACATTAAAAAGAAAAATTTTAATTGCCGGTATACTTCTTGTAGCAATACCTCTGTTTATAGCAAGTGTTTTTTCTTATAAAAAAAGCAAAATTGTTTTGGAGGAGAATTTTAATGACTCTAGTTTCTCTATAATGGAGCAATTAGAAACTGTTATTAAGAACTTTGAAAAAAATCGTGAAACTGATTTAAAAAGCTTTTCTAAAGATAGAAGGTTACAAGATTCTTTAAAAGATAAAAAAGGCAATATTAATGATATTAATCAAAAACTTCAAAACTATGTAGATAATCATGAAGAAGTTGATTACATATATATTGCAAAAAGCGATAATAAAATGCTATGTTATCCTGATGCAGGTGAATTAGGACAAGATTATAAACCTAATGAACAAGATTGGTATAAGAATGCTGTAAATAAAAAGAGGATAGTTTGGTCTAATCCATATAAGGATAAAGGTACAGGCATTTATGTAATTACACTATCAATGCCTATATACGGTGACAACCAAGAGCTCCTTGGTGTAGTAGGAATGGATTTAAGCTTATCGGGTATTTCTAAAATAGTTAAGGAAATAAAGATAGGTGATAAGGGATTTGTTTTTATAGTAGATAATGCTAATACAATTATTGCACATAAAGATGAATCCTTATTATCCAAAACTTTAAATATTAATGAGATAAATAATAAGATAAAGAATACCGCAAAAGGGACTGTAAGATATACACTAAAAGATAATATAGGATCTGATGAGAAGTTAGCTAGTTTTGATAAAATAGAGTCTTTGGGGTGGACAATAGTAACTAATATGTATTTGGATGATCTTAATAGTGATCTAAGTGGGATATTATATCAAAATGCATTAATAGCTATTATATGTTTAGTTATTGTAATACTTATAACCACTTATTTTTCAAAAACCCTTAACAATAAAGTAAGAAAATTATTGGATTCAATGGAAGCAGGAAAGAATGGGGATTTTACAGTTAAGTGTGATTTAAATTCAAAAGATGAGTTTGGCATATTAGCTAAAAATTTTAATGAAATGATAGGTACATTAGGCAACTTATTAAAGAGTGTTAAACAAGCATCAATAAATTTAGGACAGGAATCTGAACTTTTAGCAGCTAGTGCAGAAGAGACAGATGCAACTTCTGATGGTATAAATTCAGCCATTATTGAAGTTGCTAAAGGTGCTAATAACCAAGCAGAAAATGCAGAAAAAGGATTATTAGCTACAACTGAACTTGGAGATAAAGTAAACTTAATTTCTGAAAAAAGTAAGGATATAGATGATAATGCTAAAGAAATTAATAATATAAATGTGTATACTATGGAAACTCTTAAAAACTTAAATACTAATACAGATACTAATGAGCAAATTATAGATAAAGTAGCCATTGCTATATCTAAACTTGATAACAAGGTTGGAGATATTGGAAATATTTTAAACACCATAAATGCAATATCAGAGCAAACAAATTTGTTAGCTTTAAATGCATCTATAGAAGCAGCAAGAGCAGGAGAAGCTGGAAGAGGTTTTGCAGTAGTTGCTGAGGAAATAAGAAAGCTTGCAGAAGGCTCTAAACGATCCACAGAGGATATAAAGCGTATTATAGTAAACATACAAACGGAAAGTAATGATACTGTGAACATTGTAGGAGAGTTAAAGGAAGTATCAGCAGTTCAAGGAACTTCAGTTAAGGAAGTTCATGAAGCTTTTATTAAGATATCCCAAGAGGTTGAAGGCATAACAGAAAAGATAGAGAGTGTTTATGATAATATAGCAGAACTAATGCAATCCAAAGATGAGCTTTTAAATAGTATGGAAGATATATCAGCTATATCACAAGAGACGGCTTCAGCATCACAGGAAATTACTGCATCTATTGAACAGCAAAGTTCGGCCATATCACAAGTAGCAAATGCTGCAGATAAATTAAATGGTTTATCATTAAAATTAAGAGATGAAGTGGAAATGTTCAAACTAGACTAAGAGAAAAGGCTATGAATTCAATTTTAAATTCATAGCCTTTTTATTAATAGCCTTGATCTTGTCTTTGATGATTTACTTTATTTTTATCTATATAAGCACTTTCTATATCTTCCTCAGAAAAACCTAAACTAGATCCTAAATTCAAGAAGTTTTGAAATACACTTTCATATAATTCTTTAGAACAATCCTCGTCAATATGAGAGATTTCCTTATATAAATCTAAAAATTGAACATGCACAGGAGTTTCTAAAGTCTTCATAGGTTGAAGATTTAACTTTGTACTATAATTTAATTTTAATCCAAGACTTAATATAAAGTGTAATCCATCTACGTATTCTTCTAATATAACTTCCTTTGAAGAAGGACCTTTACTACTCCAAAATTTAAAGCAACGAGTTTCGTTAGCAAGCTCACCAAGTTCAACGAAAAGAGCTAGGGCTTTTTTAGGTATAAGATTTTCGTTGAGTAGACCATGTTCTTTTTCTATTCTATAATCTAGCATTTCTTGCATAGAGAATAAATTTTTAAAATCCAATATAGTATCCCCCATTCAGTTTAAATTAGAATTCAGCGTTTTTAGGAGTTCTTGGGAATGGTATTACGTCTCTTATGTTACCTACACCAGTTAAGTACATAATAGCTCTCTCAAAACCTAGGCCAAATCCAGAGTGTTTAGTCTCACCGTATTTTCTAAGCTCTAAATACCACCAATAATCTTCTTTTTTAAGTCCTAATTCTTCTAATCTATTTTCTAATACAGATAATCTTTCTTCTCTTTGGCTTCCACCTATAAGTTCCCCTATGCCAGGAACTAATAAGTCCATAGCTGCAACAGTTTTATTATCTTCATTCATTCTCATGTAGAAGGCTTTTATCTCTTTTGGATAGTTAGTTACGAATACAGGTTTATTAAATATCTTTTCTGTTAAATATCTTTCATGTTCAGTTTGAAGGTCTATACCCCACTCTACTGGGTACTCAAATTTTTGTCCTGATTGCTTTAAGAGTTCCACAGCTTCTGTATAAGGCACTCTTTCAAAGTTAGAGTTTAAAACAAGATTTAATCTTTCTAATAATCCCTTATCTACGAAGCTATTAAAGAATTCCATTTCTTCTGGAGCATTTTCAAGTACAAATCTAATTATATATTTAACCATATCTTCAGCAAGATCCATGTTATCATTAAGATCAGCAAAAGCCATTTCAGGTTCTATCATCCAGAATTCGCTGGCATGCCTTGTGGTGTTTGAGTTTTCGGATCTAAAAGTAGGTCCAAAAGTATATATATTTCTATGAGACAGAGCAAATATTTCCCCCTCTAATTGACCACTTACAGTAAGATTAGTCTCTTTACCAAAGAAGTCTTGAGAGTAGTCTATTTTTCCGTCTTCTGTTTTTGGTATATTATGAAGATCAAGAGTGGTTACCTTAAACATTTCTCCTGCACCTTCACAATCACTACCAGTTATTAATGGAGTGTGTACATATACAAATCCTCTTTCAAAGAAGAAGTTGTGAATTGCATAAGCAGCTAAAGAACGAATTCTAAATACTGCTGAGAAAAGGTTACTTCTAGGTCTTAAGTGAGCTATAGTTCTTAGGTATTCAGGAGAATGTCTCTTTTTTTGAAGAGGATAATCTGAATGAGAAAGACCTTCTACTATAATTTCTTCTGCTTTTATCTCAAAAGGTTGTTTTGCAGATGGAGTTTCAACTAAAGTACCTATAATAGATACAGAAGAACTTATTGAAAGTTTAACAGCTTCTTTAAAACCTGAAGCATTTTCGTCCATAACTACTTGAATATTTTTAAAGAAACTTCCATCATTTATTTCCATGAATGCAAAAGCTTTAGAATCTCTTATTGTTCTAACCCAACCAGAAATTTTTACTTGTTTGTTTAGATAAATATCTTTTTCTCTATAAAGAGTCTTTATTAATACTGGTTTCATTTTTATTCCTCCCTAATTTATATAAAAATTTATTGTACAAAATAAAAAACCTTTCGTCCCATAATACACCTTGTATATTATGGGACGAAAGGTAACTTCCGTGGTACCACCCAAGTTGAGAAAATCTCCGCTCGATCACTGCAAATACAGTGTCCATAATGTAACGGCATGGATCCGACTAAGTCTACTTTGCAATAGCATTTCGGTTAGTGACTCTGAGATGTTCTTCTATATGGACTTCGTACTGAGCTTACACCATCCCCAGTTCGCTATAACTACATTCCGTATATACTCTTCTCTTCATAGTCTTTAAAATGTATATCTATTATATCTATTTTAACCACTTTTACAAATAAAAATCAACACTTGAATTAAAAATTTTTAAGTTCAAAACTTTTTACTAAGATGTCTCTTTTGTTGTTAGATACTTTCCATAATTCTATTCGATCAATCTTCCCAAAATTAAGATGCTCTTCTGCTGAGAGTTCCCTTTTTACAGGAATTACAGATTGATTTGCTATTTTTTTAATGTTATAATTAGCATTTGCTAGGGGTATTTGAAGATTTATATTTAAATTTTCAAAAGATATGTGGCTTAGCTTAAAACCATAAAGATCTAAATTATCTATTATATTTCTCCAAATTCTAGACATATATCCTTTCTCATCAATAACTAAATTGACTTGTTTTGTTTCAGGGTTAACGTATAAACCATTCATAATATTAACCTTATATTTTTTATACGGAGCTAGTATTTTGGTGATAACATGGTCAAGCTTTTCCATATCAGGATTACTAACTACACTTAAAGGTATATATATAGAAGGATTACTCCTATATAACTTAAATTTTTTGCAAATCTGTCTTTGGATACCCTCTATTTTATTATGTGATTCATCATCGAACAGAGCGACTAATTGGTATTTCATTGCGACCTCCAAATATGAATACATTTTGTATGCTCACTTAATAACTAATATAAGGTTTTTTAACTATAATTTCAACAGTAAAATTAAAAAATATTATTACAATAAGATTTTGGCAATTTATAGATATACATAAATTAATTAAATTAAAATTTCGTAAAAAAACCTTTAAAAACCTTGTTAAAAATCAATGATTATATGATATAATAAAATTTATGATAAGTTATTTAGGATAGAAGATTAATTTTACATAAATACGAAGATTGAACAAAATTAATATAATATATTATTAGATAAGGATGGTTGTGACATGGAGAAGTTGGTTATACATGGAGGTAAAAAGGTTTTTGGTGAAATTGAGATAAGTGGTGCGAAAAACTCCGCAGTAGCTATTTTACCTTCATCTGTAATTGCCAGTAAAGGCATTTGTGTGATTGAAAATGTTCCAGATATCGAAGATGCAGCTTGTAGCTTGAAAATATTAGAGAGTTTAGGATGTAAAGTTGTAAGAAATAAAAATACAGTAACTATAGATAGTACAGAAATCCATACGGTAAATGCTAATACAGAAGAAGTAAGAAGAATGAGAGCTTCTTACTATATATTAGGAGGTTTACTTACTAGATTTAAAGAAGCAAGTGCTGACCTTCCAGGGGGATGTTCTATAGGGGTAAGACCAATAGATCAGCATATCAAGGGATTTAAAGCTCTTGGAGCTAAAGTGGACATATCTCATGGTACGGTTACAGTAAAGGCAGATAGACTTATAGGTACTAACATTTACTTTGATGTCGTAAGTGTAGGTGCTACTATTAATGTAATGATGGCAGCAGTTTTAGCGGAAGGTATAACAACTTTAGAGAACGCTGCAAAAGAACCTCATGTAGTTGATGTTGCTAATTATTTAAATTCCATGGGAGCCAATATAAAAGGTGCTGGTACTGATGTTATTAGAATTACAGGAGTTGAAGAACTTAAGGGTTGTAATTATAGCGTAATACCAGATCAAATAGAAGCAGGGACATATATGATAGCTGCAGCAGCATGTGGTGGGGAAGTTAGAGTTAAAAATGTTATTCCAAAGCATCTTGAGGCTATAAGTGCAAAGTTAGTAGAAATGGGTGCTGAAGTTATAGAAGAAGATGATTCAGTTATAGTTAAATCAGAAGGAAGATTAAAAGCTGTAAACATTAAAACTCTTCCATACCCTGGATTCCCAACAGATGTACAACAGCCAATGAGTACATTACTTTCTATTACAGAAGGCAGAGGTATTATAAATGAAAGTATTTGGGAGTCAAGATTTAAACACCTAGATGAAATAAAGAAAATGGGTGGTAAAGCAGAAGTACAAGGAAGAAGTGCTATAGTTGAGGGTGTTCCATATCTTACAGGGGCATCTGTTGTAGCAACTGATCTTAGGGCAGGAGCAGCTATGGTTATTGCTGGATTAGTAGCAAAAGGAACTACAGAAGTGACAGGAATAGAACACATAGATAGAGGATATCCACACATTGAAGAGAAATTCAAATCCTTAGGTGCAGATATTGAAAGAGTTACTTATTAGTAGGAAAAGAAGGAGTTAGACATGATATTTTGTCCCTTATATAGTGGAAGTAGTGGAAATAGTATTTTTGTAGGATCTGAGAAAAATAAAATATTAATAGACGTGGGACTTCCAGGGAAAAATATAGATAGTGCATTAAGCACAATAGGAGAAAGCCCAAAGGATATAAAGGCTATATTCATAACTCATGAGCATTCAGATCATATAAAAGGTGCAGGAGTATTGTCTAGGAAATATAATATACCTATATATGCAAATGAGGAAACATGGCGGTGCATGTATCCTAAGCTAGGCAAATTAAAAGAAGAGAATATTAAAATTTTAGATAATAAATATGTAGAGGTGGGGGACTTATCTATTGAAAATTATGCAATTCCCCACGATGCCGCATCACCAGTAGGGTATGCTGTATATTATAAGAATAAAAAAGTATGTATTGCTACAGATTTGGGGTATTTTACAGAAGAAGTAGATGCTGTAATTAAAGATTCTGACGTTGTATTACTTGAGAGTAATCATGATGTGGAAATGTTAAAATTCGGACCGTATCCGTATAGTTTAAAGAGAAGGGTACTTAGTAATGTAGGACATTTATCGAATGATGCCTGTGGGGAAGCTATAGTTAAAATAACAAATGGGAAGCCTAAAAAGATATATTTAGGCCATTTAAGTAAAACTAACAATTATCCAGATTTAGCATATAAAACAGTAGAAAATATTTTACTAGATAACGGGATAAAACTAGATAAAGATGTGTTTTTAACCATGGCCAATAGGGATAAACCAAGTGAATATATTACATTCTAAGGAGAGAATTATATAATGAAAAGAATTATAAAAATGTCTACTTGTGTTATTTTAGTAGCATCTAGCTTATTATTTTCAGCCTGTGAAAATAAAGATAAAATGAGCTTAAAAGGTAAAGAAAAAGAAGAAAATATTAAATTACAAAAAGAAAAAGAAAAAGATAATTATATGAATGTCGGTCTATACTTTGATGGTTCTAAAGACGGTAAAAAATCAGAAATATCAAAAGAAGAAAGACTTTTAAATAAAGATGAGGTTATAGGAGAATTAATTATACAAGAACTTATAAAGGGACCAGCAGTTAGAAGTGAACTAAAACCTATAATTCCAAAGGGAACTAGACTAATTAGTTTTTCTATAAATGATAAAATAGCAACAGCAAATTTTAGCAAAGAAATACAAGTTCCAATGACTGCACAAAAGGAAGAAACTTGTCTTAAGGCTATTGCCAGTTCTTTAAGTGAAATTTCTTCCATAGACAAAGTTAGAATACAAGTTGAAAATAAGAACATTGACAGCTTAGGTGGAAACTTTTCTATAGCAGAGCCTTTTAGCAAGGGTGAAATTAATCTTAGTAAAAGCAAAAAGTAAATCGGATGTTTAAATAGTTGAAAAACATCGAAATTTTTATTATAATTTTGAATTAAAGATACAATTATAAAAAGATAAAAAAGGGGTACATAACAATGAGTTTATATAAACAATGGACTGATTCAGTAGTTGAATATGTGAAAACAAAGGGAGAAGCTGCTTTCTGGAGAGAATATGGGGAAGTAGAAACTAAGTTTTACTCAAAATTATTATCTAATCGTACATTAAAATTAGAAGGCAAACTAGAAGATTTGGCTAAAGAATATGAAGTTTCGGTAATTCACTTCATGGGAATATTAGACGGATTAAACGAAAGCTTTAAAGAAGAATTAGATCTTGAAAAAATCGAACAAACTTCAGAAATTAATTCAGAACTAGATTTTGAAAAATTATATTTCAATATGTTAGATGCTAAAGCAGACTATTTATATGGATTACCACAATGGGAAGGAATATTCTCAAAAGAAAAGAGAAGAGAAATTCAAAAAGCTTACAGAGACTCTAAAACTGTAGTTAAAGAAGTTAAAATTGGAAGAAATGATCCATGTCCATGTGGAAGTGGTAAAAAATACAAAAAGTGTTGTGGAAAAGGCGAATAGTTTTTTAAACCTTGAGCTAAATTACACAAAATAAAATATAGAGTTAAACGACTTCCTATAAATTAGGAAGTCGTTTTGTTTTTTTATATACAACACAGTATTCAGATTAGTATAATAATATTATGTAACCTTGAAGTCTTATTTGACTACCCTAAATTATTGGAGGAGAAAATCTTGTCCTATACCATAACAGACATATTAGATAAATTTATAAAGATAAACGATATAAGGATAAATGTATATGAGGAGTACGAAGAAATCTTAAAAATAAGGGAAAGTAAGGATAATCTAAGATATATAATAATAGTTAAATCCCTTATAAAAGAAGTGTATAGAGAAAATGAATATTACGATACAATAAAGAAGACAAGAATCCCATCAGAAATGGATGAGGTGAATTTTCTATCTTATGATAAAATATCATTTTCCATGGAGAGTTTTAAAAAAAATATTAATAAATACAAAGTAAATGACTGTAAACAAATAATATCTTCATTTATAGACATAGAACAGGATATACTAGCACTAATGATAACAGTTCAAGGTATGCTTGTATTACAAACGGAAGATACAGAAACACTAGCATATAATGTACTAACGGAAGTTATAAAAGAAAGAGAAAATAGCATAAGTAAATTAAGCAAGTTAAATTAATATTATTAAAAACTAAAAATTAAAAAGTTTATTAAAAAAGAGTATAATTTAGGGCTTTAAGTACAAGCTTTAAATTATACTCTTTACAAAATGTAATAAGGATTATAAGAAAGGGATAAAAATGAACATAACACTAATAACTGTAGGAAAAATAAAAGAAAAGTATCTAAAAGAAGCTATAGCTGAATACGTAAAAAGACTCAGAAAATACTGCAAAATAAATATAATAGAACTATCGGACGAAAAAACACCCGACAATGCCTCAGAAAAGGATGAGCTAATTATAAAAAATAAAGAAGGGGAGCAAATACTAAAACATATAAAAGATAACATGTATGTTATAGCACTAGATCTCAAAGGAAAAACCCTATCCTCAGAAGAATTAGCAGAATACATAAGGGATTTAGGTGTAAAAGGAGAAAGTAATATAGCTTTCATTATAGGGGGTTCCCTAGGCATATCAGAAAATGTACTAAAAAGAGCAAATTACAAACTTTGCTTTTCAAAAATGACCTTCCCACACCAACTATTTAGAGTAATGCTTTTAGAACAGATATATAGAGGACTTAGGATAATAAAGGGAGAACCGTATCATAAATAAATGAGCTTTTTACTAAAATTGGATATATAGAGGTAGTGATAGATTATTAAGTAGCATTACCTCTATTTTTATTTTAATGAAATAGTAATTAGTATATATAGCACATTAATGGTAATTATAATAATGTATAAATTTTTAAATATAAATAAAATATATTGAGAGAAGAATACTTATTTGTTATACTTTAAATAGTAACATTAGAACGATGCGAGGGTGCGTAATGAGAAATGAGATTAGAACACAGGAAATAATAAAAAAATATGATTTAAGCAGACAGACTTTATATCGTTGGATAAAGCAAGAGCTTATAACAGAGCCTAAAAGAGATTGGAGGAACTGGAGAGTGTGGACTAATGAGAATATTCTCGAAATTGAAGAAATAATGAAATCTAAAAATAAATGTATCAATAAAAAAGATAAGATGGTAGAAAGAGGATATTTTGATATAAATAATAGGAGATATTTAGGGAGTAAATATAAGTTATTAGGATTTATAAATGAAATTGTTGATAATGAGTGTGATAATGTAAAAAGTGTAGCGGATATATTCGGAGGAACTGGAACAGTAGCTAAAAACTTTTATGACCAAGGTAAATCAATTATAGTGAATGATATATTAGAATCTAATTATTTATCCTATAAAACTTGGTTTAGCAATGAGAAAATAGATATAGAGAAGATATCAAGAATAATAGATAATTATAATTCAATAGAAGTAATATGTGATAATTATGTATCTGAAAATTTTGGGGGAACATACTTTTCTATAGAGAATTCAAGAAAGATAGGATATATAAGAGAAGAAATAAATAGAATAAAAAATGAGTTAACAGAAAGAGAATACGCAGCTTTAATAACTTCATTACTATATGCAATGGATAAAGTTGCTAATACATGTGGTCATTATGATGCATATAGAAGAAAACTTGATTCAGTAGAGCCTTTAAAGCTATTAATACCTAATTTATCAACAACCAATGATAAAGATAATAAGATTTATAATATAGATGCAAATAAACTAGTTAGGGATATTGAGGTAGATTTAGTATATATAGATACTCCTTATAATTCAAGGCAATATGGAGATGCATATCATTTGTTAGAAAATATTGCTAGATGGGAAAAGCCAAGAGTAGAAGGGATAGCAAGAAAAATGGTTGATAGAGGTTCGATAAAAAGCAAATATTGTACAGCTAAAGCACCGGAAGCATTTGAAGATTTAATTAATGGTGTTAATTCTAGGTATATATTAGTATCATATAATAATATGGCACAAAAAGGTGTTGGTAGGTCGAATGCAAAGATAAGTAACGAAGAAATTATGAGTATTTTAGAAAGTAAAGGTAGAGTCAATGTATTTAGTACAGATTATAAGGTTTTTACTACTGGAAAAACAAATGTAGATGAACATAAAGAATTATTATATTTGTGTAAATGCTTTGATTAGGAAAGGGAAATAAATGAGTTACATAAAATCATGCTTAAATTATACTGGTGGTAAATATAAATTATTAAATCAGATTATGCCTTTAATACCTAATGAGTGTAGGACATTCATCGATATGTTTTGTGGTGGTTGTAATGTTGGAATAAATATGAAAGCTGAGCATATTATATTTAATGATAAATTAGAAGTTTTAATAGAATTATATAAAATTCTGTTAGAATTAGAGGAAGACTATATATTTAGTAAAATTGAAGAAATAATTAAAAGGTATAATTTATCAGATACATATAATAAAGGATATACGATATATGATTGTAATTCAAGTCAAGGCTTATCAGGGGTTAATAAAGAAGCTTATCAAAAATTAAGATTAGATTATAATATGTCTAAGCCAACAGATAAGGAACAAACAATAGAGAAATATTTAATGCTGTATACATTAAGTGTATATGGATTTAACAATCAAATAAGATTTAATAAGGAAGGTAATTATAATATACCAGTAGGGAAGAGAGATTTTAATCAGAAAGTAAGGGAAAAGCTTAAGCTGTTCATAAGAGCAATAAAAGAGAAAAATATATCTTTTATTAATGTAGATTATAAAGAATTATATTTGGAAGAGTTAAATGGAGATGATTTTGTTTATGCAGACCCCCCATATCGAATAACTACAGCTAGTTATAATGAAAATAAAGGTTGGACATTACAAGATGATTTGGATTTATTTGAGTATTTAGATAAGGTTGATAAAATGGGAATTAGGTTTGCAATGAGCAATGTTGTAGAACATAATGGGAATAAAAATAATGAATTAATTGAATGGGCTAAAAAGTATAAAATTCATTATTTAAATTTTAATTATAATAATTCTAATTATCAATCAAAAGCTAAGAAAAAGGTTACTAAAGAAGTGCTTATAACTAATTATTAATACTAAGAAAATCTTTCTTAGTATTTTTTTTAGATTTATATGTAAGTAATGTTATACTATAATTACAATTATTCTACAGTGAGGGGAAAACATAATGAAATTAAAGAGTATAAGTTCAGTATTTAATATGGGAGATACTAGTTTTAGACGAAAAACGCTTTTAGAAGATTACAAATATTTACTTCCTCTGTTAGTTGAACATAAAATAAAATATCCTGTATGGGAAAAGGATAATAAATCGCAAGAAGCTTTTTTTAGAACTGTACTAGAAAAAACTGATTTTTTTAGTGAGGAAACTAATTTTACAGATTCAGCTAAAAGAGGACGTACATTAACAAATGCATTAATTAAGCCAGGTTTAATTAATGATAAAAGAGAACTTAGTGAGGTTGCTTTACACTGGGTTTATAATAAAACAAAAGAACCAGACAATTTAGAGAAATTAATGAATTTATCTTTAGATAACTTAATATTCTTAAGACAATGGTTTAAGTTAAGAGTATATGAACCAAATGGGGAGGAATATCTTTATCCATTTAGGGTAGCTTTAGGATTTTTAAGAAAATATAAGGATATGCAGGAAGCTCATTTATTAGTGATATTACATTTATTATCACCATCTCTGGATAGTGAAAAAATATATAGAATTATAGAAAATTATGATGAAGTAAGAAGTGAAAAAGTTTCTTTTGATGAATATTTAGATGAAAATTTAAATCAGAATGATGAGGAAGTAGAGGCAAACTTAATCAAAGCGAGAGAATTATTTTCTTCCGAAGTTGTTGATATAGATAAATTTCATGAGTTATTTAAAAATGGAAAAACAAAGCAGGAAGTGTACTACAAGTTTTTTGAAGCTGTTGAGAAATTTAATCAAGATAAAACAATAGATAATTTGAAAGTTTTGGTTGATATATCAAAAGAACCTGCAATAAAGAAGGCTTTTGGATTTAATAAAATACCTTTTGATATTCCAAAGACAAATAACTTTACAGTAGAAGAATTTTTAAAGAAAAATAAGAATAATAATATTTTAAGTGAAAATAGAGTCAATTTTTATCTTCAATTTGCAAAGTCAAAAAAAGTAGATTTAGTTAGAGAATATTCAGATATGACAAAAAGAACTTTTGGTTTATCAGGTTTTATTAGTTTTAATAATGGACTTGTTAATCTTACTCAACCTTGGATAGTAGAGAATTTATTTATTGTTATTGGTAATAATATGGCGTTAGCTGGTGTACAAGCAATAAAAGAATATGAGGGTAATATAAATAGCCCTTTTTATTTAGATATTAGTTTAACCCAAATATTAAAACTAAGTACAAGTCAAATAATAGCAATAGAAGACTCTATTAAAGAAGAGTTTGGTGTATCAGATGTGTCTACTTTAAAAATAAGATTAGAAGAAGAACAAGAAGCTAAATTTAGAAAAGTAATAGAAAGTGAATTTCCAAAAGAAAAAGTTATTAAGTTACTGGGGTTATTTAGTGAACGTTCAATTAAAAATGATAGGAAAATTAAAGAGATGGTAACAGATTCTGCTACAGTACCAACTATATTTGAATATATTCTTGCTATAGCTTGGTTTTATATATCAGATTTGGAATATTCTTTAAGGAAAAGTGTTAATTTGTCTTTGGATGGTAACTATAAACCATTAACCCATGCGGCAGGTGGAGATGGAGATATAGTTATGGACTTCCCAAATTATAAATTAATGCTTGAAGCTACATTGATGGATACTAATTCTCAAAAGCGTGGAGAGTTAGAACCAGTAATAAGACATACAGCAAATCTTGCAATACGTTCACAAAAAGAAGTTATAACTATATTTGTTGCAGATAAAGTAGATACAAATGTTATTAATATATTTAAGGGTGCTTCTTATATTGAATTAGTATCAACAGAAAATGGATATAAAGAAAAGTCGATAGATGGTGTAGACATATTTGCATTAACAATAAACGAAATATCAAAAGCTATACAGGAAAAGGTAAAGCAAACTCATATAGTAGATATAATAAAGGAAAATTATCAGATGGAACCTGTTAGAATAAAAACCGGTTGGAGAGAGGAAATAGTAGAAAAGATTTTTGCATAAAATAAATAATAGTATTTTTATAAGAACATGAAAAGGGAGAAAGTATTGTACTAGTTTATAAATATATATTATAAAGGTAACAATAGCTCTTACTTGTATTGAGATATGCAAGTAAGAGTTTTTTATATTTAGGAGGGAGATATGTAATGAAGAAGATTTATTTACAGGAGCAGTTAAAACAATTAAAGGAATATCCAATAGAAGTTATTAATAGTATATCTGAAATTATAGAAATACTAGATGATAATTATGGGGCAAATAGAAATGTAGATAATAATTTAGGTGGATATATACTTATAGTAGAAAATATCGTTGTTATCGAAATGTTGAAACAAGATAAGTTAAAAGGTTTAATACCAGAATATACAGATATAATTGAATGTAAGGAAGAAGTTAATTGGACTTCTTCCTTATTTTTGATTTCAAGTGATTATGCAATTGTAGTAATAACAACAGAAGAACTTTCTAAGTTCCTATTAGAATAAAAGGAGATTAATTTAATGTGAATAAGAAGAACTTAAAAGAGGAAAAAATAATTAAGGAAACTAAGTACTGTAAGATAATGAATCAAGGAAAAATTGGAGATGATGAATATACATATACAATTGAAAAGATATATATCAAGGAGCTAAAAAAGAAATGAAGTAAGGTTCTGTGTATATAAAGCAACTAGAAGAGGGGATGAAACTTATATTCCAAGAAGTCTTGATGTAACAGAATTGGAATTAATAGAGCTAATAAAAGAATCAATAAAGAATAAAGTATTTTCAGAGGAATTTATAACAATGTTAAAACAAGAAATAGGTAAGTTATAAAGTCTTAATTACTATTGATGTAGTGATTAAGGCTTTTATTATTTTTAGGAGGAGAAGGGTAATGAAAAGAATTTTATGTGTAGGTGTAATTAGAAAAGGAAAGATGACTATAAAAACTTGTGATGAAAAGGAGATAGAGAAATATGTTCAAGAAAAGTAATAGATATGTAACTAGAGGAGTAAATGAAGAAATTGATATAAGATTACAACTAATTATGTGGAGCATGGTTGATAAGCTAAAGAATGAAAGAAATGTTGAGCTAGATTACTTACAAGTGTTCAAGCTAAGAAAAGAAGATAATAAGATTGTAATAAAGCAAAGTCAAGAAGTTCCTGAATACTCATACACATATGAAATAGAGCTAGAAGATATTCAGATAGATTATGAGATTAAAATATATGTAATTGATAGTGGAGAATATTCAACTATGCTTCTACCATCAGAATACTAATTAAGGAGGGCTAAATAATGAGTAAACTAAGTAAAGAAAAGATATTTAATTATGATAGTAAAGAGCTTCTAGGAGTAATGCGTTTCGACTTCTATGATGGAGTACTAGCGAATCAATGGTTTTCAAGAGAATTAATAATAGAATTGAATGATAAAAAGGAAATAGACCTAAAGAGGTTACAAGAAGAGCTAAACTATATTCAATTTACATTGATAAAAGAATTTAGTAAAGTTGTAGAGATTTGCAATGGTACAGCTTGTAGTAATGAGACTTTAGTATATATAGATTTAGATATTGCTAAGTATGTAATTAAACTAATACCAGTTAAAGACAATTATTCATATATCTATACGTATTTCAAGGGAAATCAGTAAATGGATATTAACAAGGTATTAGATATAATAATTGAAATTCTTATTTTAATAAATAAAGGATTAGAAGCTAATAAAGCAATTTCAAGTATGTCTACTAAACATAATGTACCAGAGGCAATAATAAAAAAATTTTTAGAGGTTTAATATAGAGGAGGAAGTGAATTGAATATAGGAACAATACTTAAAGTATTAGGAATTGTAATAACTATAGTAGCTACAATTTCAGAAAGTGTTAGAGATAGATAAGTATATAGAAGTATCATTGGAAGTTTACAAGAGATAATTCCAATGATACTTCATTTAATGGTAGTTATTAATAAATATGTAACTATTTTATGATGTAAGGAATTTAGAGAATAAGAGCAAGGAATTAAGGGATAGATTATTAAATAGAGTTAAGTTGGTATTAGGAATAGAAGATTAATAAAGAGAAAGTAGATAATTATTAATGATACTAAGATTAAAGTAAATGAGCTAAGAGAAATAAAAGAATAAAACTAAAAGTAAATTATAGGTTAGTAAAATACTTAAAGTAAAGAAGAAGGTGTATTTGTAAAAGGTACTCCTTCTTCATTTATGTTAAAGAATGTTGGGATAAATACATTGAATTTAGATATTGCAATATAAATATAACTGGTATAATTATGTTATAGAATTGAGATTAAATAAATATAGGGAGAGATAGTATATGGCAATACCGACGTATGAAAGAATAATGCTTCCGTTATTAGAAGTTCTAAAAGATAATAAAACTTATACTAATAATGAATGTATTGATATATTAGCAAAAAAATTGAATATTACAGAAGAAGAGAAAAGTTTATGTTTTCCAAGTGGTAAAAAGAGAGTTTTTTATGATAGGGTAAATTGGGCGAAAACTTATATGAAAAAGGCTGGATTAGTAGAAGCTCCTAGAAGAGGTGCAGTAAGAATTACTAAGTTAGGATTGGAATTGTTGAAGGAAAATCCAAAGGAGTTAAAATCTAAAGATTTATTAAGATATGAGAGCTTCTATGAATTTGTAAGCTCAAGTAATAGAGAAGAGAACCATAATGAAAATGATGGAGTATCATTAAATGAGAGAACACCATCAGAAGAAATTGCGAATGCTTTTGAAAATTTAAAAACTTCGTTAGCTGATGAAATATTAGAGAAAATTAATTCATGTTCATTTGAGTTCTTTGAGAAATTAGTAATAGAGTTGTTGATAAAGATGGGGTATGGTGGTTCAAGAGAAGAAGCAGGAAGAGCAACTAAGAAAACAAGTGATGAGGGTATAGATGGAATAATCAATGAAGATAGACTTGGACTAGATAGTATATATATTCAAGCTAAAAGATGGAAAGATACAGTAGTTGGCAGACCAGAAATTCAAAAGTTTTCTGGAGCATTAGATACTCCAGGAGCAAGTAAGGGGATTTTCATAACAACTTCAACTTTCTCTAAAGAAGCTAGAGAGTATGTTAAGGCTATAAATACAAAAAATATAGTTTTGATTGATGGAATTCAGTTAGCACAATATATGATTGAATTTAATGTTGGGGTATCAACAGAAATAATATATGAGGTTAAAAAAATAGATATAGATTACTTTATGGTAGAGTAATATTAAATTTTTAATTAGATAAATTTAAACTTATTAAGTAAATAAATGGAGGATAAATATGGGGAATACTAATACTAGTTTAAAATGGTTACATAAAAAAACAAATATTTTTCTTGATGAAAGAATTGAACATACTAATCACCCTATTAGAGGTATTTGTGGGATTTTTATAAAAGATGAAAATAAAAAAGATAAAAATGAAAGATGTGTATATGTAGGTCACTCAAAGAGTATATATGGAAGGATGTTTGAGTCTAATAAAGGACATGTAGTTATGATGAGGGTAAAGTAACATTTTATTCCAGAATTAAATGAGGCAAGTGACGATGAAAATATAAAAGTATTTATAAAAATATTAGAAGAGGTTCGTTTGGAATTTGATAATTATTATAAAGATGCAACGTTTAGCATCAGCAGAAAATTATCATATCAATAAATATCAAAGTATAAATCAGTACTTAAACCAAGTTCCAGAAGGTACAAATACGACTAAAGAAGATTGAGAAAGCATGAAATATAAAAATTCTAATCAATAAATTTTCAGTTTATTTAATATAAAAAACCGCACTTACTACCGATACGCAGAATCGTATCATAAGTAACTGAGGTTTTCACTAACGTTTATCTAAGTAATATAACAAGTAATATAACATAGAAGTAATCAAAAGAAAGAAAACTTTAAATTGCGTAATTGCAAGAAGAGAAGCATATAAATGTATAATAATTCAAAGAATTATATTATTTTATCAAGAATAATACAGAATAGTTTATGATCATATAACTTCGAGTAGCTAGTGATACAATTAAACTATAATTATGTGAGTACTAATAGTGGAGGTATAAATATGAATAAATTAACTGTATTAAATGTTGAATTTGAAATAAACGGAATTAAAGATATGATATATCCTGTTTTGTTAAGTGATGAGAATGAAATGATTTTAATTGATTGTGGATATCCTAATTTTTTATCATTAATAGGAGAATGCGCAATTAAAAATAATATAAATTTAGATAATCTAACAAAGTTAATCATAACTCATCATGATTTTGATCATATGGGTTCACTAGCAGAATTTAAAAGAAAATATCCTAATATAAAAATCATGGGAGCTAAAGAAGATATCCCATATATTGAGGGGAAGAGAAAATCATTAAGATTACAGCAAGCTGAGTGTATATATGAATCTTTATCGAATGAAGAAAAGTCACAGGCGCAGATTTTTCATAAAACTCTTGAGTCAGTAGAGAATTGTAAAGTAGATATTGTTTTAAATGATGGTGATATTTTAGATATTGCTGGAGGAATTGAAGTGGTTGCAACTCCAGGTCATATGCCAGGACATATATCTATTTATCATAAAGGAAGTAAATCAATGGTTGTTGGCGATGCTTTAGTTTTAGATAATGGGGAACTATCAATTGCATTACCTAAGTATACTTTAGATATGAATGAAGCTTTAAGGTCAATTGAAAAGATTTCAAATTATGATATGGATAGAATAATATGTTATCATGGAGGAATATATACTAAAGACATAAAAAGAGCATTTAAAAATATCATCTTAAAATAGAATTGCATAATCTTATGAAAAGATTTAGCTTACGGCTGATACGAAAAATCGTACTATATCAGCCTTTAGTGAGGAATTAACAGTTGAGCAGTAAATATATGTTATGAAAGTTTCTCAACTATGGTTTAGCTAATAAAATATGAATTTTCCATTTTATCGTGTATAATTAATAATTAGAGAGAAGTAAATATTAAAACCCAGTTTTAAGGAGGGGCATATGATGGGGAAAAAGCTTGCAACTGATGAAATATATAAAGTTTTAAAAAATAGAATTATACAACTTAAATATACTCCGGGTATAGTTCTTAATGAGGTTGATATCGCTAAGGAATTTGATATAAGTAGAACACCTATACGAGAGATATTTCAAAAATTAAATAGTGATAAGTTACTTAATATAATTCCGAGATATGGTGCTCAAGTAGCACATATAGATTTTAAGTATATGAAATCCGTATTTGAAGTAACTAGAGAATTTGACCCATTCGGTGCAAAATTATGCGTTGAAAGAATTACAAATGAAAAAATTGAAGAACTTGAAGCCATATTAGATAGATTGCATCAATATGATATAAAAAAAGATTATCAAGAAGCTATTTTAGATGATGAAAAATTTCATGATATTGTCTTAAGTAGTAGCGGAAATCAATGTCTTGAAGAACTTCTTCTTGGTTTACATATTCATACTGAGAGGTTGTGGCATTATTCTGAACAATACATAGATTCAATGGACTTATTTACAGATACATTGGGAGATGTCCTAAAAGCTATAAAAGAAAAAGATAAAGACAAGGCAGAAAAATATGCTCGTGATCATATAGATGCATTTGTGGAAAAAATTAAACAAGAAATGCTTTAAATGAAAAATATATTTATAAAATAAAAAAATCTTGTGTATGCTTAGCTCAAGTAATGAGACAGCATATGCAAGATTTTTTTATTATAAAATTATCGTAAAATTAAAAAAAGTAAAAATATTTATATAAAAAGGAGGACAATTTTAATATATATAGAATATGTATAAATAATACATTTAAAATACAATGTGTATACAATGGAAAAACAAAAGATGTTTTAATAAAATTTCATCTAAAGAGGTGATTGTTTGAAATATTTAATTGTAACCAATAATCCAATAGTTAAAGAAAAAAATAGTAATGTGTATTTTGTAGAAGGATCAATGGAAGAGTTATTAATTAAAGTAAGAGATTTAGTCCATAAGGATTTTGAATTAGTTACACATCCTTTGGGAGCAAGTCTGCGAATGATATTTTCACCATATCGTTCAGTAATACTTAAAAAAAATCAAGGTAGTTCAAATTATTTTCATATAGAACTTATTGAAAATAGTATTGAAAAATATAGAAATCATATGGAGGTGAGAAATGAAGATAAAAAAAATGCTAAAGATTATGCATTAATCGATTCTACACTTTTGGAATCTGCTTTTAGTGAAATAAATGATAATGTGTTTTTTTAAAATTTTCAGGAGGTGTTATTGTGAAATTAGAGCATAGAAGAATTAATATTAAGGATATACAGTTTGGTACAAATACAGTTGTAAAAAATGGTGTATTATTTGTAAATAAAGAAGAGCTAATTTGTACGCTTAAGGAAGATTCAAGAATTAAAGATATAGATGTAGATATTGCAAGACCAGGAGAAAAGGTAAGAATTATCCCCGTTAAGGATGTTATTGAACCAAGAGTGAAAATTGAGGGAGACGGTAATGGTTTCCCAGGTGTATCAACTAAGATAGCACAATTAGGTGAAGGTAAAGTCAATATATTATATGGCGCAGCTATAGTTACTATAGGTGATATTGTAGGATTTCAAGAGGGCGTAATTGATATGTGGGGAGAAGGAGCTAAGTGGACACCATTTTCTACGACATATAATTTGGTAGTTGATATAACTCCAGTTGAAGGATTAGATCCACATATTCATGAAGCAACTGTTAGGATGGCAGGACTTAAAGCTGCTGAACTTATTGGAGAAGCTGGAAGAAATGTTGAGCCAGATGAAGTTTTAACTTATGAGATGGAGAGTATGCCTGAAGAAAATTCAAAATGTTCAGAATTGCCTAAGGTTTTATATGTAGAGATGTTAATTTCTCAAGGATTACTACATGATGGATATATATATGGTGTAAATAGTCAACAAATATTACCAACTTTATTACATCCAAATGAAGAATTAGATGGAGCAGTAATAAGCGGTAACTGTGTAGCTGCATGTGATAAGATAACAACTTATCAGCATCAAAATAATTCAGTTATTTTAGATTTATATGCAAAACATGGCAAAGAGTTAAATTTCTTAGGTGTGATACTAGATCCAGAGGTTACTACTTTAGAAGGAAAGTTTAGAACATGTGATTACACAGCTAAGTTATGTAAAATGCTTGGTGCTGATGGTGTGATTATATCAGAGGAGGGATATGGAAATCCTGATTCAGACTTATTAATGATTTGCAAGAGATTAGAAGATTCAGGAATAAAAACAGTTTTAATAACAGATGAATGTTCAGGTAGAGATGGAATGTCACAGTCATTGGCAGATACAACTAAAGAGGCAATAGCTGTTGTTTCAGGCGGAAATGTCAGTCATGTAGTTACACTACCACCTGCAGATAAGGTTTTAGGAAATGCTGAAGCTATAGCTACTTTAGCAGGAGGATGGGATGGAGCACTAAAAGAAGATGGAAGTCTTATGTGTGAACTAAATGCGGTAATAGGTGCAACATCAGAAATAGGATATCATTATTGCACATCAAGGTTATATTAAAAACATTTATGAAGGGAGGAATTATAAATGGGAAATAAGTTTAAAGTATTATATTATGTAAATCAATTTTTTGGACAAATAGGTGGTGAAGATAAAGCAGATATAGAACCACAATTTGTAGAGGGAAAAGTAGGACCAGCTCTTGGATTTGATAGTTTACTTAAAGGTGAGGGAGAAGTAACTAATACTATAATTTGTGGAGATAACTATTTTAATGAAAATAAAGATGAAGCATTAAAAACAATATCTAAAATGATTAAAAAAGCATCTCCAGATATAGTAGTTACAGGACCTGCTTTTAATGCAGGCAGATATGGTATGGCATGTGGTGAAATTACAAAGTTTATTGTAGAAGAACTTAATATTCCAGCAGTTACAGGAATGTATATTGAAAATCCAGGATTAGATACTTGTAAAGATAAAGTTATAGTTGTTAGTGTTGCAGATTCAGCAGCAGGTATGCGTAATGCTTTATCTATTATGGCAAAGGTAGTGAAGAAGCTAGTTAAAGGAGGAGAATTAGGGTTACCAGAAGAGGAAGGATATATTCCACAAGGAAGGAGAAAAACAATTCTTGTAAATAAAAGAGGTTCTGAAAGAGCTGTGGATATGTTATTGTGTCGTTTGCAAAATAAAGAATTTAAAACAGAACTTCCAATGCCTATTTTTGATGTAGTAGAACCTGCAAATTCTATTAAAGATATGAGTAAAGCTACTATAGCATTAGTTACAACTGGAGGTATAGTTCCAAATGGGAATCCAGATAGAATACAATCTGCAAGTGCACAAAAATGGGGGAAATATGATATAAGTAAGTATAATAGTCTTACTGAAGGTGGATATTGTACTATTCATGGTGGATATGATCCTGTATACGCAAATGAAAATCCTGATAGGATAGCTCCACTTGATATGTTAAGAAAGTTTGAAAAGGAAGGCTATATAGGAAAGGTTCATGAATATTTTTATACTACAACAGGTACAGGAACATCAGTTGGAAATTCTGTTAATTTTGGTAAGGAGATAGGAGCTTTATTAAAGGACGCTAAGGTAGATGGAGTTATATTAACATCTACATGAGGAACTTGTACACGTTGCGGTGCAACGATATTAAAAGAAATAGAAAGGTATGGAATACCAATAGTTCATATGGCCACAATTACTACTATTTCTCAATCTGTAGGAGCTAATAGAATAGTTCCTACTATAGCAATTCCTCATCCAGTAGGAGACCCTAAACTTTCATCCAAGGATGAATTACATTTAAAATATACACTTGTTAAAAAAGCTATAGACTCTTTAGGAACTCCAGTTTCAGGTGTAACTCAGTTTGAATAAATAGTTTCTTATTTTTTCCTCAAGCTCTCATATTAAGGGAGCTTGAGCAAAATATTAAATCTTTTTAGGAGTTAATAATAGGTAGTTATTTTAAATAGGAGGATTTAATTATGAAAAAAAGAGAAAGTTGGGGAAGTAGATTTGGATTTATAATGTCAGCTGTTGGATTTTCAGTAGGCTTAGGTAGTATATGGAGATTCCCTTATTTAACAAGTGTACATGGTGGGGGTGCATTTGTATTTGTATATGTAATAATTTGTATATTAATAGGAATTCCGCTTTTTACCATGGAAATGAGTTTAGGAAGAAAAACACAATTAAATGCAGTTCAGGGAATGAGATCTTTAACTAAAAAGGGTAGTCCTTGGGTTCTATTTGGATGGCTTGGTGTATTATCAGCTTTTGTTATTTTGTGTTACTATATTCAGATAACAGGATGGACACTAGGATATTTAATAAAGATGATTTCTGGTCAATTGCGAGGATTATCGCCAGAAGGATATATAAAAGCTTTTAGTGATTTTACCTCTAATACATTTGCAGTAAGTATCTATACTATAATATGCATTATAATTGTAGGAATTATTTCTTCTAAAGGGTTAGAGAAAGGTATTGAAAAGGCATGTAAAATAATGATGCCAGCTCTATTTTGTATATTAATAGTATTATCAATAAGATCCTTAACGCTTCCAGGTGCTATGGAAGGATTAAAATGGTATCTAAAGGTGGATTTTTCAAAAATAGATGGTAATGTATTATTAGCAGCTTTGGGACAGTGCTTTTTTGCAGTTGGTATAGCTAGTGGAGGCACATTTATATATGGAAGTTATCTTAAAAAAGATAGTGACATACCAACGGATGCTTCAATAATAGTTGGGGCCGTTACAATGACACCTGTAATATCTGGTGTAGTTATGTTTCCAGCTATATTCTCAATGGGATTAAAACCTAATGGTGGGTCTAGTACATTATTTGTAACCATGTCAAATTTATTTTCTAATATGCCAGCTGGTAACTTATTTGGAGCTTTATTTTTCTTATTAGTTTTATTTGCGGCCATTTCTTCAGTTATAGGATATTTAGAACCCATAGTAATGATTGTAACAGAATTAATGAATGTTAATAGGAAAAAAGCCGTATGGTCATGTTTAGCAGTAATATTTATAGTAGGTTTTCCTACTATATTAGCTTATGGACCATTAGCAAATATAAAAATAGCAGGAAAAAACTTATTTGACTTTGCCGACTATCTTTCAGGTAATATATTAATGCCTTTAGGAGCTTTAATATTATCTTTATATACTTTGTTCGTATGGAAATTTAAAAAGTATCAGGAAGAAACTAATATAGGTGCGGTTAAAGTAAGGGTTTTTTACTGGTGGGCTCCTCTTGTTAAATTTACTATTCCAGTAGCTATAATCATCATATTTATAACAGGGTTATTTTAAAATAAATATTATAAAATTTTATGGAAAGATAAATTAACATGACAATTTTTAGAATATTCAGAATGTAATGCGTTAGTTAGGAATAAAATTCTTTAACTAACGCATTTTTAGTGTGCCCAGCATGGGCAACAACTTGACGGTGAAAGTCCCACTATATGTTTAGACAGTTTGTCAGTTATTTGTATGAAAGTGCAGGATTCTTAAATAGCCGTTGTGTAACAGAACAGTGCGAATGGTGTTGTGAAAATACTGAAAATAAAATAATTATTTTCCTCCTATTTGATTATTTAGAAGGGGAATTTAAAGTAGCAATTAAAGGATTATCCAATAGAAGTTAATAGCATATTAGGTGTAAGATTAAATTTCTGTTATATAAGCCTTTAATAAAAGTTAAATATGCAACTTAGTTATAAAAAAGTGCAACAAAACGATAAATTATAGATTTTTCAAATCTTAAATAGTATATTAAAAATATGGGGAGGAGGAAATATGAAAATAAAAATTTTATTAGATAAACTTATAAATAGGGAAGATTTAGTAATTAAAACACATCCAGATAATAGTGAATTTGTGGAAAACTTAAAAGATTACTTAGAAAGGGATTCTAAAATAACAGTTATCAATGCTAAAAATAACAGAAAAATTAAAGTAGATATTCATTCAATATTAGTTTTTCAATCAGAAGGCAATATGTGTTGTTTAAAAATGAAAACAGGTGAACTTTACCTTATAAATAAACGATTAAAGGAATTGGAATCATTAGGATACAGACATTTTATAAAAATAAATAATCAAACTATTATAAATATGAATGAAATCCAGGAGTTTTCTGGAGCAACAAATGCAAGGTTAGAAGTGATAATGAGTGATAAAACATCTTATTTTGTAAATAGGCATTATGTAAAACTAATTAAGGAGAGATTATTATGATAAAACAATTCAAGCTATCTTTTTTTCAAACTTTTTCAGCAACATTTATATGGATTTTGCTTTTAATGTCTTTATTTTTAAAAGACATTTCAATTACAATTAGTTACAATTGGAACTTAGTTGGTATTAGTACAATTTTTGCATTAATATTTGGAGTTATGTATCCAGCTTTATGGAACTTTTCATCTATGAAAGCTATTTATAAGATTTTGATTTCATCAACTATAAATTTATGTGGAGGACTTATATCTGTTTGGTTATTTTCTTCAGTTATGTTTGAGATTATAAGGCATTGGATATTGATTATTGCCATAGTAACAATAATAGGTCATATAATTGCCTTTTATTTTTATTCAAAATGGGATAATGAAAGAAGTTCGGATAAACTAAATACATTATTAAAAAAATCAAATTAATAAAAATGGGGCTGTGGCACTAAGAAAATTAGTGCCACAGCCCCATTTTTAAATTATATATGAAAATTCATCATAGTCTAATAAGAATGATTATGGCAGTCGAGGACTTTTTCCTCCCACCATCCAAAAGCAAATCTTATATTATCAAAGGTAACAGGTGAAAAACCCCCAATATAAACAATAATAGATTGTTCAGATCCAAGGATAATTTGACCACCATCAACTACTAATTTTGAGTTTGGAGGAATTATTCTACTAAAGATACTTCCGTTGGAATTTTTTTATTATAATATGACATTATAATCACCTACATATAAAAATTTAAGGAAATATTATTTCTTACAATTTATTATATTCATTATACATACAACTTGATAATAATAAATTAATCAGATGACTATAAGTTCTAATGTTCAAACATTGTTCAAGTGTGGACAAAAGAGTGATTAAGTCCTCATAACTCTTGTTTATATGTAAAGAAAAATAAGTTTAAATAGTAATTAGTATTTAGAGATGATATGATGAAACCTATCATTAATAAAGTAGACCTTCTTAAAGGCGTCGGTATAACTATTTTTAAAAGATATAATTGTGATATATAGTATCATATCTCAAATAAGTTATATAGATGTATTTTTAGATATTGTTTGATATAATATATCCATGATTGTGACTATTATTTATCAAGGAACCAATAAAGTTTAAAAGAGGATGAATATGGGGAAAAGAATTTTACTTATAGAAGATGATGTTAATTTAATAAAATATATAGAGCAATACTTAAATGCTTATGATTATTTAGTTGAAACAATTGAAGACTTCAATGATATTGAGAAGAAAATATTTGAGGAAAAAAGTGATTTAATACTTTTGGATATAAATCTTCCAAGGCTTGATGGCTTTTATTTTTTGAAATTAATTAGAAAAAAGTTAAACATACCTGTTATTATAGTTTCTTCAAGAAGTGAAGAAGCAGAACAAATTAGAGGTATAGATCTAGGTGCCGATGATTATATAACAAAGCCTTTCAGCATGGGAATACTTTTAGCAAAAATAAATGCGGTATTAAGAAGGACAAGTAGTATTAAAGAAAATGTTATTGAAGTTAACACTGTAAAGCTTTATTGTGAGGGCATGGAGTTAAGAACTGAAAATAAAAGTATGTCATTATCAAAGAATGAGTACAAGCTTCTTAAAATATTCTTAGATTAGGAGAGTTTTCTAAAGATTATGTACCAGAAGCAATAAATCTAAAGAATCTGGTGAAGGAAAGTATTAATTCACAAAAAAGAAATTTTATATATTTTAATATATTTCCAGATGTAAATATACCTGAGGACTATTTTATTTTGACAGATAGAAAATGGGGTAAATATGTTATTGAACAAGTTATAAGTAATGCAATAAAGTATTCATTTTTAGGAGAAAAGGTACGCTTTTATACAGAAGAGAATAATAATGAGGTTACACTTTGTATACAGGATTTTGGTGTAGGAATAAAGAAAGAAGAGCTTTCTAGAGTTTTTGAAGCTTTTTTTACAGGAAGCAATGGAAGAAAAGAAGAAAAATCCACAGGCATAGGTCTTTATATGGGAAAAAGTATTTGTGATAATTTAAATAATAAAATAGAGATAAATTCAGAGCTTTCAAAAGGTACAACTGTTATTATAACTTACTTAAAACAAAAATAACCTTACATTAATGCAAGGTTAGGTAAGGGAAGGCGATTTGAGAAAATAAAAATAGGTAATATACTTTAGATAAAGTTTTGAAAAGAAATGAGGTATATTTACATGAAGGTTTTAGAATGTAGAAAGGTAGTAAAGGTTTATGACGCATTTAAAAGTGCACAATCAGTAAAAGCACTTAAGGACATATCTTTTAAGGTAGAGGACGGAGAATTTTTAGGAATTATGGGACCCAGTGGAAGTGGAAAAACAACCTTGCTAAATATTTTGGCTGGAATTGATAAGGCCACTTCAGGTGAAGTTTTTTTGGGTGGCAAAAATATTCTAACCATGAAAAAAGATGATATGGCTATTTTTAGGAGAGACAATATTGGCTTTATATTTCAGGAGGACAGAAACAAAGAACAGCGGAAGCCAGAGCGTTAATAAAAGAACCAAGAATAATATTAGGAGATGAACCTACAGGAAATTTAGATTCAAAATCATCAATGAATATAATGGAAAGCTTTAAAAAAATAAATGAAGAAAAAAAGGCTACTATTGTCATGGTAACACATGATCCCTTTGCAGCATCCTTTTGTAGGAGAATTATATTTATAAAGGATGGAGCTATTAAGCTTGAGATAAACTCTAATGGAAATAGAAAAGAGTTTCTTGACAAGGTAATAGAGGCGCAATTGGTTATAGGGGGGCAGGAATAGTGGATTTTTCTTCAATGATTATAAAAAATATTAAGCATAATATTAAAAATTATATGGCATATTTTCTTGGCAATAGTATAATTCAGTGCATATTATTTATGTTTTTTACTTTAGTTTTTAGTCCTAAGTTTATGGAGAACAAAAAATTCCTAGGTTTAAAGCAATATTTAATTGCTATAGTAATTTTTATGATAGCTTTTTCAGCAGCATTTATAATCTTTACCACAGTTTCATTTACAAAATACAGAGGGAGAGAATTTGGGGTATATTTTACTATAGGATTAACTTCAAAGGAAATAATAAAAATACTTTGCTATGAAAATATTATAATTTCTTTAGCATCATTTTTATTTGCATCTCTCGCAGGAAGTACATTTTCAAAACTCTTTCACATGGCTATAGGAAAAATACTGAAGATTAATAACATAGCCATTCCTTTAAGTCTTAAATCTTATGGAGCAGTATTATTAATATCATTTCTAATATTTCTATTTACTACAATGTATCAGATGATATTTCTAAACAGATATTCAGTTATAAATATATTAAAGTCAAAGTCAAAGAAAGATATAGGAAGTACAAGCACTATTCTAGGAGTAATAGGAATAATAATTTTTATAGGCTCTTTTGTCATTATTAAGATGATGACTGACAGGAAAATAAATAGCAGAGGGAGCATATTCTCTGTAGTTCCTGTAGTGGGTATAATAGTATCAGGTTACTTATTGATAGGTTTTTCAATGACGGTAGTAGTAAAGGTTATGAAAAAATTTAAGAAAGCCTACAATAATAATATTTTGTTTATTAATTCTATTTCACACAGATTTATATCGTATAGAATAGTTTTATATGTGGTTACTTTAATGGTTTCTGGAGGAATGATATTTATTTCTTTTGCTTACAGCATGTATAAATCAACCGAAAAGCAAATAGATATACAATATCCGTATGATATGAGTTTTATAGTTGATAAAAGTAGCATTAAAAATACAAATATTAAAGATTTTGTTGCTAAGAATTTAGGAGATATAAAAAACTACACTGAAGTAGAAGGACTAAATATTCCTAATATCAGAGTAAATGATGGCGCTTGCTTATGGCGTAGACCTAATATGCTGGTTATAAGTGAAGGTAGCTATAAAGCTTTAGGGAATAATGAGTTAAATTTAGAAAAAGGAGAAATCCTTTATTGCCATGTAGAAAAGACAGGCAGCTTTTATGATGGAGGCTTTATGCTGGATTTATCAAAAAAGGTAATGAATAATCATGCTATTTCTCTAGATGAATATAAAACGCAGCGTAATACTGATGAGTACATATATGTACCTAAAGAGAAGAAGAAGGAAAGAGTGGTTTCTGTGGTGAATTGTTCCTACAATCAGGAGTATTTCAGAGGAGATGTTGTGGTTGTTAAGACTGAGGATTATAAAATCATGAAGCAAAAGCTTGGGGATGAAGCCATTACTTATGATGTGCTTATGAATTTGAAAAAAGAGAAAGAATATGATGAATTATATAAAAAGTTAGAAACTACTTTTGGGAAGAGTACCCTTGATTCCTTAAGTATTAAGGAATTAATATTAGATAATAGTATAGAATCCAATGGTTTTCTGTTATTTATCTGCAGTTTTTTAGGAATGATGTTTTTAGTGGGAAGTGCAGCAACTTTATACTTTAAAATAATAACGTCTATTGAAGAGGATAGAGAAAGAAGTAAGCAATTAATGAAAATTGGTTTATGCAGAAGGGAAATTAACGCTTTGATTAAGAAAGAATTAGGCGCAGTGTTCCTTGTGCCTCCAATTATAGCTTTAATATGTATAGGACAGTATCTATCAGCTATTTATGATGTGGTAAATGATGGGGAGTATATGTGGAAAAATAGTTTGTTTGTTTTTGGAGTGTATGCTATTATTCAAATTATATTTTATTTGATAACCGCAAATAGATATACAAAACAAATTACATCATAATTACAACCAATATCATAAAAGAATTTGATTGAAAATGTATCATTAAATTTGAAAGTAGCAATAGTCTGTGGAAAAAATTAATATTCAAGGTTACTATAGAGCTACAATTTTAATAAATGAGAAAAAGTAAATAAAATAGCAACTTTATTTTTAAAAGTTGCTATTTTATTTACTAATTTATCTGATGGCTATCAACTGGAACACCCACAAAGTAATTTAAATAAAATCATCTAAGCCATTAACTGTAGTTTGTTCATCCTCATCAATAGGAATAATTATACATTTTTGCCCATCAATTATTTGAGATTTTATTTGGGGTATTTTTTTAGGTTTTACTTGAAGTATAACGTCATAGTTAGGATTAATCTCATTATCCTCTGAGATTGTATGTGGAACTTCATTCGAGCTGGTTTCTAAATTTTCTTCTAGAACAGTTTCTGAAGTTGCTTCTAAGTTAGTCTCTTCAGACTCTCCTAAAACCACATTGTCATCATTAGTTTCTGTAGGCAACTGGGTTTTATCATCTATAGCATTCTCTTGTTTAATTTGCTCAAGCCTAGTTTGAAGTACTTCTACTTGTTTCAGAAGGTGTTTTTCCTTTTTTCTTTGCTCATTTGCTTTAAGTGCCTTTGAATCAATTAGATTTTCTGCTAAAGGAAGGTCATCGCCAAAGTTTTCTACATAGGATTTTTCAATCTTAGTAGTAATTTCTTCAGCCACTCCACTTTCTATTAAAAGATTTTGTATATCCTTATTTGTTAAGCTTATAGGTTCACAATCCGTATCATCATACATAGAGTTGTATTCATCTATCATATTATTTAGGTTTTCTTGTATTTCCATAAAGGTTTTATCAGCCTTATTTTCATCAGTACTAAAGGAATCCTTAATAATTGATTGGAATGTTTCTTTTTGCACAGTAGCAGTTTGTTTTGAATAACAACCTAAAGCATTTTCCATTAACTCAGGATGAGTATCCTTTGCATTTTTTGTGTAATACATAATAGAATTAACATTTGAACTACGATCAATAAAAGCAGGAAACACAAATCCATTAGTTGGGGGATCAACTACCCAGTCTCTAATACGGGCTTTAATTTTATTTTCTTCTTCAAAGTATCTAAGACCAGGATCTGAAAGAGAAACAGGGCATATTGCACATAGCACATATTCATACACTTCTTCAGATTCATCTATTCTTGCATTATCCTTGGTTTTAGTAATAACATCATAAGCATCATGAAAAATAAGTATTAAAAAGTTACCACTATAATCATAATTATTTATAATCAATTCATAGAAATCATCAAGAAGAGCATCATCTTTTAATTGGCTGTTTTTAAGCTGCATAAGAGAGATTTGCCTTTCATTTATAAGATCTTCATTAGTTGGAAAGTTAAGTTCTAAAATATTATTTCCAATAGTTCCGGACAGTACTTTTTTAGCGATTTCTAAGTATTTAAAGTATTCATCTTCATCCAAATTTAGAAAGGTTTCTCTAAATTTTAAAATAGTATGTTTTTCTCCATTAACATAGCAACCACACATTTTAGTGAAGGTGCAATAATCTTTCTTTAGACGTTTTTTTAACTCAAGTATATCTTTTTTTCTCATATAACCTCCTCAAGCTAGTATTTAATTAATATATTATCATTATTTAAGTATAGTATTTTTTTTATATTAATCAAAGTTTTATTTAGATAAATTTAAAGTAGATAGTGTGAAATAAGCGTAAATATAAAGAATGTATAAAAGAGAAATATGATCCATTTAATGAAGCAATGTGCTGGGGAGAAGCAGATGAAGAGATATTTCAGCTTCATTTATTAAAAAGAGGGTACAATCTCTTAACACAACAATAGAAGATTACACGAGAATCATATTCTCCATTGGAGCCATTGTTCAATAACGAGGGTATTTTGAGGTTATGGAGATAAAGTTATAACTAAGGATAAGTTTTTAGTTAGAAAATAGAAAAAATAAAACTAAAATAAATAGTAGTTTAGTAGGCTATTTAAACAAAGAAGTAGGGGCATCGTAAATGATATCCCTTATTATCTTATATTAAGAAATACTATAATAAATACCTTGTATATATCGAAACATAAGTTTCAATTCATAGTATCAGGGATAAATCTTTACTTAAAGGCTATCATGTAGTACAATATAGCTAAGGTAACTTGCACAACAAGGTAGTTAGGAGGTGGATGTTGTGGGAGATAAATCTCAATTTTTTAGAGGAACATTAGAAGGATGCATTCTTAAGATTATTAATGACAATGAGGTTTATGGCTATGAGATTGCTGAAAAGCTAAAAGGGTTCGGATTAGATGAGGTTAGTGAAGGCACTATTTATCCATTGTTACTACGTCTTGAGAAAAACGGATTAGTTAGCTCGGAAAAGAAAGAATCAGCATTTGGACCTAAAAGGAAGTATTACAAACTGACTATTTTAGGAAAGAAGGAATTAAAAGAGTTTTTTAAAACTTGGCAAGAACTTAAAAATAGTGTTGATAGAATATTTGAGGATTATGGAGGCGATATTTATGAGTAGTGTTTCTCAAAGAAGAAAGGAGAATAGTAAGATAAGCGAAAATTTAACTGAAGAAAATCTTAAAATATATACAGATTTTGTTTGCTATTTACGAGTAAGCAATTTAAGAGAAGAGGATCAGGAAGAGATTATAAATGATGTATTACTAATGTTCCTAGAATGGCAACAGGAAGGAAAGCCAATAGAAAATATGGTTGGTGGGAATTTAAAAGGGTTTGCAGATGATACTATAGCTGCAGTAAGTTCACATAAAACTGTAGTTGAAAGAATTAAAGAAAATTTAGCAATTATAATAGAAGGCTTTTGTATTATGCTTACAATAGACTTTGTTTTCCTGTACTTACACAAGGTGATAAAAGGAAGTGTAAGTATAAGTTATGATTATGATTTAGCAATGTTTTTAAAAACTTTAATATTTGTAGGATTATCATATTGTTTTATAAACTATGTTGGTAAAAATAGCTTCGAACTTAGTAGAATAGGTAAGTCCTCAAAGCTTGCTAACTTTATTTTTGGTGCAAGTATAGCTGGACTAATAATATTTACAATATTAATGTCAAAAGTATTAGGTAGTGTAGTGATATTTTCGTTAAATGTAATTTATGTAGCTATAATAATAGGTGTATATTGGACTTATAAAGGTATAAATAAATTTTATGCTAAAAAGTAGAGAGATACATTTCATATTGCATAATAAGGACTTATTTTGTAAATAAGTCCTTATTGCGTATGTTACAGGAGTATAATGTATTCATTGATTTTTCAATGTTGAATATGGGGCAAAAGTGCATGTAGTTATTACTTTATATTATTAACATCCTTTAAAATTGTCTCAAGTTTTTCAATAGATGTAATTCGCTCATTACATTTCTTACTATTTAAGCATATATTGAAGCCTATAGATTTATAAGTACCTTCTCTTGCATTTGGAGTTTTACACATAACTGAAATAAATGCTATTTCATTGTGTCGACCTATACGATTACAAATTGCACACATATTAGTATTGCCTGAATTATAATTTTGAATTCTTCCTACCATACCTACAAATTTACCATTCATATTATAGATAAGAAACAATTTTCTAGTGGATTCATCAATCCAACTTAGGTATACCTTCTTTGGGTTTTCTACACTTAGCTCTGGTAATTTTAAATTTTTTTCTTTTCTGAACAATTTATTGATTTGTGAGTTTGTAATTTTAGGTATACCATATACATATTCATTCAAGTCGGCGAAGTACTTATCAATGTGTAAGGGATCAGTTATTTTACTAATATCAAGTAGCTTTTTTTCTTCCTCAGATAAGTTTGTAAAAAGATTTAGTATTTTATTTTGTATATATGATTTACTTGCTTCAATAACATTAGTATCTACACAAGTTTTGAAAGTACTATTTAAATCATGTAAACACTTCTTTATATAATTATATTTATATTTATCTATAAAAGCTTTCATAAAATCCAGCACCTCTTTTCTAACATGTGTTATTTTTATTTTTCATTTAAATAAATTTACCTTACTTTTAGTTTCAGTTTCTTATAAGCCTAATAAATAAAAGATGATTATCATTACTTCAATTGAAAGTAATAATAATCATCTCAATTTAAAACACACTATATATTCACAATCATTTTAGTTTTAGATACTGTTTTAAATTGGAAATTATAACTTTCATCGAAATATCACAATGAAATCATAACATGGTTTAAAACAAGTATTCAATCTAATAAATAGTTCTGTAATGATTATGAGAGTATACGTTTTTCTTGACCTATTATTCTTCTTATACTTTTTTCTGATAGGTAATATTCTTTAGTTAGTTCACTAATAGTAGTTCCACTAAGGTATTTTTTGTAAATTTCAATATTTCTCGCTTTAAGAATATTTTTTATACCACTTTTTTCTCCCCAAGCCTTATGATTTTCATTTTTTCTGGGGACATAAAGATATTTTCCATCTACATATTCTTGTATTATTTTAAGAATTTCTTCTGGTAACACATCTTGCGCCTTTACATACTTCATTTCCTTACTCCTCCACTTTTATCATAGTATCAAAGCAAAGAATACTAAAAAGCTATGTGTTACAGAACCTAAAGCATGTAAGCATTTCAGCTAACTTAACAGCTTAGGCTCCAAACAAAGCATAGCTGACCTTTTTGTAGTCTTTGCAAGGAGCAAGCTGATTTACAGCTGAATGTATCACAGACCTTCATAAAAACACCTCCAATACCTTATGTTTATTATATCATAATTAACTTAAGTTATAATATATGGATCTAAGATGTTATTGTAATGATATATTTTAAAATGATATATTTTATAAAAGCTGGTGATGGTATTATAGTTTTTTAGGTCCATTGGAATATCAATTGTAAAAAAAGAAAATTACATTTCAATTAATAGAAAGGAATGAGTTTTAAATAAAAGACTACAGATTTTAGTGAGGGTACTGAAAAAGTACCCTCCTAATCTTAATAGACATAACACTACAGTTTGTGTAGATGTTATGTCTATTTTTTAGTATAATTTTTATATTACTAATTTAAGCAGGTGATTTTATGTTAATGCATCAAAAGATGATATTAAGCGAATATGGTGATATATATGATAGGATTATCCCTAAAGATAATATGTTGAGAAGGATTAAAGAAATGGTAGATTTCTCATTCATCTACGATGAATTAGTTTCTACATATTGCAATAATAACGGTCGCGGAGCGATTGACCCAATAAGAATGTTTAAATATCTTTTACTAAAAACTATTTTCAATATTTCTGATGTAGATGTTGTTGAACGCTCTAAATATGATATGTCTTTTAAATATTTCTTAGATATGGCTCCGGAGGAGGATGTAATTAATCCAAGTTCTTTAACTAAATTTAGAAAGCTACGCTTAAAGGACACTAATCTAATGGACATGCTAATTTCTAAAACCGTAGAAATAGCATTGGAAAAGGAAATTATAAAATCAAAATCAATTATTGTTGATTCAACTCATACCAAAGCTAGATACAATCAAAAAACACCTAGGGAAGTTTTAATTGAACAATCTAAAAAACTTCGAAAGTCAGTTTATAACATTGATGAGTCAATGAAAGCAAGGTTTCCTAATAAAGTTAACAACGGTCTTCTTGAGGATGAAATAGAGTATTGTCAAAAACTTATATCAGTTATTGAAAAAGAAGAGGTCATTTCAAGTTATCCAGCTGTAAAAGAAAAATTAAATTTATTAAAAGAAACAATCGAAGATGATTTAGAGGTTTTGTCATTCTCTAAAGATGCTGACGCAAAAGTTGGACACAAAACTGCTGATACATCTTTCTTTGGGTATAAAACTCATATTGCAATGACTGAGGAACGTATTATTACTGCTGCTGTAGTTACTTCGGGAGAAAAACACGATGGAAAACAACTAAAATCACTTATTGAAAAGAGCGAAGCCTCTGGCTTAAACATAGAAAATATTATTGGAGATGCAGCTTATTCAGAAAAAGAAAATATAGAATATGTAAATGAAAGTGAAAAAAATCTAATTGCAAAGCTTAGTAAATCAGTATCTCATGGTAACAAAAGACAAACTAAAACGAAGTTTGAATATAATAAAGATGCAGATATGTATGCGTGTGAAGCTGGCCATATGAGTACTAAGAAAACTAGTACTAGACCTAAAAAACATGCCAAAGATGGACTAGGTACAGTAATTTCTTATTTTTTTGATGTTAAAAAGTGTCAGTGTTGCCCTTTAAAACAAGGGTGCTATAAAGAAGGTGCTAAAACTAAATCATACTCAGTTTCAATCAAAACGAATACGCATCAAAAACATATTGAATTTCAAGAAACTGATTTTTTTAAAGAAAAATCAAAAGAGAGATATAAAATTGAAGCTAAAAATAGTGAAATGAAACATAGACATGGGTATGATGTTGCGTCAGCCGCAGGTCTTGTTGGCATGCAAATGCAAGGTGCATTGACCATTTTTGCTGTAAACTTGAAGAGAATATTGACTCTAAGCAATCAGTAAATATACCCGATTAGGGTTTAATAATACAAAAAGACTCAAGCTCATACCACAAAATGGTATAAACTTGAGTCTTTTAAATTATGTAAAAAGTAAACCCCCGAAAAACTATAAGTTTTTCAGTGGTCTCGATTTTAGTGGTCTTTTATTTTTTTACATTAATATTGTTGACAAGGAAACAATAATATATTAATATTGTATCCAAGGAAACAAAAATAGTGTTGCTTTGTTGAAGATAATAGGAAGGTGTTTGAAGTGGATAATATTAATATTATTATGAAGAGTTTTAAAGAGATATATGAAAAAGAAGAAATTTTAGGAAAGATATCATTTAAGGGTGAATATGAGAAGTATGGAGTTTCAGAAATACATTGTATAGATTTCATAGGCAAAATGGAGGATCCTAATGTTACTAAAATAGCTCAAAGCATGAATATGACTAGGGGTGCCATAAGTAAACTTTGTAAAAAGCTTTTAAATAATAAACTTATTGATAAATACAAAAAACCTGAGAATGATAAGGAAATATATTTTAAGTTAACAGAGTTAGGTGAAAGGTTATATAAACATCATGAAATAAAACATAGGCAGTGGGAAGAAAGAAATAATAAGTTTTTTAAAAATATAGATGAAGAAGAGCAAGAAGTTGTAGCTAGTTTTTTAAAAAAGTTTAATAACTATTTAGATAAAATCATAGAGGTGGAAGGAGATATATAAGATGAATTTGCATCTAAAGGAATTCAATATTCCTCAGAAAATATTGCAATGGGGAGAATCACAACCAGCACATCAAAGGCAACATATAGGAACCCATATAGATTGTTATAATTTATCAAAAATACAGCTACCATCAGAAATAGATGTTAGTGTAATAGATGCTAGAAATTTAGATATTATAGATACTGGTATATTAGATAATATAAGAGTTAAAGAAAATTCTTTTGTAATATTTAGAACTGGATATTTAGAAAACTACGGATACGGAAGTGAGGAGTATTTTAATTCTGAATCAAGGCCATATCTAACTAATGAACTTGTAGATAAATTATTAGATTTTAACGTGAGATTAGTAGGAATTGATTTAAGTGGAATACAGCATGGAGAACATCATGTAGTAATAGATAAATATGTTGAAAATAAAGGCGCTTACGTTATAGAAAATATATGTAACCTAGATAAGGTTGAATCAGAGTTTAAGGCACACTTAAAATGGTTTCAATTAGAAGGTGCTACAGCCATAAAAGTTGAAATCGAAACTTTATAATATTACTATATATAAGTCAATATATTATAATGAAAATAAATACGAAAAAAGATATTATGATTCACTTAATAATTTGAAAGGGATTATTGAAATTTATGATGAAATAAATATATATAGGTACTACTAGGGATAGATGAGTTTGCTAAACAAAACAAAGTTCAATACTGTCCAAATATTTATAGGTAAATATAACAGATATGTTAGATGAAAGTTATTGTAAATAAAGGTAAACCAGTAATTATTAAAAAATATAGCTAGGTAAATAGGGAATCGTGGAGGTCAAGCATGATAGAGGTAGAAAAGAAGTTTGAAGTTCTTTCTAAAATTGCAAAAGAGCTAAATGATAATAATATCACATGGGGAATAGGGGCATCTCTTTTATTATATATAAAAGGAATATCAAGTGAATTTCATGATATAGATATTATGGTTGCAGAAAGCGATGTGCAAGCATTAAAGAATATATTGCTCTCTTTAGGAGAACTTCAGCCTAAAAATCCCAATATTCAATACAAAACTAAAAAATTTCTTGAATTTAAAGTTGAAGATGTCGATATTGATGTGATAGCAGGCTTTGTCATAGTAAATAAGGGTAGAGATTTTTATTTTCAACTTAATAAAGATGACATTATCGACTATACAGAGATTAATGGCGTAAAAATCCCGCTTCAATCAGTAACGGAATGGCGTAATTATTATGAACTAATGGGGAGAATTGAAAAAGTAAAAATGATTGATTATAAATATTATTTATTAAAAAAATTTTCTTCTTCATAGTCCAATTCTTTATAAAGATTATATAACACATTAATAATATTACTATCTATTTCATACCAAGTACCATTAATGTTAATTTTATCTTTTAAAAAAGATATATTATAATCATTTTTTCCATTGACTTTAATTAGGTATACCTAGCCTTTAAAAGGTTGATTGATTTTTTTTGTTAGTTTTATAGAATTTATAAAATCAACTATTTTTTTATGTCTTTTTTTTCAGATAAAACTTTCTTTTTAGGAGTAGGTAATGTTTGCCTAAGAATTAAATATTATAGACATTTTTAATAGAAGTATTGTATATTATCATATGTAGCTTCATTGTGGGGGAAGGATCTACTGGACTATTAAGAAAAAGCTTAGTTATAATAGATTCATTTAAAGAAACTGTTATGGTATTTATTATAAGTACAGATAATTGTCACAGTTTGATTAATCAATGATAGCTTGAGGTATTACAATAACTGTATAATACATGGAAGGAGTTGTAGCATGAAAAAATTATTTAAATTATTGAGTTTATCAATTTGTATAGTAATGATGGGTACATTCTTTGTAGGATGTAGCAAAGAGTCTCCTAAAGAAATAAGTTTTTTTAACTATGGAGAAAATATAGATAAAGAAACTATAAAAGAGTTTGAGAAGAAGTATGGTATAAAAGTTAATATTGAAACTTTTGATGATATGGAGACAATGTATCAAAAAATTAGTAAGGGTGGAGTAAAATATGATGTTATTTTAGTTTCTGATGCCCTAATGCCAAGAATGATTAAAAAAGATCTTGTTCAAAAGATAAACAAAGATAATATACCTAATATATCTCAAATGGATAAAGATTACTTAAACCTAGAAATAGACCCAGGTAATAAATATTCAGTTCCTTATATGTTTGGAACAGTGGGGCTTATTTATAATAAAAATGTGGTAAAAGAAAAAGTAGATAGTTGGGATATACTGTGGAATGAAAAATATAAAGGTAAGGTCTTTATGTTTGATACCTATAGAGATACTATGGGAGCAGCTTTAAAGAAACTTGGATATTCTTTAAATTCAACTAATCCAAAAGAAATTGAAGAAGCTAAAGAGCTATTATTAAAACAAAGAAAATCATTAAATCCAATATATGGAGTTGATAATGGAACTACAATGATTCCAGCAGGAGAATCTGATATAAATATGATCTGGTCTGGAGAAGGCTTAAATCTTCAAGACGAAAATCCTAATTTAGTTTATGTAGTACCTAAGGAAGGTGCAAATTTCTGGATTGATAGCTTATGTATACCTAGTAATGCTAAAAATGTTGAAGGTGCTGAAAAGTTCATAAACTTTGTAAGTGATAAGGAAAGTGCATTAAGAATAGCTGATGAAATAGGATATACAACTCCAAATAAAGAAGCAAGGTTAAAACAACCAGAGGAAGTTAGAAATAATCCTAATGCATATATGCCTAAAGAAATAATGGATAGATGTGAAATATATGTTGATTTCCCTAAGGAAGTTAAAAAACTATATGATCATGCATGGGTAAACATAAAATCAAGTAATTAAAGAAAAATAATGAAAGGCTCTTTTATTAGCCTTTCATTATTTTTATATAAATACACTTAAAAGCATTTTATATAATTAGATCTTAAAGGATAGTTAGAATTTAGAGATTAGACTATAAGAGTTAGTGCCTAAGGGGAAATATGGTGAGAATAATAAGTTCTTAGAAGTATACACTAAAAAGAGATAAGTTATTATAGAAGTTTATATCTAAAAATATGAATTTTTCTTAATTAAAAAAGCTATATAAAAAATAAAAGAAGAAAAGGAGATACAATGAAAGAAGAAAAGTTAACAACAGAAACAGGATTTAACTTTGAAAATAGTTATGCTCGCCTTCCAAAAATGTTTTTTACTAGACAGAGCCCAAGCCATGTACCCTCACCCAAATTGGTTGCAATAAATTATTCTTTAATAAAATCCTTAGGGCTAAGTGATAAGGCATTACAAAGCAATGATGGAGTAGATATACTTGCAGGAAATAAGATACCAGAAGAGGCCAAACCTCTTGCTCAAGCATATGCAGGACATCAATTCGGTCATTTTACCATGTTAGGTGATGGAAGAGCAATGCTCATGGGGGAGCATATGACTCCAAAAGGTGAAGTATTTGATATTCAGCTTAAAGGTTCAGGTAGAACTGCATATTCAAGAGGAGGCGATGGGAAAGCAGCCCTAGGTCCAATGTTAAGAGAATACATTATAAGTGAGGCAATGAATGCATTAGGTATTCCTACTACTCGTAGTTTAGCTGTGGTTACAACAGGTGAGCAAATAATCCGGGAAACTGAGCTACCTGGTGCAATACTGACTCGTGTAGCCTCAAGCCATATACGTGTTGGTACATTTCAATACGCTTCACAATGGGGTACAGTTGAAGAGCTTAAGGCATTGGCTGATTATACTTTACAAAAACATTTTGAAGGAACAGAGCATAAAGAGAATCCCCATCTTTTCTTGCTTCAGGAGGTAATCAAGAAACAAGCTGAGCTTATTGCAAAATGGCAATTAGTCGGTTTTATTCATGGAGTAATGAATACTGATAATATGGCAATTAGTGGAGAAACAATTGACTATGGTCCTTGTGCATTTATGGATGTGTATGACACTGCAACTGTATTTAGTTCTATTGATATTCATGGTAGGTATGCTTATGGTAATCAACCTAATATTGCCGCATGGAATCTTGCAAGGTTTGCTGAAACACTATTACCCTTGTTGCATGATAATAAGGATGAAGCTATCAAGCTAGCACAGAATGAGATTTCAGGTTTTACTAAGTTGTATAAGTATAATTGGCTTTCTGGAATGAGAGCAAAACTTGGAATATTTAATGAAGAGCTTACAGATGAATACCTAATTGAAGGACTTCTAAGTACCATGCAGAAGTATGGAGCAGATTATACCAATACCTTCCGTGCGTTAACTCTTGACAATATAGAGTATATGGCGCTATTTGGTACGAAGGAGTTTAATCAGTGGTATGAATTATGGCAGGATAGACTAACAAGACAAGAAGAATCAAAAGATGATGTAAAGAGGCTTATGAAAAGTAGTAATCCAGCAGTAATCCCACGTAATCATAGGGTAGAAGAAGCATTAGATGCTGCAGTAAAACAAGGAGATTATGGTGTAATGGATAGGCTTTTAGATGTTCTTTCAAAACCATATTCTTACTCTGAGGAACAGGAATATTACTCTACACTACCTAAACCATCAACTTGTCCGTACAGAACTTATTGTGGAACTTAACTTCAATTTTTAAAATTTAATAAGTCTTATAAAGTTAAGATATAGAATTAAGAATAAAAGTATAAGCTTATGAAGCGAATAAAATAGATAAACTATTTGTAGAATTTTATATAAAGATTTATCAATTAAAATGGTACACATCTCCTTAAAAATGAATATCATGATACTGGAAAGGAGATGGTTTTAAAAATGACTTTAGAAGGAAATGATGATTACAGAGATATGCAATCGTTACATGATAAATGTAAAAGTTGCATGCATTATCACACTATTTTAACTATGAAGGATGGAAGTACAGTTGATGGGATTATTGTAAAAGTAGACACGGATCACATTATTGTATTAGTTGGTGAGGATGTGATGGAGCGAGAGGATGAAAATAAATATGATCGCCAACGTCAATATGGAAATCCTCGTCGTGGTAGAAGAAGATTTAGACGATTTAGGCATAGAAGATTTCCATTTGCTACTTTAGCTGCATTATCCTTATTACCTTACCCTTACTTTGCTCCACCATATCCTTTTTATCCTTACTTCCCTTTTTAGAAAGGAGTACTTAATAAATTATAGAAGTTTTTATTTAATTAGTATATAGGGAATAATACTGCATATAAGTTGTAATTTTAATATAATTTTCATTATTCTGGATTTAATATATTGACAACTGGTTAAATAAGTAATAATATAAAGTCATAAAATTCAATAAATCTTCAGGGCAGGGTGAAATTCCCTACCGGCGGTAAAGCCCGCGAGCCATATAGGTATGATTCGGTTAGATTCCGAAGCCGACAGTATAGTCTGGATGAAAGAAGATAAATATAAAATGTAGTAATTTTAAATATAATTATATTATATTTAGTTTATTGTGCTCTGAAATAGTTTATATTTCAGAGCTTTTTAATTTATATTACTAATTATTATATATAATTTATACTTATTAAAAATCTACATTAGCTATGGTTTACTTAAAGAAAGTAACTTCCTATAGGATATCTTTATGCTCTGAGTTTATATAACTCAGGGCTTTTTTCATATAATCTGAAGAGTTATTGAGTAATTATTTTGGGGGTGTGTGTATGGATGAGTATTATATGAAAATAGCTTTAGATCTAGCTAATAAGGGAAGAGGTAAAGTAAACCCTAACCCTATGGTAGGTGCAATAATTGTAAAAGACAATAGAATAATTGCCAGTGGTTATCATAAGGAATACGGAAAGGCTCATGCAGAAGTAGATGCAATAAATAATGCTATTGATGATGTAACAGGAGCTACTATGTATGTTAATTTAGAGCCATGTTTTCATTATGGTAAAACAGGACCATGCGTAGATAAAATTATAGAGAAGAAAATTAGTAGGGTTGTAATAGGTATGGTCGATCCTAATCCAATGGTTTCGGGAAAGGGAATTACAAAACTTAAAGAAGCTGGAATAGAAGTCGTTGTTGGGGTTTTGGAGAAAGAGAGCATAAAACTTAATGAAGTATTTATTAAGTATATAACTCATAAAAAACCCTTTGTTATATTAAAAACTGCTACGTCTTTAGATAGTAAAATAGCTACTATTTCAGGAGAATCAAAGTGGATTACTGGAGAGGAGTCAAGAATAGATGTCCATAAGTTAAGAGGTGAAGTTTCCGGGATTATGGTAGGTATAGATACAATTATAAAAGATAATCCTCAGTTAACATGCAGGGTGAAAGATACCATAAACCCTATAAGAATAATTGTGGATAGTCATCTTAGAATACCAATGGAATCAAAAGTATTACAAGGTATCAATAAAGCTAAAACAATTATTGCAACTACAGAAAAAGCTGATAAATGTAAATTATCTACTTTAACAAACTTAGGTGTGAAAGTACTAATCGTTAAATCAAAGTATGAAAGGGTAGATTTACAGGATTTAATGATTAAATTAGGTGAGTTAAGGATTGATAGTATCCTTTTAGAAGGAGGATCTACATTAAACTTTTCAGCTTTAGATGAATGTATAGTAGATAAGATACAAATTTATATTGCACCTAAGATAATCGGAGGAGAAAAAGCTAAAACCTCTATAGGGGGTAGAGGTATAACCTTATTAAAGGATGCCTATAAAGTTAAAAACCTCACTTCAAGTTTTACCGGAGAAGATATATTACTTGAAGGCTATATTGAAGGAGGGAGAGTATAGGTGTTTACAGGGATAGTTGAAGAAATAGGAGTAGTTAAAGGAATAAAGAATAGTGAGAGGTCTTCAAGTTTATTAATAAAAGCTAAGACTGTCTTAGAAAAAACACGTTTAGGGGATAGTATTTGCACCAATGGTATATGTCTTACAGTAACAAACTTAAGTGAAGATACATTTACAGTAGATGTAATGCCAGAAACTTTAAGAAGAAGTTCTTTAGGTGAACTTAATATTGGAAGTAAGGTTAACTTAGAGAGGGCAATGATTCTTCAAAGTAGATTTGGGGGACATGTGGTTAGTGGACATATCGACGGAATTGGGAAGATTAGTTCATTTATGAGAGAAGATAATGCTATTTGGATTACCATTAAAACATCAATTAATATATTAAAGTATGTAGTTGAAAAGGGGAGTATTGCTATAGATGGAATAAGCTTAACAGTAGCATATGTTGATAAGGAATGTTTTAAAGTTTCTATAATTCCACATACTGCTGAAAAAACAACACTAATTACCAAGAATATAGGAGATACAGTTAATCTTGAATGTGATGTAATAGGAAAGTATGTGGAGAAATTATTAAAATTTGATTTGGATATAAGTAATGTAAATAAGAGTCCTATAAGTGAAGATTTTCTTAGGGATAATGGATTTATGTAATAAATAGGGGGAATAGATATGGAGTTTAATACAATTGAGGAAGCAATAAATGATATTAAGAAAGGAAAAATGGTTATTGTTATTGATGATCCAGATAGGGAAAATGAGGGTGACTTGTTAATGTCAGCAGAGAAGGTTACTGGTGAAGCTATAAACTTCATGGCGAGGTATGGTAGAGGTCTTATATGTATGCCTATGGAAGAAGGGATACTTAAGAAGTTAAATATTAATCCAATGGTAGAAGATAATACAGATAATCATGAAACAGCTTTTACAGTTTCTGTTGACCATATTGATACAACTACAGGCATTTCAGCTTTTGAAAGAGCATTAACAATACAGAAGTTGCTAGAAGATAGTAATGGCCAAAATTTTAGAAGGCCAGGTCATGTTTTCCCATTAATAGCTAGAGAAGGTGGGGTATTAAAGAGAGTTGGGCATACGGAAGCAGCAGTGGATTTAGCTAAGCTTGCAGGATTAAAACCTTCAGGTGTTATATGTGAAATCATGAATGAGGATGGAACTATGGCAAGGACTAAACAATTAATGAAATTTGCCAAGGCTCATAATCTGAAAATTGTTACTATAGCTGATTTAGTAAACTATAGAAAAAAGAGAGAAAAGCTTATTGAAAGAGTGGTTGAGACTAAAATGCCAACTAAATACGGTGACTTTAAGTTATATGGGTTTATTAATAAGTTGAATGGAGAACATCATGTGGCATTAGTGAAAGGGGATATAAAATCTGGAGATTCTATACTAACTAGAGTACATTCAGAGTGTTTAACGGGAGACGTGTTAGGATCTAAAAGATGTGACTGCGGGGCACAATATGATGCAGCAATGAAGAAAATATCTAAAGAAGGTTGTGGGATTTTATTATATATGAGGCAAGAAGGAAGAGGAATAGGTCTTATCAATAAATTAAAGGCTTATGAATTACAAGATCAAGGTCTTGATACTGTAGAGGCAAATCTTAAATTAGGATTTCCTGCAGATATGAGGGACTATTACATAGCTGCGCAAATGCTTAAGGACTTAGGAGCTAAAAAGGTTAGACTTATGACGAATAACCCTAGAAAAATTAATGATTTAAATGGCTATGGTATAGAAGTGGTTGAGAGGGTATCTATTCAAATAAATCATAATGAGAACAATGAGTTTTATTTAAAGACTAAAAAAGAAAAATTAAATCATATGTTATCTTATTAAATTAATACAATATGGGGGAGTAAAAAATGAAAATATTTGAAGGAAATTTAATAGCGGAAGATATTAAAGTTGGTATTGTAGTTGGGAGATTTAATGAGTTTATTTCTTCAAAGTTACTAGGTGGAGCATTAGATGGATTAAAAAGGCATGGTGTTAGTAGCAATAACATAGAGATTGCATGGGTACCAGGAGCTTTTGAAATTCCATTAGTGGCTAAGAAAATGGTAAAGGAGGATAGGTATGATGCAGTTATATGTTTAGGTGCAGTTATTAAAGGTTCAACTCCACATTTTGATTATGTTTGTGCTGAGGCATCTAAGGGGATTGCAGCTATTTCATTAGCATCTGAAAAACCAGTAGTATTCGGAGTTTTAACCACAGATACAATTGAGCAAGCTATAGAAAGGGCTGGAACTAAGGCTGGAAATAAGGGGTATGATGCAGCAGTAACGGCTATAGAGATGGTAAATTTATTGAAGCAATTATAGTAAAAGACAATAGTTAACTATTAAAAAATTAATTATTATAATTTAAATTAGGGATTTATATTTATTAGAATTAAAAGCTAAAAGATACAGGAAAATTGTATATTAAGTAAATAATAAAAGTCTACTTAAATTTATAAAAATATTAAGTAGACTTTTGTTGTTATATAATTATTTTATTTTTGACCAATCAGAATCTGTATATTTATCATATTTAGTATCTGTACACTTAGGTAATTTTGCACCCATATCATCTCTTGAATGATCGAAAGAAATAGCTGAATCTGATTTATTAAAATAAGTATATCTTAATACGTTTCCTGCACCTACAGGATCATCAAATGTGCTATCTACATTATAGTATTTTCCATCAATTTTAACTATGTTCCAAGCATGTGGGCCACCGTTACCTAAACCAGTAACCATAAATGATTCTATTCCTACTTTGTTAAGTAATAAATTCATAGCCTTTGCATAGCCTTCACAAACAGCAGTTCCTAATATTAATGGTCCATAAGCAGAGTGATCATTAGGGTCATATATATTATTTTTAAAATTAGCATAGTTATATACTGTATTATTAACAATATAATCATGAATAGCTTTCTCTTTTTGTAATTCACTCATACCTTTTTTTATTATTGTATTAATTATAGTATCTACCTTTATAGTTACTTCTTCATTTTGAGATTGAAGTTTAGCTTTAGGTAGTGAATAGTTAGGTTTTAATGTAAGTTTATTGCCTATTCTTTCCCAACCCCAACTATTAAATCCATAGTTGAAATTATTACTGTTAAAGATTATTGATTTAACGATATCATTAAGTTTATCCCAATCATTAGGAGAGTAATCTTTTCCTAGGGTAATAGTTAATCTATCTGGATAAGAAGTCAAATTAGATTCTATCCTAGTTACTAAATCTTTTTCGGAGTTAACAGGAGAATTATTTTGATTTGTTTCACTAGGTTTAGTTTCAGTAGTTGGCTTGTCTTCATTCTTTTTATCAGGTTTAGTTTCAGTAGTCGGCTTGTCTTCATTCTTTTTATCAGGTTTAGTTTCAGTAGTTGGTTTGTCTTCGTTCTTTTTATCGGGTTTAGTTTCAGTAGTCGGTTTGTCTTCATTCTTTTTATCAGGTTTAGTTTCAGTAGTTGGTTTGTCTTCATTCTTTTTATCAGGTTTAGTTTCAGTAGTTGGTTTGTCTTCGTTCTTTTTATCAGGTTTAGTTTCAGTAGTTGGTTTGTCTTCGTTCTTTTTATCGGGTTTAATTTCAGTAGTCGGCTTGTTTTCGTTCTTTTTATCAGGTTTAACTTCTGTAGTTGGCTTTGTTTCATGTTTTTTATCGGGTTTATTTTGGGTATCTGGTTTTTTATCTTTTACTTTATCAGTTTTAGTCACAGTACTTGAATTGTCTTTTTTTGTTTTATTAGTTTTAGTTTTAATATCTAGCTTAGCCATACTAGTTTTATTATCTTTAATTACAACACCTGAATTTTCTTTGTGAGATTTACTAGTAGGCTTAGTTTGAGCCTTTGCTTTTGATTTAGAACCAACTTGAGCGATTAAAGTAGTTTTACTATTTTGTCTTTTTGTAGATTTTATGTTCTTGTCAGATTTAGATTGAATATTTTTATCAGAGTTATCAATATTTTTAGAGTTATCTTTATTATCTGATGTGGAAGGAGCTTTGGCAGTTTCGTTTTGCTTAGTAGAATCAGTAGAATTATCAGTTTTACTTTTTTCTTCAGGATTATTTGATTTTTTGCTAGCGTTATCATTAAACATATCATCGCTATATTGGGATTGTTCTTGAGTGGTAGTTGCCTTTTTAGAAACATTTTCAGGTTTATCTTTAACTGTACATGATGTAAAAGTTAAAGCAACAATTAAGTTTAATATTAATATTGATACTTTAGTTTTTCTCACTTTAAGTCCCCCTATATTTGAGAATAAATAAATTTGTTGGTAAATAGTACATAAAATAGTTTGAATGACTTCTATCTAACCTCCTTTATTTTAAAGATTATACTTGAACATTTTTAATATAATAGTAGATGGAATAAATAAGGTATTTTAAATTATATTATGTAGTTGTTAGCAAAACATGAATAAATTATGTATAATTAATGAACAAGGCTAATTAATTTGAAAAAAACTTAATTTTTAGAATAAAATATAAGTGAATTAAAAATAAATATGTGGTAAAAGGATGATAATGATAATAATTCTCTTTTAATTAATTAAAAAAAGTAGTATAATAAAATCATAGAATAAGTTTAAGGGGGTATTATAAAATGGATAGATCATTAAATGTTATTGATAAAAATTATAAACTTCTTATTAATGGTGAATGGGTAGATGGAACAGAAGGTAAAAGAATGATCAGCTATAACCCTAGTAATGGTGAAGAATTAGCAGAATTTATTGACGCTTCCCATTCTGATGTGGATGCAGCTGTTAGTGCAGCTTCAGAAGCCTTTAAAACTTGGAAAAATGTAAGTGTGCAAGAACGTAGCAATTTGTTACTTAAAATTGCTGATTTAATAGACGAAAATAAAGAACATTTAGCTATGGTTGAAACATTAGACAATGGAAAACCATTTAGAGAAACATCAAACGTGGACGTACCTTTAAGTTCAGATCATTTCCGCTATTTTGCTGGAGTTATCCGTTCAGAAGAAGGAACTTCTAAGATGCTTGATGAAAATACATTGTCAATTACATTAAAAGAGCCAATAGGAGTTGTGGGGCAAGTTATACCTTGGAATTTCCCACTATTGATGGCGGCGTGGAAATTAGCTCCAGCTCTTGCAGCAGGAAATACAGTTGTTATTCATCCTTCATCTTCTACTTCTCTTAGCTTGTTAGAACTTGGAAAGTTAATAAATCAAGTCCTACCTGCTGGAGTTGTAAACATTATAACAGGTAAAGGCTCAAAATCTGGAGATTATATGTTAAAACATGAAGGTTTTAGTAAGCTAGCATTTACTGGTTCTACAGAAATTGGATATGAAGTTGCAAAAGCAGCAGCAGATAAATTAATTCCAGCAACTTTAGAACTTGGTGGTAAATCTGCAAACATAGTTTTCAATGATGCTCCATGGGATAGAGCTATAGAGGGTGCACAAATTGGAATTTTATTTAACCAAGGACAAGTATGTTGTGCCGGATCAAGACTTTTCGTACAAGAGGGTATTTATGATAAATTTGTTACAGCGTTAAAAGAATCATTTGAAAAGGTTAAAGTTGGACTTCCTTGGGAAGAGGGTGTTCAAATGGGAGCACAAATCAACGAGAGACAACTTCAAAAGATACTTGAATTTGTTGAAATTGGTAAAGCAGAAGGAGCTAGATTGGTATCTGGTGGTAAGAGATTAGAGGTAGATTCTTTAAATAAAGGTGCCTTCTTAGCACCAACAATTTTAGCAGATGCTAATAATAACATGCGTGTTGCCCAGGAAGAGATTTTTGGACCTGTAGTAACTATAATTAAATTTAAAGATGAAGAAGAAGTTATTAAATTAGCTAATGATTCAGAATATGGTCTTGGTGGAGCTGTATGGTCAACTAATATTAACACTGCACTTCGTGTGGCTTCTAAAATAGAAACTGGACGTATGTGGATTAATACTTACAATCAATTACCTGCTGGAGCACCTTTCGGAGGATATAAGAAGTCTGGTATTGGTCGTGAAACTTATAAGAGTGTATTAGATGCTTATACACAAACAAAGAATATTTTCATTAGTATAAAAGATCAAACTGAAGGATTATACTAGAAATTTATGTTGTATACACTATAATAATGAACAAGAATATTAAGGTTAAATTATTGTTATAGGAACACTAAATATATATATAAAGTCAAAAACTCATAACTATTTATTTCTATAGTTATGAGTTTTTCTTTTAATATTGTACTTAAATATAAATTGTTTTCAACTATTCTTTTATAAGAATTTTTTCTATTTCTGCTATATACATTGTATGATGATCTTTTGTAGGATACCATTTTTCATCTAATTCACTTGTGATAAAGCATTCAGGCTTAAAATTTTGTGCATATAGTTTCTTACATATAATTGTAAGATTTGCTTCTTCAAAGTAAGGTGCATCATTTGAATGTGTAATTGTTAAATTACATTTAGAGATTTTATCTTCATCCCTACCAGATACAGTTCCAAGGTATTTTAGCTTATCTTTAAAGCTATCATCAAAGAATGTTAGAGAAAATCTATCAGCATTATCTACAAATTCTTTAGTGTAACGTTGAGGTCTTATGACGATATAAGTAACATTTTTTCCCCACATAACACCGAAGCCACCCCATGCTGCAGTCATGGTATTTATTTTATTATCTTTTTCTGCTGTTATTAGCATCCAATCCTTACCTATAAGTTGAAATGGACTTTTATTTAATTCTTCAGGTTTGATTTCTATAAATTTCTTCATAATATAATCCCCCTTAGTAATATAGATTGTTTTGTAAAGCACGCATGTATATATTATTATATAAATAATAACAAAAAGATAGTATAGATAATTATATAGGGGGAGAGTTGTATGTGGAAAAGGAGCTTGTTGTCTATTTAGAACCAGTTGATAAGTATAAGATGTCATATCTATAGTATTATAATATTTAATAGGGTATAATAAAGAAATATATATAAGAATCATATAATTAAATTACTATGTTAATTTTATTTTGAGAGGTTAAACATGACACAAAAATCAATTGAACAACAGTTTTGGAAATACGTAATCCCTTCAATGTTAACAATGCTATTAGCAGGTTTCTATGCAATTGTAGACGGTTTTTTTGTAGGACGTGCTACTGGTGATATAGGTCTTGCAGCTATAAATATTGCTTGGCCTATTGCTGCTGTAATACTTGCAGTGGGTACAGGAATAGGTATAGGTGGTTCGGTAATTATGTCTACATTAAATGGTAAGGGAGATATTGAGGGTTCAAATAAAGCACGTGGGAATACTATTTTTATGTTGATTGTTTCAACTATTGTACTAACATTAGGTTTTTCTATAACATATACTAATATCCTAAAATTTTTCGGTGCGGAAGGTAAGATTTATACAGCTGCTACAGAATATATCGGCGTAATTGCTTTTGCTTCAGGATTACAGTTGTTTGGGACAGGTTTGGCACCATTAATTCGTAATAGTGGAAAATCTATAATTGCTATGAGCATTATGATTAGTGGACTTATAGCAAATATTATTCTCGATGCATTATTTATTATGGTGCTTGGATTAGGGATATACGGAGCTGCAATTGCTACAGTAACTGCCCAAGGATTAGTAGCAGTGGCTAGTTTAATAGTAATTTTTTGTGATAAGAAAAATAAGTTTAAGGTTTGTGAACTTAAGCCTGATTGGATATTAATCCGTAAGATGCTTAAAATTGGAATGGCACCTTTTGGATTATCACTTTCACCATCAGTAATAATTATTTTTGCTAATTGGCAATGTATTAATTATGGTGGTGAGGTAGCTGTTGCTGCATATTCTGTTATATCCTATGTAGTTGCATCTATACAATCTCTTCTTCAGGGAGTTGGAGATGGAATACAACCACTTATAAGCTTTTGTAATGGTTCAAGACAATATAATAGCATGAATAAAATATTAAAAAAGGCAATTTCAACAGTGATTATTATTAGTGTTATAATATTTATAGCTATAATACCTGCACGAAATGTTTTGCCTAGTATATTTGGAAGTTCTAAGGAGACCGCAATTGTGATTAAAGATGCACTATTTTTATCTAGCTTTGCTTTTCCACTTATCGGGATAGTTAGATTATCCGCTGCTTATTTTTATGCAGTGGGTAGTACGCGTTTTTCATCATTGTTAGTATACTCTGATGCACTTATCATTACTCCATTTCTATTGATATTACTTCCGAGGATTTTAGGCCTTAGGGGAATCTGGTTATCATTAGTGGTAGCTCAGGGGATCTTGATGATTTTAGTTGGGTTTATGTTTAATAAGCATTATAAGAGTTTAAAAGAGGAAATGTGTATAGATAACGAAGGAAATAAGTCTGCGTAACTTTTATAAATATATTTTTTATCGATAAGTTATATAAGATAATTAAATATATGTTGTATATAGGTTTACTAAGAAAAAGACAAAGCATCAAGATGAGGCTTTGTCTTTTCAGTATTCATATGTTTAATAAATCGTTGAATTTCTTTATTTGGATTTTCATTATTAGTACCATGGGTCTTTTTCCAATCACTCCATTTTACATCAAAAGAATCACTATTTTCTTTGCAGTATTCATAGAAACTTTTTAAAAATCTACCTCTTTCATTATTGGTGAAAGAGTCAAGTTTATCTTTCTTGAAGTTTGCTAACATGACTTGCCTTTTAATTATATCATCAGCAGTAACTTCTTTAGAATTTTTCATCATATCATACATAGCCATAAATGTAGTTGTTCTTCCGATACCTTCTTTACAGTGGAAGTGTAGCCAAATATCCTTGGGCTGTTTTTTTACCCATTGAACAAAGTAATCAACCATTTCATCAGTAGGAATTTTACCATCTGTAACAGGTACACGTAAATATGATAGTGATTTAGAGTTAACGAGTTGATTCTCACTTTGAACACTTTCTACTATAACCTTCATATCAGGATGGTTATAGAATGTGATAGGTTCACCTAATTTAATACTAGCGAGTTTAGCCGCTTCATCGGATAATACTTCTTTCATTGTTAAGCCTTGATTAGCATTATTCTTTGCACCTTTCCAACTAACGGGAATACCATTAATAAATCCATGGGATTCTTGCCTCAAGTCTACAATTGTTATAGGTTTTGAATTACCTATAGAATTTATTATAAGAGGAAGATTAAATGCAGAAAATTGCTGGCTACCAGAAATATTTAATGTATTTAAACCTTTAAGATTTAAGTTATTATTATCGACATCCGTTAAATCAGAAGTTTTACGAAAACGCTTTGGAAGAGTTTTAGTGTTTAAGGAATCTGTAACAAGGTTAACATCTTCATTATTTCTAGTTGTACTAATAGTTTGTTTTGCTTCAACTATGGATATAGTAGAGAAAAATGTAGCTAATAATATTAATAAAATAGAGAAACGTATGTTAAATTTTTTATACAATGTATTCACCTCTATATAGTCATTATTTATGTGGTAAATTATTATTGCTAAAGCTTATTCTATTTATTAATATATATATTTTAACGTATTCTTATACAAGTTGTTAATTAGCAAACATATAAGACATTTCACTAAATAAGAATTTATGGTATGAAAGGTATGATATTATAAAATTCTAATATAATTTTGAGTATATTTTTTTTAGTAATTTATAAAAAAATAAAGCATATACTTAAGGTGGAAGGAGTATCCTATTATTAAGAACTATAGGATAACTTTACACCTTACTTTTATATGCTTAAGATTTAGAAGTGATTAATTGATATTTTCATCTAATAAATTATCTGCTTCATCCTCTGTTAAGTTTTTTACTAGGATAATTTCATCTACTAAGAACTTTCTAGCATTTGTTAACATTTGCTTTTCAGTGGAATTAAGGGATTTCTCTTTGCTTAGACATGTTAAATCATAAACTACTTCTAAGTTTTCTTTTAAGGAGCCAGATTTAATTTTATCCATGTTGGATTGATATCTTTGCTTAGATGAAATGTTGTCGTTTGAGCTGAAGTCTGTAGTATTTAAATCTAATAGTATTTTATCTAGTGTAGATTCATTAGTAACTAAACGTAAATTAGAGTCGATTATTCTGTCCATGGGAATCATTAGTTGCATATTATTTGTTAACATTTTTATAATATAATATTTTTTCTTTTCTCCTGAAAAGTCCTTTTCTTCTATACCTTGAATTACTCCTGCACCTTGCATTGGATAAATAATTTTATCGCCAATTTCAAACAAATAACTCACCTCCATATATGTAACTATATTAAGTATAACATATATGAAGGTTTTTATCAAATTTATAATTTTAACATGGAATATATATGCATGTCAATATTTTATTTCAATTATTTTATTTTTAAATAAATTAATAATGATTTATGATTGATTTTTTAATTTTATGAAGTATGAATTGGGTTATTTAACATATTAAAAATATAAACCTTCTCAAGTTTATCAGAGAAGGTTTATATTACGTCCAATTCTCAGCCCATTTTTGAATTTCATCCATAGCCTTTTGAAGATTTTTTCCTTTTTCAGTTAGTTCATATTCAATACGCACAGGCATTTCAGCATATACTCTGCGGATTATAATTCCTTGTTCCTCTAATTCTTTAAATCTTTCTGTAAGCATACGAGCACTTAAATTAGGAATCATTTCTTGAATATCAGAAAACCTTTTAGCTCCATTTAGTAAGGAACGTATAATCAATCCAGTCCATCTTTTTCCTAATAGTGTAAAAGCGGCTTCAAATTTAGGGCATAAATGACAGTTATCCATTCATATCATCTCCTATAATTATCTTATCATATTTACTTGACAAAAGTAAGTATCTTATTATATTATAGTTACATAAAGTAAGTTAATATAAATAAATAATTATATTAAGTTATGTAATTATTTATTTAGAAGTTTTAACTTAGTATATTTTTAATATAAACAGTGAAAAGTATGTTTAATTTAAAAAATATATTTAAAAGGAGAATATAAAATGGCAAAATTATTATATATAAATTCGAACCCTAAACCTGAAGAGAAATCTTATAGTTTAACAGTAGGTAATGCTTTTATAGATGCATACAAAGAAGTTAATCCTGAAGATGAAGTAATAACTTTAGATTTATATAAAATGGACATTCCTTTAATTGATGAGGACACTTTTAGTGCATGGTATAAATTTGAAGAAGGTCTTTCTTTTGAGGAATTAACTTCAAAAGAGCAAAAAAATATAACTAATATGAATGTCATATTAGAACAATTTTTATCTGCTGACAAGTATGTATTTGTTACACCACTTTGGAATTTTTCAGTGCCACCAATGATGAAAGCTTATATAGATAATGTATGTATTGCTGGAAAGACATTTAAGTACACTGAAAACGGTCCAGTTGGACTTTTAACAGGAAAAAAAGCTATCCATATTCAATCTAGAGGAGGAGTGTATTCAAAATCTCCTGCAAGTGATGTTGAAATGGGTGATAAATATATGGATACGGTATTAGGATTTATAGGGATTAATGATAGGGCATCTATTATTATAGAAGGTGTTAATTCAATGGCGGATAAGGCAGAGGTAATTAAAGAAAATGCTATGTCTAGAGCTAGAGAAGTGGCAAAAACATTTTAGTTATTTTAGGTATTTCATATAATTTATAAAATAAGAATTTATAAGATAATTAATAGAGCTATTGATATTTAATAATATCAATAGCTCTATTTGTATTATTTTTCTTTCATAATCATTAGATAATAGTCAGTTCCGAATTCACTATTGAATTGACTTTCTAATTCTTTAAGTCTTTTTTCTTCAGTTTCTTTTAAATTTGCATATTTAATTTGGTTATTAGAATTTGTAAAATTGTTATCCATTTTAATATCACCTCAAGATTATTTATATCCAATGAGGATGTAAAATATGTAAGTAAGATTTGGTAAAATAATATATAAATCTGAATATATATTTATGGAAAGAATAAAATGTGCAAGTGTTATAAAGAAAAATATAATTAAGTGTAACCTATATAATTATCACACCATAGAGTAAGAATGAAGGGGGTTAATTTTCAAAAATTTACGTAAAATTGTTAAAAAATATATATAAATAGGAATATTTATGATAAAATTATTATAAATATTTTAAGTATTATCAGAATATTGGGAATAGTATTACAAATAGTTGAAAGGGGGAATAAAAAATGTTAGAAAAAAAGGGTTTATCTAAAAATGCTTATGGAGGTGTTAAGGGGCAGGATTATGTTCCCTATATATCTATTGAAGATGCACTTCCTGAACTAACTACAGTTTCCGTTATACTAGGATGTATTTTAGCTATTATATTTGGAGTTGCCAATACGTACTTAGGTCTTAAAGTAGGAATGACTATAGCAGCAGGAATACCAGCGGCTATATTATCCACATCTATATTAAAGGGAGTTTGCAAGAGGAACAATATTTTAGAGACCAATATAATACAAGCTATGGCTTCCATGGGAGAATCTTTGGCAGGAGGACTTATTTTTATAATACCAGCTGTTATAGTTTTAGGATCTAAACTAACATTAACAATGACAATACTTGTTTCTTTATTTGGAGGTGCTTTAGGAATATTATTTGTAATGCCATTAAGAAAGTACTTAACTATAGAGGAACATGGGAAATTAATTTATCCAGAAGGTATGGCTGCGGCAGAAGTACTTGTTAATAGTAGTGCGGGAGGAAAAGGCTTTAAGAATATGTTAACTGGTTTAATAGGAGGAGGAGTTTATAAGTTTTTATCTGGAGGTCTAGGTTTATGGGTAGAGTCACCAGTGTGGACTATAAAATCTTTCCACGGTACAATTTTTGGGATTGATGCAATGGCATCTTTAATTGGTGTAGGATATATAGTTGGAATAAAAATTGCCATGTACATGTTTTCAGGAGCTGTAGTTGCAAATTATGTTTTAGTTCCGTTGATAAAGTATTTTGGAGCAGGAAATGTTAATGCTTTATATCCCGCAGTAAATATTATATCTAATATGGGTGCAAAAGAAATAGCTTCTTCTTATGTAAAATATATAGGTGCTGGAGCTGTTGCGGCAGGTGGATTTATAAGCATAGGGAAAGCTTTACCTGTAATAATTAGTTCTTTTAAATCAGCCTTAAAAGGATTGAAATCAAACTCAGATAAAATTTCTAATAAAAGAGATAAGGACCTTCCTATAACGTGGGTTATAATAGTTTCAGTCTTAGTATTTTTCTTAAGTTGGTTCTTGCCAATGATTAATACTGGATGGTTAGGCGCACTATTATCAGTAATATTTTCTTTCTTTTTTGCAGTTGTATCTGCTAGAATAGTTGGACTTATAGGGACTTCTAATAATCCTATATCGGGTATGACTATAGCGTCATTATTATTTATATCTGCCGCACTGAAGGCAACGGGTAAAATAGACAATGGAGGAATGCTTGCAGCTATATTAGCGGCTTCTATAGTATGTGTAGTTGTAGCAATAGCTGGTGGAACAGCTCAAGCTTTTAAAACTTCTTATGTGTTAGGGGGAACGCCTAAAAATTTAGAGATAACTATGTATATAGCTGTTGTAGTTACTTGTGCTGTTATAGGGGGAGTAATACTTATGCTTCATAAAGTTTATGGGATTGGCTCAACACAAGTTCCAGCTCCACAAGCAAATCTAATGGCAATGATAGTTAAGGGGGTTATGAGTGGACAGTTACCTTGGACTTTAGTTATAACAGGAATGATGCTTGCTATAATGTGTGAGTTTATGAATATTCCGGTACTACCATTTGCTTTAGGGTTGTATCTTCCAATAAACTTAAGTGCAGGAGTTTTATCAGGAGCAATTATAAGAGTATTAATAGATAAAAAGTTTAAGAACAATGCCAACAAACTTGAAGCATCTACACAAAAAGGTATACTTACAGCATCAGGCTTAGTAGCAGGAGATGCATTAATGGGTATAGTTATTGCTATATTTGCTTATGTTAATTTAACAGATACTTTAGCAATAGGTCCTAAAATAGCAAAAAATATTGTTACTAGCCCATGGAGTGCAGCTGTTGTATTAGTGGTAGGGTGTGTAATGTTTTTTAGTTATACTTCTAAAGTAGAAGAAATATAAAAATATAGTATATAATAAATTTCCTTGGTAATAGGATTTAATGATTACTATAATTTTTTAAGGAGGAACTATGAAAAAAGAGGAAGATAAAAATTTTCTTTTTTATATACCTATTAAAAAATACAATAATTACGAGATAAAAAATAATAAAGTATTTTTGGTATTTCATCATGATAAGATTTTAGAAAAGATAATGAGGTGGCTTGTAAAAAAACCTTATAAAAGTGATATAGAGCTTGACACTATAGGAAGCTTCATTTGGATAAATATAGATGGAGAATCTACAGTATACGATTTAGGTGAAAAGTTGAAAAATGAATTTGGTGATAAGTGCAATCCTATTTATGATAGGTTAATCTTATATTTAAGGTACCTCTATAAAAGGGGATGGATTGGGTTGAAGGAAATGGAAGAAAAATAAATTAAAAACTAAAACCTCTTTATACAAAGAATGTATAAAGAGGTTTTTTTATTAAATAAAAGTATAAAAGGTTAGTAGACTAATGAACTAAATGTAAATAAAATTAAAAGAATAAAGTTATATAGCCATATAATAATCTTTAAATGTTAAAAGGAATATAATGTTGTTGACCAGTGAATGAAAAAATGATATTATTTTCAATATTGTTAGCCGACTAATTAAAAGGAGGTATTATAGTGCAATGTTTTGATAAAGATTCTTTATATTATTCATTTGTGGATGTGGAAAAAGTTCATTATAAAAGAATACATATGCTTCTTGAAGAGATAGGATTATACCCAGGTCAACCACACTTATTATTAGCACTTCAATTAGAAGAGGGTCAAAGCCAAAAAGAATTAGCTGATAAGATGAAGATTAAACCTGCAACAATTACGGTTATGATTAAAAGGATGGAGAAGGAAGGTTTAGTGGAACGTATACAAGATACGGAGGATCAACGTATTTCTAGGGTCTATCTAACTGAAAAAGGGAAAGATAAATGTAAGGAAGTATACAGAATCACAGAAATTTTAGAAGGTGAGTGCTTTAAGGGATTTACCACAGAAGAGCAGATTTTACTTAGAAGGTTATTTATTAATATGAAAGATAACCTTATAGAATCTATAAAAAATAGTTCTAAATAATAAATTAGATTAATTTTAATTAAGTTAAGGAGTGGAGATGAGCAATTATGATTAAGTTATTTAAATTTCTAAAGAAATATTCGGCTTATATAATAACTGTGTTGGTACTGCTATTTTTCCAATCTATGTCTGAATTATATCTACCAAACTTAATGTCTAAGATCGTAGATACTGGTATAGTAAAGGGAGATACAAATTATATATTAAGGGTTGGAGGATTTATGCTTGTAGTTGCTGCCTTAGGAACTATTTGTACAGTTATAGCAAGTTATTTATCTTCTAAAACAGCATCTGCTTTTGGAAGAGATATTAGAAATAAGGTATTTACACAGGTTGAAGGTTTCTCATTAAATGAAGTTGATAAAATAGGTACAGCTTCTCTTATTACAAGAACTACCAACGATATTAACCAAGTTCAGCAAGTTGTTGTTATAATATTACGTATGATGGTAAATGCGCCTATTATGTGCATTGGTGGCATAATTATGGCTGTTTCAAAGGATGCAAAACTTTCCTTAGTACTGGTAGCAGTTGTGCCAATACTTGCATGTGTGATTTCTGTTATTGCACTAAAGGGTGTTCCATTATTTAGAGTAATGCAAACAAAGCTTGATAAACTAAATCGTGTATTACGTGAAAACTTAACTGGTATTAGAGTAATACGTTCATTTAATCGTATAGATTTTGAGAAAAAACGTTTCAATAATTCAAATAAAGACCTTACAAGTACAGCTGTAAAGGTAAATAGAGTAATGGGACTTTTGATGCCGGCATTAATGTTAATAATGAACTTTACTACAATAGCTATAATTTGGTTTGGTGGAATTCGTATTGACAATGGAAATATGCAAGTTGGAGATTTAATGGCATTTATCCAATATGCAATGCAAATTATGTTTTCTCTTATTATGGTTTCTATGCTTTTTGTATTAATACCTCGTGCATCAGCATCAGCAGATAGAATTAACGAAGTATTAGATATAAAAACTGAGATTAAAGATCCAGAGGTACCTATAAATGCAAACGCAAAAAGAGGAAATATAGAATTTAAAAATGTAACTTTCAGCTACGAAGGTGCAGAGAGTCCAGCTATAAGTAACATTTCATTTAACGCAGGTCCAGAAGAAGTTACAGCTATAATAGGGGGAACCGGTTCAGGAAAATCCACAATGATAAGTCTTATTCCTCGTTTTTATGATATAAATGGAGGGGGCAGTATCCTAGTAAACGATGTTGATATTCGTGATATGAGCCAAGAAGACTTGAGAAGTAAAATAGGATTTGTTCCGCAAAAATCTGTATTATTTAGCGGTACAATCGAAGAAAATATTAAGTATGGTAAAGAAGAGGCTACAGAAGAAGAGGTAAGATATGCAGCAGAAATATCACAGGCATCAGGATTTATAGAAAGTATGGAAGATGGATATAAGTCTTTTATAGCACAAGGTGGTACTAATGTTTCAGGTGGACAAAAGCAGCGTCTTTCCATTGCTAGAGCTTTAGTTAGAAATCCAGAAATATATGTGTTTGATGATAGTTTCTCCGCACTTGACTTTAAAACAGATGCAAAATTACGTGGGGCACTTAAAGCTGAAACTAAGAATTCTACAGTGATTATAGTAGCTCAAAGAGTAAGTACAGTAATTGATGCAGATAGAATTATAGTTTTAGATGAAGGTGAAATTAAAGGAATTGGAACTCATAAAGAACTTTTAAATAACTGTGATGTATATAGGGAAATTGTATCTTCACAGCTTTCAGAGGAGGAGTTGTAATGAGTGAAGAAAAAAATAACAGAGTAAATGAAAGAAAAGGACCAGGCCATGGACCACGTATGGGAATGCCTGTAGAAAAAGCAAAAGATTTTAAAGGAACATTGAAAAGATTATTAGGATATTTGAAACATTTTAAGTTTCAGCTAGGGTTAGTAGTATTAATGGCTATTTTAAGTACAACTTTTACAGTTATAAGTCCCGATATTATGGGTAAGGTAACTGACAAGTTACTTCAAGGTGTATTTATGAAAATGAAAAATGTACCTGGAGCTAAAATAGACTTTGGATATATAAAAAATATATTAGTCCTATTAATAGTATTATATGTAACTAGTGCAATCTTTAGTTATATACAACAATATATAATGGCAGGAATTGCTCAAAAGACCGTATTTAATATGCGTACAGATGTGAATGAGAAACTTGCAAGATTACCACTTAAATATTTTGATTCACATACCCATGGTGAAATTTTAAGTCGTGTAACAAATGATGTAGATAATATAAGCACAACACTTCAGCAAAGTATTACTCAATTAATTACATCTGTAGTGACTCTTATAGGCATAATTATTATGATGCTTAGAATAAGTCCGCTTATGACACTTATATGCTTTATTACAATACCTCTTTCTGTTATTGTAACTAAAAACATAGCTACACGTTCTCAAAAGTTTTTTGCAAAACAACAGAAAGAATTAGGGGAACTTAATGGACATATTGAGGAGATGTATACTGGACATAAAATAATAAAAGCCTTTGGAAGAGAAGAAGAATCAATAGATGAATTTGATAAAATTAATAAAAAACTTTATGAATCTAACTGGAAAGCACAATTTATATCTGGTATTATAATGCCTTTAATGACTTTTATAAATAACATTGGTTATGTATTTGTTTGTGTTGTTGGTGGAATTTTGGTTACAAAAAGAAGATTGAATATCGGGAACATACAGGCGTTTATTATGTATTCAAAACAATTTACGCAACCTATAGTTCAAACTGCAAATATAGCAAATATAATTCAATCTACAGTGGCATCAGCTGAACGTGTTTTTGAACTGTTAGATGAAGAAGAACAAATACCTGATAAGGAAAATTCTAAAGTTATAGAGTTACCTAAAGGAGAAGTGAAGTTTGAAAATGTTGAGTTTGGGTATAAAAAGGGTGAAACTCTTATTGATAATATGAATATCGATGTTAAAAAAGGGCAGACAATTGCAATTGTTGGGCCTACAGGTGCAGGAAAAACTACTATTATAAATTTATTAATGAGATTCTATGAAATTGATAGTGGAAGAATAACTGTTGATGGAATTGATATTAGAGATATAAAACGTGGGGATTTACGTAATATGTTTGGTATGGTTCTTCAAGATACCTGGTTATTTAGTGGTACTATAAGAGAAAATATTGCATATGGCCGAGAAGGTGCTACAGAAGAGGATGTTATAAATGCTGCAAAATTAGCACATGCAGATCACTTTATAAGGACATTACCAGATGGTTACGATACATTAATAAATGAAGAAGCATCTAATATTTCACAAGGACAAAAGCAATTACTTACTATAGCACGCGCTATACTAGCAAATCCTAGCATTCTTATTCTAGATGAAGCTACAAGTAGTGTAGATACAAGAACTGAATTATATATACAGAATGCTATGGCAGAATTAATGAAGGGAAGAACAAGTTTCGTGATTGCTCACAGATTGTCTACAATTCGCGATGCAGATTTAATTCTTGTTATGAATCGTGGAACAGTTATAGAACAAGGAAACCATGAAGAGCTTTTGAGGAAAGATGGCTTTTATGCAGATCTTTATAATAGTCAATTTAAAGGGAATAATAAAGCTATTTAAAAATTATAGAGAAACATGGCTACACAAGCTATGTTTCTCTTTATTAGTTTTATATATTAAAATGAATTTAGGTATTTTAATAAGAATAGGAGTGTTACAAATGAGTATAGAAAAATTAACAGAGGCAATTCAGCAATTTAATCAAGAAAGGGATTGGGATAAGTTTCATAACTTGAAAGATCTGGCAATCTCCATAAGTTTGGAATCTAGTGAATTATTAGAATGCTTCCAGTGGAAGGAAGTGGATTATAAATCATTAAATGAAGAGGATAAGCTTAAGCTAAAAGAAGAAATAGCAGATGTTGCTATTTATTTATTGATGTTCTGTAATAAGGCTAATATAAATTTAGAAGAAGCAATAGAAGAAAAAATAAAGAAAAATTCTATAAAATATCCTGTAGATAAATTTAAGGGTAGCTCTAAAAAATATAATGAGATTTAGCATAAACCCAAAATTTAATACATAGATATAGAGTACGGCATATAATACACATATATAACAAGCCATATAATATATTTTAAATATTCTGAAAAATTTTAGCGGATTTCTTGAAGATTTTAATAAAGGCTTGTATAATGTTTACATAGATAAATAAAAAAGGGGGAATTACAATGAGTAAGAAAAAAAAGAGAAGTTTCCCAACGGCATTTACTGTATTATTTATAGTTTTAATTGCAGTAGCTATACTTACCTATGTAGTACCAGCAGGGTCTTATTCTAAGTTAAGCTATGATAGTGATAAAAAGGTGTTCACTGTAACTAAACCAGATGAAACATCTGAAGAAATGAGTGGTACTCAGGAAACTTTAGATAAACTAAAAATTAAAGTTAGCGTAGATAAGTTTAAAGATGGGAGTATTAACAAGCCTATAGCTATTCCAGATACCTATGAAAAAGTGAAACAAAAACCACAAGGCTTCTATGATGTAATAAAAGCACCAATAAAAGGTGTTTATGATACTATTGAAGTTATAATGTTTGTATTTATAATAGGTGGCGTTATTGGGGTTTTAAATAGCAGTGGAGCCTTCGATGCAGGGATGGCGAGTTTATCACGTGCTACTAAGGGAAGAGAGTTCTTGCTTATTGTTATTATGACGGCATTAATAGCATTAGGTGGGACAACCTTTGGGCTTGCGGAAGAAACTATTGCACTTTATCCCATATTAGTGCCGGTGTTTATGGTGGCAGGCTATGATGCTTTAGTGTGCATAGCAGCGCTTTATATGGGATCTTCCATAGGAACAATGTTCTCTACTGTAAACCCATTCTCAGCAGTTATAGCATCCAATACATCTGGAATACCTTTTACATCAGGATTTATTTTTAGAATAGTTGGGTTAGTAATAGCTGTAGTTATAACAATTGTATATATTGTACGATATGGTATGAAGGTGAAGAAAGACCCAAGTAAATCACTTATATATAGTCAAAAAGATGAAATTGAAGAAAAGTTTTTAAAGAGTTATGCTTCTAAAGAAGTACCAAAGTTTACTTTAAGGCGTAAGCTAATGTTAATTATATTTACGCTTACTTTTGCAGTTATGATTTGGGGGGTATCATCCCAAGACTGGTTTTTTATTGAGATGACAGCATTATTCCTTGTAGTTGGAATAATTCTTGGAGTAATTTCTGGTATGGGAGAAAAAGAGTTTGTAAATAAATTTATAGAAGGTTCAGCTGATTTAGTGGGAGTTGCACTAGTTATTGGTGTTGCAAGAGGAATAAATCTAATTATGGAAAATGGTATGATTTCAGATTCAATCTTGTATTATGCATCAGGAGCTGTAAAGGGAATGCATCCAAGTATATTTATACTGGTAATGCTTATTGTATATATTATTCTTGGATTCTTTATACCATCATCTTCAGGGCTTGCAGTTTTATCGATGCCTATAATGGCACCACTTGCAGATACTGTAGGACTTCCAAGAGAAGCAGTTGTAAGTGCTTACTTATTTGGACAAGGTTTGATAGCCTTTATAACTCCAACAGGACTTATACTTGCAACCTTAGCTATGGTCGATGTAACCTATGATAAATGGCTTAAGTTTATAATGCCCCTTATGGGATATATAACGGCTTTAGCAGCAGTAATGTTATTAGTTCAATCTTTCTTTAGTTAAAACACTATAATATAGGTAAAAATATTATAATATAATTAGAAAAACCTTCTTTAAAGTATATAGTTAAGCTATTTATTTTGAGAGGGTTTTGTTATTTTAGAAAACTTATAAGCAGAAGTAAAAGGCAATATGAAATGTATTTACATTTGATACATTGAGTTCACAGAAGTCTATTTTATATGGTACTATAAGATTATATATTAAATGAGAAAGGACTTAAACTATGGGTAAATCACTGGTATTAGCAGAAAAGCCATCTGTGGCTAGAGAAATTGCAAGAGTTTTAAAATGCAATAAAAAGGGTAATGGTTGTTTAGAAGGAAGTAAATATATAGTAACTTGGGCTTTAGGACATTTAGTGACTTTAGCTGATCCTGAAGCTTATGACGATAGATATAAATCATGGAAGATGGAAGACTTACCTATGCTTCCACAGAAATTAAAGCTTGTTGTAATTAAGAAGAGTGGAAAACAATTTTATGCTGTAAAAGAGCAGATGAATAGAAAAGATGTAGATGAAATAATAATAGCTACAGATGCAGGGCGTGAGGGTGAACTTGTAGCTAGATGGATTATAGAAAAGGCACATGTTAAAAAACCATTAAAACGTCTTTGGATATCATCTCAAACAGATAAAGCAATTTTAGATGGGTTCAAAAACTTAAAGAATGGAAATAAATATGACAGTCTTTACAAAGCAGCTATAGGAAGAGCCGAGGCTGATTGGTATGTAGGTATAAATGCAACTAGAGCACTAACTTGTAAGTATAATGCTCAATTATCAGCAGGGCGCGTTCAATCTCCAACTTTAGCTATGATTGTGGAAAGAGAAGAGGAGATAAAGAATTTTAAACCTAAGAATTATTACAATATAATGGCTAAGAATAAAGGATTTAAACTTAAATGGATAGGAAAAGATAAAAATAGCAATATTTTCGAAGAAGATAAAGCTAATGAAATTGTGAACAAACTTAAAGGTAAAGAGTGCAAGGTTATAGATGTTAAAGAAAACTACAAGAAGAATTTTGCACCACTTCTTTATGACTTAACTGAGCTTCAAAGAGATGCAAATAGAATATTTGGTTATTCTGCAAAGCAAACTCTATCTATTATGCAAAGGTTATATGAAAATCATAAGATTTTAACTTATCCTAGAACAGATTCTAGATATATATCTTCAGATATTGTAGATACATTGGAAGAAAGGTTAAAAACTATTTCAATACCACAATATAAAGCTATTGCAAATGAAATCTTAAAAAATAAAATAAAAGCACATAAGGGATTTGTAGATAACAATAAGGTCTCAGATCACCATGCTATAATCCCTACAGAAGAGAGAGCTATAATATCACGTTTAAGTTCTGAGGAAAGGAACATATATGAGCTTGTTATAAGAAGATTTTTATCAGTTATGCTCCCACCTTATGAATATATTCAAACTACTGTTTCCGCAAGTATTTTGGACGAAGAGTTTGTAGTTAAAGGAAATAGGGTTAAGTCTAAGGGATGGAAGATAGTTTATAATAAGGATGAAGATTTAAATTCAGAGGATAATGAAGATTTAAAAGAAAGTGATACTTTACCTGAATTTAAAAAGGGAGATATCATAAGTATAAACTCTATAGATTTAGAAAAGCTTCAGACAAAAGCTCCTTCTAGGTTTAATGAAGGTACATTATTATCAGCTATGGAAAACCCTCAAAAGTACGTACACTTAGATAAGGTTTCTGCTAAGACCTTAGGAGAAACAGGGGGTATAGGTACAGTAGCGACAAGAGCGGATATAATAGAGAAGTTATTTAATATGTTTTATATAGAGAAGAAAGGTAAAGAGATCATACCAACATCAAAGGGCAAACAACTTATAGATCTTGTACCTAAGGATTTAAAATCTCCACTTTTAACAGCGAAGTGGGAAGGGGAATTAGATTTAATAAGTAAAGGTAAAAAAGACAATAAAGACTTTATTCAAGGTATGAAAAACTATACTATGGATATAATAAAAGAAGTAAAAATGAGCAATGATAAATTTGTTCATGACAATCTTATAAGACGAAAATGTCCTGATTGTGGCAAATTAATGTTAGAAGTTAAGGGTAAACATGGAATTATGAATGTATGTCAAGATAGGGAATGTGGATATAGAGAGACCATAAGCAAATTTACAAATGTTAGATGTCCTCAATGTCATAAGAAATTGGAACTTAGAGGTGAGGGGGAAGGCCAGATTTATGTATGTACAACCTGCTCTTTTAGAGAAAAACTTTCTTCCTACAACAAGAAGTATAGAAATAAGGATGAAAAGGTTAATAAGAAGGATGTTTCAAGGTATATGAAAAAGATGCAAAAGGAGAACGAAGGACCTTTAAATTCAGCTTTGGCAGATGCATTATCAAAACTGAAAATTTAAGAAAAATAAAAAAAATTTACAAAATTAGTTATTGCATAAGGAAACATATAGTGATATAATAACTGCAATAGATGATTTTATGTGCTATGAAGATTTAACACGATCAATAACATTCCTCTTTAAGGAACGGTATGTGCATCAGTTTTAAATCTTATAATGTATAAATAGGAGGAATGTTAAAATGGCAGATAAGGCAATAAACTGTAAAGATTGTGGTAAAGAATTCTTATTCACAGAGGGCGAGCAAGCTTTCTACAAAGAAAAAGGTTTCGAAAATGAGCCTGAAAGATGTGCAGATTGTAGAAGAGCAAGAAAGCAACAAAGAAACAACAACAGAGGTTTTAGAAAATAATTTAACGTTGTAATCATAAACCCTATAAGAACTGTCTTGTAGGGTTTTTTTATGTAATAAATTTTTTATTACAATTGGGCATAATACAAAAGAAATAAATATTAAATTGAAAGAGGTAAAAAGTTTGGAAAAAAATAAATTTTATAATTTAGGGCTTAAAGCAGAAGTGCTTAAAGCTATAGACTACATGGGATTTACAGAACCATCACAAATTCAAGAGCAAGTTATACCAGTATTGTTACAAGGTGAGGATGTAATAGGTCAAGCACAAACAGGTACAGGAAAGACCTTAGCATTTGGAGCGCCTATGCTAAATAACTTGGTTAAATCTAAAGGACAAATTAAGAGTATAGTACTTGCACCAACTAGAGAATTAGCTATTCAAGTAAGTGAGGAATTAAGCCGTATATCTAAGTATATGGATATGGAATTATTAGCAGTATATGGTGGCTATAGCATAGAAAAACAAATAAGAGCTATCAAAAGAGGTGTAGATATAATTGTAGGTACTCCTGGAAGAGTATTAGATCTTATACGTAGAAAAGTTATTAATTTAAGTTATGTAGATTTTCTTATCCTTGACGAAGCAGATGAAATGCTTAATATGGGCTTTATTCAAGATATAGAAGACATAGTTAAGAATTGTAAAGAGGACAGACAAACTTTACTATTCTCAGCTACTATGCCTAAGGAAATTAAGAATTTAGCTAAAAGATATATGAAGAAAGATGCAAAGCACATAGCAGTAGTTAAAAAATCTATGACTGTATCTTCAGTTGAGCAGTATTATTTTGAAGTTAAACCTAAAAAGAGATTTGAAGCATTCTGTAGAATAATTGATGTAGATAATCCAGAAGCAGCTATAATATTCTGTAAAACTAAAAGAGGTGTAGATGAGTTAGTAGAATCTATGCAATCTAGAGGTTATAGTGTGGAAGGCATGCATGGTGACATGAGCCAAAATCAAAGAATGAATACTTTAAGAAAGTTTAAAGAAGGAAATCTTAAATTCTTAGTAGCAACAGATGTTGCAGCGAGAGGTATCGATGTAGAAAATGTAACACATGTTATAAACTATGACCTTCCACAAGATGTAGAATCTTATGTTCATAGAATTGGAAGAACTGGTAGAGCAAATAAACAAGGAGTAGCTTATACAATAGTTACTGGAAGAGAACTTGGTACTATAAGACAAATAGAAAAACATACTAAAGGCAAGATAGATAGAAAAGATCTTCCAAAGATTGAAGATATATTTAATTCAAAGTGTGAAGATATACTTAATAGGGTATACAAAAATATTGAAACAGATGATTATAAGAAGTTCTTATCTGTTATAGAAAATTCAAGTGAGAAAATAAGTGCAGAAAATATGGCAGCAGCCTTAATGAGCTTGATATATAATAAAGAAGTGAGTTTTGATTATACAGAAGATATTATAGAAGATAAGGCAAACTATGTAAGATTATTCTTAACAGTTGGTCGTATTGATAAATTATCTCCTAAAAAATTATTAGAATTCATCGATGAGAATTCTGGTATAGGCAAAGAACATATAGGAACTATAGATATTTTAGAAAAGTTTTCATTTATAAATGTACAAGAGGATGTTGTTAAAAACATAATCACGAATTGCTCAGGTAAGAAATTCCTAGGAAGAAAACTTAAGATTGAAGTGTCTACTAAGTCAAAGAAAAGATAATAGTATAATTCTAAAAGCAGTCTAAAGTACATTTTAGGTTGCTTTTTTGTTATATATTTATTAAAGAAAAGTATAAGTATCAACAATATAACATAAAAAATTAAAATCATAGAATCGGTACAATTTGTCTATTGTATTATAATTTAGGTATATGATATATTTTAGTATATAGATTTAAGAAACTTAATAGACAATGTTGGTAGTAGATATAAATTTATTGAGGAGAAGAAAAATGAGTATTTTAAATGTTGAAAATGTAAGCCACAGCTTTGGAGGAAGACAAATATTAGAGAATGTATCTTTTAGACTTCTAAAAGGGGAGCATGTTGGCTTGGTTGGAGCTAATGGAGAGGGGAAGAGTACTTTTATAAACATAATTACAGGTAAATTAATGCCAGATGAGGGTAAAGTGCAATGGTGTAATAGAATAACTTATGGTTATTTAGATCAGCATAGTGAACTGGGAGAAGGGAAAAATATAAGAGAAGTTTTAAGAGAAGCTTTTCAGGGTATGTTCGATTTGGAAGCAGAAATGATGGGCATGTATGAAAAAATGGGTGAAGTTTCAGAAGAAGAAGTTAATAAAATGATGGAAGATGTAGGGGATATACAAACCATATTAGAGGATAGCGGGTTTTATGCTATTGATGCTAAAATTCAAGAAGTAGCATCAGGTTTGGGACTTATGGATATAGGACTAGATAAAAATGTAGATGAACTTAGTGGTGGACAAAGAACTAAAGTACTTTTAACTAAATTATTACTTCAAAAACCTATGATATTAATATTAGATGAGCCTACAAATTATTTGGATACAGAACACATAGAGTGGTTAAAGAAATATCTACAAGAATATGAGAATGCATTCATATTAGTTTCTCACGATGAATCTTTTATGAGTTCAGTAGTAAATGTAATATATCATGTGGAGAATGGTGAAATAACAAGATATAAAGGTACATATGAGCATTTTCTACAAATGAATGAAATTAAAGTTAGACAAGAAAAACAAGCCTATGAAAGACAACAAAAAGAAATAGAAAAGATGGAAGATTTCATAGCAAGGAATAAAGCTAGATTTTCAACTAAAGGAAGAGCTAAATCAAGGCAAAAACAATTAGAAAAGATGGATGTTCTGGAAAAACCAAGAGAGAGGATAAAACCTACATTCAGATTTACAGAGTCTAGAGCATCAGGAAGGGTAATTTTTAAGACTGAAGAACTTATATTAGGGTATGATAGTCCTCTTACTAAGCCTGTAAACGTCTCCTTAGAAAGAGGAGAAAAGATAGCCATAAGAGGGGTCAATGGTCTTGGTAAGACAACTTTACTTAAAACTTTACTAGGGATAATAAAACCTATTTCAGGTAAAGTTAGTCTGGGTGACTATTTATATACAGGTTATTTTGAGCAGGAAAGTGGAAAAGATAATAAAAATACAGCTTTAGATGAAGTGTGGGATGAATTCCCAAGTTTGGGCAATGGAGAAGTAAGAGCTGCTCTTGCAAAGTGTGGGCTTACCACAGAGCATATTGAAAGTAAGATGATGGTTTTAAGTGGGGGAGAGAATGCAAAGGTTAGACTTTGTAAGCTTATGTTAAAAGAAGCTAATTTCTTAGTATTAGACGAACCTACAAATCATTTAGATGTAGAGGCAAAAGAAGAACTTAAAAAGGCTCTAAGAGAATTTAAAGGGACTGTACTTTTGGTGTCACACGAACCAGAATTTTATGAAGACTGGGTTACCGATATTTGGAATGTAGAAGGATGGTCGACTAAGGTTATATAAAAAATAGATTAAAGACAATAACTGTAAAGTTTTACGGACTTAATATATCTTTATGTGTATAAAAAGATTTATCTCTATCTAATTATTGTGATAGAGATAAATCTTTTATTTTTAAGGTAAGTTTAAGGCAAAAGCTAAAAAATATTTTTAATCATTATTTTTAAATTCTTTTACTTCTTTTAGCAATTCATTAATCAACTCTCTTACTGAAACTATCTTATTGATTTTATAACCATTGGTTCCACAGAATATGAGTCCGTTAGCTACATCACCTTCTACTGCATTTATTAGAGCATCCGTAATACAATAGGGGGTAGTTGCAGGGTTGCAGTGAGATAGACATTTAAAACATTTCTTAACTTTTATAGGGCCTTCTTCAGATAATTTTACGAAGTTATTAAAGAGTGCTCTTCCAGGCATACCAACAGGGCTTGCGATTATTTTTATATCTTCTTTTTTAGCATTTACATAAGCTAGTTTATAATTAATATGAGCATCGCATTCTTCCGTTGCAACAAATCGAGTTCCTATCTGAACCCCAGAAGCTCCTAGGGACATCACTTTTGAAATATCGTAACCATCATATATTCCACCGCCTACAATAAGAGGAATATTTTTATGATATTTTTCTTCAAAGGATTTTGTTTCTAACAAGACTTCTTTAATTTCATTATAAAAGCTTTTCTTTGCATTCTCTATATTTTCGCTTTTAAAACCAAGATGACCTCCAGCTTCAGGCCCTTCAAGAACTATGGCATCAGGAACTATATCATATTTTTTGCTCCATAATCTTAAAATAACAGAGGCAGCTTTTCTTGAAGAAATTATGGGAACCATTTTAATATCAGAGTTCTTACAAAGTTCTGGTAAGTTTATTGGAAGCCCAGCACCAGACATTATAATTTGAGCACCAGCTTCTATAGAACATTGTACAAGTTCTGTATAATTTTTAGATGCACACATTATGTTAACACCTATAATACCATTCCCAGCTTTTTTGAGAGCTGCTTTTATATGGAACTTTAAGGCTGTTATATTGGCAGACAGTGTATCTTTTCTAAAATCTTTTTCCTTAAAACCTATTTGTGCTGCAGATATTATTCCAATACCACCACAACGAGCAACAGCAGAAGCGAGATTAGAAAGAGAAACACCAATACCCATTCCACCTTGTACTATAGGTAGTTTTGCTTCTAAATTTCCTATTTTTAATGATTTTAAATTCATTTACAATACCTCACTTAAATAAAAAATAGTTTGATAATCAAAGTATTTACTATATTATTATATCATATTTAGGGATTAAAATTATAGTAATAACAATAATTACCTATATAATTTTTTGTTATTATTTCAATAAGTATAATATAAAAAGATTGTGTGCAATCCTGTTGCTAACACAATCTTTTGTTTAGGGAATATTAAGAGGATTAAATAACATACTTAAATACACATAAAAAATGGCTTAAGGTTCCAAGCATAATAAATATATGAAATATCTCATGGAAGCCTAGATATTTAAGTTTTAAAAAATTAGGCTTAGTACCGTAAATTAAACCACCTACTGTATATAAGATACCACCACAAACTAACCAAAATATACCTTTTCCTGAGATTTTAGTATATAATGGATATATAACAAGAGCAGCTATCCATCCCATACATATATATATTGAGGTACAAAGCCATCTCGGGCATTTAAACCAAATCATTTTAAATACTATACCGCAAAGGGCTATAAACATTATTATACTAAAAAGTATCCAACCAGTAAAACCTCTCAGTGCAATGAGGCAAAATGGTGTATAGGATCCAGCAATTAAAATAAATATCATAGAATGGTCTAGTCTTCTAAGAAATTTTATTACCTTCTCAGAGGCAACTACCATGTGGTATGTAGCAGAAGCAGAATATAAAAGTATCATGCTAATACCAAAAATTATTACAGCAGTGATTCCTAAAGGTTCTGGGTTATATATCGAAGTTTTAATAATCATTGCTATTAAGGCTACAAAAGACAAAATAGCTCCAATTAAATGAGTTATACCATTAATAGGTTCTCTAATAGGTGAATTCATATTAACAACCTCCACATTACATAATATAGTTTTGAAAACTACATCTTGATATAATAATATTATCACATTATTATATATTTGTACAATATTTTATAAGTTAAATTATAGTTAAAAAATATATATAAATTATTTTATATAAATCTATTTATTTTATTGCAGAAATATGTTATTCATATTATGTCATATAGTTTTAATATCTACATAGGACGGTGTTTATATGCAAAAGAAAGAAATGAAAGAGCTTATAGAAAATTTAAATATTAAGGAAAATATACTATTAAATGATATACCAGAAATAGATTTATATATGGATCAAGTAATTCAATTATTTGAGCAAAAGTTTTCTAAAAACTTAAGAAATGATGATGATAAGGTTTTAACTAAAACTATGATAAACAACTATGCAAAAGGCAAACTCTTCATGCCAGTTAAAAATAAAAAGTATACAAAAGAGCACCTCATACTTATAAGTCTAATATATCAGCTTAAAGGAGTTCTTTCCATAAGGGATATAAAGGACTCTTTAGAACCTATGGTTACAAAGATAAATAAAGGTGAACCTTGTGATTTAAGAGAAGTTTACTCCAAGTATCTAAATCTTTATGATAAAAACGTAGATCATTTTTATGAGGATATAGATAAGTGTATGGATGATGTAGAGAATATGCAAAAAGAAATAAATCACCATGACAAAGATTATATAGGCGAAATATTACTTTTAACATCTTTGGTAACTATGAGTAATTTATATAAAAGGGTTGCAGAGAGTGTCTTAGATAATATTATAAAAGATGAATAGATGTAACATATAGTATAAAAACACAATGGATTGTAACTTTATCCTTTGTGTTTTTAATTTTTAAATGGTTTTGATGTATCTATGACGCTATGGAGTCATAGGAGTTGGATATTTTAGGTATTATCTGATCTAATGTTAAGCCAGATAGTAGATAGCTCATCACTATTTCTTTGGATTTATCGTAATAATTAAATATGTTTTTAGCAAACTCTTCATTTTCATAGACTTTCCAATAACCACACATTAAGCATTTTTCTTTAGAACAGTCCATAAAAGCTTTTACATCAGAAAGTGGAATACCAAGGAATATCCCTAATTCATGAGGGCAATGAAACTTTTCATACCTTAATTTTAGAGTAGATAAATATTCATTTAGGTTTAGATTTCTAGAGTAACCTATATTACTTAAAAAGTTTTTATTATCATCTTTACATAGAATATTTTTTAAGTTATTTTCATTATATATTAGAATAGTTTTAGAACCAGGATATTCTTTCAATATAATATGCTTTAATCCTAGCATTTTAAGGTATTCTTCTTCATCTTCATTCCAAACATTAAGCATATCTTTTATTTCTTTTTTTAGGGTAATTGTAGATGATGGTTTAACTCCTGTAATAACAGGTGAAAGTAAGTAGGTTAAAAAATAATACATATAGTTTTTATTACTTAAGTTATCTAATAAATCTATAAACGTTTTTTTCATATTATAATCACAACCTTTTAAATAAATTATTCCCATGTACTGGCTAAATTTTATTGTTTTAGCAGTAATAAATAGTCCTTAAGTATAGTATAATCAATATGTTAAAATTAATTAGTTTAAATATATGATTTTACAAGTAATGATAATCATTTTCATTGTCATGATATATTATATGAATATCTATTTAAAGTCAATAGTTTCAAGATATGATTTTACAACTTTTATTTTAATCTTTATAGTATATAATAATTATATATTTTAATATGGAAAGGGGACTAACTATGGAAATAAAAATGGAGAATTTAACTTGGCCACAATTTAATGAAAGAAAGGATAAGGATGTAGTTTTACTTCCTATAGGCTCTGTAGAGCAACATGGACCACATTTACCACTATATACAGATACCATAATATCTAATAATTTAGCTGAACTATTGGCAAAAGAGGTTAATGGAATAGTTATGCCGGCTATTAGCTATGGATATAAATCATTACCAGCTAGTGGAGGAGGACCTTTATTTCCAGGCACTATAGATTTAAATGGAAATACCTTAATGAGCATTATACAAGATATATTAAATGAACTTATAATAGATGGAGTAAAGAAAATAGTTTTAGTAAATAGTCATTATGAGAATGAAGCATTTTTACTTGAAGCAGTAGATTTAGTGTGTAGAGGAAATATTCCAAGTGATGTGAAGATACTTATAATAAATTGGTGGGATCAGATTTCTAATGAAACTATAGATAAGATTTTTGATGAAGTGCCATTCCCAGGATGGGCTTTAGAACATGCTGCAATTACAGAAACATCACTTATTTTAAAGTTTGCTCCAGAACTAGTTCACATGGAGAGATTAGTAGATGAAGGGATGAATCCACCAAGTTTTCATACATATCCAATTCCAAAGGATTTAGTTCCAAAATCAGGACTTTTGGCATCTGCAAAGAGTAGCTCCAAGGAAAAGGGAGATATAATGGTAGATGAGGTTATAGGTAGGTTTAAAGAAATTATTGAAAATAACTTTTAGATGATTTATACCTTAACGTTAAATAACTACATATAGTTCACAGATTTTAATAGTATATTTTAATTTATAATTTTATCTAGGAGAAAAGACATAATTAGTTTATGTTTTTTCTCCTAGATTTTATTTAAGATATATATGTTTTTTATTACTCATCGCAGATATTTTTGAGTTTATTAGGAATTAAAGATCCTAATAAAGCAGCTAGAATACTGGGTATAATCCACCCAATACCTAAATTATACAAAGGTATATATTTTGTTACTCTACTTATATAAGGTAGTGTAATGTTTAAGTTATCTAAAACTTGGATAACACTTACTATAAATGCAACCGTAATCCCAAAGTAATAAACAAGTTTTTTAGAACCTATTAGTTTATCTAATAGAGATAAAAATATAAGAATTATTATTACAGGATATAGTACTAACAGTACTGGAATAGTTAACTTAAGTATAGCACTTAAACCTAAATTAGAAATTATAAAACTGAAAATGCATACAATAGCTATAATCTTTTTATATTGAAATTTAGGATAAAGTTTTTCAAAATACTCTGCAAAAGCAACTACAAGTCCTATGGATGTTGTAAGACATGCAAAAGTTACAACACCACCTAATAAAATTATTCCTGATTTGCCAAATAGATGTATTACTATAATTGCAAGGAGCTGACCACCGTCTTTGGCTTCTCCAAGAACCTTACTAGTTGCACCTAAATATCCTAATGAAAAATAAACTATCATTAATCCTATACAAGCTATTACCCCGCATATTATGGTATATTTTATAATACCTTTAGAATCTTTGATCCCATATTGTTTTATAGCATTTAAAACTATAGTACATATAACAATAGCACCTAAAGCATCTAATGTTAAGTAACCGTTTATAAAGCCTTTAAAGAAGGCGTTGCTAGCATAACTTTCTATTGGGGCAGAAGGTATGCCTATAGGGGTTATAAAAGATTTTAATACTATTACTCCTATGAGAAGTAATAAAATTGGAGTAAGAAATTTTCCAATAAAGTCTACTACTTTGGAAGGGTTTAGCGCTAAGAAGTAGGTTAAGAGGAAAAATATAGAGGTAAATATAATACTTATTATCCACTTGTTTGTGAATGACGGGGAGATTAGTGGAAGTGCACTCATTTCATAAGAAACTGCACCAGTTCTAGGTATTACACAAAGAGGTCCTATAGTAAGATATACTATTATAGAAATTACTTTAGAAAATTTCGGACTCACCTTATTAGCTAGCTTGTCAAAACTTCCACCCGACAGTGTAATCGCTATAATAGTAACTAATGCTAGACCTACATCGGATACTATAAATCCTGTTACGGCCGACCAAACTTTAGTTCCAGCTTCCTGACCTAAAAGGGGAGGAAAAATTACATTTCCGGCACCAAAAAAAACTGCAAAGAGCATTAAACCAATAGATATGACTTCTGAAAGTTTCAATGTTTTTTTCATATTTTCCTCCTTGTCAAATATTAAGTTCTATAAAGTTATATAAATAACTATAATAATTTATTTTAAAAAAGAAATGCATTAAAATCAACAAAAAGTTACTGGAATAATCAAAAAAAATCAACATTTAGAGAATAATAAGTTATTTAATTTGTTAAAAAGAATCCCTTTAGGTACTTATAGGAAGTATATAAAGGCCTAAAGGGATTTTGTGGATTATAATATTGTAATTAAAATATTAAATGTGATATAAGAGCAATAATAGGAAGTGTTACTATGGTACGTTCTAAAAATATTATTATAAGGTCTTTAATTGATACAGGAATTTTAGAACCTAATAAAAGACCACCAACTTCAGACATATAAATAAGCTGAGTCACAGAAACGGCTGCAATAACAAAACGAGTTAGTTCACTTTTAATAGTAGCACCTATAACTGTAGGTAAAAACATATCTGCAAATCCAACTACAAGTGTACTAGAAGCTTGTGTTGCTTCGGGTATTTGAAGAAGATTCAGTAGAGGAATAAATGGTAGTCCAAGCCACTGAAATACAGGTGTATATTCGGCTATAATTAAGGCTAATGTACCTATAGATAGAACTATAGGTGATACACCTATCCACATATCAAGGACATTCCTAACACCTTCTCCTAATACAGAGTTAAACTTATTTGATTGAGCCCTTTCGACAGCCTTAGTAATGCCCCAAGTTAAAGAATTATATCCATCTGGGATAAGCTCACTATTCTTATCACATTTCTCTCCATTATAATATGTATCATCTTTCTTAGAAAGAGGAGGAATTCTAGGTACTATGATGGATGCAATTATTCCTGATATTATTATAGTTAAGTAAAAGGGACCAAACATATGAGTTAAGTTTACCTGTGATATTACAACTAAGCTAAAAGTTATAGATACAAAGGAGAAGGTTGTACCAATTACAGCAGCCTCGCGCTTTGTATAAAAGCCTTCTTCATATTGCTTACTAGTTAAGAGAACTCCTATAGTACCATCCCCAAGCCAAGATGCAATACAGTCTACAGAAGATCTGCCAGGCAATTTAAAGATAGGGCGCATTACTTTAGTTAGTAGAGAGCCTGCAAACTCTAATAAACCAAAGTTTAAAAGTATAGGCAGGAATAACCCGGCAAATAAAAATACAGAAAATAGTACTGGAAGTAAATCGTATAGAAGTAACGCGCCGGTGTTATCAGACCAAATAAACTTAGGTCCTACTTTAAAAAACACGCATATTGCAAATATGGCCCCTAAAATCCTAGCTAAGAACCAAATAGGTGATACGTTAAAAAGTGAATTTAAAAAAGGGTTTTCACTTATGAATCTTGGCTTTAATATTTTAGCTATTAGGGTGAAGATTAATGAGATACATATAAGTGCTGTCATAATCATTGGTAAGGAGTTTGATAAATAATTATGCAATAATTTAGAAAATAGAGCAACTGGAATTGTAAAACTTCCATTGAATTTAATGGGAATCATAAAAAATAAAACACCTAACAATGATGGAATTAAAAACTTGAAAATTCCTAAAGTAGGAGAGGAGTTCTTTTGTATATTTTGCATTTTAAATCACCGACCTTGAAAAATTATTTAATCTTTTAATATATTATTTTAACGTTTTTTTCACAAAAAGCAAGATAAATATGCAAAAAATATTCATAAATATGCAAAAAAGAATTGGACGTAAAGATATATTATGACATAAGATTCTTTATTAAATAAATAATTTGTATAGTCAGCTATAAATTACATAGAATTATGAGGGTATTACTATAATTAATGGTAGGTTAAAAGTTAAATTTAATATTATATAATTGTCTAGTATTAGATAAAAAAATTGAATCGAAGGTAAGGAGTTATTCTAAGAAGTGGTTGCATAGAAATATACTATTTTTAAATTAAAGTTTAAATAAAGAAAGTCTGATATATAATTTAAATAGATTAGTAAATTATATATCAGACCTTTGCGCGCTTTATAAGAATTTTACAGCCGTTCCAGTAACTAATATTACTAATGATGTACCTTGCGCTAAATTTGTAATTGAATAGTTTACATTTATAACTGCATCAGCACCCATGGACATAGCTTCTTTTACAAGGCTATCTTTTGCCTTATTCTTACCGTCATTTAACATCTCAGTATAGGATTTAAGTTCTCCACCTACGATGTTTTTAAGGCCTGCCATTAAATCTTTTCCAAAATGTTTAGAATAAACAGTAGAACCCTCACATAGACCAATAATTTCGTAGCTTCTATCTTTAAGATCTGGAGTATTAACTAATAACATTATAAAACCTCCTTATTATGGGTTAATTATTTATATTATAACTTTAATATAAGTAATTCATGAAATGCTATTCTAGCTTATTCTGTTTAATTTACTCTATAAAGTTAAATTATTTTACTGTTATCTTGTTCTAGTATAAAAATATAAAAAGCATTTTTAATTTTAATTTAAGTTACAAATATATATTTATATAAGGGATTGATTTCATATGTTAAAATTATATACATAATATAATTTTAATATTTCTTCACAGAAAGAATTGTAATATTAGAAAGGATAATTAAAATGGCTTTAATTAATACTGGAAGTATAAAGGAATATTGTGATATTTTCACTTATAAAAAAGGTGAGCAGTATTATGAAGAAGACTATGTATTAGACGTTGATATACAAACTATAGAGAAACTTAATCATGTAAGTACTATGGTGGTTTCCGCCACAGGATATAATGAGTATAATGTAAGTTTTGATGTAAAAGAAGATGGGGAGACTATAGAAAACTATAAATGTACATGTGCTCATTTTAATAAAAAACCTGTAGTTTGTAAGCATGTTGTAGCAGCTTATTTAAAGACTATAAATGAATATACTTTCCTTAAGGAAGATATATTAAATGATCTTCTAGATTTATATAAAAAGCCCTTAAGGTTAAATAAAACGAATAAAAAGGTTTTAAATTTAGAAATATCACTTAAGAATTCTTATAATAGGGAAAGTCAAAATTCTCTTAATTTAAAAGTAGGATTAGGTAAACAATATGTTGTAAAGAATATAAAAGATTTTTTAAAAGTTTTTTATTTTAAGCAAAGCCTAGAGTTTGGGAAAGGTTTTATATTAGATTTTCAAAGTCAAGAATTCTCAAAAGAAGATAATAAAATACTAGATTTTTTAGTAGAGGTTTTAGAAATAGAAGAATCGATTTCATCAAACTACAATATATTTTCGGCAAATAAAAGTCTTTTTAGCGGAAAGAATCTTTATCTTCTAGACCCACAATTTAAAAGGTTTATGGCATTACTTGGTGATAAAACTTTTCTATTAGAACTTCCTATAGGAACTTATGAGAATGTATCATTTAAAAAAGATGAGCATATAGAGTTCTGTATTGAGAAAGAAAATCATATTATAAATCTTTATCATAAGAATAATTCAGTTCCATTCCCATTAACTAGGGATATGGAGTATTTCTTTTATAAGGGGAATGTGTGTACATTAAATGAAGAGAAGAAAAAATTCTATATACCTCTTTATAAAACTATGATAGAAAATAAGGGGTGCAGATTAGAAATAAATGAAGGTCATAAAAGTGATTTTGCATCCTTTGTATTACCTAAAATTAAAATTTTAGGAGATATTGAGGTTAAAGAGGAACTTAGAGAGGAATTTTATGTAGAAGATCTAAGGGTAAAGCTCTACTTAGACAAGGAAAATAACAAAATAATTTTAAAGTTGAAATTTAACTATGGAGAAGTAGAAATAGATCCTTTTTCAAGAGAAGAAGTAAGAGATGAAAGAGGAATTTTGATGCGTAATATAGATGAAGAAATAAAAGTCATAGATATCATAAGTTCGCTTGATTTTATAGAATATGATAGTAGCTTTATTTTAGAGCATGAAGAGAAAATAGTAGAGTTTTTAGTAGAAGGAATGGAGAAGCTACCAGAGGAATGGGAGTTATTTTACTCGGAAAGCTTTAAAAGTAGTAAAGTATATAATTCCCAAAGTTATAGATGCAGTCTAAGATTAAACAAAGAAGATATGTTAGAGTTTTCTTTTGACATCAAGGGTGTGGATAAAAAAGAATTGATTAAAATATTTGCATCTCTAAAAGAAAAGAAAAAATATTATAAACTTGATAGGGGGGATATAGTACTACTAAATGAGAATATGCTTAAGAACGTAGCTGATATATTAGAATACTTAGATGTTCCTCCTGAAGATTATGATAAAGAAGTTATAAAGCTTCCTAGATTTGATGCTTTTTATATAGAACAGAAATTAAATGATGTAGATACATATGTCAATAAGAATAGGGAGTTTATACAGTTGGTATCTAGCTTAAAGGAAGTTAAAGATGTAGATTATGAAGTTCCTAGGGAAATGGAAAACATATTAAGAAAGTATCAGGTGGTTGGCTTTAAATGGTTTAAAACCTTAGCTCATTATGGATTTGGAGGAATATTAGCGGATGAAATGGGACTAGGAAAAACGCTTCAAACCATTGCTTTTTTAACTTCTGAAAAAGAAAAAGGAACAGCTTTTATAATTTGCCCAACCTCCCTTATTTACAATTGGAATGAAGAGATAAGAAAGTTCTCAAAAAGCTTAAAGGTTTTAATATTAGATGGTAATAAAAAAGATAGAGAGGAAAAAATAAAAGAATTAAAGAATTATGATGTTGTAATAACCTCTTATCCTCTAGTTAGAAGAGATATAGACCTTTATAAAGAATTTATTTTTTCATATTGTATATTAGATGAAGCCCAATATATAAAGAATGCATCATCTCAAAATGCTATAACAATAAAAGAAATAAAGGCCAAGGGGAGATTTGCATTAACAGGAACACCTATTGAAAATAGTCTGTCAGAGTTATGGTCTATTTTTGATTTTATAATGCCATCGTATCTTTTAACTCACAATAGATTTTATGCTAAATATGAAGTTCCTATATCAAAGGACAAAAATGAAGATGCACAAAATGAGCTTAAAAATAAAATAAAACCATTTATATTACGAAGGTTAAAAAAGGATGTTATAAGAGAACTTCCGCCAAAGATATATAATAATGCATTAATCAATATGAATGAAGAACAACAAAAATTATATAGCTCCTATGTAGAAGTTTTAAAAAATGAGTTAGAAGAGGAAATTAAATTAAATGGTATCGAAGAGAGTAAGTTTAAAATTTTAGGTGCCTTAACAAGACTTAGACAAATATGCTGCGACCCTTCAGTATTTTTAGAAACTTATACAGGTGAAAGTAGTAAAATGCAGTATTTATTGGAGCTTCTAGAAAGTGCTATTGAGGAAGGGCATAATATTTTACTATTCTCTCAATTTACATCTGTATTAAAAAATATATCAAAGGAATTGAAACTTTTAAATATTAAGTATTTTTATTTGGATGGAGCGGTAAATGCGCAGGAAAGAATGGACCTTGTGAAGGGATTTAATAGAGGAGAAGCCGATGTTTTCTTGATTTCTTTAAAAGCAGGAGGCTCAGGTTTAAATCTTACTAAAGCAGATATAGTAATACATTTTGACCCTTGGTGGAATCCTGCAGTAGAAGAGCAAGCTACAGATAGAGCACATAGAATTGGACAAAAAAATACAGTCCAAGTAATAAAACTAATTTCAAAAGGTACAATCGAAGAGAAAATACAAAAGCTTCAGGAAAGAAAAAAAGAAATAGTTAATGGAATTATTGGTGATAATAACATGTCAGAAAATCTATTAAGTTCTATGAAGGCTGAAGATTTGATTCAATTATTTTCCTAAATTTAATAATTAATAAAAAATAACTTTTAATTCAGAGTAAAACAGTTGACTTTTTGAACAGAAAAATATATATTAAATATAGATAATGATTATTAACAACAAATAACAATTGTTATGCAAAGATTACTTTAATATCATATATAATCATTTTTAAAACAAATTTAGCTGATAAAATTATCCCCCAACAATAAGTGGCTCTAGCCTTTGCTAGAGTCCTATTTTAAAGAATAATCCCGACTAATTTACTCGGATTTACATAATAAACTTATTTTATGAATAAGGAGAGGAATATTATGAGTACGCTTTTAGAAGTAAAAGATCTTTATACTAATATAGAAGGTAAAGAGATTTTAAAAGGATTGAATTTAACAATTAATAAAGGTGAAATACATGTTATTATGGGACCTAATGGTGCGGGTAAATCAACACTTGCAAATACTTTAATGGGTCACCCAAAGTACAATATTGAAAGTGGAGAGATTTTACTAGAAGGTGAAGACATAAAAGAGCTTAAGGCTGATGAAAGAGCTAAGAAAGGTTTATTTTTATCTTTTCAATACCCAGAAGAAGTTCCAGGTATAACTGTTGAAAACTTCTTGAGAACAGCGAAAAGTGCTAAAACTGGAAAGTTTATAAGAGTTATGCAATTTAAAAAGGAATTAAATGAAAAGATGAAGCTTTTAAAAATAAAGGAAGAATATGCAGAGAGATATTTAAATCTTGGATTTTCAGGTGGAGAAAAGAAGAAAAATGAAATTCTTCAAATGTCTATTTTAGAACCTAAATTAGCTATGCTAGATGAAACAGATTCAGGACTTGACGTAGATGCTATAAGGGATGTATCAGAGGGTGTTAGGTTATTTGCAAAAGAAGATAATTCAATACTAATAATTACACATCACAATAAAATTCTTGAGTATTTAAAACCTGATTTTGTACACATTTTAGTAAATGGAAAAATAGTTAAAACCGGAGACTATTCTTTAGCTAAGGAAATAGAAGCTAATGGATATGAGGCAATAAAGGAAGAAGTTGAGAATTCCAGAGGTGAGTAGAGTGGAAAAAAATAAAATTAACTTACTAAATTTAGAACCGAAAAAAGAAGAAAAGAGAAAGAGAACTCATATTGAAGACCTTGAAAGAGGTATTTATGATATAAAAAATGAAGATAGATATAGATTCAAGACAGGTAAAGGTCTTACAGAAGATATTATAAGAGAAATATCAGAAGAAAAAAATGAACCAGAATGGATGAGAGATTTTAGAGTAGAATCTTTAAAGCTATATAATAAAATTGGTATTCCTACTTGGGGACCTGATATTATAGATTTAGATATAGATAATATAGTAACCTATGTAAGACCAGATACAGATATGAAAGGTTCATGGGAGGAAGTACCAGAGGACATAAAGAAAACTTTTGATATGTTAGGTATTCCGAAGGCTGAAAGGGAATCTTTAGCAGGGGTTGGAGCACAGTATGATTCCGAGGTTGTTTATCATAGTGTTAGAGAGGATCTTACGAAACAAGGTGTAATTTATACCGATATGGAAACTGCTGTAAGAGATTACGAAGATATAGTTAAAGATTACTTTATGAAGTGTGTTCCTCCAAATGATCATAAATTTGCAGCATTACATGGTGCAGTATGGTCAGGTGGATCATTTGTGTATGTTCCAGAAGGGGTAGAGGTAGATATTCCTATACAATCTTATTTTAGATTAAATGCACCTGGAGCGGGACAGTTTGAGCATACACTGATAATACTTGAAAAAGGAGCAAAACTTCATTTTATAGAAGGTTGCTCAGCGCCTAAATACTCTGTTAATAATCTTCACGCAGGTTGTGTTGAATTATTTGTAAAAGAGGGTGCGACACTTCGTTATAGTACCATAGAAAACTGGTCTAAAAATATGTATAATTTAAACACCAAAAGAGCTATAGTTGAAAAGGATGGAGCTATAGAATGGGTTTCAGGGTCATTCGGTTCAAAAGTATCAATGCTATATCCTATGAGTGTATTAAAAGGAGAAGGTGCTAGAGCAGAGTTTACAGGAATAACTTTCGCAGGTAAAGGACAACATCTAGATACTGGAACAAAAGTTGTTCACGCAGCACCAAATACATCTTCAACAATAAACTCAAAGTCCATCTCAAAAGATGGGGGAGTTGCTTTATATAGAGGATTAGTTAAAATTACTCCAAATGCTCATCATTCTAAATCTACAGTTTCATGTGAGTCACTTATGCTTGATAATATATCAAAATCAGATACGATACCGGTAATTGATATACAAACTGATGAAGTGGATTTAGGGCATGAAGCTAAAATAGGAAGAATTAGTGATGAGGCTATATTCTATCTTATGAGTAGAGGTATAAGTGAAGAAGAGGCAAAAGCTATGATAGTTAGAGGGTTTGTTGAACCAATATCAAAAGAGTTACCTCTTGAGTATGCTGTTGAGATGAATAATCTAATTAATCTAGAACTTGAAGGAACCATAGGATAGAGAGGTGAATGAAAGTGAAGGAAATTTTATTAAATAATTCTCCAGTTTTAACTTGGAGATGGCTTAAGGTAAATAACATTCCTTTAAAGGACTATAATTTCCCGGAAATAAACTATGACATAGATAGTATTAAAGAAAATTCATTTATAAAATCTAGAAAGTCTTTTAAAGATGAAGATATAAATAACTTATTAGATAATAAATTTCAGTTAAAATATAAAGAGGTAGAACACGGGAAAATAGATTTAGCCTATGGAGTTAGTGAAGAGTTTGTTCTAAGTGCTGAAAAGTATTTTAACTCAGGGGTAGTTATACACGTTAAAAAAGGTGAAAAAATAGAAGAACCAATATTTATAGATTATAACTTATCTCATGAAAAAGATAAGTTAGTTGACAATAACATAATTGTAGCAGAAGAAAATAGTGAGGTAACTATTATAGTACAATATGGTACAGAATCAGATGTTGAAGCATTTCATAATGGAATCACAAAGATTTATGCAAAGCAAGGTTCAGTGGTTAATCTTGTAAAAGTTCAAATGATGAATGCAATTTCAAAAAACTTTGATTCTAATGTATCATATGTGTCCTATGGGGCAAAGGTAAACTATGTGAATGTAGAATTAGGATCAAAAGAAAGTTTTAGTAATTTTGTAACGAATTTAGAAGAAGAAAATGCAGAGGGTAATTTGAAATCTATTTATCTTGTAGATGGAGATAGATATGCAGATTTGAATTATATTATGAATCATAGAGGAAGAAGAAGTTTAAGCGATATGGAAATCAGAGGTGTTTTAAAAGATACCGGCAAGAAAATGTTCAAAGGAACATTAGATTTTAAGAAGGGTTCTTCTAGAGCTAAGGGATCAGAAGAGGAATATGCAATATTATTAGATCCAAAAGTTAAATCTGACGCAATTCCATTACTTCTTTGTGAAGAAGATGATGTAGAAGGTCAACATGCAGCTAGTGCAGGTAAAATAGATGCTGAAAAGTTATTTTACTTAATGAGCAGAGGATTAAGCGAGAAAGAATCTAAAAAGCTTATAGTTGAAGCTTCCTTTAAACCTATTATAGATAGTATACCAGTTAAAGAATTAAGAGAAAAGATAGAAGAAGAAATTCATAGAAGGTTGGTAGAAGAATAGGGTGTGGGTGATAATATGGAGAAGGATATAAAAAAAATAAGAGATGATTTTCCTATATTACAACAAAAGGTTAACGGTAAAGAGTTAGTTTATTTAGACAATGCAGCAACTACTCATAAACCATTAAAGGTTATAAAGGCTATTGAAGATTACTATAAAAAACTAAATGCTAATGTTCATAGAGGAGCTCATTATTTAAGCATAGTAGCTACGGAAGCCTATGATAAGTCTAGGGAAACTGTTAAAAGTTTTATAAATGCTGAATATATGGAAGAAGTTATATTTACTAAGAATGCAACAGAATCATTAAATCTTTTAGCATATTCTTATGGAATGACTTTTTTAGAAGAAGGCAATGAAATCTTAATAGCAATATCTGAGCATCATAGTAATTTAATACCTTGGCAAAGAGTAGCTAAAGCTAAAGGAGCTATACTTAAATATGTTTATGTAAACTCAGAGGGAAGATTAGATTTAGAAGAAGTTAGAAGTAAAATAAATGATAATACTAAAATAGTAAGTATAGCACAAATGTCAAATGCACTGGGAACAATACACCCGATAAAAGAAATTTCTGAAATAGCCCACAAATATGGAGCTGTTATGATTGTAGATGGATCGCAAAGCGTTCCTCATATGAAAGTTGATGTTAGGGATTTGAATGCAGATTTCCTTGTGTTTTCAGGACATAAATTAATGGCTCCTATGGGCATAGGAGTACTATATGGTAAAAGAGAGCTTTTGGATAAAATGCCACCATTTTTATATGGAGGCGATATGATTGAGTACGTAGAGGAACAAGATTCTACTTTTGCAGAACTTCCTTATAAGTTAGAAGCAGGAACTCAGAACGTTGAAGGCGCAGTTGGGCTTGCAGCAGCTATAGAGTATATAGAAGAGATAGGATTTTCATATATTATAGATAGAGAAGAAGAACTTACCTGTTATGCTCTTGAAGGATTAAAGGAATTATCATACGTGAAAATCATAGGGCCTACAGATATGAAGGATAGAGGAGCAGTTATATCTTTTAATATTGAAGGTGTGCACCCACATGATGTTTCAAGCATTATGGATTCCTATGGTGTGGCAGTTAGAGCTGGACATCATTGTGCTCAACCATTAATGAAATATTTAGGGATCAATTCAACAGCACGAGCAAGTTTCTACTTTTACAATACTAAAGAAGAAATTGATGTTTTTGTAGATAATTTAAAGAATGTTAGGAAGTGGTTAGGTTATGGATCTTAGCTCAATATATACTGAACTCATAATGGAGCACAATGCTAGTGGGCATAATAAGAAACACTTAGATCATGCAGATTGTAGTGAAAGAGGTCATAATCCAAGTTGTGGAGATGATATAACTTTAGAGTTAAAATTTAAAGGAGATATTATCGAGGATGCAGCTTTTAATGGTATAGGATGTGCAATATCTCAAGCTTCAACTTCAATGATGATAGATCTAATTAAAGGGAAAGATAAAAAGGAAGCTTTGAATTTAGTGGATACTTTTATATCCATGATTAAAAGAGAAATTACTAATGATGAAGAATTAGAGAAATTAGAAGACGCTATAGTTCTTAAAAATATTTCTAATATGCCAGCTAGGGTTAAGTGTGCTGTACTTGCGTGGCATACATTAGAAGAGTGCATAGATAAAACTAAATAGATGATTATAAGCATTTATATAAATAACATAGGTTTTAGGGTTATTCTGTAAGTACTACGGATAACCCTTTTAGCTTTAGCATAAATTTTTTATAATAATTTAATATATTGTATGTATGATATGGTTGACTTAAATTTAATTATAAAACATAATTGATTAAAAGAGTTAGAGGGGGAGTTAATAATGAAACATCTTATTATTTTTGCACATCCAAACCCAAAAAGTTTTTCAAAAGGTATTGTCGAATCTCTTATAGATGTATCAAAATATAAAAATTATGATGTGGAAGTTAGGGATTTATATAAAATTAATTTTCAACCAGTACTTTTACCTTCAGATTTTGAGGCTTTTTCTAAAGGAATAACACCAAATGATATAAAAGAAGAGCAAAAGTTTATTGAGGAAGCAGATTTTATAAGTTTTGTATATCCTATATGGTGGGGTGGTGAGCCAGCCATTTTAAAAGGATATTTAGATAGGGTTTTATCTCATGGATTTGCCTATGAAAATAGAGAGAATGGTCCTGTACCACTTTTAAATGGCAAGAAGGTTGCCATATTTGCACCTATGGGAAATCCTGATGAAGTATATGAAAACAATGGGATGCATGAATCCATGAAAACAGTAAAGGACGAAGGAACTTTTAAATTCTGTGGAATGAAGGTAGTGAAACAGATGTTCTTTGGAGCTGTACCAGAGAAGTCAGAGGTGGAACTAAGGGATTACTTAGAGGAAGTTAAAACTAATATACAGGAGTTATTATAAGTAATAAGGTATATACAGTATATATTTAAGCCCTCATATGTAAATAGTATGGGGGCTCTGATGTTATTTAATAACTTTATAAGTAAGTTTTAGCATTTAGTTATTTTCATATATTTTACACTTAAATTCAAAGGGCGTAGGCTTAGAAGAAGTTTCTTCGTTATCTAATAATATAGTATTTTCAAATTCATACATACCTAGACCTTCTTTATATGTTCTTATTTCTTTATAAGTATTATTAGGATATTTAGGTAAGTTATTTACTACATATTGAACTTTAATAATTGATTTATTATCGGAATCCTTAGTAATATTTATTATTGTGCCTATGCATTCTTTTGAAGTTCCGTTAATAATTACCCTTTCTGTCCAAGAATTATTGATCTTTAAAGGATATCTTATTATTGTATTAGAATCTATTATTGATTGAGAAGGATATCTAGGCGAATTTTTAGTAGTAATTCTAACATAATCACTAAATATCTCATACATATATTCCAGAGATTGTTCTTTTTTTTGTTCCATTTCTTCCATATTTACGATTTTACCTTTTAAAACTATGGTTTTTTTATCACTATTAGTAGTTATTTTACTCACAGTTAAACTTTCCATAAAGTCCGCTGAGCCAGAATAATTTAGAACTTTTCCTTCAATTAAAGGAAAAAATTTTTCTAAAGATACATCTGTTTTATCTGCAGTATTTTCAACTTTAATATTAGTAAATTTATTTTTTTCTAAAGTCATAAAAATCACAGAGCTTAGTAGTAAAACAATTAATGAAAATCCTATAACAAAAATTATTCCTGTTTTTTTCATATTAAGCCCTCTTTCGTATTAGTATTAATTTTATTAAATAAGGTAATAAAAATTATAATACATATGATAAATATTTTTGTTACAATTCAGTTAAAATATCAAAAGTTATAAGGATGGTTGTACCTACATTTTCGGTACTACTTATTTCTAGTTTAGCATCGTGTAGAGTAATGATTTCATTACATATAGCAAGGCCAATACCACTTCCAGAATGTTTTGATGAACCTTTAAAGAATTTTTCTGTTATCTTTGGCAAATCATCTTCAGGTATGCCAATGCCTTCATCTCTAATACTTACAAGCAATCTACAATCTTCTTTTTTAGTATTAACATATATAGATTTACCGTTGTCAGTGAATTTTATCGAATTATGTATTAAATTGATAAATACTTGCTTTAATCTATTCTTATCACCGTATATAAAAATAGTTTCTTCATACAAGTTTAAATTTAAATTTATTTGTTTTTCTACAAGGTTATTTTTAAAGTAATAGCATATATCTTCTATTAGTTTATTTATATCTACCTTTTCCATAGCAAGACTTATTTTTCCACTTTCTAATTTTGAAAAGTCAAGGAGATCTTCAACTAAAACTATAAGACGTTCTGTTTCATTAGAAATTATGGACATGCCCTCTTTTAAATCATTTAGATTTTTTAAATCATCTGTTAGTATTAATTCACTCCATCCTTTAATAGCTGTAAGTGGTGTTCTTAGTTCATGGGAAATTGACGATATAAATTCATTTTTTAAAGTATTGCTTCTATTTATTTCTTCAGCCATATAGTTTAATGTATCACCTAATTTTCCTATTTCATCCTTATTTTTAAGAAAAATTTTCTGAGAAAAGTCTCCCTTGGCCATTTTTTTTGATACTTCTATAATCTTATCTATAGGATATAATATTTTATTTGCAAGCACTGAACTAAGGAAGAAGGTTATAACAATTATTAGACTAATAATTATTATAGAGATTTGTAGTATATTATTTAAGGCCTTTTTTAACTTATCAATAGAAGTAGAATATCTTAAATAAGCCCAAGTTGTATTGTTAGAATCATAAAGAGGTAGGCTCATAGAAATTATGGATTCTTTATCTTCATACTTTATAATGTTAGGGGAATTTCTAGAGGCTAATATTAAGTCCTCATATTCCAAGTTTTTTTTATTACTAAATCCATTAGAATCTATTAATAAGTTGAAATTTCTATCTATTAATTCAACGTAAAAATATTCATTTTTTGATTCATTTTCTAATATATATGTTATTTTATCATCCAAGTTTTCTTTAGATAGATATTTATTATAAAGGGTAGCCGAAAATGTTAATTTATTTTGCAGTTCTCTTTTAACGCCTTCACTATAAAATCTACTTACAAATAGCGTGAAAATTATTTCTAAAATAAGTACTAAGGTTATTATTATAATACCATTTTGAGCGTAAATTCTATTTCTTAAACTAGTCATTTTTTGTACTCCAAATATATCCGAACCCCCATGCAGTTTTTAAATATTCAGGTTTGGAGGGGTCTAACTCTATTTTTTGTCGAATTCTTCTGATGTTTACATCTACAGTTTTAGTATCTCCAACATAATTTTTTCCCCAAACATAGTCAAGTATACTATCCCTGTCTATAGCCTTGTTAGAGTTATTCATTAGATATTCCATTATAGAAAATTCTGTAGGCGTTAAAGGGATTTCCTTAGCATCCTTTTTAAATATTTTCTTATTATTATCTAATATGAATGGTGGTTGGCTTATTATATTAGTGTGATTTTTTTCAGAGTTATCTACTCTTCTTAAAAGAGCCTCAATTCTTGCAGATAATTCTGTAGGGCTAAATGGTTTTACCATATAATCATCAGCACCAGTTTTTAGGCCTAATATTTTATCAGATTCCTGACCTTTAGCCGTTAGCATGATAATTCCTAAGTTTGGATAGTTCTCTCTTAAAACTCTACAAACTTCAATGCCATCAATATCTGGTAGCATAACGTCCAAAATTGCTATTTTAAAGGAAGAATCTGCAATTTGAATAGCTTCTGTGCCCTTACCGACATCGACTACATCATAACCTAAATTTTTTAATTTAATTTTAATAAAACTTCTTATGGAAATTTCGTCTTCTAACAATAAAATTTTTATAGACAAATCAATACCCCCCAAAAACTTTCTATTATTCAATAGGTTTAAAAACATCTTTTATATAGTCTAAAGTTAAATTACTTTTCACTAATTTGTTATTTAAAAAACCTACATAAAATCTATCCTCATCTTCTTTTAAAATTACGTAATCACCAGAAGAACTCATTGTCTGATTAAGAGCCCATTGATCTTTAGAATATATTTTAATGGAAAATAAAAGGTTATTTTTATTTGTATAATCTCCTGTTAAAAAATCCACCCTATTCAGAGTATTTTCTTCTTTAACATTTTGAAGTATTTTAAAATTCATTCCTAGAGAAAGTGGAATGCCTATTCTATATTTATAATCAGCGTTATAATATTCTCTATGAGATATACTTAAACCATTATTTTCATCCCATTGATTCCAATACATAAGATTCGATGGAGTGTAAATATTTAAATTGCTATTATTTGATTTTGCATAACCAATTTCTAATATACCATCTGAATTTATATCTTTAACTATATCTTTTAAAACATCATCTATATTCAAGGACTTGGAGGGATTTTCATACCTCTGATAAGTTTTGATTTTTTTAACATCCAAGTTCTTTTCGTTCTCTAGTACTTCTTTTAATTTTCCGTTTTTTAATATAAATAGATCTGTATAAAAGGATTTATTATCTAAGTTTAGGTTTAAGAATATTCCATTAATATCTTTAGAAGCCTTGCCTATAGTCATCTTAGAACTTACTATGGCTCTATTTAATTCAAAAGAATCTAATAAAGTTGGTTTTATATCATTAAATTTATAAAGTTTTAGTATGGATGAAGTTTTTGATTTATCATCTGTTGTGTTAAAAGTAATTAGTTCATTTTTATTATCTCCATCAATATCATATATCTGTAGATTACTATAGGGGAAATTACCCAAAGTTTCATAGAATCCTCTATGATAAGAGTATATAAATAGTGTGTTATTATTTTTATCAGAGGAATTAACCCCAACAAGAATTTCTGGCTTTCCATCACCAGTTATATCTTTATAATCAACTATATCTATGTTTTTACATGAAAAAGTTATATTATTAATTACTTCCCACACATTATCTTTTTGCTTTAGGATCATAACACCATAATTATTATAATAATTATTATCCTTTTTATATAGTAGGATAATTTCATTTTTTCCGTCATTATCTAAATCTACCTCTCTAATAGATTTTCTTTCACTATCACCCATAGCAATAGTAAGAGTTTTACCCTCTTTTAATAACAATGACATTATAGGATCTAATTTTTGCTTGCTTATATAGGAAGAAGGTTTAGTTATTAAATTATTTGGTAATTCAATTATGGAACAGCCAGATAATATTATAGAAAATATAAATACAATTATCGACAATAATCGTTTATTCATATTATACCTCACATATGATTTTAAGTTTTTTTCTAAGAAAGCCTTTAGAATACTTAGATGTATATATGTATTATATCAAAAAAAGAAAATAAATAAAAAGATATCTGTAAAATCTTAAGAATAACTATTAGTTAAAAAAAATTGTTAGCGTTGAAAATCATAATATACTATGATAAAATTTAAGATGATGAGGAAATGATTTTACAGTAATTACGATTGTTACAAAAGTATCATAAATATCGTTAATATGACAAAAAATAACTTAATGAATACTGTATTATATCATTATTGGTACTTAGAAATTTTATGAAAATTAGTACCATGTATTTAATTTATATTTATCTTTTCATAAATATAAATTATACTATGTATAATTTATAAAGAACTTAAATATAAGGGGGTATAATTATGGAAAATCTTAAGAAAACTAATCTTTACGAAGAGCATAAAAATCTTAAAGGAAAGATTGTTGATTTTGCTGGGTGGGAATTACCAGTTCAATACGAAGGAATAATTCCTGAACATGAGGCTGTTAGAAATGTAGCAGGTATATTTGATGTTTCTCACATGGGGGAAGTGGAGATAAAAGGGAAAGAAGCCTTCGATTATATTCAAAAATTAATTACGAATGACTTAGGTACTATAGAAGATAATGGGATTATATATACGTTTATGTGTTATGAAAATGGTGGTGTTGTAGATGATCTTTTGGTTTACAGATACACTAATGAACATTATTTACTTGTTGTAAATGCTAGTAATGAAGAAAAAGATTATCAATGGATGTTAGAAAATAAGGGAAATTATGATGTTGAAATAATTAATATTTCTAATAAGGTATCACAGGTTGCTATTCAAGGACCTAAAGCTGAGAAAATTCTTCAAAAATTAACTGATACAGATCTTTCAAAAATAAAATTCTTCCATTTTGATTCTGATGTAAATATATCTGGGGGTAAGTGCTTGGTATCTAGAACAGGGTACACTGGAGAAGATGGATTTGAAATATACACAGACAATGAATCTATAGTAAAAATATGGAGAGATATTTTAGAGGCAGGAAAAGATGAAGGCATAAAACCAGCAGGTTTAGGTGCGAGAGATACTTTAAGATTTGAAGCAAGCCTACCTTTATATGGTAATGAGGTATCACAAGATATTTCACCTTTAGAAGCTGGGTTAGGTTTTGCAGTAAAGCTTAACAAGGAATCAGACTTTATTGGAAAAGAAGCTTTGAAGAAGCAAAAAGAAGAAGGTCTTAAGAGAAAACTAGTTGGATTCGAGCTTCTAGATAAGGGAATTGCAAGACATGGGTATGAAGTAGCTAAAGATGGTGAAGTGATTGGTTTTGTAACTACAGGATATGCATCACCAACATTAAACAAGACAATAGGACTTGCTTTAATAGATGCTAAGTATGCAGAGTTAGATTCAGAACTTGAAATAAAGGTTAGAAATAGATCATTAAAAGCTAAGACTATTAAAAAGAGATTCCTGAAAAAATAGATAACAAATTAAATTGTGTATTTTCATAATAATATATTAATATTTTAATTTATCTAACATATCAAGGGGGAGAAATCATGAAAGTATTAGAAAACTTACTTTATAGTAAAGATCACGAGTGGGTGAAAGTAGATGGAGATAAAGCTTATATAGGTATAACTGACTATGCTCAAGATGCATTAGGAGATATCGTATACGTTGAATTACCATCAATTGATGATGAATTAAGCAAAGATGAAACTTTTGGAACAATAGAATCAGTTAAGGCTGCATCAGATGCATTTTCACCAATAAGTGGAACAGTTATAGAAGTTAATGAGTCTTTAGAAGATACTCCAGATGCTTTAAACGAAGATCCATATGAAAATTGGGTTGTTTGTGTAAATGTTGGGGACAAGTCAGAATTAGAAGAATTAATGAGTGCAGAGGATTACAAGAAATTTGTCAGTGAGGAGGCATAATTATGTTTCCATATATTCCTTTAACAGATAATGATAGAGAAGAGATGCTTAAAACCATAGGTCTTTCTTCTTTAGACGAGTTGTTTAGTGATGTTCCAAAAGATTTACTATTAAATAGAGAATTGAATTTAGAGGATCCAAAATCAGAACTTGAAGTTTCTTCTTTAGTGAATGAAATTTCATCTCAAAATATAGGTAGTAATGAATTAACTTGTTTCTTAGGGGCAGGTGCATATGATAGATATATTCCATCAGCAATAAAACACATTTTATCAAGGGCTGAATTCTATACTTCATATACACCATACCAACCAGAGATAAGTCAAGGGACTTTACAAGCGATATTCGAATTCCAAAGTATGATTACAAGATTAACTGGTATGGAAGTCTCAAATGCATCCATGTATGATGGGCAAACTGCATGCGCAGAAGCAGCTATGCTTGCATGTGCTTCAACAAAGAAGAAAAATATACTTGTATCCAAGACTGTTCATCCTGAAACTAGAAAAGTTCTTAAGACTTATGGAAAATTTAATGGCTTTAATGTTGAAGAAATAGATATGAATGATGGAGTTACAGATATTGAGAAATTAAACTCTATGGTAAATAAAGAAACTGCTGGCGTTATAGTTCAAAGTCCAAATTTCTTTGGCATAATTGAACCAGTAGAAGATGTTGAAAAGATTGTTCACGAAAATAAGGCTCTTTTAATTATGGGTGTTGAGCCTATATCTCTAGGGATATTAAAAACTCCTGCAGAATATGGTGCAGATATAGCAGTAGGAGATGCTCAATCTTTAGGTGGAGCATTGAATTTCGGAGGGCCATACCTTGGATTTATGAATGTAACTAAAAAATTAATGAGAAAAATGCCAGGAAGAATAGTTGGTCAAACTGAGGATGTAGATGGAAAAAGAGCATTTGTTTTAACTCTTCAAGCAAGAGAGCAACATATAAGAAGAGAAAAAGCAACTTCAAATATATGTTCTGACCAAGGACTTATGGCAGTAGGAGCAGCTGTATATTGCAGTCTTCTAGGAAAAGAAGGAATAAAAGAAGTAGCTATTCAAAGTGCTAAAAAAGCACATTATGCTTATAATGAACTTATTAAAAGTGGTAAATACAAACCTCTATTTAATAAACCATTCTTTAATGAATTTGCCATAACTTCAGAAAAAAGTGTAGAAGAAATAAATAAGGAACTTTTAAATAAGGGAATTCTAGGTGGATTTGATTTAGAAAAAGAATACGAAGAACTTAAAAACTCCTTCTTATTATGTGTAACAGAAAAGAGAACAAAAAAAGAAATAGATTCTCTTGTTAAACATTTGGAGGTGATATAAATGAACAATACTTATTCTAAAGTTATATTTGAACTTTCAAGTGAAGGAAGAAAGGCATATTCATTGCCTCCATGTGAAATAGAGGGTATAGAATTAGGCGATATTTTACCAAAAGAAAGTTTGAGGGCTGAAGCAGCAAATTTACCAGAGGTAAGTGAATTAGATGTTGTAAGACATTATACATTATTATCAAGGAAGAACTATGGTGTAGATGTTGGATTCTATCCATTAGGGTCTTGCACAATGAAATATAATCCCAAAATTAATGAAGATATGGCAGCACTACCTAAGTTTACATCACTTCATCCATATCAATCAGATGAAACAACTCAAGGCTCTCTAAGACTAATGTATGAATTAGGAGAAATGTTATCAGAAATCACTGGTATGGATAAGGTAACATTACAGCCAGCAGCTGGTGCTCATGGTGAACTTACAGGCCTTATGATAATTAAAGCTTATCATGAAAGCAGAGGAGAATCTAATAGAACTAAGATAATAGTTCCAAATTCTGCTCATGGAACAAATCCAGCCAGTGCTTCTGTTGCAGGGTTTGATGTAGTTGAAATAAAGTCTAATAAGGATGGCTCTGTAAATATAGAAAGCTTAAAAGAAGTTTTAGATGAAAATGTAGCAGGGTTAATGTTAACAAATCCAAGTACTCTAGGGTTATTTGAGGAAGATATAAAGGAAATAGAAAGATTAATCCATGAAGCTGGCGGTCTTCTTTATTATGATGGAGCTAACATGAATGCAATCATGGGAGTTACAAGACCTGGAGATATGGGGTTTGACGTAGTTCACTTAAATTTACACAAAACATTTACAACGCCACATGGAGGCGGAGGTCCTGGCAGTGGTCCAGTTGGGGTTAAAAAGGATTTAATTAAATTCTTACCTGTGCCTATGGTAGAAAAAAATGAGAATAGATATATGTTAAACTATGACAAACCAGAATCAATAGGAAAAGTAAAAGCTTTCTATGGAAACTTTGGTATGCTTATAAGAGCATATACCTATATTAAGACTATGGGGGCTGAAGGAATAAAAGCTGCTAGTACGACAGCTGTTTTAAATGCAAACTATATGAAAGAAAAATTAAAACATGATTATTATCTGCCAATAGATAAAGTTTGCAAACACGAATTTGTTCTAGGTGCACTTGGCAAAGATTCAGAAGTTAGCACATTAGATATTGCAAAGAGACTTTTAGATTATGGATATCATCCACCAACAATTTACTTTCCTCTAATAATTGACAATGCTATGATGATAGAACCAACTGAGACTGAAAGTATAGAAACTATTGATGCCTTTATAGATATTTTAATTAAAATAAGTAAAGAGGCAAAAGAGAATCCAGAGATATTAAAGGAAGCACCTCATAATACTCCGGTTAGAAGATTAGATGAAGCAACTGCTGCTAGAAATCCAGTATTAACTTGGAAATAATAATACCTATTTAGGTAATATAAGCAGAAATTTCTAAACCGTGATTATATTTAGTTGAAGCTTATAATCACGGTTTATTTTTGTGTGTAATTAATTAAATTTATTATTGTGATTGAGGTTATATTAAAATATAATTTATATACTTTAAAATATAATTTATATAAAAGTAAATTAAGAAAGGGGCTTTAAATATGTTATTCGAAAACATAAAGAATGTAGATCCAGAATTGTTAAATGCCATTGAGGGAGAGATAAAAAGACAGGAGACAAAAATAGAACTTATTGCATCAGAAAACTTTACAAGTGAAGCTGTTATGGAGGCTATGGGTTCGCCATTAACTAACAAATATGCAGAAGGATACCCAGGAAAAAGATATTATGGTGGATGTGAATATGTAGACGTAGCAGAAAATTTAGCTAGGGAAAGGCTAAAAGAATTATTTGGAGCTGAGCATGCAAATGTTCAACCTCACTCAGGTTCACAAGCAAATATGGGAGTTTATTTTACTATATTAGAACCAGGAGATAAGGTTTTAGGTATGGATTTATCCCATGGTGGACACTTAACTCATGGAAGCCCAGTTAACTTTTCTGGAAAACTTTACAACTTCATAGCTTATGGAGTTAATGATGAAGGATATATAGATTATGATGCCTTCGAAAAAAAGGCATTAGAAGAGAAACCAAAACTAATTGTAGCCGGTGCCAGTGCTTATAGTAGAATAATAGATTTTAAAAGAATAAGAGAGATTTGTGATAAAGTAAATGCATATATGATGGTAGATATGGCTCATATAGCAGGATTAGTTGCAGCAGGATTACATCCAAATCCAGTACCATATGCAGATTTCGTAACTTCTACTACACATAAAACTTTAAGAGGACCAAGAGGTGGAATTATTCTTTGCAAGGAAGAATTTGCGAAAAAAATAGATAAAACTATATTTCCAGGAATTCAAGGTGGACCACTAATGCATACTATTGCAGCTAAAGCTGTTTGTTTCAAAGAAGCAATGTCAGATGAGTTTAAAGTTTATATGACAAAGGTTGTTGAAAATGCTAAACAACTTTCAGATAGTCTTATAGAAAAAGGATTTAACATTGTATCAAATGGTACAGATAATCACTTACTGTTAATTGACCTAAGAAATAAAGGATTAACAGGAAAAGAAATGGAAAGGATTTTGGATGAAGTTGGAATAACAGTTAATAAAAATACTGTTCCAGGAGAAACTGAAAGTCCATTCGTAACAAGTGGAATAAGAATTGGTACTCCAGCTATGACTACAAGAGGATTTGGAAAAGAAGAAATGATTGAAATTGCAGACATAATGAATTACGTAGTTGAAAACAAAGAGGGTAACTTAGAACCTGTTAGGGAAAGAGTACAAAAATTATGTGCTAAATTTCCCTTATATAAATAAGTTTATGATGAAACATTTAAGTTTATAATTGGTTGTAAGTTATAAATTACCCTATAAATAATAAAAAACCCTTTAAACTATTATATATTGTAAAATAGCTCTTGTAAAACTTTGCAGGAGCTATTTTTATGCTTAGTAATTACTATAGTTAATATATTCACAAAATTGATGCGTTTTCCTCATGTTATTAAATTTTATTATAATAAAATAAATTTTGAATTGTATGATATAATTTTATATGAATGAATTATTGTGTAAAAAGGTGAGCTTATGATAAATAGTTTGGGAAAGCATCAAAAATTAAAGGATTCAAGAAATGTATTATTAATTGCAGTGTGCGTTACATTAGTTTCACAAATTCAGTTGTATTTTCTTGTACCTGATTTTAGGGTATCTATGGGTATAATAGTATTTCCTATAGCTTTATATTATTTTGAAAATATTAGTACAATTAAAACAGCTTTGCTTACGGCTTTATTTGTGTACATATGGAGAATAATATTACATTATATTACTAATGGGAGTATGGAATCAGTATTTTTAGCATATTTTCCTGAAATCTTCTTCTATTTATTTTATGGAGTATTTTTTTCAGTTTTAAATAGAAAAAATAAAGATTTTCATCTAAACAAACTTTTTACAAATCTTGTAATAAGTGATTATTTGGCAAATGCAATAGAGATAATACTTAGAACTCCTTCAGGAATTATGAATTTTAGAATTAATATAAGCTTAATAGTTGTGGCATTAATAAGAACTCTCATTATATGTGTAATCTTAAAAATTTTTAAGTTATATAATGTACTTTTATTAAAAAAGGAACATGAAGAAAAGTATAGGAAATTGTTAATTTTAAGTTCTCAACTAAAATCAGAAGTGTTTTGGATGGAAAAAAACATGCATCATATAGAGAGAACTATGACAGAAGCATATAAGTTATTTGAAAATATACGTGCTAATATAAATAATGATTTGTGGGAGAAATCTGCTTTAGCTATAGCCAAAGATATACATGAAATAAAGAAGGAATATGTATTGGTGGTTAGAGGGGTTAGAGAACTAACTTATGATAAATTTAAAGACGAGGGTATGGATTTAAAAGATATGCTATATATACTAGAAAAGAGTATAAAGGATGATTCTAAGAATAGAGAAGTTAATGTTAAGTTTAATATAAATTATCAGAATAATTTCTACACAACGAAGCATTATTATCTTATGTCCATATTTAGAAATTTACTTAATAATTCTATAGATGCTTTTAATAATGTAGATGTTGATAATATAATTTATTTTAAGCAAGAAATTTTAAATGATTTTTATGTATTTATAATTGGTGATAATGGTTCAGGAATTGAAGATAGTGATTTAGAATTTATATTTTCTCCAGGATATTCTACTAAGATAAATTATACTACGGGGGAAGTGAATCGGGGGATAGGTTTAAGTTTAGTTAAAGAAATAGTTGAGGATATTTTAGGTGGAGAAATTAAGGTGAAATCTAAAAAAAATAAGGGGACAGAGTTTTCAATTTATTTAAATAGGGAGGAACTTGAGGATAGATATGAAGATATTCATAGTTGAAGATGATATTAATGTAATAAAAATTTTAAAGATGATTATTGAGGATCATAATATAGGCGAGGTAGTAGGACATAGTTTAAATGGTAATGATGGATTTAGAGAAATATCCATTTTAAAACCAGATATAGTTTTAGTAGATTTGTTAATGCCTGAAAAGGATGGGATTTCTTTAGTATTAGAAATAAAGAAAACATTACCTTCTATTCATTTTATTATGTTATCTCAAGTTGCTGATAAAGACATGATAGCTAAGGCCTACGAAAGCGGAGTGGAATTTTACATAAATAAGCCAGTTAATGCTATAGAAGTAGAAAGAGTTTTAAATAAATCAATTGAATCTATTACAATGAATAGGACACTAAACAAGATTCAGAATATTTTTGAAAAAAGTCAAGACAACATTCAAGTTAAAGAAATAACTAATACTAAAGAACATATTAAAAAACTAAAGTTTTTAATGCAGAGAATAGGTATAATGGGTGAAATAGGAAGTGAAGATATTATAAACATAATTGATTTTCTAATAGTAAATAAGAAAAGTATGTCTGATTATACTATGAAAGAGTTATGTGCTATATTTTCTGAAAATCCAAAATCTATGGAACAAAGAATTAGAAGGACAGCTAATGTAGGTATGATAAACTTAGCTAATTTGGGAATAGAGGATTATATGAATGAAATATTTATAGAATACTCCAATGGACTTTATAATTTTCAACAAGTAAAAAAAGAAATGGACTATATAAGAGGAAAGAGTAAAATAAGAGGTAAAATAAGCATTAAAAAATTTATGAATGGTCTAGTATTCTATTGTGAAAAGTAGTAATTTGAGAAGAATAAAAATTTTCTAATAATTTTTAAAGAAAACTTGTAACTTTACGTAACTTAGTGAAGTGCAAGTTTTATACTTTATTTAATTTAAAAAATTGTGATTACTGATTAATCACAATTTTTTTATAAAAAATATCTATAAGTAAAATCTTCAATGTATTTAGGTAACTCCTTAAGACTATATCTCTCAAAGAGCTTAATTAGGCATGCGCCAACATGTCTAATAGATTTCACTTAAATTTTGCCATATACAGTATAGCATATTAATAGAGATAAGTAAAATAATTATAAATTAAATTGTTTGAAAATTTAAATAAGTAACTGTTAATTCTGTCACAAATAGGGAGTCCTAGAGCAATAAGGAGATAAATAAACTGGGGGGAATAATATGTTTGCCATAATAAAAGGTATAGGTTTATTAGTCTTTACACTTGTTTTATTTTCTATATTCAGTTTAAAGATGCCTAAAGGACAAAAAGCTATGTCTGGCCTTGCAGATGCAGCAGTAGCAACTTTCTTAATAGAGGCCATTCATAAGTATATTAGTGGAAACTTACTTCATATTGATTTTCTAGGTAAAGTTGGAGCTACATCTGGAAGCCTTGGAGGAGTAGCAGCGGTTATCCTAGTTTCTATTAATATGGGTGCTAGTCCAATATATGCAGTTGCAGCAGGTGTTGCTGTAGGTGGATATGGAATATTACCAGGATTCATTGCAGGATATATAGTTGGGTTTATAGCTCCAATATTAGAAAAGAAATTGCCAGAAGGATTAGATGTTATTTTGGGAGCATTAATTCTAGCACCATTAGCAAGAGGGATAGCTTTTGCTATGGATCCTATAGTAAATGCTACTTTAATAAATATTGGTGAAATGATATCTGTAGCAGCAGATCAATCACCACTTGTTATGGGATTTTTACTAGGTGGAATAATGAAAATGATATGTACTTCTCCTTTAAGTTCTATGGCTTTAACAGCGATGCTAGGATTAAAGGGACTTGCAATGGGTATTGCTGCCATAGCTTGTGTAGGAGGATCTTTTACAAATGGAATAGTATTTCATAGATTGAAACTTGGAAATAGGAGTAATGTTATAGCTGTAATGTTAGAACCTTTGACTCAAGCAGACATTGTAACAACTAATGCAATTCCGATATATTGTTCAAACTTCTTTGGAGGAGGACTTGCAGGACTTGCAGCAGCGTATTTTAAAATTATAAATAATGCACCAGGTACAGCATCACCAATACCAGGACTATTAGCTCCATTTGGATTTAACGAACCTAAAAATGTAATAATGGCAGTAATTCTAGGTGCTATAGGTGGTTCTATTGCTGGATTTATTGGAAGCACAGTATTTAAATCATTTACAAAAAAAGAAAATATAACTAAAAAACCTAGTCAAGAAATTGTCTAGAATTGATAGTTAAAGAGATTCAGGCTATGTACCTGAATCTTTTTTTTGCATAAATTAGACATATAAAAGATTATTTGCTATTATAGAATAGTATAAATATTTATATAAAAGGAGAATAATTATGGATAATAACGTTTTAGCAAAAGTTAATGGAATAGAAATTACAGAAGAGAATTTAAATGCTTTAATGTCAAGTTTAGATCCTCAAGTGGCTATGCAATTTTACTCACCAGAAGGTAAAGAAAGATTATTAGAAGAATTAATAAACCAAGAATTATTCTATGCCGAAGCTTTAGATAAGAATTTTGCAGAAGAAGAAGAGTTTAAGAATGAAGTAGAGAGAATTAAAAAGAATACTTTAAAACAATATGCCTTAAGAAAAGTACTAGCTGAAGCTAAGGTTATTGAGGAAGAAGCGGAAGAATTTTATAATTCACATAAAGAAAGTTATAGTAAACCAGAAGAAGTTAGAGCTAGTCATATTCTAGTTGATACAGAAGAAAAGGCTAATGAAATATTAAAAGATATAAAAGAAGGTAAATCTTTTGAAGATGCTGCAAAGGAAAATTCAAAATGTCCATCAAGCAGTGTTGGTGGAGATTTAGGAGCATTTGCTAAAGGAAGAATGGTTCCAGAATTTGAAGAGGCTGCATTTAAGATGGAAATTGGAGATATAAGTGAAGCAGTTAAAACACAATTTGGATACCACATAATAAAATTAACAGAAAAGACTCCAGCAGGTGTTGCTCCATTTGAAGAAGTTAAATCTCAAGTATACAATGCAGTATTAGGTATGAAACAACAAGAAAAGTATATGGATAAAGCAAAGCAATTAAGAGAAAAGTTTAATGTTGAAATAGTAAAATAATAAAATTAAGAGTTACAGTATAGCACTAAGGTATTTTAATGGGTAAAGAATAGTGAATAAAATAATATTCATTAGTTTACTGATTTCTATATATTTAGTGCTATTTTTATATTTAATAATGATTTTGTAAAAGTTATTAAATAAAGGAGTGATTTTATTGTTTATAGGAAGTGCAAAAGTTTATATGAGAGCAAATTGGTGCCATTCTTTGAAAGAAAAAAGAATGATAGTGCGAAGTATAGTGGATAAAACAAAAAATAAATTTAATATTTCTATTGCTGAGGTGGAGAATCAAGATTTACATAATTCTTTGGTCATTGGATTTGCGTGTGTAAGTTCTAATAAAAAGCTAGTTGAAAGTATGGTAAATAAAGTTTTAGATTATATAGAAGGCAATACAGAGGCGGAGATAATTGATATAGAAACGGAGATATTATAGGTGCAATGTTGAATAATATACATATAGGGTATATAATTTCTATGTAATGATATACTTATGGGAAAGTTATACAGTACAAAAAAGGGGGAAGTAACAAATGTTAAAAACTATAAAGAAGAATTTAGATGCAATAGAAGCCATGAATTATTTTTGGCAAGCAGCTAGCGAAAAGGAAAATGTTTCAGAACAATTTTTTCATGATGTTGGAAATATGCCAGCTATGACATGTATATATGATGAAGAATTTGATGCAGAATCAGTTAGAAGAACTTTAAGTGCTATAAAAAATAGAGAACCTTTGACAGGAAATAAGAAAGAAAAAAGATTCTGGAATTATAACATGTGGATAATGGAAGACATGGAATATATGAAAGCTATGATTCAACCTGTAAAGCAACTAAATTTAGATTGTTTAGTAGATAAATTACAAGATGCAGAAGGTGCTGATAGATATGAGGAATTAGAAGTTATATTCTCACCAATGCATATGGATGAATATATTATAAAAGATAATAGATTATTGATAAATTTCTTTATGGTTAAACCAAGTTTAGTAGATGATAAAGTTTTAGTTAAAGATAAAGAGATAAATGAATATATAGAAGAGAAATTAAGAAAACTTTTAAGTAAATAGGAGAATAAATGAGACTGTCTTAAAATGATTGAAAATTGTTTTAGGGCAGTTTTTTATTTAATAGAAATGATGTACTAAAGTTTAAATTTAATGTATTAATTATAGAATAAGTACACATATGTTATATTGTAATAAAATATGAGCATAATTGTAATAAAATATACTATTTTCTATTATTGATACATTATTTCATTTGTAGTAATATGAAGGTGGTTGATGTTACAGATACCTTTAATTTAATCTGCTTGAAGGCAGTTTTTATTATAGATAGTTATGTTATGGAGTTTTGTAAGTTATAGTTAAGGAGTAAATTTATCATTTAATCATAGGAGAAGAATATAAAATGAGTAATAAATATAATAAAATAAATAAAAAAAATAAAAAATATATTTTATTATTTTTATTTATTTTATCTAGTTGCTTGATTATAAGTAAAAATTTAGACAATATATATATCTTTAAAAAACAAGAAACTTCCGAAGAGGTGAAATCTTCAAATTCAGCTTCAGTTGATACTAATAGTGATTTTGAAAAAAATACTAAAAATACTATGGAAACTTATCTTAGGGAAAAATATAAAATAGATGATACTACATATACAGAAAATAGGGTTACTTACGTTAAGAATTTAGGGGATATAGGAATATTTGTTAGTAAAAAAAGAAGTTTGACATGTTGGTATGAACCTGAAGGACTTTTACCCGTTAAAATACCATTCTGTAGAATTAATTTTTCAAAGGAAAATATGATGGTTAAGGATGCTGCTAAGGCTGTAGAAAAGCTAGTTGGGGATGCTGAAGAAGAAGGGATTTATTTTAAAGGTGTGTCAGCCTATAGGTCTTATAATACCCAAGAAACTACATATTTATATATAAGTAAAACTAAAGGAGAAGAACATGCTGATGTATACTCGGCTAGACCAGGACAAAGCGAGCATCAAACCGGACTTTCTATAGACCTCGGTATTAGAAGTTTAAATTACGATTTGAATGAAAATTTTGCAGATACTAAAGAAGGAATTTGGCTTTCAAAAAATTGTTCTAAATATGGCTTTATAATAAGATATCCAAAGGGAAAGGAGCATATAACAGGTTACTCTTTTGAACCTTGGCATATTAGGTATGTTGGAGCAGAACTAGCAAAATATTTAACGGAAAACAATCTTACACTAGATGAATTTTATGATTTCAAATAAAAATTATTATTATTAATTCTTTTAAGAAAATCAATTTTTATTTTAGTTAATAAGAAGCTTTTTTAAAGTTTAAATTTTAAATGTATATATTACAGGTTAATTAAATATGTAATTTTACAATTAAACTTAAATGGTATATTATTTAATTTTATTTAGATAAGGGGATAATTACATGACAAATAAAATCTTAAGTCTTAGCAATGTAGGTAAAAAGTTTCATGATGAAATTATTTTAAAAGATGTTAATTTAGAAATTAATAGGGGAGAAGTAATTGGTATAGTCGGGAAAAATGGAAGTGGAAAAACTACATTACTTAGGATAATGTTAGGTCTTAATTATGCTAATGAGGGTGAAGTTATTGTAGGAGAGAAAAAGGTTACTCCCGGTATCTTAGGGGATTTACCAGTTAATGTAGGAGCATTAATAGAAACTCCGAAGTTTTTACCACAATTTTCTGGACTTAAAAACCTATCCATGCTAGCTTTAATTAAGGATGTTATTAGCGAAAAAGATATAAGAAATGTTATTAGAAGGGTCGGATTAAACCCTGAAAGTAAGATACCAGTAAGTAAATATTCTTTGGGAATGAGACAAAGACTTGGTATAGCACAGGCTATTATGGAAAATCCAGAGCTAATACTCTTTGATGAACCTACAAATGCTTTAGATACTACAGGTGTTGAAACTTTTTCTGAAATTGTGAAAGAACTTTCAAACAAGGGTACAAGCTTTATAATTGTATCTCATAGAAAAGAGGAAATTGATATGTTATGTGATAAAGTTTATAAAATCGAAAAATCCACTTTAACTATTTTAAAGTCGTAATAGGAAGGTGTGAATGAGTAGTGATTATATATTCTATTAATACATACTTTAAAACAACATGGAAAAGATGGATATATGTTTCTATAGTTTTATTTTTAGCATTTTTAGTTTTAAAATATATTGGCCCAGAAGAATTTTTGAAACCAGGTGAAAAGATAGGTTTATGGGATTACTTATTTAGTTCATTGTCTTACCCTTTTCTTAATCTTTTAGTGATACCAACATGCTATTGTTATTTGGTGTCAGATATAGTAAGTAAGGATTATGCAGAAGGATACATAAATTTTATTTTAACCAGGTCACCTAATAGATTAAAGTATTTTTTATCTAAGGTAATAATTATATTTTTAACCTCAAATCTATTTTATTTACTTTGTATATTTATTTTAATATTTATAAGTTTTATATATCAAATGCCAATTCAAAATGATAACTATTATTATGTTGTAAGAGCTGTTATGGAATCTGGAGGAAGTATGGTAGGACTTTTTATGACTCAATATGTATTATTAACTTTAGAATTAGAGTTTCTAGGTATTTTTACTGTAGTTATAGCATTATTCTTTAATAAGTCTATTTATAGTTTTATAGGCTTATTCATACTCATAATTCAAGGGCATAATGCTATATTTAATAATAGTAATAATAGATTATTATCACCACTAGCTCAGGGATGCTTATCCCTTCATGTACCATATTATGCTTATGGAATTGGTAGAGAGGTAAATTCAATTATAGCAAAATTCACAGTGAATTATTCAATAATGTTCTTAAATATGCTAATTCTTATATGTTGTATTATTGGATATCTTAAGATTAGAACAACAAATATACATACTAAAAGGGTGATTTAAGCTATGAAGGGATTGGTATTAAATGAACTTTATCTATATATAAAAAAGAAAAATTTGTATTTACTAGGAGTTATCCAAATAATCATATTAATATCAATATATATGGTTTATAGTAGTTCAAATGCTGAATTGTTAAGACCTAATTACATAGATGGAGTTTTAAGAGTATGTGGGGGTATTGAAAAGGAATTTTCTCTAATTTATTTTTGTCAGTGGTTTATTATTTTAGGGATATTAATTGCAATATCTCAAAATAATGCAGAAATTAAAGATGATTTTGATTTAATGATATTAACAAGGGCGGAATCAAGGATAAAATGGTGGACATCTAAACTACTATCTTTGGCTATAGTAGTTTTTATATATGTATTATTACTTTCACTTGAAGGGTATATTTTATCCATTATAATTTTTAAAAATACACCTAGTTTTAGTAAATATAGTTCTATATATTATCCTAATATATCAGAGTTTCAAGGATCTTTTTATACTTTGCAAGCAATTGTAATAACTATAATAACTACTGGTTTCCTTGCAATAAGTACACTATTTCAGACGATAAGTGTGGCTTTTAATAATAATAAAAGATGCTATACAACATTAATAGTCGTAACTATAATTTTAGGTATGTTATATAATAAGGGATCAATACCTAGACAACTATCACCTATGCATTATGCATCATCCATTGATATAAATCCCAATATAAAATCCTATATTAGCTATATAAGTTTTAATCTAGTAGTATTTTTAGGGAGTTCATTTATAGGAGGAATACTTGTAGGAAAAAAAGATATAGATATCATATTTAAGAGTTGAGGTGTATTTTATTATGAATAAACGTTTCTTAAAAATAGAGTTAAAAAGAACTTTGTTTAGTTGGAATATGGTAATATCACTTGTGCTTTTTATGATTGTATTTATAAATATATCAAATATGTATAAATCGGACATACCTGTTACCCCACAATATCCCAAACTATTGGCATTAGAAGGAGGAACTTGTTTTATAAATTTTATAGATGTAATGGGTAATCCTTGTAATAGCTATATGACACTGGTTTTCCCTTTAATTATATTAATTTTAATTGGTGATTCTTTATTTTTAGATTATAAAACAAATTTTCTTCAATTTTCACTTACAAGAATAGGTTATAAAAAATATATAAGGTATAAAACCATTGCCGTAGCCTTAACTGCATTTATTTTTACTTTTTTATTTCAGATAGTTGGATTTTTGTATAGTTTATTTACAAATCCATATTACATTCCTACTAAAGCGGCTATAGAAAATGATATGGCGCCATTATGTGCGTCACAATTATATGTGAACAATCCTTACATATACATATTTATTGTTATGATAATATTTAGTATAATTGCAATGGTTATTTCCACTCTAGGTATTATAGCTTCAACCCTTGCTAAAAACACTTTTTATGTTATTGGCGTTCCATGGATATTATACGTGTTAATATGTGAAATAATTTATATAATTACTCCATATATATGGAACTTCTTGAGGTATATAAACCCGTTAAATATGATTGGAGTAATTTTATTTATGGAGGGAAGTAATTTAATATATATATTCTTATATTGGATTTTACTTTTGGTAGCAACATTGTTTATTTCACATAGGTTAACTTTAAGAAAGTTTAAATTACATTTATAACAAAATAAAAGGAGGCTATTAAAATAAACATTTAAATAGCTTCCTTTTATTTTATTAGTTATTTTTATGTATTTTATGGATTAAATTTAAATTGAAAACTTTAGGAAATAAATTTTTAATTTTAAATACGATGTATTATAATTAATGTATATGTAAATTTTAAATATAATAGAAGAATATATTATAGGTTTGAAAGATAATAAATATACAATAAGTACCTAAAAATTATGGTGGTGAACAAAAATTGGAACAAAGAGATAAGAGTATAGGTTTTTTTGATTCAGGATTAGGTGGAATAAGCGTGTTGAAAGAGGCATTAAAAATAATGCCTAATGAAAATTATATATATTTTGGTGACTCAAAGAATGCTCCTTATGGGAGAAAATCTATTGATGAAGTTAAGGATTTGACATTTAAAGCTATAGAATTTTTGTTATCAAAGGACGTGAAAGCTATAGTTGTAGCTTGTAATACTGCTACAAGTGCAGCTATTAGGGAACTTAGAGAAAAGTATAGTAGTATTCCCATAGTTGGTATAGAACCAGCAGTTAAACCAGCAGTAAAGTTGGATAGAAATGGAAAGATAGTTATAATGGCAACACCTGTAACCCTAGCACAGAAAAAGTTTAAGGATTTATATGAACAATATAAATTAGATACTGAAATAGAGCCATTGCCATGTCCAGAATTAGTTGAATTTGTGGAAAGAGGAGAAGTTGCGGGAGAGAGAGTTTTTAATTACATAAAGGAAAAACTCAGCACATATGAATATGAAAATATAGGAGCTATTGTTTTAGGATGTACACATTATCCTTTTGTAGAAGAGATCATAAAGAAAGTTGTAGGAGATGATATACCTGTGATACATGGAGGAGAAGGGACAGCAAAACAACTTCAAAGACTTTTAAAAGAAAATGATATACAAACTAAAAATAATGAAAAAGGTATTGTAGAAGTATATAATTCATTAGAGGATGAGAAAATTATGGATTTAAGTAAAAAGTTATTAGATTTATAAAAGAATACTGTTATATAGTTAGTACAAAACTTAAGTTGTTCATATCTATCTTAGTTCATAAGTTAACATATACTTATGCTTTTGAATAAGTTAGAGTATAGTAACTTTTAGAAATAAGGTGATTAAGTATGAAAGTGTTCTTGTTTTCCAGAGAGTATATAGATAAAAATGAAAATTGCTTTAAACAAATTGAACTAGGGAAAAAACATAAGGTGAAAGATATAGTGATAAACAATCCAGAAGAGAATAATGAATTATATATACTGCATAGTTTTGATTTAATAAATAATAATAAAAGTATGTATAAATCTATAAATAAGGTAAGAGTTCTATCTAGTGAAAAATTTGATAAAGAGTTTTGTATACAAAAGGATAATGTGAATATTTATTTAAATGAATATATAAGTAATAAAACGCATCTAGAGCTAAAAGAGATAAATTTAAAGGATGTAGTTGACAGCGATGTTATAGAAATTTTAGAGAATGACTTTGCAATAATTCTTCCTGGTGGAGACTTTATAATTAGGCTTTGTGAGGAAGTAGAAGAACTTAATGCATCAATTAAATTACAGACAGTAAAGATATATTAGACAATATGTATGCAATTCTATTATGCTCCTAAAAGATTATAAATTTTAGGAGTGTTTTTTATAAGCCAACATGAATATATATTCCATACAAACAAATATATATTCAGTGATTAAAGAGGGGATTAAAAATATATGTAGAATATATTTGCTGGGAAATTAAAGGGGGATTTTTGCCATGGATAAAATTAAGTTATTTGAAAAGGTTATTTTATTAGGTTTCCTTATTTTTGGGATGAGCTTATTTATTGAGGGAAGTATAGGTTTGTTAATATTTTTACTATCACAAGCTTTTGTTATTGGTGGACAAGCAAAAAAATATAGTTTAGAAGCGAAAAACAGTAAGATATTTAATTAAAACTACATAGTACCATATTTTGTGATTTATATTGTTATGTTATAATTAATGTGGGTATAATTAGAGTATATATAGTATGTTGATATGTTAGTTATACTTATTTTAAATTACAGTATAAAAATTCTTTTTAGGGAGTGTATAATATGAAGAATCCAATAGTAACAATAAAAATGGAAAATGGTAAAGTAATGAAAGGTGAGTTATATCCAGAAATAGCACCTAATACAGTTAAGAATTTTATAAATTTAGTTGAAAAAGGATATTATAATGGTTTAATATTTCACAGAGTAATACCAGGATTTATGATTCAAGGTGGATGCCCAGAGAAAACTGGAATGGGCGGACCAGGTTATGCTATAAAAGGAGAATTTACTTCTAATGGTTTTAAAAATGATTTAAAGCATACAGAAGGGGTTATGTCTATGGCAAGAACTATGGATCCAAATTCAGCTGGAAGTCAGTTCTTTATAATGACATCTAATTCTCCTCATCTAGATGGAAGCTATGCAGCTTTTGGTAAAATAATAGAAGGTATGGAAGTAGCTAAAGAAGTGGTTATGACAAAGAGAGATATGTCTGATAGACCATATGAAAATCAAGTAATGCAAGAGGTTACAGTAGAAACTTTTGGTGAGGAGTTCGGAGAGCCAGAGAAAATTTCTTAAAGGAGAGTTTGGCGTGAGTGTAAAAAAGGAAGTTGTTATTTTTGGATTTGATGAAGTTAAAAGAAATAAACTTTCTAGCATTTGTTTAAAATATGATGCGAGTCTTAAAAATGTAGAAAAGAATATTTTAGGAAATAAATTAGAAGATATTATTAAAGATAGGGCTATAGAATCAGCTATAGATGAAGAAACTTTTAAATCCTTTGAAAATGAAAAGGTAATTTTGTTTAATAATTTTAATGAAGACGAGTTAAATAAAGTAATAAAAGATATACGATCAGATAAGGATTTAAAATGTATACTAGCAGTTATTACTCCAACATCTATAGAGTGGGAGTTTAAATATCTACTAGAGCATCTTATAGAAGAGAGAGAATGGTTTAGAAAGAATAATAATAAGTAGGTTAACATATTCTAGAGGTGAAATATATGCAAAATAGAATAGGAAGTAAAATATTAGCTATAAGACAAAATCATAATTTAACTCAAAAGGTTTTAGCTAAAAAGTTAGGTGTTTCTGAAGGCTTTATAAAGGATGCAGAACTTGGTAAGAAAATATTAAATGAATCTTTAATAAATAAGCTTTCTAAGCTTTTTAAAGAAGACATGGAAGATGATTATAGTAATATAGAAGAAAGTTTTAAGGATGATGAGCCAACTAAACAATCACCTATAAAATCTTTGGATAAAGTAAATGATGTGTGGAATGATGCATTTAGTTCTGTTATAAAAAAAGTGCCTGTGTATAATTACTCTATGCTTAAACCTTTAGATTTTATTCATATGCCCGTTTTATCTAATAAGATAGAGGGGTATAACTCAGATAAAGTTATGTTTTTAAAAATAGAAGATAATAATATGCTTGGCATGAGAATTAATAATGGAGATATAGCATTTTGCTTTATAACTTCAGAAATTAAAAATAATGGAATTTATTTTCTAGAGCATGGAAATGATAGAGTGACAAGACAAGTAAAGATTTTAGATAAAGATAAGATTTTACTTATAAGTCATGAAGGAAGACTATATACAGAAACAGTAAATAAAAAAGATATAAAAATATTAGCAAAGTTATTGTGGACTAGAATAGAATTCTAATTATATAACTTAAAAATAGCACTAAAATCATTTGATTTTAGTGCTATTTTTGTGTCTAAAATTATAATTAATGTAACATATAGTTATTTCGGTGGATGAATAAAAGTAACTTAAGAAGAAATAAATCATATTATAATATGATATTAATTTGTAAGGTGATAAAAATCGCAAATTCAGGAGCACTTTTGAATCTTCTAAATAGAGTACCTGAGGGAGTAAAAAATAAATTACTACAGTTTGAAAAAGAAGATGTAGGAAAAATAGAATTAGTAGTTTTAATTAATGGAGACAATAGAGTAGTTTCAAGTCAAGTTGAGAAGCTAGGTGGTACTTTTGAATATCTAGGATATGGCTTTGGAATAATAAATATTCCTATTAGTAATTTACAGAACCTAAATACTATACCAGAGATTATATATATTGAATTACCTAAGGTTTTATATACTAGTTTTGAACCAAGCAACAGGTCATCCTGTGTAGAGCAAGTATGGAGTATGTATAATTTATCTGGCAAGGGTATTCTGGTGGGATTTATTGATTCAGGCATAGATTATACACACCCTATTTTTAAAACAAAAGAGGGAAAAACAAGAATAAAATATATATATGATATGAATCAAGAAAAGATTTGGAATGAAGCTGATATAAATAGAGCACTTGAAAATCCAGATCCATATAGTATAGTTACTCAAAGAGACGATGTGGGACATGGCACTCATGTAGCAGGTATTGCCTGTGGAGGTGGAAATGTAGATAGAAGATATTATGGGCCAGCATATGAAAGTTCAATTGCAATGGTTAAGATGACTAGGGAAGGAAAAGTGAATTTTTCAAAGAGTACCCAATTAATGCGTGGAATAAGGTTTTTAATAGATAAAAGTAAGGAACTAAAATTACCTCTTGTATTAAATTTAAGCTTTAGCACTAATGATGGTGCACATGATGGGAATAGTCTTTTAGAGTTATATATTAGAACTATAAATAGTTTAGAGAGAATAAGCTTTGTTATTGCTGCGGGAAATGAGGGCGATGCAGGACATCATGTTGGTGGAAGAATATTAGATAGTAATAACATTCAAATAAGTATTGATAGAGAAGAGAGAGTAATCAAGTTACAGCTTTATAGAAGTTTTACAGATAATATATCTATAGAATTAAAGAATCCAATGGGAAGTAGTAGTGGCATAATGAATATTAGCACAAATGACTACTATAGTGGAAGGCTTGGAAGTGACAATTATTATATATATAATTCAGGGCCAACACCTTTTAATATAAATGGTGAGATATTAATTATCTTAGAAAATTCCATGGGTTTTGTAACTTCTGGAGTATGGAATTTAAATTTAAATAAGGTAGATTATATTTTGGGTAATTACGATATATGGTTACCAATTTCAGAAGGATTAAATAGAAATACTAGATTTTTAAATCCAACTCCATATAATACTTTAGGTATACCAGGAACCGTATTTAATGCTATTACTGTTGGAAGTTATAATAACATAACTAATAATATTTCTAGCTTTTCAGGGAGAGGAAATTTACAAATGTTACCGGTAGTTAAACCGGATATTGTAGCACCGGGTGAAAATATAGAATCGTCAATACCAAATAGGGGTTTTGATAGTCGCACAGGAACTTCTATGGCAACACCAGAAGTTACAGGAGCTATTGCTTTACTTGCACAATGGGGAATTGTACAAGGGAACGATCCTTATTTATACGGAGAAAGGCTTAAGTATTATCTTTTAAAAGGTGCAAAACGTGATAGAAATGATGTTGTATATCCAAATCCATTATGGGGTTATGGGAGTTTATGCATTTCTAATGCCTTTGAAATTTGGTTTAGAGAGGGGAATGCTAGAATGAATAGAAAAGTCTTAAGTAGAGCAACATGTGTTAATGAATATATGAGTGAGGAATTTAATAATTATATTGTAGAGTATTCTGGGGATATAGGGAAAGCCATACAAGGTAAAGATTATGCCTGTGTATTTATATTAGATGAAAATTATGCTGTAATCTCAGTTAAGAGTGGTGAAGAGGAGAGGTTGTTACGAGAAGTTGCCGAGATAGTTTACTTAGAGAGAACAACTTTCTATACTTTAAATGATATATCACCTTTAGAAACTTCAAATATATATAAATTTCATGAAAATCCATTCTTAAATTTAAGAGGGAATGGAGTATTAGTAGGAATGGTGGATACAGGAATTGATTACTTAAACTTAAGTTTTACTTATGAGGATAATACAACTAAGATAGTAAGTATATGGGACCAAACTATTAATATAGATAGTAATGTTCAGTATGGTACTGAGTATAGTAGGGAAAAGATAAATGAAGCTATAAAAGCAAAAAAAGATGGAAAAGATCCGTATACTATTGTTCCTAGTAGGGATGAAGTAGGACATGGAACTAATATGGCTAGTATAATAGCCGGAAGAAACAATTATATAGGGGCTGCTCCTGATAGTGAATTAGTTATGGTTAAATTAAAACCAGCCAAAAGAAGTACACTTCAAAAGGAAGGTGTGGTTAATGTAGATTTCCCTATTTATAATAGTACTGATGTAATACTTGGAATTCGCTATCTAATTAATGTAGCAAAATCATTAAAAAAGCCTATGGTAATATATATACCTGTAGGTACTAATATGGGTGGACATGATGGGAATTCCATTTTAGAAAGATATATAGATGAAATCTCTAAGACACGAGGAATAGCAGTAGTCACATCTACAGGGAATTCAGGAGATAGTAGTACACATGCTTCGGGTAAAATAAAGACAGTTGGGGACATAGAAACAATAGAATTAAAGGTAGATGATAGTGAGAGAAATTTAACTTTTGAAGTTTGGTGTAATAAGCCAGATAAAATTTCTATTGGTTTGGTATCTCCTAGTGGTGAGGTAATTGAAAAGATACCAGCAAAACTAAAAGAAACAGAGAAGATTCAGTTTGTATTTGAAGGAAGTAGTGTAAATGTAACTTATTATTTCCCAGAAGAATCATCAGGCGATGAACTTATTTTAGTTAAAATAGAGAACATACGAGGTGGTATATGGTTAATTAGATTAATTGGAGACATTATAGTTGATGGAACTTATAATATATGGATACCACAAAGACCTATAATAAAAGATCAAACTAGGTTTATAAAGCCTGATACAGATATAACTCTGACAATACCGAGTACTAGTGCAAGGATAATAACAACATCGGTTTATGACCAGAACAATAATACCATGGTAGCTTTTTCGGGAAGAGGGTTTACAAGAGATGGTAGAATAAAACCAGATATAGCTAGTGGAGGGGTAAATGTTTCTACTATGGGTAAAGGAAATACGCCTACTAAAGTAACTGGAGGGAGTGTGGCTAGTGCTGTATTAGCAGGAGCCGTTGCACTTATTCTTCAGTGGGGTATAGTTGATGGAAGAGATAAAACTATGTATTCTACAAAGATAAAAACTTATTTGATAAGAGGTACAAGAAAGAGACCAGGAGATATATATCCAAATAGAGAATGGGGATATGGTCAATTAGATTTAGAAGGAGTTTTTCAGGGTATAAGGTCTTTGGATAGGAGTTATGAAGACCGGGAGGTTTTAATTAGAATACCAGAAGAGCTATACAGGCTAATTTAAGCTTATGAAAAAGGTTCATGTATAAGTTAAAGTAAGAACTATTATAAAAGCTACTCATATAATATATATGAAGTAATTTTTATAGGAGATAATTTTATGGCTTCAGGAAGATTAAGAGTTTCAGTATTAAAAGGAGATAGTTATGCACCAATTGAAGATGCAAAGGTTACCATAACAAAGGTACCGGAAGCTGGGGAAGTAACGAAGGAAACTGTACTTAACACAAATGTATCTGGTGAGACTTCTGAAATAGAACTCCCAGCACCACCTTTAGAAAATTCGATGAAACCATCTGATAAATTACCATATAGTTTATATGATGTTAGGATTGAAAGGGCTGGATATAATCCTCTTTTTATTAGAGGAGTTCAAGTTTTTCCAGAGGAACTTGCCATTCAAAATAGTAACCTTAATGCTCAGGGTTCAGGTGTAACAAGGCAAGAGGAAGCAATAATAATTATAGAACCAAACAGATTGGTTGGTAATTTTCCACCTAAAATACCAGAAAATCCAGAAAAGCCTCTTCCACCACCACCAAGTGGGTTTGTTGTATTGCCAGAACCTGTTATACCGGAATTTGTAGTAGTGCATCAGGGCTTACCAGACGACACTTCCGCACCAAACTATACTATAAGGTTTAAGGATTATGTTAAGAATGTTGCATCCTGTGAGATATTTTCTACATGGTCTAATTCTACTATTAGAGCAAATGTATACTGCATACTATCCTTTACATTAAATAGAATATATACAGAGTGGTATAGAGGCAAGGGAAAGAATTTTGATGTAACAAGCTCTACAGCTTATGACCATGCATTTATGTATGGAAGAAACATATATGAGAGTATAAGCGAGGTAGTAGATGAGATATTTTCAACTTATGTAAGAAGGTTTGGAGCAAAACAACCATTACTTACACAATATTGTGATGGGGTAAAAGTTAAGTGTCCAGGCTGGCTTACTCAATGGGGAAGTAAGTTTCTAGGTGATGATGGGAAAGCTCCTTATGAAATATTAACTAACTTTTATGGAACAGATATAGAACTTGTAACTGCTAAAAAAGTATCAGGTATTCCTATGTCATATCCTGGATATATACTGAAAGTTGGTAGTTCTGGTCAACCTGTAAGAACGGTTCAGACTTATTTAAATAGAATATCAGATAACTTTCCGGCAATACCGAAAGTAAAGGTAGACGGTATATATGGACAATCTACTGCAGATGCAGTTAAGAAATTTCAACAGGTATTTGATTTACCTCAAATAGGAAATGTAGATTATGCTACATGGTATAAGATTTCAGATGTATATGTGGCTGTTACTAGAATAGCAGAACTAAGGGGGAGTGTAGGTCATAAAAATATATTTACACCACACAGACCGTATGCTAATGTAGTTGATTTTCCACAAGTTGAATATATAGATGATATGGAATAATAATAAAATAGTAAATAGAAGAGGCTATCCATTAAAAGGATAGCCTCTTCTATTTACTAATAATATTTTTTACAATTTTTATGCTCTTCAACGTCAACTAGGGCTTCACCAAATCTTTGGAAGTGTACAACTTCTCTTTGTCTTAAGAATCTAAGAACTTCTTTAATATCTTCATCATCAGTTAATTTCATAAGATGCTCGTAAGTTGATCTTGCTTTCTGCTCTGCTGCCATATCCTCATGCAAGTCAGTTATGGGATCTGCATGGGCTTGTATATATGCAGCAGTCCAAGGAACACCGTTTGCATCTGAAGGGTATAGAGCATGACCATGTTGTGTATAATGTGCTCCGAGTCCGGCCTTTTTTAATTCCTCTGGGGTTGCATTTCTAGTTAACTGGTATACCATTGATGCTATCATTTCAACGTGAGCTAGTTCTTCTGTACCAATATCGGTTAAAAGCGCTTTGGCTTTTCCAGTTGGCATGGTATATCTTTGATTTAAGTATCTAATAGCAGCACTTAATTCTCCGTCAGGGCCACCATATTGGGCTACTAGGAATTTGGCCATTCTTAAGTCTTTACTTTTTATTTTAACAGGAAACTGCGTCTTTTTTTCGTAAATCCACATAAATTAATACCTCCAAGTAATTTTGTTTTATAACGATTTATTCCCAAGGCCAAGGCTCTTCAATCCATTTCCAAGGATATTTACTAGGAGCGAAACCAAAGTTAGCTAATGGACCATACTTATTTTCGTAGGCCCTTCTCAATTTTTTTAATTCTAGGGAATACATATTATATTTCATTAGAGCTTTTTCATTATTTGGGAAATTATCTAGATATAAATTTAAATCCACAAGCATAAAAGAAATTTCTTGAATTTTTTTCATCATATCTTTTCTACTAATATTACTAACAATGTTGCATTTATCTATATTACACTTATCCATCTACGTACCTCCTATAACATTATTTGTAGGGATCATAAAGATTTGGGAATATAGTTCCCTTTTTTAAAGCCTCATCTGGGCAGTATATTTTAGTGAAAGGTTGTCTTATTACATAGGCTTGTGCAAGTCTAAGTTTTGGACAGCATTTACCCTTCATCATATGAGTTTTTTTCATTTTAGGCATTTCACCACAACAGTCCATCTGAACTTTATCCATTCCGCCCAAATAATCCATTTCAATATTATCCATCGTATCAATACCTCCATTAATTATTTACAATATCATGATATGAATTTTATTAAAAATCGTGAGTATAATGTTTTAAAAGGGAGGTGTATTAAGATAGGGGAATAAAATACGATATATAATTAAGGTAATAAAATGGAGGTGCTTAGATGAAAGGAACAGTTGTTGCCACATGGATGAATACATGTAAAGAGCTATATGGGGAGTCTTTAGTGGGTGACGCCATGGAAAAGGGAGGATGGAGTAGAACAAAGATATTTTCGCCTATGGAAAATATCGATGATAATAAAGTTAAAGAAGTTATAAAATATATTGCGAAAGAAAAAAACATGCCTATATCAGAGTTGTGGAAAGTTATAGGTAGGGATAATTTGAAATCTTTTTATTCTAATTTTCCAGCTTTTTTTCAGCATGATAATCTTTATTCATTTTTAAAATCTATGTTTGATGTACATGTTGTCATGACCAAAAAATTTAAGGGGGCGAAGCCACCTATATTAGAAATAAGTCCTATATCAAGCAAGGAAGCTTATTTTAGTTATAATTCTTCAAGGGGTATGTTTGATTATTTTATGGGTTTACTAGAAGGTTCTGCAGAACATTTTAAAGAAAAAATAGAGACAGAGGAAATAGAGAGAAGGAATGACTTTTTAAAGTTAAAAATAACTTTTTCTAAAGATATATACTATATAAAGAAATATAGAATAAATAATCTATTATCTTTCAAAGGTTTAGTTAGAGGAATAGGTATAAAAGTAGCAATACCTACATTCATTTTTTCTTTAGTATCTAATATTATATTTAAATCTACACTTATAGGTAATATTATGTCAGCTCTTATAGGAGCTGTAGTCAGTGTAATATCCGTATACTTAATAACAAGGCCATTAAATGATATTGAAGAAGTTATAGATAACTTCAACGAGAATAATTATGTAGATGATTGTGAGATATCTACTGGAGACATTTTTGAGCATTTATATAACAAGCTTAAGAAACATAAAAAGATTATACAATCTGACTTTGTAGGTTTTAAAGGTATGACAGATGAGATGAATACATTTGCTAATAGTTTACAGGAAATCTCAACGTCTATGAATCATACATCAGGAGAAATTTCAGGTGTAGTAGAACAATTAGCAAATTGTGCTGTATCACAGGCGGAGAATACTGAAAACACAACTTTAGTGTTAAATGGTAATATAGAACATCTAAAGGGAATTGTAAGTAATGAGATGAATAATAAAGAAGAGATTGAAAAGGCGTTGGGAAAAATAAATTCAAGCTATAAAGGATTAGATAATGTTAGCTTAAAGATAAACAATACATTAAAAGATTTTAAAATTTTGAGAAATCAAGGTAAGAATTTAGAAGATAAAGCCCAAAATATAACAAGTATAGTATCCATAGTCTCTAAAATTTCAGAGCAAACAAATCTGCTAGCATTAAATGCATCTATAGAAGCTGCTAGAGCAGGAGAGCAGGGCAGAGGGTTCGCAGTAGTTGCAGAAGAAGTTAGAAAGCTTGCAGAACAAAGTAGAGATGCTGTTGAAGATATAAATTCAAATTTAATTCAATTTATAGGAGAAGTTAATGGGTTAGTAAATAAGATAGGCGAACAGTTTAAAGTATTAGAAAATGAAACAGAAGGGTTGCAAGTTGTTAAAAATAATAGCTATGAAGCTAATGTTTCTATAGGTCTTGCAATTGAAACTATAATAAGCACTATAAAAGAGTTAGGAAAAGAGACAGAATCTATATCATCTATATATGAAAATGTAGAATCATTAGCAGCTATTTCAGAAGAAAACTCTGCGTCTGCAGAAGAAGTTAGTGCTAATGTAACTAACTATATCAGTGAAATTAAGAAGCTTATACTTAATGTAAATGAGTTTAAGAAAATAACAGAATATTTTAAGGAAGACTTAAGGAACTATAAAATTTAACTTAAATTCATCTTAAATCCCTATACAAAACATATATGATAAAGTAAAATGAGTGTATGCTTTTACTAAAAACAAAAAGGGTTAGGTGGATATGAGAGTAGAGTTAGATAATGTTCAAAAAGGGATTAAGAACGAATGGGTAAGTTTTCTTAAAAGAATATCCATATTAATTAGTGTTCCAATAATAAATGTTATATATTTAATTTTAAATAGTGAAAAAGAAAATACATTAATTTTAAAAATGAAAATAGATGATATTATACAATTTAATAAGATATTTATAATACCTTATGTGGCTTGGTATGGTTATGTAGCTATATTTTTAGTTCTTTTATGTATATTGGATAAAAAAAGATATTTTAGAGCAGTTCTAAGTTTAAACTTAGGAATGCTTATAAGCTATGTAATTTTCTTTATTCTACCTACTCATGTACCAAGACCTCAAATAGTTGATACTGATATACTAAGTAAAATGGTTATGTGGATATATTCTAATGACAATCCCTATAATTGTTTTCCCAGCATACATGTTTTAAATACAGTAATAATTAACTATTTTGTGTGCGTATCACATAAATTTTCAAAGTTAACTAAGGTTATTTGCACATTAGTGGGTATAAGTATAATATTATCTACGTTATATATAAAGCAGCATTACTTCCCAGATGTAATTGGTGGAGTTATATTAGCTTTGGCCGTATGCTATATTTCTTCAAAAACTAATTTTCATAAGAAATTATAATATAAAAGAGCTTGTACTTTCGTACAAGCTCTTTTATATACCTCTTAAGTCAAACTCAGGAACAAAAGATTCAGAATTCGTTCCACTATCTTGGATAAAGGCATTTTTTATGCCTAACTCTACGCAGTAATCTATCAATGCATCATAGATTTTAGGATTTAATGGTTTACTAAGTTCTTTAAATTGAAAGGCGTTATACATAGGCATATACTGGTTCATAAGACTTATATATACATCATGATTAAAAGTTTTAAAAATAAAATCAATTACTTTTTTAGAATCGAATAAAAGACCAGGTAGCATTAAATGTCTTATTACAACGCCTTTTTTTATCATACGATTTTCATCAAATTCTATAGGACCAACTTGAGAATACATGAGCTTTATTGCTTCAGAGGCCGTTTTGAAATACATTGGTGCACTAGAATATTTAAGAGCATATTTATCATCATAATATTTTAAATCTGGCAAATAAACATCGATGTAGCCATTTAGGGCTTTAATGGTATCTAAGTTTTCATATCCATTTGAATTATATAGTATTGGGATAGAGAGTCCATTGTTTTTGGCAAGTATTATAGCCTCTTTAATTTGAAGAGCATAGTGGCTAGGAGTGACAAGATTTATATTGTGAGCACCCCTTTTCTGCTGCTCTATGAATATTTCACTTAACCTTTCTATAGACACCTCTTCACCATGACCCTTATGACTTATTTCATGGTTTTGGCAAAACACACATTTTAAGTTACAGTTAGAAAAAAATATAGTTCCAGAACCACTTTTTCCGGATATAGGAGGTTCTTCCCAATGATGGAGAGAAACTCTTGCTATTTTAACTTTATCACTTGCTCTACAAACACCCAAGTTTTGAGAGTATCTATTTACTTTACAATTTCTAGGGCACATAGAACATTGTTGTAAGTATTCATGGTTTTTCATATAAAATCATTCCTTTAAAATAGGATAAACATATTGAAATAATTTTAGCAAGAGTATAATAGGTTGTCAAAGCAAATTACTTATCTTTAAAATAGAAGAAAGTACATTGAATTATAAATATAAGACTTATAGCACCAAAACCAGGATATAGAACTTTTATTAAATTTTTAAAACCTATTTGAGATATAGGTATTGCAATAGCCATTATAATGAATGCAGCTTTTTTATAACCTAAACCATGTTTTTGCTCTATTGTTTTAGCAACGCTATATATATTCGATACTTCTGTAGAAAACATTTCACACCAAATTACGCATAGAAGGATACCTTGTATTATATTACCAAAAGGCTTCGCAATATATAAAAGTGGAATATCATATTTAAAGATACTTGGTATATTTAGAGATAGCATTAAATTTATAATTAAAGATAGAATAGTAAGCATAATGGAACCTAGCAAGATTCCATTTATCATGTGTGCTCTTGACTTAACTTCCTTACTTAAAGGAACAAGAACACCACTAGAGCAAAGAATATTAAAGCCTGCATATAATAATGCGGATAAAAACCATTGATAGGGTATTATTTCTACTTTATAAGTTTTCATAAGCATAATTTTTTCTAAAGATATGTACTCCCTAAAAAAGGTTAAATATAAGCAAAATATTAATAAGAGAGTACATATTAGTGCGGGAACGATAAAGGAGTTTATAATAACTAAACCTTCTGTGTCTTTCATTAAAGTATATAGAGATATAACACACATTAATATTATGCCTACATATCTTGGTATATTAAAATACTGATGGAGAAGAGCCCCACTACCAGCTAGTATTATGGCAGAACTACTTATAAGGAAGAACCCAGTGGTTAAGTCAGTAGCCTTTCCAAAATATCCTGGACTTACCTTAGTTATTAGTTGATCATAAGAATTTAAATTATATTTAATGCTTATACTAGATATTATTGGACACATTGTTACATAAACTATGCAGCAAATTATTATGCCAATAAAGCTTTTGGCACCATATGTAGTAAAGAATTGAGTTATTTCTTGGCCCGATGCAAGGCCTGCACCTACTACAGTACCTATAAATACAGCAGCAATTTGTAATATCTTCTTTAAAGCTTCCTTCAAGAAAAATCCCTCCCTAAAAATATATGTAAATATGTATTTCTATATATACATATTAATAGTTACTTAAAATAATGAATTTATTAATTAAATTTTGTTTTATGGAAAAAATATAGTTAGAAATATTTAAAAAGGAGCGATAGAGGTGAAAAACAAAAGATTAATTTTATTAGTTAGTATCTTAATTCTAAACCTCACTTTAATTGGTTGTGCTAAAGTTAAGAAAGAAAAAGCAATAGAAAGTAATGAGTTTAATATTAAATCAGGATTAGTTATTGTAGAAAACTATATGAGGTATTTGAGTAATACTGACTATAACAATGCAAAAAAACTTTTTACAAAAGAATTATATGAGAATACAAAAGAACTTAAGAATAATGAATTGGATGTGAAGGGATACAGTATAGAAAATATAAGTGAAGTAGGAAAAAGTGCACTAATTGAAATGAAGGTAGTTAGATCAAAACCTAAATCACCACAAGCGTTTTTGGATAATTATACTATTAAAGTTGTAAAAGAGGGTGTTGAGTACAAAATATCAAAAATAGACTATTCACCAGAAAAAGAGGGATTTCCAAAGGCTCATCAAATAAGGCAAAAAAACAAAAATAATGTGAAGACAGATTTGATAACCGAGATGGAAACTATTCCAAATTATTATTTCCCTAAGGATGATGCGGGGAATATTAGTAAAATTTCTGTAAGTAAAAGTAATTTTGGTGCTATGCAGTTTTCGTATTCTGGAGAAAAAATAGCTATAAGCACTAGTGGAGAAAACCCTTACTTAGGAGTTATAAGTATAGAGGATAGTGTAGCTACTCAGGGACAAGAAGGTGGGGAGTCAGGGGGGGGTGAAAAAACTCAAGGTCAAGATGAGAATAAAAATACAACAGGAGTTAAGGAGAAACCAATTGGAAAAGAGATAGTATCACTGGATATACTAAAAGGTTGTAAACTTGATTTTATGGTTTTCTCTGAAGATGGAGAAACATTAGTATGTCAGTATGAAAAAGATGGTGGAAAAGCTATACGTCTATATAGGACTGGTAACGGAGATATTCTTCCTATAGGTTTTAAAGAAGCTTTTCCTATAGATAAGGTTGACATATTATTTGATTCCTTTAATAAAGAATCTTTAAATTTTAAAATTAAAAAAAGAGAAGGGGTAAAGGATGTTGAGACATCCATTCCTGGTAAATATAAGGTGGATTTAAAAGAACTTAAGATAAGTAAATTATAGTTTTAAAAAAGATAACGCAAAGTTATCTTTTTTGTTAATAAACTAAAATTTGAAGTTTATTAATTATAGGCTTAAAATATAATTAAAGACTTTTGAAAGGAATAATTATATGCAAAAATTTTGGGATAGCAAAAGATATCATAGTTTAAACTATTTTTTAAGAGAGAAATTTGGAGAAAAAGTATTTAAAATATCTCTTGATGCAGGATTTACTTGTCCTAATAGGGATGGAAAAATAAGTTCCGGAGGATGTATATTCTGCAGTTCTAGAGGTTCTGGGGATTTTGCAGGAGATAGACAATTTTCTATAGATAAGCAATTTGAAGATATAAAGTGTATGATGAATAAAAAATGGAAAAGTGAAAAGTATATAGCGTATTTTCAAGCTTATACTAACACTTATGCACCTATAGAGGTATTAGATGAAAAGTACAAAGAAGCCATAGAAAAAGAGGGGGTAGTGGGATTAGCTATAGCCACAAGACCTGATTGTCTAGAAGAGGATGTACTAGATTTACTTTCATCTTATAATAAGGAACTTTATACATGGGTTGAATTGGGCCTTCAAACATCAAAGGAAAGTACAGCTAAGTTAATAAATAGAGGGTACGAACTAGAAATTTTTGAAAAGGCAGTTAAAGATTTAAGAGCCAGAAATATAGATGTAGTTGTACATACGATTTTTGGGTTACCTGGCGAAAGTAAATATGATATGTTAGATACTATAAGGTATCTTGCTAATATGGATATACAAGGTATAAAGATTCACCTTCTTCATTTAATGGAGGGAACATCTTTGGTGAAACTATATAATAATGGTGAATTAGAACTTATGACTATGGATGATTATTTAGAAGTCATATGTGAAGCTATAACCTTACTTCCACCTTCTGTAGTAATACATAGGCTTACAGGGGATGCACCGAGAAATTTACTAATAGGCCCTATGTGGAGTCTAAGAAAATGGGAAGTATTAAACGCTATAGATAAAAAGTTGGAGGATGAAGATATATTTCAGGGCAAGAAATATAAAAGTTTATAGTTTAGACTCAAAAGGGGGAATAATAATATGGAAATAGATTTAATTATATCTGCAGATTATATAGGAAAGGAAAAGATAGAAGGAAAAAATGTAGTAATCATTGATGTTTTAAGAGCAACAAGTGTAATTGTAACTGCATTAAATAATGGATGCTCAAAGGTAATTCCTGTTCTCTCTAAAGAAGAAGCTTTTAGTTACAAGGATATTAGCACTAGAGCGTGTATTTTAGGTGGTGAAAGGAATGCTCTTAAAATACAAGGCTTTAACTGCTCTAATTCTCCTCTAGAGTATTCTAGGGAGATTATAGAAGGTAAAAATTTAATTATTACAACCAGTAATGGTACTAGGGCTATAAGGAATTGTGAATATGCTGATAATGTGTTTATAGGAGCTATGATAAATGCAAGAGCAGTTGCAAAGAAGGTTTGTAATCTAGGACAAGACTTAGTGATAGTTAATTCTGGCACAGATGGAGAGTTTTCTATGGATGATTTCATATGTGCAGGGTACATAATGCAGAAAATTATAGAGATAAAAAATGATGTGGAATTAAGTGACATTGCAAAGACTGCGTTTATATCTTATAAGAATCATGAAGATATACTTAGCTTTGTTAAAGAAGCATATCATTACAAAAGACTAAAGAATTTGGGATTGAATGAAGATTTGAAGTATTGTATGCAGAAAGATATAATAAACAAAGTTCCACAGTGTATAGGTGGCGAAATAAAATAGTTCCCTTTAGGGAACTATTTTATTTATGTAGTTAATAATTCATTAAAATCTTTTATATATTTATCTGCAATAGATTCTATTTCTAGTTTCTGGGACTCTGAGAAGGTATCAAAAATTGCAACAACTTTCATGCCAGCTTTTTTAGCACCCTTTATGGCAGGCAAGATATCTTCAAAAACTATGCAATTTTCTGGAGATATGCCTAATTTTTTTGCGGTATGAAGATATATGTCTGGAAATGATTTTCCTTTTGAAACTTCACTTGTTGTTGTAATTACATCAAAATAGTTAAGTAAACCTTTAGGTTTTAAGCAGGCATATATTAATGGTGTACAGTTACTGGTTGCTAGAGCTATTTTTATGTTACGACGTTTTAAAAGTTCTAAAAGTTTTCTAACACCAGGTTTAAGTTTAATATTTCTAGAGTACTCTTCTAATGCCATAGTAAACCACTGGTCTTGAATTTCTTTTTCACTATAGGGTAAGTTAAATCTCTTTTTAAAATATGAGGCAGTTTTTTCAAAACTTAAATGTTCTACTGCATCTCTTAAATCACTAGGCATAGATATATTGTGAGCATTTAAGTAATCCATATCTATTTTAGCCCATATATCCATAGAGTCGATTAGAGTTCCATCTAAATCAAATATAGCACCATTAATATTATCTAACATATTAGAATCCCCTCTTAAATATAATAATATATTTAGTATATCATGTTTATTTACTAATTTAATGATAAAATAAGAGTCCACGTAAGGGAAATATGGAGTTTTTATAATTTAAATAATATTATAAAAAATAAAAAGGACCACTAAAAGTGATCCTTTGGTCGGGGTGACAGGGATTGAACCTGCGACCTCATGGTCCCAAACCACGCGCGCTCCCATCTGCGCCACACCCCGAAAGACAAGAACAATTATACTAAATTAATTGTAGCTTGTCAACAAAGGTATTTAATTTTTTTGCTCTTCATATCCACGAGTAGGTACAGTTGATACAACAAAACCTACAAAGATTGATACTAAGGCAGGAGTAACTATATTTATATATTGAATATAACGGGTTTTATAAAGTATTACAGCTGTAATTCCTGTAATGGCAACAGTTACTACAAAAAGAAAAATTATAAATTTAGCAAATGAGCTCATTAATTTTTCGTATATTTTGTGTCTCGTAGGACCATTTATTATTGCTCTGAAGATAAAATATGATATTAGTACTAATATTAAATCTAAGAATCCTGAGATAATAAAGTTTTTCACAAAAACACCACCATTTCGAGTTTTATATAATTATTAATATATATTTTTCCCAAAGTGGTGGTTTTTATTATTATATTTATATTTTTTTATTTAATTTATTTTAAATAACTTTCTCCAACCTTGTTTATATCTCCAGCACCTACAGTTAATATTAAATCACCCTCGGTACAATTGTCCTTTAGGTATTTATCCATAGCTTCAAAACTTGGCATATAAAGTGTATCTATATTTTTTTCTTTAATCTTCTGTGCAAGATTTTTGGAATGAACAAGACCTGTATCTTTTTCCCTTGCAGCATATATATCAGCAACTAGAAGTTTATCCACTCCATCAAAACAACTACAGAACTCATTAAATAATGAATAAGTTCTTGTATATGTGTGTGGTTGGAATAAGCAATATATTTTATTATGAGGATATTTTAAGGCTGTTTTAATAGAAGATAATATTTCTGTAGGGTGATGAGCATAATCATCTATAACAGTTACACCATTCTTGACACCTTTAACTTCAAACCTTCTATGGGTTCCATGGAAACTTTCTAATCCATGTTTTATATCTTCATATGGTATGTTTAAGCTTAAAGCAGATCCAATAGTGGATAGAGAATTTAGTATATTATGTTCTCCAGGAACGGATAGGTTTAGCCTAAATAAGTCTTCTCCATCCATAGATACAGTATAAGATGCATTTCCATTATTATTAAATACTATATCTTTTGCTCGTAACGTTCCATTATTTATACCAAAAGTCATAACATTACATTCAGCCTTATCAATTATACTCATAATATTTTTATCTTCTGCATTAGCTATTAAGTAGCCATCTTTAGGGATAATATCTATGAACTTTGAGAAGGCCTCCTTTATGTGATTTATATCTTTATAATAATCTAGGTGATCAGCATCTATGTTTAATATAATGCCTATATAAGGATAAAATTTTAGAAAAGATTCTTTGTATTCACACGCTTCAGTTATAAGATATTCACTATTTCCAACTAGTATATTACCTTTTATTATGTCTAGCTCCCCACCCACTAGTATTGTTGGATCTAATTTACCACTTAAAGCTATGTGGGATACCATAGAAGTAGTTGTAGTCTTTCCATGAGTACCAGATACGGCTATATTGTATTTGTAACTTTTCATTATTTCACCTAGGAATTCTGCCCTATTATACATAATTAGGTTTAATTCCTTAGATTTTATTAGTTCAGGATTATCAGAAGAAATAGCAGCAGTATATACTATGACATCCTTATCTTCTACATTCTTTTCGTTATGACCTATATATATAGAGGCACCTAATGCTCTTAATTTTTCAGTAATATGGCTTTCCTTCATATCAGAACCAGAAACGCTAACCCCATCTTTAAGTAAAATTTCAGCAAGTCCGCTCATACTTATTCCACCTATACCTATAAAGTGAACTTTTTTGTTAGCGTAGTTTATACAATTTAAAGACACAATAATCACTCCCTAATATATTAAAATTATATTTTATATATAAAAACTATAAATAAGAATATACGCTACTAATATAATTATTACATTAATAATTATATACAAATGTTATAAAAAGCAACACAAAAAAGAGAAATTATAAAAAATAAATTAAAAATTTAACTATTTTATGGTTAAAATTATTTTAATGATGTAAAATATAATATAAAACATGAATAATTTTATCATATATACGGAAATAATTCGTTAAAAATTTTTTAAAGGTGATGTTGATGGAAAATAAGTTTACTAGAAATCAAAGGGTAGCTGCGATAACAAAGGTTTTAATTGAAAATCCTAATAGGATAATAAACTTAAATACTTTTACGAATACTTTAAATGCGGCAAAATCTACTATAAGTGAAGATATTGTCATAGTAAGAGAATGTTTAGGTAAACTTTCCATGGGAAAAATAGAAACAGTATCTGGGGCATCAGGGGGTATAAAATATATACCAGAAATAAGTGATAGGGAAGGACAAGAATTTATTGAAGAGTTGTGTACTATGCTTATGGATAAAAATCGAATAATACCAGGTAACTTTCTTTATATGACGGATTTACTTTATAATCCGAGGATAATAACCAAGGCAGGAGCTATTTTAGCGTCAAAGTTTAATCATTTAAATTTAGATTGTGTTATAACAGTTGAGACTAAAGGCATTCCATTAGCTTATGAGGTGGCAAAATGCTTGGGTGTTAAACTGGTTATAGTTAGGCATGACACTAAAGTTACTGAGGGTACAACGGTAAGTATTAATTATGTATCTGGATCTACTAAGAGAATCCAAACTATGACACTTTCCACAAAGTCAATAGATAGAGGAAGTAAGTGTTTATTTATAGATGACTTTATGAAAGGTGGAGGAACTGCTACGGGTATAATAAATCTTCTTACAGAGTTTCAATGTGAGCTCTTAGGTATAGGAGTATTGATAGAACAAATAGATGATAAGGAAAAATTAGTAAAAGATTACATATCCCTAGTGCAATTTCAAGGTATCACGGAAGAAGGAGAAGCGATTTTACTACCTTCATGTAAAAAATAAAATTAATTTAAATAGTATAATATGTACAACACTGTAATTTTACAAAAACATTTCTAGTTATTTAAAAAAATTTAGAATTTTTTAAACAATTAGAAGGAAAAATGTAATTTGTAGAGAATAGATATATAAAGTAACTGTTTTGGAGGTGGACCTATGCAAATTACAGATGTAAGAATAAGAAAAATTTCTGCAGATAGTAAAATGAAGGCTATTGTATCAGTAACCTTCGACGGAGAATTTGTTGTACACGACATTAAGGTTATAGAAGGAAAGAATGGACTTTTTATAGCTATGCCAAGCAGAAAAACACCTAATGGAGAGTTTAAAGATATCACTCATCCAATAAATACTGATACAAGACAAAAAATACAAGATTCTATTTTATCGGAATATGAAAAGGTTAAAAATCAAACTGAAACAGAAGAATGTCAATGCGAGTGTCATTGTCAATGTGAAGAATAAATTTAAAAGGAGTTGATGCTCCTTTTTATTTTTTTGTACTGGTGAGGTTTTTGAGTGCATTTTATTAAAGTAAATTATTAAAAGTTTTTTTATAAGGTTGAAAATATATAGCTTATAAAATATAATATAAAGGGATTTTTATATTTATAAAATATATTAATGTAAAAAATAGATGAATGAGGTGTTCAATTTGTGTAAGTGTGCTATTATATTAGCAGCAGGGGAAGGCAAAAGAATGAAATCAAGCCTGCCAAAAGTTTTACATAAAGTTTGTGGAAAAGAAATGGTAAACCATGTTATAGATAATCTGAAATCAGCAGGAATACAAGATATTAATTTAGTTGTAGGAAAAGGTGCTGATAAGGTAAAAGAAGGAACTAAAGACAGAAAAATTACTTATTCATTTCAAGATAAACAATTAGGAACAGGTCATGCTGCAATGTGTGCACAAGAATTTCTTAGTAATAAGAAAGGAACTGTAGCTATTTTTGTGGGCGATGGACCTCTTATCACTAAGCAAATGGTAGAAAAACTATTCGAATTTCACACAGATGGAGAATATAAAGCTACTGTCATAACATCTATTCTAGAAGAACCAGCTAAGTATGGAAGAATTATTAGAAATTCTTCAGGAGAAGTAGAAAAAATTGTTGAATTTAAAGATTGTAACGAAGAAGAGGTTCAAGTTAATGAAATAAATTCAGGAATGTATTGTTTTGATATTGAATTATTGCTAGAAAATTTACATAAATTAAATAATAATAATGCACAAGGTGAATACTATCTTACAGATGTAATTGAGATATTCAAAACTCAAGGTCTTAAAGTAGGTGCATTTACAGTACCAGTTGAAGAGATAACTGCCGTAAATTCTAAAGTAGAACTTTCAAATGCAGAGATAATTATGAGAAAAAGAATAAATAAGATGCATATGGAAAATGGTGTTACATTAATAGACCCGAACAACACATATATTGGGTCAGAAGTTGAAATAGGTTCTGACACTATAATATATCCAGGCAATGTAATAGAGGGTAAGACTGTTATTAAGGAAGGATGTATGTTGTATCCAAATTCTAGAATCAAAGATAGTATAATAGGTGCTCAAGTTACTATTCAAAGTTCAGTGGTTCTAGATAGTAACATTGGAGAAAACACTACAGTAGGGCCATTTGCATATATAAGACCTGATAGTAACATAGGTAAAAATGCAAGGATTGGCGATTTTGTAGAAATTAAAAAGTCAACAATAGGTGATAATACTAAGGTATCACATCTAACATACATAGGAGATTCTGAAGTAGGTTCAAAATGTAATTTTGGTTGTGGGACAGTAATTGTAAATTATGACGGAAAAGAGAAACATAAGACAATCATAGGAGATAATGTTTTTATTGGATGTAATGCTAACCTTATATCACCAGTTGAGATTAAAAACAACTCATATGTAGCTGCTGGTTCAACAATTACCAAAGAAGTTCCGGAAGGAAGTTTGGCCATTGCAAGAGCTAGGCAGACTAATATTGACAAGTGGGTAGAAAAAAAGGGGCTAAAGAAATAATATTTAGGAGGTCTAGAGATGCAATTTAATGGTAGTAACATTAAAATTTTCACAGGTAATGCCAATAAAAAATTAGCAGAAGACATTGCTGATAGACTTGGTATATCTTTGGGGAATTCAGAAGTATCAACATTTAGTGACGGGGAAATTTCTGTCAATATTAATGAAACAGTAAGAGGAACTGATGTGTTTGTAGTTCAATCTACTAATGCGCCTGTAAATCATAATCTAATGGAATTATTGATTATGATTGATGCATTAAAAAGAGCATCAGCTGGAAGAATTACAGCTGTAATACCTTACTATGGATATGCGAGACAAGACAGAAAAGCTAAGGCAAGAGATCCAATTACAGCTAAATTAGTAGCTGACATAATAACAACATCAGGGGCAGATAGGGTTCTAACAATGGATTTACATGCAGCACAAATTCAAGGATATTTTAATATCCCAGTAGATAATTTAATGGGTTGTCCAATACTTGGTAACCACTTTGTAGAAAAGGGATTTAAAGATAGAGAAGATGTTGTTGTAGTATCTCCTGATTTAGGAAGTGTTGCAAGATCAAGAAAATTTGCAGATAGATTACATGCTCCAATAGCAATTATCGATAAAAGAAGACCTAAAGCTAATGTGTCAGAAGTAATGAATATAATTGGGGATGTAAAAGATAAAGTTTGTATAATGATTGATGACATGATAGATACAGCAGGAACAATAACAAATGGTGCTGCTGCATTAAAAAAGATGGGTGCAAAAGAAGTTTATGCTTGTTGTAGCCATGGCGTCTTATCTGGACCTGCCATAGAAAGATTAGAAAATTCCGTTTTAAAAGAAATCGTTATGTTACATACAATAAATTTACCAGAAGAAAAGAAAATAAGTAAATTTAGAACATTACCAGTTGCGCCTATATTTGCTGAAGCTATCAAAAGGATTCATGAAGATGTTTCAGTAAGTAAACTTTTCGAGGGATAATACTTTTTTATATAAGACATGTTATGATTAAATCATAGCATGTCTTTATTTTGAATATAAAGATTTAAGGTAAATATTTTGTAACTTTTATGCTAAAAATAATAATAATACAATAAATTATGATAAATTAATATTATAAGTTTTAAAAGGAGGAGTTTAGGGTGGAAGGGTCAATCGCAAGAGTTTTAATAGTAGATGATGATGAAAATATATGTGAAGTAATAAAGATGTATTTAGAGAATTCAGGATATGAAACAGATATGGTTCATAACGGTAGAGATGCTATAGAGAAGTTTGGTGTATATAAACCTGACCTAATGATTTTAGATATAATGTTACCTTATGTAGATGGTATCGATGTACTTAAAGCTATTAGAAAAGATTCAGAAACTCCTATAATTCTTTTAACGGCAAAGGGTGATACTTTTGATAAGGTTCTAGGTCTTGAACTTGGAGCTGATGATTACATGGTAAAACCTTTCGAACCTAAAGAATTATTAGCAAGAGTTAAAGCTGTACTTAGAAGGTATAATTTAGAAGGAACTAATAAAGAAGTTTTAAATTTTGAAGATTTGGAAATAGATATTAACTCATATAATGTAACATACAAAGAAGCAGAAGTAAAAATGCCTCCAAAAGAATTTGAGCTTTTATACTTTTTAGCATTAAATAAAAATAAAGTGTTTACAAGAGAACAACTATTATGCGAAGTTTGGGGGTATGATTACCCAGGTGATTCAAGAACTGTAGATGTTCACGTAAAAAGATTAAGAGAGAAGCTACAAGGCGCTGATAGTTGGCAAATTGAAACAGTTTGGGGTGTAGGTTATAAATTTGAGGTAAAGTAGATGAAAAAAAGAGGATTATTTACTAAAATGCTAGCTACATATACGCTTATAATATCTTTGAGTTTTGTTATATTAGCTACATTTCTTTCCTTTTGGTTTGAAACTTATTATTTTAAACAAAGAAAAGAGCAATTGGAAAGTCAATCAGTTATAATAAGTCAGCTAGCACTAAGATATATAAAAAATGAAACAACTCCAGAATCTGTGGAAGAAACTTTAGAGTTTATAGGTGGTTATTTAAATGCTGATATATGGATAGTGGATAATTGGGGGTATATATATGCTGTTTCTAACTCTTCACATAAAAAATTAATAGGAAATCAACTTTTTATAAAAGATATTGAAGACCTAAAAAAAAGAAAAATAATTGAGAAGAAGGGTACTTATGGGCAAATATATAACAATTTAATTCATAGTATAGAAATTCCTATATTTACACCTGCAAAAGAGTTTGCGGGAGCCATTATAATGAATACACCTATGACAGAAATTACGGAGCCCTTAAATGGAGTATACGAAATAATATGGATATCAGTAATTTTGGGAATAATAATATCGTGTATAATAATTTATAGATTTTCTCAAAGAATAATAGTAAAACCTTTGGGAGAGATAAATCAAGTTGCAAGAAAGATATCAAGAGGAGAAGTAGAAAAGAGGGTAACTATAAAGGCCGACGATGAAATTGGTGAGCTTGCAAGTTCATTTAATTATATGGCAGATTTTTTGGAAAAGGTTGAGGATAATAGAAGGCAGTTTATATCCAATGTATCTCATGAAATACGTTCACCTATAACTTCTATAAAAGGATTTATAGGTGGAATAATAGATGGAATTATACCAAAGGAAAAAGAAAGATACTATTTAAAATTGGCTTATGAAGAAATTCAACGTCTAACTCGTTTGGTTAATGAACTTTTAGATCTTTCTGCATTACAAGATGGTAAGTTTAAATTAATTGTAGAAGATGTTGATATAAATGAAATTATAAGGGTTACAGTTCTAAAATTTGAAACTAAGATAAGAGAAAAAGATTTAAAAGTAGATGTATGTTTTGATAATGACAAGCTTTTGGTAGTTGCAGATAAAGATAGGCTTGTGCAAGTAATTACAAACTTATTAGACAATGCTATTAAGTACTCTAAAGATGAAGCTGAAATAAAGATAAATTGTAAAAGTAAATCCAAAAAAGCTATAATTTCTATATATAATGAAAGTGATCCTATACCTGAGGATACTCTAAACAAGTTATGGGAAAGGTTTTATAGAGGTGATAAATCTAGAACGGCTAAAGTGAGTACAGGCTTAGGACTTTCTATAGTAAGGGAAATTTTATCACAACTTAATCAAGAAATATGGGCACAAAATATAGATAAAGGTGTATGCTTTTCCTTTACTTTGGATAAGTCTAAAAAGAATTAAACATTTTAAACAGGAAGTGATAAGGTGAAGAAAAAATCTAGACTTATTACTAAGAAGTTTGACAAAAAACAAAATGTTAATACGGTGCAAAAAAATATAGAATTTAGAAAAAGTAAAAAACAAAAAAGGATTAATTATTTTATAAGAACCACTTTTATTATTACAGTTACTGTAGTGTCAGGAATGTTTATAAGTGCATATATGAAAAATGATAATAAGACTAAAACTATAAATCTAACTAATAAAAAGCTAACTACTAAATTCGAAAACAAGAAGATTATTTCTAAAAAAGAGATATTAGAAAACAACAAACATGCTTTAAACAAAATTGAAAAAGGCATTGTTGTAATAAAAAATGGAAATAAGAAGAGGTTGGGTGTAGTTTATAGAGATGATGGACATATAATAACTTGTTCTGATAATATAAACCTAAAAGAAAACATTGAAATTCAGTTTTTTAATAAGGTTATACGTCATGGAGAGTTCATAGGTAAAGATTCTTTAAGTAAGATTGGTGTTATTAAGGTGGATGTTGGTAAGATTGATTTTCCAGACATAATAGACAATACATCTAAAGGTGATAGGGTTATAGTTATAGAAGAAAAGAGTAAATTAGAGGATGTAGAAATATTTCAAGGAAGTGTTGAAGGCATCCATAAGAAGATATTTGGTAATAGTAATACATCTATTAAAGGTAAAAGTCTTATTAATGTAATAATAACCAATATACTAAGAAGAGAAGAAACTGATAATATTTTTATGTATAATGAGGGTGGTAACTTAATAGGAATAAATTTTGCACCTAAAGTTAAGCTTTCCCCAGAAATAACTTATAGTGCTTTAAAAATTACAGAAGTACAGGAAATTGTAGAGAATATATTAAATAATAATAATACAGTTATAAAGAATATAGGAATAATGGGAAAAGGCACAGTTCCTACTTCTAATGATGGAGTTAAAGGCCTTTATATACAAAAAGTTTGTAAGGGGAGTATAGGTGAGATTGCTAAAATTAGACCAACAGATATAATATTGGCAGTGAATGATAAGGAAATTAAAGATTTAGCTCAGCTGGTTGAGATTGTAAGTAATCATAAAAAAGATGATAGATTGATTTTGAAAATTTGGAGAAATGGTGAAATTATTTATAATGATATAAGTGCTTATAGCTTGAAGTAATACACTAAATAATTTAAAATAAATAATTAGCATGCATATGCATGCTAATTATTTTTATAAATTTTAAAGAGGTATGTTGGAGGTCAAAATGTATTTAGTAATTGGACTTGGAAACATTGGAAAGGAATATGATAAAACGCGACATAATGCAGGGTTTGATGCAATAGATATTTTAGCAAAGGAGTATAAACTTGGCATTGATAGGGAAAAATTTAAAGGATTATATGGAGAAGTCAGAATAGGAATGGAGAAGGTCATTCTTTTAAAACCTTCCACATATATGAACCTAAGTGGTGATAGTGTTATATTAGCTTCAGATTATTTTAATATCCCTTCACAAAACATAATAGTACTATATGATGATATTAGTTTGGATGAAGGTAGAGTTAGGATAAGAGCTAAGGGCAGTGCGGGTGGTCATAACGGAATAAAGGATATCATAAAAAAGATAGGTACAGACGATTTCCCTAGAATTAAAATAGGGGTAGGTGCACCTAGGGGGGAGCTCGTGTCTCATGTTTTAGGAAGATTTTCTAAAGAGGGAAGAGCGAAAGTTGAAGGTGTATTAAATGTGTGTCCAGAAATAGTAAAAACAATCATAAGTGAAGGTGTTCCTGAAGCCATGAATAAATATAATGGTTTTATTGCTGAGTAATGAAGTGATTGCTTAGATTAAGAGGTGTAATATTATGAGATTAAAAGGATTAATGCAGCCACTACTCGAGAGTGATAAGTTTCTTGAAATAAATAAAAATATAGATAAGAATAACTTTCCTGTAGGAATTTATGGCATATCAGAATCAGCAAAAGCTTATTTAATAAGTGGATTATATAATAAAATAAATAAGCCAATACTAATTATTACTCACAGCGACGTAGAGGCTAGAAATCTTTATGAAGATTTAAACTTATATATACCTAATTTAAGTTATTTTCCCACTAAAGAATTAGTGTTTTATAATATAGATGCTATTTCTGGTGATTTAAGATGGGAAAGATTACGGGTTTTAAAAGAAGTTCTACAAGGAAAAAATAGTGTACTTATAACTTGTGTAGATGCATTAGCTTCTGTTTACACCCCTGTAGATTTATTTAAAGAGAATATATTTAAGCTTTCAGTAGGAGATATATTAGATATAAAAGAATTAAGTGAAAAGCTCGTTCAATGTGGATATGAAAGAAGTCTAACTGTTGAGAATAAGGGTCAATTCTCTATAAGAGGAGGAATAATAGATATATTCCCTCCTATAGCTGATATGCCTTATAGAATTGAACTTTTCGATGATGAGATAGATTCTATCAGAACATTTAGTGCTGAGACACAGAGGAGTATAGAAAAGTGTTATACTATAGAGATTTTTCCAGCAAAAGAGATAATTCTTTATAATGAAAATCTTAATAAAGGATATAATGCGATAAAAGAAGACTTAAACATTTTATCAGATAAATTCAAGGATAGTAAGAAAAATGAAGAAGTAGAAAAGATAAATGGAATAATAAAGAGTAATTTAGAATCTTTAAAAGAAAGATGGAGTTTTGAGACAATAGACAGTTATATACCATATTTCTATGAAAAAACCTCAACTTTTTTTGATTACTTTAAAGGTGCTTTTTTAGTAATGGATGATCCACAGAGATGTTCGGGTAAAATAGAGAGCCTTTATATGGAGTTCAATGAAAACTATGAGAATTTTTTGAGCAGAGGAAATATACTACCTAGACAAGGTGAATTAATTATAAGCAGAGATATGCTTAAAGGGATATTAGAAGAAAAAGAGATGATTACAGTTAGCTCTATGCCTAAAACTTTAAAAGAATTTGCTCCAAAATCCATAGTATCCTTTACTCAAATAACATTAAATGATTATCATGGACAACTTGATCTGCTAATAGATGATATTAGAGATAAAAAGAAAAAGCAATATAAAATATTAATATTATCTGGAACTAAAAGTAGAGGACAAAGGTTAATAGATACTTTAATAGATAGAGGAGTGGAAAGTGTTTATAAAGATTTAGTTGATGAGATACATAACGGGGAAGTCGTTGTAAGCTACGGAAGTCAACTAAAAAGTTATGATTATCCAGATTTAAAGCTTTGTGTTATATCAGATAAAGGTGTTTTTGGTGAATCTAAAAGAAAGTTGAGAAGCAGTAAAACGTCTCAAAAGGGTATATCAAAAATAAAGAGTTTTACTGAATTAAAGTTAGGTGACTATGTAGTTCATGTAAACCACGGTATAGGTGTATATAGAGGAATTAAGCAGCTTGAAGTTGGAAACCATAAAAAAGATTATCTTCAAGTTGCCTATGGCGGTAATGATATACTTTACGTACCTGTAGAACAATTGGATCTTGTACAAAAATATATCGGTTCGGAAGGGAAATCACCTAAGGTTACAAAGTTAAGTAGTGCTGAGTGGACAAAGGCTAAACGGAAAGTAAAAAAATCTATAGAAGATATAGCAGAAGAATTGATAAAATTGTATGCAGCAAGAAGTATACTAAAAGGTTATGCTTTTTCAAAGGATACTGTTTGGCAAAAACAATTTGAGGAGGAATTTCCATTTCAAGAGACCCCTGATCAGCTAACTGCTATAGAAGACATAAAAAAAGATATGCAATCCAATAAACCTATGGATAGGCTACTTTGTGGGGATGTTGGATATGGAAAAACTGAAGTGGCGCTAAGGGCTGCCTTTAAATCCGTGATGGATGGCAAACAGGTGGCAGTTTTAGTTCCCACAACTATATTAGCAAAACAACATTATAATAATTTTTTAAAAAGATTTAGTGATTTTCCTGTAAAAATAGATATGCTTTCTAGATTTAGGACACCAGCTGAACAAAAGAAGGCATTACAATTATTAAAAGAAGGAAATTTAGATATTATTATAGGTACACATAAAATATTACAGAAAGATGTTATCTTTAAAGATTTAGGTCTTTTGATTGTAGATGAAGAACAAAGATTTGGAGTGAAACATAAGGAAAAAGTGAAAGAGTTAAAGAAAAACATTGATGTCCTAACTTTATCAGCAACACCTATCCCAAGAACATTACATATGTCCTTGACAGGGGTGAGGGATATTAGTGTTATAGAAACTCCACCAGAAGAAAGATATCCAATTCAAACTTATGTTGTTGAATTTAATGAACAACTTATTAGAGATGCAATTCTAAGGGAGATTAGTCGTGATGGACAGATATTCTTTGTATACAACAGGGTAGAAACTATATTAGATATGAGTTCATATTTGCATAAATTAGTTCCGGAAGCAAGGATAGCTGTGGCACATGGGCAGATGAGTGAACGGGAATTAGAAAATATAATGATAGATTTTATAGAACAAAAATATGACCTTCTTCTATGTACTACAATTATAGAAACTGGTATAGATGTTCAAAATGCTAACACAATGATAATATATGATGCAGATAAAATGGGATTATCTCAGCTTTATCAGCTAAGAGGAAGAGTTGGACGTTCTAATAGATTAGCTTACTCATATTTTACTTATAAAAAAGACAAAGTCCTAACAGAGGTAGCAGAGAAAAGATTAAAAGCAATAAAGGAATTTACAGAACTAGGATCTGGTTTTAAAATTGCTATGAGAGATTTAGAAATAAGAGGTGCAGGTAATATGATGGGATCGTCCCAGCATGGACATATGTCTTCTGTTGGATATGATCTATATTGTCGTATGTTAGAAGATACTATAAGTAAAATCAAGGGTGATATAGAAAAAGAAGAAATTGAAACAACCATAGAAATTAAAATAGATGCATATATCCCTAGTGGATATATTAAGGATGAAACACAAAAAATCGAAGTTTATAAAAAAATTGCATCTATATCGTCTATGGATGAATTGATGGATATACAAGAAGAAATTGAAGATAGATTCTCAGATATTCCAGTACCAGTTAATAATCTTATTAATATAGCTTACTTAAAAAGCGTTGCAAATTCAATAGGAATAGTAGAAATTAAAGAGGTTAAAGATAGAGTTAATATGCAGTTTTTAAATAAAGATAAGCTTTCAAAAGATATTATTAAAAAAGTTTTATCTGAATATAGAAAAGAACTTATAATTAAAATGGGCGAAGAGCCTATAATAGCTTATAATTTAAAAAATATAAAAAAGGAAGATTTATTGGAGAATTTAATAAAAATTCTAAAAGACTTTAAAAGTATAGTTTTAAATAGGTAATATTTGTGATAGAATAAATTTTGTAGAATATGAATTTTATTCAAGGATATACAGATAGATAATAAAAAAATAGATATGAATCGGGGGAAGTAAAGTGAAGAATACAAAGAAAGTTGTAAGTATTGTTTTAGCATTTTCAATAACAGTTGGATTAACAGGTTGTAAAATGGTACAAAAAACACCTGAATCTGTAGCTAAAAGTAAAGTTGCCAAAGTAAATGGTAAAGTGATTACTAGAGGAGAAATTGATGATAGATTAGCATTTATGCATGCTGCATTAAAAGAAAAGTTTGGAGAAAAATATGAAGAGAATTCAGAAGCTAAAGAAATTTTACAAAAACAAAGAGAGCAATTACTTCAAGTTTTAGTTAGCAATGAAATTATATTAAAGAAATCTAAGGATTTAAAGGTAAAGGTAACTGACGAAGAAATAAATAAAAAAGCTGATGAAGCTTATAAACAAATAAAAGCTAATTTCCCAAAAGAAGAGGACTACAAGAAGGCTCTTGAAAAAGAGAAGCTTACAGAGGAAAAATTAAAATCTAGGATAAAAGAAAATGTACAAATAGAATTAACTACAAATAAATTATATGAAAGTGTAACTAAAGATGTAAAAGTAGATGAAAAGGAAATGAAAGAACATTACAATAAAAATGTGAATGATTTTACAGAAAAACCTAATGGTGTTAAACTTGCACAAATAGTTGTAGAGAAGAAAGAAGAAGCGGATGCTATAAAGAAGAAATTAGATGGTGGTGCAGATTTTGCTAAAATTGCTAAAGAGAAAAGTAAAGATGAAATGACTAAATCTAAAGGTGGAGAAATAGGATTTTTAACATATAGAGAACTTTATCAAAAACCTTATTTAACAAGTACAATGACACTTAAAAAAGGTGAGGTAACTACACCAGTTAAAGATGAAGATGGATTTCATATTGTAAAAGTTTTAGATAAAACAGACTATCCAGCAAAAAAATATGAAGAAGTAAAAGAGAGAATAAATGAAAAATTAATAGCTGAAAAGAAATTAAAAACTTGGGAAGAGAATATGAAAAAGTGGAAAGAAGAAGTAAAAGCTAAGACTTATGAGGATAATTTAAAATAATATATGAAAATTATGTCTTACTATGAAAAAATGATTTATATATGTGTATAAAATTTCATAATTATAAAGATAATAATAACACAAGGATATTTTATGTAACACATGTATAAAAGGAGGAAAACAAATGAAGGCAACAGGTATAGTAAGACGTATAGATGATTTAGGAAGAGTTGTTATACCTAAAGAAATTAGAAGAACTTTAAGGATAAGAGAAGGAGACCCACTAGAGATATTTACAGATAGGGAAGGTGGCGTAATACTAAAGAAGTATTCTCCAATAGAAGAGTTAAGTAATTTTTCAAAGGAATATGCAGATGCTCTTCAACAATCTCTTGGAGGAACAGTAATAATAACAGATAAAGATGGTATTATTTCAATAAGTGGTGGATCTAGAAAAGAATATATGGATAGAAAAATCAGTTCTGATTTAGAAAGAATTATGGAAGAAAGAAAGCCTATTATTTTAGGTGAAGGATCAGAAGATATAATTCCTATATATGAAGATGATGATGAATCTAGATATAAGTACCAAGTTATAGCTCCAATAATAGCTGAAGGAGATACCATTGGTAATGTAGTTATGTTGACTGATGATGACAGAAAAGAATTTGGAGATTTAGAGTTAAAGCTAGCTGAAACGGCAGCTAATTTCTTAGGAAAGCAAATGGAATAATACATAAGTGGCAGTAAGAACTTTTCTTACTGCCACTTATTTTTTTCTTAAGTAATAATACCTAAAATAAAAAATATATTTAATATAGGGCAATTTTATATATTTATTATTGGGGGTAATTATTTATGAAAAGACAGACCTTGATAAAAAGCACCTTAATTTTAGGGGCAGCTGGTATATTTGCAAGGTTTTTGGGGTTGTTTTTTAGAATCCCAATGCAAATTCTCCTTGGTGATGAAGGTATGGGATATTATCAAATGTCATATCCATTATATCTTACTTTTATAGCGGTATCTTCAGGGATACCTATAGCGGTATCAAAGATAATTTCGGAGATGAATGCTAAAAATGATGGAAATGGTATACTTAGAGTTATTCGATCCACTTTTTTAATTATGATTCCTACGGCTTTGGCATTTTCCTTTATATTAATATTTTTTTCCGATAACATAATAACCTCTTTAAGATGGGATAGAAAATCATACTATGCATTAATAGCTACATCTCTTGCGCCTGTATTCGTAATAACAATGGGAATTTTAAGAGGTTTTTTTCAAGGATTACATAATATGAATCCAACTGCGATTTCGCAAGTTATAGAGCAAATAGGAAGGGTAGTTGGGGGGGTAGGCCTTGCATATATGCTTTTTCCTTTAGGTATAGAATATGCGGCAGGTGGAGCTGCGTTAGGAGCACTAATAGGTTCTTTATTAGGATTTATATATTTAGTTATAAAATTTTTATCAGTATTAAGATATATACCTAAGAAAAAATCAGATATTAAGCGTCCCATTGTAGGTGATATATTGAGAAATGCTATTCCGTTTTCTTTTGGGGCTGTAGTAGGAACAATAATGGGATTAGTTGATTCTATAGTAGTTCCAAGAGGGTTATTAAGGGCAGGGTTTTCAAGCAAAGACGCAGCTATATTATATGGACAACTAACGGGAAAGGCAGCTACATTATCTCATGTACCGTTAGCTCTTTCTGTGGCTTTATGTACATCTATTGTTCCTATTGTAGCGGAAGCATATGTGAAAAACAGAAAGGTAGAATTACAAAATAAAGTAGAAGGAGTTATAAAACTTTCTAGTGTGATTTCAATGCCTTCAGCTATGGGATTATATTTTTTATCATATCCTGTAATGAGCCTGGTTTTTAGAGGAGACTTTGGCGGATATACGATTTTAAAATATATGGCTATATCTTTACCATTTATAGTACTAAGTCAATGTAGCACAACTCTTCTACAAGCTATGAATAACTTTTATGCTCCAGTTAAAAATCTTGCAATAGGATGTATATTAAAAATTATACTAACTTATATACTAGTACCTATTCCTAATATAAACATATATGGCGCAGTTATAGGATCTACAATAGGATATATAACCTCTAGCATTTTAAATATGATTTTAATTAAAAGAAAGCTTTTAATGCCTATAAATATGTTGGATTCCATAATAAAGCCTATTATAGCATCTTTAATTATGTCTATTTCTGTAATATTGGGGTATAAATATATGTATACGCATACACTAAGTAATGATTTAGCTTGCTTATCAGCTATAGTAATTGGTGTTATTACTTATTTATTAGCAGTAATTATACTTAAGATTTTCAGTTATAAAGAAGTTAAAGGAAAATTTAATGTATCTTAAGGTATACGATATTTTAAATAATAAATTTATGTTAAAATTACATAGGAAGGAGAGTGAATAACTTATGATTAAAATTTTAGGTTTAGGACCAGGAGATAAAGATTCATTAACTATTGGTGCCTTAGAAGCTTTAAAAAGCTGTAAAAAGATATTTTTTAGAACAGAAAAACATCCAACTATTGAGTATATAAAATCTTTAGGAATTAAATTTGATGTATATGATAACTTTTATGAAAATTATGATAATTTTGATGAGGTATATAGTGCAATATCAAAGGATTTAATTCAAAAACATAAGGAACATGAAGATATAATATATGGTGTGCCAGGTCATCCATTAGTAGCAGAAAAGTCAGTTTCAATGTTAATAGAGCTTTGCACAGAACATAATATTGAATACAAAATACTACCTGCTGTAAGTTTTATTGAGGCTATAATGGAAGCACTTAAAATAGATCCTATACAAGGTATTAAGATAGTTGATGCATTTGAAATAAAAAACACCATATTACATAACAATACAGGAATAATAATTACACAAGTTTATAATAAATTAATAGCTTCAGAGGTTAAGCTAGCACTATCTGAGTATTATAATGATTCAGAAGAAATTTATTTTGTAAGGGCAGCTGGAGTTCAAGATTTAGAGAGTATAAGAAAAATAAAACTTTATGAATTAGATAGACAAGAAGATATAGATTATTTAACATCACTATATATACCCAAGGGTACTAAAGCATTAAAAGATTTCTATGATTTAGTTAAGATAATGGATGTTTTAAGGGGAGAAAATGGATGTCCTTGGGACTTGGAACAAGATCATAAATCTCTTAAAAGATGTCTAATAGAAGAGGCTTATGAGGTTATAGATGCCATTGAAAAAGAGGATGAAAATAATTTAATAGAAGAATTAGGAGATTTATTATTACAAGTTGTTTTTCATTCTAAAATTGGAAAAGACGAAGGATATTTTAACATCTATGACGTAACTGAGGGTATATGTGAGAAAATGATAAATAGACATCCACATATATTTGGGAAAATTAAACTTGACAGTTCGGAAGAAGTATTAGATAATTGGGAAAGTATTAAGAAAAAAGAAAAGGGTTATAGCACCTACACAGAAGAACTAGAGCATATATCAAGAAGTCTACCAGGTTTAATTAGAGCTGAAAAGGTTCAAAAAAAGGCAGCTAAGGTTGGATTCGATTGGGAAGAAATAAAACCAGCATTAGACAAGGTAAAAGAAGAATATATTGAGGTTCTTGAGGTATATAATTCAAAAAACAGGGAAAAAATAATAGATGAACTAGGCGATTTGATTTTTGCGACTGTTAATGTTTGCAGGTTTTTAAAAGTAGATCCAGAAGAAGCTGTAAACCATACTACAGAAAAGTTTATACATAGATTTAGGTTTATTGAGAAGCATGTAATAAATACAGGCAATAATCTAAAAGATATGTCACTAGAAGATTTAGATAAACTTTGGGAAAATGCGAAAAATCAAAAGTAAATGCAGGTTTAATAATTTTAATACAAAAAAATCATATAAAAAGAAGGATTTTTTAATCTTTTGAAGAATAAGCTATTTTATAGTATACTCAAATAAAGAGCGTACTTTAATTTAAGGAGGTAACTAAGGTGAATAAAGCTGAATTAATTACTGTTATGAGTGAAAAATCTAAGTTAACTAAAAAAGATGCAGAAGCTGCTCTAAAAGCATTTATAGAAGCAGTAGAAGAAACTCTTGAAAAAGATGAGAAAGTACAATTAATTGGTTTTGGAACTTTCGAAACTAGAAAAAGAGCTGCTAGAAAAGGAAGAAATCCAAGAACTAAGGAAGAAATCGAGATTCCTGCATCAATAGCACCAGTTTTCAAAGCTGGAAAAGAATTTAAAGAAAAAGTAAACAAATAGTTTTTAATAACTAATATAAAAACCTAGGTGCAAATCTAGGTTTTTTGTTTTATAATTTTCTTAATAGAAGAAAAAGGGGAGATAATTATGAGATTAGATAAATATTTAAAAGTTTCTAGAATAATAAAAAGAAGAACAAAAGCTAAAGAAATTTGTGACAGTGGAAGAGTCCATATAAATGGCAAGGAAGCCAAAGCAGGTACTACTATAAAAGAAAATGATATTATAGAAATATTATTTGCAAAGGATACCTTAAAAGCTAAAATTGTAAATATAACTGAACATGTAAAAAAAGAAGAAGCAAAAGAAATGTATGATATAATATCAGGAAAAGATGCGGAGGAGTAAAGATGAGGCTATAAATAAAGCCTCATCTTTTTTTATTAGTATAAAGAATTTATAAGACACTTACTGCATATACATTGTAATAGTGGTTATATAATTAGCACTATATATTGGGAGGATTATATGGAGAGAAAGAAAGAAATAATAACTGAAGAAAGAAAAGGGAGATTATTATTAGAAGATAGAAAGAAACTTGAAATAAGTGGAGTGCTAGAAGTTGTGAGCTTTAATGAGGAAGAAATAATACTTAGTACAAAACTTGGCGGGTTAAATATAAAAGGTAGTGATTTAAAAATGAATAAATTAGATGTAACAAATGGGGAAGTAAATATAACAGGAGAAATTAATAGTTGTTTATATAAAAATCATAAGAAACTTTCAAAAGACGAATCTATCTTTAAAAGATTATTTAAGTAAGGTGATTTAGTATGTTATTTCCAATTGATTTTCAATTAAGGTTATTTATATTTAGTATACTTGCTGGATTTTTAACGGGGACATTATTTGACATCTATAGACTAATCAGAGGGGTTTCCCATCCAGGGAATATAGTTACAATTATACAAGATACACTTTTTTGGATATTTACATCGATTTTGGTATTTATATTCTTGTTGTACACGAACTACGCATATGTTAGTATATATATATATATATTAATATTTATAGGAATTTTAGTATATTTAAAATTTTTAAGTGATTTATGTATATTAATATTGTATAATTTAAATAAGTTTTTATTTACGAGTATAAGAATATTTATAAAACATTTAATGTTTCCAGTAAGTATATTAATTTATAAGCTTAAGAAAAGTTTTAAAAATTAATGGTTTTATCAATTTACCAAACTTGAAAGGTATGATATACTGTGAAAAGGTTTAGAAATTCCCAAAAAGTAATTCTATTTTTAGGAATAATATACGTGGTATATACATTAGTATCTCAACAAATAACTATATACAATCAAAAAAAAGAAATGAAGAAGTGGAATATGGAAGTAGAACAAGTAAAGAAGGAAAATCAAAAGTTAAAAGATGAGGTTAAAATGTCCCAAGATGATCAATACATAGAGAAGATAGCTCGAGAAAGATTGGGATTAACAAAAAAAGGTGAATCAACGATTGTAGACAAGAAAAAATAAATTACATAAATATTATTTTAAGGAGGATACTTTTTCGATGTCTTTAAAACCAGGAAGCATTATAGAAGGAAAAGTGGTTAACATCACAAAATTTGGAGCGTTCGTAGAGGTGGAGGGAAAAACTGGACTATTACATATATCTGAGATATCTAGAACTTTTGTAAAAGATATAAGTAAACATTTAAAAGAAAATGATATAGTAAAAGTAAAAGTTATATCAGTTGACGAAAATGGCAAAATTAGTTTATCAATGAAACAGCTTGAAGAGGAAAGACCTAAAAGGACTAATGCACCTCAAGAAATAGATTGGAATAAAGAGAAGTCTAAAGTTCATTCTTTTAACTTTGAAGATAATCTTTCTAAGTTTTTGAAGGAAAGTGAAGAAAGATTAAAAGAAATGAAGACAGCTAAATCAGCAAGAAATCAAGGAAATGGTAAAAAGAAAAAATAAATAGATTTATATATATTCATTTAATAAATAGAAATAAAAAGCTAGAGTTCAATAAAATGTCTCTAGCTTTATTTTATATAGAAAGTTTTTTTAGAAAAAAGTATTGACATATTATTTCTATTAATATATAATTACACTTGTCGCTGATAAATTGCGACAAAAGATGTTATGCTGAAGTGGCGGAACAGGCAGACGCACAGGACTTAAAATCCTGCGGTGCTAACACACCGTACCGGTTCGATTCCGGTCTTCAGCACCAAAATATCGCGGGGTGGAGCAGCTGGTAGCTCGTCGGGCTCATAACCCGAAGGTCGTAGGTTCAAGTCCTGCCCCCGCAACCATTTAAATTATTAATATGCTGAATTGATGGAACAGACAGATTCACAAGGATTAAAATCTTATGGTGTTTATAGCCGTACCGTTTTGATTCCAGTCTTCAGCACTAAAATATCGCGGGGTGGAGCAGCTGGTAGCTCGTCGGGCTCATAACCCGAAGGTCGCAGGTTCAAGTCCTGTCCCCGCAACCATTTGAATATAACATGCTGAAGTGGCGGAACAGGCAGACGCACAGGACTTAAAATCCTGCGGTGCTAACACACCGTACCGGTTCGATTCCGGTCTTCAGCACCAAATATCGCGGGGTGGAGCAGCTGGTAGCTCGTCGGGCTCATAACCCGAAGGTCGTAGGTTCAAGTCCTGCCCCCGCAACCATGTGGCGGAATAGCTCAGCTGGCTAGAGCATTCGGTTCATACCCGAAGGGTCGTAGGTTCAAGTCCTATTTCCGCTACCATATTTAAATATAACATGCTGAAGTGGCGGAACAGGCAGACGCACAGGACTTAAAATCCTGCGGTGCTAACACACCGTACCGGTTCGATTCCGGTCTTCAGCACCAAATATCGCGGGGTGGAGCAGCTGGTAGCTCGTCGGGCTCATAACCCGAAGGTCGTAGGTTCAAGTCCTGCCCCCGCAACCACATGGCGGAATAGCTCAGCTGGCTAGAGCATTCGGTTCATACCCGAAGGGTCGTAGGTTCAAGTCCTATTTCCGCTACCAAAAGTTGTTGAATATTCAACAACTTTTTTTGTTTTATAAAGATAAAATTTAGACGTTACATTGTAAAAAAATATTATGACAAGAATAATGGTAAAAAAATACATATATTAAAAGTTTATGTCTCATGAAAAAAAATATCACCACTATGTTATGACAATTATTTCCAGAGAGATTTGTTATAATAATTTCGTAATTTTGAAAAGGGTGGTGTATTAAATGCAGTATGGATTAGAGGTATTACCTTACAAAAGGTTGAAAAAGGAAGATAGCGAGGAGAAATGTTCAAAAAAATATATTTTGAAAAATATTAAAAGTTATATTTATCTTGCTTTTATATGTTTCCTTATAAGTAGAGTAAAATTAATAAACGGCATGGCTCCATTTGGAATAGCATTACTCATAGCATTTTCATTACATCTAGATAAAGAAAAATTTTTGATATGTGGCATAGGGAGTATGATTGGATATATAACCTTAATAAACAAGGTTGAGAATATATCAATATATTTTATATCTGTAAGTACTATAATAGGATCCAATTATATTTTTTCTAGAGAAGAAAAAAAGAAGAAAATTATATCCATAGCATCTTTATTAATTGTAGAGTACATTATATCTAGATTAGTTATAAATAAAATGAACTTCTCTATAAGTGTTTTTTATTCTTTTATGGAAGTGCTATGCTTAATACCATTATATTATATTATTAATCAAGGGATAATATGTTTTAAAACATTAGATTATAAAAAAGTGTTTAGCAATGAAGAAATGATTAGCATGGGTATTTTTATTTCTCTAATATTATCTGGAACTTGGGGCGTTAACATAAGGTATATATCACTTACGAATGTAGTAGGAATATTTTTTGTTGCTATGGTTGGATTTATATGTGGACCTTCTACAGGAGGTACAACAGGAGTGGCTTTAGGAGCCATAATAGGAATGACTTCTGCTGATATGCCTATATTTATAAGTGTTTTTGGCATTTGTGGACTTATATCAGGACTATTCAGAGATACAGGGAAATATTTTACTTCATTAGCATGTGGAGTTACCTTTTTCATAGTGCAAATATATTTAGGAACTAATACTAGTTTTATAGGTATTGAGGCTATAATAGCTCTAACCGCTATTATATTTATACCAGAGAAAATTTATAAAAAACTTATTTTAGACTTTAATGTAGAAGAGAAGAAAGAAAATTTGAGTGAAAATTATCTTAGTAAAATAAGAAATATATATTCGGAAAAAGTTAATGGATTTTCAGATTTATTATTTAATATATCTTCAACATTAGATAAATTAGTGGATAACGATAAACTAGCACTAAAAAGTAAGAGTTCCGCACTAATTGAAAATTTGGCTGATAGAGCTTGTGCTCAATGTGATATGAATAGTATTTGTTGGAAACGTGAAATTCATTATACATATTCGGCCTTTTCTGAGCTCATACAAAATTATCAAGAAAATAAAAAAACTATGCCCTACGAATTAGAAAGAAAATGTATAAACAGAACTGTTCTAAGTAAAAATACAGAGGAGATTGTAAATAGATACATTATAAATGAGATGAGAAAAAATAGTTTATGTGAGGGACGAGAACTTTTATCGAGTCAAATAAAGAGTATGGCAAGTACTGTTAAATCTATTGGAGAGGATATACAGGCTAACATTTCAATAAATATATGTTTAGAGAATAAGATTAAACGAATTTTAGATAAAAATAGGATTAGCTATAGTAATATACTGTGTATAAAGGATGAGAGATGTAAGAATGTTATAAAGTTATGGTTAGAAGCATGTGGAGGAAAAAAGAGTTGTTCTAAAAAGATTCTTTCTTATATGAATGAAGCTGTTGGAGAGCCTATGTGTGTAACTAGTGAAAATTGTTGTATTGATAAGAAGAAAAATACTTGTTCTGTAACTTTTGAACAGATACCCAAATTTCATGTAAATTCCTATTCAGCTGTAAAGTGTAAAGATGGTGAAAAATGTAATGGAGATAGTAATAGCTTCTCTAAATTGAAGGATGGAACATATATTTCAATTATAAGTGATGGGATGGGTTCTGGACCACAGGCAGGAAAAGAAAGTGAAGCATCTGTAAACTTAATTAACGAATTTTGTAGGGCTGGTTTTAATAAAATAACGGCTATTAATACCATTAACTCTATAATGAGCATGAAATTTAATGAGGATGAAAAGTTTTCAACTTTAGACTTATGTAATATTGATTTATATAGTGGTAATGTTGAGTTTATGAAGGTTGGGGCAGTAGCAAGTTTCTTAAAGAGTGATAGTAAAATTGATATTATAAAATCTAAAAGTTTACCTATAGGTGTTCTAGACACTGTGGATGTTGAAATAGAGAATAAAAAAGTTAAAAATGGTGATCTTATTGTAATGGTAAGTGATGGAGTTTTAGATTATAATGATAGTAATCTTTTGAACAGCAACTGGATTGTAGAATACCTAAAAAATAGTAATAGTAATGACCCTAAAGAAATAGCCTGTGAAATATTAAATGAAGCAATAAAACTTAACGATTATAAAATTAAAGACGACATGACGGTATTAGTATCTAAAATTTATACAGTTTATTAAGAATTTGTAAAATAATCTTTAGCAGCGAGTAATTATGTTATAATTATGTATTGTAACATTAATAATTAATGTATTTAAATAGGAGTTGGTAACTTGATAGAGAAAGTAATGAAAAGTATAAGGCAACATAATATGATTGATAACGGTGATAAGATATTAGTAGCTCTATCAGGAGGCCCTGATTCTGTGTGTTTACTTCATGTTTTGAATAAACTTAGAAATGAGCTGGACATAGAAATATGTGCAGCTCATGTTAATCATTGTCTAAGGGGAGAAGAATCAGATAAAGATGAGGAATATGTAGTGGAACTTTGCAAGAATCTAAATATAGAATTATTTAGAAAAAGGGTAGATGTTAAGGGGTATGAAAAAGAACATGGTGTATCCTGTGAAGTCGCAGGTAGAAATCTCAGGTACAATTTTTTTAATGAACTAAAAGAAAAGTATGTTATTAATAAGATTGCTGTTGCACATAATGCAAATGATCAGGCTGAGACGTTATTAATGCGAGTTATGAGAGGAACTGGAATAGATGGATTATGTGGCATAAAGCCTGTTAGGGACAAGGTATTTATAAGACCTATTTTAAATATAACAAGAAATGAGATTGAATCATATTGTAAAAGGGAGTGCTTAAATCCCAGAATAGATAAAACAAATCTAGAAAATATATATACTAGAAATAAAGTAAGGCTTGAACTAATTCCATATATGAAAGAAAATTTTAATGATGATATAATTGGAGCTTTAAACAGGCTTGCTTACAATATGCAGAGTGATAATGAGATTTTAGATGATATTTCCAGGCAATATTATGAAAAATATTGTGATATTAAAAATAATAAGGTTATAATAAGTAAAGAGGCTTTTAAAGAGAAAAAAGGTATCTTAACAAGAATCATAAGACTTGCATTAACTAGTTTAACTGGAGATACATATAACTTTGAAAAAAGCCACATATATAGTATCATAGATATACAGACACATAGTAATGGAAAAAAAGTTATGCTTCCAAGTGGAATTATTGCATACAATAATTATGGCGAGGTACATATATTATTTGGTAAGAATTTAGATGTATTAAAATATAAGAGTACTGAATTAAAGGAACAAAGCTTAAGAATCGGGGAAAAAAATATAATCTCAGAAAACATGCAAGTTTCTCTTGAAGTACTCGATAAAAAGTCTATAGATGTAAGTGATAATAATAAATATCTAAAGTATTTTGATTATGATAAAGTGTGTGGAAATATTACATTGAGATATAGAAGAGAAGGCGATTTATTTAATCCATTAGGAATGCAGGGAAATAAGAAATTAAAGAAAGCTTTTATAGATATGAAGATTCCTAAGGAAATAAGAGATATTATTCCTCTCTTATGCTTTAATGATGAAATTGCATGGATTATAGGATATAGGGTAAGTGAAAAATTCAAAGTAACTAATAAAACACAGAATGTGCTTAAAATAAACATAGAGAGGGGAAAAGCTAATGAGAGAAGACATTAAAGAGGTGCTTTACTCAGAGGAAGAATTAAGAAGGAAAACAAAAGAACTAGCAGAAAGGATAAGTGAAGACTATAGGGGAAAAGAATTGATTTTAATAGGAATTTTAAAAGGTTCCGTTGTATTTATGTCAGATCTTATAAAAGAAGTTACGATACCTTGCTATATGGATTTTATGGCTGTATCAAGTTATGGAAAATCTACAACTACTTCTGGCGTTGTTAGAATATTGAAAGATTTAGATGAAGAGATAGAAGGCAAGCATGTTCTTGTAGTTGAGGATATAATAGACTCAGGGATTACGTTAAAATATCTAATTGAATATCTAAAATCAAGAAAACCGGAATCCGTGGAAATAGCATGTTTATTAAACAAATATGAAAGAAGAAAGGTAGAAATTGATGTTAAGTATTTAGGTTTTGAAGTTCCTGACTACTTCTTGGTAGGATATGGACTAGATTATGCAGAGAAATATAGAAACTTACCTTTTATAGGTATATTAAAAGAAGAAGTATATACAAACTAAAAGCATATCTAAATATGTGGACTATATGTGCAATAAAATATAAATATTTATTTTATTAAAATAAATTATGGTAAAGCATACCATTAATAAATAATTAATAATAATTATTATTGTAAATAAAAATTTCGTATGATAAAATTTTATAGTAATTAAATAGAGAGGGGGCCTTTAAATGAAGAAGTTTTTTAGTGCAACAACGGCCTGGATATTAGTGCTTTTATTAGCTATGTTTGCAGGTGTTACAATGCTTGAATCAAATAAAACAGGTGGAAATGTAAGGGTTGATCAATTTGTGGGTTATTGGAATCAAAATAAAGTGCAATCCTTGAAAATACAGCAAAATGGAAGTATAGCAATAGTTTCTGGTGAATTAAAAGATAAAACTAAATATGAATCTGTAATATCATCCAGATTAATAGATAGCTTGGTTGAAAAAGCTGATACAAAGGCAGTTAAAATTGAATATACGAAACCACAGAGCTTTCCAGTATGGTTTCAATATTTGCCAACTTTATTATTTATATTAATGTTGGGATTTGTCTTTTTTATGTTTATGCAGCAGTCACAAGGCGGTGGCGGTGGTAGAGGTGTTATGAATTTTGGAAAAAGTAAAGCAAGAATGGCTACCCCAGACAGAAAAAAAGTAGGCTTTAATGATGTGGCAGGAGCAGATGAAGAAAAGGCGGAGTTAGCAGAAGTTGTAGACTTCTTAAAGCAACCTAAAAAGTATATAGAAATGGGAGCTAGAATACCAAAAGGTGTTTTATTAGTAGGACCTCCAGGTACAGGTAAAACTTTACTTGCAAAGGCAGTAGCAGGTGAAGCGGGAGTACCTTTCTTTACTATATCCGGTTCTGACTTTGTGGAGATGTTTGTGGGTGTAGGTGCATCTAGAGTAAGAGACTTGTTTGAACAAGCAAAGAAAAATGCACCGTGTATTATATTCATAGATGAGATTGATGCCGTAGGTAGACAAAGAGGAGCAGGTGTTGGTGGAGGACATGATGAAAGAGAACAAACGTTAAATCAACTACTTGTTGAAATGGATGGTTTCTCTGGAAATGAAGGAATTATAATGGTTGCAGCTACCAATAGACCTGACATTTTAGATCCAGCATTATTAAGACCAGGAAGATTTGATAGACAAATCGTAGTAGGTGGTCCAGATGTTAAGGGTAGAGAAGAAATATTAAAAATTCATTGTAGAAATAAACGCTTAGATAAAAATATAAATCTTAAGGTACTTGCAAAGATGACACCAGGATTTACAGGAGCAGATCTTGAGAATTTAATGAATGAAGCAGCATTACTTGCAGTTAGGGGTAATAAGAAAATTGTTGGTATGTATGAACTAGAGGAAGCTATAACAAGAGTAATAGCAGGTCCAGAAAAGAAAAGTAGAGTGGTTAGTGAAAAAGATAGAAAACTTACTGCTTATCATGAAGCAGGGCATGCAGTTGTTAGAAAATGTCTAGAAGGTTTAGATCCGGTACATGAAATAAGTATAATTCCAAGAGGTATGGCTGGTGGATATACAATGAGCTTACCAGAAGAAGACAAAAGTTACACATCAAAATCTACATTATTAGATGAGATGGTAGTTCTTTTAGGAGGAAGGGTTGCTGAAAAGCTTATACTTGACGATATTAGTACAGGAGCTAAGAATGATATAGATAGAATGAGTTCTATAGCAAGGAAAATGACTACAGAATATGGTATGTCTGATGTATTAGGCCCTATATCTTTTGGAACAGGTCAAAGTGAAGTTTTCTTAGGAAGAGACTTGGGCCATGAAAGAAATTATAGTGAAGAGATTGCATCTAAAATTGATCAAGAGATTTTAAGATTAAGCTTTGAAGCATATAATAGGGCTGAAACAATATTAAAAGAAAACATGGATAAACTTCATGCAGTAGCAAAGGCTCTTATGGAAAGAGAAAAAATAAATGGAGAGCAGTTTGAAGCTATTATGAGAGGGGAAGAATTAGAATCAGTTCTCAAAGAAGAAGCTGTTGAATTAAATATAGAAAATGAAACAGAAAACAAGGCATCGCAATTAGAATCTGAATATGAAAAAGTGGAGGATGATTCTTTGGTAGAAAGTGATAAAGAATCATCTATAAATAAGGATCAATTAAAAGATGATAATCAATAGTTATAATAAATAAAAGATAACCTAAATTAGGTTATCTTTTATTTTAAGCATCTTTTTACTTATAAGTACTTATGGTATAATATAACTGATAATTATTAGCAAGAGGGGAAAATATATTTAACCATTCTTGTAAAATATATAAAGGGGCTGATTTTGTGAAAACTGATATTCAAATAGCTCAAGAAGCTAAAATGGAACATATCAATAAGATAGCACAAAAGTTAGGACTAACAGAGGAAGATATAGAACTTTACGGTAAATACAAATGTAAGATTAACTTAGATGCATTGGAAAAGACCACAAATAAGTTAGGGAAACTCATATTAGTTACAGCTATTAATCCTACACCAGCGGGAGAAGGTAAATCTACAGTTACAATAGGATTAAGTCAGGCCCTAAATAAGTTAGGAAAAGATTCTATTGCAGTTTTAAGAGAACCTTCATTAGGTCCAGTATTTGGTGTTAAAGGAGGGGCTGCAGGAGGTGGCTATGCTCAGGTTGTTCCTATGGAAGATATAAACTTACACTTCACTGGAGATATGCATGCTATTACAGCGGCAAACAATCTGCTATCAGCTGCTATAGATAATCATATTCATCAGGGGAACTCACTTAGAATAGATAGTAGAAGAATAAAATTCAAAAGAGTTATCGACATGAATGATAGAGCATTAAGAAATATAATAGTAGGAATTGGCGGTAAACCAAATGGATTCTTAAGAGAAGATGGGTTTATGATTACTGTGGCATCAGAAATAATGGCTATACTATGTTTATCTAAAGACCTAATGGATCTTAAAGAGAGAATGGGTAAAATATTAGTAGGATACAATTTAGATAATGAACCAGTGTTTTGTAAGGATTTAGGAGTGAATGGTGCTATGGCAATGCTTATGAAAGATGCTATAAAACCAAATCTTGTTCAAACTCTTGAAAATACACCAGCTATAATACATGGAGGTCCTTTTGCTAATATAGCTCATGGATGCAATAGCTTAATAGCTACAAAGATGGGAATGAAGTTTTCAGACTATACGGTTACAGAAGCAGGCTTTGGAGCCGATTTAGGTGCTGAAAAGTTCTTTGATATAAAATGTAGATATGGTGGATTAAAACCTAATTGTGTTGTTATAGTTGCGACTGTAAGAGCACTAAAACACCACGGAGGAGTGAAAAAAGAAGAACTAAACAATGAAAATTTAGAAGCTCTAGAAAAGGGTATGGCTAATTTAGAAAAACATATTGAAAACATTAAAAAATTCAATGTATCTACAGTAGTGGCTATAAATAGATTTGTAAGTGATACCAATGCAGAGCTAAAGCTTATAAGAGAATATTGTGAGAAGTCTGGAGCTAAAGTAGCATTATCGGATGTTTGGGCTGAAGGCGGTAATGGCGGAATTGAACTTGCAAAAGAAGTTATTGAGGTTATTGAAAAAGGAGAAAGTAACTTTAAGCCATTATATAACGTTGAGTCAAGCATAAAAGAAAAAATTGTTACAATAGCAAGAGAAATTTATGGTGCAGATGATGTTGAGTTTGATAAAGGGGCACTGAAGAGTATAAAGGAAATAGAAGATTTAGGATTAGATAAATTACCAATATGTATGGCTAAAACACAAAACTCTTTATCAGATAATCCAACCTTAAAAGGAAGGCCTAAAGGATTTAATATAACAGTTAAAGAAGTTAGGATATCAAATGGAGCAGGTTTTATAGTAGTACAAACTGGTGCTATAATGACAATGCCAGGATTACCTAAAGTTCCAGCAGCAAATAATATTGATGTTCTTGAAGATGGGAAAATAATAGGATTATTCTAAGTATATAATATAGAATATATAAGTAATTATATATATATAAATGGAAGTCTTAATTTAAAGTGGTATAAGTTATATACTTGACAAATGAGTTTGAGTTGCTACAATTAAATTATTGATTACATGAAAGTATAATAAAAGCAGCTAAAAGCTGCTTTTATTATATTAGTACATAAGGCGGTGTATTGTAGCATGATTTTAGTTATGGATGTTGGAAATACTAATATAGTTCTAGGGGTTTATAAAGATACAGAATTAATTTCATTTTGGAGAGTTTCAACAGATGCAAACAAGACATCAGATGAATATGGTATTCAAGTTATTCAGCTTTTTAAGCATAATAACATAGAAATTAAAGATATAGAAGGTGTGATCATATCATCAGTTGTTCCAAATGTTATGTATTCTTTTGAACATATGGTAAGAAAGTATTTTAATATAGAACCATTAATTGTAGGTCCTGGAATAAAGACAGGAATTAATATAAAGTATGATAATCCAAAAGAAGTTGGAGCTGATAGAATAGTTAATGCAGTAGCAGCACATGAGATATATAAAGAACCACTTATTATTATAGATTTTGGTACGGCAACTACCTTTTGTGCAATTACGGCAGAAGGGGACTATCTAGGTGGAGCTATATGTCCAGGAATAAAGATATCTACACAGGCATTAATAGAAAGAGCTGCCAAGCTTCCAGAAGTAAAATTAGAAAAGCCAAAAACTGTTATATGTAAAAATACAGTTACAAGCATGCAGGCGGGTATAATTTATGGATATGTTGGGCAAGTAGATTTTATAGTAAATAAAATGAAGGAAGAAATGAAAGCTATTGGTGAATCTGAACCATTGGTTATTGCCACTGGTGGTCTTGCAGTTTCTATTAGTGAAGAATCTTCCACAATACATAAAGTTGAACCATTTTTAACTTTGAATGGTTTAAAGACAATATACCAAAAAAACAAGGAGTAGGTTATTTTATGAACATAGGAAATCTAGAATTCACAAATCCTGTATTCTTAGCACCTATGGCGGGAGTTACAGATGTGACTTATAGAGAAATTTGCACAGATATGGGATGTGATCTAACTTACACAGAAATGGTCAGTGTAAAAGGACTTTATTATGGTAGTGAGAATACAGAAGACTTAATGAAAGTATCACCTAGATGTAAAAATTCTGCTATTCAAATTTTCGGAAGTGACCCTTATATTATGGCTAAAATTTGTGAAGACTATTTAAATAAAAATGAAGATTTTTGCTTAATTGATATAAATATGGGATGTCCAGTACCTAAAATAGTAAAAAATGGGGAAGGTTCAGCTCTTATGAAAGACCCTAAGCTAGCGGCAGATATAGTAAGAGAAATAAAAAAAGTTTCATGTAAACCTCTTACAGTAAAGTTTAGAAAGGGATTTGATGATGAGCATATTAACGCCGTGGAATTTGCTAAAGCCTTAGAAGATGCAGGCGTAGATTCTATAGCTGTTCATGGTAGAACTAGGGAACAGATGTATCAAGGGAAGGCTGATTATGATATTATAAGGAAAGTAAAAGAAGCAGTATCTATACCTGTCTTAGGTAATGGTGACGTTTTTTCAGCAGAAGATGCTAAGAGAATAAAAAATGAAACTAATTGTGATGGCATTTTGATTGCAAGAGGTGCTATGGGAAATCCTTGGATATTTAGAGATGTAAAATTAGCATTAGAAGGAAAAGAAATACCTTTAGTTTCAGATAAAGAGAAGGTAGAGATGTGTATAAAGCATTATACGTTAGCCTTGGAATATGAAGAAGAATATAAAGTAGTTAGAGAAATGAGAAAACACATTGCATGTTATATAAAAGGAATTAAGAATTGTGCTGAAATAAAAAATATTGTTAACACAAAAGATAATCCACAAGAAGTAATAAAAATATTATCAGATTATAAAGAAATAGTGTAGAATTAGAAGATGGCATATATATTGACTTTAACTAAAGCGTGTTTTATAATTAGTTAAATAGTTATAAGAAAATATAATTTATAGTATAGATGTAAAAAATAAACATATGCGTAAAGTTTATTTATAAAGGAGCGAAAATCATGAGTGGATCAAAGAAATATATGATGACACCTGAGGGTATAAAGAAATTAGAGGATGAATTAGAATTTTTAAAAACTGTTAAAAGAAGGGAAATAACTGAGAAAATTAAAGTTGCTCTTTCTTTTGGAGATTTAAGTGAAAATGCAGAGTATGATGAAGCTAAAAACGAGCAAGCATTTGTAGAGGGAAGAATAGCTCAACTTGAAAATATGCTAAGAAATGCTGAAGTTATCGATGAAACAGACATGAAAGAGGATACTGTTACTCTAGGCTGTATAGTTAAGGTTAAAGACTTTGAATTTGATGAGGAAATAGATTTTAAAATTGTAGGTTCAGCAGAAGCAGATCCAATAGAGAATAAGATTTCAAATGAATCTCCAGTAGGAAATGCATTAATGAATAAGAAAGTTGGTCAAATAGTAGAAGTACCTATTCCGGATGGAGTAAGTAAATATGAAATATTAGAAGTAAAATAGCACGAGAAGAGAATAGGAGGAATTTAGATGTCAGAAGAAAGACAATTAACAAAAGAGGAGTTAAAAGAATTAAAACTTCAAAAAAAAGCAGAACAAGAATATAGTGAGCAAATGAGTCAAAGAGTTGAAAAATTAGAAGAGTTACAGAAGAATGGAAAAGATCCGTTTGATGTATATAAAGTAGAAGTAACCCATACATCAGAGCAAATAGTAGAAAGCTTTGATAGTCTTGAGAATAGTGAGGTTACAGTAGCAGGCAGGCTTATGTCTAAAAGGGTTCATGGTAAGGCTGGATTTTCTCATATCCATGATAGATATGGTAAAATTCAAATATACATTAAGTTGGATGACGTTGGAGAAGAAAAGTTAAAAGAATTTAAGTCTTTTAATTTAGGAGATATAATATCAGTTAAGGGACTTGTGTTTAAGACTAAAACTGGAGAAGTTTCAATACACATAAAAGACTTTGAATTAATATGTAAATCAATAAGACCATTACCAGAAAAATGGCACGGATTAAAAGATCCAGATTTAAGATATAGACATAGAGAAGTAGACATAATTATGAATGAAAAGGTTAGAGATACTTTTGTAAAAAGAACAGCTATTATAAAAGCAATAAGGGAATATCTAGATAATAGGGGATTCATGGAAGTTGAGACTCCAATTCTTTCCCCTATAGCAGGTGGAGCAGCTGCAAGACCTTTCGTGACTCATCATAATGCATTAGATATAGATATGTACTTAAGAATAGCAACAGAATTATACTTAAAAAGATTAATAGTAGCTGGATTTGAAAAGGTTTATGATATAGGAAAGAATTTTAGAAATGAAGGAATAGATGTAAGGCATAATCCAGAGTTTACAATGATAGAGCTATATCAAGCTTATGCTGACTACAATGATATGATGGAAATAACTGAAAATATGATTGCATATGTATGCCAAAAAGTATTAGGTACTACTAAGGTAATGTACCAAGGTACTGAAATAGACTTTATGCCGCCTTGGAGAAGAATAACAATGGTAGATGCAGTTAAAGAATATGCTGGAGTAGATTTCAATAATATCGAGACTGATGAACAAGCTAGAGAAATAGCTAAAGAAAAACACCTAGAGTTTAAGAAGGAACTAAAAGATTGTACAAAAGCTGATATTCTAAATGCGTTATATGAAGAGTATGGGGAAGCAAATATGATTCAGCCTACATTTATATGTGATTACCCAGTAGAAATATCTCCATTAACTAAGAAGAAAAGAGGTAATGAAGCCTTCACAGAAAGATTTGAAGGATTTGTATTCGGTAGAGAAATATGTAACTCTTATTCAGAATTGAACGATCCAATAGTTCAAAGAGATAGATTTATGCAACAAATGAAAGAAAGAGAATTAGGCGATGATGAAGCCTATGTTATAGATGAGGACTTTATGCATGCTTTAGAGATAGGTATGCCTCCAACAGGTGGTTTAGGAATAGGTATTGATAGATTAATTATGTTCTTAACAGATTCTTATTCAATAAGAGATGTTATTTTATTCCCAACAATGAAGCCATCAAATAACTAATAGAAACAAATTTAAATGGGTGCTTATGTATTAGGCATCCATTTGTTGAATTGAAGATGGTTACCAATAAGAACTATATAAAGAATTTTATGAAAGAATGGAGGAGTATTAATGGCTGTAGAAAAAACCATGGATAAAATAGTAGGGTTATGTAAAACTAGAGGTTTCATATTTCAAGGGTCAGAAATATACGGAGGACTAGCAAATGCTTGGGATTATGGTCCTTTAGGTGTGGAATTTAAAAATAACGTAAAAAAAGCTTGGTGGAAAAAGTTCGTTCAGGAAAGTCCATATAATGTAGGATTAGATTGTGCTATTTTAATGAACCCAGAGACTTGGGTAGCATCAGGACATTTAGGGAATTTCTCAGATCCTTTAATGGATTGTAAAGACTGCAAGGCTAGATTTAGAGCCGATAAAATAATAGAAGATTATATGACAGAGCAGGGTGCAGAAGTTGCTTCAGCTGATGGTTGGTCAAATGAAGAATATGAAAGCTACATAAAAGAACACGATATAGTTTGTCCTAAATGTGGTAAGAAGAATTTTACAGAAATAAGAAAGTTCAATCTTATGTTTAAAACATTTCAAGGTATAACAGAAGATAGCAAGTCTGAAATATATCTAAGACCAGAAACAGCACAAGGTATTTTTATAAACTTTAAATCAGTTCAAAGAACATCAAGAAAGAAGGTACCTTTCGGTATAGCTCAGATAGGAAAATCTTTTAGAAATGAAATCACACCAGGTAACTTTACTTTTAGAACTAGAGAGTTTGAGCAAATGGAGCTTGAATTTTTCTGTAAGCCAGGAACAGACTTAGAATGGTTTAATTACTGGAAAGAATATTGTTTAAATTTCTTGTTCAATTTGGGGTTAAGTAAGGATAGTATAAGATATAGGGATCATGAACAAGAAGAATTATCATTCTACAGTAATGCTACTACAGATATTGAATACTTATTCCCATTTGGATGGGGTGAGCTATGGGGAATAGCAGATAGAACTGATTATGATCTTAAAAAGCATATGGAACATTCAGGATCAGATTTAAGTTACACGGATCCAAATACAAATGAAAAGTATGTTCCATACTGTATAGAGCCATCGCTAGGAGCTGATAGGGTTGCACTTGCATTTTTAGTGGATGCATATGATGAGGAAGAGCTTGATAATAATGACTCAAGAATAGTGCTACATTTACATCCAGCATTGGCACCATTTAAAGCTGCAATACTCCCACTTTCTAAAAAGTTATCTGAAAAAGCAGATGAGGTATATTCAATGCTGAGAAAGAAATTTAATGTGGAGTATGATGACACTGGTAGCATAGGCAAGAGATATAGAAGACAAGATGAGATTGGAACTCCATATTGTATAACAATTGATTTTGATACATTAGAAGATAATCAGGTTACAGTAAGAGATAGAGATACAATGGAGCAAGTAAGAATTGGAATAGATAAGTTAGAAAGCTTCATTGCGGAAAAAATAGAGTTTTAAATAATTTCTTATTAAAATTTATTTAATTTAAACTAATAATAAAAAAGCTAAGATTATTCTTAGCTTTTTTTAAATTTAATTGTATATTATTTTAATAGATAAAGAGTTATTAAAAGAATTATATATATTAAAATAAAAAAATAACCGGATTTACATCCGGTTTAAAGGGGTTAATCATGGGGTTGCTATTTTAATTGTGATAATTATGGGGATATGTCAATGATTAACCTATACTTGGGGAATTATCTATATCATTTCTTTACGGCACAAAAATATAATAGCATATAAAGTCGAATTTTGCAATATGAGATCAATAAGTTGTTTGATTCCTAATTATTATACAATTATGAATATTCCTATAATTATAATTGTATATAATGAACTTTTTTAATAATTGAATTACTTTATGTTACAGAAGTTAAAAAGCGTGTATAATATAGATTGGAGAGAGTTTCTTTTATTAGAACTTTAATTTGGAGGCGAAAGATTAAATGAAAAAAAATTTCTCGGAATTTAAAGAGTTTATAAGAGATAAAAAAGTAGGGGTAGTGGGTATAGGTGTTAGCAATGTGCCTCTTATATATTTTTTACTAGAGTTAGGTGCTGAGGTAACTGCTCTAGACAAAAAAACACAAGATAAATTAGACAAGGGTTTAGTTAAAGACTTTAAGGGAAAAGGTGTACGCTTAAAATTGGGAGAAGATTATTTAGATGATTTAACGCCCTTTGAAGTAATTTTTAAAACACCTTCAATGAGAATAGATAACCCGGCTTTTGTTAAAGCAATAGAATCTGGAAGTTATATAACATCTGAGATGGAAGAGTTTGTTAGATTCTGTCCTGCTAAAATTTATGGTGTTACAGGTAGTGATGGAAAAACTACAACAACAAGTTTAATATATAACATGCTAAAGACTGAAGGATATAAAACTTGGGTTGGTGGAAATATAGGAACACCACTATTTTCTAAAATAGAAGAAATTAGTTCTGAAGATAAAGTAGTTTTGGAACTTTCGAGTTTTCAGCTTATGACTATGAATGTATCTCCAGAAGTCGCTGTAGTTACTAATTTAAGTCCAAATCATTTAGATATGCACAAGGGAATGGAAGAATATATAGATTCTAAGAAGAATATATTTAAATTCCAAGATAGAGAAGGAATACTTATTTTAAATAGAGAAAATGATATAACATATTCATTTTTAGGTGAAGAAAAGGGAACGGTAAAGTTATTTAGTAGCAAAAGAGAAGATGAAAGTGCTGCTTATTATAAAGATAGAGCTTTATATTTAAAAGGAAATGAAGTATGTAAGAAAGATGACATAGTTATCAAAGGAATGCATAATATAGAGAACTATCTAACTGCATTTTTAGCTGTAGAAGGAGAAGTATCAGTAGAAAATATGAGAAATGTGGCTACTACATTTAAGGGAGTTGCTCATAGAAATGAATTTATTAGAGAAATCAATGGTGTAAGATATTATAATGATTCTATAGGTTCAAGCCCAACAAGGACTTTAGCTACAATTTCCGTATTTGATAATCCTGTCATCTTAATAGCAGGTGGATATGATAAACAAATTCCATTCGAACCTTTAGCTCAGAGAGGATATGAGAAAATTAAGAGTTTAATTTTACTAGGGGAAACTAAAGATAAAATAAAATCAGTATTTCAAAATGTTATAGAAGAAAACCATATAGAAATACCTATTTATATGGTAAATTCTTTAGAAAAGGCAGTGGATAAGGCTAGTGAAATTTCAAGTGAGGGAGATAATATAGTATTATCACCAGCTTGTGCAAGTTTTGATATGTTTCCTAACTTTGAGGTAAGAGGAAATAAATTTAGAAAGTTAGTAGAAAATTTAAAATAGAAATTAGTTAGATTATATATTTATATATAGGCGCTAAATTGGAGTGGTATTCTTTTTAGTGCCATTTTTATAAAAAGATCATGGCAACAGAATATATATATTATAATTTAATAAAAACTCTAAGTAATATAGATTAAATATAATAGAGCATTTTCTTGAAAGACTAGATTTCATAATTTTAAATTAATATAAGATTAAAATATTATCAGATGGAGAGAAGGAGAGGATTTATATTGATTATATTCGCAATTTCAGATTCAATAGGGGAAACTGCTGAGCAAGTATCTATTGCGGTATCTAGCCAATTTAAAGATGTAGATGTTAAGAGAATTTCATATGTTAAGACTTTGGAAGACGTGGAATATGTAATGAGTATTATAAAGGAATGTGAAAAATGTATGGTAGTGTCTACCATAATAACTGTAAATGTACGCGAATATCTTACTCAAAAATGTATTGAGAATAATGTTAATATTGTAAATGTACTTGGGCCTATAATCAACATAGCTTCAACTTTACTAAATACGTACCCATCATATAATCCAGGAGCTATATGGAAAACTGATGATATATATTATAAAAGAATTGAGGCTATGGAGTTTGCTATTCAATATGATGATAGTAAAGACTACGCAGGAATAAAAAATGCAGATGTAGTTTTAGTTGGTCTTTCTAGAACTTCTAAAACGCCTCTTTGTATGTATTTAGCTAATAAAGGCATTAAGGCTATTAATATACCATTGGTACCTGAAATAGAATTACCAGAAGAACTTTTTGAAGTAGATAGAAAAAGAATATTTGGATTAGTTATAGATCCATTGCGATTAATTGAGATAAGGAAAAGAAGGTTAGATAAATTTGAGAGGGCTATATCAGGTGTTGAATATGCCAATGATGAAAGGATACTTGAAGAACTGGAATTTTCAGATAGGGTGATGAGAAAATTAAGGTGTAAGACTATAGACGTAACTCAAAGAGCTATAGAGGATACAGCTTTAATTATAATGAAGTATATAGGAAAAAAATAAATATATTTAAACATGGATAGAAAACTAATCCATGTGTGTCTTTATATAAAAAAGAGAGAAAAATGAAGAAAAATAGAGAATTTTAAAAGAAAATTAATTGATTTAGAGTTTAAATTATGTTCAATATATATTTATGATGTTAATATATTTACATTGCTTATGTAAATATAACTTAGAAAAACATTAAAATTATGTTGACAAAGTTGTTTATGAGTGATAATATGTAAAAGTAATTTGAAGCAGATGGACTTTGAAAATTAAACAGAGTAAGATAAAAGAACTCGCATTCTTTTGAGAAAAAGAAAAAAACAATTCAAGTCAGTAAAATGCTTGAGCAAGTTGAAATCTCAATAGAAAATTGAAGAGTGTAAGGAAACTCATCAGCTAAGGTTGATGAGTAAAATACTGCACGAAACAAGTTTCTAGCATTATTTTAAATTGAGAGTTTGATCCTGGCTCAGGACGAACGCTGGCGGCGTGCTTAACACATGCAAGTCGAGCGATGAAGTTCCCTTCGGGGAATGGATTAGCGGCGGACGGGTGAGTAACACGTGGGTAACCTGCCTCAAAGAGGGGGATAGCCTCCCGAAAGGGAGATTAATACCGCATAATATCTTTTTAATGCATGTTAGAAAGATTAAAGGAGCAATCCGCTTTGAGATGGACCCGCGGCGCATTAGCTAGTTGGTGAGGTAACGGCTCACCAAGGCGACGATGCGTAGCCGACCTGAGAGGGTGATCGGCCACATTGGGACTGAGACACGGCCCAGACTCCTACGGGAGGCAGCAGTGGGGAATATTGCGCAATGGGGGAAACCCTGACGCAGCAACGCCGCGTGAGTGATGAAGGTCTTCGGATCGTAAAGCTCTGTCTTCAGGGACGATAATGACGGTACCTGAGGAGGAAGCCACGGCTAACTACGTGCCAGCAGCCGCGGTAATACGTAGGTGGCAAGCGTTGTCCGGATTTATTGGGCGTAAAGCATGCGTAGGCGGATATTTAAGTGGGATGTGAAATCCCGGGGCTTAACCCCGGTGCTGCATTTCAAACTGGATATCTAGAGTGCAGGAGAGGAAAGCGGAATTCCTAGTGTAGCGGTGAAATGCGTAGATATTAGGAAGAACACCAGTGGCGAAGGCGGCTTTCTGGACTGTAACTGACGCTGAGGCATGAAAGCGTGGGTAGCAAACAGGATTAGATACCCTGGTAGTCCACGCCGTAAACGATGGGTACTAGGTGTCGGGGTTTCAATACTCCGGTGCCGCAGTTAACACATTAAGTACCCCGCCTGGGGAGTACGATCGCAAGATTAAAACTCAAAGGAATTGACGGGGGCCCGCACAAGTAGCGGAGCATGTGGTTTAATTCGAAGCAACGCGAAGAACCTTACCTGGGCTTGACATCCCGAGAATCCTGTGGAAACATAGGAGTGCCCTTCGGGGAACTCGGTGACAGGTGGTGCATGGTTGTCGTCAGCTCGTGTCGTGAGATGTTGGGTTAAGTCCCGCAACGAGCGCAACCCTTGTTGTTAGTTGCTACCATTAAGTTGAGCACTCTAGCAAGACTGCCTGGGTAACCAGGAGGAAGGTGGGGATGACGTCAAATCATCATGCCCCTTATGTCCAGGGCTACACACGTGCTACAATGGTTGGTACAGAGAGAAGCAAGACCGTGAGGTGGAGCCAATCTCACAAAGCCAATCTCAGTTCGGATTGTAGGCTGCAACTCGCCTACATGAAGCTGGAGTTACTAGTAATCGCGAATCAGAATGTCGCGGTGAATGCGTTCCCGGGCCTTGTACACACCGCCCGTCACACCATGAGAGTTGGTAACACCCGAAGTCCGTGAGGTAACCGTAAGGAGCCAGCGGCCGAAGGTGGGATCGATGATTGGGGTGAAGTCGTAACAAGGTAGCCGTAGGAGAACCTGCGGCTGGATCACCTCCTTTCTAAGGAGAAATCGAGAAGGCTATCGCCTTTTCGTAGCGAGCACTTACTCTGTTTAATTTTGAGAGGTCAAACTCTTAAAACTATTAATAATTTAAAACTTTTGATTTTAAATTATCGAAAAATATGGGGGTATAGCTCAGCTGGGAGAGCACCTGCCTTGCACGCAGGGGGTCAAGGGTTCGAATCCCTTTATCTCCACCATATATGGGTCTATAGCTCAGCTGGTTAGAGCGCACGCCTGATAAGCGTGAGGTCGATGGTTCGAGTCCATTTAGACCCACCATTTTGTTCTTTGAAAATTGCACAATGAATAAATAAACTATAATTAACTGATTAATATAAATTAATTTAGTTACTCATGATAGGTCAAGTTAGAAAGGGCGCATGGCGAATGCCTTGGCACCAGGAGCCGAAGAAGGACGTGATAAGCTGCGATAAGCTGTGGGTAGCCGCACATAGGCTGTGATCCACAGATTTCCGAATGAGGAAACTCATATACCTAACGGTATATATCCTGAACTGAATACATAGGTTCAGGAGGGTAGACCCGGGGAACTGAAACATCTAAGTACCCGGAGGAAGAGAAAGAAAAATCGATTTTCTAAGTAGCGGCGAGCGAAAGGGAAAGAGCCCAAACCAGAAACTTGTTTCTGGGGTTGCGGACAGATCATAAACGTAGAGGCTATTGTAGTTGAAGTAAGCTGGAAAGCTTCACCATAGAAGGTAATAGTCCTGTAAACAAAACAAGAAGACTACAGATCTGATCCAGAGTACCACGAGACACGTGAAACCTTGTGGGAAGCAGGGAGGACCACCTCCCAAGGCTAAATACTACCTGGTGACCGATAGTGAAGAAGTACCGTAAGGGAAAGGTGAAAAGAACCCCGGGAGGGGAGTGAAATAGAACCTGAAACCGTGTGCCTACAATCGGTCGGAGCACTTTATATGTGTGACGGCGTACTTTTTGTAGAACGGGCCAACGAGTTACGATATGTAGCGAGGTTAAGCACTGAAGGTGTGGAGCCGAAGGGAAACCAAGTCTGAATAGGGCGAATTAGTTGCATGTCGTAGACCCGAAACCGAGTGATCTATCCATGGCCAGGATGAAGCGAAAGTAAAATTTCGTGGAGGTCCGAACCACGTTGGTGTTGAAAAACCATGGGATGAGCTGTGGATAGCGGAGAAATTCCAATCGAACTCGGAGATAGCTGGTTCTCCTCGAAATAGCTTTAGGGCTAGCGTCAGGTAATTAAGTAATGGAGGTAGAGCACTGAATGAGCTAGGGGGCTTCACCGCTTACCGAACTCTATCAAACTCCGAATGCCGTATACTTGTATCCTGGCAGTCAGACTGCGAATGATAAGATCCGTAGTCAAAAGGGAAAGAGCCCAGACCATCAGCTAAGGTCCCAAAGTGTAAGTTAAGTGGTAAAGGATGTGGGATTTCTAAGACAACTAGGATGTTGGCTTAGAAGCAGCCATTCATTTAAAGAGTGCGTAATAGCTCACTAGTCAAGAGATCCTGCGCCGAAAATGTCCGGGGCTAAAACTTACCACCGAAGCTATGGATGTACTATGTACATGGTAGAGGAGCTTTCTGCATTGGTTGAAGTCGTACCGAAAGGAGCGGTGGACGATGCAGAAGTGAGAATGTTGGCATGAGTAGCGAGAAATAGGTGAGAATCCTATTGGCCGAATATCTAAGGTTTCCTGAGGAAGGCTCGTCCTCTCAGGGTTAGTCGGGACCTAAGCCCAGGCCGAAAGGCGTAGGCGATGGACAATCGGTTGATATTCCGATACCGCCAAACTTCGTTTGACAAATGGGGTGACGCAGAAGGATAGGATATGCACACTGTTGGAGTGTGTGTTCAAGCACTTAGGCAGGCTAAGCAGGCAAATCCGTTTAGTCAATGCTGAGGTGTTACGAGGAGCGATTTTTTTCGCGAAGTATCTGATTCCACGCTGCCAAGAAAAGCCTCTATGGAGAAGTTTGGTGCCCGTACCGCAAACCGACACAGGTAGATGAGGAGAGAATCCTAAGGCCGGCGGAAGAATTGTTGTTAAGGAACTCGGCAAATTGACCCCGTAACTTCGGGAGAAGGGGTGCCTAGCGAAAGCTAGGCCGCAGTGAATAGGCCCAGGCAACTGTTTAACAAAAACACAGGTCTCTGCTAAAGCGTAAGCTGATGTATAGGGGCTGACGCCTGCCCGGTGCTGGAAGGTTAAGGGGATCTGTAAGCGTAAGCGAAGCAGTGAACTTAAGCCCCAGTAAACGGCGGCCGTAACTATAACGGTCCTAAGGTAGCGAAATTCCTTGTCGGGTAAGTTCCGACCCGCACGAATGGCGTAATGATCTGGGCACTGTCTCAACAACAAATCCGGTGAAATTGTAGTGCAAGTGAAGATGCTTGCTACCCGCAGTTGGACGGAAAGACCCCGTAGAGCTTTACTGTAGCTTAGCATTGAATTTCGGTATTGTCTGTACAGGATAGGTGGGAGACTTGGAAATACCTTCGTCAGGGGGTATGGAGTCATCCTTGGGATACCACCCTGACAGTACTGGAATTCTAACGAAAGGCCATGAATCTGGTCGTCGGACATTGTTAGGTGGGCAGTTTGACTGGGGCGGTCGCCTCCGAAAGTGTAACGGAGGCGCCCAAAGGTTCCCTCAGCGCGGTCGGAAATCGCGCGTAGAGTGCAAAGGCAGAAGGGAGCCTGACTGCGACACATACAAGTGGAGCAGGGACGAAAGTCGGGCTTAGTGATCCGGTGGTACCTCGTGGGAGGGCCATCGCTTAACGGATAAAAGCTACCTCGGGGATAACAGGCTGATCTCCCCCAAGAGTCCACATCGACGGGGAGGTTTGGCACCTCGATGTCGGCTCGTCGCATCCTGGAGCTGAAGTCGGTTCCAAGGGTTGGGCTGTTCGCCCATTAAAGCGGCACGCGAGCTGGGTTCAGAACGTCGTGAGACAGTTCGGTCCCTATCCGCTGCGGGCGCAGGAAATTTGAGAGGAGCTGTCCTTAGTACGAGAGGACCGGGATGGACTGACCTCTGGTGCACCAGTTGTCACGCCAGTGGCACAGCTGGGTAGCTATGTCGGGAAGGGATAAACACTGAAAGCATCTAAGTGTGAAGCCCACCTCAAGATTAGATTTCCCATGACGAAAGTCAGTAAGACTCCTTGAAGAACACAAGGTTGATAGGTGAGAGGTGTAAGTATGGTAACATGTGTAGCTGACTCATACTAATAAGTCGAGGACTTGACCAATATAGTTTTCATTGTGCAATTTTGAGAGAACAGTTCCTATAAAGAACAATTCTTTTATCAAAAAAATAGTTGACAAATTATTATGTTTAAAATATAATAATTTATGTCGAATAAATCCGGTGGTAATGGCGTAAAGGTAACACTCCTTCCCATACCGAACAGGCAAGTTAAGCTTTACAGCGCTGATGGTACTGCAGGGGAAGCCCTGTGGGAGAGTAAGACACTGCCGGGTAATATATACGGATCATTAGCTCAGTTGGTTAGAGCAACCGGCTCATAACCGGTAGGTCTGGGGTTCGAGTCCCTGATGATCCACCATATTTGGGGGTATAGCTCAGCTGGGAGAGCACCTGCCTTGCACGCAGGGGGTCAAGGGTTCGAATCCCTTTATCTCCACCAAAAAAAGTTATGATTTATCATAGCTTTTTTTATTTTTTGTCAATTTAGGCAGGAGTATATTTAATACCTAGAATAACTATTAATAAATAAATTTAATCACAATATATGCTAGGTATATTAATATTTTGTGGATAAGATGAATTTTAATGTGGATATTATTTATATTTAAGTTTTAATAATTTTATAAAGTAAAATCATATAGTAAGTAAGTTTTATAAGAAAATAAATATATATTAATTTTCTTATGGTGTATAATATGTTTTGTAGGATTGGAATATAAAATATAAGAGAGGAATTAAGCGATGAAGTATAGTGATATGGAATTTGGTAAAATTATAGAGAGAATAAATGAGTTATATAAAAAAAGTAAGCAGGAAGGGTTAACAGAAGAAGAGAAAATAGAGCAAAAAGATCTGAGAGAATATTATTTAAGTGTAATGAAAAACAATTTTAAATCACAACTATCTAAAGTTAAAAAGGTTCCTTCTAAAAATACAAATAAATTGAGGAACTAGGCATGAGGAAAAACTTTATAATAATATAAAAAATAACTCTTAAAAATACTAGATATAAATTTTTAAACACCTAAAGTTTAAGGGTGTTTTTTATATCTATTAATCTATTTATGAAATAATTTAAAGATAACTATACCTAGTGTATCAATATATATAAAGTAGGCCAAAATAAGAGTAAGATAGAGAAATATGAATATAACTTTATTAAATAGATTATCATAACAATATAATGAGTTTTAACAGTGATATAATAAAAAACGTTCCACAGAGGAATAGGAAACACGGTCAATACAACAAAATAAAAAAAGTGTTGACAAGATAAAAAACATCTGATAAGATGTAATAGTTGCTTGAAGAGAGCGACAAAAACGAAAGAAATTGGTCTTTGAAAATTAAACAGAGTAAGATAAAAGAACTCGCATTCTTTTGAGAAAAAGAAAAAACAATTCAAGTCAGTAAAATGCTTGAGCAAGTTGAAATCTCAATAGAAAATTGATAAGTGTAAGGAAACTCCTCAGCTAAGGCTGATGAGTAAAATACTGCACGAAACAGTTTCTAGCATTATTTTAAATTGAGAGTTTGATCCTGGCTCAGGACGAACGCTGGCGGCGTGCTTAACACATGCAAGTCGAGCGATGAAGTTCCCTTTGGGGAACGGATTAGCGGCGGACGGGTGAGTAACACGTGGGTAACCTGCCTCAAAGAGGGGGATAGCCTCCCGAAAGGGAGATTAATACCGCATAATATCTTTTTAATGCATGTTAGAAAGATTAAAGGAGCAATCCGCTTTGAGATGGACCCGCGGCGCATTAGCTAGTTGGTGAGGTAACGGCTCACCAAGGCGACGATGCGTAGCCGACCTGAGAGGGTGATCGGCCACATTGGGACTGAGACACGGCCCAGACTCCTACGGGAGGCAGCAGTGGGGAATATTGCGCAATGGGGGAAACCCTGACGCAGCAACGCCGCGTGAGTGATGAAGGTCTTCGGATCGTAAAGCTCTGTCTTCAGGGACGATAATGACGGTACCTGGGGAGGAAGCCACGGCTAACTACGTGCCAGCAGCCGCGGTAATACGTAGGTGGCAAGCGTTGTCCGGATTTATTGGGCGTAAAGCATGCGTAGGCGGATATTTAAGTGGGATGTGAAATCCCGGGGCTTAACCCCGGTGCTGCATTTCAAACTGGATATCTAGAGTGCAGGAGAGGAAAGCGGAATTCCTAGTGTAGCGGTGAAATGCGTAGATATTAGGAAGAACACCAGTGGCGAAGGCGGCTTTCTGGACTGTAACTGACGCTGAGGCATGAAAGCGTGGGTAGCAAACAGGATTAGATACCCTGGTAGTCCACGCCGTAAACGATGGGTACTAGGTGTCGGGGTTTCAATACTCCGGTGCCGCAGTTAACACATTAAGTACCCCGCCTGGGGAGTACGATCGCAAGATTAAAACTCAAAGGAATTGACGGGGGCCCGCACAAGTAGCGGAGCATGTGGTTTAATTCGAAGCAACGCGAAGAACCTTACCTGGGCTTGACATCCCGAGAATCCTGTGGAAACATAGGAGTGCCCTTCGGGGAACTCGGTGACAGGTGGTGCATGGTTGTCGTCAGCTCGTGTCGTGAGATGTTGGGTTAAGTCCCGCAACGAGCGCAACCCTTGTTGTTAGTTGCTACCATTAAGTTGAGCACTCTAGCAAGACTGCCTGGGTAACCAGGAGGAAGGTGGGGATGACGTCAAATCATCATGCCCCTTATGTCCAGGGCTACACACGTGCTACAATGGTTGGTACAGAGAGAAGCAAGACCGTGAGGTGGAGCCAATCTCACAAAGCCAATCTCAGTTCGGATTGTAGGCTGCAACTCGCCTACATGAAGCTGGAGTTACTAGTAATCGCGAATCAGAATGTCGCGGTGAATGCGTTCCCGGGCCTTGTACACACCGCCCGTCACACCATGAGAGTTGGTAACACCCGAAGTCCGTGAGGTAACCGTAAGGAGCCAGCGGCCGAAGGTGGGATCGATGATTGGGGTGAAGTCGTAACAAGGTAGCCGTAGGAGAACCTGCGGCTGGATCACCTCCTTTCTAAGGAGAAATCGAGAAGGCTATCGCCTTTTCGTAGCGAGCACTTACTCTGTTTAATTTTGAAGGACTAAAGTTCTTCAATTTTGTTCTTTGAAAATTGCACAATGAATAAATAAACTATAATTAACTGATTAATATAAATTAATTTAGTTACTCATGATAGGTCAAGTTAGAAAGGGCGCATGGCGAATGCCTTGGCACCAGGAGCCGAAGAAGGACGTGATAAGCTGCGATAAGCTGTGGGTAGCCGCACATAGGCTGTGATCCACAGATTTCCGAATGAGGAAACTCATATACCTAACGGTATATATCCTGAACTGAATACATAGGTTCAGGAGGGTAGACCCGGGGAACTGAAACATCTAAGTACCCGGAGGAAGAGAAAGAAAAATCGATTTTCTAAGTAGCGGCGAGCGAAAGGGAAAGAGCCCAAACCAGAAACTTGTTTCTGGGGTTGCGGACAGATCATAAACGTAGAGGCTATTGTAGTTGAAGTAAGCTGGAAAGCTTCACCATAGAAGGTAATAGTCCTGTAAACAAAACAAGAAGACTACAGATCTGATCCAGAGTACCACGAGACACGTGAAACCTTGTGGGAAGCAGGGAGGACCACCTCCCAAGGCTAAATACTACCTGGTGACCGATAGTGAAGAAGTACCGTGAGGGAAAGGTGAAAAGAACCCCGGGAGGGGAGTGAAATAGAACCTGAAACCGTGTGCCTACAATCGGTCGGAGCACTTTATATGTGTGACGGCGTACTTTTTGTAGAACGGGCCAACGAGTTACGATATGTAGCGAGGTTAAGCACTGAAGGTGTGGAGCCGAAGGGAAACCAAGTCTGAATAGGGCGAATTAGTTGCATGTCGTAGACCCGAAACCGAGTGATCTATCCATGGCCAGGATGAAGCGAAAGTAAAATTTCGTGGAGGTCCGAACCACGTTGGTGTTGAAAAACCATGGGATGAGCTGTGGATAGCGGAGAAATTCCAATCGAACTCGGAGATAGCTGGTTCTCCTCGAAATAGCTTTAGGGCTAGCGTCAGGTAATTAAGTAATGGAGGTAGAGCACTGAATGAGCTAGGGGGCTTCACCGCTTACCGAACTCTATCAAACTCCGAATGCCGTATACTTGTATCCTGGCAGTCAGACTGCGAATGATAAGATCCGTAGTCAAAAGGGAAAGAGCCCAGACCATCAGCTAAGGTCCCAAAGTGTAAGTTAAGTGGTAAAGGATGTGGGATTTCTAAGACAACTAGGATGTTGGCTTAGAAGCAGCCATTCATTTAAAGAGTGCGTAATAGCTCACTAGTCAAGAGATCCTGCGCCGAAAATGTCCGGGGCTAAAACTTACCACCGAAGCTATGGATGTACTATGTACATGGTAGAGGAGCTTTCTGCATTGGTTGAAGTCGTACCGAAAGGAGCGGTGGACGATGCAGAAGTGAGAATGTTGGCATGAGTAGCGAGAAATAGGTGAGAATCCTATTGGCCGAATATCTAAGGTTTCCTGAGGAAGGCTCGTCCTCTCAGGGTTAGTCGGGACCTAAGCCCAGGCCGAAAGGCGTAGGCGATGGACAATCGGTTGATATTCCGATACCGCCAAACTTCGTTTGACAAATGGGGTGACGCAGAAGGATAGGATATGCACACTGTTGGAGTGTGTGTTCAAGCACTTAGGCAGGCTAAGCAGGCAAATCCGTTTAGTCAATGCTGAGGTGTTACGAGGAGCGATTTTTTTCGCGAAGTATCTGATTCCACGCTGCCAAGAAAAGCCTCTATGGAGAAGTTTGGTGCCCGTACCGCAAACCGACACAGGTAGATGAGGAGAGAATCCTAAGGCCGGCGGAAGAATTGTTGTTAAGGAACTCGGCAAATTGACCCCGTAACTTCGGGAGAAGGGGTGCCTAGCGAAAGCTAGGCCGCAGTGAATAGGCCCAGGCAACTGTTTAACAAAAACACAGGTCTCTGCTAAAGCGTAAGCTGATGTATAGGGGCTGACGCCTGCCCGGTGCTGGAAGGTTAAGGGGATCTGTAAGCGTAAGCGAAGCAGTGAACTTAAGCCCCAGTAAACGGCGGCCGTAACTATAACGGTCCTAAGGTAGCGAAATTCCTTGTCGGGTAAGTTCCGACCCGCACGAATGGCGTAATGATCTGGGCACTGTCTCAACAACAAATCCGGTGAAATTGTAGTGCAAGTGAAGATGCTTGCTACCCGCAGTTGGACGGAAAGACCCCGTAGAGCTTTACTGTAGCTTAGCATTGAATTTCGGTATTGTCTGTACAGGATAGGTGGGAGACTTGGAAATACCTTCGTCAGGGGGTATGGAGTCATCCTTGGGATACCACCCTGACAGTACTGGAATTCTAACGAAAGGCCATGAATCTGGTCGTCGGACATTGTTAGGTGGGCAGTTTGACTGGGGCGGTCGCCTCCGAAAGTGTAACGGAGGCGCCCAAAGGTTCCCTCAGCGCGGTCGGAAATCGCGCGTAGAGTGCAAAGGCAGAAGGGAGCCTGACTGCGACACATACAAGTGGAGCAGGGACGAAAGTCGGGCTTAGTGATCCGGTGGTACCTCGTGGGAGGGCCATCGCTTAACGGATAAAAGCTACCTCGGGGATAACAGGCTGATCTCCCCCAAGAGTCCACATCGACGGGGAGGTTTGGCACCTCGATGTCGGCTCGTCGCATCCTGGAGCTGAAGTCGGTTCCAAGGGTTGGGCTGTTCGCCCATTAAAGCGGCACGCGAGCTGGGTTCAGAACGTCGTGAGACAGTTCGGTCCCTATCCGCTGCGGGCGCAGGAAATTTGAGAGGAGCTGTCCTTAGTACGAGAGGACCGGGATGGACTGACCTCTGGTGCACCAGTTGTCACGCCAGTGGCACAGCTGGGTAGCTATGTCGGGAAGGGATAAACACTGAAAGCATCTAAGTGTGAAGCCCACCTCAAGATTAGATTTCCCATGACGAAAGTCAGTAAGACTCCTTGAAGAACACAAGGTTGATAGGTGAGAGGTGTAAGTATGGTAACATGTGTAGCTGACTCATACTAATAAGTCGAGGACTTGACCAATATAGTTTTCATTGTGCAATTTTGAGAGAACAGTTCCTATAAAGAACAATTCTTTTATCAAAAAAATAGTTGACAAATTATTATGTTTAAAATATAATAATTTATGTCGAATAAATCCGGTGGTAATGGCGTAAAGGTAACACTCCTTCCCATACCGAACAGGCAAGTTAAGCTTTACAGCGCTGATGGTACTGCAGGGGAAGCCCTGTGGGAGAGTAAGACACTGCCGGGTAAATATTATTCCGAAGTAGCTCAATGGTGGAGCACTCGGCTGTTAACCGATAGGTTGGAGGTTCGAATCCTCTCTTCGGAGCCATATTTATTTTAAAATTGAATTTGATGTATATACCTAGTATTTAAATAATTTAAATACTAGGTTTTTTATATTTATGTTTATAATTTGTTGAATAAATTTACAATTAATCCTCTAATAATACAGTATAGTTGTTCTTATATATTACAGATAATAAAGACATATTTTAAATATTTTTGTTGGAGGTGAATTATAATGGCTAAAAAGGATCAACAAGCATCTTGGGAGAAAAAGAGGTATAAAGAAAAGCCTAAAAATGAAGTTCCACCTGTTCCTGAAATTCAAAACAAAAATAGAAAGTAATATGTAGTTAAAATTTGGAGGAATAATAATGTCAAAGTACTCTTTGGATATTTCAGGTAAGATAGATTTGAGCGACTATAGTATGATAGATGATTATATAAATGTAGTGGGAAATAATGATATACTTAAAATATCTATAGATAACTATGAAAAAGATGAAGTGGGAATAATATGTAGTATACTTGAAAATAAAGATTTTTCCATTGAGTCAAAAGGTAGTTCAAATAATGGTAAATATTATATTAGAGCAAGTAAGGAAATGTAATAAATGAAGTTATTATTTTTTATAAGTTAATAATTATATAGTTTTATATTAAAAAAGGGTGATATATTAATCTATTATATCATCCTTTTAAAAAAGTTTAGTTTGATATTTTATCTGTTTGTAAGGTGAAATAAAATTTAACGCCTAGGTTAGTATTTTCTATACCAAAGTTACTGTTATGAAATGAAAGAGTGTTTTTAACGATGGAAAGGCCTAGTCCTGTCCCCCCTAAGTATTTATTACGTGATTTATCTATTCTATAAAATTTTTCCCATATAAGATCTAACTCTTTTTCATCAATGGGATCACCTTCATTTTCTATATCTACTATTATTAGATGATCATTATTTTTCTCGTTATTTTTATTGAAGTAAGAAACCTTAATAAGTATAGTTGAGCTTTCATAAGAGTATTTTATAGCATTGTTTAATATATTATTTAAAACTCCTTCTAGCTTAAATTCGTCACCTAGTACTATGGTGTTTCTATCTATGCCAAATAATGTTTCTATTATTTTATCTTTATAAGTATTTTTATATTTTTTTTCCACCTTACATATTAAATCATATATTCTAAAAGGCCTTATATTAAGATCTATAAAACCAGATTCTAGCTTAGATAGTTCCAGCATATCAGTTACTAAATTGTTTAATTTTTTACTTTCGTCTATTATAACATCTATATAATATTTTTCATCTTCTTTATCTACAATACCATCTTTTAATCCTTCAGCATAACCTTCTATAAGGCTTATAGGAGTTTTTAATTCATGAGAAACCCCAGCAACAAAATCCTTTCTCATATTTTCTAGCTTTCTCTCATCTTCTATATCTTTTTTTAATTTATTATTAGCATCCTTAAGTTGATTTAATGTAGTATCTAACTTTTCTGATAAGAAATTTAGAGTATTTGCAAGATCACCTAATTCATCATTAGAATGTAAGTTACATTTTTCTGAGAAATCTAAATTTGACATTTTAGTTGCGATTTTATTTAAGGCTATTAGAGGATTTGAAATTATCTTTGAGTAAAAAAGAGACATAATAAAAATTAATATTATTACTATTAAATATGCATATATATAGTAAGTTTTAATAACTGATGAAGCTTCTCCAATGGGTTGGAGCGTGGACACAACAAAAATAATATCAATCAACTCATTATTAACAACTACTGGAGATACTACTACTAGATTATCTGTATTTAAAATGGGATTTTTAAATATAAAATTAACAGGTTTTTTATTTATGATTACATTAAAGTAGCTTTTTTCATAAGAAACCCAGTTTTTAATCGCCATAATTAGGACTTCATTACTATCTATATTTTTATTATAGGGAATTGATTTTCTTATATATTTTATAATCCCATTCTTATCTAAAATAGCTATTTGTGAGTTATTCTCATCCTCAAACTTATATGCATAGTTATACAATTCTTCATTAGAGCTTATATTTTCAGAATAAATTTTTTTAAAGTTTTCTACTTTTTTATTTAATCCTTTAGTTTTCTGTGTGTAGTAAAATTTCTCAAAGAATAAGCTTTGTGTAGCCATAAATATGGTTACAAGTGAAATTAAAAGTATGGAAGTAACTATGAAGAGTTTAAATTTTACACTTTTTTTATTCATTTTTAACACCAAACTTATAGCCAGATCCTCTAACAGTAGATATTAAATTAGATTTATGTTTTAATTTTTCTCTTAATCTCTTTATATGAGTATCCACAGTCCTAAGATCACCATAGTAGTCTATTCCCCATACATTATCCAGTAACATATTACGTGTAAGAACTAATTCTTTATTATTTATCATATATACTAAAAGATCAAATTCTTTTGGTGATAGTGTAATTTCTTCTCCATTAATTTTTACTTCTCTGGAATTTAAGTTAACAGTTAAATCATCAATTAATATATTACTATCATTACCACCTAAAGTTCCATTAACTCTTCTTAAAAGAGTTTTACACCTGGCAACTAAGACTTTAGGACTAAATGGTTTAGTAACATATTCATCTGCACCTAGTTCAAAGCCTAGGATTTTATCTTCGTCCTCACTTTTAGCTGTTAGAAATATTATAGGAATACTAGAGGTTTTTCTTATATGTTTACAGACTGTAAAACCATCCATATTAGGCATCATAATATCCAAAATTATTAAATTAGGAAACTCTTTATCTAATAAAGATAATGCTTCCTTTCCATCAGAAGCTTCAATGATTTCAAAGCCTTCTTTTTTAAAATAATCTCTCAAAAGTTTCCTCATCCTTATTTCATCTTCTACAATCATTATTTTAGGACTCAAAATATATTCACCTCCTGTAGTTTCTATTTTAAGTATATAATAAATAATATATAATAAAAAGCATAAGTTATAATTTGCCATTTGAATTGACAATAATTATTTCCTATATTAGAATAATACTTACTGTTATAACAAAAACTTGATGGGGAGGAGAAGGTATGATTAAGAAATTTACATCTTATTATAGGCCACATAAAAAGCTTTTCTTTTTAGATATTTTCTGTGCATTTTTAATAGCAATTCTTGATTTAATATTCCCTATGATAACTAGAAGGATATTACAAGATACACTGCCAAACAGAAATATAAGAGCACTGGTTATATTCTTGTTTATTTTAGTTATTATATATATTATAAAATATATATGTAGTTATTTTATAGAGTATTGGGGACATATTGTCGGTGTTAGAATCCAATATGATATGAGAAGGGATATATTTTCTCATCTTCAAAAGCTTCCTTTTAGTTATTTTGATAATCATAAAACTGGGCATATAATGTCTAGAATAATAAATGATTTAATGGAGATTTCAGAACTTGCACATCATGGTCCAGAAGATTTGTTTATATCTATAGTTATGATAGTAGGATCATTTATAGCTCTTTGTACTATAAATATAAATCTAACTCTTGTTATTTTTGCTTTTGTGCCTTTTATGGTTTGGTTCGCAATGAGTAAAAGGATAAAATTATCTAAGGCTTTTAAAGACGTTAGAGGTAAAGTAGCAGATGTTAATACCAGATTAGAAAATAGTATATCTGGTATTAGGGTGTCTAAATCCTTTGCAAATGAAGATTATGAAATGGAAAAGTTTGATGAGGGCAATCTTAAGTTTAAGAAATCTCGCTCTTTTGCGTATAAGTATATGGCAGAGTTTTACTCTGGAATAAGATTTTTAATTGATATTCTTCATGTTATAGTTATAGGCGCTGGAGGGTATTTTTATTTTGAGGGAAAAATAAATATGCCTGATATAGTTGCATATCTTTTATATATAAATTTCTTTATGCAACCTATAAGAAGACTTGCAATGTTTATGGAACAATATCAATCTGGAATGGCGGGATTTGGAAGATTTCTAGAATTAATGAACATAGAAGTAGAAGATAATGAAAAAGAAGGGGCCATAGAGCTTAGTAATGTAGAAGGAAATATAGAGTTTAAAGATGTATCTTTTAGTTATGGAGATAGTAAAGAGATCTTGAATAATCTAAATATTTATGTAGAAAAAGGAGAATCAGTGGCATTAGTTGGACCATCTGGTGGAGGAAAATCTACATTATGTCAACTTATACCTAGGTTTTATGAAGTAACTTCTGGTGATATATTTATTGATGGACATAATATAAAAGACCTAACACTGAAGTCTTTAAGAGAAAATATAGGATTTGTACAACAAGATGTATTTTTGTTTGCAGGCACTATAAATGAAAATATACTATATGGTAATCCTATGGCATCAGAAGAGGACATTATTAAGGCTGCAAAGAACGCAAATATTCATGAATTTATAATGTCATTACCAGAGAAATATAATACTTATGTAGGAGAAAGGGGTATAAAGCTTTCAGGAGGACAAAAACAAAGAATATCTATAGCAAGAGTATTTCTCAAAAATCCTCCAATACTAATATTAGATGAAGCAACTTCAGCTCTAGATAATGCAACTGAGCTGATGATACAAAAATCTTTAGAAGAACTATCTAAAGGAAGAACGACTTTAGTAGTAGCACATAGATTATCAACTATAAAGAATGCAGATAATATAATTGTTCTGACTAAAGAGGGTATATTAGAAAAAGGAAATCATGAAAAATTAATGAAAGAAAACGGAATTTATGCTAAACTATATAATGCACAGTTCAAAGGGTATATTCCCGATAATTTAGAGGAGTAAAATTTCTACCATGACCTTAATCTAAATTGCTATTTACTAAAAAATTCCAAAATGTTGCACAAATAAGAAGGAAAAAAATGGATTACATAGAATATTAATATTAAGTAGTAATATAAGTAATTTATTTTTTATAAAAGTTAATATAAATATCAATAGATGGGGGATCAAAATGATAAAGAGTAAAAACAGTTTAGAAGAATTACTAAAGGAGATGAAGAGCTTTACATATTATAAAGATAAGGATGAAATAGATGTCCAACTTAAAGAAAAAGATGGAGTTGCAATAAGATGCAATACACCAGGATATATAGAAATTAATATATTACAATATGATAAAGCAATCTCTTTCCTATACAGAGATAGGAAGTACATTAACCAATGTGTTTCCTTCTAAATTTAATAATTATACATAAAAGCATACTAAAGATTTAGTATGCTTTTATGTATAATTACTTACATTGTATAAGAAAGTAAAATTAAAATATTATAAGGGAGTGACGCATATATGCTTTGTGAAAGATGTAATAAGAATAGGGCAAACATTCATATTACTAAAATAGTAAATGGACATAAGTTAGAACAAAACCTTTGTGAAAAGTGTGCAAAGGAAGGTAGTGCCATAGGTTTTGGTAATGATTTAGAAGCTGAAAATTTATTTTCTTTTCCAAGTTTATTAGGCGGACTTGTTGATTATATAAGTAAAAGTCAAACAGCGCAATCACAATATAAGCAAGATTTGATATGTAAAAACTGTGGAACTTCATATAATGAATTTAAAAAAAATGGGTTATTAGGATGCAGTGTATGTTATGAGGAATTTTGTGATAACTTATTGCCTGTAGTGAAAAGAATTCAAGGTAATATAGAGCATGTGGGTAAATTACCGAAAAGTCAGGCAAAAGATATTGAAGATAGAAGGGTTTTGGTAAAATTAAAAGAAGACTTACAAAAATCTATAGCATTAGAAGAGTATGAAAAGGCGGCTGAGATAAGAGATAAAATAAGAAAAATAGAAAGAGAGGAATGGGAGGGATAATAAATGAAAAATTGGATAAAATCAGAAATAGAACAAGATGATATTATAATAAGTAGCAGGGTTAGATTAGCTAGAAATATAAAAGGAATACCATTTCCTCATAGATTGAATCCTTTAAAAAGTAAAGATATTATAGATAATATAGAAAATAACTTTAAGAAGGATGATTATAACTTTAATACAATAAAACTTTGGGAGAATAATGATTTTGATAATAGGATATATTTGGAAAAGCATCTAATTAGTAATAAACTTTTAGTCAATAAGGATAGAGCAGCTTTTATTACTAACAGTGATGAAACCATAAGTATAATGATAAATGAAGAAGATCATATAAGAATCCAAGCCATAAGTTCAGGTTTTAATCTCAAAGAGGTTTATAATCAGGCTTCTTTAGTAGACGATAAATTAGAAGAAAAACTGTCATATGCTTTTAGTGAAAAGTTAGGCTATTTGACATCATGTCCAACGAATTGCGGTACAGGACTTAGGGCATCTGTAATGATACATCTTCCTGCTCTTTCCATGGAAAAGGAAATGAATAAAATATTAAACTATTTAGCTCAATTAGGTATTACAATAAGGGGATTATATGGTGAAGGTTCGAAGATACAGGGAGATTTGTATCAAATTTCAAATCAAATAACTTTAGGACTTTCAGAAGAAGAAATAATTAATAATTTAACTGCTATAGTAGAACAGATAAAAAAGAGTGAGTTTACAGCAAGAGAAAAGTTATATACTAACTATAAATATGAATTACAAGATAAGATATTTAGATCTTTTGGCATATTAAAATCTTCAATTATTATGAGCTTTACAGAGATGTCAGAACTTCTATCAAATGTTAGAATGGGAATAGAACTTGGGCTTATAAATAATATCCCTCATAGCATAATAAACGAATTATTATTGAATTGTAGCCCTAGCTATATATCTAAAACTTTTAATGAAACAGATGAAAAATTTATTAATATAAAAAGAGCTGAAATCATAAAAGAAAAGTTAAAATTTTTATAGAGATATAACTCAGGAGGTGTTTTTTCTTATGATGTTTAATAAGTTTACAGAAAGAGCTCAGAGAGTTTTAATGAATGCTCAGCAATCAGCTGTAGAACTTAATCATGGATATGTTGGAACAGAGCATATCTTATTAGGATTATTACGAGAAGAGGATGGAGTTGCTAAATTATTTTTAAATAATTTCAAAGTAAATTATGAAGAAGTAAAAAATCTTATTGTAAAATACGAGGGTATAGGGGATATACCTATTTTAAGTAATGAGATTGCGCTGACACCAAGGACTAAAAGACTATTAGATATGAGTCTCTTAGAAGCTTCAAATTTAAAACATAATTATATATCTCCGGAGCATATACTTCTTGCGTTAATTAGAGAAGGTGAGGGGGTAGCATATACAATATTAAAAACTTTAAATATAGATTTTGAAAAACTAAGAATTGAAGTTATAGATTCCTTACAAGGCTACAATAATGGATCATCAAAGTCAGAGAGAAAAAGAACTTCAAATAAGACACCAACTTTAGATAAGTATGGTAGAGATTTAACTGATATGGCTTTAGAAGGGAAATTAGATCCTGTAATAGGAAGAGATGATGAAACACAAAGAGTTCTTGAGATATTATGTAGGAGGATTAAAAATAATCCTTGCTTGATTGGTGAACCTGGTGTAGGTAAAACAGCAGTGGCAGAAGGTTTAGCACAGAAAATATCACTTGGCAATATCCCTGAAATATTAAAGGATAAAAGAGTAGTTACACTAGATTTATCTTCAATGATAGCAGGATCAAAGTATAGGGGAGAATTTGAGGAGAGACTTAAAAAAGTTATGGAGGAGATTTATAAGGCAGGGAATATAATTCTCTTCATAGATGAGATTCACACAATTATAGGAGCAGGGGGAGCAGAAGGGGCTATTGATGCATCTAATATTTTGAAGCCTGCTTTAGCAAGAGGAGAAATTCAATGTATAGGAGCTACAACTATAGATGAGTATAGAAAGCATATAGAAAAAGATGCAGCACTGGAAAGAAGATTTCAACCAGTGGTCGTTGGAGAACCCTCAGTACAAGAGACACTTGAAATATTAAAAGGTCTTAGAGATAAGTATGAAGCCCATCATAGAGCTAAAATTACTGATGAAGCATTAGAAGCTGCAGTTTTTTTATCAGATAGGTATATTACGGATAGATATCTACCAGATAAGGCTATAGATTTAGTGGATGAGGCTGGATCTAAGGTAAGGATACAAAGTCTAACTGCACCACCGGATGTCAAGAATTTAGAGGCAGAATTAGAAAAAATAAATAAAGAAAAGTCTGATGCTGTGGCAGTTCAGGATTTTGAAAAGGCAGCTAGGTTTAGAGATAAAGAGGAAGAAATGAAAAAACAATTGGGCAATATTAAAAATAGTTGGGCGACTTTAAGTGAGTCTCAAGAAATATTGGTTACAGAGGAACATATAGCAAGTGTAGTTTCCAAATGGACTCATATACCAGTACAAAAGTTAACAGAAAAAGAGTCTGAAAAACTTCTCAATTTAGAAAATATACTTCATAATAGGGTAATAGGGCAAAATGAAGCTGTTAATGCTATTTCAAGAGCGGTTAGGAGAGCAAGAGTGGGATTAAAAGACCCGAAAAGACCAGTAGGCTCTTTTATATTTTTAGGTCCTACTGGTGTAGGTAAAACAGAATTATCAAAAGCTTTGGCAGAAGCTATGTTTGGTGATGAAAACAATATGATAAGAATTGATATGTCGGAGTATATGGAGAAACATTCTGTATCAAGGCTTATAGGTTCTCCTCCAGGATATATTGGCTATGAAGAGGGTGGTCAATTAACGGAAAAGGTTAGAAGAAAGCCTTATTCTGTGGTTTTATTTGATGAAATAGAAAAAGCTCATCCAGAGGTTTTTAATATTCTTCTCCAAATATTAGAAGATGGCATATTAACTGATGGTAAAGGAAAACAAGTTAATTTTAAAAACACCATAATAATAATGACTTCAAATGTGGGTGCAGCTACATTAAAAAAACAGAATACTTTAGGATTTGCATCTAGAAGTTCTACAGAAAGTGAACGAGAGTACGAAAAAATTAAAGAAAATATGATGGAAGATTTAAAGAGAAATTTTAGACCTGAGTTTCTAAATAGAATTGACGATATTATAGTATTCCATCCTCTAGGTGAAGATAATTTAAAAGAAATAGTAAAATTAATGTTAGATATGGTTATAAAGAAGGTAGAATCTAAGGAGATTTATTTACAATTTACTTCTGAAGCACAAAAACATTTAACAGAAGAGGGGGTACACTTAGAGTATGGAGCAAGACCTTTAAGGAGAGCTATAACTAAAATTGTAGAGGATAAGCTTTCAGAAGAGATATTAAGTGGAAATATAAAAAAAGGTGATAAGGTTGTTGTAGATTTTGAAAATAAGACTATAATATTTAAAGTTATAAAATAAGCTTTAATAGATTATTTTACTAAAGAATAGTCTCTTTAAAGGGACTATTCTTTTATTTAAGGTATAAAACATAGAATAATCGTACACTGATTAATTTAATTAATATAATATTAAATAAAAGCAATTATTTATTTAGAAATATTAAAAATCTATAGAAATAATTACATATAAAGTATATAATTTATCTTGTTGATAATAAACATTACTTAGGAGAGCTATGCAATGGCAAAAATTAAAACTAAATTTGTATGTCAAGAGTGCGGATATGAAACTTTAAAATGGCTCGGTAAGTGTCCAGAGTGTGGAAAGTGGAATACCATAACCGAGGAAAAAGAACAAAAACAGAGTACTAATTCTAGAGGAAGTATAAGAAGCAACTCGTTACCTAAGAGCATAATTAATATTAAATCTGGGGAATATGAGAGATTTAATACTAATATAAAGGAACTTAATAGAGTTTTAGGTGGAGGGCTAGTAAAAGGCTCTTTAACTTTAATATCAGGGGATCCAGGTATAGGGAAATCAACATTATTGCTACAAACAGCAGGAAATATAGCGAATGAATATGGAAAAGTTTTATATGTGTCTGGAGAAGAATCAGAAGAACAAATCAAAATGAGGGCTGATAGATTAAATATACATAGTGAGAATTTATTTGTATTATCTGAGACTAATATCGAAAATGTAGAATTTCAAATAGATCAAATTAAACCTGTGTTTGTAATAATAGATTCAATTCAAACTCTCTTCAAAGAAGCATTAACATCCGCTCCAGGAAGTGTTTCTCAAGTAAGGGAATGCTCTAATGATCTTATGAGAATTGGAAAGAGTAATAGCATACCTTTATTTATAGTAGCGCATGTCACAAAGCAAGGGGAATTGGCTGGTCCTAGAGTACTAGAACATATGGTAGATACAGTACTTCATTTTTCAGGAGAAAGAACTCAAGAATATAGGATATTAAGAACTATAAAAAATCGTTTTGGAACAACTAGTGAAATAGGTGTTTTTGAAATGAGAGGAGAAGGACTTATGGAAGTTTTAAATCCTTCCAAAGTGTTTTTAGAAGATACAAATTATAAAAAAGAAGGCTCTGCAGTTATTGGAATTGTAGAGGGTAGTAGACCTGTTCTTGTGGAAATACAAGCTTTAGTAAGTGAAACTAAAGCTATAATGCCAAGAAGAACCTCAGTTGGGGTAGATACACAGAGGTTAAATTTAATACTAGCGGTTTTAGAGAAAAAACTTAAAGTACCTTTTTACAATGCTGATGTTTATGTAAATATAGTAGGGGGATTAAATATAGATGGAACCTATGGTGACCTTGGTATAGCTATATCTCTTCTATCTAGTGTTAAAGATAAACCTATTATTCTGGAAAGGGCTTTAGTAATAGGAGAGGTAGGATTAACTGGGGAAATAAGACCAGTCGCTCATTGTGAAAAGATTGTTAATGAAGGTAAAAAATTGGGCTTTACAAATTTTATTGTGCCACAAAAGAATAAAATAAGTATAGATGATAACAATCAAATAAATATAATATATGTTAGTTCTCTTAGAGAATGCATAAGGAAAGTTTTTAATTAAAGGGTGAGTAATGTGAGATTAAAAAAAGATAAGGAACTTATGGATATACTTAGAGTTATGGCTCCAGGAACAGATTTAAGAGAGGGACTTGAAAATATTCTAAGGGCTAAGACCGGTGGACTTATAGTTATAGGTGATGGGGAAGAGGTATTGAGCATTGTAGATGGAGGTTTCAATATTAATGCCGAGTATTCTCCTGCATATGTGTATGAACTTGCGAAAATGGATGGCGCAATATTAATAAGTACAGATTTAAAAAGGATTTTATTTGCCAATACTCAATTAATGCCAGATCAATCACTTCAAACAGGAGAAACTGGAACAAGACATAGAACTGCAAATAGGGTGGCAAAACAAACAAGTGCCATTATTATTGCTATATCTCAAAGAAGAAATATAATAAGTCTTTATAAAGGAGATTTAAAATATGTAATAAGAGATACTAGTGTTATATTAGGTAAGGCTAATCAGGCTATCCAAACACTAGAGAAATATGTATCAGTTTTAGATAGAATAATGATAAATTTGAATTTACTTGAGTTTCAGGATTTAGTTACTTTGTTTGATGTAGTTACAGCCATACAAAGAATAGAAATGGTAATGAGAATAGTAGAAGAAATTGAAAGATACATATGTGAACTTGGAAATGAAGGAAGGCTAATATCAATGCAACTTAATGAATTAGTTAGAAATATAGAAGAAGAAGGAATGTTTTTAATTAGAGATTATTGTCAAAAAGATCTAGTTTACACGGATATTTATGTAGAGGTTCAAAAACTTTCTTCAGAAGAAATATTAAATCTAGAGATTCTATCAAAGGTATTAGGATATAATGGAGTACCTTTAGTGGATACATTAATATCTCCAAGAGGATATAGAATGATAAACAAAATTCCAAGAATACCTTCTAGTGTTATTGAAAATTTAGTTAAAAATTTTCATGAGCTTAAAAATATTGTTGAGGCTTCTTATGAGCAATTAGACAATGTTGAGGGGATAGGCGAAGCAAGAGCAAAGGCAATTAAAAATGGATTAAAACGATTAAGAGAACAATTTCTTTTAGATAGACAAATATAGCACAAGTGACTTGTGCTATATTTTAAATTTATAAATGTATAAGTTTTATACGTTACCTTAATGTATATTCTCCAAGGGTAACTATTTTATTAAGTTCTTTAATAAGTACATCGTAAAGGTTTATATCTATTAAATTACAAAGAGAAGTTATATAAAAAAGGTGATTTCCAAGCTCACTTTCAATTATATCCCTACAGTGATCACAAATTTCTCCATGTAAATGTGAATCTAAACTGATTTCTCCATTATCTAAAATATATTCTTGTTTTTTTGCAGTTATTTTTACACAACCACAATTTGTTACAGATTTGCAAACAGCTCTGTTAATTCTAGATTCAGACTCTTGAAGTTTGGTTAGAATATCTAATATACTTTTGTGTCTTATGAGACAATCAGATACTGAATTTTGAAATTCATCAAAAATAATATCTTTCAATAAAATCAACTCCCCTATAAAACTATTGTAGTCAATAACTAAAGAACAGTAAGTTGCAATTTCATATATTATGATAATGCAAATAGTATATTTTTCATAGGGGGATAAAGCTTGTTGAACAAAATATTAAAAAATTGAGTTTTTATTGAAATAGTTGATCGATTAATATATATTAAAATAAAAGCATAGTAAAACAAAAAATGTTAATAATTTTAAAGGAGGTGAAGTGGTTGCTAAAGAAAATTTTAAAAGTCCTGTTTACTTTAACTGGAGGAGTTACAGGATACATACTATCAGAACAAATTTTAAAAATGGAATTGATAAATAAAAATAATACACTGCTTTTTATAACTAATAATATGGCATATAAAGTTATATTTATGATATTGTTGTCTTTAGCATTTGCATTCATACTGTTTTTATTTTCACCTATTATTATTAATTATATTATTTCAGGTATAGAATATGTAGAAAGAATTCTACAAAAAAGGCCTGCTGGAGAAATATTATTTGGTACTGCGGGAGCAATAATAGGATTGATAATATCTACTTTATTTTTAAATCAACTTAAAACAGAATCAATATTATGGACCTTCTTAACAATTATAATAACCGTTATAGTTGTTGTAATATGTACAGATATAGCTGTTAGAAAAAGAGAGGATATATATAGTTTTTTTGTTAGCTTAAAGAAGACCAGTAGTTCAATTAAAGATAAAAAGAGCAAAAATAAGGGTACTTCTAAAGTGTTAGATACATCGGTGATTATAGATGGTAGAATACTTGATATATGTCAAACAGGTTTTGTTGAAGGTGTGCTTATAGTACCAGAATTTGTTTTAGAAGAGTTAAGACATATAGCAGACTCTTCTGATGATTTAAAAAGAACTAGAGGAAGAAGAGGATTGGATATATTAAATAAAATGCAAACTGAATTAAAACTTCCGTTAGAGATAAGTGAAACAGACTTTAAGGATGTTAAGGAAGTTGATAGCAAACTTTTAAAATTAGCACAATCTTTAAATGGAAAAGTAATAACTAATGACTATAATTTAAACAAAGTTGCTAAGTTTCAAGGTGTAGAAGTTCTTAATATAAATGAACTTGCTAATGCTATAAAGCCTATAGTGTTGCCTGGAGAAGAAATGAAAATCCAGGTAGTTAAAGATGGTAAAGAATCAGGCCAAGGCATAGGTTATTTAGACGATGGTACTATGATAGTGGTAGAGGGTGCTAAAAAACATATTGGTGAATTTATGGATGTCCAAGTAACATCAGTACTTCAAACAGCAGCTGGAAGAATGATTTTTGCTAAAAGAAAGAATAATTAGAAGGTGCATATAATGTTGAATTATGCAATTATACTTGCAGCGGGTAAAGGTAGGAGAATGAATAAAAATATAAATAAGCAATTTTTAAATTTACAACATAGACCTATTTTGTACCACACACTAAAAGTATTTGAATCTATTGAAGAAATTCACGGTTTAGTATTAGTTGCAAGTGATGAAGAAAAAGAATATTGTAAGAATGAAATAGTAGAAAAGTACAATTTTAAAAAGGTTAAGAATATCGTGTCGGGAGGAAATGAGAGGCAGGATTCTGTCTTAAATGGACTTCTTTGTTTAGAGAAGGAACCTTGTAATATTGTTATAATACATGATGGTGCTAGACCTTTTGTTACTGCTGAAATTATTAAAAGAGGAATTAGATATGCTAAGATGTATGGAGCCTCAGCATGTGGTGTTGGGGTTAAAGATACTATTAAAATTAAGAGTGAAGATAACTTTTCCGCTAAAACCCTAGATAGAAATATGCTATTTTCGGTTCAAACACCACAGTGTTTTATATATAATAAAATATTAGATGCACATAAACTAGCAAAAAAACAAGAAATTATTGTAACAGATGATACCTCTGTTATAGAATATATAGGAGATAAAGTTTACTTGTATGAAGGTAGTTATGATAATATAAAAATAACAACTCCTGAAGACTTAGTAATAGGAGAAAGTATATTGGAAAACTATACAAAATAAGATAACTTGTATAGTTTACAATTTTATTTATAATAAATAATACTTATATACAGGTAAAATAATTAATTGGACGTAATAGCTGTAGAATATTTATAACAAAGGAGTGGATTTAGTGAAGATATTTAATACTCTTACAAGAAAAAAAGAAGAGTTTGTACCTATTGAAGAAGGAAAGGTAAAGATGTATGTTTGCGGTCCTACAGTATACAATTTTTTTCATATAGGAAATGCAAGAACATTTATAATGTTTGATACTATTAGAAGATATTTAGAATACAGAGGATATGAAGTTGATTTCATACAAAATTTTACTGATATAGATGACAAGATGATAAAGAAAGCTAATGAAGATAGCATTACAATAAAAGAACTAGGTGATAATTTTATAAATGAGTACTATACAGATGCAGATAACTTAAACATTAAAAGAGCCACTATAAATCCTAGAGCTACTGAGTATATGAACGAAATTATATCCTTTGTTCAAGATTTAATAGTTAAAGGTTATGCTTATGAAGTTGATGGAGATGTGTATTTTGAAACTAAGAAGTTTCATGAATATGGTAAATTATCAGGACAAAATTTAGAGGAACTTCAGTCAGGTGCTAGAATTAGTATAGATGAGAGAAAGAAAAATCCAATGGATTTTGCTATATGGAAAAGTGCAAAACCAGAAGAACCTTACTGGGAATCACCATGGGGAAAAGGTAGACCAGGATGGCATATTGAATGTTCATGTATGTCACAAAAACTTCTAGGTGAAACTATTGATATACATGGTGGAGGCATGGATCTTACTTTCCCACATCATGAAAATGAGATAGCTCAAAGTGAAGGTAGAACTGGAAAATCATTTTCAAATTATTGGATGCATGTAGCGTATATAAATGTTGATAATAAGAAGATGTCTAAATCCTTAAATAATTTCTTAACAGCTAGAGATGCTTTAAAGAAATATGATTATGATGTAATAAGATTTTTTATGATGCAAGCGCACTATAGAAACCAACTGAATTTCAGTGAAGAACTTTTAGAATCTGCAAAATCTTCGGTAGAAAGAATATATAATACGATTTCAAATCTAGAGAGTTTAATGTTGGAAGTAGAAACTCAAAAACTAAGAGAAGAGGAAGCTAAAACTTTAAAATATATAGAAACATATAGAGAAAAGTATATTGAGAAAATGGATGATGATTTCAATACTGCAGATGGTATATCAGTAATATTTGATTGCATCAAAGAGATTAACACAAAGGTAGATAATAATTCATCTAAGGAGTTAATAGAAAGTTCTCTAAATCTTATAAGAGAAATGGGGCAACCTCTTGGAATACTTCAGAAATCTACCAAAGGTGATCTGGAAAAAGAAATAGAACAATTAATTGAGGAAAGACAAAAAGCTAGAAGAGATAAAAATTGGGCTCTTTCTGATGAAATAAGAGATAAGCTAAAAGGAAAAGGAATTGTTCTAGAAGATACGCCTCAGGGAGTTAGATGGAAAAAGATAAATTAGTATTGAGTAAAAATTTTAGTATGTATAAGAGAAAAAGAGATTATATAAGAATTATCTATATAATCTCTTTTTTTACACAAATAAAGCGAATGAAAATCATTTTCAATAAATATACTTTATGATATAATCTTTTCATTGGCAGAAATAATGTATTATCGCGGCAAACATTATTATAAAGCTATAAGGAGGCTAACTATGGCAAGATATACAGGGCCAAGATTTAAGTTATGTAGAAGATTGGGTGTAAATGTAACAGGACATCCAAAGGCAATGAAGAGAGCAACAAAGGAAAATAGTAGAGCAGGGAGAAAACTTTCTGACTATGGTAAGCAGCTTTTAGAAAAGCAAAAGATTAAAGCTTATTATGGGATTTTAGAAAAACAATTCTCAAGATACGTAGACAGAGCAATGAAGAGTAGAGGAGTTACTGGTGATGCACTTTTAAAAACTTTAGAGTGCAGATTAGATAACTTAGTATACAGAATGGGATTTGCTAATTCTATTAGACAATCAAGACAAATGGTTACTCATGGTCATATTCTTGTAAATGGTAAAAAGGTAGATATACCATCATTTGAGGTTGCAATTGGCGATGAAATATCATTAAGAGAGAAGTCTAGAAAAAATCAAATGTTCTCAGAAAATTTCCAGGAGCTTTCTAAATTTGCGGTTTCTTACATTGAGACAGATGTAAATTCATTTTCAGGTAAACTTATAAGATTACCTGAAAGAGAAGAGATACCTGTTGAAGCTAATGAACAATTAGTAGTTGAATTATACTCTAAATAATGTTTAGCTCATTTGCATAAACTGTTAACTAATTTATAAATTGTCGCAAAAATTGTTTTTACAATTACCGTATAGCCATGAAAAATATTAAATTAATCTCAATCCTACACATCCCCCCTTTTGAAAAAAAGGGGGATTTTTAATTTCTTCTTAACTTGACATACAGGTAAAAATAAACTATTGTAAGAATTAGGTTTATAAGAACATTATATTATAATCTGGGAGAAAAGTTTATGAATTTAAGTTTATTTGATACAAAATTAAGCAAGAGGGAAGCAGCTTTTTTAAATCCATTAGTTTTAGCATACATAGGAGATGCTGTATACGAAGTTGTAATTAGAGCATATATGATTAAAAATAACATGGATATGAATGCTCATAAACTTCATTTAAAAAGTATAGAATATGTAAAAGCAAAAGCACAAAGTGAATTTGTTAAAAAGCTTTTAGATGAATTAAATGAGGAAGAAATGTCAATATTTAAAAGAGCCAGAAATACTAAAAGTTATACTATTCCTAAAAATGCAGATCTTATAGATTATAAGATGGCAACAGGTTTTGAGGCATTAGTAGGATATCTATATATTACAGGCGAAGAAGATAGGTTAAAAGAACTACTAGATAAAATAGAGAAATAAAGGTTGAAGAGGTATATACATGATAAATAAAAAGAATAAGCAAAATAGAATTAAAAATAAGACAAAAGATAGTAATGTTAAAAATGAAAATAGAAAAGTGGATAATATAATTTCTGGAAATATAGTTGAAGGAAGAAATGCTGTAAGTGAACTTTTAAAAGGTGAAAAGACTATAGAATATATATTGATTTCTAAAGGTGAGATTAGCGGTTCTATAAAAAATATAATTAGGATAGCTAAAGAAAAAAAAGTTGTTATTAAAGAGGTTGATAAAAAGAAGTTAGATTCCATGTCTGAGACCAAAATCCATCAAGGTGTTATTGCAGTTACTACCGATTTTGAATATTCCACTGTAGAGGAAATTTTAAACTATGCTAAAGAAAAAAATGAAGATCCATTTATAATACTCTTAGATGAAATTGAGGATCCTCATAATTTAGGGTCTATAGTCAGAACTGCCGAAGTTTGTGGAGCGCATGGCATAATAATTCCTAAGCGAAGAAATGTAGGGGTAACACCAATTGTGTATAAAACATCGGCTGGAGCTGTAGAGCACATGAAGATAGCAAAAGTTACAAATTTGAATTCCTGCATAGATGAGCTGAAAAATAATGGCGTATGGGTTTATGGTACAGATATTCTAGGAAAATCATACTGTAATGAAGTAAACTATGAAGGGTCAGTAGCTATTGTGATAGGTAGTGAGGGAAAAGGTATGTCTAAACACACTAAAGAAAAGTGTGATGTGTTGGTTAAGATTCCGATGGTTGGTAGAATCAACTCCTTGAATGCTTCCGTGGCAGGGGGCATAGTTATGTATGAAATATTAAAACAAAAAATCAGCCGTGATAAAAAGTGAAAATAATCTTCGTAGATGGTTATAATGTTATAAATAGCTGGCCAAACTTATCTAAAATAAAAAAAGACAATTTTGAAGGAGCAAGACAGAAATTAATAGATATCTTGCAAAATTATGCTTCATATAAAGGGCATAAAATATTCCTTGTGTTTGATGCTCATCTTGTAAAGGGTGCGCTTGAGTACAAAGAAAGAATTGGTAATCTAATTATAATTTTTACTAAAAATGGAGAGACAGCTGATAGTTACATAGAGAGATCTGTAAATGAGGTTGGGAGAAAGTTAGATGTATGCGTTGTAACTTCGGATTCATTAGAACAACAATTAATATTTCAAAGAGGAGCAACTAGGAAGTCATCAATAGAGTTTTATCATGAAATAAACCAAATAAATAATAGAATTACAAACAAGATTAATTCAAACTATGCAGAGCAAAGGAATTTGATAGAAGATGAGTTAGAAGAGGACATTATAAATGTGTTAGAGAAAATAAGAAGAAGTGAATGAGTTATATTGACTAAAAAAATGTATGTTGTATAATGTAATTTGAATTCGTGTGTTGGTGTTGGAGGGATGGGTGTGAATAATTTGTTTAATTTTGTGGGACGGGATATGATGGAAAAACAATTTGAAAATATGTTAGATGAAGAAGTGGTTTTGGAAGCTAAAAATGGTGACAAATCTGCTCAAGAGTACTTAATAAATAAATATGAAAATTTTGTTAAATCAAAGTCTAAAGCATATTTCCTTATAGGTGCTGATAAAGAAGATATATATCAAGAGGGAATGATAGGCTTATACAAAGCTATAAGGGATTTTAAACCTGATAAATTAGCGTCCTTTAAGGCTTTTGCTGAGTTATGTGTAACCAGGCAAATAATTACCGCCATCAAGACTGCCACAAGACAAAAACATATACCACTTAATACATATGTATCTTTAAACAAACCTATATACGATGAGGAATCTGATAGGACTTTAATAGATGTTTTATCAAGTCTAAAGGTAACCAATCCTGAAGAACTTATTATTAGTAGAGAAGAAGTAAGCTCTATGGAAAAAGAGATAAGTGGAGTCCTTTCTGATTTAGAATTGGAAGTTTTGATGTCTTATCTTGATGGAAAATCATATCAGGAGATAGCTTGTGATTTAGATAGGCATGCAAAGTCTATTGATAATGCCCTTCAAAGGGTAAAAAGAAAATTAGAAAAATGTTTATTTAAAAAATGATTTAATTATTGACAAGAGTGAACAAAGGGAGTAAAATTAATAACTAGTTGTGATATAATTTAACTCATCTCTGTGTTTATATTAAAATATTAAAAAGGGCAGGATTACTCTAATAGAACTTAATATAAGCCCATGTAGCTCAGTCGGTAGAGCGTCACCTTGGTAAGGTGGAGGTCGTCGGTTCAATCCCGATCGTGGGCTCCAAGTGCTTTGTTTTTATATACAACACACCAGGATGAGTTTATTAAAAGAAAAATAACTTGTGTATTTTATATAAAAGGAGGAAAAAAACAATGTCAAAAGCTAAATTTGAAAGAAATAAACCGCACGTAAATATAGGAACAATAGGACACGTAGACCATGGTAAAACAACATTAACAGCAGCAATCACTTTAGTGCTAGCACAAAAAGGGTATGCAGAAGCATCAAAATATGATGAAATCGATAAAGCACCAGAAGAAAGAGAAAGAGGAATCACAATCAATACATCACACGTAGAATACCAAACAGACAACAGACACTATGCACACGTTGACTGTCCAGGACACGCAGACTACGTTAAGAACATGATCACAGGTGCAGCACAAATGGATGGAGCTATCTTAGTTGTATCAGCAGCAGATGGTCCAATGCCACAAACAAGAGAGCACATTCTACTAGCATCAAGAGTAGGGGTACAACATATAGTAGTATTCTTAAACAAAGCTGACATGGTAGATGATCCAGAACTATTAGAATTAGTAGAAATGGAAATCAGAGAATTATTAAGCGAATATGGATTTGATGGAGACGGTGCACCGATCGTAACAGGATCAGCATTAGAAGCAATAAACAACTTAGAAAATGATGAAAAGACAAAATGCATATTAGACTTAATGGATGAAATAGATGCATACATTCCAACTCCAGAAAGAGATACAGAAAAAGACTTCTTAATGCCAATAGAAGACGTATTCACAATCACAGGAAGAGGAACAGTTGTAACAGGAAGAGTTGAAAGAGGAATAGTAAAAGTTGGAGATGAAATCGAAATCGTAGGATTAAGCGATGAGTCTAAGAAAGTAGTATGTACAGGAGTAGAAATGTTCAGAAAGTTATTAGATCAAGCAATGGCTGGAGATAATATCGGAGCATTACTAAGAGGAGTACAAAGAACAGACGTACAGAGAGGTCAAGTACTTTCAAAACCAGGAACAGTAAAACCTCATAGAAAATTTGTAGGTCAAGTATACGTATTAAAGAAAGAAGAAGGTGGAAGACATACACCATTCTTTAATGGATATAGACCACAATTCTACTTCAGAACAACAGACGTTACAGGATCAATCCAATTACCAGACGGAGTAGAAATGGTAATGCCTGGGGATCACATTGATATGAATGTAGAATTAATTACAAAAGTAGCAATGGAAGAAGGATTAAGATTCGCTATAAGAGAAGGCGGAAGAACAGTAGGATCAGGTGTTGTTACTACAATAATCGAATAGTTAAAAAGTTTTATAAATAATATTGTAATTTATCTTTATTAATAGGACTGGTAAATTAACACCAGTCCTATTAAGAGTTAAAATAATCCAGAAGTTATACTACATAACAAATATCATAGTACTATACTTTGTTGACATGTGTATTAAGTTATGATAAATTATTTAAGTAACCTAGAAGAAAAACACTTTGTTCAAGGGTAGGAGGTGCAGCAAATGAGAGTTAAAGTAACATTAGCATGTTCAGATTGCAAGCAAAGAAACTATAGCTCAATGAAAAACAAGAAAAATAACCCTGAGAGAATTGAAATCAATAAGTATTGCAAGTTCTGTCATAAACATACATTACACAAAGAAACTAAATAGTTAACACTTTTCTTTGAATATTTTTGGGGATGTGAATATAATGTCTAATAATGAAAAAGGTAAAAATGAAATATCCTCTAACAACAAAGGTTTCATAAATTTTTTTAGAGGGCTAAAAGCTGAATTTAAAAGAATTACATGGGCCCCAAAAAAAGACGTTAAAAAGGCTACAGCAGCAGTTGTTAGTTTTTGTATTTTATACATGGTACTTGTAGGTACACTAGATGCTGTGTTTGTAAACTTATATAAGCTGATTTTTAAATAAGATTATTAGATATTCAAAGGAGGCAGGGACGGTTATCTAATGTAAACATAAAAGTCCCTTTTGATATGGATGAAAATAAAGTAAAATGGTATGTAGTTCATACATACTCTGGTTATGAAAATAAGGTAAAAGCTAATATAGAAAAAGTTGTTGAAAATAGAAGCTTACAAGAGTATATCTATGATATACAGGTTCCAGTGGAAGAACAAGTTGAATTAAAAGATGGTAAGAAAAAAGTTACTTTAAAAAAAGTTTTTCCAGGCTACGTAATGGTTAAAATGGTTATGAATGAGGAATCTTGGTATGTTGTTAGAAATACTAGAGGAGTCACAGGATTCGTAGGACCCGAGCCAAATAAACCAGTTCCCCTAACTGAAGAAGAAGTTAAAACAATGGGCATAGTTGAAAAGACACAAATAGAAGTTGACTTTAAAATAGGGGAAAGTGTTGAGATTACATATGGTCCATTAGAAAACCATGTGGCTGTTATCAAAGAAATAAACTTTGAAAAACAAAAAATAAAAGGTTTAGTTAATATGTTTGGCAGGGAAACACCTGTTGAACTTGAATTTAACCAAATAAAAAATTTAGAGTAAGGTACTTATATAAGACTTAAGTCTTATAATAAGTGGGAGGATGTAATAATCCGCATTACCACATTTCAGGAGGTGTAAACTCATGGCAAAAAAAGTTACAGGAATGATAAAGCTTCAGCTTCCTGCTGGAAAGGCAACACCAGCACCACCAGTTGGTCCAGCTTTAGGACAGCACGGTGTTAATATCATGGCTTTCACAAAGGAGTTTAACGCAAAAACTGCAAATCAAGCAGGAATGATTATACCAGTTGTTATTACAGTATATCAAGATAGATCATTCAGTTTTATACTTAAAACTCCACCAGCTGCAGTTTTAATTAAAAAAGCAGCTAAAATCGAAAGCGGTTCAGCTGAGCCAAACAAGAAAAAGGTAGCAAAGATTACAATGGCTCAAGTAAAAGAAATAGCTGAAATAAAAATGCCTGATTTAAATGCTTCATCTGTTGAAAGCGCTATGAAAATGGTTGCAGGAACAGCAAGAAGTATGGGTGTAGAAGTAACTGAATAAATTTAAATTTTATTCGTAAATTAATTTCGAAAAAAGTGGGAGGTAAAAACCGTTAATACCACAAAGGAGGACACTAGTATGGCAAAAAGAGGTAAAAATTACATAGAGAGTGCAAAGTTAGTTGATAAAAATGCTCTATATACACCAGCAGAAGCTTTAGAACTATCTATCAAAACTTCAAAGGCTAAGTTTGATGAAACAATTGAACTTGCAGTAAGACTTGGTGTTGACCCAAGACATGCTGACCAACAAGTAAGAGGTGCAGTTGTGCTTCCTCATGGAACAGGTAAAACTGTTAAAGTGTTAGTTTTTGCTAAAGGTGAAAAAGCAAAAGAAGCAGAAGCATCAGGTGCAGATTATGTAGGAGCTGAAGAACTAGTTGAAAAAATTCAAAAGGAAAACTGGTTTGATTTTGATATAGCTGTTGCTACACCAGATATGATGGGATTAGTAGGTAGAATCGGTAGAGTTCTTGGACCTAAAGGTTTAATGCCTAACCCAAAATCAGGAACAGTTACATTTGATGTTGAAAAAGCTATAAAAGACATCAAAGCTGGTAAAGTTGAGTATAGAGTTGATAAAACTGCTATAATCCACGTTCCAATAGGAAAAAAATCTTTTGGAACTGAGAAGTTACAAGATAACTTCAAAGCTTTAATGGAAGCTGTTATAAAAGCTAAACCATCAGCTGCAAAAGGACAATATGTTAAATCAGTAGCAATTTCAAGCACAATGGGACCTGGAGTAAAGGTTAACCCAGTAAAGGTCCTTGAATAAAATATATTGACTTAATTATAGAAATCTGATATAATGATTTCTGTTGTGAAAAGAGAATAAAGCTTATTCCGTAGACCGTAGGTGCTTAAAGTATAATGAGGTTACTCGCCTACCGAGGAAGAATTATATATATGTATATATAGTCTCTTCGTGTCTACGGAGAGACTTTAATTTTTATATAAGTAAAACTGTGAGGAGGTGGCACACAGTGTTAAATAAAAACAGACAATTAAAAGAAGCAAAGGTTCAAGAAATTAAGGGCAAGTTAGAAAAAGCTCAAGCAATCATCCTTGCAGATTATCAAGGGTTAAACGTTGAAGAAGATACTGAGCTAAGAAAACAATTAAGAGAAGCAGGCGTTGAATATAAGGTATACAAAAACACTTTAACTACATTAGCTTTAAAAGAGTTAGGTGTAGAAGGGTTAAATGAACACCTTGCAGGACCAGTTTCTATGGCTATAAGCTATGAAGATCCTACAGCACCAGCAAGAATCTTAAATGATTTTGCTAAGAACCATAAGAAGTTAGAATTAAAAGCAGGTATTGTTCAAGGCGAAGTTTACGATGTAAACAGCATAAAAGAACTTGCAACAATTCCTTCAAGAGAAGTTTTACTTGCAAAACTTCTTGGAAGCTTCAAAGCTCCACTATCAAACTTAGCGTACTTATTAAATGCTATTAAAGAGAAAAAAGAAGGCGAAACAGCTGAATAGTTTTTAGAAAATTTGGAGGTGTATTTATAATGACAAGAGAAGAAATGATTCAAGCTATAAAAGAAATGAGCGTTATGGAATTAAACGAATTAGTAAAAGCTTGCGAAGAGGAATTCGGAGTAAGCGCAGCTGCACCAGTAGCAGTTGCAGGAGCAGCAGGAGCAGCAGCAGGAGCGGCTGAAGAAAAAACTGAATTTGAAGTAGTATTAGCTAATGCAGGTTCACAAAAAATCAAAGTTATAAAAGTAGTTAGAGAATTAACTGGATTAGGCTTAAAAGAAGCTAAAGACATCGTTGATGGCGCACCTAAGACTTTAAAAGAAGGTATAGCTAAAGAAGAAGCTGAGAAAATGAAAGCTCAATTAGAAGAAGTTGGAGCTACAGTTGAATTAAAATAATAAAATAGGCCAAAAGGGCACTTTGTAAAAAGTGCCCTTTTTTAAAACTTGTTTATTTGACATTATTTATTCTCCATGGTAAAATAAATAATTGCATTGATTTATTAAAGAACGGTAAAAAATATACAATATATATACTTAAGTGGAAATAAGTAATGTACAATTGAATTTGTTACATTATTTTGGATATAATAGAGAAGATGAAGTTATACTTATATAAACAAATAAATTTTTGCCTATTTTACTTTAAACAAGGAGTGAAAGCCCATGGTACATCCTGTCCAAGTTGGTAAAAGAACCAGAATGAGCTTCTCAAAGGTTAAAGAAGTAACTGATATGCCTAACTTAATAGAAGTTCAACTTAATTCTTACAAATGGTTTTTAGAGGAAGGATTAAAAGAAGTATTTGATGACATTAATCCAATTCAAGACTATACTGGGAATTTAGTTTTAGAATTTGTTGATTATAGTTTAGAAGAAGAAAATGTAAAATACTTAGTAGAAGAATGTAAAGAGAGAGATTCAAACTATGCAGCACCATTAAAAGTTAGGGTAAGGCTTCGTAATAACGAAACTGGAGAAATTAAAGAACAAGAAGTATTTATGGGAGATTTCCCACTAATGACAGAGCAAGGAACATTTATAATAAATGGTGCAGAAAGGGTTATAGTAAGCCAATTAGTAAGGTCACCAGGTTCTTACTATAATTACACTGTGGATAAAACAGGTAAAAAGTTATATTCAGCTACTGTAATACCAAATAGGGGAGCATGGCTTGAATATGAAACAGACTCAAATAATGTAGTGTATGTTAGAATTGATAAAACTAGAAAATTACCTATTACTATATTAGCTAGAGCTATGGGATATGGTAGCGATAATCAACTTGTAGATTTCTTCGGAGAAGAAGAAAGATTAAGTGCTACAATTGAAAAAGATAACACTAAAACTGAAGAAGAAGCATTACTTGAGATATATAAGAGATTAAGACCAGGAGAGCCACCAACAGTAGAGAGTGCAAAATCTCTTATAGATGTATTATTTTTTGATGCAAAGAGATATGATTTGTCTAGGGTTGGTAGATATAAATTCAATAAGAAATTATCTATAAGCCAGAGAATAATGAACAATATTGCAGGTGAAAATATTGTAGATCCGAAAACTGGAGAAATTCTAGTTGAAGAGGGAATAAAAATCTCAAGAGAGATGGCTTTTAAAATACAAAATTTAGGTATAAACAAAGTAGAAATTAGAATTGAAGACAAGAACATAAGAGTTATTGGAAATAACTTTGTTGATATAAATGCTCACGTGGATTTTGATATCTCTGATTTAAATATAAAAGAGCTAGTTCATTATACTACTTTAAAAGATATATTAGATAATTTCACTGAAGAAGATCAAATTAAGGATGAAATTAAAAAGAATATAAGTAAATTAGTTCCAAAACATATTATAAAAGATGATATATTAGCCACAATAAGCTATGAATTAGGATTAGCATACGAAATTGGTGAAATAGATGATATAGACCATTTAGGAAATAGAAGACTTAGGTCTGTAGGTGAATTATTACAAAACCAATTTAGAATTGGTCTTTCAAGGATGGAGAGAGTAGTTAAAGAAAGAATGACTATTCAAGACCAAGAAGGAATTACTCCACAAGCATTGATAAATATAAGACCGGTTACAGCATCTATAAAAGAGTTCTTTGGAAGTTCACAGTTATCGCAATTCATGGATCAAACAAATCCTTTGTCGGAGTTAACTCATAAAAGAAGACTATCTGCATTAGGACCGGGTGGATTATCAAGAGAGAGAGCAGGATTTGAAGTAAGAGACGTCCACCATTCTCATTATGGAAGAATGTGTCCTATAGAAACTCCTGAAGGACCTAATATAGGACTTATTAACTCATTAGCTACTTATGCTAAAGTTAATGATTATGGATTTATTGAAACTGCCTATAGAATTGTAAAAGATGGAAGAGTAACTGATGAAATTAGATACTTTACTGCAGATGAAGAAGATGGTTATTTAGTGGCTAAGGCTAATGAAATATTAGATGAAGATGGATATTTCATAGATAAAAAAGTAGCTATTAGAGATAAGGAAGAGGTTCTAATAGTACCTAGGGAAGAAGTAGACCTAATGGACGTATCTCCTAGACAAATAGTATCTGTAGCTACAGCTATGATACCTTTCCTTGAAAACGATGATGCCAGCCGTGCATTAATGGGATCTAACATGCAACGTCAGGCAGTGCCATTACTTAAACCAAGTGCACCAATAGTAGGAACTGGTATTGAAAATAAGGCAGCGGTAGACTCAGGGGTTTTACCTAAAGCTAAAAATGCTGGAGTTGTGGAATACGTAAGTGCTAATGAAGTTAGAATTAGAAGAGATTCAGATGGCGCTGTAGATACATATAAACTCCTTAAATTTAAGCGTTCTAACCAAGGTACATGTATAAATCAAAGACCACTAGTTAGCAAAGGCGATGTATTAAAGGCAGGAGATGTAATAGCAGATGGACCATCTACTGATTTAGGAGAAATCGCATTAGGTAAAAATATAATTATAGGATTTATAACATGGGAAGGATACAACTATGAGGATGCTATGTTGGTATCTGAAGAGTTGGTTAGAGATGATATATTTACTTCTATTCATATTGAAGAATATGAAGCAGAGGCAAGAGATACTAAATTAGGACCAGAAGAAATTACTCGTGATATACCTAATGTTGGCGACGATGCCTTAAAGGACTTGGATGAGAGAGGAATTGTAAGAATAGGTGCTGAGGTTAGGGCTGGAGATATATTGGTTGGTAAAGTTACACCTAAGGGTGAAACAGAACTTACAGCAGAAGAAAGATTACTAAGAGCTATTTTCGGCGAAAAAGCTAGAGAAGTAAGAGATACATCTTTAAGAGTACCACATGGAGCAACAGGTATAATAGTAGATGTAAAAGTATTTACAAGGGAAAATGGAGATGAACTTCCTCCTGGAGTAAATAAACTTGTAAGATGTTATATAGCAGAAAAGAGAAAAATATCTGTAGGAGATAAGATGGCTGGAAGACACGGTAATAAAGGTGTAATTTCTAGGGTGTTGCCAGTCGAAGATATGCCTTTCCTACCAGATGGAAGACCAGTTCAGATATGCTTAAACCCATTAGGGGTTCCTTCTCGTATGAATATTGGTCAGGTTTTAGAGGTTCACCTTGGATGGGCAGCTCATCAATTAGGATGGCACATAGCAACTCCTGTATTTGATGGAGCTTCAGAGGATGATATAGCAGAACATCTTATTAAAGCAGGTTATAATGAAGATGGTAAAACTGTATTATATGATGGAAGAACAGGAGATCCATTCGACAATAAAGTAACTGTAGGTATAATGTATATCTTAAAACTTCACCATTTAGTTGACGATAAGATTCACGCAAGATCTACAGGACCATATTCATTAGTAACTCAGCAACCACTTGGAGGTAAAGCACAATTTGGAGGCCAAAGATTTGGTGAGATGGAAGTTTGGGCTTTAGAGGCTTATGGTGCTGCATATACTCTACAAGAAATACTAACAGTGAAATCAGACGACGTGGTAGGTAGGGTAAAAACATATGAGGCAATAGTTAAAGGTGAAAATATACCTGAACCAGGAGTTCCTGAATCATTTAAAGTTCTTATAAAAGAACTTCAAGCCCTATGTTTAGATGTAAAAGTACTTGATGATTCATATGATGAAATAAAAATTAAAGAGTTTGCAGCGGATGAGTCAGAAGACTTAGATGTTAATATCGAAGGAAAAGAAGATTCAAACTATGTTCCACCAGTAGAAGAAAATATAGAAGCTAATGTGGAATCTAATGAAGAATCTAATGTCACATCAGAAGAATCAGATGAACAATTTGAATATGATGATGATATATCTTTTGATAACCTTGACAATGAATTAGAATTAAATGATATAAATGATGAACACTAGTCTGAAGGGAGGATGTACCCTTGTTTGAATTAAATAATTTTGATGCTATTCAAATAGGATTGGCTTCACCAGAACAAATAAGAGAGTGGTCAAGAGGTGAGGTTAAAAAACCTGAAACAATAAACTATAGAACATTAAAACCAGAAAAAGATGGTCTTTTTTGTGAAAAAATATTTGGACCTATGAAAGACTGGGAATGCCATTGTGGAAAATATAAAAGAGTAAGATATAAAGGTATAGTATGTGACAGATGTGGTGTTGAAGTTACTAAGTCTAAAGTAAGACGTGAGAGAATGGGGCATATTGAACTTGCAGCCCCTGTATCTCATATTTGGTATTTCAAAGGTATACCATCAAGAATGGGATTAATACTTGATATGTCACCTAGATCTTTAGAAAAAATATTATACTTCGCATCTTATGTAGTTATAGATCCAAAAGAAACGTCTCTAATAAAGAAACAACTATTAAGTGAAAAAGAATATAGAGAAGCTGTGGATAAATTTGGATATAGTAGCTTTTTTGCCGAAATAGGTGCAGAAGCTATAAAAATATTACTATCAGAAATTGATCTTGAGTCTTTATCAGTAGAACTAAAGGAAGAATTAAAGACTAATACAGGACAAAAGAGAGTAAGAAGTATAAGAAGATTAGAAGTTGTTGAATCATTTAGAAAATCAACTAATAAACCTGAATGGATGGTAATTGATGTCATACCAGTTATACCACCAGATATCAGACCTATGGTTCAATTGGATGGTGGAAGATTTGCAACTTCAGACTTAAATGATTTATATAGAAGAGTAATAAATAGAAATAATAGACTTAAAAAATTATTATCTTTAGGTGCACCGGATATTATAGTTAGAAATGAAAAAAGAATGCTTCAAGAAGCAGTAGATGCGCTTATAGATAATGGTAGAAGAGGAAGACCTGTAACTGGGCCTGGAAATAGACCATTAAAATCTTTATCTGATATGCTTAAAGGAAAGCAAGGTAGATTTAGACAGAACCTACTAGGAAAACGTGTTGATTATTCTGGACGTTCCGTTATAGTTGTAGGACCAGAATTGAAAATGTATCAATGTGGTCTTCCGAAGGAAATGGCACTTGAACTATTTAAACCATTTGTAATGAAAAAGCTTGTTGAAATCGGAATTGCACATAATATTAAGAGTGCAAAAAGAATGGTTGAAAGGGTAATGCCACAAGTTTGGGATGTCTTAGAAGAAGTAATAAAAGACCATCCAGTAATGCTTAATCGTGCTCCGACGTTGCATAGATTAGGAATTCAAGCATTCCAACCTATATTAGTAGAAGGAAGAGCTATAAAATTACATCCGTTAGTATGTACAGCATATAATGCGGACTTTGATGGAGACCAAATGGCAGTTCACGTACCATTATCTGTAGAAGCTCAGGCAGAAGCTAGATTTTTAATGCTTGCAGCACATAATATATTAAAACCGTCAGATGGTAAACCAGTTTGTGTACCTACACAGGATATGGTACTTGGTTCATATTATCTAACTATGGATAGAGATGGAGCTAAAGGTGAAGGAAGAACTTTTTCTTCTCCAGAAGAAGTTTACATGGCATACCAATGTGGAGAGTTAGATCTACATTCTAAAATCAAGGTTAGAATTACTAAAGAAGTAAATGGCGAAAACTTAAAAGGAATTATAGCTACTACTCCTGGAAAGTTGATATTTAACGAATCTATACCACAGGATTTAGGTTTCATAGATAGAAGCAATCCAGAAAATATATTTAAATTGGAAATTGATTTCCTAGTAAGCAAAAAGAATCTAGGAAAGATTATTGATAAATGTTATTTGAAATATGGACCAACAGTAACCTCTATTATGCTTGATAAAATTAAATCTACAGGATATCATTATTCAAGTATAGGGGCGATAACAATATCTGTATCAGATATGATAGTTCCAGAATCCAAAAAGACATTACTTGCTGAAGCTGATGCTACTGTAGAAAAAATTGAAAAGATGTATAGAAGAGGCTTTATATCTGAGGATGAAAGATATGAGAAGGTAATAGATAAGTGGACTAAGACTACAGAAAGTGTTGCAAATGCATTAATGGATAGTTTTGATAAATTCAACCCAATATTTATGATGGCTGATTCTGGTGCGAGAGGATCTAAGAGCCAGATTAAACAGCTTGCAGGTATGAGAGGTCTTATGGCTAACCCGTCAGGAAAAATTATAGAACTTCCGATTAGAGCATCTTTTAGAGAAGGACTTAATGTACTTGAGTACTTTATATCTACACACGGAGCTAGAAAAGGTAATGCCGATACAGCACTTAAAACTGCAGACTCTGGTTATTTAACAAGAAGACTTGTTGATGTAAGTCAGGACGTAATAATAAGAGAAGAGGATTGCGGAACAAAAGATGGTTTCATTGTTACTGAAATTAAAGAGGGTAACGAATTAATTGAGAGCTTAACTGAAAGATTAACAGGAAGATATTCAGCACAAGATATAATACACCCTGAAACTGGAGAAGTTATAGTTAAATGTGATGATTACATGGATATAGAACTTGCTTCAAAGGTTGAAGAATCAGGTGTGAAATCAGTATTAATAAGATCAGTCTTCACTTGTAAATCAAAATTCGGTGTATGTTCTAAGTGTTATGGTATGAACATGGCAACTGGTGAGAAAATAAACATTGGAGAATCAGTTGGAATTATAGCAGCTCAGTCAATTGGAGAACCTGGAACTCAGCTTACAATGAGAACATTCCATACAGGAGGAGTTGCTGGCGCGGATATTACGCAAGGTCTTCCTAGAGTTGAAGAATTATTTGAAGCTAGAAAACCAAAAGGGCTTGCAATAGTGGGAGAAGTTTCCGGAGTTGCTAGGATAGAAGAAACTAAGAAGAAGAGAGTAGTAGTCATAACAGCTGATGATGGTGAAGAATATAGTTATGATATACCATTTGGATCTAGGTTAAAAGTTACAAATGGAACAAGAATTGAAGCCGGAGATGAAATTACTCAAGGTTCAGTAAACCCACATGACATTTTAAGAATAAAGGGTATAGAAGGTGTTAAAAACTATCTATTATCAGAAGTTCAGAAAGTTTATAGACTACAAGGGGTTGACATCAACGATAAACACTTAGAGGTTGTAGTTAGACAAATGACTAGAAAAGTTAAGATTGAGGAATCAGGAGATACTTCTTTACTACCGGGAACTTTGATAGATATTATAGAGTTCGACGCAGAGAATAGTAAAGCAGTAGATGAAGGTGGAAGTCCAGCTGAAGGAAAAGTAACTCTTTTAGGTATTACTAAGGCAGCGCTTGCTACAGATTCATTCCTATCAGCAGCTTCATTCCAGGAAACTACAAGAGTTCTTACTGATGCAGCTATAAAAGGAAAGATAGATCCACTAGTAGGACTTAAAGAAAATGTAATCCTAGGTAAATTGATACCGGCAGGAACTGGTATGACTAGATATAGAACTTTAAAAATAAGTACTGAGGATCAAGACGTAGAAGAACAAGTACAAAACCAATAAATAATAATTTATTGACATAAACAAAGTAAAATGATAAAATACACATTGTTGTAGACTATCATTTAGGACTATGACAATGTGTTTAATAAAATTAAGCATAATTAATCCTGGAGGAATAGTTATGTTCAAAAAAGATTCAAAAAAGATTATAGGGGTTAAGCAGTCTATTAAGGCTCTAAAAAACCTAGAAAGTTTATCTTATGTTCAAGTGTACGTAGCGAGAGATGCCGCGGAAAAGGTTATAAAACCTCTTCTAGAATTAGCTCAAAATAACACTTTAGATGTTATTTATATTCCTACAATGCAAGAACTGGGGGAAATATGTAATATAGATGTAGGAGCTGCAGCAGCTTTAATATTAGAGAATAATATTATTGATCTATAATTATTAAAGTTGTAAAAGTAAAATCTTAAAATAAAAGCACAGTATTGTAATTTATGAAAATATGAGGAGGTGTGCGTGTATGCCAACAATCAACCAATTAGTAAGAAAAGGCAGATCAACTGTAGCATATAAATCTGACTCACCAGCATTAAAAGAGTGCCCACAAAAAAGAGGTGTATGTACAGTAGTAAAAACTACTACACCTAAGAAGCCTAACTCAGCGTTAAGAAAAGTTGCTAGAGTAAGACTTACTAACGGATATGAAGTATCAGCTTATATCCCAGGTGAAGGACACAACTTACAAGAGCACAGTGTTGTATTAATTAAGGGCGGAAGAGTAAAAGACCTTCCTGGTGTAAGATACCACATTGTAAGAGGAGCTCTTGATTCTGCAGGTGTTAACAACAGAATGCAAAGCAGATCAAAGTACGGAACTAAAAGACCTAAGAAAAAATAGTTTCGTAAATTAGCAGTGCTGTAGCTTCACGTTTATATAAACTAACTGATGTCTTAATATTTAAAATGTCTCATAACACCTAGTAGAGAAAAATCTTTACATATAGATGGCGATATTTTAAGTATCGAGTACCTATGATCTAAATTAGAAATGTTTAAGGAGGGAAGTAAAATGCCAAGAAAAGGAACTATTAAAAAAAGAGAAGTTTTAGCAGATCCAATGTACAACAGCATAGTTGTATCAAAATTAATAAACTCTATTATGTATGATGGGAAAAAAGGTACAGCTCAAAAAATATGTTACAATGCATTTAACTTAATAGCAGAAAAGACTGGTAAAGACGCAATTGAGGTTTTCGAAGAAGCGATGAACAACATTATGCCTTTACTAGAAGTAAAAGCTAGAAGAATAGGTGGAGCTACATACCAAGTACCTATAGAAGTAAGACCAGAAAGAAGACAGACATTAGGAATCAGATGGCTACTAATTGCTACAAGAAAAAGAGGCGAAAGAGGCATGAGTGAGAAACTTGCTGCTGAATTAATAGATGCTTCAAACAACACTGGAGCAGCAGTTAAGAAGAGAGAAGATACTCACAAAATGGCTGAAGCTAATAAGGCATTTGCACATTATAGATATTAATACAAAAACTGTTTTGGTAGTCCAAAACAGTTTTCTAAAATTAAAAAATGAACATATTGAGAGGAGGAATAAAGTTGAGTAGAGAGTATCCTTTAGAGAAATTCCGTAATATTGGTATCATGGCTCACATTGATGCTGGTAAAACAACAACTACAGAGCGTATCCTTTTTTACACAGGGAGAACTCATAAATTAGGTGAGACTCACGAAGGTGCAGCAACTATGGACTGGATGGTTCAAGAACAAGAAAGAGGTATAACAATTACTTCTGCTGCAACAACTTGTATGTGGAAAGACCACGTAATAAATATAATAGATACACCAGGTCACGTAGATTTTACTGTTGAGGTTGAAAGATCTTTAAGAGTTCTTGATGGTGCAGTAGGTGTATTCTGTGCAAAGGGTGGGGTTGAACCTCAATCTGAAACAGTATGGAGACAGGCAGATAAATATAAGGTTCCAAGAGTAGCTTATGTTAATAAGATGGATATACTTGGAGCTGACTTCTATAGAGCAGTAAGAATGATGAGAGAAAGACTTCATGCTAATGCAGTTCCAATTCAATTACCTATTGGTAAAGAAGATAATTTTGTAGGTATAATTGACCTATTAACAATGAAAGCAGAAATCTACAAAGATGAATTAGGTAGAGAATATGAAGAAGCTGATATTCCAGCAGAAATGCAAGAAATGGCTGATGAATATAGAGCTTCAATGTTAGAATCAATAGCTGAGTTAGATGAAGAATTAATGATGAAATACCTTGAAGGAGAAGAATTAACTCTTGATGAATTAAAAGTTGCATTAAGAAAAGGTGTATGTAACAATGAGATAGTACCTGTTATATGCGGTTCTTCATATAGAAACAAAGGTGTTCAAATGATGATAGATACAGCTGTTGAATTCTTACCATCACCATTAGATATCCCTGCTATAACAGGAACTAATTTAGATGGTGAAGAGGTAGCTAGACACGCTTCAGATGACGAGCCACTAGCAGCATTAGCATTTAAGATTGCTACTGATCCATTCGTAGGTAGATTAGCTTTCACAAGAGTTTATTCAGGTATAATGACTAGTGGAACATATGTGTATAATTCTACTAAAGGAAAGAAAGAAAGAATCGGTAGACTTGTTAAAATGCACTCAAATCATAGAGAAGAAGTTGAAGAATTACGTGCAGGTGAATTAGGAGCTATCATAGGCTTAAAGAACACAACTACTGGTGATACTTTATCTTCTGAAGATTCTCCTGTTATCTTAGAAAGTATGGAATTCCCAGAGCCAGTTATCTCAGTTGCTATAGAACCAAAAACAAAAGCTGGTTCAGAGAAAATGGGTATAGCTCTTGCTAAATTAGCAGAAGAGGATCCAACATTTAAAACATTTACAGATCAAGAAACAGGCCAAACAATTATAGCAGGTATGGGTGAATTACACCTTGAAATTATAGTTGACAGATTACAAAGAGAATTTAAAGTAGACTGTAACGTTGGTAAGCCACAAGTTGCATACAAAGAAACTATTACTGAAGCTGTTAAAGCTGAAGGTAAGTTTGTAAGACAATCAGGTGGTCGTGGACAATATGGTCACTGCTGGATTGAAATGATTCCTCATGAAGGTGAATTCCAATTTGAAAATGCTATTGTAGGTGGAGTTGTTCCAAGAGAATACATCCCAGCAATACAAAATGGTATTGAAGAAGCATCTCAAAGTGGTGTAATAGCTGGCTATCCAGTTCTAAACTTTAAAGTTAAATTATTTGATGGATCATACCATGATGTTGACTCATCAGAAATGGCCTTTAAAATAGCTGGATCTATGGCATTTAAAAATGCTATGGCTAAGGCAAAACCAGTACTTCTTGAACCTATAATGAGGGTTGAAATTGTTGTCCCAGAAGAGTACATGGGAGATGTTATGGGTGATGTAAACTCAAGAAGAGGAAGAATTGAAGGAATGGAAGCTCAAGCTGGAGCTCAAGTAATAAAATCTATGATACCACTATCAGAGATGTTTGGATATGCAACAACTTTAAGATCAAGAACTCAAGGTAGAGGAAACTATAGCATGGAGTTTGCAGCGTATGAGCCAGTTCCAAAGAGTGTTATGGAACAAATTGCAGGAAGCAGAGAAAAGAAATAATAATTAATTATTTATAGTATATAAAAAATAAATTCCATTATAACGGTTACTATAAAGGAGGAAAAAAACAATGTCAAAAGCTAAATTTGAAAGAAATAAACCGCACGTAAATATAGGAACAATAGGACACGTAGACCATGGTAAAACAACATTAACAGCAGCAATCACTTTAGTGCTAGCACAAAAAGGGTATGCAGAAGCATCAAAATATGATGAAATCGATAAAGCACCAGAAGAAAGAGAAAGAGGAATCACAATCAATACATCACACGTAGAATACCAAACAGACAACAGACACTATGCACACGTTGACTGTCCAGGACACGCAGACTACGTTAAGAACATGATCACAGGTGCAGCACAAATGGATGGAGCTATCTTAGTTGTATCAGCAGCAGATGGTCCAATGCCACAAACAAGAGAGCACATTCTACTAGCATCAAGAGTAGGGGTACAACATATAGTAGTATTCTTAAACAAAGCTGACATGGTAGATGATCCAGAACTATTAGAATTAGTAGAAATGGAAATCAGAGAATTATTAAGCGAATATGGATTTGATGGAGACGGTGCACCGATCGTAACAGGATCAGCATTAGAAGCAATAAACAACTTAGAAAATGATGAAAAGACAAAATGCATATTAGACTTAATGGATGAAATAGATGCATACATTCCAACTCCAGAAAGAGATACAGAAAAAGACTTCTTAATGCCAATAGAAGACGTATTCACAATCACAGGAAGAGGAACAGTTGTAACAGGAAGAGTTGAAAGAGGAATAGTAAAAGTTGGAGATGAAATCGAAATCGTAGGATTAAGCGATGAGTCTAAGAAAGTAGTATGTACAGGAGTAGAAATGTTCAGAAAGTTATTAGATCAAGCAATGGCTGGAGATAATATCGGAGCATTACTAAGAGGAGTACAAAGAACAGACGTACAGAGAGGTCAAGTACTTTCAAAACCAGGAACAGTAAAACCTCATAGAAAATTTGTAGGTCAAGTATACGTATTAAAGAAAGAAGAAGGTGGAAGACATACACCATTCTTTAATGGATATAGACCACAATTCTACTTCAGAACAACAGACGTTACAGGATCAATCCAATTACCAGACGGAGTAGAAATGGTAATGCCTGGGGATCACATTGATATGAATGTAGAATTAATTACAAAAGTAGCAATGGAAGAAGGATTAAGATTCGCTATAAGAGAAGGCGGAAGAACAGTAGGATCAGGTGTTGTTACTACAATAATCGAATAGTTAAAAAGTTTTATAAATAATATTGGCCAATATAAATTTATGGGGGGAGAAATCCTCCCTTAATAAAGTAAATTAATATATAATAAAATAACAATAATAGTAAAATAATTTATGAGTTCATACATACTTTAATTTAAAATAAATTCCGTAAAAAATACTTGTCAAAAGTAAAGAAATATTGTATACTAAAGAAGTTGTATTGTGAAATCAATATGTTTGTACGTTAAATTTAATAAAAACTTTAGTGTAAATAAGAAATTATTTACTTTCATATTTTAAATTATGCAACACCCGGAACAGTTTATAACTGTTTTAAAATAAAAAATCATGAAAATTAGTAAAGGAGGGGAATCCAATGGCAACTGAAAAAATAAGAATAAGATTAAAAGCGTATGATAACAATCTTTTAGATCAATCAGCACAAAAAATTGTTGAAACAGCTAAAAATACTGGGGCAGGAGTAGCAGGTCCAGTGCCGTTACCAACTGAAAAAGATGTTGTTACAATATTAAGAGCTCCTCATAAGTACAAAGATTCTAGAGAGCAATTTGAAATTAGAACTCACAAGAGATTATTAGACATATTAAGTCCATCTCAAAAAACAGTTGATGCTCTAATGAGAATCGATTTACCAGCAGGGGTAGACATCGAGATTAAACTTTAATTTACAAGGTTTACTTTGAAATATTATGATCATTAGGTGATCCGCTAATATTAATAGGAGGTGCTTTAAATGAAAAAAGCAATATTAGGTAGAAAATTAGGTATGACTCAAATATTTGATGAAAATGGTAAAGTTGTACCAGTAACAGTTGTAGAAGCAGGTCCATGTGCTGTTATTCAAAAGAAAACAGTTGAAAATGATGGATATGATGCTATAAAAATCGGATTTGATGATAAGAGAGAAACTTTATTCAATAAACCGATGCTAGGTGAATTTAAAAAAGCAGGTGTAAATCCTAAGAAATTCGTTAAAGAATTAAGATTAGAAGACATAACTGCTTACGAAGTTGGCTCAGAAATTAAAGCTGATATATTTGCAGCAGGTGAGAAAATTGACGTTACTGGAGTTTCAAAAGGTAAGGGATTCCAAGGCGCAGTTAAAAGATGGGGTAACCACATAGGACCAAAGAGTCACGGTTCTAAATTCCATAGAGCACCAGGTTCTCAAGGAGGATCTTCTGATCCATCAAGAACTTTTAAAAATAGAAGAATGCCAGGTCATATGGGACACGTTAAAACTACTGTTTTAAACTTAGAAGTTGCTAAGATTATGGCAGATAAGAACATCATCCTTATTAAAGGAGCAGTTCCAGGTCCTAAAAAAGGATACATATTAATAAGAAATACAGTTAAACAACACTTTTAGAGAAAGGAGGAGGTTGTATGCCAACAATAGCTGTTTATAATAAAGAAGCCCAAAAAGTTGGGGAAGTTCAATTAAATGACAATGTGTTCGGTATCGAAGTAAATAATGAAGTTATGCATCAAGTAGTTGTTGCTCAACTTGCTAATAAAAGACAAGGAACTCAATCAGCTAAAACTAGATCAGAAGTTCGTGGTGGAGGAATTAAACCATGGAGACAAAAGGGAACTGGTAGAGCTAGACAAGGTTCTATAAGAGCTCCACAATGGATTCATGGGGGAGTTGTATTTGCTCCGAAGCCAAGAGATTATAGAATGGCAGTTCCAAAGAAAGTTAGAAGATTAGCATTAAAATCAGCTTTATCTTCTAAAGTATTAGAAAACAATCTTGTTGTTTTAGAAAGTCTTGAGTTAGAAGCTCCTAAGACAAAAGTAGTAACTGAAATGTTAAAGGCTTTTGAAGCTAAAAAAACATTGATTTTAACTGAAAATAACAATGAGAATGTATACAAATCAGCTAGAAACATACAAGGAGTAGAGGTACTTCCTGTTAATAATATAAATGTATATGACCTATTAAAGTACGAAAAAGTAATGGTAACTAAGGGTGCCGTTAACAAAATTGAGGAGGTGTATGCATAATGAAGCTAGTAAGCCATGATATTATAAGAAAACCAGTTATAACAGAAAAAAGTATGGCAGCAATGGCAGAAAAAAAATACACCTTTATAGTTGACATACATGCTAATAAATCTCAAATTAAGAGAGCTGTGGAAGATGTTTTCGCAGTTAAAGTAGAAGATGTTAAAACAGTAAGATACATTGGTAAGAACAAAAGAGTTGGAGTTCACCAAGGTAAAAAAGCTGATTATAAGAAGGCAATAGTTAAACTTACTGCAGATAGCAAAACAATTGAATTCTTCGAAGGAATTTAATTTACTAAAAAGCAATTATTGGCATAGGCCAGAAAAGCGTTTAAAAGGAGGGAAAAACCATGGCTTTAAAGAGTTTTAAACCTACAACACCTTCAAGAAGACATATGACAATGCCTACTTTTGAAGAAGTTACAACAAATAAGCCAGAGAAATCTCTTTTAGTGTCTTTAAATAAGACTGCTGGAAGAAACTCACAAGGTAAAATAACTGTTCGTCATCGTGGAGGCGGAGCTAAAAGAAAGTATAGAATAATAGACTTTAAGAGAAATAAAGATAATATTCCAGCTAAAGTTGCAACTATAGAGTATGATCCAAATAGATCAGCTTATATAGCATTAGTTATATATGCAGATGGCGAAAAAAGATACATAATAGCTCCTGTTGGATTAAAAGTTGGAGATGTAGTTGTATCAGGGCCAGAAGCTGACATCAAACCAGGTAACGCACTACCACTTATAAATATTCCAGTAGGTACTGTAATTCACAATATAGAATTAGCAGCTGGAAAAGGTGCTCAGATGGTTAGATCAGCTGGTGCATCAGCACAGCTTATGGCTAAAGAAGGTAAGTATGCTTTATTAAGATTACCAAGTGGTGAGTTAAGAAAAGTAAGAATTGAGTGTAGAGCTACAATTGGTACTGTTTCTAACTTAACTCATGAAATTGTTAATATCGGTAAAGCGGGAAGAAAGAGACATTTAGGAATAAGACCTCATGTAAGAGGATCTGTTATGAACCCTAATGACCACCCACACGGAGGAGGAGAAGGAAGAACACCAATTGGACGTCCATCACCAGTTACTCCATGGGGTAAACCAACTCTTGGATACAAGACTAGAAAGAATAAAAAGTACTCTGATAGACTTATTGTTAAGAGAAGAAAATAGTAGAAGAGAATTAACATTCTCTTCACCTATTATATAGATAGGAGGGAGGCACAACATGAGTAGATCAATTAAAAAAGGACCTTTCGTACAAGAAGCACTTATGAAAAGAATCCTTGAAATGAATAAAAATGATGAAAAAAAAGTTGTGAAGACTTGGTCAAGAAGTTCAACAATATTTCCACAAATGGTAGGGCACACAATAGCTGTTCATGATGGAAGAAAACATGTTCCTGTATATGTAAGTGAGGACATGGTAGGCCACAAGTTAGGTGAGTTCGTTATGACAAGAACTTACAAAGGTCACGTAGACAAAGAAAAATCATCAAAAGTTAGAAAATAGTCCGGAAAGGAGGCAATAAATAATGGAAGCTAAAGCTATAGCTAGACATATAAGAATGTCTTCAAGAAAAGTTGGCATAGTCTTAGACTTAATAAGAGGTAAAAACGTAAGAGAAGCAGAAGCAATATTAAAGTACACTCCTAAGGACGCAGCTGTTGTAGTTGGCAAAGTTCTTAAATCTGCAGTTGCAAATGCGGAGCATAATTGTAACTTAGATTCAAACAGATTGTATGTTGCAGAAGCTTATGCATGTCAAGGAACTACATTAAAAAGATTTAGACCTCGTGCACAAGGTAGAGCTTATAGAATAAGAAAAAGAACAAGTCATATAACTTTAGTAGTTAAAGAAAGAAACTAAAAAGGAGGGAAATGTAGTGGGTCAAAAAGTACATCCTCACGGATTAAGAGTAGGCGTAATTAAAGAATGGGATTCTAAATGGTACGCTGATAAAAAGAATTTTGCAGATTATCTAATTGAAGATAATAAAGTAAGAGAATTCGTTAAAAAAAGACATTATACAGCTGGTGTTTCTAAAATTGAAATTGAAAGAACAGCTAAAAAAGTTAAATTAAATATATATACAGCTAAGCCAGGAATGATAATTGGAAAAGGTGGAGCTGGAATAGAGGAATTAAAAGAAAGCTTAAAGAGTATTGTATCTGGAGATAAAAACGTTTTAATAAATATAGTAGAAGTTAAAACTCCAGAAGCGAATGCTCAATTAATGGCTGAAAACATAGCTTTACAACTAGAAAAGAGAATATCTTTCAGAAGAGCTATGAAACAAACTATTCAAAGAGCTATGAGAACAGGAATTAAAGGTGTTAAAACATCTTGTTCAGGAAGACTTGGTGGAGCTGAGATCGCAAGAGCAGAAGCTTATCACGAGGGAACAATTCCTCTACAAACTTTAAGAGCTGACATAGACTATGGTTTTGCTGAAGCAGATACTATCTATGGAAAAATTGGTGTTAAGGTTTGGGCATATAAAGGAGAAGTTCTTCCAGTTAAAAAAGTAGAAAAAAAAGTAGAAGCGTAATATAGCGAAATTATGATTCAGGAAGGAGGAGTCACATATGTTAATGCCTAAAAGAGTTAAACATCGTAAGGTTCAACGTGGCAGAATGAAGGGAAAGGCAACTAGAGGAAACTTTATTGCATATGGTGAATATGGATTACAGGCTACTGAATGTGGTTGGATAACAAGCAATCAAATAGAAGCAGCCAGAATAGCTATAAATAGATATGTTAAAAGAGGGGGAAAGGTTTGGATTAAGATTTTCCCTGATAAACCGGTAACAGAGAAACCAGCAGAAACACGTATGGGTTCTGGTAAAGGTTCACCAGAGTACTGGGTAGCAGTAGTTAAACCAGGTAGAGTATTATTTGAAATTGCAGGTGTAACAGAGGAACAGGCTAGAGAAGCTATGAGACTTGCATCACATAAACTACCTGTTAAGACTAAGTTTGTAACTAGAGAAAACTTTAAAGAAATGGGTGGTGAAAATCATGAAGGCTAGGGAATTGCAAGAGTTGAGAACACAAAGCACTCAAGAGTTAGCAGTTAAAATCAAAGATTTAAAAGAAGAGCTTTTCAACTTAAGATTTCAACTAGCTACTGGGCAACTAGAAAACCCTGTAAGAATTAGACAGGTTAAAAGATCAATTGCTCAAATAAAGACAGTTTTAAGAGAAAGCGAATTGAAGAGCCTAGAGCAGTAATAGCTGAAGGGAGGTAAGTTTAGTGGAAAGAAATTTAAGAAAGACTAGAATTGGTAGAGTTGTTTCTGATAAAATGGAAAAGACAATCGTTGTAGCTGTTGAAACAAAAGTACGTCACCCATTATACGGAAAAACAATGAATAGAACTACTAAAATGAAAGTTCATGATGAAAATAACGAAGCAAAAATTAATGATAAAGTTTTAATTATGGAAACAAGACCACTATCTAAAGATAAGAGATGGAGACTTGTTAATATAATGGAAAAAGCTAAATAGGTATTGAATTTCCTTATAGTTTGAAAGGAGGGTATTACACATGATACAACAGCAAACTAGACTAAAAGTTGCAGATAATTCTGGTGCTAAAGAAATTATGTGCATAAGAGTTTTGGGCGGTTCAAAAAGAAGATATGGTAATGTTGGTGATATAATAGTTGCAAGTGTTAAGAGCGCAACACCAGGCGGAGTTGTTAAAAAAGGTGAAGTTGTTAAAGCTGTTATAGTAAGATCAGTAAAAGGCTTAAGAAGAGCTGACGGATCATACATAAGATTTGATGAAAATGCGGCTGTTATAATTAAAGATGATAAACAACCTAAAGGAACACGTATTTTTGGACCAGTTGCTAGAGAATTAAGAGAGAAAGAATTCAATAAAATTATCTCATTAGCACCTGAAGTTCTATAATTGAGATAGGAGGTGGCTAAGTTGGCAAATAAGATTCATGTAAGAAGACAAGACACGGTAATAGTAATTTCCGGTAAAGATAAAGGTAAAATCGGAGAAGTTTTAGCAGTTCAACCTAAAAAAGGTAAAGTGCTAGTTCAAGGTGTAAACATAGTTACAAAACACGTAAAACCAAATAGACAAAACATGCAAGGCGGAATAGAAAAAGTAGAAGCTCCAATTTACAGCTCAAAAGTTATGTTATATTGTAAAAAATGTAGCAAGCCTACAAGAATCAGTCATAAGATTCTTGAAGATGGAACAAAAGTTAGAGTATGTAAAAAATGTGGAGAAACATTCTAAGCTTTGGAAGGAGGTTAAAATATGATGCCAAGACTTCAAGAAAAGTATAATAAAGAAGTAGTCCCAGCTTTAATGGAAAAGTTCGGTTATAAAAATATAATGGAAGTTCCTAAACTTGAAAAGGTAGTAATTAACATGGGTGTTGGTGAAGCTAAAGATAATTCTAAAGCTTTAGATTCTGCATTAACAGATTTAGAATTAATAGCAGGTCAAAAGCCAGTAACAACTAGAGCTAAAAAATCAGTTGCTAACTTCAAGTTAAGAGAGAACATGCCAATTGGATGTAAGGTTACATTAAGAAAGCAACAAATGAATTATTTCATGGATAAATTAATGAATATAGCTCTACCAAGAGTAAGAGACTTCAGAGGTGTTTCAGCTAAATCATTTGATGGAAGAGGAAACTATGCTCTAGGAATTAAAGAACAGCTAATTTTCCCTGAAATTGAGTATGATAAGATTGATAAATTAAGAGGTATGGATATTATCGTCGTTACTACTGCTAAGACAGACGAAGAGGCAAGAGAACTTCTAAGACTATTAGGAATGCCGTTCGTTAAGTAATAAGGAGGGAAGATTGTGGCACGTAAATCATTAATCGTTAAATGGCAAAGAGAGCCCAAGTTCACTACAAGAGCTTACACAAGATGCAGATTATGTGGTAGACCACACGCTGTATTAAAGAAATATGGAATATGCCGTATTTGCTTTAGAGAGTTAGCTTACAAAGGTCAAATACCTGGATGCAAGAAAGCAAGTTGGTAATATACCGATTTAGTATGAAAGGAGGCAAAAAATATGGGAATGACAGATCCTATTGCAGATTTACTTACACGTATAAGAAATGCTAATGTTGTTGGGCATGAAGTTGTTGAAGTACCGTCTTCAAACATTAAAAAATCTATAGTTAATATTATGTTAAATGAAGGGTACTTAAAAAACATGGAAGAATATAATGATGGTTCTGTTCCAATGTTAAGACTTACAATGAAGTATACTAAAGATAAGCAAAGGGTAATCACTGGTCTTAAGAGAATATCTAAGCCAGGATTAAGAGTATATACTTCTAAGGAAGAGATTCCACAAGTTTTAAGCGGGTTAGGAGTTGCAGTTATTTCAACTTCACAAGGAATCATGACTGATAGAGAAGCAAGAAAAGCAGGTATAGGCGGAGAGGTTATCTGCTACATTTGGTAGTTTGATGAATAGGAGGTGTAATTATGTCAAGAGTAGGAAGACTTCCAATAGCTATTCCTAACGGTGTAACAGTTACAGTATCACCAAGCAACGAAGTAACTGTGAAAGGCCCTAAAGGCGAATTAACAAGAAAAATGCATTCAGACATTAAAATAAATGTTGAGGATAATAATATAATTGTTACTAGACCAAGTGAGAATAAGTTACATAGAGCTTTACACGGAACAACTAGAGCTTTATTAAATAACATGGTAACTGGTGTAACAGAAGGATACCAAAAAGTTCTTGAATTAATTGGTGTAGGTTATAAGGCAGAAGTTAAAGCTAAGAAATTAGTTTTAAATTTAGGATATTCTCATCCAGTAGAAATTGATTCAGTAGAAGGTGTTACTTTTGAAACACCAGAAACAACAAAAGTTATCGTAAAAGGTATAGATAAAGAGTTAGTTGGATCAGTTGCTGCTGATATCAGAAAGTGGAGAAAACCTGAGCCATATCAAGGAAAAGGTATTAAGTACGCTGGTGAAGTTATCAGACGTAAAGAAGGTAAAACTGGTAAAAAATAATCGAAGGTTAACAATAGGTAGAAAGGAGTGAACTACTTATGTCTAATAAAAATGAGAGAGTAGCTGCTAGAATTAGACGTCATAAGAGAGTACGTTCAAAAGTTAGTGGTACAACAGAAAGACCAAGACTTTGTGTATTCAGAAGCGCTAAAAACATATATGCTCAAATTATAGATGATGCAGCAGGAACAACAATTGTTTCAGCATCAAGCTTAGATAAAGATTTCACATTAAAGGTAGGAAGCAATAAAGAAGCTGCTAGACTTATTGGCGAAATCATAGGTAAAAAAGCTATAGAAAACGGAATTGAAGAAGTAGTTTTCGATAGAGGTGGATATATATACCACGGAAGAGTTCAAGAATTAGCTGAAGGAGCTAGAGAAGCAGGACTTAAATTCTAGAGAGAAGGAGGGGAATTTATGAGAATAGATGCAACAACATTAGATCTTAAAGAAAAAGTAGTTAGCATAAATAGAGTTGCTAAGGTTGTTAAAGGTGGAAGAAACTTTAGATTCACTGCCTTAGTAGTTGTTGGAGACGAAAATGGGCATGTTGGTGTTGGTACTGGAAAGGCGACCGAAATACCAGATGCTATAAGAAAAGCTATAGACGATGCTAAAAAGCATTTAGTAAGTGTTGCAATAGTTGATACAACTATTCCACATAGAATTTTCGGTGAATTCGGTACTGGAAGAATATTATTAATGCCAGCTTCAGAAGGTACAGGAGTTATTGCTGGAGGTCCAGCAAGAGCAGTACTTGAGCTTGCAGGATTAAAAGACGTTAGAGCTAAATCTTTAGGTTCTAATAACCCAAGAAACATGGTTAATGCTACAATAAATGGATTATCAAATTTAAGAACGGCTGAACAGGTTGCCGAATTAAGAGGCAAAACTGTTGAAGAGATCTTAGGATAGGAGGGATTCCCTTGGCAAAACTAAGAATAACTTTGAAAAGAAGTTTAATTGGTAGAAAAAAAGACCAAATAGCTACAGTAAATGCTTTAGGTCTAAAGAAGATAAATGATATAGTAGAACAAAATGACACTCCTCAAATTAGAGGAATGATAAATAAAGTAAATTATCTCCTAGAGGTACAAGAAGCTTAATTTATATTTTTGATAGGAGGAGGTGCAAATATGAAATTACATGAACTAAGACCAGCAGAAGGAACAAAGAAGAACAAGAAAAGAGTAGGTAGAGGAACAGCTACTGGTTGGGGAAAAACAGCTGGTAGAGGTCAAACAGGACAAAACTCAAGATCAGGTGGTGGAGTAAGACCTGGATTTGAAGGTGGTCAATTACCTTTATATAGAAGATTACCTAAGAGAGGTTTTACTAACATATTCTCAAAGGAAATAGTTAGTATTAACTTAGATAAACTTAACGTATTTGAAAACGGAACAGAAGTTACTCCAGAGTTATTATTAGAAAATAGAATAATAAGAAAAATTAATGATGGAGTTAAGATTCTAGGAAATGGAAGCTTAGAAAAATCATTAACAGTAAAGGCGAATGCTTTCTCAAAAACTGCAGCTGAGAAGATTGAAAAAGCTGGAGGAAAAGTTGAGGTGATTTAGGATGCTATCTACCCTACGTAATGCCTGGAAAGTTCCTGAACTAAGAAAGAGAATGATATTTACAGTACTAATGATTGTCCTTTTCAGGATGGGGAATTTTATTCCTGTTCCTGGAATTGACAGTGCCAAAGTTGGTGCATTAGCTAACTCTAAAAATCTATTTAACTTTTATGATTTAATTTCAGGAGGAGCATTTAGTAGCTTTAGTATCTTTGCTATGGGTGTTACTCCATACATAAATGCCTCAATCATAATACAACTGTTAACAGTTGCTATTCCTAAACTTGAGCAACTTTCAAAAGAAGGTCAAGAAGGACGAAAGAAGATACAAGATTACACAAAATACTCTTCAATAGCCTTTGGATTCTTAGAGGCTTTTGGTATGTATGCTATTATAGGAAGAACTGGTGCAATTTTAAATCCATCGAAATTAGATGTCTTGTTAATAATTTTAACGATGACGACTGCATCAGTTTTCCTAGTATGGTTAGGTGAACAGATTACTGCTAAAGGAATAGGAAATGGTATTTCAGTAATAATATTTATAAATATTATTTCTAGGTTTCCTAACTCTTTATCAAGAATATTTGCGACTAAACAAACAGGGGGAGCTACATTTGTAGCTGTAATTCTTTTATTAATAGTGTTTGCTGCTATGCTACTGATGGTTATAGTAGTAAACTTAAGTGAAAGAAGAATACCTGTACAGTATGCTGGTAAAGCAGCTGGAGGAAAAATGTTTAAAGGTCAATCAACTCATATTCCAATAAATATAAGTTCTTCAGCAGTAATTTCTATAATCTTTGCAATGTCAGTTATAAGATTTCCTATAACTATAGCAGATCTTATGCCAAACTCATCATTTGCTAAGTTTGTAAAAACAAGCCCATACAGTTTTTTTAGAGAAAATACATGGCAGTATGCATTATTATATACAGTATTAATAGTGCTTTTCACAATGTTTTATACTCAGATAACATTCAAACCAGATGAAATGTCTGAGAATATGCATAAATCATCAGGGTTTATTCCTGGAATTAGACCGGGTGAGCCTACTACTAGATACCTTGAAGGTGTTCTAAATAAAATGGCTATACTAGGAGGGATTTTTGCAGCTATAATAGCAATATTCCCAATAGTGGTTGAAGGGTATACACCTTTCAAAAATATAGCTTTAGGAGGAACTGCATTACTTATTGTAGTAGGAGTTGCTGTTGAAACAATGAGACAACTAGAATCACAATTAGTAATGAGACATTACGAAGGATTCTTAAAATAAAAGTTCGGAGATGATTGCATTGAAGATAATTTTATTAGGTCCTCCGGGGGCTGGTAAAGGTACTCAGGCTAAGTCAATAAGTAATAAATATTCTATACCACATATATCAACTGGAGATATATTTAGACAGAATATAAGTGAAAAAACCCCACTTGGAATAGAAGCCAAAAGATACATTGATAGTGGTGCATTGGTTCCAGATGACTTAACGATTAGTATTGTAGAAGATAGAATTGTTAAGGATGATTGTATAAATGGATTTTTACTAGATGGTTTTCCAAGAACAGTAAAGCAAGCTGAAGCATTAGAAAAAGCTTTATCAGAAAAAGCTAATAAAATTGATTTAGCTTTGCAAATTGATGTTCCGAGAGAAGATATTGTTAGTAGAATGACCGGAAGAAGAGTATGTCTATCTTGCGGAGCTAGCTATCATGTTGAATTTAATCCACCTAAGGTAGATTCACAATGTGATCTTTGTGGTGAGAAGGTTATCCAAAGAGCTGATGATACAATTTCGACTGTAAACAAAAGATTGGATACGTATGAAAATCAAACTAAACCATTGATTGACTTTTATAATAAAAGAAATCAATTAGCGGTTGTAGATGGAACAAAACCAATAAATAGCGTATTTAATGAAATTTGTGAGGTATTAGAGTCTAAAAGATAGATTCTAATAATGTTGCTTAAAAGGTAAGGGAGAGTGCAAAAGGTAATCTCCCGATCTATTGGATTATTCTATACCTTCTAAATATGAGAATATTTATGTAGAATAGTATTTTTAGGCTCATTGTGGGAAAAATAGTAATAATTCTTAGGTTTACTATAACAGAGGTGAAAAGTATTGGAAACTGATAATCCTTTAGGGCAAGTTGTGTACTCTAAAGTAGGAAGAGACAGTGACAATTATTATGTAATCATTGATGTATTAAATGATGATTATGTTTATATAGTGGATGGAAGATTAAGAAAGATTGAAAAACCTAAGAAAAAGAGATGTAAGCATCTTATTTTTACAGGAATTTTTTCGGAAGAGATAAGAGCTTCCATTCTAAATGGAAAGAACATTAGTAATTCTAAGATTAAAAAGATCTTAGATACTATTGCCAATAAGGAGGTTTGATTACCTTATGTCAAAAGACGATGTAATTGAAATGCAAGGTGTTGTTACCGATTCTTTACCTAGTGCAACATTTCAGGTTGAATTAGAAAGTGGTCATAAAATTATAGCTCATATTTCTGGGAAGCTAAGAATGAACTTTATAAAGATATTACCAGGTGATAAAGTTAAAGTAGAACTATCTCCTTATGATTTGACTCGTGGTAGAATTGTATGGAGAGAAAAATAGTAAGGAGGGTTAAGCGATGAAAGTAAGACCATCTGTAAAACCTATTTGCGAAAAATGCAAAGTTATAAAAAGAAAAGGAAGAGTAATGGTTATCTGTGAAAATCCAAAGCATAAACAAAAACAAGGCTAAAATCTTGTTTAAATAAAAGTTTTTAAAATAACATGTAGTTTGTTATAATATAAAGGTTAAAAATACTTTAGGAGCGGCTGCTAATAGAGTAAATTTACTCTATTATCCTAGTGTTTTATATATAGACACACAAAGTTTTAAATTACACACTAATTAAATATTTTATTAAATACCTAGGAGGTGTAAATAACATATGGCAAGAATAGCAGGTGTTGACCTACCAAGAGAGAAAAGGGTTGAAATCGGTCTAACTTATATATTTGGAATTGGATTACCAACTTCTCAAAAGATTTTAAAAGAAACAGGCGTTAACGCTGATATAAGAATAAAAGATTTATCTGAAGATGAAGTAGCGGCTTTAAGAGATTATATCAATAAGCATTTTACAATTGAAGGTGACTTAAGAAGAAAAATTGCTTTAGATATAAAGAGATTAAACGAAATTGGTTGTTACAGAGGAATCAGACATAGAAAAGGACTTCCAGTTAGAGGTCAAAAAACTAAGACTAATGCAAGAACAAGAAAAGGTCCTAAGAAGACTATCGCAAATAAAAAGAAATAATTAGATAGGAGGGATGATCGTGGCACCAAAGAAAGTTAAAAAATCAAGAAGAAGAAGAGAGAAAAAAAATATAGAGCATGGTTGTGCGCATATCAAATCAACATTTAACAACTCAATGGTTACATTAACTGACCGTGCAGGTAACTGCTTATCATGGGCTAGTGCTGGTGGATTAGGATTTAAAGGTTCAAGAAAAGGAACTCCATATGCTGCGCAAATGGCTGCTGAAACTGCTGCAGGAGTAGCAATGGAACACGGATTAAAGAGTATAGAAGTTTACGTTAAAGGACCAGGATCAGGTAGAGAAGCAGCAATAAGATCTTTACAAGCGGCTGGACTTGAGATTACTTTAATTAAAGACGTAACTCCAATACCACATAACGGTTGTAGACCACCAAAGAGAAGAAGAGTCTAGTATTATTGATGTAGGAGGTGTAATTTTTCATGGCAAGATATACAGGTGCTGTTTGTAGACTATGTAGAAGAGAAGGAATGAAGTTATTCCTTAAAGGTGATAGATGTTATTCAGATAAATGTTCTGTTGCAAGAAGAGGTTATGCACCAGGACAACATGGCCAAAGTAGAAAGAAATTATCTAACTATGGTCTACAATTAAGAGAAAAGCAAAAGGCTAAGAGAATATACGGTGTACTTGAAAAACAATTTAGAAGATATTATGTAAAGGCTGATAAGTTAAGAGGAATAACTGGTGAAAACTTATTAGTACTTTTAGAAACAAGATTAGACAATGTTGTTTATAAATTAGGATACGGTAGTTCAAGAAATGAAGCTAGACAATTAGTAACTCATGGACATTTCTTAGTAAATGGAGAGAAAGTTGATATTCCATCATTCAGCGTATCAGTTAATGATGTAGTTTCAGTTTGTGAAAAGAGTAGAGCAACTGAAACATTTAAGACTTTCAATGAGAACCCAAAAACTCTTCCAAGCTGGATTGAAGCTAATCATGAAAACTTTGAAGCAAAGATAGTTTCATTACCAACTAGAGAAGAAATAGATATTCCTGTTAACGAAACATTAATCGTTGAGTTATACAGCAAATAATAATTTAATTTAAAATCAGTTGCCCTCAGATGAGGTTTAAGTTCCTAAACGAAGGAGGGTTATATAGTTGTTAGAAATAGAAAAGCCAAAAATTGAGTGTGTTGAAACAAGTGAAGATGGTTCATACGGTAAATTTGTTATTGAACCATTAGAGAGAGGTTATGGTATTACTTTAGGTAATTCCTTAAGAAGAATACTTCTTTCATCATTACCAGGAGCAGCTGCTAACTGTATTAAAATAGATGGAGTATTACATGAATTCTCTACTGTAAAAGGTGTTAAAGAGGATGTTGCAGAATTAATACTTAACATAAAAGAGTTAGCTATAAAAATGCACGGAGAAGGATCAACCACTGTGTATATTGATGCACAAGGACCAGGAGAAGTTAAAGCTGGAGATATTAAAACTGGTGGCAATGTAGAAATTATAAATAAAGATTTACATATTGCTACATTAGATAGTGATTCAAAACTATATATGGAAATCAACGTAAATAAAGGGAGAGGATATGTTTCTCAATCTAAAAACAAATCAGATGATCTTCCAATAGCCGTTATTCCTATTGATTCCATATATACACCAGTTAAAAGGGTTAATTATATAGTTGAAAATACTAGAGTAGGTCAGATTACTGATTACGATAAATTAACTTTAGAAGTTTGGACTAACGGAACAATAAAACCTGAAGAAGCTATAAGTTTATCTGCTAAGATTCTTATTGAACATTTCAAACTATTTATGACATTAACGGATCATGCTGATGATGTTGAGATAATGGTTGAAAAAGAAGAAGACAAAAAAGAAAAGGTTCTTGAAATGACTATTGAAGAACTTGATCTTTCTGTAAGAAGTTATAATTGCCTAAAAAGGGCAGGAATTAACACTGTTCAGGAGTTAACTGAAAGAAGCATGGAAGACATGATGAAAGTTAGAAACCTTGGAAAGAAATCTTTAGAAGAAGTTCAACATAAATTAAAAGAGTTAAACTTAGGCTTGAAAAAAAGTGAAGAATAAGGAGGGAGAGCTATGGCAGTACAACGCAAGTTAGGACGTCCTACAGATCAAAGAAGAGCAATGTTAAGAAACTTAGTAACTAGTTTCTTAAAGCACGGTAAAATCGAGACAACTGAAACAAGAGCTAAAGAAACTAAGAGATTAGCTGAAAAAATGATAACACTTGCTAAAAGAGGAGATCTTCATTCAAGAAGACAAGTACTTGCTTTCGTAACTGAGAAAGAAGTAGTTGAGAATTTATTTACAAATATAGCTCCAAAGTATGCTGAAAGAAACGGTGGATATACAAGAATCTACAAAGTAGGTCCAAGAAGAGGGGACGCTGCAGAGGTAGTTGTTTTAGAATTAGTTTAGCTTGTGTATAGGGGATTAAGTGAATTATGCTTAGTCCCCATTTTAATATAATCTAAAGATTTAAATACAATTTTAATTGCAAAGTAGGAATGTATATGGAAAAATTAGATATCATTATAAGATGTGAAGACTTAACATATAGTTATATTGATGAAGAGGGAAGAGAAATAAAGGCTTTAGATGGTGTTAACTTAGATATACATGAAGGTGAATTTGTGGCCATTTTAGGACATAATGGATCAGGAAAATCTACTTTAGCGAAATTGTTAAATGGATTATTAACACCTAAGCATGGAAAATTGACTGTATACGGTATGGATACAAAAGATAGTGAAAATGTTTGGGATATAAGAAAAAAAGTTGGAATGGTTTTTCAAAATCCGGATAATCAAATTGTGGCTACTTTAGTAGAAGAAGATGTAGCTTTCGGACCTGAAAATCTAGGAGTTCCTCCTGAAGAAATAAAAAAGAGAGTTGATGAATCGCTTAAAATCGTTGGTATGAATGAGTATAAAAAGCATTCTCCAAACCTATTATCAGGTGGCCAAAAGCAGAGGGTTGCTATATCTGGGGTTTTAGCAATGGATACTGAATGTATAATATTTGATGAATCTACAGCTATGTTAGATCCAATGGGAAGACGTGAAGTTATAAATACTGCATTTAAGCTTAACAAAAACTTTAATAAGACTATTATATTAATTACCCACCATATGGAGGAGGTAATTAATGCAGATAGAGTGATCATACTTAATTCTGGAAAGGTGTGTATGGAAGGTATACCAAGGAAGGTATTTTCAAATGTACCTACAATAAAAAGTTTTGGTCTAGATGTTCCAGAAGTGACTGAATTAGCTTATGAGCTTAAAAAATTTGGAGTTAACATAGAAGAAGATATAATAAGTATAGAGGAAATGGTGGATGCATTATGTTCATTGAGGTAAAGGATTTATCCTACATTTATATGCAAGGAACACCCTTTGAAAAAAAGGCTTTAGATAACGTAAGTTTAGGAATTGATGAAGGCGATTTTGTAGCAATAATTGGACATACTGGTTCAGGAAAGTCTACGTTAATACAAATGTTAAATGGGCTTTTAAAACCATCATTAGGGACAGTTTACCTAAATAACGTGGATATATTTGACAAAAAAAGTAATTTAGCAGATATAAGAAAGGAAGTTGGAATTGTTTTTCAATATCCAGAATATCAATTATTTGAGGAGACTATAGAGAAGGATATTGCGTATGGGCCTACTAATTTAGGTATAGATATAGAGGAAATAAGAGAAAGAGTTAAACTTTCCATGAATATGGTTGGCCTTAATTATCAAGTTTATAAAGATAAATCTCCCTTTAATCTTAGTGGAGGACAAAAGAGAAGAGTTGCTATAGCAGGAATACTTGCTATGAAACCTAAAGTACTTATACTGGATGAACCTACTGCTGGATTAGACCCTAAGGGAAGAAATGATATACTAAATACCATAAGAGATTTAAATCAAAAGTACAATATTACAATAATTTTAGTATCTCATAGTATGGATGACGTATCTAAATTTGCAAATAGTATAATTGTAATGTCAGAGGGGAAATGTGTTTTAAAGGGTACTAAGGAAGAAATTTTTAAAGAGGTGGATTTACTGCAAAAAATTGGACTTACGGTGCCTACAGTTACTTCACTTATAAATGAATTGAATAAAAAAGGTTTTAATATAAAAGATAATATTTATACTGTGGATGAACTTAAAGAAGAGTTGGTTGGGATTCTAGATTTGAAAGTGAGGAGGGACAAAAAGTAAGTTTGAACTTGCTTTTAGAATAAATGATAAAAGATATAACGTTAGGACAATATATACCAGGAGATTCTTTTATACATAAACTTGATCCTAGATTTAAGATAATAGCCTCTTTGCTATTTATTGCTCATCTGTTTCTAATTAATAAATTTTATAGCTATATATTTGTATTTGCATTCATAGGAATTGTCATATATATATCAAAAATTAAGTTAAGATATATTTATAAAGGTTTAAAACCTATATTTATACTCTTAGTATTTACAGCTATTTTAAATATATTTATGACTAGCAGGGGAGAACTTTTATTTAAATGGGGATTCCTAACCATATATAGTGAGGGGGTAAGGGTAGCATCTTTTATGATTATAAGACTTATATTCCTTATAATAGGTACATCACTTTTAACTCTTACTACTTCTCCTATACAACTTACAGATGGACTTGAAAGCTTATTTACTCCGCTTAAAAAGTATAAGTTTCCAGCACATGAACTTGCTATGATGATGACTATAGCATTAAGGTTTATACCAACTCTTATAGAGGAAACTGACAAGATTATGAAAGCACAGATGTCTAGAGGTGCGGACTTTTCCACAGGAGGAATAATTAAAAGAGCGAAGAGTCTACTTCCTATACTGGTACCCTTATTTGTGAACTCCTTTAAAAGAGCAGATGAATTAGGAATTGCGATGGAAGCTAGATGCTATAGAGGTGGCGAAGGAAGAACGAGAATGAATGTATTGAAGTATGATAGAAGAGATTACTTATCTATTATAATATTTTCTATATACTTAGTTTTTGTTATAAGTACAAGATTTATATAGGATGACTGAAACTATTTAATTAAGGGCAATCTATTAATTCCAAATTAAGTATATATATTAATATACTTTAGATTTAGAGGTAATGATAGTATTATGAAAAATATAAAATTAACTATAGAATATGATGGAACAAATTATTCTGGATGGCAAAAACAGAACAATTCTTTAAGTGTACAAGAAGTTATTGAAAAATCTTTAGAGGAGCTTTTATTGCATGAAGTACAAGTGGTAGGTTGTAGTAGGACAGATACGGGAGTTCACGCTAAAGAGTATATCCTTAATTTTAAAAGTGATACAAGTATACCACCAGAGAAGATAAAATATGCTTTAAATACTAAGCTACCTAGAGATATTGTTGTTTTAAATTCTGAGGAAGTGAGTGGAGAGTTCCATTCTAGATATAGTTCAAAAGGTAAAACATACTTATATACAATTTTAAATAGGGAATTTCCTACAGCTATAGATAGAAATTATGTATATCATCATAAGAACCATCTAAATATAAATAAAATGAGAGAAGCATCAGAATATATATTAGGAAAACATGACTTTTCAGCATTTAAGAACAAAGGAAGTTCTGTTAAAACATCTATAAGAACAGTTACAGATTTAAAAATAGAAGAAGATAATAATAAAATAAAAATATATGTATCTGCAGATGGTTTTTTATATAATATGGTTAGAATAATAGTAGGTACTTTAATACTTGTAGGTGAATCTAGAATTGAAGCAGAATATGTTAAAGACATAATTGATTCAAAAGATAGAAATAAAGCTGGTAAGACAGCTCCGCCACAAGGTTTAGTTTTATTAAAAACATGGTATTAATAAAATGAAAAAATATTTAATATAAAACATTTTAAATATGTTGACACACCCGGCTAGATGTATTATAATTATTAAAGTTGTTATGTGTATATAGATCCACTAGCCCCGGGTCTTTTGCATAGATATATTCATGTAAAATTCAGGGAGGGAAAAAAATGAAATCATACATAGCTAAAAGCGAACAAGTAGAAAGAAAATGGTATGTAGTAGATCTTGAAGGTCAAACGTTAGGAAGAGCGGCAAGCCAAATAGCATCAATATTAAGAGGAAAGCATAAACCAACATATACTCCTCATGTAGATACTGGGGATTTTGTAGTAGTTGTAAATGCAGATAAAGTTGTTTTAACTGGTAAAAAGTTAGATCAAAAATTATTAAGACATCACTCTCTATATCCAGGTGGATTAAAAGAAATGTCTTACAGAGATGCATTAGCTAAAAAGCCTGAGTTTGTATTCGAAGAAGCAGTAAGAAGAATGCTTCCAAAAGGAAAATTAGGTCGTCAAATGTTTAAAAAGTTAAAAGTTTATAGCGGTCCAGAGCACAATAATGCAGCTCAAAATCCAGAAAAACTAGAATTAAGATACTAATTATCTGAAGGGAGGAAATAACATGGCAAAAGTACAATATTTCGGAACAGGTAGAAGAAAAACATCAATAGCTAGAGTAAGACTAGTACCGGGCGAAGGTCTAGTAAAAATAAACAACAGAGATATGGACGATTTCTTTGGTTTAGATACTTTAAAAATCATAGTTAACCAACCATTAGAATTAACTGGTACAAAAGAGAAATTTGATGTATTAGTTAACGTTCATGGTGGAGGATTCTCAGGTCAAGCAGGTGCTATAAGACACGGTATAGCTAGAGCTTTAATAAAAGCTGATGAAAACTTAAGACCAGAATTAAAGAAAGCTGGATTCTTAACTAGAGATTCAAGAATGAAAGAAAGAAAGAAATACGGTCTTAAAAAAGCAAGAAGAGCTCCTCAATTCTCAAAGAGATAGTTGTTTGGAATTCTTATTCAAAAGGAAGGGTATATACCCTTCCTTTTTTTTATAATAATTTTACATAACTATTTGTAAAGTTGGTAACCTTTAAATAATTGAAAAGAATATATGAATAATTTGTTAACGTAAATAAAGATAATGTTAAAAGTATAGAAAAAATATTAACATAAACCATAATATTTTGTATTATTTATTATGAAAGAAAATATAAATCTTCTAAGAAAATTATTAATTAGGAGAATTAAATTTACATAACAGTATAAACTATTAAACAATAGCTAGTTAACAGGAGGGATTTTATGAGCCAGGGTTTTAAAATGGCTATCGAGTTATTCGGAGGTCTTGGACTTTTCCTATATGGAATGAAATTAATGGGGGATGGTCTTCAAAATGCAACAGGTGAAAAACTAAAGTCAATTTTTGAAAAGATAACCTCAAATCCTATTAAAGGTGTAGTAACGGGAGCATTAGTTACTGCCATAATACAAAGTAGTAGTGCTACTACGGTTATGGTTGTTGGTTTTGTTAATGCTCAACTCATGAATCTTTATCAAGCAACAGCAGTAATTATGGGGGCAAATATAGGAACCACTATAACGGCTCAGATTGTAACCCTAGATATTGAAGCATTTATACCTATATTTATAGGGGTAGGAACATTAATTGTTTTATTTACAGAGGCTAGTAAAGGTAGAGAGCTTGGAAACATAGTTTTAGGTTTTGGTATATTATTTTTAGGTATGAATTTAATGAAGACTTCCATGGAACCTTTACAACAGTCAGAGCTATTTAGAGAAATATTAGTTAAGTTAGATGGAAATGTTTTCTTAGGTATTCTAGCTGGATTAGCTATAACTGCAATTATACAAAGTTCATCGGCAACCACAGGAATATTAATTTCATTGGCTGGAACTGGTGTTTTAAAGATAACTATGGTAATTCCTATTTTATTTGGATGTAATATAGGAACTTGTGTTACGGCATTACTTTCTAGTATAGGAACATCTAAAACAGCTAAAAAAGCTGCAGTGATACACTTATTATTTAACCTTCTTGGTACAATAATATTTATACCACTATTTAAACCTCTAGCATGGGCTGTGACAAGCTTACCATTCATAGGTTCATCAGTGGTTAAGAATCAAATAGCTAATGCACATACAATTTTTAATATAGCAAACACTTTAATTCTTCTACCATTTATAAAATATTTAGTTAAACTAGCTAATACTTTAATTAAAGGTGAAGATGAAACTGAAAAGTATGGTACTCAATACATAGATGATAGACTGTTAGAAACTCCTGTTATAGCAGTTGGCCAAACAGTAAAAGAAATAAGTAGAATGGCAAATAAGGCTAGAAAGAATTTAGAAATTGCCATGGAAGCATTTGAAAAAAATGATGAAAAATTAATCAAAAAGGTTTATAAAAATGAAAAACTAATAAATCTTTTAGAAGATGAAATAGTTAATTTTCTTGTTAAACTTTCAAAGGAAGATTTAGCTGATCATGAAACAGATATAGTGACTTCAATGTTCCATGTTGTAAACGATATTGAAAGAATAGGTGATCATGCTGAAAATATAGCTGACCTTGCAGGGGAGAAAATGTTAAAGAGGCTAAAGTTCTCGAACGATGCCAATTCTGAATTAATGGATATGTTCCAATATACAATAGATGTGCTAACTGTTAGCGTTGAAGCTTTTGAGGAAAAAAACATTATGAAAGCTGAGAAAGTAAAACAGATTGAAGAAAGAATAGACTCTTTGGAAAAGGAGTTAAGAAGTACTCATATAAAGAGATTGAATCAGGGTTTGTGTAACGCTTCAGTCGGAACTGTATTCTTAGATCTTATAAGTAATTTAGAGAGAATAGGCGATCATGCAAATAACATTTCTGATACTGTTATTAATATAACAACAAGTTAATAAGTAAAATTGAATTAGTGAGATATTTATAAAAAACAGTTTGTATGAAAAATACAAACTGTTTTTTTTATAATAAAATATATTAAATAAAAACTTAGATATTATTAATAATATTTAGGTTTAGAGAATACATTTGATATTAGGGTAGAAAGAGAAAGGAGAAATAAAGTTGAAGTTAAAGAATGATACAAAAATAAGAAAGCTAAAGGAAGTTACTAAAAATAAAGCCTTAGACAATAAGAAATTGATATTAAGTGTAATGGTAGTACTTTTATGTATAATAGGAATTTTAGGAGTGAACCATAATCATATAACAAATGTGATGAAGAAAACGGAAAGCAAAAGTATTTTAATTGATCCAGGACATGGAGGTATGGATGGAGGTGCTGTTTCGCCTAGGGGAACTATAGAGAAAGACTTAAATTTAAAAACAGCTCTTTATACAAAAGAGGAATTAGAAAAAATAGGTTTCAAGGTTTATATGACTAGAGAAGATGACAGAGGACTTTATGATAACAAAGGAACTGTAAGAGAAAAAAAAATACAAGATTTAAAGAATAGGTGTAAAATGAAGGAGGAGACGTCTCCAGATATATTCTTAAGTATTCATATGAATAAGTTTCCTCAAGAAAAGTATAGTGGAGCCCAGGTATGGTACTCTAGACATGAGAAAAGTAAGATATTAGGCAATATAACGCAAAAAAATTTAAAAAATGATTTAGATCCTAATAATAATAGAGTTGAGAAAGAAGCTAAGGACCAATTTAAGATATTAAGATCCAATGATAATATGCCTTCAATCATTGTAGAATGCGGTTTTTTGTCAAATTATGAGGAAGAAAAGAAATTGAAAAGTGAGGAATACCAAAGAAAGATAGCTAAAAGCTTGGCTAAATCTATAGTTGAATATTATAATAACAGGTAATGGACTTTTTAACAAGTCCATTACCTGTTATTTTAAGTATAAAAAGATAATAGAATATATTAAAATAAGATTAAGTGAGTGTTATTTTTATAACTAATTTTTATAACTACATAAAAAATAAACAAAGTTCAAATTACTTAAAATAGACCTATTAGGGCTTATATGTACTATATATTCAATTGAATCTTAAAAATACTTACACTGTTTATAATTTGAGGTTGAATTGAATTTATTTTTTGAAAATTGTTGATACTGTAAAAATAATATGATATTATTAAGGTGTCTTATGGATTAATCCATTAGTCCATTTAAAATGGAGGAGATTGAAATAGATATAATAGTTAATAAAAAAAGTGGTGTACCTATATATTTACAAGTAAAAAAAGAAATCTTAAATCAAATCCGAGGTGGAAAGATAAAGGTCGGAAGTAAAATGCCAACAGAAAGAGAATTGGCACAGTTATTAGGAGTTAGTAGAAACACCATTAGTTCAGCATACAACGAGTTGGAGAAGGATGGAATAATAAAATCATACCAAGGTAAAGGTACATTTGTAATAGAAGAGGTGTCTTCATGGAAGGACAAAAATTTAAAAGATAAGATTGTTAAGGTATTAGACCTAGCATTAGAAGAGGCTTTAGAAAATGGTATGAAGACAGAAGAATTCTTGGAAGTTGTAAATGAAAGAGTTAATGAGAAGAAAGAAATAATGAAAAAGATTGTATCTGTATATGTTGAATGTAATATTGAACAAGCTAAAATGTTTAGTGAACAGTTAACTAAAACAAGTAATATGAATGTAATACCACTTACTATATCAGACCTTCAAAAAATGGATAATAAAACATCAGATATTTTAAAAAAGTGTCAAGTTATTATAACTACTTTTAATCATGTAAATGAAATTACAGAACTTACAAAGGATAATAAAAAACATGTTTTAGGTGTAGCTATTAATCCAGATCTTGGTACCATAGTGAAAATAGCTAGATATCCAGAAGGAACTAAGCTTGGATTTATATGTATATCCGATCAATTTATGTTTAAGATAAGAAGAGCTTTAGAAAATTCAGGATTAGGAAATGTAAATATGGAATTTACTAATACCTATGATAATAAAGAGTTAAGTAAATTTATAGACGATATGGATGTAGTAATAGTTTCACCAGGTAGATATAAGGACGTAAAAGATTTAAATAAAAGTAATAAAGAAATAATTGAATTCATATATACTTTAGATGATGGATCTGTAAAGGTGATAAAGTCTAAGTTAATAGAATTACAATATAATAATTAATAGGTGCTTTACATAATAGATATTTAACATAGGGGATAAAGAGGAAATTAGAATATCAAGTAATGATATTTTAATATATAAATTTTAATATAATAAATTATATTAAAGGGTTACATAATAAAATATTTATTATTAATTTAGGAGGCCTTGGTTGATATGGAAAAAAATAATGGCAAGACTGTAGTAATTGGGGTTATAGGTTCTGATTGCCACGCTGTTGGGAACAAAATAATTGATTATGCACTAACAGAAGCAGGATTTAACGTAATTAATATTGGAGTTTTATCACCACAAGAAGACTTTATAAATGCAGCGGTTGAAACAAATGCTGAAGCAATAGTTGTATCTTCTTTATATGGTCATGGAGAAATTGACTGTAGGGGATTAAGAGAAAAATGCGAAGAAGCTGGTCTAAAAGATATAAAATTATGCGTTGGTGGTAATATAGTTGTTGGTAAACAAGATTGGAATGAAGTTCACCAAAGATTCACAGATATGGGATTTGATAGAGTTTATGCACCAGGAACTCCAATCGAAGTTACAATTGGAGATTTAAGAACTGATTTAAACATAAAATAATTTGGGACAAACTGTACCTAAAAAATTCAGAGGTGAAATAAAGTGAATGCTTACCTATTATTAGATTTTGGTAGTACTTATACCAAACTAACAGTTGTGGATATAGACACTGAAGAAATTGTAGCTACAGCAAAAGACATTACTACAATCGAAGATGATATAATGATTGGATTTAATAATGCCTATAAAAAAATAGAAGAGCAATTACAAGGAAAAGAAGTTAATTTTGTTAACAAATTAGCGTGTTCATCTGCAGCTGGCGGTTTAAAAATGATAGCTGTTGGACTTGTGCCAGACCTTACAGCAGAAGCTGCTAAAAGAGCTGCTTTAGGCGCTGGAGCAAGAATATTAAATGTATATAGTTTTGAACTTACAGAATCAGAAGTAGAAGAAATAAGAAATTCAAAATTAGATATTATTTTACTAGCAGGTGGAACAGATGGAGGAAACAAGGATTGTATAATTCATAATGCTAAGATGATAGCAGAAGCTAAGCTTGGTGTTCCAGTAGTTGTAGCAGGTAATAAAGTAGCAAATGACGAAATAAAGAAGATCTTCTATGAGGCAGGAATTTATTATAGTATAACAAGAAATGTAATGCCCAAATTAAATGTCTTAAATGTAGAACCTGCAAGAGAAGAGATTAGAAAAATCTTCATGGGTAATATAGTAAAAGCAAAAGGACTAGGGAATGCTGAAAACTTTATAAGTGGAATATTAATGCCTACACCAGCAGCAGTTTTAAAAGCCGCTGAAGCATTAAGCCAAGGCACCGATGAAGAGGAAGGTATAGGAGATTTAGTAATAGTGGATATAGGTGGTGCAACAACAGATATTCACTCACTAGCAGATGGGGAACCATCAAAACCGGGTGTTACTGTTAGAGGACTAGAAGAACCCTTTGCAAAAAGAACTGTAGAAGGGGATTTAGGAATGAGGTATTCATCATTATCGCTTCTAGAGGCATCTGGTACTAGAAAACTAAGAAATTATTTGAATGATAAAGAAAGAAAGATTAATATTTCAGAAAATTGTAAATATAGATCAGAAAATATAAGAATGGTTCCTAAGACAGAGGAAGAAATTTTCTTTGATGAAGCTATGGCAAAAGTAGCAACGGAGCTAGCTATGTCAAGACACGTAGGAACTGTTGAATGTGTGTATACACCAGTAGGTCCTATATACACACAAGTTGGTAAGGACTTAATGCCAGTTAAATATATAGTTGGTACGGGGGGAGTACTTGTTCATAGTAAGAATCCTTCAGAAATATTAAAAGCTGGAGTTTTCTCAAAAGAAGAAGGAACTCACCTAAAACCAGAAAATCCAGGGTTTATGTTAGATAAAACTTATATTTTATCTGCAATGGGTTTATTAGCTCAGGAATTGCCTGATTTAGCCGTAAGATTAATGAAAAAATATTTAGTGAAGTTATAGTTTATATCTAGGGGGTAAAAAGCTGTGGAGTTAAAAAATAAAAAATGGACTGAAGAAGAATTTTTCGAAATGAGAAAAGAAATTTTAGGGCACTGGTCAACTGGTAAAGAAGTTGAGAATATTCAAGATGGTATAGAATATTGCAAATCCTTACCTGATCATAAAAACTTTGCAAAGAAGTTAGTAAAAGCTAAGGAAGAAGGAATAACTTTAGCACAACCAAGAGCAGGTGTTGCTTTAATAGATAAGCATATTGAATTATTAACTCATTTACAAAATGAAGGTGGAGCAGATTTATTACCAAGTACAATAGATAGTTATACAAGATTAAATAGATATGATGAGTGTGAAGTTGGTATAGAGGAAAGTAAAAAAGCAGGAAGATCATTACTAAATGGATTCCCAGGAGTAAACCATGGTGTTACTGGATGTAGGCAAGTTGTAGAAGCTGTTAATTTACCAGTAGAAGCAAGACATGGTACACCAGATTCTAGATTATTATCAGAAATAATCCACGCAGGTGGTTGGACTTCAAATGAAGGCGGTGGAATTTCTTATAATATTCCATATGCTAAAAATGTACCGCTTGAAAAGTCAATATTAGATTGGCAATATTGTGATAGACTTGTTGGATATTATGAAGAACATGGGGTTAGTATTAATAGAGAACCATTTGGACCACTTACAGGAACATTAGTACCACCAAGTACATCAAACGTTGTTGCTATTATTGAAGCATTACTTGCAGCAGAACAAGGAGTTAAAAATATCACAGTAGGATACGGACAATGTGGTAACTTAATCCAAGACGTAGCTGCAATAAGAGCATTAGAAGAGCAATGTGAAGAATACTTAAAAGAATATGGTTATAATGACGTAGTACTAACTACAGTATTCCACCAATGGATGGGAGGATTCCCTTCAGATGAAGCTAAAGCTTTTGGTGTAATTTCAACTGGAGCTGCTGCTGCGGCACTTGCAGGAGCTACTAAGGTTATAGTTAAAACTCCACATGAAGCTATAGGAATACCAACAAAAGAGGCAAATGCTGAAGGTATAAAGGCAACTAAAATGACATTGAACTTATTAAGAGGTCAAAAGATGCCAATGTCTAAAGAATTAGAAACAGAAATAGCTATAATAAAAGCTGAAACTAAATGTATGTTAGATGAATTATTTAGATTAGGTAATGGAGACCTTGCAATAGGAACAGTTAAGGGATTTGAAGTAGGTGTTGTAGATATTCCATTTGCACCAAGTAAATATAACTATGGAAAGATGATGCCAGCTAGAGATAATGAAGGTTGTGTAAGATATTTAAAATTCGGTAATATTCCATTTACTAAGGAATTAAAAGAATATAACATGACTAAGTTAGAAGAAAGAGGAAAATTTGAGGAAAGAGAAGTAGGATTCCAAATGACTGTTGATGATATATTTGCAGTAGGAAAAGGAGTTCTTGTTGGAAGACCTCAAAAATAATAAAACATTTAATAAGACTAAATTAATAATAAATTAATATAGAATTGGCTTCAGGGTGGATATCTCTGGAGCCTAAAACAAAATCTTTAAAAGAATGGGGGCTTTTAAGAATGAAAATTTTAGACGTGGTATGTTCAGCAGGTAGAACAGGTTTTTATTTTGACGACCAAAGAGCAATAAAACAAGGTGCTGGTCATGATGGGTTCACATATGTAGGTGAAGCAGTAACAGAAGGATTTACATCTATAAGACAAGCTGGGGAATCTATATCAGTTATGTTAATATTAGAAGATGGGCAAGTAGCACTTGGTGATTGTGCTGCAGTTCAATATTCTGGAGCAGGCGGAAGAGATCCATTATTCTTAGCAAAAGATTTTATTCCAGTTATAGAAGAAAAAATAGCTCCAAAATTAATTGGAAGAGAATTAAACAGTTTTAAAGAATTAGCTGAAGAATTTGATAAAATGGAAATAGACGGTAAGAGATTACATACTGCTATTAGATATGGTATAACTCAAGCATTATTAGATGCAGTTGCAAAAACTAAAAAAGTTACAATGGCAGAAGTAGTTAACGAAGAGTATAAAGCTGGCGTTGAAATAAAGAGAATTCCAATATTCACTCAATCAGGTGATAACAGATATGAAAACGCTGATAAGATGATTATAAAAGGTGCTGATGTATTACCACACGCATTAATCAATAACGTAGAAGAAAAGTTAGGTTTAAAAGGACAAAAACTTTTAGACTATGTTAAATGGTTAAGAGATAGAATAATAGAACTTAGAACTTGTGAATCTTACTCTCCAATATTCCACATTGATGTATATGGAACAATAGGAGCTGCATTTGACTGCGATACAAATAAAATGGCAGACTATCTTGAAACTTTAGCAGAAGCTGCAAAACCTTTCAAATTAAGAATAGAAGGACCAATGGACGTAGATGATAGACAAAAACAAATGGAAGCTTTAAGAGACTTAACAGCTGAAGTTGATAGAAGAGGAATAAATGTAGAATTAGTTGCTGATGAATGGTGTAATACATTAGATGACGTTAAATTCTTTGCAGATAACAAAGCAGGACATATGTTACAAATAAAAACTCCAGACCTTGGTGGAGTAAACAACACAGCAGAAGCTATAATATACTGTAACGAAAAAGGTGTAGGTTCTTATTGTGGAGGAACTTGTAACGAAACAAACAGATCTGCTGAGGTAACAACAAATATAGCAATAGCTTGTGGTGCTACTCAATGTTTAGCTAAACCAGGAATGGGTGTTGACGAAGGATACATGATTGTAAACAATGAAATGAATAGAGTAGTTGCACTTGTAAATAGAAGAAAATAGTATTTTAACGTAAAAGGCGGTTTGCTATAAACTGCCTTTTACCTTATTGTAGTTAAAAGACTCTACATAAAATTAAAAGTTTGTTACAATATAAATAGGAAATTTATATATTTAAATTGAATTGGAGGAAAATCATAATGAGAGAAATCCATGTATCCGATATTACAAAGGCAGTAAGAGACCTATGTATAGAAGCAAATTATTATCTATCAGAAGATGTTAAAAATAAAATTAAAAAATCTAGGGAAGAAGAAAAGTGGAATACAGCTCAAGGTGTACTAGATAATATTATAATAAACTTTGATATAGCTAAAAATGAAAATGTACCAATATGTCAAGATACAGGAATGGCTTGTGTATTCCTAGAAATAGGACAAGATGTTCACGTAATTGATGGAACTATTGAAGATGCAGTAAATTCAGGTGTTGCACAAGGCTATGAAGAAGGATTTTTAAGAAAATCTGTAGTTAAAGATCCTTTGGATAGAGTTAACACTAAAAATAATACACCAGCAGTTATTTATTATGATATAGTTCCAGGAGATAAATTTAAAATAACAGTAGCTCCAAAAGGTTTTGGTTCAGAAAATATGAGCCAACTGAAAATGTTAAAACCATCAGATGGAATAGAAGGCGTTAAGGAATTTATCCTTAAAGTTGTAAAAGATGCAGGTCCAAATCCATGTCCACCTATCATAGTAGGAGTTGGTATTGGAGGAACTTTTGATAGAGCAGCGAACTTAGCTAAAAAATCTCTTTTAAGAAGTGTTGATGAGAGAAATCCAAATCCTATGTATGCAAATCTAGAGGAAGAATTGTTAGAAAAAATAAATAATTTGGGTATAGGTCCACAAGGCTTTGGTGGAAAGACAACAGCTCTTGCAGTGCAAATAGAAACATATCCAACTCATATAGCAGGACTTCCAGTTGCAGTTAATATTCAATGTCATGTAGCAAGACATGCATCAAGAGAGATATAAATAGAACTCTTTAAATGTAACTGCACAATTAATTAAAAATTAGAAAATCTAAACTTTAATAGTTATAAAAGAAGAAAATAAGTTTGGGGGAATAATAATGGTAAAAAAAATAACTACTCCATTAACACAAGAAAAAGTTAAAGACTTAAAAGCAGGTGATTCTGTTTTAATATCAGGGATTATATACACAGCTAGAGATGCAGCTCATAAAAGACTTGTTGAGTTATTAGAAGAGGGTAAAGAGCTTCCATTAGATGTTAAAGATTCTATAATATATTATGTTGGACCAACACCAACAAAACCAGGTAAAGTATTTGGATCAGGAGGACCTACTACAAGCTATAGGATGGATGCTTATGCACCAAGCTTATTAGATATTGGTCTTAAAGGAATGATAGGTAAAGGATTAAGATCTGATGTGGTTATAGAATCTATGAAAAAAAATAATGCTGTTTATTTTGGTGCCATAGGTGGAGCAGCAGCTTTAATTGGAAAATCTGTTAAAAAAGCAGAAATTATAGCGTATGAAGATTTAGGAGCGGAAGCTATAAGAAGACTTGAAGTAGAAGATTTGCCTGTAGTTGTTGTAATAGATAGCGAAGGAAACAATCTATATAAAGAGGGTCAAAAAGCTTACTTAGACTCAATAAAATAAAAGTTTTGAGGTGAGATTATGCAAACATTAAAACCAGCTAAAGCAGGGACTATGGAATCTAATGATATTTATATAATGATAATGCCAAACCAAGACGGTGGCATTGAATTACAATTAGAGAGTATTGTTATGAAACAATTTGGTGAAGAAATTGAAAGAGTTATAAGAGAAACTCTAAAAGAACTAGATGTTAAAGATGCTATAGTGAAAGCACAAGATAAAGGTGCACTAAACTATACAATTAAAGCTAGAGTAGAAACAGCTATAAAAAGAGCTAGGGCTTAGGGGGTGAAAACTATGAAAAGATTAAGAAGAACAATGATATTTATGCCAGGGAACAATCCAGGTATGTTACAAAGTGCAGATATATTAGGAGCAGATTCTATAATATTAGACCTTGAAGATGCTGTTAGTTTAACAGAAAAAGATAGTGCTAGAATATTAGTTAGAGAATCTATAAAAAATATAGGGTATAAAGACGTAGAAGTTGTAGTTAGAATAAATCCATTAGATACAGAATATGCAATGGAGGATATTGACACTATAGCAAGAGTAAAGCCAGATACAATACTAGTTCCAAAAGCTACAGAGGAAGCTATATCTAAAACTGATGCAGAACTTACAAGGATAGAAAAAGAAGAAGGTTTTGATGAAGGTAGCATAAAGTTAATCGGTCTTGTAGAATCAGCTTATGGAGTAGAGAATGTATATAACATTATTAAAGCTTCAAATAGAATGGAAGGAATCCTACTTGGTGGAGAAGACTTAACATCAGACATGGGAGTTAAGAGAACAAAAGAAGGAAATGAAATCTTTTATGCAAGAAACAAAGTTGCAACTGCATGTAAGGCATTAAGAGTTGATTCTATAGACACTCCATTTACAGATACAAATGATTTTGAAGGCTTAGAAAAGGATACAAAAAAAGCAAAAAGCTTAGGATTTACAGGAAAAGCGTCTATAAATCCAAGACAAATAGATACTATTCATTCAGTATATTCACCAACTGAGGCAGAAATAAAGCATGCCAAAAGAGTAATGAGTGCAATGGAAGAAGCTAAGAAAGAAGGTAAAGGGGTATTTTCTTTAGATGGGAAAATGGTCGATGCCCCAATAATAAATAGAGCAAAAACAACTTTAGAACTAGCTGAAATTCTTGGACTTATCTAAAAACCATATACAAAAAGTGAGGGATATAGCATGAAAAATATTCTTGGAAGAGAGTTACCTCAATTTATAGAAGGTTATGGAGAAGTTAAACCTTATGAAGGTGCCTTCAAAAATGTTGGGGAATGTGAAAAGAGATCTATTAAAATAAAGGCTACAAGGCCAATGGATGAAAAATTAATCAATTCATTAGATCAATTACTAGATAAATTAGATATTAAAGATGGTATGACAATTTCATTCCATCATCATTTAAGAAATGGTGATTACGTTCTTAACATGGTAGTAGATGCTATAGCGAAAAGGGGAATAAAAGATCTTACAATAGCAGCAAGCTCTATATTTCCAGTACATGCACCATTAGTAGAATATATTAAAAATGGAGTAGTTACAGGATTATACGCAGGGTATATGTCAGGACCTGTAGCACAAGCTGTTTCAGATGGAATTCTTAAAAATCCAGCTATAATGCATACTCATGGTGGAAGAGCAAGACTTATGGAAAGCGGAGAACTTCATGTAGATGTCGCATTTATAGCAGCACCTACAGCAGATGATTACGGAAATGTAAATGGTGTCCAAGGGCCATCAGCATGTGGTTCTCTTGGATATGCAGAAGCTGATGCAGAATTTGCAGATACAGTTGTAGCAATCACAGATAATCTTGTTCCATACCCAGCTTGTCCAATACAAATAACACAAAGCTTAGTAGACTATGTACTTAAAGTAGATAGCATAGGGGATCCAGCAGGAATTGTATCTGGAACAACTCAAGTTACAAAAGATCCTGTAGGATTAAAAATAGCTAAAATGGCATCAGAAGTTATGGTAGCATCAGGTTTAGTGAAAGATGGAATGTCATTCCAAACAGGTGCAGGGGGAATATCTCTTGCAGTTGCAGCAGAACTTAAAGATTATATGAAAAAAGAAGAGATAGTAGGAAGTTTTGCAGCAGGTGGAATAACAGGATATATGGTTGAAATGCTTGAAGAAGGATTATTTAGAAATTTATTTGATGTACAATGTTTTGATCTTAAAGCAGTAAAATCAGTAAGTGAAAATCCAAAGCACATGACAATGTCATCATCAATGTATGGAAATGCTCAAAATAAGGGTGCAGTTGTAAATAAGCTAGATATAATGATTTTAGGTGCAACGGAAATAGATACAGACTTTAATGTAAATGTAACTACAGCTTCTGACGGTACTATTATGGGAGGTTCTGGTGGTCATAGTGATACTGCAGCAGGTTCAAAGCTTGCTATAGTTGTTACAAAACTTGTAAAATCAAGAACTCCAATAATAAAAGATAGAGTTACAACAGTTACAACTCCAGGAGAAAGCATAGATGTTGTAGTAACTGAAAGAGGTATAGCTGTAAATCCTAATAGAACGGATCTTATAGAAAAATTAAAAGAAACTAGACTTCCTGTAATGACTATAGATGAATTAAAAAATTTAGCTGAGAGCATGACAGGGAAACCAAAAGAACTAGAATTTAGCGATGATGTAGTAGCAGTAATAGAATATAGAGATGGAACAGTAATAGATGTAGTAAAAAAAGCTAAATAATATATGATTTATAAAAATAACTCTGAAACTAATATAAGTATCAGAGTTATTTTTATATTTTACTATTTTATTTTTTAAGTAAGATTATTATGTTAAGTTAAAACCAGTTTACTAATAAATATATCTATAGTAACATATTGTTATCAATCTATTAAAGGAGAATTATGGCATATGAATATTATAAGTAGTTTTTTTTATAGAAAAAGACTTAGGTGGGTTAGAGAAGAGTGGGGGCAAGGACGAAAGGGCAAGAGAGATTTTAAAAGTATAGGGAGTTTGTTTGAGTCTTTAATAAAACATAATGATAAAAATAGTTTTTATATAGATGATCAATCATGGGAAGACTTAAATATGGATCAATTGTATTCTAAATTGGATAGAACTTTTTCATTTTGTGGTAAGCAGGGATTATATAATATTCTAAGAACTCCCTTTCTAGAAGAAGAGGGTCTTAAGAAGAGAGATAAGATTATAGATTTTTTTAAGGAGAATACAGAAAAACGTGAGAGGGTTTTAATAGAGTTAACTAAATTAGATATTAGAGATACTGGAGTTGTGGAGTTATTCTTTAGTGAATTAGAAGAAAATAAGTGGTTAAAAATTTTATATAGTGTTCTTGCTGTAATTCCTTTAACACTTGGAATATTAATTTATATATATGGGATAAAAAGTAAATTCATTTCTTATTTAGTTTGCTCACTCATTATTAATTCAGTTATTCACTATAAAAGTGAAGGAAAATTAAATTACAAAATCAATGCTATGTCTACTGTTAGTAGAATTATTAAAGTGGCTAAAAACATTAGTAAACTTAATGTATACGAAATTGAAGAATATAATAAAAAATTAGAGGATTACACCCAAAAATGTAGTAGAATATCGAAAAATAGTTCCTCACTTGGTCAAATCGAAGGGTTAGATAGTATTATGGAGTATTTCAATATTGCTTTTTTAGTTAAGGAAAGGGCATATTTTTCTGTTGCTAATGAAATAAATAATCATAAAGATGAATTAAAGGAAATTTACATACTTCTAGGGGAACTAGAGGCTTTGATATCTGTTGCTTCTTTTAGAGAACAGTATGGAGAGAAGTTAATTAAACCTATTTTAAGTAATAAGGGTAAATTTATTAAGGCTAAAAACATTACTCATCCTATAATAGATGAGCCTGTAGCTAATTCTATACATATGGTTGATAGGGGCATAATATTAACTGGCTCTAACATGTCTGGAAAATCTACGTTTTTAAGGACTATAGGAGTAAATGCACTATTAGCTCAAACCATATATAATTGTAGTGCCGAAAGTTATGAGGGAAGTTATTTTAAAATAATAACTTCTATAAGCCCTGAGGATAATTTGGTTAGTGGCAAGAGTTATTACTTCGGTGAAGTTGAATCTTTACTTAGGATAATAAAATCTGAAGAAGAAAACACTCCAACTTTAAGTCTTATAGATGAGATATTTAGAGGAACAAATCCTGTAGAGCGTGTAAGTGCAGCTACTGAAATTTTAAAATATTTAAATGAGCATAATACTTTAGTTGCTGTAGCGACTCATGATTTAGAACTTACTAAACTTTTAAAGGATAAATATGATTGTTATTATTTTAGAGAAGAAGTGAAGGATGACAAGCTTATTTTTGATTATCTAATAAAAGAGGGTGTTTCTCCTACAAGAAATGCTATAAGAATTTTAAGTATGATGGGTTACCCACAAGAAATTGTGGATAATGCTGAATGTAGGATATCAAGCTGTGAATAATTTATCTTCTTAAGAACTTTACATAAAATTAAGAGGATAATAATATAACAGTTTAACTTCTTAGAGTATAATATATACTATCTATTATAGACTACAATTACAAGTAGATAATGAAAGTTAGGATATACACTTAATAAATACGAAAGGAGTAATATATATGAAGCTAAATATAGGAGTAGACATTGATGGAACTATAACAGATCCATACTACTGGCTAAAGTATATAAATATGTATTTTAAAACAGAACTAAAACCAGAACATATAGTTAAATTTAATATATGTGAAATACTTAATATAGAAGAACAAGATTATCTTGAATTTTATGATATGCATGGGGAAGAGATGCATAGTGATAACATAATTCGTGACAATGCAAAAGAAGTATTAAATAAATTACATGAAGATCATAATATATACTATATTACAGCAAGACCAGAGAAGTTTAAAAAGGTGACAGAAGAGTGGTTGTATAGTAATGAACTTCCCAAAGCACCTGTTCATATGATGGGACACCATAATAAAGTAGAGAAGGCTAGAGAATTAAATTGTGATTTTTTTGTAGAGGATAGATATAGAAATTCTGTATTTCTTGCTAAAGAAGGTATTAAAGTTTTAATGCTTGATACAAATTATAATAGATACCCTCTAATATCTAATATGGAGAGGGTATATAACTGGAATGATATTTATAATCATATAGTAGTTAAAATATAAAAATTAAAATTAAATAGTTGTTTTAGAAAAGTAGAGTACTATATTTCATAGCAATTTAAGGAGTACTTATTAAATAAAATTAGTAGTTTTATTTAGTGAGTATTTTATTTAGATAAGAGCTTGTGAAATAAGTACTCTTTTATTTTTAGAAAATAGACGTTTTACATTATTATACATTAAGCAATGACTGGCTATTTCTATGTAATGAATTTATATTTTTGTGTCAAAAATTATAGTATAAACATATAAAGATAATAGGATAGTATATGAAAAAAATTTATAGATGGTGATTGATATGAGAATAGATAAAGTTTGTGATAAAGGAGATATTAGAGAGTGTATAGATGAGTCTATTTGTGAGATTTTAAATATTGAAAAGGAAATTTTATGTCATATAAAAGATGTAGTGTGTGATATATCGGAACATATAAAGAGTATAGATTCAACTGATGATAAGGTGAGGCTTTTAAATGACATTGTATCCATTTATTGTATAAAAGAAAAGTCTTTTGTAACGGTTATGGATTCTATAGAAAATTTAAGGAGTACGGAGAAGTTTATAAGTAATATATGCTCTAAAAAGTTTTAATATAAATGTTATACAGTTTACTAATGATGACTATAATTATTGCCTATAGAGATGAGATGTTAAAATGGTTTTTGGGGGTATGGAAATGGATGATATAGGTACTTTTAATGAGGAAATTATATGTTGTGATGATATAGTAGATTTGTTAGAGCAAGAGGCTAATATACTTTATGATATATCAAAGTTATTTTCTGCAGAGATTGATGGACAAGATATTAATTCTTTTTTAGTTGGGGTAAATGGATGCAAAAACATTTGCATAAAGTCTGAATATATCAAGCAAATTATGTGTGCTTTGTCCTCTAAGGATTATTCTGTGGCTAATATTATTGATAGCCTCGCGACTCTAACTTTCCTAAGGAAGAATAATATAAACATTAAAGAGGATTGTTAGGAAGCTTAAAGGAGGATTACGTATGGAATGTATGGACAGAAGGGATCTTTGTTTGCAAAAGATAATAAATTCAGAGATTAGAACTTTAAAAGGTATGGAAGAAATTTTAAGGGAAACTATTGATGAGCAAATAAGAATACTTAATGATAGTGATTATTTAGGAGATGAGGAAATTAAAAATTTGATATTTTCAATAAAAAAATTGATTTCCTCCTTTGCTGAAAAAGAAAATTCTATAGCAGAGATAATAAAATCTATTACTAAGCTTCAAGCAGCTTTTATGAATGTAGAACCAGACAGTTTGGAAAAAGTAAATATGGATTGTCATATGAGGAGGTTTTAGAAAAATAAATTACAAGTATGAGAGAAAAGAACATAATCTGCTATGTTTCTTTTCTCTTAAATTTTTATATACATATTTTATAATTCAAATAAATTTTTTAATAATTATGCCATATCAAAGGTGTTTTATATGAGATAGGAATTATGTTACATATATAGTTCCTCTTTGTATTGTGTAATAATGATAAAATGTATACAAATAACTAATAAAATTCAATAAATAATAATAATATGTTAAATAAATTTCAAAAACATGTTATAATTTACTAGTCAAATAAAAACAATTTATGAATATTGTTATCATATACGGGAGGGAAAAAATAATATAGAATATATAAATATAAAAAATACTAAAATACTTCAAAATCTGATTAATTGTGAATTATTTATTAAAGAATAAATATATAATTACGATAAGTGTAAAGACATATTTATTAAAAGGTAAAAATAAATCTTTATGTTATATTTAAAAATATACATTTAACGTGTGGGGCAAGTTAAAATTTTGGACAAGACTCTAACATCATAAAAACTAATTAAATAGTTTTTTAAAATAAAATTAAATTAAAGTATATTAAGGTTATAAGGCAATAGAAATTAGGAGGTATATAGATTTGCAAGAATATCAAAATGTTAAACTAAAGCCAGCAGAGGTTTCCTTATTGGAACAAAAGGAATTTATAAATGAAAAGTATTATATGGATGATCTAAAATACGAAAGAGGGATAATTTATAACCTCACAAAAAGAATAATTGATATCTTTGGATCACTTATAGGACTTATACTTTTAAGCCCTATTTTTATAATAATTAGTGTGCTTATAAAAATTAATTCACGTGGGGCAATATTTTTTTCTCATAAGAGGATTGGAAGGGCTGGAAAAATTATAAATGTATATAAATTTAGAACTATGGTTCCAAATGCCGAAGATTTAATTGAAAAATTACCAGAACATCAGAAGAAGGAGTTTATGGAGAATTTTAAACTTGAAAATGATCCTAGGATAACTAGTATAGGAAAATTTCTAAGAAAGAGTAGTCTTGATGAGCTACCACAATTATTTAATATATTAATTGGTAATATGTCAATTGTTGGACCACGTCCTATAGTGGAAAAAGAATCAATTAAATATGGACAAGATGCTAGTAAACTTTTAAGTGTTAAGCCAGGGTTAACAGGAATGTGGCAAGCTAATGGTAGAAGTGATACCACATATGAAGAGAGAGTTCAAATGGATATGGATTATATAGATAATAGAAGTTTTTGGTTAGACATTAAGATTATATTTCAAACAGTTATAGCAGTAATTAAGAAAAGGGGAGCAAGATAAAAAGACCAATACTTTATCAGGAGGAATAATTAAATGTATGACTATCTTATAGTAGGAGCCGGACTATTTGGTTCTATATTTGCATATGAGGCAACAAAAAGAGGGAAAAAGTGTTTAGTTATTGATAAAAGAAATCATATCGGTGGAAATATATATTGTGATAATATAGAAAAGATAAATGTTCATAAGTATGGAGCACATATATTTCATACTAGCAATAAAGAGGTGTGGAACTATGTAAATGAATTTGTAGAATTTAATAGATTTACAAATTCACCTATAGCTAATTATAAAGGAGAATTATATAACCTTCCTTTTAATATGAATACTTTTAACAAATTATGGGGAGTTATTACTCCAAAAGAGGCAAAAGAAAGAATAGAAGAGCAAAAGAAAGCAGCAGGAATAAAGGAACCTAAAAACTTAGAAGAGCAAGCAATTTCTCTTGTAGGTGTAGATATATATGAAAAATTAATTAAAGGATATACAGAAAAGCAATGGGGTAGACTTGCAACTGAATTACCTGAATTTATTATAAAAAGATTACCGGTTAGGTTTACTTATGACAATAACTATTTTAATGATACATATCAAGGTATTCCTATTGGTGGATATAATACTATTATTGAAAATATGTTAGAAAATTGTGAAGTTAGACTGAATGAGGATTTCTTCAAAAATAGAAAAGAATTAGAGAATATAGCAGACAAAATAGTTTATACAGGGATGATTGATGAATTTTATGATTATAGATATGGAATTTTAGAATATAGAAGTTTAAGATTTGAAACAGAAGTTTTAGATTTAGCTAATTATCAAGGAAATGCCGTTGTAAATTATACAGATAAGGAAACACTATACACAAGAATTATAGAACATAAGCATTTTGAATTTGGAAAACAGGAAAAGACAATAATAACTAAAGAATATCCTAGTGAATGGAAAAAGGGAGACGAGCCTTATTATCCAATAAATGACAAAAAAAATATAGAACTATATAAAAAATATAAGGATTTAGCTATGAAAGAAGATAAAGTTCTATTCGGTGGAAGATTAGCAGAATATAAATATTATGATATGCACCATATAGTTGGAAAAGCTCTTGAAAAAGTAAAAGAGGAGTTTGGAGATTAATGGATATAAAAATACTTGTAGCAACACATAAAAAATATAATATGCCTAAAGAAAGTATGTATTTACCAATACATGTTGGATGTGAAGGAAAAAAAGACTTAGGATATACAGGGGATAACACCGGAGATAGTATTTCCTTAAAAAACCCTAATTATTGTGAATTAACAGGACTTTACTGGGCGTGGAAAAATTTAAAATGCGAATATATTGGTCTATGTCATTATAGAAGATATTTTACTAATAGTAATTTATTTAGAAGAATTTTAAATAAGAATAATAAAATGGATCTAATATTAAGTAAATTAGAAATTGAGAATCTACTAAAAGAATACGATATTGTTTTGCCTAAAAAAAGAAATTATTACATAGAAACAATAGAATCACATTATAAAAATGCTCATCACATAAAAGATTTAGAAGAAACTAAAGAAATTATAAGTGAGATATATCCGGACTATATTTCTAGTTTTGATAAAGTAATGAAATGGAAAAAGCTTCATTTATATAATATGTTTGTAATGGATAAAGAGGGTTTTGATAAATATTGTGAATGGTTATTTAATATATTATTTGAACTTGAAAAAAGGGTAGATATATCTTCGTATGATAATTATCAAAAAAGGATATATGGATTTTTAAGTGAAAGGTTATTTAATGTTTGGATTGTTAAAAATAAAAAAATGGTATGTGAAATGGATGTAGTAAATATGGAAAATATTAATTGGCCATTAAAAATAGTAACTTTTATTAAAAGGAAGTTTAAGAATTATAAATTAAAAAATATATAATTGGAGGAATTATGAACTTTTACGTATGTGCTACGCCCTATCATTTATTTGTTACATTATGTGATATATCTATCAAAAATATGAAAAGTTACATATATTTATCTACACACGATGAGAATATCTTTAAAATGTTTTTGGATTATAAGGAAAAGATTGCTGAATTTAAGAATGTAGAAAAGGTTTGGATGAGAAAACGAAATAATATCCATGAAAGACTATTTATAGAAAGCATTAAGGATAAGCTAGAATATAAGAGGTTAAAAGAAGAAATAACAAGTTCAAATGTTATTATATTTCCATGGAATCCATACTCTCTATTTTCACCGTCAGAATATATATTTAATCATGCTAAAAAAGTAAAGTTAATAGAAGAAGGGGCTAATCTATATATAATGAAGAAACCGTCTAAAGCATTTATGTTTATAAAGAGATATGTATATAGAAGGAATCTAAATTTTTATAAGGATAAGAAGGTTACAAAAATTATGGTTCAATTTCCAGAGCGATATCCAAAGCATTTGAATAATAAATTAGCACACTTGGATTTAGAGGGTATAATTAATAAAATAGATAATGTTAATAAAAATATTATAGTAAATGTTTTTACAAATAAATTAAATAAAGATTATTTTAAAAATAACAGTTTATTAATTTTATCACAGCCATTATCAGAAGATGGATATATAAAAGAAGAGAAAAAGATAGAACTTTATAAAAATATAATATATGAATATGGAGAAGGTTACAATATTATATTAAAAAAACATCCTAGAGAGAAAACAATATATAATTTCTCTAACGTGTTGGAATTGGATGGGAATTTTCCTAGTGAATTATTTAAGTTGCTAAATATAAAGTTTGAAAAAGCCATAGGGGTTTGTACAGGTTCAGTTAAATTTGTAGATTCCAAAGAAAGTTTTAATATAGATGAGAACTTCTTAAAGAAGTGTAAGGTAGAAAAAAAGTGAAATTTTCATTTTTAAACAAAAGGAGAAGGAAATGGAGAAGTTAAGAAGTTTAAATTTTCATATGTTATGTTTATATGTATTGCTAGCATTTTGTGCAATACCAATGGAGTTTCAAGGAAAATTTAAGATTTTTTTTGTAGGAATATTTTTTTTGATAAATGGTATTTACATATTTATAAATAAAATTGAAATAAAGGTTAAAAAAGTAGATATAATACTATATGCTCTTATTACTATTGTAAGTATTGCTATTTTAATAATAAGTCCATACACTATTGTGTTTACTATGAGTATATTTGGATTTTTAGTGATTTTACAGCTATCTTTTATTCCTAGATATAAAATATCTCAAGAATTTTTAAATAAAAATATATATATGATATTTATTATATCTATAATTATACAACTAATATTGGGGAGATATAATAGTCTAAATGGTAGAATATCTTTAAGTATAATTAGAGATAAGAATTTCTCTGCTATGGTTATGTTACTATTTTTTATGTATTGTGTAAAAAATAAGTTTTATCTAGGAAAGATATTGTCTATAGGTACTATTTTAATATTGAATAGTAGAGCCAGCGTACTTACATTAATATTGTTTTTTGTTGTTAAATTATTTAGAAATACAATATGGCTAATATTACAAAAGCTTAGATTAAATAGGATATATAAATTATTTGTTCTTATGCTTATTTTTATTATATCTATTAGTTATATATGGATTTTCAAAGTGACTTCTACATATGCTGTTAAAGGGTATCAACAGGGGTTAAATGATATCTCTAATAAAATGAGATTTGCTGCAAATATATATGCTATGGATATATTAAAAGATAACAAAGAACAATTAATGATTTATGGGTATGATAGTGATTTTAAAGATGCTTTTAATATATATGATCATGGAGTAAGTGATTATAGAAGGTTTATGGGAGTTAGACTTGTCCAACCTCATAATTCTATTATAAATATAATTGTAAGAACTGGGATTGTATTTTCTTTATTATATTTTTATATATTATCAAGAATTATAGATAAATTATATACAAAGGATAATTTAGAATATATATTACCGTATTTATTTAGTACATTATTTTTACATGAATTATTAAATAGTAGATTTTTATTGTTTTGGATTATAGTATTATGTTTACCTATAAATAAAACTATTAAAAATAAAAAGTTGGAGAGCTTATTTACTAAGATTAAAGTATATAAAGTGAATATAAAAAATGGGGTGGGAAAATGTATAACAATAAAAAAATAGCTGTATGTATTCCAGCTAGGGGAGGATCTAAAGGTATTCCAAGAAAAAATGTAAGATTATTAGCTGGTAAACCATTAATAACATATGTAATAGATGAGTTGAAAAAATCATCTATTATAGATTACATATTAATAACTACAGATGATGATGAGATAAAGTTTATTGCTAACAAAAAAGGTGTTAATATAATAGACAGGCCTTCAACTTTAGCTGATGATAAAACTCCATTAGATCCTGTTATATATCATGCCGTAACAACCTTAGAAGATAATATAAAAGAAGATTTAGATATTATTATTACAGTACAACCTACCTCACCATTACTAAAAGTACGTACTGTTGAATCAGCAATAAAAAAGATACTAGATGAAAATGCAGATACAGTAATAAGTGTAGTAGATGATAGACATTTAGCATGGACAACCAATGAAGAAGATAAATATATACCTAAATATGAGAAAAGATTAAATAGACAATACTTACCTAGCGAGTTTAGGGAAACAGGTGCTATATTTGCGACAAAAAGAGAATTTATAAGTGAAAATTCTAGAATGGGGAAAAATATAGACTTAATAGAAGTTAGCAAGGATGAAAGTATAGATATAGATAATTATGCGGATTGGTGGGTGGCAGAGAGATTATTAAAAAGAAAAAAAATAGTCATAAGAGCAGATGCGACTAATGAAATCGGGACAGGACATATATATAGAGGACTAAATATAGCTAGCAAAATAACAGAACATGAAGTTATTTTTTTAATGAATTCTAAGTGTAAATTAGGAATAGACATAGTATCTAAAAATAATTATCCTATAGTTACATTTGAAGATAACTTATGGGATACAATAGATAGGCTAAGTCCAGATATAATCATAAATGATATATTAGATAGCAAAAAGGAGTATATGAAAGAGTTAAAAGACAGGGGTATATTTACCATAAACTTTGAAGATCTTGGAGATGGAGCTAGGTATGCAAATTTAGTATTTAATGCCTTATATGAACACAAAATACCCTTGAAAAACTCACATTCTGGATATAAATATTATATTTTAAGAGATGAATTTTATGGATATAAAGATAGAGAAATAAAAGAAGATATAGATAATATATTAGTGACTTTTGGAGGTACAGACCCATGTAATTTAACAGAAAAGACCTTGGATGGATTGCTAAATATTAATTATGCTAGGGATATAAATGTAGTATTAGGTTTAGGCTACGAAGATAAAAAAAATATATATGAAAAGTATAAACAGTTTAAAAATATATTTATATATGAGTCTGTAAAGAATATGAGTGAGTATATGTATAATGCTGATTTAGTTATAACATCTGGTGGTAGGACCATGTATGAAGTAGTTTCATTAAAGACGCCTTGTTTAGTTTTATGTCAAAATGAAAGGGAACTAACGCATGTATTTGGACATTCTGGAAATGGTATTATAAATTTAGGTATGGGGAAATATATAACAGATGGTATGTTAAGGAATAACTTAAATGAAGTTATAAAAGATTTTTCATTAAGAAAAGAAATGAAAGAAAGAATGAAAAGTATTGATTTAACTAATGGATTTAAAAACATTTTTGATTTAGCTAAAGAAGAATATCATAAGGTTAAATTTAATTTTCATGTATAAAAATTAAAGTTTTACATAAAAAGGAGATATATAAATGAAAGGAATAATGGAAAAAATAAGAGATTCTAAGAGAGCTTTTATAATAGCTGAAATAGGAGTTAATTATTATGATATTGCTCAGAAGGAAGGTATAAGTGCACTGGAAGCTGCAAAATTAATGATAAAAGAGGCTAAAGAAGCTGGGGCACAGGCTGCAAAATTTCAAACGTATAAAGCAGGTAAAATAGCTTCTAAAAAAGCACCAGCTTATTGGGATACTACTGAAGAAAGCACTAGATCACAATATGAGTTATTCACTAAGTTTGATAAATTTGGTGAGAGGGAATATGTTGAATTAGCGAAGTATTGTGAGGAGATAGGTATAATATTTATGTCAACTCCATTTGATTTTGAATCAGCAGATTATTTAAATGAGTTAATGCCTATATATAAAATATCTTCTTCAGATTTAACTAATTTACCATTTATAAAGCATATTGCTAAAAAGGGAAAACCTGTATTTATATCTACAGGTGCAGCTACTATAGGAGAAATAGAATCTGCTGTAAATGCAATATTAGAAGAGGGTAATAAAGATATAGCTATAATGCATTGTGTTTTAGATTATCCTACTAAATATGAAAATGCTAATTTAAATATGATAAATCATTTAAAGCAGGTGTTCCCGGGATATATTTTAGGATATTCAGATCATACTAAACCAGATAAAAACATGTTAGTTTTAACTAAAGCATATGAATATGGAGCGAAAGTTATAGAAAAACATTTTACCTTAGATAAAACTTTAACTGGAAATGATCATTACCACGCTATGGAGCCTAATGATTTGAGGATATTTAATAATAATTTAGAAATGTTAAATTTAATAGAAGGGGGATATTGTAAAAGACCTTTAGAGTGCGAAAGTTCTTCAAGAAAACAGGCAAGAAGAAGTTTAATTGCTAAGCAGGAAATAAAAAAAGATGAAGTGATAACTAAAGAAATGATTACTTTTAAAAGACCAGGTACAGGAATATCTCCAGTCGATTTAGAGAGGGTATTAGGCAGAAAAGCGAAAGTTAATATAGAAGAGGATACTATATTGACTTGGGATTTATTTTAGTTATTATTTTAAAAGAGGATGAGTATACTATGAAAATATTAGTTACCGGCGGAGCAGGGTTTATAGGATCTAATTTAGTAGATAAATTTATAAGTATGGGAAACGATGTATGTATAATTGATAATTTATCTACTGGAAATATAAATAATGTAAATAAGAAAGCTAGATTGTATATAAATGATATACTTGATTCTAATATAGCTAATATATTTAAAAAGGAGGAATTTGATATAGTTTATCACTTTGCTGCCCAAATAGATGTACAAAAGTCTATAAAAGATCCTATGTTTGATTCTAAAGTAAATATATGCGGAACCATAAATATATTGAAAAATTGTGTTGATTATGGAGTAAAGAAGATAGTATATCCTTCCTCAGCTGCTGTTTATGGACAACCAGAATATTTACCTATAGATGAAAAGCATAGGGTGAAACCTATATCTTCTTATGGATTATCAAAATATACACCAGAAGAATATATAAGATCTTTTAGCGAATTATACGACCTGGATTTTACCATATTTAGATATGCTAATGTTTATGGTATAAGACAAGATCCTAAGGGGGAAGGTGGGGTAGTATCTATATTTATGGATAGGTTATTTAAAAATTCTCCACTATGCATATTTGGAGATGGGAAAGCTTTGAGAGATTATATATATGTAGAAGATATAGTAGATGCTAATATTGCAGCTTTATGTAATGGGAGTAGAAATCTATTTAATATAGGTACTGGCGTTTATACTTCTGTTAGGGACTTAGGGCAAACGATGATAGATATTATGAATGTGAAATCCAACATAGAGTATAAAGCTTATAGAAAAGGAGACATAGAAAAATCTTATTTTAATATAGAGAAGGCTAAAGCGGAACTTAAATGGAAACCAAAATATAATTTGCAGGAGGGACTTATAAAGACTATAAATTATTATAAAAACAATATATAGAGTAATACTTATTTAAGAGTATTACATAAGGTGATAAAGTATGTTACGAAAATTTAAAAATATATTTAAAAACAATAAATTTAGTGTGATTTTTAAATATTCCTTTATTAAGTATATTGCATTAATGGTAGGGTTTTTAAAAGAAATAGTAAATGCTAGGGCTTTGGGCCCAGAATTACTGGGGGTCTTAGGCAACTTATTGTTAATATTAAATTATTTATCATATGCTAATTTAGGCATTTTATATTCCATGAATAGAGAATATGTACTTTATAAGGATAAAGATGAAGAAAAGGCGAGGCAGGTTATCTATACCTCTTTTACAAGTCTATTTATACTTTCTATTTTTTTTATAGCATGTGGTTTTTTATCAAAATTATTTATTTTTAAGGATGTTACGGGAAAATACTTGATATATATTTTTTTTATTGCTATTTTTCAACAGTTTAAAATGTTTTTTATTAATTATTTTAGATTGGTTGATAATTTTAAAAAGATTAATTCTATTGAACTTGTTAATAATGTAGGGACATTTTTATTAATAGTACTATTTATAAAGGATTATAAAATAAATGCAGTGTTGTATTCTATGATTATCTGTGGATTTATAACATTAATATATGGTATTATTAATTGTAAAAACATAAAAATTGGCATAAATTTAAATATATTAAAAGATTTAATTTATATAGGAATACCCTTATTAATTTATAATTTAGGATTTTATATTTTAACAACAGTAGATAGAATAATGATTTTAAAATATTTAAATTATGAAGAACTAGGCTATTATACATTTTCAAATCAAATAGTTAGTGCGACATTAGTTTTTATAACGTCTATTTTATTTTTATATTATCCTAAAGCTATAAAAATACTAAATATAGATGAAAATTTTGATGGCGAAAAAGCTTATAATAATATACAAAGATATACTAAGTATGTGGAATTATTAGGAGTTTTATTGAGTATAGTAGGTATAATATTAATAAAGCCCTTTGTAAATATTGTCGTACCTAATTATGAGGTGAGTATAAATATTTATAGGGTACTAGTATTAGGTGCAATAGTTTCACAAGTTTCATATTTTGCAAATGTATTTATAGTATCAAATAAGAAACAAATATATCTAATTTTTCTTCAATTTTTAACTATAATATTATCTATAATATTAAATTATATATTTTTAAAATTAGGTTTTAAGGTTACAGGAGTATCTATAGCTACTATGGTTACCAATATAATATATTCTGTAATGCAATATTTGATTTTCTTAAAAATATTAAACCAAAGAAAATGTCATTTTAATATAGTTTTAAAAACTTATTATAAGTTTATTTTATTTGTAATTATATTATTAATTATAAATACTTTAAAAATAAACTATTACTTATATATAATAATTTTATTAGTATTTGTATTTATGTTATATAAAAAAGATATTAAAAATATCATTAATAAGTATACTTAGTGTGAAAGTCTAAGTTTATTAAAACTAAATCCAGTAGTTAAGCTGTGCTTTTGCTTACTACTGGATTTAGTTTATCAAAAAATATTCTCTTATGCCATATATTAACTCTTTGACAATTACAAATTGTTTATGTAAGTTTTATTAATATTAATAATAAGGAGATTTTTATGGAAAACAAGAAGTTAGATAAGTTAGTCTATTTAACTCCTTCCTTGATATGGAGGGGATTTATTGATTATGACAACCTAAATATATTAGTTAATAAGAGTGCACATGTAACTTAATACTATTTTTATTTAATAATTTGTAGTTGTTAGAAAAGATTTCTACTATTGTTTTTATTCGAATAACTTTTTATATTAACTTTCTTAAATTGAGCTACTATGGTATAATGTTCCCGTCCCAAATGGTAGACTTATACTTATATGTATAGCTTATATGTAGGTATATGGTTAATAGTTACTACTAGACACCTAACCATTTATCCTAAAAAAGTATGCTATTATCAACTATTTTTGTAAGTGAATGTTTTATTAATCTTTTTATTTTTAGTGATAATTATACTAAAACAAGGTTGTTGACTATTTTCATTTATAGATTGCTGATATAAGCAGAAAGAAATTACATATAATTTATACTCATTAGTTAAACACTAATATATAATAAAAAGATATTATTAATATATCAAAGAAAGAACTATATTGCATATATAGTTCCTTTTGTCGTACAAAATAATAGGGTTTACAAAACAAATATTAGTTATATAACAAATTAAATCTAAAAATGTATTAAATGAATTACAAGAGACTGTTTTGATTTTCCAGTAAGCTAAAAGAGGTTTATGAATAATATTGTTATGTATGGAGAAAAAAGAGAAGATGTAATATAAGATTACTAAAATATTTCAAAATATAATTAATTATGCATTAATTATTAAAGAATAAATATATATTTACGATAAATGTAAGTATATATCTATTTAAAAAGTAAAAATAAACCTTTTTACTATATTTTAAAATATAGAATTTTAAAAATGATTTAAGAAAGTAAGATTACAATTAGTTATCTAGGAGGAAGAGCATGGAACAAGAAATTACAATAGATTTGCATAAAGTAAGTGAAATACTAGTAAAAAGAAAAAAACTCATAGCAATAATTACAACAATATCACTTTTAATTACAGGAATAATAAGTTTCTTTATAATTAAACCTACATATGAAACTAAGGCTACTATAGTTATAGGAAAAGAAGAAGAAAAGAATGATAAACAAAATTCTTATAATGATATTATGATGTTTCAAAAACTAGTAAAGACTTATGCACAAATAGCAGAATCAAGAACAGTTATAGAAAAAGTGGCGCAAAAGGTAGGTAATGGATTAACCTATGAAAAACTTAAGGGTAGAATAAAAGTTATCCCCCAACCGGACACTCAAATTATGGAGATAAAGGTTTTAAGTAAAAAGCCGGAAGAGGCATATAGTGTACTAAATTCATTAGGAGAAATTTTCATTTCTGAATCTAAAAGAATTTACCCAACTGGACAAATTGAAATTTTGGACAAGGCTGTAGTACCAGAAAAACCAATAAAACCGAACAAAAAACTTAATATGGCAATAGCATTATTATTAGGTTTATTCCTATCTACAGGAGCCTCTTTTTTACTGGAATATTTGGATAGGACTTTAAAATCAGAAGAAGATATAGAAAGATACTTGGATTTACCAGTGCTTGCAGTGATACCTAAAATAGAAAAGTAGGTGAAGTTGAGTGTTAGATATTCATAGTCACATTATACCACGAGTAGATGATGGAGCAAAAAATTTAAGTGAATCATTAAAAATGATTTATATGGCTATTAAGGGAGGAACTAAGACCATAATAGCCACTCCGCATTATTATAGAGGATTTTACGAAGTTCCATATAGTGAGCAAGTTAAGAATTTACATGATTTAAAGATAGAAGTAGTAGATAAATGTTTAGATATAGAAATAATCTTAGGACAAGAAGTTTTTTTAGATCATAGTGTGGTGGAACTTTTAGAGAGTGGAAAAATAGGACCTATAAGTAATACAAACTATATGTTGGTTGAAACTGATATAAGAGAATACGATAAATCAATTCTTGACTATATTTATGAACTTAGGGTAAGAGACATAACACCTATATTGGCACATCCAGAACGATATATTTACATTCAAAATAATCCTACGATTTTAAATGAGTTTGTGAAAGAAGGATGCTTATTTCAAGTTAATGGAGGAAGTATCAAGGGGATATTTGGGGAAGATGTAAAAAGGACATCTGAAATTTTAATAAATAATGGGTTTTGTAACTTTTTAGGATCTGATGCTCATAGTACTAATAAAAGAAATACAGATTTAAAGGAAGTCATAAAAGAACTGCAAGATATAAATAAAAATGGATATGAAAAAGTTATAGAAAATGGGGATTTACTTTTATCAAACCTGCCTATAGAGGCTGAGTTTGAAAAGCTAGAAAAAAGAAAGAGTTTCTTTAGTTTTTTTAAAAGAAAATAGAACGTCTAATTTTGGAGGAAATCTATATGAAATTAAATAAGGATAGTAAGCTAATAACATTTATAGAACCAAAATCACCAATATCAGAGGCATATCGTACTTTAAGAACTAATATTCAATTTTCCTCTTTCGATGAAGAAATAAGGGTAATATATACAACCAGTGCATTGCCAAGTGAAGGGAAATCCACTACATCAGCTAATTTAGCCGTAACATTTGCCCAAGGAGGAGCTAAAACACTATTAGTAGATTGTGACTTAAGAAAGCCAAACGTACATAAAATTTTTGGACTATCAAATACTAGGGGACTTTCAAATTTACTTGTAAAAGAACAAGGATTAGAAAAAATAATATATCAAAGTGGAATTGAAAATTTGCATATCTTAACATCAGGATTAAAACCGCCTAACCCTTCAGAACTGCTAGCTTCTAACAAAATGAAAGAGTTTATAGAAGTTTTAAAAAAGTATTATGATATTGTAATTTTAGATGCTCCACCTGTTGCTGTAGTTACAGATGCACAAATAATTTCCCAGTATTCACAGGGAGGAATTCTTGTGGTAGCTTCCGGAGAAAGTGAAAGAGAAGTTATAGTTAAAGCTAGAAATTTATTAGAAAAGGTGGGTAGTAAAATACTAGGAGTAGTGCTTAATAAGGCAGAAAAGAAGAGTGGTAAGGGGTATTACAATTATTACTATGACTCAGATGCAAAATAAAAGTTAAATTATAGTAGGGTTAAAAGGCAATAAGAACTAGGCGATATATAGATTTTCAAGAATATCAAAATGTTAAAGTGAAGTCAGCAGAGGTTTTATTATTGAAATAAATGCAATTTACAAATGAAAAATATCTTATGGGTAATCTAAAATATGAAAGAGTGATATTCGATAATTTTACAAAAAAACAATTGATATCTTTGGATCACTTATAGGTTTTATACTTTTAAGTCCTATTTTTATAATGATTTGTGCAATTATAAAAAATGATTCAAAAGAACCAACAATATTCTCTCATAAAAGAATTGGGAAGACTGGAAGGATTATAAGCGTATATAGATTTAGAACTATGGTTTCAAATGCTGAAGATTTAATTGAAAAATTGCTAGAACACCAGAAGAAGGGGCTTATGATAGCTAGAAGAAACACATATTTAGATATAAAACTTATATTTAAAACTATTTCAGTAGTTATACAGATAAGGGGAGCAAAATAGGTCAAAGGAACTTAAGAAGTGTAGGAAGTTCCAATAAAAACTTTTAAGGGTCGATTGAGAGATGAAAATGCAGTATAATAAGGAGGGAGTTGGTATAGGGGAAGGTAAAAATTCTAAACAAAATAATTTATAGCTTTTAGTGAAGTTGTATGAATTTAGATAATTATAATATGGGTTATTATTTATAACGATGTCAATATTATTTATAGCGATAATTTCATATATATTGATATGTTAGTTCGTTATATGAAGTTGCACTCATATTTATTATATGATATTGCAAAATAATATAATTATATTTATAATGTTTATAGTATTTATTCTTAGAATACAAATATATAATTTAAACATATAAGAAATTTAGAATAAGTTAATTATCATTTCCACGTATAGTTACACATGGTTATTTCTTTATTCCTTACAATGATATTTTTGATTATCTTATCTATAAAAACTAAGCTTATATAATTTAGTTTAACTACAACAATCATGTTGTAGTTTTGATTTTTTCGGTGATGTTATTCTTTTACGAGAAGTAATTTATCTTATAAGCTTATTTTATTTTTCTGTCTTCGAGAAGGATAATATTAATAGAACTTTACAGAATTTAAATATGTAATTGGAGGCTTTTATGGAAAACAAGAAGCTAGATAAATTAGTTTATTTCACCCCCTCCTTCATATGGATGGGAATTATTTTTTATTTTTCTCATCAAGTAGGGGATGTTTCATCTAAAAATAATCATTTTATTGTAAGTTATGTAGATAAAATAAGCAGCTCTTTAGTGAAATTTATTGGTTATGATAACCTAAATGTACTGGTTAGAAAGAGTGCACATGTAACTGAATACTTAATATTATTTTTATTATTATTTTATGGCTTTTATAGATTTTATAAAAATACTAGGTATAAGTGCTTATGGAAAAGTAGTGTTCTCAGTGCTTTGAGTACTATTTTATATGCTTGTACCGACGAATTTCATCAAATTTTTGTAATAGGTCGAGAGGGGAAGATTTTTGACGTTTTTGTTGACTCTATTGGAGCACTAATAGGAATTATAATTGTAACAATTTTATTTAGAAAGAAAAATGGTTAGAGAGCTTGCTATGACTTATGTTATATGTCATAGCATTTTTGTTTTATAAGAGGATTATTAGGAAATATTACGGGAATCAAAATAAAATCAATAGAATTTAATGTAAATTTTAACTTAAAAATATAAACTGAATATAAAATATACAAAAACCGGAAAATAATTAGCGAGAATGTTGAGAAAATTACAAAAAGTGTATTTACTTTACCATTTATTAGTACTACAATAGGGTTATAAATAATAAAGAGGAGGAGTAAAATGAAAAAAAAATTTTTAAGTTTTATTATTATTTCTGCCATATCACTTAACATTTCTTCTATGACTGTGGGGGCAAAGCAAGTGAAAGAAATCAAACCTCCAAAAGATAAAGAATCTATTTCTGTATTAAAAACAGATTTAGAAAAAACCAAGAATATAAAATCTAATAATAAGGAGGGGGATGATGTAACAAAAGTAGTTAAGAGTGCTTTAAAAGAAGAAGGCAATTTAGGAGATTTTAAGGTTGATAATAAAGAAACTGATGTAAAAGGTAAAAAGCACTTGCGTTCACAAATGTTTATAGATGGTATTCCTGTATATGGTAGTCAAGTTATAATTCATACTAATAAAGATGGACAAGTATATAGCGTAAATGGAAAAGTAGATAAACAGCCTAAAGCTCAATCTTTTAAGAACCGTGTAAGGATTAAGGACGATAAAGCTATTAAAATAGCAGAAGACAGTTTAGGTAAGGAAATAAAGAAAAACAAAAATTATCATTCTGAAAGTAAGTTGTACCTATACAAGGTTAATGGAGATTTACAACCTGTGTATTTGGTAAAGATATCATCTACAGAACCAGAAGCTTCATTTTGGCATATGTTTGTAAGTGCTGAAAATGGAAAGATAGTTGATAAGTATAATGCTTTATCATGCCAAGCTACACATGCTCAAGTAAGAGGAGTTAATAGCAGTGGAGAGCATAAAATCTTAAATGGTATGTTTGAAAATGGAAGATATTTTTTAGCAGATTCAACAAGACCTTCAAATGGATATATATTAACATATGATGCTAATAACCAAGAGTATGGTTTCCCAGGTAGCTTATTTAGTAATTTAACAGGCATTTTTGATAGTGATAGACAAAAGGCAGGAGTAGATGCTCACCATAATCTAACTCAAGTATATGATTATTATAAAAATGTTTTAAATAGAGATAGTTTTGATGGAAAAGGTGCTAGTATAATATCTTCTGTGCATGTAGGAAATAATTTAAATAATGCTTTCTGGAATGGTAGACAAATACTTTTTGGTGATGGAGATGGAGTTACATTTAGTAACCTAGCAAAATGTTTAGAAGTTACTGCCCATGAATTTACACATGCAGTTACTCAAAGTACTGCAGGTCTAGAATATAGATTTCAATCTGGTGCTCTAAATGAAGCTTTTTCTGATATTTTAGGTATAGCTGTTCACAGTGATCCAAATGATTGGGAAATTGGAGAAGATATATACACTCCTAATGTAGCAGGAGATGCTTTAAGAAGTATGTCAAATCCTAGATTATATAGACAACCAGACCATATGAAGGACTATTTATATTGGGATTATTCAATGGATAAAGGTGGAGTTCATTATAATTCAGGTATTCCAAATAAAGCAGCTTATTTGATGGGAAAAGAAGTTGGAAAAGATTCAATGGCTAAAATTTATTATCATGCTTTAGTGAATTATTTAACTCCTCAAAGTACATTTGAAGATGCTAGAAATGCAGTAGTATCATCTGCAATAGATTTACATGGTGAGAATAGTAAAGAACATAAACTTGCTATAAAATCTTGGGCAGATGTAGGAGTTGGAGAAGAGGCAGTAAGATAATAGAGAATATGAAGGATTCCATTATAATAAATATATAATGCCTGTTTTTGATAGATTAAGTAATACCATAAAGTAGAGAATATAAAAAATAAAAATCTACTGCATTGTATTTTAGATAAATAGGTGCGGAATATAGAACAAACTAAATTATATTAAAAATAAGTATAGGAATATAATTAATAGGTAAGGTAAATCATTTTTCTAAGATAGTTGCAGTAGGTAGTATAAAGTATTAGTAGTAGAGTATATTAGTAAAAGGAAAAAATCCCTCACATATAAAAATACGCTATGTATATTTGTTACCTAAAAATTGAATTATAAAAAAGGTGTCTGAAGGCTAATATAAAACCTTTCGGCACCTTTTTACATTACCAGTTATTATAGTGGATTCTTTCTTTATCAAATCTATCGTAATGTTTTTTTTCTTCATTAGGATATCCTATAGATATAAAACAAAAAGGAACTATATCATCTGGTAAGTTTAATACCTTTTTAGCACCTTCCATCAGGTCTTCTACTGGATACACACCAAGCCAAACAGCACCAAGGCCAAGGTGTTCTGCTTCTATTAGTATATTTTCTGTGGCTGCTGAACAATCTTGCGGCCAATAATGTTTAAAATCTCCAAGATTCATATTAGCACATACACAGATTGCAAGTGGAGCCTCATACAGCATTTTAGCATAAGGATGGGTAGTTGCAATTTCATCTAACTTAGTTCTATCTTCTATAACTATAAAGTGCCAAGGTTTTTGATTTACAGCAGAAGGGGCTGACATTCCAGCACGGAGTAGATTTTCCAACATATCTTCAGAAATTTTTATAGGCTTATATTTTCTAATACTTCTTCTTCTAAAAATAGCTTCCATAAATATAGTCACCTCATATAATATATTCTTAATCTATATTAGTATTTTATCATATAAAAAACAAAATCTCACTTTATTAAGTGAGATAAAGAAAATCAATATGTTAACGATTTTTTATAGGATACTACTTTTTTATATATTTAATTTTTAAAGGTTATATTGTATAGTAATATATTAATGTAAATAGACAGAAGATTCAACAAATATATTAAAATATAATCGAACATAATTTATCTATAGATGAAATTAATAATAAAAAACAAATTATGGATTTTGTCTTTTATTCTTATTCATGTCATAATGTATTTAGAATCTTTTAAAGGAGGATATTTATGAAAATATTACACACCTCTGATTGGCACCTAGGGAAAAATTTAGAAGGGTTTAGTAGGTTAGATGAACAGGAAAAATTTTTAAATGATTTTAAAATACTAGTAGAGGAAAAGGATATAGATCTAGTAATTATAGCAGGTGATATATACGATAATAGTAATCCACCAGCAAGAGCGGAGAAAATGTTTTATAAAGTACTTAAGGATATTACTAAAGGTGGAAAAAGAATGGTTCTAATAATAGCAGGTAACCATGATAATCCAGAAAGATTAGTTGCTGCTAATCCTCTTGCATATGAACAAGGAGTTATAATGTTTGATACACCTAAAAGTATTGTAAATATTGGTGATTGTGGGAATCATAAAATTGTAAATAGTGGACAAGGGTATGTGGAAATCGAAATAAATGGGGAAAGGGCAGTCATCGTGACTATTCCTTATCCAAGTGAGAAGAGATTGAATGAGGTATTATATAAGTCCATAGATGAAAAGGAAAGACAAAAATCTTATTCAGATAAAATAAAAGATTTAATAGATGGATTAAGTGAAAACTATAGGGATGATACTATAAATCTTTTAGTTTCTCATTTATATGTTTTAGGGGGGGAAGAGTGTGATTCTGAAAGAAACATACAGTTAGGAGGAAGTCTTGCTGTAAGTGCATCTATTTTTCCTAAGGAAATTCAGTATGTAGCTTTAGGTCATTTACATAAGCCTCAAACTATGAAAAAAGCTTCTCCTATAATAAAATATGCAGGCTCTCCACTTCAATATAGTAAGAGCGAAATCGGATACACTAAGGGTGCTTATATATTAGATATAGTTAAGGGAAGTGAACCGAAGATAGAAGATGTTTACTTTAATAATTATAAGCCTATTGAGATTTGGAAGTGTGATTCTATTGAGCATGCCATAGATATGTGTAGGAAAAACTCTGAAAGAGATGTTTGGGTTTACATGGAGATAAAAACTGATAGATATTTGGGAGAAGAAGATATAAAAGCCATGAAGGCATTAAAAAAAGATATCTTAGAAATAAGACCTATTATTATAAATCAGGAAGACTTAGAAGAGGATTTTCAAGGTTATACGGAAAAAAGTTTTAAAGAGATGTTTGTAGATTTTTATAAAAAAGAGAGAGAGGTTCCTCCAAGTGACGAGGTTATGGATTTGTTTCTTGAAATAGCGTTAATGGAAGAAGAGGAGGGGGAATAATAGTGAAACCTATAAGGCTTGAGATAAAGGGGTTAAATAGTTTTATTGAAAATCAGGTTGTGGATTTTGAAAAGTTAACATCTAAAGGTTTATTTGGAATATTTGGACCTACTGGTAGTGGTAAATCTACTATATTAGATGCTATTACATTGGCTTTGTATGGCAAGATATCAAGAAATAGTACAAATTATATAAATACTAATTGTGACGAACTTATAGTAGGCTATGAGTTCGAAATTTTAAGAGATGGTGAACGAAAGAATTATATCGCAGAAAGGTGTATTAAAAGAGATAAACATGGAAGTATTAAAACAAAATATGCAAGGTTAGTTGAAAATAAGGTTAATGTTATTGCAGAAGGACCTATGGAGGTTAACAATACTTCACTTCAAATCATAGGACTTAATTGTGATGATTTCACCCGTTCTGTAGTACTACCACAGGGTAAGTTTAGTGAGTTTTTAAGTCTAAAAGGAAAAGATAGAAGGAATATGTTAGAGCGAATTTTCGCTCTTGAAAAGTATGGAAACAACTTGTATAGAAAAGTAGCATCCATTAATAAGAAATATGTTGATGAGAAAAATGTTCTAATTGGAAAACTTAAAAAGTATGAAGATCTAACTTATGAGATGTATAAAGAAAAAAATAATGAAGTTAAAATTCTAAATGAAAAAGAAGAATTACTAAAGAGAAAAAAAGAAGAAGTAGATAAAGAATATATAGAACTAAAAGAATTAGGAGAGTTAACTGAGGAAATTTATAGCTATAAAAATAGAGAAACCATACTAAATGAAAAGCAGAAAGTAATTGATACGGACAAGGTTAGATTAGAAAAGGGTAAGAGTAGCCTTAAGATAAAGCCTTTTATAGAGGAATTAGAGCTTAATAAAAGCAATTTAGAAAATGAAGAAAAATATCTTTTGGATATAAATAGGAAGTTAGATGAAAATAAATTTACATTAAAAGAAATCGAGGATGAATTTAAAAAGGTAGATCAGGAGAAGACATATAGACTTCCAAGTTTAATAGGGGACAAGGAAAATGTGTCTAGGGCTTTAGAATTGTATAAAAGATGTAATTCTATTAAAGAAGAAAGAGAGAAATTAGTAGAACAATATAAGATACTTAGGGGAGAAAGTAATACTAAAGAAAATGAAAGAAAAGAAATAGTACTGGAAATTGGAAACTTTGAAGAACAGGAGCAAATTCTAAATAAAAAAATAAGGGAATTAGAGTACGGAGAAGAAGAAAAAGATTTATTAGAAGAAGCTGTAATGATATATAGAGAAGTTCAAAGCAAGCATGAACTTTTAAAGGAAAAGGAAGAAAAAGAGAAAGAAAAGAAAAAAAATATAGAGAGCTTAAAGAAGGATTATGAAATATGTTTAAAATCCAAAAAAGAAATTTTGGATAAAATAGATATAGAAGAGGAAAAAAAGACAGATTTGACGAAAAATTTCCCAGGACATAATAATTTGTTACTTTCTTTTAAGGATGAAATAGGAGTTTTAACTGAAAAGGTTAAAAATAAGGAAGTTTTAGAAGAAAAAATTGAAAACTTAGGATTAATAATAAAGGAGAAGAGTTTAAGAAAGGTTAATTTAGAAGAAGAGGTAGATAATCTTCAAAATAAGTATAAATTATTGGAAGAAAAGTACAAGGCAGAGGAAGAAATTTATGAAAAGCTTAAAATAGATAATCTTTCTTATATTATAAGAAAAGAGTTAAATGATGGAGACACATGTCCAGTCTGTGGTTCCATTCATTATAAAAATGAAGTAGAGGAAATAGATTCTGGTGAATTGGAAGGCATAAAGTATAATTTAGACAATATTAGAACATCTAAAGAAGAGGTGAAAGAAAAGCTAAATAGTGCGAAAAATAATCTTATTATAATTAAAAGGGAAGAAGAGGATTTAGTTAAAGAAATAAATTCATATAAGGAAGATTCCTTAGGCATAGGCGACCTAAAAACTTTAAAAGTTGATTTAGAGAATAAGAACTTACTTTTTAATAAGACTCAACTTGATATAGAGAACTTTGAAAAGGAAAAAAATAATTTAGAGTTAAATTTATTAGACTTAAATAAACAAAAAGATAAAATATTTTCAAGTGAAGCTATGTTAGGAGAAAGATTGAACGGCGAGGAAAAAGCTTTAACTAGTTTGTTAGATGAAATTAAAGTTTTAAAAGATGCCTTAGATAATTTTATACAGAAGCTAGAAGGTATTAAAAGAGAGATAAATGTACAAAATGTAGAAGGAAAATGGATAGAAATTAAGGAAAATGAGAAACAAATAAAGCGTTATAGAGAACAAGTAAGTTTAGATATAGAAAATAAGAAAAAGTTATTATTGGTTAAAGAAAATTTAACAAAAGAAATTGGTGACCTACAATCTGAAATGAAATCTATAGAAGAGGTGGGCAAAGAAAAGAAAAGTAATATAGATGTTTTTGAAAAAGAAATATCAGGAATTACAAAAGGGGAAGCACCCGAGAAAGTTTTAAGAATAATATTAGATGAAATTGATAGAATAAATACTTCTTATGATAAATATAAAAAAGAAATTGAAACTGTAAAAGATAGAGTAAAGGGATTGGAAGATGAATTTATAAAGAAAAATCAGATAAAGGAAGATTTAGAGAAAAGATGTGTTAAAATAGAGGAACAACTTAATAATCTTTTTAAAGAAAATGATTTTATAAACATAAAGCATTGCTTGGAATCTTATATAAGTAAGGAAAAACTAGAAGATATAGAGAATGAAATTAAATCTTATGAAGACGAGAAGAGTATCTTGCTGGGTAATATAAAAAGAGTAGAAGATAGATTAAAAGGAAGATATGTAGAAAAGGAAAAGATTAAAGAGGTAAAAGATAAAAAAGAAACTATAGAAACTTCACTTATGGAAACTGTTAGAGAAAAAGCTACTCTTGAAAAGCATATAATGGATATAAAGAAAGATTTAGATGAACTTAAGGTTTTAAGAAATGAAGAAAAAACTTTAGACCATAAATTGAGTCTTTTAGACGATATAATGAAACTTTTTAAAGGGAATAAATTTGTGGAATTCGTGGCTATGAATAGACTTAAGTATATAGCTTTTGAAGCATCGAAAAGGCTTAAGGATATAACTTGCAACAGATATGCCCTAGAGATAGATGGTGAAGGTAATTTTACCATAAGGGATGATATGAATGGAGGAGTGGTTAGAGATTGTACTACTTTATCTGGTGGAGAAACCTTTCTAACTTCTCTTGCCCTAGCATTATCATTGTCCTCACAGATACAATTAAAAGGTAGCTCTCCATTAGAATTTTTCTTTTTAGATGAAGGTTTTGGTACTTTAGATTCTAATCTTTTAGAAGTAGTTATAAGTTCCCTTGAAAAACTTCATAATAATAAGATGTCTGTGGGTATTATAAGTCACGTAGATGAGCTTAAGGGCAGGGTTCCTATTAAACTTATAGTAAATCCTAATAAGTTTGGAGAAGGCGGAACAAAGGTCAAAATAGAACTGAGTTAAATAATAAAGGCCTTATTGAGGCCTTTATTATATTAAATACTTATATAATAAAAAATATAGAAAGGAAGTGGGTATTTGGAAAGATCAATTCAATTAAAAAATGAGAGTATAGGAAAATTATTATTTAAATTTTCTTTACCTGCCATAGCAGGTATGATAGTAAATGCTTTTTATAATGTAGTAGATAGAATATTTATTGGGAATTTTGTAGGAGCAAAGGCACTTTCAGGACTTACATCTACTTTTCCAATAGCTTTTATAATTATGGCATTCGGTATGCTTATTGGTATAGGTTCTGCTGCATGTATTTCAATAAGATTAGGTCAAAATAAGCATGAGGAATCTGAGAGGATTTTAGGAAATGCTTTTACTTTAATTATAATAATTTCTTTAATTTTAACTATCCTTGGATTAGTATTTAAAGAACAAATTCTTTTAGCATTTGGTGCAAGTAAGGAAACTTTAAGCTATGCTATAGAGTACATAAACATAATAGTGATAGGTATAGTTCTTCAAAACATAGGTTTTGGTTTAAATAATATTATAAGGGCAGAAGGAAACCCCAAAATTGCAATGTATACCATGTTAATAGGTGGAGTTTTAAATATTATTTTAGATTATATATTTATGGCTTTCTTTAATATGGGAATAAAAGGCGCTGCTTTAGCTACTATTATTTCACAAGGGGTAAGCTCATTATGGGTGCTAAGATATTTTTTTAGTGCCAATAGTACCTTAAAGTTAAAAAAAGAAAATCTAAAATTAGATATAGGATTAATTAAGAATATTATAGCAATAGGTATGTCACCTTTCGCTATGCAACTAGCTGCAAGCTTGGTTACGGCTATTCAAAATAGAACATTAAACGCTCACGGTGGTTATATAGCAGTAGGTGTAATTGGTGCTATAAATAGTATTACTATGTTGATATTTATGCCGGTTTTCGGAATTAATCAAGGGGCACAACCTATTATAGGTTATAACTATGGGGCAAAAGAATACAAAAGAGTTAAAGAAGCTTTAAAGTTAGCTATTTTAGCAGCTACAGTAATATTTATAATCGGGTACATAGTTATTCAATTATTCCCTAAATATATGATACTACCTTTTGGAAATGATCCTGAATTACTAAAGCTAGGTACATATGCTATTAGAATTAATTGTATGGTTATGCCGATTGTAGCATTCCAAGTAATCGCTGCAAACTTCTTTCAGGCTATTGGAAAAGCACTTATTTCAATGATACTATCTCTTTCTAGGCAGGTTATTATATTAATACCATTACTTATTATACTTCCTAAATTTTTAGGATTAAATGGAGTATGGATTTCAACCCCTATATCAGACTTTTTAGCATCTGTTTTAACTGCAATATTTCTAGTAAAACAGATAATGATATTAAATAAAGAAGAGAAGTTATTAAAATCTGAATAAGAATATTAATAAAAAATCCCATGAAAAAATGTATGAAAAATCATCATTTAATCATGGGGTTTTATTTATAATTTAAACCATCATACTTAAAATAATTATAAACATAAATAATATGAAAGATATAAGTATAGGTGAGTACGCAATAATTTTACTCTTTTTAGGGTTTAGATGTGCGAACTCATCATTGTCATTACTTTCTTCTAAGTTAAAGGTATGTTCTTTAAAATTAAATCTTTCTTCATAGTTATTTTTAATTTTTAATTTTCTAAGAATTAGGGCTATAACTAGTAAACATACTGAAGCTACTAATCCTGAAATCACTAAGGCTGTAATATATTGTTTGTCTATTACCGATGCGGTATTAGCTGCTTCTTTTAGAGTGTTACTATCTAAAGCACCCTTAAGTTTTACTGTGAGTATAAATACTAGGGAACTTAATCCGTTAAATAAAAAATGTACAAGCATAGATGAAAATAGGGAATTTGTATATACAACCAAATAAGAAAAAATCACACCTAGTATAAAGGCATATAAAAATTGAGGTGGATTTAAGTGTAGTACGGCAAATAAAAAACCATTTACTACTGCAGCCTTGTGTATATTTATTTTTTTGTATCCGTCAAGAATTACGCCTCTCATAACCAGTTCTTCTCCTATAGCTGGCATTACAGCTAAGGTGAAAAAGAATAAAAGGGCTGATCCAGAATACGTATTTCCCATAGCTTCTGGGATATTATTTTTAAACCATACACTAGTTAGTAGATTACAAAATGAAGTAACTGGTAATAGAAGTAAGAATATAAGACCACAATTTAATGCGTTGTCAAATCCTAATTTGTTTAATTTTAATGTATCTTTGAATGATTGTTTATTTACTAATATATAGATTACAGCGGGCATGTACACAAATAAAATACTTCCTATAATTAATACTAAATTAATTGGAATATACTTACTTAAAGGAGCTCCGAATAAAACTAAAGAAATTTGAAGGACTATTATTATTAAAAATAAAATGTTAACTTTAAAAGCTCGTTTCAAAAAATACACCTCCTAAAAAAACTTAAAATTATTATAACATAAAAAAGCTTAATATAGTAGTTTTGTAAGATATCTGCAAAATATGATAGTAGTTTTCAATGTTAGATAGTAACATAAATTATTAGGTTTAATATATTAGTATTGAGAGGTTATTTAAACCTTTTAACTTTTAACAATGGAGGGATACCATGAGAAACTCATCAGATATAAGAGGATGCTTTAGGGAATGTGAAAGAGTAACAGTAGTTTTTCCTAATGATATTTGTATAACTGGAGAAGTGGTAGGAACCTGTGGTAAGTTCCTAATCATAAGACAAAGATGTAATAGATGTGTTCATGTAAATTTAAGGAGAGTTCTTTTTATAAGAACTTGCTGTGACTAATATAATCTATGATTGATTATATGTTAGAATAAAATTACTATTTTTAATTATTAACTAATAAGCTTAAGCTGTACTTCTATGTTAAATAGAGTACAGCTTTCTTGTTTAAAAGAATATTAAGAATTTGTAAGAATTTAAGAAGGTTTTTGTTAATGAAATGATGTTAAAATAATTATACGAGGTGTTTAGAATATTATACAATTTAAATACAAGTTCTTAGGAGAGGATGATTATGATTTTTAGAAGGTTATTTAGAAGAAAGAATAAGTCACCTAATGAAGAGGTAATGGGACTTAAAAGATTAAAGGCTAAGGGAATGAACTTCTACTTAGACAAGAAATCTTTAATTCAAAAAAGTTTAAGACTTGAGCTTTTAACGATTACTTTAATTTGTATAGTCCTATCATTTATAAGCTTTAACATATTTAATGGTTTTTTGAAGAATAAGATTTCAAAACAAACTTATATAAGTTACTATGATGATAATATCAAAGAAGAAAATAAAGTGCGTGAACTTTTATCAAAACTTATAACTATTTCAAACAAGGATTACAATAAATACTATAACCAAAATAAGGGAGCAATAGATAGTAGTATTAATTCTTTAAGAGAAAATTTTACTAAGAAAGAGGAGTTTAATCATCAAGAATTAGAATTTATATTAAGTAATTACGGGGTAGATCTTAATGAGAATAATAGAGATAATTACAGAAATAAATTAAAAGAACTTATTTCAAAAACCATGCAGAAAAATAGTGCTACAGAAAATGTCAGAGAAGAAATAGAAAAGTATTTAGGTTCTGAGGAATTTATTAAGGAATCTATAAACGAAAAGATTATATATAGGGATGCAAATGTATTTCTAACAGATTTAGATGGAAATGTTAAGTTTTCCTCTAAGGCTACTTATGCTGAAAAAATAAATGTATACAATATTATAGATAAAATGTCTAAGTCTAAATTAAATTACAGAAATGAGGATCAAGTCTATGATAGAGGTGGAAGTAGAAGTAGCTATAGGGGAGAGAGGGAATTTTACGGTTTTTATCCTATTAAAATAGGTAGTAGTAATTATTATTTGGTTTATGAAAGTATGCTAGATGGAGTTGAAATGACTACATATACAGATGCCAGTGCATTTCTATCGTTTATACTATCATTTATTACATTTATAGTGATATTTTTAATGATAACAAAGAGAAAAATATCTTATATAGAATATATATCTAGTTCTTTAAGAGAAATATCAAAAGGAGATTTAAACTATAATGTAGAGATTAAAGGATATGATGAGCTTGCAGTACTAGCGTCAGATATAAATTATATGGAAAGAGAAATAAAAGAGAAAATGGAAAATGAGAGGTTGGCAGAAAAAACTAAAAATGAACTTATAACTAATATATCACATGACTTAAGAACTCCTCTTACTTCAGTTATGGGATATATAGGATTAGTTAAGGATGGAAAATATGAAAGTGAAAAAGAAAGAGAAGATTTTTTAAATATTGCTTATAATAAGGCAGATAAACTTAAAAACTTAATAGAGGATTTATTTCAATTTACGAAAATGAATAATGAGGGAATAAGTTTAAAGAAAAATGATATTGATATAAATGAACTTATAAGACAACTTATGGTTGAACTTTCTCCAAGTGCAGAGAAAAAGAATATAGAAATAGTTGACAGTATGGAAAATAATAAGGTTATAATGAATGTAGATGGAGAAAAACTATCTAGAGTATTTGAAAACTTATTAAGTAATGCTATAAAGTATAGTGAAGAAGAGCAAAAAATTAAAATATTTTGTAAGGATACTAGTATAAATACTGTAATTACAGTTGAAAATACCTGTAATAATGATATAACTAGAGAAGAGCTGGATAAGATATTTGAAAGATTTTATAGAGGCGATAAATCTAGGAATTCAGATACTGGAGGTAGTGGACTAGGACTTGCTATAGCTAAAAGTATAGTAGAATTACATGGTGGGGACATATGGGCAGAACTGAATGGAAATATAGTCTCCTTTAAAGTAAGACTTTATAAAAAATAGGCGGTGATCTTTTGAATAATAATTGCATTCTTATAGTGGATGATGAAAAAGATATAAGAGATTTAGTTGGTATATATCTTAAAAATGAAGGCTTTGATGCATTAAAGGCAGAAGACGGAATAGAGGCTTTAGAAATATTAAAAACTAATAAGATAGATTTAATTATATTGGATATAATGATGCCTAAATTAAGCGGAATAGATACATGTATGAAAATAAGAGAGCAAAATAATATACCAATTATAATGTTATCTGCAAAAAGCGAGGATATGGATAAGATATTAGGATTATCCACAGGGGCTGATGATTATTTAACAAAACCATTTAATCCATTAGAACTTATGGCTAGGGTGAAGTCGCAGTTAAGACGATATAAGGTTTTAAATACGTGTGAAACTAAAGAAAAAAATGAAAACATAATAAATATAGGAGAGATAGAGATAGATTTAAATGGATACAAGGTAAGGAAAAACGGAGATGAAATAAAACTAACTCCTATAGAATTCAACATATTAAAATTACTATCTACTAATAGGGGCATGGTGTTTAGTACGGATAGGATATACGAGACAGTATGGAATGAAGATTGTTTTGATTCAGGAAACACAGTAATGGTTCATATAAGACGACTTAGAGAAAAAATTGAAGAAGACCCAAGAAAAGCTCAGTATATCAAAACTGTATGGGGGGTAGGTTATAAAATGGAATAAAAGTAATAAGAAAGCATTATGAATTCTAATGAAACTCATAATGCTTTCTTAGTTATCTTACACTTTTTTGAAGAGAAAGAAGGTCTTCTATCTTATCTGTCATATAAATATAGGAGTCATAAACACCTTGATTGTAGAACTCAGGGCCTAGTTTTTCTATTATAAAGTCTAAAATAAAACCGGCTGCCAAATCTCCAAAGTCTTCATCATGCTCTTTTTCAAAATACTCCTGAATCAAGGAAATCATATTCTCCCTTTTTTCTTTACTTAATTTAATATTAGTACTCAAATTAAAAGCCCCCTTGAAAATTATTCTATAGAGTTTAATTTTCCTAATACTATTTCTTCCATTTTAATTATCTTGTCATCTGCCTCTTTTAAGCTTGAACCTTTTGAATATAAATAGATTTTAATCTTAGGTTCTGTTCCAGATGGTCTTACAGCATACCAGCTTTCATCGTTTAGGAAAAATCTTAAAACGTTTGATGATGGTATTTCACTTAAGGATTCTTTATTTGTAAGTAAGTCAAAAGATTTTCTGTATTTGTAGTCAATGTATTTAATTAGTTCTGCAGTTCCCATAGTTTTAGGGAAGTCTTTTCTGTACTCAGTCATCATTCTTTCGATTCTTTCTTTTCCTTCAATTCCTTCTAATACTAGAGAAATCTGTTTTTCCCTATAGTAACCATGTTCTTCATAAATTTCATTTAATACATCTATTAAGGATTTTCCTTGCTTTTTATAGTAAGCAGCAGCTTCACATAGGAACATAGCTGACATAACACCATCCTTATCTCTAACGAAAGTATCTGTTACATATCCTATGCTTTCTTCGTATCCAAATATAAACTTTTTATTATTTTCTAAAAGCATTGGAATTTGGCCACAAATATTTTTAAATCCTGTTAGAGCTTCATAAGTTTCTACACCAAAAGATTTAGCTATAGTTTTTCCAAGATCTCCTGTAACTATAGATTTAACTATAGAAGCACCATTAGGAAGTTTTCCTTTCTCCTTCATGCTGCTTACTATATAGTTAATTAAAATTGCTCCAGTTTGGTTTCCGTTAAATGCAACATATTCACCATTAGTGTCTTTAACCTCTATTGCTAGTCTATCACAATCTGGATCTGTAGCTATAAGAAGTTCAGCATCAATCTTTTTACCAAGATCCTCAGCGTATTTGAATGCTTTTGTATCCTCCGGGTTTGGATATCCTACAGTTGTGAAATCTGGATCAGGATTTTCTTGCTCTGGAACTACAGTGATATTGGTAAATCCTCTTTCACTTAACACTCTTCTTACAGGTTTATTTCCAGTTCCATTAAGAGGGGTATATACTATTTTAATATCCTTATCTATTTCCTCTTTAGTGTCTCTTAAAGCTAAAGCTTTGACTTTCGCTAAATACAGATCATCTATTTCTTTACCTATAACTTTAAAAAGTCCTTTTTCAGTGGCTTCTTTTTCATCTATCTTCTTTACTTCTGCAAAATCTTTTATTTTCAGTATTTTATCTAAAATAGGGTCAGCTATTTCAGATAAAACCTGCGCACCATCTTCCCAATAAACTTTATAGCCATTATAATCTTTAGGGTTATGACTTGCAGTAACTACTATCCCTGCAATTGTATTTAGATGTCTTACTGTAAATGAAAGTTCTGGTGTTGGTCTTAAATCTTCAAATAAATAAGCTTTAATTCCATTAGCACATAGAACGAGGGCAGCAGTTTTTGCGAATTCTTTAGAAAAGTGCCTGCAATCATATGCAATAGCGACACCTCTATTCATAGCATCAATACCTTTTTCACATATAAATGAAGCTAATCCTTGTGTAACTTTTGCAACATTATATATATTCATTCTATTTGTTCCAGCACCAAGTTTTCCTCTAAGTCCTGCAGTACCGAATTCCAATTCTTTGTAGAATCTATCTTCGATTTCTTTTTCATCTTTTAAAGCATTCAGTTCTGATTTTGTGTTTTCATCAATATATGGATTGTTTAACCAATCCCCATAGATTTTTTTATAATCCATGTATTCCACTCCCTTACTATAATTTTTTATAAGGATAAAACTAATATAAACCTATTTTATTATATTAGTCTTTGAAATAAAAGTAAACTTATACTGTTACTTTGATGCTTGCATGAAAAGAGTGATACGATAAAAAAAATTTAAAAAATTTAATTTTTTTTATATGCAATAAAAATTAAAGAATATGCATAAAATAAAATTTATTTTTAAAAGGCAACTGGATTAATATGGATCTTGATAAGAGGATAAATGAGAGTCAAACTCACTTATACTTTAATTAAGATAATATAATTAAGAATAGTCCCAAAATTTAATCTATTTTAAAGAAACTAAAAAATTAATAAAATTTTTAAATTAATAAACATAAATATTCAAGTAATTCTTTATAATTAATACAATAATTATAATAAAAAGTTAAAAACAAGCATAAAATGTAAAAAAATGAGTTTACTTTATCTTAAAAATTATTTATAATAAGGTCATAGTTAAGCTTAACAAATTTCGACATAATATAAAGATATATTCCCCAAAAATTTTTAAGTACCATTGTTAAAAAAATAACTACTATATTATATCTTAAGTAAAAACATCAAGAAAAGGAGAGTTATTATGGAGAAACAAGAGAATAATAAGTTAGGTTTATTAATGCTTGTTTTATTAGGAATAGGTTCTATGATTGGCGGCGGGATTTTTAATAGTCCAACAGATTTAATTAAGCAGGGAAATCCTCAAGCAGTGCTTATAGGATGGATTGTTGGTGGTATAGGTGTTATATCTCTTGCCTTAGTATTTAATTTACTTGCTAATAAGAAATCTGAACTTACTGGTGGAATTTATGCTTATGCCAAAGAAGGGTTTGGTAACTTTGCAGGATTTAACTCAGCTTGGGGATACTGGCTAAGTGCTTGGCTTGGAAATGTTGCATTTGTTATTTTATTATTTAAGACTTTATCAGATTTTACAGGTGGTATGAATCCATTTATAACTTTTATATTAGCATCAATATTTTTATGGTCAGTATTCTTACTTCAAATAAAGGGTGTAAAAAATGCAGGAATTATAAATGCTGTAGCAACAGTAGCTAAATTAGTACCTATAGTATTAGCTATTATCTTAGGAGTTTTAGTATTTAAAAAAGATATATTTGTAGTTCAAAATTGGAAGAATACTTTAGCCGCGACTGGTGAGGCTACATCTTTATTAAAACAAGTTAACGGTTCTATGGGTGCTATATTATGGTGCTTTGTTGGAATAGAGGCTGCTGTAGTTTTATCTGAAAGAGCGAAGTCTCAAAAAATAGTTGGAAAAGCAATTATTATTAGTTTACTTTCAACCTTAGCTATATATATGTTAGTAAGTATTATAGCCATGGGAGTTATACCAGCTAAAGAATTAGGAAATTCTATAACTCCATTTTCTGATTTACTAGGAAAAACTGCAATTGGACAAGCGGGAGCTTTAGTTGCTAGATTGGGACTTATAATTTCATTATTTGGTGCTTTTATTAGTTGGGTTATGTTAGCTGCTGAAACACCATATATCCTTGCAAAAGATGGAGCAATGCCTAAGTATTTCTCAAAGACAAATAAAAATGATTGTCCAGTAAATTCATTATTTATAACTACAGTATGTACACAATTATTTTTGTTATCTTTATTATCAAGTTCATTCCAAAAAGCATATTCAATGGTGTTTAATATTGCTACAACTGCTATTTTAATACCATATTTATTATCTGCTTTCTATGGATTAAAAGTTTCAATAAAAGAAAACTTTACATTTAAAGACAAGATAATATCTGCAATTGCATCTTTATACACAGCTTATGTTGTATATTCGGTTGGATTAACATACATTGGATTAACAGTTATATTATATGCATTCGGTATTTTAGTGTATTTAAAGGCTAAGAAAGAACATGGAAAAAGTATTGATAAAAAAGAAAAAGTTGCAATGGCCATAATAGTTCTAATAGCTTTACTAGTTATAGCTTTAATTGCAACAGGAAAAATAACTGTATAATTAAAATGTTTAAAAATATTATTAGTTTAAAATATAAAATACAATACAAAATGATAATAAATTATAAAATCAGTCAGTCACTTCATTGTGATTGGCTTTTTTATATGAACAATTATACATAATTAAGGGTGAATATGCAATACATAAATGAAACTCTTAATTGTAGAAATTATAAATAATTAAATTAAAAGTGTAAACAATAATAGTGCATACTTTATAAAAAGAATTTTACAAAAGAAAAGGAGAGTAGGGAATGAGTGAAGATAAAGGTAAATTAGGTTTATGGATGCTAATCTTGATTGGAATAGGATCAATGATTGGGGGAGGTATTTTTAATAGTCCTACGGATATGATTCAAGTAGCTAACCCTCAAGCAGCTATTATTGCTTGGATTATAGGTGGGGTAGGTATTATAGGGTTAGCACTTGTTTTTAGTATGCTTGCCAATAAAAAACCTGAGCTTACAGGTGGTATATATACTTATGCTAGGGAAGGATTTGGTGAGTTTGCTGGTTTCAATTCTGCTTGGGGATATTGGATAAGTGCATGGCTTGGAAATGTAGCCTTTATAGTGTTATTGTTCAAAACATTGGGTGATTTAGTTGGGGGATTAAATCCTTTAATATCATTTATATTAGGTAGTTTATTTTTATGGGCTGTGTATTTCATGCAAATGAGGGGGACTAAAAATACAGGTGCTATTAATTCTATAGTAACTGTGGCTAAATTAATTCCTATATTCTTAGCAATTGTTTTAGGAATATTAGTTTTTAAGGGGGGTATATTCTTTGTACCTAATTGGAAAAATGTTTTAGCCTCTACAGGAGGAAAAACCAATGTATTAACTCAAATTAGTCGTTCTATGGGAACTATATTATGGAGTTTTGTTGGGGTAGAAGCAGCAGCTGTTTTATCAGAAAGAGCTAAGTCTCAAAAAATTGTATCTAAAGCTATAATAACCAGCTTGCTTGTAACCTTAGCTATATATATGTTAGTAAGTCTTATAACTATGGGAGTGGTTGAAGCAAAAGCATTGGGTAAATCTGTGACACCGTTTGCTGATCTTTTAGGGAACACAATTATTGGAAAGAGTGGAGCTTTAATCGCAAAGTTAGGACTTATAATTTCTCTTGTTGGAGCTTTTATAAGTTGGGTAATGCTAGCTGCTGAAATACCTTACTTAGTAGCTAAAGATGGAAGCATGCCAAAGTGGTTTAGTGAATTAAATGAAAATGGTACTCCTAGAAACTCTCTATTAGTTACTACTATATGTACTCAAATATTTATTTTTGCACTTTTATCAAACTCTTTTCAAAAAGCATATTTTATAATTTATAGTATTGCGACTACTTCTATAGTAATACCATATCTATTTTCGGCATTATATGGACTTAAAATATCTTTCACTGATGGATTTACAACTAGAGATAAGGTTATTTCTATTATAGCATCTGTATATACTGTATATGTAGTTTATGCCATAGGTATAACTTATTTAGGTTTAACTATTATTTTATATGCATTAGGAATATATATATATATAAGATCTTCTAAAGAAAATGGAAAAGAAATAAGCAAAAATGATAAGTTGGCTATGCTAATTATAACCTTAATAGCTATATTTATGTTGGTTATGCTTTTAACTGGTAGAATAAAAATATAAAATAATATTGCAGATTATTTAACTAGTTATTTAATATTTTAACAAAGTGTCTAATTTTTTGTGAAACTTAGGCACTTTTCTGTTTTTAATAAATATGAAATAAAATTTAACATATATGAAAACAATCTTGTAAAAAGGCAAAAGAGGGAGTTTTTCGTATAGGTAATATATATATAATATTTAATGTTGATAGTTAAAAAACATGACAAATATTAATGAAAAAATTGTTTTATAATTAACATATAACAAAGAATTTCGGGGTTGATTATTATGAATTAATATAATATACTATATTTGAAATGAGAGGTTATTTATCCTTTTATTTATTTTATATTAGTTTTGGGGTTAATCATGTTGTGAAAATTTTTTCATTATACTGAAATAAGTATTGATCAATTCTTTATAAAAAGAATAAATAACCTACGATAAATTAAGTAAAATTTTTTATGTAATTTGGGGTTAAATATATTTAATTAGAATGGGGGAATATGTTATGTTAATGCCGTATAAAAATGAGCCATTTACTAATTTTTCTTTAAAAGAAAATCAAGATGCTATGTTAGAAGCTTTAAAATTAATCGATAGTGAAAAGGGTAAACACTTTCCACTTGTAATAAATGGAGAAAAAATAGATACTGATGAAAAAATAGTATCTAAAAACCCATCAAACTTCAATGAGGTTATAGGAACTACAGCTAAGGCTACAGTTGAACTTGCTGAAAAAGCTGTTCAATCTGCTTTAACTGCTTTTGAATCTTGGAAAAATGTTTGTCCTGCAGAAAGAGCTAATTATCTTTTCAATGTAGCGGCAATAATGAGACGTCGTAAACATGAATTCTCAGCTTTACTTGTAGAAGAAGCTGGTAAGATTTGGGCTGAAGCTGATGCTGATACTGCAGAAGCTATTGATTTCTTAGAGTACTATGGAAGACAAATGTTAAGCTATGCAAAGGGAATGGAAATCACACCAATTCCTAATGAATTAAATGAATGTAGATATATACCACTTGGAGTGGGATTAGTTGTTGCACCTTGGAACTTCCCATTAGCTATTTTAGTAGGTATGACAGCAGCTGCGATAGTAACAGGAAATACTGTTATCATGAAACCAGCGAGTACAACTCCAATCATAGCTGCTAAGTTTATGGAAGTTTTAGAAGAGATAAGATTACCAAAAGGTGTTGTTAACTTCTTACCAGGACCAGGAGGAGCTGTTGGTGATTATTTAACTTCACATCCACAAATTAGATTTATAAACTTTACAGGATCAATGGATGTAGGTTTAAGAATAAACAGAATGGCAGCTGAAATGGCTCCAGGACAAAAATGGATTAAACGTGTTGTAGCTGAAATGGGTGGTAAAGACTTCATATTAGTAGACAGCGAAGCTGATTTAGATGCAGCTGCAAAAGCTATCGTTGCTTCAGCATTCGGATTCCAAGGCCAAAAATGTTCAGCTTGTTCAAGAGCTATTATAGTTGAAGATGTTTATGATGAAGTTGTAGCTAAAGTTGTAGAAGAGACAAAGAAATTAAAAGTTGGCCAAGCTAGGGAGTATGGGGTAAATGTATCTCCTGTTATAGATGAAAAGGCTTACAATAAGATTTTAGAATATATTGAAATAGGTAAAGGTGAAGGAAGACTTTTAGCTGGTGGAGAAAAAGCTGGCGAAAATGGATACTTTATAGCACCTACAGTTATAGCTGATATTGATAGAAATGCAAGAATAGCTCAAGAAGAAATCTTTGGACCAGTAGTTGCTATAATTAAGGCTAAAGATTTTGAAGATGGTATATCTATTGCTAATGGAACTGTTTATGGATTAACAGGAGCATTCTTCTCTAAGAATAGATGCAAGGTTGAAAAAGCTAAAAGAGAGTTACATGCAGGAAATCTTTACATTAATAGAAAGTGTACAGGAGCACTTGTAGGTGTTGAACCATTTGGTGGATTCAACATGTCAGGAACTGATTCTAAAGCAGGTGGCGCTGATTACTTATTATTATTCTTACAGGCTAAAACTATTGGGGAAGTATTTTAATAACATATATTAAAGAGAGATGCAAATTAATGCATCTCTTTTATTTTATATATAAATAAATATGATATTGTTTAAAATGGTATAAGGTGTTAGAATATCAAGTGGTTGTTATAAAATAGGGGGGGTATAATGAACAAAAGTAATCTTAACAAAACGTGTTATGATTATATATTAATCATGATAGGAGTAAGTATAGCTGCTTTTGGGGTTAATCAGTTTTTAGTCCCTGCGAACTTAGTAATTGGTGGATTAGCTGGACTTGCTATTGTAATTGAACACATTACTAAGGCTACTATAGGATATGGTGTACCTCTTTGGATGAGCAATATAATAATTAATATTCCTTTATTTGCTATAAGTATAAAACAAAGGGGACTTAAATTCGGTACAAAATCTATGTTTGCGGCGATGTACTTCTCTGTAGCACTGTGGTATACAGAATTTATTCCGAGGGTTCTAATTAATGAAAATTTATTTCTATCCTCTATTTATGGCGCAATATCTTTGGGGGCTGGAGTAGGATTGGTGCTTAGAGCCTCAGCTACAACAGGTGGAAGTGATATGGCAGCTAGTATTATACAGTATAAATTTGAGTCTTTAACTATTGCTAAAATAATGATGTTTATAGACTCTACTATTATACTAATGGGAGCTATTGTTTTTGGGGTTGAAAGGGCTATGTATGCATTGGTTTCCGTTTATGTGGTATCTAAAGTGGTTTCTACTATAGTAGAGGGTGTAAATTTTGCTAAGGCTGTACTAATTATTTCTAACAAATCTACTGAGATATCAGAGAGTGTAGCATCTAAACTAAAAAGGGGTTCTACATATATAAAAGGAAGAGGAATGTATACTAAAGTAGAAAAAGATATGCTCTTTATTGTAGTATCACAAAAACAGATTGTATCTTTGAGGAAGATTGTAAAGGACATTGATCCTAAGGCTTTTATTACTGTAAGTGATGTTAGAGAGGCTTTGGGAGAAGGGTTTATGAAATTATAATATACTAATAACCTACATATAAAGTCTTGTATAATGTAATTTAAGTTAAAAATCTACATTATACAAGATTTTTCTTATATAATGTTTACTACTTTGGAAAAAAATATTATAATAAAAGAGTATATGGATTATTGTGACAAAGGGTGAGTGTATTGAATGCTTTTATAGAGGGATTAAGTAGTATTATAAAGCCAGTTAATAAAAGTAAGGTTATATTGCCATTTACAAAAGAAAAAAATTATAAAATTGATTTATGCCGTGTTATAAATGAAACTTTCAAAAAAATAGATAAGGAAATAGAAAAGTTTAATATACATAATGAAGATTTTGAAGTTAATCAAAAATTATTAGACTCTATAATGTACATAGGTAGATTTACATCTTTTGAAGAGACAATCAGTATATTGAAGATTTATAAAAAGGTTCTAAATATGGGTGTTATGAACTCAGTAAATTTAAATTGTTATAAAAAATTAAAAAAGATTAATTTGCATAATGATTTTTTTGATAATTTAGAACAAATAGCTTACAAAAAATATTATAAAGAGTTTTATAATTTTGCGGATTTTAATGAAATAACTAAAAAGGCTTCTATGCTTATCTTCGCATATTCAGGTGATAAGTTGAAGTATATTAATTCCGTAGCGGAAGAATGTATAGGGTATAGTTTATTTGAGTTACAGTCAAACGGGCTAGAAAGTATATGTTGTCCGAGCTATTCTAAAATTTTAACAAGATTAAGATTGTCGGCAAATAACTGTAGTAAACCGGTTAAAGACGAAATAAAGATAAAAGATAAAAGTGGTAATTTTAAGTGGATATACATAATTAAAGGTGATATAAACACAGGATCAGAAGATAGTACCATAATTTTTGCCTTTGATATTACAGAAAAGAAACGTATGCAGCAAGAATTGGTTAAAAGTGAAAAAAGATATAAAACAGTATTAGATCTTATGCCAGATGCCTTATTTATTTGTGAGGAAGAGAAAATTGTTTATACTAACAATTCTGGTATTGAGATGTTGGGTGGGGATTCCTTAGAAAAAATTAAGGACAAATCCTTTTATGAATTTTTTAACTATAATAGAGATAGTAAAAGTAAAGTAAAAGTAAGGGTTAGTGATTTAGAAAATAAGAAAGATAATAAAACTATTAAGATAAAATTAAAAAGAAAAAAGGATAGAAGAAACCTGAATTTAGAAATTAAGTGTGCGCTTATACCTTACAAAGGTAAAAAGGCTTTGTTAAGTATAGTGAGAGATATTACGGAGAGTAATAAGATAGATAGACTTCAAAAAAAAGTTTTAGAGAAAACGTTACTGTTAAAACAGGCTAGAGAACTTGATAAAATAAAATCAGAAATTTTTAGCAATATATCTCATGAAATTAGAACACCTCTAAATATAATTTTTTCTGCTAATCAGTTTATGATAAAACTTATACAGGAAGATATAGAAGTAGAACAGAAAAAGGATAAATTAAGAGAATACATAAACATGTCGATGCAAAATTCCTATAGAATATTAAGATTAGTTAATAATATTATTGATCTTAGCAGAGTGGAGCTTGGATATATGCCTTTAGAGTTAAAATGTTATAATATTGTAGAGGTTGTGGAGGATATCACAATGGCTGTATCTAATTATTTACATGATAGAGAAGTTAATTTGGTATTCGATACTAATGTGGAAGAAAAATATATGTACTTTGATTTAGATAAAATTAAACGAGTGATGTTGAATTTATTATCTAATGCAATAAAGTTTTCTGGAAGAGGAAGTGAAGTCTTAGTAAACTTAAATGCTAGTAAAAATAAGGTTGTCATTTCTGTAAAAGATAATGGAATAGGAATACCTAAAAATAAACAAAAAGAGATATTTAAAATATTTACTCAAGTAGATAAGTCTTTTAGCAGGATGGCTGAAGGTACGGGAGTTGGATTATCTGTAGTTAATGCTTTTGTCAAAATGCATAGTGGTAGAGTTTATGTAAATAGCGAATTCGGAGGAGGAAGTGAATTTGTTATAGATATTCCTTGTAGTAAGTATAGTTTAAAAGAAGAAGAAAAAATAAATAATTTGAATTTAGTAGAAGAAAAAGATATGCTTAGTATAGAGTTTTCTGATATATATAATAATTAATTATACATAAAATTATATAGTTTAATTTATTAATTAAAAAAGGGCTGAGTGGAATTTAATCAGCTCTTTTTAATTTAATAAACCATTTACAGTATATTGTATTAATTCTTCCTTTTTGAAGTAAGGAGCTAGAAATACAAACATTTTTTCGTTACCACAGTTATTGCAAGTACAGTAACAGAAATGATGAGGAGTACCCTCTATAAATTCTACAGACATGTCCTCTATTTTGAAATTTTTGCCACAAAACTCACAAGGGGTTTCATGGATTATTGAATATTCACTTTCTATGTATACCATAGTTTCTTTATGAATCATTAATACCTCCTAGGTTGAAATACTTATGACTTATTACAATAAATTTATGTTAACACTAAAATAAGTTAAAAACAAGGGAAAATTCCGTCAGTACACGCATATAAATTATTGTATAAGTGTAGTGGGGGGGTTTTTTATGATTAATATTATTTGGTTTTTTTTAATTGTTAGTGGTATAGGTTTTGGAATATTTAATGGACGAGGTGAAATTGTATCTAAGGCTATCGTAAACTCAGCTGGTTCAACAGTTCAACTTATAATAAATTTAGTTGGTATATTGGCTTTATGGTGTGGGGTTATAAAGATACTTCAGGAAAGTGGAGTTATGAGAGGGATAGCTAAATTATTGAAGCCTGTATTAAAAGTAATATTTAGGGATGAGGCAAGAAGTGAAAAAGCAATGGAGGCTATAATTATGAACTTATCTGCTAATATGATGGGTGTATCTAATGCGGCTACCCCAGCCGGTATAAAAGCTATGGAAGAGATGCAAAAATTAAACCCAGATAAAAGTAAAGCATCTAATGATATGGTTTTATTTTTGGTGTTAAACGCTACTTGTATTCAATTATTGCCTACAACTATTATTTCTGTTAGAGCAGCATATAATTCTAAAAATCCAGCGATAATAATTCTTCCAGCTATTATATCTACAGCTATTGCATCGATTGCGGGTATAGTCTTTTGTAAGATATTGCAAAAATATTTTTAGGGGGTGGATTTATGGGGGTTACAAATAACTTAGTATCACTAATTATTGGGTGTGTAGTGGTTATAGGGATATTAAAGGGTGTCAGGGTCTATGAATGTTTTATAGAAGGTGCTAAAGAAGGTATAAATATTTGTTTGAATATATTCCCTTATCTATTAGCTATGATTTTAGCGGTTGCTATAATAAGAGAGTCAGGACTTTTGGATGGAGTTATAAAGGTTTTGAATAAAGTAACATCTATATTTAATTTGCCTTCAGAAGTACTTCCATTAGTGCTAATAAAGCCTTTATCTGGAAGTGGTGCTTTAGGAGTATTTACAGATATTATAAAAAGTCATGGACCTGATACTTATATAGGTATACTTGCGTCCATAATAATGGGAACAACGGAAACTATATTTTACACTATATCTATATATTATGGTTCAGTAAAAATAAAGAAAATAAGACATACACTTTGGGCGGCTATACTTGCAGATATAGTAGCTATAATTTCAGCTATTTACTTTACTCAGCTGCTATTAAAATGATAGCAATATAAATTTAAGGTATCTTAAAATAACCTTAAAATATCATACTAATTATTTCAGAATTGATAGATATGTGTTACTATGTTGATAAATATTTAATGGTATTTAGTTAAATTGGATATTATTATTAAAAATATAAGTGGGTGAGTATATGATAAATATAGTAGATGTGGAAAAATCCTATAATGGTAAGGATAAGGTTATAGAAAAATTAAACCTTGTAATACCAGATGGGAAGATATTTGGTTTTTTAGGTCCTAACGGAGCAGGGAAGACTACCACCATAAAAATGATTACAGGTATTATAAATCCTGATAAAGGTAGTATAAATATAGGGGGTAATGACATCATAAAAAAACCCTTAGAGGCAAAAAAGAGTTTTGGTTTTGTACCAGATAATCCAGATATATTTTTGAGATTAAAAGGAATTGAATATCTAAATTTTATGGGAGATATCTATGAGGTACCAGAAGAGATAAGAAAAAATAGGATAGAATCCTTATGTGAAAGATTTGATATGAAAAAAGCACTTGGGGATAAAATTCAAAGTTATTCTCACGGTATGAGACAAAAGATAGTTATTATGGGAGTTTTAATCCATGATCCTGACATATGGATATTAGATGAACCTTTGACTGGTCTTGATCCAAAGTCATCTTTTATTTTAAAAGAAATGATGAGAGAACATGCGAAATCTGGAAAAACTGTTTTATTCTCAACCCACGTTTTAGAAGTAGCAGAAAAATTATGTGATATAGTTGCCATTATAAATAAAGGAAAAGTATTATATTGCGGCGATTTAGAAACTTTAAGAAGAGATTACAAAGAAAATGAATCCTTAGAAAACATTTTCTTGGAGCTTACTAAAAATGAATAAGGTTTTAGTGCTAACCAAGATACTTCTAAAAAGTGGTAATGGTATGGATTTTGCTTCTGCTTCAACTAAGAAAAAAAGAAATAAGATAGGATGGTTATCTAAAGGTAAAGGGGCTTTAAGTTATTTTATTTTAATGATTTTATTTATTCCTTTTGTTTTTAATTTATTTAAGATAGCTGGTGATATGTATAAAGTTTTAAAGCCTATTAATTATGAAAGTTTTGTTTTATCATCAGGTCTTTCTATAACAAGTATGCTTATATTTGTATTTGGAATTATATCTTCAATAACTATATATTATTTTTCCAATGATTTAGAATCTCTTATATCGTTACCATTTAAGCCGTGGGAAATAGTAATAAGCAAATTTTTTAGTATTCTTATATATATGTATATTGTAGCTTTAATTGCATATACACCTTCTATTTTAGCATATGGCTTAAATGAGGGTATAACTATTACGTACATTATATATTCAATTATAGTATTTATATTTTTACCTATAATACCTCTTACCATAGGAGGAATTATAGCAATAGTCATAATGAGTTTTACGTCTGTGGTTAAAAATAAAGATAGGTTTAGAATGGTTAGTGGGATGATTACATTTATCATAGTTATGGCTATTAATATTAATATGCAAAGCTTTGAAAACTTGAGTAGTGGTAATAGAAGTATCCAATCCTTGGTGAATAATAAGGGTAATTCTATATTTTCAATTGTTAATAAAGTTATACCTACAAATATGTTTGCTATAAAAAGCTTAACTTTTAGTTCAAAGCTTCTAGGATTTTTAAATATTATTTTATTTATATCTGTATCCATACTTGCTATATACATTTTTTTAGGAATTGCTCAAAGGTTGTATTTTAAGGGTCCTATAGGAAGCGGTGAAACTAGCGGGAAGAGAAAGGTGTTAACTTCTAAGGAGTTTGCAAAGAATACTCTAAGAAGGACTTCTTATCATTCATATTTGTTAAAGGAAATAAGGCTTATATTTAGAAATCCAACGTATTTTATGAATTGTGTTTTAATGAACTTTATTTTCCCTTTATTTTTTATAATCCCTATATTAGCAAATGGGGAAGGATTTAAATATTTAAAACAGGCAAGAGGGATATTAAAGGTGGGTTCACCACATTTGAGTCTTGTTTTAGCTATATCATTAGCATGGAGTTTTGTTATTTGTACCATGGGCCCTGTTGCTGTTACTAGTATTTCAAGGGAAGGTAAAGAAATTATATTAAGTAAATTTATACCGGTAGATTATAGTATACAATTGTTTGCTAAACTTTCTTCAGGAATATTAATTAACTTGGTAGGATGTGTTATAAGTTTAGTTATGTTTATAGTAATTTTTATGCCAAATATAAAAATTATATTATCTACATGTCTTATTATGTTCTTGGGAGTAGTTTTTGCAAACTTAATTGGGATATTAATAGATATATTACATCCTAAACTTATATGGGATAATGAGCAGAAGGCTGTAAAACAAAATATGAACGTGCTTATTTATATGCTAGTAATGTTTTTAATAGCTTCAATACCTATTTTTATGGTGTTTATGCTAAGTTTATCTTACTGCAAAGCTGTTTTAGTATTTACCATACCAGTAATTATATTAGACATATTACTATGGATGGGAGTAAAAAAGATAGGAAACAATAAGATATCTAAGTTAGAATTATAGTATATTTCATAGCAAGATTAAATTCAAAGGGATAAGTTTCATTATAATGAACTTATCCCTTTTTCTCATGTAATATATAACTTAAAATGTATTAAATGTGATAAATTACTTAAGTTTATCTTTATTATCTAAACAATAATATAATATTTTTTCTATTTTTTCTTTAAATTTTCCAAGAGATTTTTTACTATAATCCGAAGAATTTATTCTATCTACCTCTTTTTTAAGTTTATTTACTAAACTATCGTAAGCTTTTTTATAATTAAAATTATTTTTATGATTATTTTTTTTCTCACTATTATTTTTTTTATGTTGCACATTGTTAATCTTTTGATTATCTTTTTGTTGTCCCAAAAATATCACCTCGAATTATTTTTAAACTTCAGTATATATAGTATGAGTGTTATGGCTAAATGGTAAGTCAAAACTAGTTAAATATAGCAATATATAATTACTTGTACACTGGTGTAGAGTAATTGAGCTGAGTATAGTAGCTAGTACTTTAATATACTTTTAAATAATACCATCTATTTGAATTTCATATAGATAAAATTTATTTCATTGATAAAAAAATAAAGTAAAAATCGTAGATTTTTTATAGTTTTAATAGTATAATGTTAGTGAAAAGATATAAGTTTGTTAAAGAAAAATTTATCGACTTAAAGTTAAGAATTTTTCTATAATTAAAGTTCAAATGAAAGGGAATAAGCTATGACGTCTGATATTGGAAGTAAGATAAAAGAATTGAGAAATAGCAGAAAATTAACATTAAAGGAGTTAAGCTCTCAAACAGATTTATCTATAGGATTTTTATCTCAACTAGAGAGAGGGCTTACTACTATAGCTATTGATTCACTAGAAAAAATAGCCTCAGTTTTAGGTGTTGATTTATCTTACTTTTTTGTTATGCCTAAGGAGAACAAAGGAAGTGTATTAAGAAACTATGAAAAGGAAGTTTTTCAAGTAGTAAATTCAAAATTTATAACGTATCATTTAACTAATGATTTAGAAAATAAAAGTTTACTTCCAAGAATAATTGAACTACTACCAGGTAATGAAGAAGAATGTGTAAGTTCATATCAACATGAGGGTGAAGAATTTGTTTACGTACTAGAGGGAATATTGACGTTGTTTTTAGACAATAACAGGTATGAGCTTTACCCGGGGGATAGTGCTCATTTTGAGTCCACTTCAATTCATAATTGGGTAAACTCTACAAATAAAATTGTAAGGATTTTAACAGTTCATACTCCGAATGCGTTTAAGAATAAAAAATAAATAAATCATTAAAAAGGGGATGCTACTTTGGAAAAGGGGATTGTTTTTAATATACAAAAGTATTCTGTTCATGATGGACCAGGAATAAGAACTACAGTATTTTTAAAAGGATGTCCATTAAATTGTTGGTGGTGCCATAATCCTGAAAGTCAAAAATTAAGAGAACAACTTATGTATTTTGATAATAAGTGTGTTGCTTGTGGAAGTTGTGTAAAGTGGTGTAAGGAAGAGGCACTATCACTAAATGACGGTAAGATAAGTATAGATGAGAGTAAGTGCACACTTTGTGGAAGATGCACAGATGTTTGCTTAAAGGGTGCTTTAGAAATTGCAGGAAAAGAAGTAGACATTAATGAACTAATGAAAGAAATTAAAAAAGATGAAATATTCTATGATCAATCAAAAGGTGGTGTTACTTTCTCAGGTGGGGAACCTTTAGTACAAATTGATTTCTTAGAGAGTATGCTGAAGGCTTGCAAAGAAGCAGAAATTCACACTACGGTGGATACCTGTGCACATGCATCATGGGATAGTTTTGAAAGAATAATTGATTATACAGATTTGTTTTTAGTGGATTTAAAGCATATTAACAGTAGTGAGCATAAAAAGTATACAGGCGTGGGAAATGAACTTATTTTAGAAAATATTAAAAAATTATCAGAGTTAAGAAAAAATTTGTTTATTAGAATTCCAATTATGCCTGGAATTAATGATTCTAAGGAAACATTAGAAGATACAGTGAAATTTTTAAAGAATATTAATATGATTCAAGTAAATCTTTTACCATATCATAGGATTGGTATGGATAAGTATAGAAGACTGAATAAGGACTATAAACTAAAAGATTTAAAAGAGCCAACAAAGAAACAAATGATGGAAATTTCAGAATATTTCAAAGATAGTGGATTTAATGTAAAAATAGGGGGTTAATCATTATGATGGAAAAAACTGAAAGAGTAAAGAAATTAAGAGAACAAAGTGTTAAGGCAGAGCCTTATATATCTTTGGAAAGAGCAAAACTTGTAACTGAAGTTTACGAAAAGTATCAGGGAGCTGTTCCTACTCCAATTTTGAGAGCTTTAGCTTTTAAAAATATTATGGAAAAGAAAAAGCTTTGTATCAATGATGGAGAATTAATAGTAGGGGAAAGAGGAGAGAAACCAGCAGCAACTCCAACTTATCCAGAACTTTGCTGCCACACTGTTGAAGATTTTGATATTATGGACAGACGTGAAAAAATATCTTTTAAAGTTTGTGATGAAGATAAAAAATATCAAGCTGAAAACATTATACCGTTCTGGGAAAATAGAGCAATGCGCCATGTTTTATTAAATGATATGCCACAAGAATGGCATGATATTTATGAAGCAGGTATAATTACTGAATTTATGGAACAAAGAGCACCAGGACATACTGTTGCTGATGATAAAATTTACAATAGGGGATTTGCTGATTTTAAAGCTCAAATCCAAGAAGAAATAGCTAAACTAGATATTTTCAATGATCCAGAATTCTATGAAAAGAAAGCTCAATTAGAAGCTATGTCTATTTGTTGTGATGGATTAATTATATACGGTAAAAGATACGCAGAGTATGCAAGAGAACTTGCTGCAAAAGAAGCAGACCCAGTTAGAAAAGAAGAATTACTTGGAATAGCTGAAAGATGTGATTGGGTTCCAGAACACGCTCCAAGAACTTTTGCTGAAGCTCTTCAAATGTACTGGTTTGTACATTTAGGTGTAATAACTGAACTTAATACTTGGGATTCTTTCTGTCCGGGAAGATTAGACCAACATTTGAATCCATACTATGAAAAAGAAATGGCTGATGGAACATTAACTAAGGAACAAGCTCACGAATTACTAGAATGTTTCTGGGTTAAGTTTAATAACCAACCTGCTCCTCCAAAGGTTGGTATAACTTTAGAAGAGAGCGGAACTTATACTGACTTCTGTAACATCAACCTTGGTGGATTAACTAAAGAAGGTAGAAATGGTGTTAATGATGTAACTTATTTAATTTTAGATGTTATTGAAGATATGAGATTATTACAACCAAGTTCTAATGTTCAAATTAGTAAGTTGAATCCTGATAAGTTTATCAAAAGAGCAGCTAAGATAGTAAGAACTGGATTTGGACAACCATCAATGTATAATGTTGAAACTATAATCGCTGAAATGTTAAGAGTAGGAAAAACTATAGAAGATGCTAGATGTGGTGGTATTAGTGGATGTGTTGAAACAGGAGCATTTGGTAAAGAGCGTTATTCATTAACTGGATATTTCAACTTACCTAAAATACTTGAAGTAACATTACACAATGGAGTAGATCCAAACACAGGAAAGCAAATAGGTCTTAAGACTGGTGAAGTTACTGAGTTTAAATCTTTCGATGAGTTATTTGATGCTTATGAAAAACAAATAAATCATTTTGCAGATATTAAAATAAAGGGTAACCAAATAATTGAAAAGTTATACGCTATAAGAATGCCAGCTCCATTTATGTCAATAGTTATTGATGATTGTATAACAAATGCTAAAGACTACAATGCAGGTGGTGCTAGATATAACACTAGATATATTCAAGGTGTTGGTATTGGAACAATAACAGATGCTTTAACTGCTATTAAATATAATGTGTTTGATAAGAAAAACTTTAGCATGGAGGAATTAGTTAAAGCTTTAAATGATAATTTTGAAGGGCATGAAGTGATTCATAATATGGTATTAAACAAAACACCTAAATATGGAAATGATGACGATTATGCAGATGATATTATGAAAGAAGTGTTTGATGCTTACTTTGACGCTATAGATGGAAGAGTAGCTCCAACTGGAGCGACTTATAGAATAGATATGTTACCAACAACTTGTCACGTTTATTTTGGTAAAGTAACAGGAGCAACTCCAGATGGAAGATTTGCTCGCAAGCCACATACAGATGGTATTTCTCCATCCAAAGGAGCAGACAAAAATGGACCAACAGGTGTTATAAAATCTGCAGCTAAAATGGATCATATAAGAACTGGTGGTACACTATTAAACCAAAAATTCACTCCATCTGTATTAGCTGGTGAAGAAGGATTGGAAAAGGTTAAAGATTTAGTTAGATCTTACTTTATATTAGGTGGACATCATATTCAGTTTAATGTTGTTGACAAGCAAACCTTAATTAATGCACAAAATGATCCAGAAGAATATAAAGATTTAATTGTTCGTGTAGCTGGATACAGTGATTATTTCTATAACTTAGATAAAGTTCTTCAAGATGAAATAATTGATAGAACGGAACAATCACTTGATTGTGGATGTGGATGCTAATTTATAGTTTAAAGTTTTTGGATTGATAAAATAAATACAATTTTCCCTTTTAAATTGATAAAAATTATACAAATTTTATTAAAAAAGTAGTATAATATAATCTAAGGAAAAGATTAATAGGTATCAGAGTGTCGAAAGACAACTTTGATACCTTCAATTTAGACGGGGGGCTTTTTAATGAGTTATAATATCAGTTTTATAGGTTGTGGAAATATGGGACATGCTATGATTGGGGGAATAGTAAAATCAGAGTTAGTTAAAAACTCCAATATATACGTAGCAGATGCATTTAAACCATGTTTAGAGAGGGTGAAATCAGAATTTGGAGTAAATACTACTTCAGATAATAAGGAAGTAGCAAAGGTTGCAGATGTTTTAATTTTATCTATAAAACCTAATATTCTTGATAAAGTAGCGGAAGAAATAAAAGATGTTATAAAAAAAGATTGTATAGTAATTAGCATAGTTGCAGGAAAAGTTATAGAACATTTAGACAATGTTTTTGGAGAAGATGTTAAAATAGTAAGAGCAATGCCGAATACACCTGCTCTAGTTGGAGAAGGTATGTCTGCTTTGTGTGGAAATGAAAATATTAAAGAAGAAGATATGGAAAGAGCAAAAGACATATTTTCTAGCTTTGGTGGGGTTGAAGTGCTTCCAGAAAATTTAATCGATGCTTTTGTTTCTGTAAGTGGTTCTTCACCGGCTTACATATTTATGTTAATTGAAGCAATGGCAGATGCTGCTGTGTGTGATGGTATTCCTAGAAATAAGGCGTATAAAATAGCTGCACAAGCAGTTTTAGGTTCAGCAAAAATGGTTATTGAAACAGGAAAACATCCAGGAGAACTAAAAGATATGGTATGTTCTCCAGGGGGAACCACTATAGAAGCTGTTGAAATTTTAGAAGAAAAGGGATTAAGACATGCTGTTATGGCTGCTATGAAAACTTGTACAGCTAAGTGTAAATTAATGGCTCAAAGTAAATAATTAGTAATTATTATTTTAGGGCAAACATAGACTTGTAAATAGATAGATATTTATAAAAATTAACATATAAAGCGATTTATATGTTAATTTAACTTTAATTATTTTTGATGTATGGGGAAGTAACAAAATAAAGGAGATGGGGAAAATGAGTAGAGTACAAAGACTTGTTGAGTTAATGAAAGAAAAATCCTTAGATGCTATGTTTATTATGAAACTTTCAAATGTTAGATATGTTAGTAGGTTTACTGACGAAGCATCTTACTTACTTGTAACAAAAAATAATAATTATTTTATTACAGATGGAAGATTTACAGAACAAGCTGAGATACAATGTCCTGAGTTTAAAGTTTTAAATTGGAGAAATATAGGGGGAAGTATCGGCGAGTGTGTAAAAGTTATATTAACTGAATGGGAAAAGGATATAACTAATATTGGTTTTGAAAAGGATAAAGTTACTTTTGGATTATATGAGGGGATAAAAAATTCCAATCCTAATATAGAATTGGTTCCAACAGCTGGTTTAGTGGATGGGCTAAGATATGTTAAGGATGCAGAAGAAAAGAAATTTATGGTTGAAGCTGCTAGAATAGCAGATAAAGCTTTTTCTGAGATTTTAAACTTTGTTAAACCAGGTATGACTGAAAATGAGGTTGCTCTTCAATTAGAATATTTTATGAGAAAAGAAGGGGCAGAAGGGGTTTCTTTTGATACTATATTAATTTCTGGTGCTAAAACTTCATTATTGCATGGAAAACCAGATGATAAAGTTATCGAGAATGGAGAATTTTTATTATTTGATTTTGGAGCACTATATAAAGGCTACCATTCAGACATGACTAGAACTATAATGATTGGTGAACCAGACGAGAAGCAGGTAGAAGTATATAATCTTGTTAGAAAAGCTGAAGAAGAAGCTGTTAAGACTGTAAAAGCTGGAGTAAAAACAGATGTGCCAGATAAAAAAGCTAGAGAAGTTTTAGAGAAGTATATTGAATATTACTACCCAGGAATAGGTCATGGTGTAGGTTTAGAGTTACATGAAGAACCATTTATAAGTAATGTAGGTAATAGATTTTTTAAAGAAGATTGTATAGTTACAGTAGAGCCTGGAATATACATACCAGGTTGGGGTGGAGTCAGAGTAGAAGATTCAGTAATTGTTACTGAAGAAGGATGCGAAGTAATTACTCACTCTTCAAAAGATTTAATTATAATAAAATAGTAAATTAAAAAATCTAGAATTTTAAAATAAATAGCACCTAAACTTATTATGGACATAATAAAGTTTTAATCCAAATAAGTTGGTGCTATTTTTTTGTTTAATTTATAGAATTTATGATAAGAAAAACTGGATAGATGATTAATTAGTATAAATAGAGTATTTACTTATATGGTTAAATGCATATATTATATTAATTGAAGGAATACAGAAGAATATTTTAAGGGGGAGATGGAATGGAGAAGGTAGATAATAAAAAATCTCTTATAGCGGATTTATCATTACTTTTGTGTGCCATTATATGGGGAGTTGGCTTTGTAGCAACAGATACAGCTTTAAAGGAAGGGATAAAACCTTTTTATACCATGGCAATTAGATTTAGTATAGCATTTGTATTTTTATGTATTTTGTTCTTTAAAAAGTTAAAGAAGGTTTCTAAAAAGGATTTAAAGGCCGGTGCAGTAGTAGGAAGTATTTTATTTTTAGCATTTTCACTTCAAACTATAGGATTACAATTTACAACACCAGGGAAACAATCTTTTCTAACAGGTATATATGTTGTTATTGTTCCTTTTCTTTATTGGATAGTAACTAAAAAGGCACCTGATAAGTATACATTTCTATCTACAGTTCTTTGTCTTTTGGGTACATCCTTACTTACATTAGATGGAGGATTTAGTATTGCAAAAGGTGATACTTTAACTTTAATATGTGCAATATTCTTTGCAGCTCAAATTGTATTTATTGAATATTACATAAAAGAAACAGACCCAGTTATACTTACTATACTGCAAATGGGAATGGCAGCAATACTATCATTAATATGTGCTTTAGTTACTAAAGAACAAGTTCCGTTAGATATATCCACTAAGGGGTGGCTTGCCGTATTTTATTTAGGTTCTGTAAGTACTATGATTGCATATATAATACAAAATGTTGCTCAAAAGTATACATCATCAACACATGCAGCGATTATTCTTTGTTTAGAAACCGTTTTTGGATCTGTATTTTCTGCAATTTTGTTGAAAGAGAAATTTACACCAAAGATGATTTTAGGATGCATAATAATATTTATAGCTTTAGTTACTTCTGAAACTAAGTTAAAGTTTCTGAGAAGAAGTAATTTGAAGAAAGACTTAAGTGAATAAAGTTGAATATAAATAAGAAAATTTTCATAATATAAGGGAATAGACATATAAAAAAATCAGAGGATAATACCTCTGATTTTTTAAGGGGTTAGCACAAAAATTTCGTGCTCCATATGGGGGGATACATATATAATTTAGGGGGATCATATATGTATTTATAGTATTAACATAAAATTTGTTTTTAAACATACTTTTTAGAAAAGTTTAAAAATAATTTTTATTTACATATAATTTCTTTTAATAAATCAATAGGGTATAAGTATTATTAATCTTGACATAATAAAATCTATACTATATATTATTGATAATAGAAAAATTTATATATTTAAAGACTATGAAGAGAAGAGTAATAAATTTATATATTTAAAGAGAGCTAGGTTAGGTGAAAGCTAGCAATATAGAAGTTTATGAATATGGACTCTGAGTCTAGTTTTTGAGCTTATTATGCGGATAAGTAAAATTACTACGTTAGCATACGTTAAATTGCATGGTTATATATTTATAAAAGTTATTTATAAATATGCAACCTATTGAGACATTTGTAGAGATATAAATGTGAATTAGAGTGGTAACGCGATGAAACGCCTCTAAGCAGTAATGCTTAGAGGATTTTTTATTTTATATAATAAATAACAATATAATTTAAACTAAATATGATTCAATAATTATTGAAAAATTAAGGAGGTATATATATGTGTAATAAAAAACCTTTCTACATTACAACTCCAATATATTATCCATCTGCAAAGCTTCATATTGGTAATACTTATACCACTGTAGCTGCAGATGCAGTAGCAAGATTTAAAAGGTTAACAGGACATGATGTAATGTTTTTAACAGGGACAGATGAACATGGTCAAAAAATTCAAAGACTTGCTGAGAAAAAGGGAGTAACACCAAAAGAATATGTAGATGAGATAGTAGCAGGTATTAGAAAGTTATGGGACATCATGGATGTTAAGTATGATACATTTATAAGAACTACAGATAAACATCACATGGATACAGTAGGAAAGATATTCAAAAAATTATATGACCAAGGTGATATTTATAAAAGTTCTTATGAAGGATTATATTGCACACCTTGCGAATCATTTTGGACAGATACACAAGCAGAAGGTGGGAAATGCCCTGATTGTGGAAGACCTGTAGAGAAAGCTAAAGAAGAAGCCTATTTTTTAAAAATGTCTAAATACGCACCTAAGCTTATAGAATATATAGAAACTCATCCAGAGTTTATTCAACCAGAATCAAGAAAAAATGAAATGTTAAATAATTTTTTAAAACCAGGGTTACAAGACTTATGTGTATCTAGAACCTCTTTTGATTGGGGAATACCAGTGGAATTTGATAAAGGACACGTAGTTTATGTATGGATAGATGCTCTTTCAAATTATATTTCAGCTCTCGGATATGAAAACTCTGAGGAAAACATAATGGAAAGATACTGGCCAGCAGATGTACATTTAGTAGGAAAAGATATTATAAGATTCCATACTATCTATTGGCCAATTATGTTAATGGCCCTAGATTTACCTCTTCCAAAACAAGTTTTTGGCCATGGTTGGTTGATGCTTGAAGATGGTAAAATGTCAAAATCTAAAGGTAATGTAGTGGATCCTGAAATGCTTGTTAGTCATTTTGGTGTAGATGCTGTAAGATATTATTTGTTACATGAAATTCCATTTGGATCAGACGGAATATTTAGCAATGAAATATTTATCAAAAAAACAAATTCTGATCTTGCAAATGACCTTGGAAACTTGGTATCAAGAACAGTTACTATGATAGATAAATATTTTGGAGGAGAAATTCCAGAGATAGGGGAAAAGGCTGATATAGATGAGGAACTTATTTCTCTTGCATTAGCTACTCCTAAAAAGGTAGAAGAAGCCATTGACAATTTAAGAATACCAGTTGCCCTAGATAGTATATGGTCACTAATTAGAAGAACAAATAAATTTATAGATGAAACAGAGCCTTGGGTATTAGGTAAAGATGAAGATAAAAAGTCAAGACTTGGCACAGTCTTATATATTTTAAGTGAATCTATAAGATTTTCTTCTATACTTTTAAGTGCTTTCTTACCAAAGGCTAGTGAAAGAATAAATGAGCAATTAGGAATTAAAAAAGATTCATTTGAAAGTCTAAATGAGTTTAACGGGACTATATCTGGTACTAGGGTAAATAAAAACGGTGTAATATTCCCAAGGATAGATGTAGAAGCTAAACTTCAAGAACTTGAAAAGATTTCAGAAGAACAAAGACAAAAAGCTAAGGAAGCTTTAGGTATAGAAAAAGAGCAAGAGATGATTCCTATAAAAGAAGAGATTACTATAGAGGATTTTGAAAAAATAGACTTAAGGGTAGTAAAAGTACTGGAATGTGAACCTGTTAAAAAAGCAAATAAATTACTAAAATTAAAAGTGGATTTAGGTGGAGAAGTTAGACAAATTATATCTGGAATAGCTAAGTTCTATAAACCAGAAGATTTGATTGGTAAAAAAGTTGTTTTAGTTGCCAATTTAAAACCAGCGAAATTAAGAGGGGAACTATCTCAAGGAATGATTTTATCAGCAGCTACTAATGATGATAGTGAACTTAAAGTAACTTCTGTGGCAGATAATATTCCAACAGGTAGTATTGTAAGATAGTAAAATGTATGTAAAAATAACTTTGAGCATTCTTTAATTCTCAAAGTTATTTTTATTTAAGAAATATATTCTATAAAAATTATATATAAACTTTGTAAATTATATAGGTAAGTTGACTATTATATTATAAAATAGTAAAACATATATATTAAGATTTATTTTAACTAAAAGAGGTGAATTTAATGAAGTACGTTATTTCTATAATAGTGGGCGCGGTTATTGGTTATTTTACAAATTGGCTTGCTATAAAGATGTTATTTAAACCTCGTGAAGAGAAGAGGATTTTAGGTTTTAAGGTTCCATTTACACCTGGACTTATACCAAAAGAGAGATATAGAATTTCTAGGAGTGTGGGAGAAGCTATTGGCGAACACTTAATTACTGAAGATACCCTTATTAAGTCTTTAAAGAAAAAAGAGGTTAAAGAAGCAGTTAAAAAGGAGATTCTAAATAAATTTAAAACATTATTTAATAGTAATAAAAAAATAAAAGTGTTGTTACATGATATGTTTAAAGGAAAAGAACAAGAAATAATACAAAAGTTTTCTAACAGTATAAATCATTCATTAATATCTTATGCAAGGCGCGATGAGTTTAAAGATGCTATATATTTAGGGATTAAAAGTGAATCCCAAGTATTTATTAAGAGACCAATTTATGATTATTTAAAAGAATCAGATAGAATGCATATAAAAGCTACTATGAATGAAGAGGTTTATAGGTATATGGATTCTAAAAAAGTTGAAGAATATATAAAAGAATATTTAATAAAGGTAATAAATAAAAAAATCCAGAAAAATGAAAGTTTAGACTCAATTGTATCACAAAAAAGTATAGATATGATTAAGAATTATATATATAACCATAGGAATGAAATTGTAGCTGAAATTGAAAAGTTTCTGCAAAAAGAAGATATGGAAAAAGAAATAAAAACTATATTATATGATGCTGTTAAAACGAAGTTAAATCCTATGGTAGCTATGTTTATAAATGTTGATACATTGTACGAAAAAGCAATTCCTATCATTATGGAAAATTTAGAAAAAGAAAAGGCTAAGATAGCCATTATTTCATTTATAAATAAACAAATTGATAAATTTGCCAAAAAGGAAATATCAGAAATTGTAGAAGAGTTTTCTAAAGAAGATGGAGAGGATTTAATTAACAATATAGTTTCATTACTTAGTAATGAACTATTAACAAAAGATCTAGTTAAAGAGATAATAAATCTTATAGAAATAAAATTAAAGGAAGATAGAGTTACTTTTGAGGATCTTTTAAATATGATTAAATTTAATGGAAAAGATACTTTTGATAAAGTATATAAAAAACTAGTTTCACCAAAGAATCTTGATTCTACAATAGCACCAACTCTTCAAAGCTTAATAGCAGAGTTGCTTAATAAGAATTTAAATGAGATAATTCCGGAGAATGCTGGAAATATGCATCTTACAGAATTAGATGCATGGATAGATAATATTTATGGCAATTTGTTTAAAGTTGAAAGTAAAAATATATTTAAGGCTTTGAATATCTCTTCTATGGTAGAAGAAAAAATAAATGAGCTTGATGTTGAATTTACAGAAAAAATTGTTTTAGATATTGCAAGTAAAGAATTAAATGCAATTACTTGGTTAGGTGCTCTTTTGGGTGGGATAATTGGAATATTAACTCCTATTATCAATAATATTATGTAAATAGAAATGGAGTGGTATAGGTGATTTTTGATTCTCATGCACATTATGATGATGAAAGTTTTGATGAAGATAGACATGAACTTTTAGAAGGTTTGAATAAAGATAGAGGTATCATAGGAATATTAAACTGTGGCTCATCTATTGAAGGGGCTAGAGATTCATTTAAACTTGCTAAGAAATATGACTTCATATATGCAGCAGTTGGAGTTCATCCAGAATATGCTGATATAGTTTCAGATGATATTATAAAAGAAATAAAAGAAATGGCTAAAGATAATAAAGTTAGAGCTATAGGTGAAATAGGATTAGATTATTACTGGGAGGAGAATCCATCAAAAGAAGTGCAAAAAGAAGCTTTTAGAAAGCAAATGGAGCTTGCAAGGGAACTAAATCTTCCTGTAGTGATACATGATAGAGATGCACATAAAGATACCCTTGATATAATTAAAGAATTTCCAGATGTAAAAGGTGTTGTACATTGTTTTTCAGGAAGTGTTGAGTTTGCTAAAGAATGTTTAAATCAGGGATATTACATTGGAATCACAGGAGTTGTAACATTTAAAAATGCAAAAAAAATTATAGAGGTTGTAGAGACAGTTCCAATGGAAAGGCTTTTAGTAGAAACGGATTGTCCTTATATGGCACCGACTCCTCATAGAGGAGAAAGAAACAGGTCGGACTATATTGAATATGTTATTGAAAAGATAGCTGAAATTAAAAAGTTAAAAAGTGAGGAAATAGAAAAAATAACCATTGACAATGTTAAAAAACTTCTAAATTTATAGTAAATACGGAATTAATATGATATAATATCTTAAGTGAAAAAATATATGAAATTTTTTCCAAGTTTTCAATTGTTTATTTTACCTGTACAGTAAGGAGTAAGGGGGAAATTTAAGCATTAAATTGTTTAAATAGTAATTATATGAAAAATGGCTGCATATAATTATTACAAGCTAGAAAGATATAACCTTCTATAAAAGAATCTGTAATTTATTAATTACACTAAGTATGCTTTTAAAGCATTTTTTACTAATGATATTTTTGCCCCATTTGACGTAAAAAATAAATTAAGGTATAATACACAAAGACTCTTTAAAGGAGGGGAAAAAATGAATATGGTGTCGAAAGAAAAGCTTAAAGACTACTTTTTCAAAATACCAAAAACCCTTATAGTTTTTATCCTGATTTTAACTTGTACAACAATTACAATTTTAAAAATGAGAAAGACCATAACAGTGACAATAGATAATAAGGATACAGAAATTACAACCTTAAGCAGTAATTTAAGTACTGTATTAAGTGAAAATAATATTTCCTTAGGAGAAAAGGATTGGATTTCTGTACCTGCAGACAGCAAGATAAAAAATGGAGATAAGATTAATATTAAAAAAGCAATTAATGTTGCATTATCTGTTGATGGAAAACAGTTAAATGTAAAAACTGTAAAAAATACAGTAGGTGATGTATTGACAGAACAAGATGTAAAATTAAACAAGCTTGATAAAATATCTCCAGAAATTGATTCAAAGATAAAAGAAGGGTTAAATGTAAGCATAACACGAGTAGAAGAAAAGATACTAGAAAATAAACAGAAAGTTGACTTCTCTAAAGAAGTAAAAAAGACTGATGATTATGAAAAAGGTACTCAGAAAGTAGTACAAGATGGTAAGCATGGGGAGAAATTAATCTCTACAAAAGTTGTATATGAAGACGGAAAAGAAGTATCAAGAAAAGTGGTAGAAGAAAAGATCATAAAGAAACCTATTAATCAAATTTTAGCAGTAGGAACTAAGATGATGATTAAGCCTAGAAATTCACGTGGTTCTAAGCAAGGTTCTCCTATGGGCTATTCTAAAAAAATATCATTAACAGCAACGGCATATACAGCTGATTTTAATCATTTAGGCGTTAGAGATGATCCTTATGCAGGAATGACAGCAAGCGGAAACAGGGCGAAAAGAAATCCAAATGGATATAGCACTATAGCTGTAGATCCAACGGTTATTCCTTTGGGAACAAAGGTTTATGTAGAAGGTTATGGATTAGCTGTTGCTGAAGATACGGGAGGAGCCATAAAAGGAAATAAAATAGACCTTTTCATGGACACGTATGCTCAAACCCAGCAATGGGGTGTTAGAACAGTAAATCTTTATATTTTGAATTAATTTTAAAATATAAAGAGATCCATTTATAAAATGGTTAAACTATAAAAGATAATCTAAAATATAGATTATCTTTTATTTTTTATAATAATATTATAGACTATTTACAATGCTATTATATTAATATAAACTTTAAAAGGAAATTAATTTTATAGTATAATTAAATAGTTTAATATTTTTATTAGGGTTTGGAGGAAAGCTTTATGATAAAAGAAGTAATAGTTGTGGAAGGAAGAGATGATATAACAGCTGTTAAAAGAGCCGTAGATGCAGAAATAATAGCCGTTGGTGGCTTTGGTATAAATAAAAATGTAATAGAAAAGATAAAGGAAGCCCAAAAAAGGTGTGGAGTTATTGTGTTTACAGATCCCGATTTTGCAGGAGAGAAGATAAGGAAAATAATTTCTAAAAGAGTACCTAATATTAAACATGCTTATATATCACAAGAGGATGGGTTAAAAGATGGGGACATTGGAGTTGAGAATGCTTCACCTGATACTATATTAAAGGCCCTTAAAAATGCTAAGTTTGAAGTAACAGAGAAAAGATATTTCTTTGATATTGAAGATATGATATATTTTAACCTTACAGGAAAAGAAGATTCTAGAAGGAAAAGAGAACTTCTAGGTAAGGAATTAGGAATTGGATATGGTAACACAAATCAAATTATTACTAGGCTTAACAATTATGGTATAAGTAAAGAAGAATTTGTAGAAGCTTTAAATAGAATAGAAGATAAAATTTAAAGGAGCTGTGTTATGGATAATTTAAATACTAAAGAACTAGTAAATAGATATGACTTTAAGTTTTCTAAAAGTCTAGGACAGAATTTTTTAATTGATGAGACTGTTCTTTCTGATATATTAGATTCAGCTAATGTAACTAAAGAAGATTTTATAATTGAAATAGGTCCTGGAGTTGGGACGTTAACTAAAGAACTTTTAAAACGAGCTAAAAAGGTTTGTGCAGTGGAATTAGATAGCAGATTAATACCGATATTACAAACAGAGCTTTCTTCTTTTGATAATTTTATGCTAATTAATAAAGATGCATTAAAGATAGATTTTAAAGATATTATAGAGGAAGAAAACTCTGTAAAAATAGTTGCTAATCTGCCATACTATGTAACTACACCTATAATTTCTAAATTACTTACAGAAGGATGTAATTTTAAGTCATTAACTATAATGATACAGAAGGAAGTAGCAGAGAGAATGGCAGCTGACCCTAATACAAAGGAATATGGGGCATTATCTATATTAACTCAATATTATTGTAATACAGAAATTATAAGAAAAGTTTCACCTAGTTGCTTTATTCCAAGACCTAAAGTAGAATCCATAGTAATTAAGCTTGAGAAGTTAGAAAAACCTAGTGTAGAGGTTCAAGATGAAAAGATGTTTTTTGCAGTAGTAAGAGCCGCTTTTAACATGAGGAGAAAAACACTTTGGAACGCAACGAAAAATTTAGGTATTGAAAAAGGCACTATGGAGAATATTTTTGAGGAAAGTAAAATAGATTCAAAAAGAAGAGGAGAGACCTTAACTCTTCAAGAATTTGCAAATTTAACTAATACTATATTGAAATTTAAATAATTTAACTAAATAAGTTCACTTTTCAAAAGTCCTTTCATATATTATAAAGAATATGTTGTATATGGAGGGACTAAATTGGCTTCTAAAAAAAGTTATTCAAGATACTTTATAATATTACAAGAAGATGAAAAAGGTTATGCCTTAGAGAGAGAGAAGAGTTCTTCTGGATATGTTAAGCTAGAAAAAAAGAATAATAAGTGCAAGGTCTATTTCTATGCTCAAAACATAAATCCTGATATGGAACCATATTATATGGTTTTAGTTTGTGATGATAAAAACAAGAAGAAACTTGTAGTAACAGGAAAATTATCAACAGATGAACAAGGCAGAATCGATGTGAATAGTGAATATGAATTGGATAATATTGCTAACTCTAAAATTTCTATGTCACATATCATAGGGGCTTCTATTGCAAAAGTAATAGATAATAACATAATTTCTTTAATGAGTGGATTTACTAATAATGATGTCCCAAGGGATTGGAAGGGGTATGAGGTTGTAAAAGTATACAAAGAAGAAAGAAAAGATGAAGAAGAAAAACCTACTGAGAAGGAAAAAGAAACTAGAAAAAATAGTGATATAAGTGAAGTTAAAGAAGAACTGGACTCAAAAGAATTTAAGGAATATGAGGAAAAAGTTCAATCAAAAGTTGATGATAATAAAGAAGTGAGGGAAGATAAAGACGAGATTCCTGCTAAAAATGAAGAAGAGGTAAAGTGTGAATCTAGGGAAATTAATGACACAATAGAAACTAATATAAGAAAAGAACCTATGGAAAATGTGGATGAAAAGGAAATAGAGCTAGAAAAAGAAAGTGTAGAAGAAAAAGAGGTAGAGCTAGAAAGAGAAAATGTACAAGAAAAAGAGATAAGTGTGAAAAAAGAGCCTGTAACGGCTGAAGTTGAGATGAAAGAATTTAAAAAATGTACAGAATGTGAAATTAATAAGGAAATAGAACATAGTGTAGATACAAAATATGATAAAGAGGATGATACTAGCATTAAAGAAAAAGAGTATGTGGATATGTTTATGAATGAAATAGGTACATTAGATAACAATGAAGAAATAGAATACTGTACTTTAGAAGATATGGTTCGTAAACACAAGAAACATAAAAAACATATGGATGACTGTTGCTGTAAAAATAACTATCCTATAGGGAAACTTGGGAACTACTTTAAAGGTATATGTTGCGGATTTGAAGAAGTAGATCATATATCTAAGGAGATACCATATAGTGTATGGTACAAGGTGCCTGTAAAAGATTTAGATGATATGTATGATAACTCAGATTATCATAGATATACTGTAATGTATTATCCTATGCTTTGTTATTATTCATATATATGTAAACATGAACATTATTGTATGGGGTATAAGTGTAACAAAGAAGGAAAGTTAATGTATATAATGTATGCTATTCCAGGTACAAAGAGTAAAGAGTGCCAACCATACGGTGGCAGAACTGGTTTTGTAACTTGGGTTCCATGTAAGAATAAAAAGGATTATGGATATTGGATAATGTTCTACGATTTTAGAAAGTCTACAGTTGTTATACCTATAAAGAAATGCTAAAGATTTAATATATAATTATAAAAACTGCCTTAAGATTTTAGACAAGGCAGTTTTTATTTTGGAATAAAAGCAAAAATAATTTCATATAGTTTACTGTATTTGTAAAAAAGAATGGAGGGTATTATATGAGGTTAATGGTTTTACATGGGAAAAAAGTATTTACTGTTTTAGTTCTATTTTTACTTATGGGGTTAATGATGTTCGGAGAAACAAAATTACATGATAGATTAAAGTTAAGTACATTTACTCAAAATAATATACAAGAATTGAAACAGTATAGTGACAGTGAAAAAACTTTAAAATATTTATTACCAGTTAACTGGCAAACTAAAGAGGAATCATTTGGGGGTGGGGAGATAATATATCATAACAATTTTAAATCCCCTGATGGTGTTATAAATGGGTATGTTGAAATATGGAATAGTAAAAAAAAATTAAAGGAGTTTCTAGAGCAAAGCAAAGATATATCAGAAAAACAAAATAAAATAATTAATTATAGTATGGAGAAATTAGAAACTGATAAAGGGAATGGATACTTGATTACATACGAAATAGAAGTTACCCCAGGGAATATTTATAGAGCTGAGGAGTATTTCATTGAAAGAGGTAATAAGTTTATTAGGTTTTCATTTTTCGTAAATAAGAAGAACTTTACCAGTAATATGAGTAGAATTTTTAAAACCATAGTAGATACTGTTAAATTTCAAGAGTAAAATTCAATAGTATTAAAAAAAACATTAATTTTTTAAATAAAAAGTTCTTTTAGAAGGATTTTCATATATAGATGTAGAATTAATAGAATTGGAAAACTATATAAAAAGCTATACTACAACAAAACAAGACAACTTTTAATTTATAGTTACAAAATACCTTCACTTAAATAGATCCCTTTATAAAATCTACATCAATTATTATATTATTAATATATGGAGGGATAATATGAAAAAGATAGGTATAAAGATTTATTCGGTATTTCTGTCTCTATTTGTTATAAGCCTTATTTTTACACCACAAGTTGCTTATGGTATAGAGACGCTTAAACAATCATCAGTAAAGGTAACTTTAGGAAATCTCAAAGAAGGTAATACACTAGAAGAAGGATATATAGATGGAGTTATTGAAAGTGCCAATGATTTAACTAGTGTATCCATACTTATTAACGATTCTAAGTTAGGAGATTTAAACCTAAAGGATAAAAAAGCTATAGAAAGAGAAAGTAAAAATTTATATATAACTAATTTTAATTACAAATTTGACATTTCAAATTTCTATAGTGGACAGTATAATCTAAAGTTTATGATGAAAGATGATAAAGGGAATACGAGTGAAGATATTAAATCTATTAAAATTAAAAGTAAGGAACCAGTGCAGAATGATTCTATAAAGGTGGTTAAGAAAAATTCTCGTACACTAAATTATTTACAGGTCTCATCTTCTAAAACGCCTATTATGGGAAAAGCAGAAATTACAAAAGGACAAGCTGTTACATACTTAAAAAATGGAAATCCTAATAAAAGTGAGGATGACATAGTTTATTTTGTCAACTCTACATGGGAAGAAGCAGAGTATGAAGGGATTCGTCCAGATGTTGCTTTTGTTCAGATGATGAAAGAAACAGGCTATCTTAAGTTTGGGGGCGATGTTGGATCAGACCAAAATAATTTTGCAGGTATTGGTGCCGTAGGTGGAGGAGCTAAAGGGGATAGTTTTCCAGATATTAAGACTGGTATAAGAGCGGTAGTACAGCATTTAAAAGCTTATGCTAGTAAAGAACCATTAAAAAATAAACAGGTAGATCCAAGATACCATTTAGTTGAAAAAGGTATTTCTCCTTATGTCGAAGGACTTTCAGGGAAATGGGCATCAGATCTAGGTTATGGTGAAGACATAGTTAAATCAATAAACTATGTAAAGACCTTACAAGAATTTATACAAAAAGCAACAATTAATTATTTTAAGGTATATGATGGAGCTAACGAGGTTAAAGGTAACAACTATAAATATGGAAAAACATATACATTAAAAGCATCTGCTAATGCAGATTCAAAAGCATTATACCAATTTTGGTTAAAAGACCTAAGAACGAATTCTTGGGCAATATTAAGGGATTATAATGAAAATCCTAACTTTAACTGGACAGCACCAACAAATGGGGAAAAATACTTATTGGGAATTCATGTAAAAGATATGAGATCTGTAAATAAAACAGATAACTTTAGATATGATCCAATAGTATTATCTCCAGGAAAAGCGAAGTTAAATGAGTTTAAGGTGTATGATGGAGCCAATGAGGTTAAAGGTAGCAACTATAAATATGGAAAAACATATACATTAAAAGCATCTGCTAATGCAGATTCAAAAGTATTATATCAATTTTGGTTAAAAGACTTAAGAACGAATTCTTGGGCAATATTAAGGGATTATAATGAAAATCCTAACTTTAACTGGACAGCACCAACAAATGGGGAAAAATACTTATTAGGAATTCATGTAAAAGATAAAGAATCTCCAAATAGAACAGACGATTTTAGATATGACCCAATAGTATTATCTCCGGGAAAAGCTAAATTAAATGAGTTTAAGGTATATGATGGAGCTAATGAGGTTAAAGGTAACAACTATAAATCTGGAAAAACATATACATTAAAAGCATCTGCTAATGCAGATACAAAAGTGTTATACCAATTTTGGTTAAAAGACCTAAGAACGAATTCTTGGGCAATATTAAGGGATTATAATGAAAATCCTAACTTTAACTGGACAGCACCAACAAATGGGGAAAAATACTTATTAGGAATTCATGTAAAAGATAAAGGGTCTAGAAATAGAACAGATGATTTTAGATATGATTCAATAGTAGTATCCCAAGGAAAAGCTAAGTTAAATTATTTCAAGGTATATGATGGAGCCAATGAGGTTAAAGGTAATAACTATAAATCTGGAAAAACATATACATTGAAAGCATCTGCTAATGCAGATACAAAAGTGTTATACCAATTTTGGTTAAAAGACTTAAGAACGAACTCTTGGGCAATATTAAGGGATTATAATGAAAATCCTAACTTTAACTGGACAGCACCAACAAATGGGGAAAAATACTTATTAGGAATTCATGTAAAAGATAAAGGGTCTAGAAATAGAACAGATGATTTTAGATATGATCCAATAGTAGTATCCCAAGGAAAAGCTAAGTTAAATTATTTCAAGGTATATGATGGAGCCAATGAGGTTAAAGGTAATAACTATAAATCTGGAAAAACATATACATTGAAAGCATCTGCTAATGCAGATACAAAAGTGTTATACCAATTTTGGTTAAAAGACTTAAGAACGAACTCTTGGGCAATATTAAGGGATTATAATGAAAATCCTAACTTTAACTGGACAGCACCAACAAATGGGGAAAAATACTTATTAGGAATTCATGTAAAAGATAAAGGGTCTAGAAATAGAACAGATGACTTTAGATATGATCCAATAGTAGTATCCCAAGGAAAAGCTAAGTTAAATTATTTCAAGGTATATGATGGGGCTAATGAGGTTAAAGGTAACAACTATAAATCTGGAAAAACATATACATTGAAAGCATCTGCTAATGCAGATACAAAAGTGTTATACCAATTTTGGTTAAAAGACTTAAGAACGAACTCTTGGGCAATATTAAGGGATTATAATGAAAATCCTAACTTTAACTGGACAGCACCAACAAATGGGGAAAAATACTTATTAGGAATTCATGTAAAAGATAAAGGGTCTAGAAATAGAACAGATGACTTTAGATATGATCCAATAGTATTATCTCCAGGAAAAGCGAAGTTAAATGAGTTTAAGGTGTATGATGGAGCCAATGAGGTTAAAGGTAGCAACTATAAAGGTGGAAAAACATATACATTAAAGGCATCTGCTAATGCAGATTCAAAAGTGTTATATCAATATTGGCTAAAAGACCTAAGAACGAATTCTTGGGCTATACTAAGAGATTATAGTGAAAGTTCTAACTTTAATTGGACAGCACCAACAAGTGGGGGAAGATACTTATTGGGTATTCATGTAAAAGATAAAGGATCTAGAAATAGAACAGATGACTTTAGATATGACCCAATAACTATAGAAGCGTCAGTTGCACGTAAACTCATAGTACTTGATGCTGGACATGGTGGAAAAGATCCAGGTGCCCAAGCTGCAGGCTTAAAAGAAGCGGAGATAAATCAAAATTTAACATTGAAATTAGGAAATAAATTAAAGACTATGGGATATGATGTTATATATACAAGAGATTACATACCTGTAAATTATAGAGAGGTAAGAGAAGATCTTGAAGCAAGGATAAATGTAGCAAATTCTAGAAAAGCTGATTTATTTATTAGTATACATCATGATGCAACTCCAGGAGGAGAAGGTACAAGCACTCATTATAGCACATATATGCCAAAGTTAGATACATCTGGCACTGTAACAATTGGTGATGTTATATATGATCGAACTCCTTGTAATGAGGCTATAAAAAGTAGAGAACTATCTAAGCTTATAGCTAAGAGGTTAGGGAATGTAGGCTTTAAGGATAGGGGAGCACAAGATCATAATTTATATGTTACAAGAAATGCTATTATGCCTTCAGTACTTATAGAGTGTGGATTTATAGACAATCCTAGAGATAGGGATAAATTCATGAATTCTAATACTCAAAATAAAATGGTGGATGCAATAGCAAGTTCTATAGCAGATTTATTTTAAACAAAATGTGAATTAAATTGATTTAGAGTAATATAAGTATTATAATTAAATAGAAAAAAATAAGAGAAGCTTAAAAGCTTCTCTTATTTATTATACGGAGGTGTTCTATGAGACCTATTTTATTTAGTATTTTTGGACTAGAAATAAAAGGTTATGGACTGATGATAGCTATTGGTGTATTATCGGCTTTAATGATTTTATTAAATATATCAAGAAAACATGGATACAATGAAGATAATGTTTGGAGTATATTTTTCTACGCAATTATAGGTGGTGCTGTAGGTGGTAAACTCCTTTGGGTTATTACCGACATTAAGCTTATAATAGATGAACCAAGTATTCTATTAAATTTAGGATATGGATTTGTAATTTATGGTGCTATAATAGGAGGGGTTATAGCTATATATATGGCTTGTAAAAAATATAATTGGAATACTTTAAAGTTTCTAGATATAGCAGTACCGTGTGTTGCTATAGCCCAGGGATTCGGTAGAATTGGATGTTTATTTGCAGGATGTTGCTATGGTGCACATACAGATTCTCATTTAGGTATAGTTTTTGAAAATTCATTATTTGCACCTCCGGGGGTAAGACTTCATCCTACTCAGATTTATTCATCTATATTTGATTTTTTATTAGGAGCTTTTTTATTGTTGTATCTTAAGAAAGATCATAAAGATGGACAGGTATTTGGGGCATATATTATAAGTTATAGTATAGGAAGATTTTTAATAGAATTTTTAAGGGACGATCCAAGAGGTAGTGTGGGAATGTTGTCTACATCCCAGTTTATTGCTATATTCACTCTAATTTTTGGAGTATTAATGTTTTCAAGATATAGATTTAAGAAAAATCAAAAATAGTTAGAGAGGGTTTTTAGAGTGAGGATACATAAGAAATCGCTTATTTTAACTTTTATTTTATGTATATGTTTTACAATGACAGGATGCAATAAGTTAAGAACTGCAAAAATTAAATTAGGACTTAAGAATAATAATTTTGAATATATGAGATTAAACAAAGTAAAACAATTAGTAATTCAAAGTACACGTGATAAAGGGTTTAGATTTGTTGTAACTAATAACGATGTTATAAAGGAAGCTTATGATATACTCTCTTCAGCTAAAAAAGCTAATGGCAAATCTTATTTAGAATCAGATTATATATTTGAAATTCATGAAAAAAATGGAGAAGTACATCGTTTTAATTATGTGGCAGGGCTAGATAAAAAAGAGGGAGGAAACTTATACGATGATAAAAATGTATATGTGGTTTCTTCTAGGTTAGATAATGATATATTAAACAACTTTGAAAATATAAGAAAGCCTAGAGCTTTTAAAAATGTTTATTATAAATCAATACTAGATACTATAGGTAAGTATATGGATAGTAATAAGGATTTAGCAAATAAAAAAGTCGGATTAAATTTAAAAGATGATATAGATATACAAAAGTTTATTTTATCCTCAGATTTAGAAGAGTTTAAAAATAGTTTAAAAGAAAAATTTCCTATGATTGAACTTACAGAAAAAACTGAAGACTGTGATATAATTATAAATATAGATACTGAAGGATATAAGTCTATAGTATATAAATCTATTATTGAATTTTCTTATAAAAAAACTAATACTAAGCCTAAAAAGTATTATGTTTGGGGTAAATACTCTAATAGGAACTGGAAGATAGATATTTATGATGATAAAAAGCCGAAAGACTTTTAATTTTAACTTTTAGAGGAGGAATTAAAATGAGTAGTTGTGATGGATGCCCAAGCAAATCAAGTTGCTCAAAGGCTTCAGAAGATAAAGGTTGTAGTGTTATATTACCTAAGTTTGGACATGTAAAAAATGTAATAGGTGTTATGAGTGGAAAAGGTGGAGTAGGTAAATCAACAGTAACAGGTATATTAGCTACGAAGCTTAGAAGTTCAGGCTATAAAGTTGGAGTTTTAGATGCAGATATAACAGGACCATCTATGCCAAGGTTTTTTGGAATTAATACAGAAAGAGCAACAATTAGTCCGACAGAAGACCCAAAGGTATTCAAATTTATTCCGGTTGAAACTAAGCAAGGTATAAAAGTTATATCTTTAAATTTATTAACAGAAAAAGAAGAAGAACCAGTTATATGGAGAGGTCCCGTAATAAATGGTGTTTTAAATCAGATGTATGGAGATACAGAATGGGGAGAGTTAGACTATCTTTTAATAGATATGCCTCCTGGAACAGGGGATATATCATTAACAGTAATGCAAAGTCTACCTATTAATAGTATAGTAATAGTTTCAACACCTCAAGATATGGTTTCTATGATAGTTAAAAAAGTAGTTATAATGGCTAAAAAACTTAACATAAAAACCCTTGGGGTTGTGGAAAACATGAGCTATGTGAAATGTAAATGTGGAGAAAAAATGAAGGTGTTTTCTAATAAGTCTGCAGAAGAGGGAGCAAAGGAACTTGGACTTCCATTACTTTCTGAAATGCCTATAAATAAAGAATTAATAGAACATATGGAAAGTGGAGATATAGAAAGTTTTATATCTTCAGATAAGACTTACGATGAGCTTTTACAAAACTTCAATAAAGAGTACTCTAATAATAGAGTGATATTATAGTATTTAAAGATTATTTTTAAAGTAATTAAAACCCGAGAATTTTAATCTCGGGTTTTTTATTTTAAAAAAATTATTTTATTATTTAGAATCTATATTTATATTATTAGTAGCTAATATTTGTTTTAAAGGAAACATTGCTACTAAAAATGATGTTATACAAAATTCAAAAGATAAAAATGATAAGTTATAATTTAAAGAATAGATAAAAGGATTAGCGCCTTTAGCATATTCTGAAAAGAAAATTATCCCAGATAATACGTGACATGTTAGTCTCCCAACCATACCTATTAATACTCCAGATATGAGTTTGGATTTTATTATAGCGTCACTATCCTTTTTAACATTAGGTTTAAGATATCCACTTAGACCTATAAACATATAGGCAAGAGGGTAGTCAAGTAATAATTGAGCAGGATGGACAATATATCCACCGAAGAGCAAATCAATTATACCCATTAAGAATCCTGTAAGCATACCTACTTGAGGTCCATAGATTAGAGACATTATAACTATAGGAACCATACTTCCAGGAGTAATACTACCTCCTTGAGGCATTTTGTATAATGTAATTTTGTTTAATACTACAGATAAAGCTACAGCCATGCCTACTTTTACGATTATATTTGTAGTTAATTTTATTTTTTTTACAGATATAAAAGCTATAAGTAGAGCTAGTACAACTAAAATTGAAATAATATTAGGAACTGTAAGTAAACCTTTTGGTAACATAAAAAAACCTCCTCATTATTTGTGCAAGGAGCATTTAAAAATAGTTTATTAATAAACACATGCTTTCCTACGCTGGCATTACCCAGTTCAGGTTTTAAGGGTATTTCTCAGTCTAAAAAGACACCCCTAGCACAAAGATTTTATTTTAGATGATTAGTTCCAAGGTTATTATAGTATTAATATAATCATTTTACAAGTATTTAATAAATATTAAAAATTAAGCAGAGAGGAATTAAATACTCTCTGCTTAGATAAAGCTTATTTAAAATCTAATATTTATTTTACTTTCAATACTCTCATAGAATTCATTACTGCAAGTAATGCAACTCCAACATCTGCAAAGACAGCTGCCCACATAGTTGCAAGACCAAGTGCGATTAATAATAGAACAATAAGTTTTACACCTAGGGCAAAATAAATATTTTCTGTTACTATTTTTCTTGTGAACTTAGCTATTTTTATTGAATTTGATATTTTGGATGGTTCATCAGTCATAATAACAACGTCAGCAGCTTCTATAGCAGCATCAGAACCGAGTCCACCCATGGCAAATCCAACATCTGCCCTTGCTAGAACAGGAGCATCATTTATACCATCTCCTATAAAGGCTACCTTTGCTTTAGGGGATTTTTTAGCCATTATATTTTCAAATATGCTAACCTTATCTCCAGGTAGTAGTTCAGCATGGACTTCTGTGATATCCAAAGTATTTGCTACATTTTCAGCAGTGGTTTTATTATCGCCAGTTAGCATAACAAGATTTTTAATACCATAAGACTTTAACATAGATATAGCATCTTTTGCATCTTCTTTTATTTTATCTGATATAGTTATGCTTCCAAAGAAATTATTGTCAACAGCAACGTATACGCTAGTACCAATATCTTTTGATGGTATAAAGTTAACTCCGAACTTATTCATAAGTTTACTATTACCAGTTAAAATTGTTTTCCCATCAAACTCTGTTTTAATACCATGTCCAGGTATTTCCTCATAATTTTTTAGCTTATCTTTTTCTACTTTTTTTCCATAAGCTTTTATTATAGATGTTCCTATTGGATGAGATGAATATGCTTCACATAGTGCTGCATATTTTAAAAGATCTTCTTTCTTAATACCTTCTGCTGGATATAAGTTATTAACTTCAAATACACCTTTAGTTAAGGTACCAGTTTTATCGAAGACTACAGTTTCTAAGTCATTTAAAGCTTCTAGATAGTTACTTCCCTTAACTAAGACACCAGATTTTGAAGCGGCACCTATTCCTCCAAAGAATCCTAGTGGAACAGATATAACTAAAGCACAAGGACAAGATACAACAAGGAAGCTAAGTGCTCTTTGTACCCAATCTAAAAGATTAGAATCTTTTATAATCATTGGAGGTATAAATGCAAGGGCAATGGCTGCCATTACAACTAGGGGAGTATATACCCTAGCAAATTTAGTTATAAATTTCTCAGTTTCTGCTTTTTTTGAACCAGCATTTTCAACTAAGTCTAAAATTTTAGATACAGTAGATTCGGAAAAATCCTTTGTAACTTTCAATGTTAAAACACCATTTTTATTTATGAATCCACTTAGGATTTCATCACCTTTTTTAACATCACGAGGAAGAGATTCTCCTGTAAGTGCTGAGGTATCCATAGACGAATCTCCATCTAATATGAATCCGTCTAGGGGAACTTTTTCATAGGGTTTTATAACTATTATATCGCCAATAGAAACATCCTCAGGGGATACTTCTTCTATAGAGTCACCAATTTTTAAATTGGCTTTATCAGGTCTTATATCCATTAAGTCAGCAATTGAGTTTCTTGAGCGATTAACAGCTATATCTTGGAAAGTTTCTCCAACTTCATAAAATAACATAACTGCCACAGCTTCAGGGAAGTCTTTAATTGCAAAAGCTCCGATTGTTGCTATAGTCATTAGGAAATTTTCGTCAAAGACATCACCTTTTTTAATGTTAGATAAAGCTTTTAATAATACATTTTTACCAATTAAAATATAACTTACAAGGAAAATAGCAAGTTTAGGATAGAAATCAAACTTCATAATTAAACCGATAATAAATAGTATAGTTCCTAAGGATAGTCTAATAAGTGTATTTTTATCTACAACATAAGACTTGTCTAATTTCTGTTTTGTAGTTGTTTTAGTAGAAGTATTTTTATATTTTACTTTAACTCCAGGTTCTGTAGAATCTACAATGTTTTTTACACTATTAAATAATTCATCTCTTGAAATAAATTTTTCAAATTCTATATTTAAAGTAGAATTTGAAAAGTTAAAGCTTGCTTCCTTTACTGCCTCCAAATTATTAACTTTAGATTCAATTTTTGCTGCACAATTGGCACAATGCAGTCCTTCTAATATTAAACTCATTTTAGATGTGGATTTTGAATTTTTAACAGTTTCAATTATCTCCACATCAGGTTCTAATTTTTTTACGATAGCTTCAATTTCTGAAGTAACAATTTCCTTATTAACCCCTTGTTTAATAGTTACAGTTAAAAGGGAGGTACTAAAGTTTAGAACAGCACTTTCTACAGTACTTAGATTCTTAACCCTTTCCTCAATTTTAGCTGCACAGTTTGCACAATCCAAACCTTTTAATATAAATTTAAAATCCCTTTTTTCACTCATTATATATTCACCCCTTATTTAAGTCTTAGTCTTCATTTATATGATCTAGGGCCATATGGAAGATATCTTCAATATGGTTATCGTCAAGAGAATAGTATACTGATTTGCCTTCTTTTCTGTATTTTACAAGTCTAGCTTGTTTTAGAACTCTAAGTTGATGGGATATAGCTGATTGATTCATTTGGAGCAATGTTGCTATATCACATACACACATTTCAGATTTAAATAAAATAAAAATTATTTTTATTCTTGTAGAATCTGAAAAAACTTTAAAGAGATCTGAAATATCTTGCAATGTATCTTCATCTAGCATTTCTTTTTTTACTTTATCAACTATATCTTCGTGTATTACATTACACTTGCATACTTCAATAGGTTGCTTGGAATCTTTATTTTTAAGCATTAGTATCAACTCCATAATATATTCATATAAACATATGAGCATATATTCATATGTTCTTTGAATATATGATAACATTAATTTAGTGGACAATCAATATAGAAAATATTTTTTATTAAATATTAAGAAAAACTTATTTATATATTTTATATTATGTCAATATTAGAATAGGGATAAAAAATATAAGAAATATAAGATATTAAGGCAAAATTACGTTAATTTAGTGATATACCTTAAATTGAAAATTGATAATAATATATTAAGAGCGTATAATATTCCAAGTATGGTTTGTTCAATATATTGTGCAAGGGGGTACCATGTATATGCTATATGTAGTTAAGCGTGATGGTAGAAAAACAAACTTTGATTCCTCCAAAATATCTAAAGCCCTTAAAGGAGCAGCGGATGAGATAGGATATGTATTTAGTACAGAGGAAATAGAAACTTTTAAAAATGAAGCTTTAATTAGGATAAAAAAATTAGATAAGAAAGAGTTAAATGTAGAGGAAATCCAAAACATAGTAGAGAAAATGCTTTTAAGTAATGGACATAAAGATGTTGGCGTTGCATATTCAAACTATAGAAAAGAAAGAGATAGAATAAGAGAGATAAAATCAGATTTAATGAAAGCTATAAATAAAATAGGAGTAGAAACTGATAGGGATAATGCAAATGTAGGAAATAACTTCAGTTCAAAACTACTTAGAATAGCTAGTGAATCTAATAAATGGCATAACCTTTCAATGATGCCTAAGTATTTGGCAAAGTTACATGAAAATGGTGACTTATATTATCATGATTTAGATAGTTATAATCTTACAATCAATTGTTTACATATACCCACTAAAGAAATTTTACAAAGAGGATTTAATACGGGTTATGGAACAATAAATCAACCTAAAAGAATAGACTCAGCTGCTGAACTTTCATGTATTTTACTACAATCAACACAAAATGATATGTTCGGGGGGCAGTCACATCCGGATTTTGATAATGATATGGCTAGTTTTATACAGCCAACTAGAGAAGAAATTAAAAGAGAACTTAAGGGTTATGGTATAGACGGTGAGAAGTTAGAACAGTTAACGGAAGAAAAACTAAGGAGATCTATAAGTCAGGCTATGCAAGGTATTGTATATAATTTAAATACTATGCATTCTCGTGCAGGGTCTCAAGTTCCTTTTAGTTCTATTAATATAGGAATACCAAATTCAAAAGATGCGGCACTAGTATGTGAGTTATTCTTATTAGAATATGAAAAAGGACTTGGGAAAGGAGAACAACCTATTTTCCCAAATATAATTTTTAGAGTTAAATCAGGGGTAAATAGAGAAAAAGAAGCTCCGTTTTATTACTTATATGAACTTGCATGTAGAGTTGCAAGTAAAAGGATGAATCCTACCTTTATGAATTTAGATGCTGATTTTAATAAGAAATATTTTGATATTGGGGTAGTTCCAGCTACTATGGGATGTAGAACATATATATGTTCTAATGTAAATGGTGAACCAGGAACAAAGGGAAGAGGAAATATAGCCCCAACTACTATTAATTTACCAAGGTTAGGATTAATGGCAAAGGGTGATAGAAATAAATTCTTTGAACTTTTAAGAAATAAGTTAGATTTAGCAAAAGAATCTTTACTTCATAGATATGATGTATTAAAAAAATTAAAAGTAAAGGATCTTCCTTTTATAGCCGGTCAAAATTTATTAAAAGGATCAGAAAATTTAAGTGGAGATGATTCTATCGAACCTATACTGAAACAAGGAAGTTTCGCCATAGGATTTATAGGTCTTGCAGAAGCTTTAGTAGCAATAACAGGAAAGCATCATGGCGAAGATGTGGAATCTAGAAATTTAGGTATTGATATAATAAACTATATTAGAGATTATACAGATAAGGCTACAGAAGAAACAAAGCTAAACTGGAGTACATACGCAACACCAGCGGAAGGATTGAGTGGTAAATTTATAGTTCAAGATAGAAAAGTATTTGGGGAAATAAAGGGAGTTACTGATAAGAATTACTATACTAATAGTTACCATGTTCCAGTTGGATATCCAATTTCTATAAAGGATAAAATAGATATAGAGGCACCATATCATAGCTTGTGCAATGGTGGGCATATAACTTATCTAGAGGTAGATGATTGTCCTACAGGAGATGCTATAATGTCTATATTAAATTATGCTTATAGTAAGACAAATATAAGTTATATAGGCATTAATTTTCATATAAGATATTGTAGAAGTTGTGGAACATACCTACAGACAGGGGAAGAAAGCTGTCCAGTTTGTGGAGGTAAAGATATTCAGGGAATATCAAGAGTTACAGGTTATTTAAGTCTAGATGAAAGGTTTGGAGCAGGTAAGTATTATGAAAGAGAAGATAGAGTTACTCACACTAGTAGTAAAAAAGGATATACTGACTATGTAAGTAAATAGGTGATATATGTGAATACAGAAGATAGGAATATAAGACTTTCAGGGATAATTTTTGAGAGTTTAGCTAACGGGCCAGGTATAAGGAGAGTATTTTTTTCCCAAGGATGTACACATAATTGTGAAGGCTGTTTTAATAAACACACACACAGTTTTCATGGGGGAGAAATTTTTAGTATTAAAAATTTAATAGATGATTTAAAGGATAACCCTATAATAAATGGAGTTACTTTTAGTGGAGGAGATCCTTTAGAACAAGCAGAAAGTTTTTATTACTTAGCACAAGAAGTTAAAAATTTAGGTTTAAATATTTGGTGTTATACGGGTTATACTTTCGAATATATTCTAAAGCATTTAGATGAAAAGGCATTTTGGAAGGAGCTCTTAGATAGTATTGATGTAATTGTAGATGGGAGATTTATGGAATCACAGAAGAATCATAGTTTAAAGTATAGAGGATCTAGGAATCAGAGAATCATAGATGTGAAAAAGAGCTTAGAGTTAGGTAAAATAATTCAATTAAATTATTAATAAAGGGATACTATAGTATCCCTTTAATTTTGTTCATCTTCATAATCGTTTTTATAATTCGCTCTATAGCTAAGCATGATTTCATTTAGTATGTCACCAGCTGCAGGTGGAGTGTATGTTATAGCATTGGCACCAGCTGCTATAGTTTCTCTTATAGTGTCTTCTGTAGGACCACCAGTAGCTATGATAGGGAAATCAGGAAACCTTTCTCTTATCTTTCTTACGATATGTGCAGTCCTTTTAGCACCTGATACGTTAAGAATAGTGGCTCCAGAGGCTATTCTTGCCTCGATATCTTCAAATTCTGAAACTACAGTAACTATAATAGGTATATCTATAGTTTCTCTCATTTGAGTTATAACTTCATTTGGAGTAGGATTATTTACTACTACCCCCAAAGCTCCTTTAAACTCAGCATCTAATGCTAAATTAACTACTCTTTTTCCAGTAGTAATTCCACCACCTACACCACAAAAAATTGGAACATCTGCTGCTAGGAGTAGTGAAGCTGTTATTATTGGTTGAGGGGTAAATGGATAGACAGCTATAATAGCGTCAGCATTAGTATTTTTTATTAAAGCAACATCTGTGGTAAATAAGAAAGACTTTAATCTTTTACCAAATATCACAATACCACTGGCATCTCTTATGGCATTAGGTACTTGTATCATATGGTTTCTTAAAGTGCCATTAATTATTGGTACATTTTTACGCATAGAGCTTCACTCCTTTTATATGAATTTATATATAATTATAGATTACTATTATATTTAATTAAATTATTTATATTTTGTAAAGTAATTTATAAAAAATATAAATATTAATTTTAAGTTACTATTTATATAATTTATATTGTATATTAATAATCTAAAATAAACAATTTATTTTCTAAATTTCTAATAGGTTGTAAGTCCTCTATGTCTAATATATTACTATCTATTTTTTCACTATGGGTAAAATTAATTAAAAAATCTTCTATACCTGAAAGTTCAAAATTTAATCTAGGAGTTTTATAATGCATAGGTATAACTAAATTGCTCTTTATTGAACGACATACTGAGTAAGCCTCTTTATTATCTATAGTGTAATTTCCACCTACTGGTATTAATAATATATTTATATTACCTAGGATTTGAATTTCTTTTAGTGTAAGAAGATGTCCTAAATCACCTAGATGACAAAGAGTTATACCATCAACTTCCACCTTAAATATTGTGTTTTCTCCTCTTTTTGCCCCATTAAACTTATCATGATATGATTTAAATCCCTTTATTTTAATATCATCTATTAAAAACTTTCCATGACTATCTATAACTACATAATCCCCGCTTACATATTGAAGACAGTTATGGTCAAAATGGTGGTGACTTATTAGAAGTATATCTGCTTTTTCTTTGTAAACTTCATATCCTATAGTGTCATCAAAAGGATCGATAAGAATTTTTTTATCATTTTTAGAGATTATTAAAAAACTAGAGTGTCCAAGCCACTTGATTTTCAAAATATCACATCCTTAATTAAAGTATTATATACTATAGTTTGTATGCATTATATTTAGTATACAAGGAAAGAATGAAAAATAGTTTGAATAAATAAGTCTAGAGTGTTAATTTTTTATATTTACCAGTTGAAATACTATGTAGATTCATTATATAATTTATTATACAATCTATTGACTATATGAAATAAAATAGTTATATTATATTTATAATTAACTATAATATATAAAAAATTATGTTATAAAGGTTTTGATTAGGAAGAGTAATTAATCCGTAAACTTTCAGAGAGTGGGATGAGGTGCGAACCCATAGTGGAAGATTAGTGAAAATCACCTAGGAGCCTAGAGCTGAAACTTTAGTAAGCTTTTACGTAATCCTGCGTTAAAGGATAGGGTATAAATGTGTACTTGAATGTATAACTACCATAGGTGGTATAGCGAAGAATTTAACTTCGTCCTATTTTGGACGGAGTTTTTTATTTTATAATGGATATAATTAAAATATAGAAACGGAAGGAGTAAAAATATATGTACAAAAAAATCGATACTTCAAAGAGTTTTGTTCAAAGAGAAAAGGAAATAGCTGAATTTTGGAATAATAAAGAAATAATTAAAAAAAGCTTTGAATTAAACCAAGATGGTGAGTACTTTACATTTTTTGATGGACCTCCAACGGCAAATGGTAAGCCACATATAGGTCATATTTTAACAAGAGTTATGAAAGATTTAATCCCAAGATATAAAGTTATGAAGGGATATAAGGTTATAAGAAAAGCAGGATGGGATACTCATGGACTTCCAGTAGAATTAGAAGTTGAAAAAATGCTTAAAATCTCAGGAAAAGAACAAATTGAGAGTTATGGTGTAGAAAAGTTTGTTAAAGAGTGTAAGGATAGTGTATTTAAGTACACAAGTCTTTGGAAAGATATGTCTGAAAAAATTGCTTACTGGGTTGATATGGATAATCCATATATAACTTATGATGATAACTATATAGAATCAGTATGGTGGGCATTGAAACAGATGTGGGATAAGGACTTACTATTCAAAGGTCATAAGATAATGCCTTATTGCCCAAGATGTGGAACAGCACTATCTTCTCATGAGGTTGCTCAAGGATATAAAGATGTAAAAGAATCAACAGCTTTTGTAAAGTTTAAAGTTAAGGGAGAAGAAAATAAATACTTCCTAGCTTGGACGACAACACCTTGGACACTTCCAAGTAATATAGCTTTAACCATAAATAAGAAATATGATTATATAGAAGTTAAGCAAAATGAAGAAATATATATTTTAGCTAAGGAATTAGCGCCTAAGGTTTTAGGAGAAGATTATAGTATAGTTAAAGAATTCAAGGGTGAAGATATTTTAGGTATGGAGTATGAACAATTATTTAAATTTGAAACTCCAGAGGAAAAAGCCTTTTATATAATCCATGGTGACTTTGTAACTTTAACGGATGGTACTGGTATTGTACATACAGCACCAGCTTATGGTGAAGATGACAGCCTTGTATGTAAGAAACATGGTCTTCCTTTAATTAATTTAGTAGATAAGAGTGGATGCTTTGTAGAATCTGTTGAGCCTTGGAAAGGGTTATTTGTTAAAAAAGCAGATCCTAAGATAATAGATTATATGAATGAGAATAATATGCTTTATAAATCAGAAAAGTTTACTCACTCATATCCACATTGCTGGAGATGTGATACCCCGCTTTTATATTATCCAAAAGATAGTTGGTTTGTTAGAACTACAGCAGTAAAAGAGAATTTAATTAAAAACAATCAAAGTATAAACTGGTTACCAGATAACATCAAAAACGGAAGAATGGGAAAATTCCTAGAAAACAATATCGATTGGGGTATTAGTAGGGATAGATATTGGGGTACTCCACTTCCTATTTGGGAATGTGAGTGTGGACACAAAGAATGTATAGGTAGTAGAGAAGAGTTAAAGGAAAAAGGTGTAGAAGTTAAAGAAGAATTAGAACTTCATAAGCCTTATATAGATGAAGTACACTTAAATTGTTCAAAATGTGGCAAAGAGATGAAGAGAACTAAGGAAGTTATTGACTGTTGGTTTGATTCTGGATCGATGCCTTTTGCACAGCATCATTATCCATTTGAAAATAAAGAGTTATTTGAAAAGAATTTCCCAGCACAATTTATTTCGGAAGCTGTTGACCAAACAAGAGGATGGTTCTATACATTACTTGCAATTTCAACTATTTTATTTGATAAGGCACCATTTGAAAACTGTATAGTTCTAGGTCACGTTTTAGATAAAAAAGGCATTAAAATGTCAAAATCTAAAGGGAATATAGTTGAACCATTTGAAGTTTTAGAAAACCAAGGAGCCGATGCTACAAGATGGCATTTCTATACAGCTAGTGCACCATGGCTTCCAACTAGATTTTCAGGAGATGATGTATCTGAAGCTCAAAGAAAATTCTTAAGTACTTTATGGAATGTATATTCTTTCTATGTACTTTATGCTGATATAGATAAATTCAATCCTTTAGAATACAAAGATTTTAAGTCTAAAAATGTTATGGATAAGTGGATAATTTCAAAATTAAATTCATTAATTAATACAATTGAAGAAGATTTAGATAATTATAGAATAACAGATGCCGCTTTAGCTCTCGAAGAATTTGTAGATGAATTATCTAATTGGTATGTAAGAAGAAATCGTTCTAGATTCTGGTCAGAGGATTTAACAGAAGATAAGATTGGAGCTTATGTAACTTTATATAATGTGTTAGTTACATTTAGTAAAATAGCATCTCCATTTATACCATTTATGACAGAAGAAGTTTACCAAAACCTTGTAAAAGGTCTTGATAATAGCGAACCAGACAGTGTTCATTTATGTGCTTGGCCACTAGCTTGTGAGTCTTTAATTGATGAGAAGTTAGAAAAGGAAATGTCAATTGCATACAAAGTAGTTAAACTAGGAAGATCAGCTAGAAATGGAGCTAATATTAAGAATAGGCAACCACTTTCTAAAATGCTTCTATCTACAAAGTCTATACCTGAGTATTATGGAGACATAATTAAGGATGAACTTAATATTAAGGGAATAGAGTTTGGGGCTGATGTATCTCAATACGTTAACTTTGAAATAAAACCTAACCTTCCAGTATTAGGTAGGGAGTATGGTAAATTAATTCCTCAAATAAGAAAAGCATTAGCTTCTCAGAATCAAATGGAATTAGCTCAAAGAGTAAGTAATGGTGAGAGTGTAATTATTAATGTAGAAGGCACCGATATAGAATTTAACAAAGAGAGCTTACTTGTTACAATGCAAGGCTTGGAAGGCTATGCTTTTTCAGGGGAAGGAGATCTAGGAGTTTTATTAGATACTACAATAACTGAAGAATTAAAAGAAGAAGGACAGGTAAGAGAAATATTAAGTAAGATTCAAAACATGAGAAAAGATAGTGGATTTGAAGTTGCTGATAAAATTAAATTATATATAGATGATAATAAAGTTTTAGAGGCTGTAGTGAAGAAATACGAGGATACAATAAAAAGAGAAACTTTAACAGTTGAAATTTTATACAATGAGAATAGAGAGTATAATGATATTAAGATAAATGGTGAAGAACTTAAAATATATATAGAAGTTATAAAATAATTTATCTTAAACAAAAATAGAATTTGCTTTTGCGAATTCTATTTTTCTCTTTTTATTTTAAATCTTTTCTGATATTATAGTTAGTGATTACTAAAATAATATAATATTATATAAATTTGTTAGGGTGTGTTAAAATGAATGAAACAGTTACTGTTGTCATACCATCAAGAAATGAAGAGAATTTTATAGGAAAATGTCTAGATTCTTTTATGAGTCAAAGTTATCCTAAAGAGTTAATGGAAGTTTTTGTTTGTGATGGAATGTCAGGAGATAAAACTAGGGAAATAGTTAATGAGTACTCAAAAAAATATGGAAATGTTTTTCTAATAGATAATCCTGGTCTTTCAGCACCAAAAGGAATGAATGAAGGGATTAAAAAAAGTAAGAGTGATATAGTAATAATTTTCGGAGCACATGCCCATGCTGATGTAGATTTTGTTAAAAACAATGTATTAGCCCTACAAAATAATGAGATAGGATGTTCTGGTGGACCTATAAAAACTGTTAGTACAAGTTTAAAAGGTGAGGCCATATCTGAAGCCATGAGTTCACCTTTTGGAGTGGGAAATGCATTATTTAGATATGCCACAGAAAGGGCTTATGTGGATACAGTTGCTTTTGGTGCTTATAGAAAAGGAGTATTAGATTCCATAGGATATTTTGATGAGGAATTAGTTAGAAATCAGGATGATGAACTTAACTTTAGAGTTACAAAAAATAACTATAAGATAATTTTAGATCCAGATATAAAATCAACATACTATAGTAGAGCTTCCTTAAAAAAATTATGGAAACAATATTATCAATATGGATTTTGGAAAGTTAGAGTTATGCAAAAGCATGGAAAGACATCATCAATTAGACATCTCATACCATTAGCTTTTGTTACTACTAATATGATTGGTGCATTAGGATCATTTTTTTGTAAACCAATAAGAATGTTATGGATTTTGGAGCTTTTATTATATTTCACATTAGATATAATATTTTCTGTAAAGAAAAGTAAAGGGAATATAAAAATTCTAGGGTATTTATTTATAATATTTCCCATACTACATTTAAGTTATGGAATAGGCTTTTTAGAAGGATTAATAACTTTCTATTTATTAAAGTCTAAAAATTCTATAGATAAAAATACTAAGATGTCTAGATAAGTTAACAATTAGATTATACATAAATATAAATAAATCTTGCATTTTATGCAAGATTTATTTATATTTAACTAAAAACCAAAGATAAAATATATAAACAAAGAAGGTGATCTTATTGAAAAGAGTTATTTTACTTGTTATAGATAGTTTAGGCATAGGTGAAATGGAAGATATAAAAATAAATAGACCTATAGATGTAGGAAGCAATACTCTAAAGCATATACTAGAAAATAACAAGGAACTAAGTATTAATAATTTAATAAAGTTAGGATTAATAAATGCATTAGGTGAGGAAGTGGGAGATTATAAGAAAGTATCGAATGCTATATATGGCGAAGCTAATTTAACTCATCCTGGTGCTGACTCTTTCTATGGTCATTATGAAATAGCAGGTGCAAAGATAGAAAATCCTGTAGTATATCCCCTAGAGCATTATATAGACAGTATAAAATTTAGGTTGGAAAAGTTAGGATACGGAGTAGAGAAGGTAACTAAATTTCAATCTTCTTATCTTTTTGTAGATGAAGGAATCTTTGTTTGTGATAATATAGAAGCTGAATATGGTAATGTATACTCGGTTATAGGAAGTAATGAAAAAGTAGATTATAATAAAGTAAAATTAATAGCTAAAGAAGTACGAAATATAACTAAAGTTTCAAGGGTGGTTTCAGTAATTACAAAAGTTACTGTAGAAGAATTAACAAGGTGTATTGAGATAAAGGAAGGAAAGTATATAGGAATAAATTCTCCTAAATGCAATTTATATAATAGGGAATATGAAGTTGAACACCTAGGTTACGGTATAAATAATCAGGGTCATTGTATTACAAAATTAAAAAAAATTAATGTACCAGTGATTTCAATTGGTAAAGTTTCAGATATCATAGATGTGGATGTGGATAAAAGAATATATGGAGTTAATACTAATCTTATAATTGAAAATAGCTTGGAGCAAATTAAATCTTTAGATTATGGGTTTATATTTATAAATATTCAAGAAACAGATTTAGCAGGACATCTTGAAGATGTAAAGATGTATGGTAAACAATTAGAAAAAGTTGATAAGTTTATAGGAGAAATAATAAATTTAATTGGTGGAGACGACTTTCTTATAGTTATGGCTGATCACGGAAATGATCCCACAATAGGTCATAGTAAACATACCCGCGAAAGGGTGCCTATTCTTATATATAATAAGTGTATGCACGGTGAAATTTATTTAGGAACTAGAAAAACAATGAGTGATGTCGGTGCAACCATTGTAGAAATATTTAATGGAGAAAGAACAGAGGTAGGAGAGAGCTTTTTTTCTAAATTAAAAATATAAATTATAATATTAAGTTATAAATATTATGATTATGTGATATATTTAATATAAAGGTATTGTGGGACTAATTGAATTATTTTGATAAAGAGGTGTAATAGTGTGACTTTAGATAAGAAAGAAGTACTTAATTTGTTTTGGAAATCTGGAGAAGGAATTGAATTTAAGATAGGTGAATTGTGTAGAAAAAGTGGTAAGTATTATTTTAAATATGAAGTTGAAAGTGTAAAAGAGGCTTTAGAACAAGGATTTGAACTATTGCCCTCATTTCCAAGATTAGATTCTGAATATTTTAGAGAAGAGCTTTTTAGAATTTTTGTAGAAAGAATACCAAATAAAAATAGAAAAGAGTATAATAATAATCTTACTGAAAATGATGAATTTATAGCCTTGAAGGAGACTAAAGGGGTAATGACTAAGGATTCTTTATTTTTTAAGGAATTTTATTATAGCGAAAATCAGGAATTAGATGAAGAGGATAAATTATTAGAAACAGATAAAAAAAATAATAACTAATAAAAAAATCAGGTTTACTTTAACCTGATTTTTTTATTTTATAATTTAACAAAGTAAAGATAAAATTACAATAATTTAATTTAATCAAAACAATTATAGGATAGTATGTAAGAGAAGTACATTACAAGTTGAAGGGGGATAATTATGAAGAAAAGTAATGTAATAATAATACTCTGCATAATTTCTATATTTTCCTTAGGTGTAGTATTAGTAACATTAAAAAAAGGTGATAAGAGGGAGAATAGTTACAAGGCAACTACTTCTCAAGTTAAAAATGAAAATACGAAAGAAAACAAAGAGAAAAAGTTAAAAGGAAATCCTAAATATGTTTTTTTATTTATAGGTGATGGAAATGCTATGCCACAAATCAATGCAGCTGAAAACTATTTATCTGCTAAAGATGGTAATGGAAATAAACCTAATGCGTATAAAATAAAGGAAAACAAATTAAGTTTTACAAGGTTTCCTGTTATGGGTATGACAACTACTTATGCTGCAGACACTTTTATAACAGATTCAGCATCAGCCGGAACTGCTATATCTACAGGAAATAAAACAGATGATGGTGTGATTTCTATGGGGAGTGATAGAAAAACTTCATATAAAACCATAGCTGAAATAGTAAGGGAAAGTGGTAAAAAGGTAGGCATAGTTTCAAGTGTTTCTATAGATCATGCAACTCCAGCAGTTTTCTATGCACATAATAAAACTAGAAAAAATTATTATGAAATAGCTATGAATATGCCTAGGAGTGACTTTAATTATTTTGCAGGGGGAGGATTAAAAGAACCTATAGGTAAGAATAAAGATAAGCCTCATGTACATGAAGAAGCTAAAAAATTAGGATATAAGATAGTTAAGACTAAAGAGGATTTTAATAAACTAAGTAATAAAGAAGAAAAAATAATTGCAGAATCTCCAGTATTAGATGAGGAACAAGCCTTGCCTTATGAAGTTGATAATAGTAAAGATGGAATAACTCTTAAAGAGTTTACTAAAAAAGGTATAGAAGTTTTAAATAATGAAAAAGGTTTTTTTATGATGGTGGAAGGTGGAAAAATTGATTGGGCATGTCATGCAAACGATGCAACAACTTCAATAAAGGATATATAGCCTTTGATGAATCTGTTAAAGTTGCTATAGAATTTTATGAAAAGTATCCAGAAGATACTCTAATAGTGGTAACTGCAGACCATGAAACAGGAGGATTGACTCAAGGGTTTGCAGGAACAGGGTATGATAATTATTACGATTTATTATATAATCAAAAAGTTTCTTATGATAAATTTGATAACATAGTTAAAAATTATTCAGAAGAAAAAAAAGAGAATGCAAAGTTTGAAGAATTTATGCCTAATATAACTAAAAACTTTGGCCTTACAACAGAAGGAACAGATGAGAGATTAAAATTAAAAGATCATGAATTAAAACAATTAAAATATGCTTTCCATATGAGTATGAAAGATGAAAAATCTAGAAAGCTAAACTCACAAGAAAAACTTTTATATGGAAGTTATGATCCATTAACCGTAACTATAACTCATATATTAAACCAAAAGGCAGGTATAGGATGGACATCCTATGCACATACAGGAGTACCAGTTCCAACCTTTGCAAAGGGACAAGGAGAAGAACTTTTCAATGGGTATTACGATAATACTGATATATTTTATAAGTTAAAGATAGCACTTAACCTAAAATAAATATCTAATTTCTAGATAGATAAGAATAGATTTGGATTTATTTTTTATAGAGGTGAAAACTATGCTATGTAAAGAAAATGTATCAAAGATATTTATTTTAGTATTAATTATTGTAATTGGGTTTTTAATTTTTATACCTACTGGATTTGAAAAGCATAAAGATAATATAAAATCCATAAGAGGTAAGGGAAAGATTATAGAAGTAGATAACTCTCAAATGAGGACAAGGGGTATTGTTAAAACAGGAACTCAAACAGTTATAGTGGAAGTTATGAATGGTAAATTTAAGGGAGAAAAGGTTGAAGCGGTAAATAAGGTTATGAGTAAGTTGAAATTGGACAAAATATTCCAAGTGGGCGATAATACATTAATTGTTATAGATTATAACAAAGATGTGATTTCAAATGTTAATGTAATAGATCATTATAGGATAAATATTGAAGGCATACTTTTGTTAGTATTTGTTACTTTAATAATATTAATTTCAGGTTGGACAGGAGTTAAAGCTATTATTTCGTTTATATTTACGATTATGGTAATTTGGAAGGTGTTGATTCCTGGATTTTTAAAGGGGGTAGATCCCATAGTATTATCTTTGGTTTTAGTTACTATAATAACATTTGTCATAATATTTTTGGTAGCAGGTTTTACAAAAAAAGCTTTGGTTGTTTTTTATGGTTAAATGTTGGAATTATAACTACATGTATTTTAGGTATAGTTTTTGGTAAAGCATTTAATATACATGGAGCAATAGTTCCTTTTTCAGAAAGTTTACTTTATAGTGGATATGCACATTTAGATATAACTAAGATTTTTTATTCGGGGATATTTATAGCATCTTCTGAAGCAGTTATGGATGTATCTATGGATATATCTTCAGCATTAAGTGAGATTGTAAATAAGAAACCTGATATTGCAGCAAGGGAAGCTATAAATTCAGGAATTAATATTTCAACGGCAATTCTTGGAACTATGACGACCACTTTATTATTGGCATACTCAGGTGGTATACTGCTATGTTAATGGTTTTTATGGCTCAAGGTGTTCCAATGATAAATATAATTAATATGACATATGTAGCAGGAGAAATACTTCATACCTTAGTTGGAAGCTTTGGGCTTATAACTGTAGCACCTTTTACAGCTCTAGTAGGAGGCGTTATGTTTACAAAAGAAAACAATAAGAAAAAAAGTGAAGAGGAGATTTCTGTGGCTAGGTTTTAATTAACTGTATATTTTCCCTAATAAAATAGACATGTAGGTTAGCTAGATGTTTAAAGTATAACTATGTATAATCCTCGAAATCTGATAGAATTAAAACATAGAATTTAAATGTATAGTACTTATAGGGGGTTTATTTATGGAAAGTAAAAGTAAGGGTATAATTTTTATGCTCATGTCTGCTTTTCTCTATGCTTTAATGAATGTTTTTATAAAATGGGGAAATGATATACCGTTATTTCAAAGAATGTTTTTTACAAATATCGTTACATTTATAATTGCTTTTACCTTTGCTATTAAAAATGGAACTACTTTACTTGGTGAAAAGAAAAATCAGAAGTTTTTATTTATGAGATCTGTGTTGGGATTAGGAGCTATGGTAACAAATTTTTATGCCATAAGCAAACTTATGATAGCAGATTCATCTATGCTAAATAAATTATCACCTTTTTTTGTAACTATCTTTGCATATATTTTTCTGAAGGAAAAGCTCAGTAAAATACAACTCCCAATTTTGGCACTTGTATTCATTGGAGCACTACTAGTAATTAAGCCTAAGTTTAGTATGGGGATGATACCAGCCTTATCAGGATTTATTTCAGCGGTTTTATCTGGTGCGGCATACACCTATTTGAGGTTTCTAGGTGATAAAGAAGATCCCTCTACTATTGTGGTTCATTTTTCATTAATTTCTATGATTGGAACTTTACCAGGAATGTTTTTGAATTTTAAAATACCTGATACAAGGATGAGTTTTATTTTGATATGTATAGGACTTTGTTATGGATTTGCACAAGTTTCCATGACTTTAGCATATAAATATGCTCCAGCAGCAGAGGTTTCTATTTATAATTATATAAATATAATATTTGCATCAATATTAGGTTTTTGTATATTTAGAGAAGTACCAGATGTTTATAGTATCATAGGAGGAGTAATTATAATAAGTGCTGCCATTATTTTATACTTATATGATAAAAAATGTTCAAGTGGGATATTAAAAGAAAGAGAAGTATAAAATTATGTATTGGTACCCATAATAATATTGCTATGAAAATAAAATAAGAGGTGATATTATGACATATACTTTACCAGACTTACCTTATGAATATAATGCTTTAGAACCTTATTATGATGAAGAAACACTTAGGATACATCATGATGTACATCATAAGTCTTATGTAGATGGATTAAATAATGCGGAAAGTAAGTTAGATGAGGCTAGAAGTAAGGGAGATTATGCTTTAATTAAACATTGGGAAAAAGAACTTGCTTTTCATGGTTCAGGGCATATTCTTCATACATTATTTTGGGAAAATATGTGCCCAAGCAAAAATGAACCAGGTGGAAAATTATTAGATCAAATAGAAAAGGATTTTGGAAGTTATGAAAATTTTCAAAAGCAATTTTCTGCAGCAGCTATAGCTGTAGAAGGTTCAGGATGGGCAATATTATGCTGGAATCCTTGTTTTAATAAACTTGTAATTCTTCAATGTGAAAAACATCAAAACTTAACTCAATGGGGTGTAGCACCATTATTAGTTTTGGATGTATGGGAGCATGCATATTACTTAAAGTATAGAAATAAAAGAGCGGATTTTGTAAATGCATTTTACAATATTATTAATTGGAATTCTGTTAATATGAGATTTACAAAGGCTACAAGCTTATAAAACTCCTCATTTGAGGAGTTTTTTTAATAGAAATGATTAGGATCTTTTGTATATAAATCAGTTTGTGGATATATGGAGAAACCATATAATTCATTTTGGAGTTTTTCAGATTTAATTTTATTTTTATTAATTTCCTTATCTTTACGAACAATATAATCTTCTAGAGATTCTCCTACATCCTTATTTTTATAATATGGTACATTGTTTACTAAATTATCTTTATCCATCTCAATACCTCCTTATATATTTATTATCTTCAAAAGTTTAAAAAAAATTCTAATCTAGCTTAAATTACAAACATAATGTTTATTTTTTACTATTTTATAGTATAATCATATTAAACGCTAGGAGAGGAGTGGAGTAGATGAATGTTTTAGAGGTAAGTGGACTTAAAAAGAAACTTGGAAAAGAGTTAATTATAAAGGGAATAGATTTTTCTGTTAAAGAGGGTGAAGTCTTTGGATTTCTTGGACCAAATGGTGCAGGGAAGACAACTACCATTAGAATGATTGTTGGTCTTATTCATAATGATAGTGGAAGTATAAAGATAATGGGACATGATTTAAAAAATGAAAGAGAGAAAGCATTATCAAATGTAGGAGCAGTAGTAGAAAATCCTGAATTATATGGTTATCTATCTGGTAGGGAAAATTTAATGCAGATAGCAAGGATAAGAGGAGTTAAACGAAGGGAAGTAAACAGACTTATAGAGTTAGTTGGGCTTAAAGATAAAATAGATGTTAATGTAAAGAAGTATTCTCTAGGTATGAAACAAAGATTAGGACTTGCTGCAGCTCTAATATCAGATCCTAAGTTACTTATATTAGATGAACCTACTAATGGGTTAGACCCAACAGGAATATTAGATTTTAGAAAAATAGTAAAAACTGCTGCTAAGGAGAGAGGCGTATCTGTATTTATATCTTCACATATTTTAAGTGAAGTTCAGCAATTATGTGATAGAGTAGCTTTTATTAAGGATGGGCTTATTCAATCTATAGAGAGTGTAAATAATGAAGAAGATGAAAGTATAATTACAGTTATAAGATCTTTAGATAATGAACATTGCATAAAAGTTTTAAATGAAATAGATAAAATAGCAGAAATAGTGGAAAGGGAAGATTGTATAGAAATAAAGACTAGTAAGGAAGATATACCTGTAATAATAAAAAATTTAATACATAGAGGTGTTCTCCTTGAGGAATTTTATATAAAACACAAGGGATTAGAGCAAAGATATTTAGAATTAGTTAAGGGGGGAGCTAAATAATGGGTACTTTAATTAAAAATGAGCTAATAAAATTATTTAAAAGAAAAAAGACTTTAGTAGTATTTATAGGATTTTTATTACTTCTATCTGTAGCTACATTTCTACAATATAATACTGAAAAGTCTATTTTAGAAAGTAATAAACCTGAAAATATATTGGCTTCTCATAACAAAACTTTAAAGCATCTAGAAGAAGAAAAGAAAAGTGTAAGTAGTGAATTAAAGGACAAGCCAGATGAATTAACACTAAGAATTAAAGGTATAGATGAGGAGATATTATCAGTAGAAAAAAATATTGCAGAGGTTCAAGAAGTAATTAAAAGTGGTAATAAAGAGCCAGATTGGAAAGTTAAATTACAAGATGATATAAAATTAGGAGAAGCCCAATATGAACTAAATAAAAAAGGTAAAGTTAAAGATTTAGAATTTATAAGATTAAAAATAGAGGAATCCAAGTACCTTCTTAAAAATAATATTAAACCTGTGGAAGACTATAAAGTAAACGGATTTAACTTTTTAAGATTCATAATAAGTAGTTTAGGTATGTCATTTTTAACTATGGGTATAATTGTATTCTCAGCAGATATAGTATCTGGAGAATATACTCCTGCAACACTTAAATTTTTGTTAATTCAACCTATATCTAGAGTTAAAGTACTTTTATCTAAATTTATATCGCTAGTAGCTTCAGCTGTAACATTAATAATTGGTGGAGAGCTTATATTCTTTTTAGGAATTAGTATTTGGAGAGGTATGGGAAATGCAAACTATCCAATAATACAAGGGGTTAAATATGCTTTTGACACGACTAGATTAAATGAGTTTGGTAAATATAATTTAGTTCCCATGACTAACTCAGGGAGTATAATGCCTGTATGGAAGTTCTTAGCTTTAGCTTTGTTGATACAGATAGTATATATAATAACTTGCTGTACCTTAGCATTTTTAATTTCAACCATTGTAAAGAGTAGTATGATGTCCATGACTCTTTCTATAGTTACAGTTATTATGTTTCAGTTCTTATCAGTTGTAATGGGGAAATTCCAAGGATTTAATAGATTTATAGTTACAATGTATTCAAATCCTATAAGCTTGCTAGAAGGCAATCTTGCTTTTCAGATAGGAGATCCAAGCATAAGTACTAAAAATGCCGTGATAATAATGCTTGTTTGGATAATCATATGTTACATTATTTCACATATTAATTTTAAGAAAAAAGATATATTAATATAATATTTAGTAAATATATAAACTTATTCACTCCAAAGAGTTTGTATACATAATATAAATGTATAACAATTCTTTGGAGTGTTTTATTCGTGTTATATGCTTTAATACTAGCCGGTGGAAAAGGAACTAGATTGTATCCACTATCTAGAAATGATAACCCTAAACAGTTTCTAAATATAATAGACGATAAAAGTTTTTTAAGAACTACTGTAGATAGAATACTTCCCATAGTTCCAAAAGAAAATATATATGTAGTTACTAACAAAAATTATTATGAGCAAATTTGTAATGAGATACCAGAAATAAATAAGGAAAATATAATTTTAGAACCAAACAATAAAGAAACTGCTACATGTATAGGCTTTTCAGCTATAAAGCTTTTAAAAAAAGATAATGATGCAACCATGATAGTACTACCATCTGATCACTATATAGCTAATGAAAAAATATTTATAGAAACAATAGAAGAGGCTGTTACAATAGCAAAGAGAAAGAGAGGACTTGTTACGCTAGGAATTACACCTGATAGGCCTGATACTGGTTATGGATATATAGAGATGGGGGACATGGTTAATTCTAAAGTTAATTCTTATAAGGTAAGTAGGTTTCTAGAAAAACCCAATAGTGAAGTTGCTAAAGATTTAATTCTAAAAGAGACTTATCTTTGGAATAGTGGTATGTTTATTTGGAGAGCAGATATATTTTTAAGGGAGATGGAAAAGTATCTACCTGAAATGTATGAGAGATTAATGACAATATATAAAAGTTTGGGTACAAGTGAAGAAGAGAATGTTATTAATGAACAATATAATTTAATTAAAGGAATTTCTGTGGATTTTGGAATAATGCAAAAAACAAGAAAGGCATATGTTATAAAAAGTAACTTTATTTGGGATGATATAGGTAGTTATACTGCTTTAAGTCGATTTATAGAAAATTTCCGGGGTAATAATGTAAAAGGAAATGTCTTTATGGAAGAATGTGAGGATTGTTCTGTATTCTCTAAAGATAAACTAATTATAGGGTTTGGAATAAATAACTTGGTTATAGTGGATACAGATGATGTTATACTAGTTATGGATAAAACTAAAGATCAAGATGTAAAACATTTAGTAAATATTCTTAAGGATAAAGAAGAATATGATAAATATATATAAATATAAAAAAGAAGTTCTATAAAATATATAGAACTTCTTTTTTTACTTAATTAGTGGCAACCAGAACAAGTTGAGCATCCTCCAGCAGGTGGAATCTCTGTTTCTATGGATAGACCGCCATAGCCATTTTCTTCACTGGATTTAATTTGTAATGCACCGAATTCTTCGTTTATATCTTTTTGAACAAGGAAAGTTAAGTCTTCAATCTTTTCTACAAGATCATCTTCTTTTTGTTCATCTAAAGTTATACCGAATCTTGGACCGCTACATCCCATACCAGATACGATTATCCTAACAATATCCGTATCTATATCGCTATTTTTTAAAAGTTCTTTAAGTTCATTTAAAGCACTTTCACTCATTTTAACTATTGCCATATATTTTACCTCACTTTATATTTAGAGAATTTGGTCTTAAATATTATGAATTTAAAGTAAAAACAAGAAGCATTATTATTTGATAAATACACTCAACATATTCAAATATAGAATAATACAAACAAAGTTTTTTTTCAATAGGATTAGGATTTAGTTTTTTAATAGAAGATACTATTAGTATTGTTATTTTAAATAAAAGTTATTCAAAATAAAAAGAGACTCTATAAAAACTATAGAATCCCTTTTATTATTTTAGCCGCAGCTTGAACAACTTCCACATCCGCCAGAAGAAGTTTCTGGTTCGATAGATAGGCCACCATAACCATTTTCTTCACCAGATTTAATTTGTAAACAACCATATTCTTTATTTATATCTTCTTCTACAAGGAAAGTCATATCTTCAACTTTTTCAAAAACATCATTTTCTTTTTGTTCATCCAGAACAAGTCCAAATCTTGGACCACCTCAGCCAATGCCTGATATAACTATTCTAACAGTATTAGTCTCTATTTTATTGTCTTTTAAAAGTTCTTTAAATTCTTTTAAAGCAACTTCGCTTATCTTAACTATTGACATATAGATTACCTCTTTTCATTTTTAATGGGTACAGATTTTATTTAATTATAAAAGTTATATAATAAACTTTATTATATGATAAAAACAATCAAAATTTAGCTTTATACTTATAATAATATAAATAAAACTAATTTTCAATAGGGTATCTATTTGAAATTTCTATAACACATATAGATTATAATATAATTAATTTCTAATTTAGAAATTATAATAAAAAATGACAACATATAACTTAAAAAAAATATTGAATTGAACTTAAAATATGATAGAATAAATAATATTACGCTTAAGATGAAACCATAAAAGGTCGAATATGGAGGGAAATATGGAAAAGGAAAATTTAAAGAAATCCGTTAATTTTTTTAATGCATTATTTTTGGTTATTGGAACTATTATTGGATCAGGTATATTTCTTAAATTGGGTATAGTATTTAAGAATGCTGGTTCTGGAATTATGGGGTTGTGGGCGTGGATTATAGGAGGAGTTATAACCTTATGTTCCGCACTTACTATTGCTGAGGTAGGTACAGCTATACCTAAAACAGGAGGATTATATATTTATCTAGAAGAGTTATATGGAAAGAAAGTTGGATTTTTGTTGGGATGGGTTCAAACTATTATAGGTGCACCAGCGATTTATGCTGCACTTTCTATAGCTTTTATGACTTTTGCATCTTTTTTTATACCTATGAGTGGCATTATGTTAAAGGTGTTTGCAGCAATAGTTTTAATACTTCTAACTTGTTTAAATATTATAAGTACTAGATATGGTGGTTATATTCAATCCGTATCAACTATAGGAAAGTTATTGCCTATAATAATTTTAGTTTTTTTCGGAATTATTAAAGGAGAGGCACAAGTTGTAATATCAATGAAAGATGCATCATTTAGTTCAGGGTTTGGCACAGCCATATTAGGAACTTTTTGGGCTTATGATGGATGGATATATGTTACTAATATGGCTGGTGAATTAAAGAATCCTAAAAGGGATTTACCAAGATCAATTATTTTAGGGGTTTTGTCTGTTATTTTTACATATGTAGTTTTTAATTTTGCTATATTAAAGATTCTTTCATTTGATAAAATTATAATATCAAAAGAGCCTGCCGTTGATGCAGCTACAATTTTGTTTGGAAATCAAGGAGCTGTATTTATAATATTAGGAATTATGGTATCAGTTTTTGGTACATTAAATGGGTATTTGATGAGTGGAGCTAGAACACCATTTGCTATGGCAAGTAAAGGAGAATTACCGTTTTCAGAGATATTGTCAAAAGTTCATCCTAAATTCAATACCCCTATTAATGCATTAATATTACAGACTGTTATATCATTAATATATATATTTAGTGGTAGTTTTAATACCTTAACAGATATGGTTGTTTTTGTACTTTGGATATTCTTTACACTAGGAGTTTTCTCTGTATTTATTTTAAGAAAGAAATATAGTGAAAAAGAAAGACCATATAAAGTACCATTATATCCTATAGTACCTATACTTGGTGGATTAGGTGGAGTATATATATTAGTAGCTACAATTAAAAGTAACCCATTTAATTCATTTATAGGCATAGCAATAACCTTATCCGGCCTAGTTGTATATTATTTTGTAAATAATAAAAATTAAAATCATTAACAATAGAAATGCTCTTTGAATACTTTAATAATAAAAGTAGTTTAGGGAGTGTTTTTTATATGAAAAATTCAATATTGAAATTAAATGCAGTACACAAACGTAAACCATGGGGATGGGAAGATTGGAACTTATGCTGTCATAAAGAGGGAGTATCTATAATAGAAAACTATGATATAGAAGAGAAAAATTTATGGAAATACTTGAATTTTAAAGATTTCCCTATACTAGTAAAAAATATAATGGCAATAAAAGATTTATCAATTCAAGTTCATCCAGGGCATGAGTTTGCAAGAATGGTAGAAAAGGATAATGGAAAAAGTGAATGTTGGTATATTTTGGATTCTAAGGAGAACTCATATATATATTACGGGTTAAAAGAAAATGTAAGTTATGAAAAACTTAAGGATATATTATATAATGGAACTATAGAAGAATTTGTGCATAGGGTCCCGGTGAAAAGAGGAGATTTTATATATATACCAGCAGGAACTATACACGCTATAGGTGCTGGAATAGAACTTTTGGAAATTCAGCAAAATAGCAATATAACTTATAGGATATATGACTATAATAGGGGTAGAGAACTACATCTTGAAAAGGCATTACATGTAATTGATTTAAAAAATAACTTAAATATTAAAAAGATTGATGATTTTAAGATTTTTAAAAGTAATGAATTTATAATAGAAAAAATACGTGTAAGTAAGAGTGGAGTTTTTGAAACCTTGGATAAGTTTCAATGTATTTTCATTTTAGAAGGAGAAGGGGAAATTAAGAATTTGAGTTCAGGGGAAGTACTAGAACTTAAGGAGAAAGATACTTTCTTTATTGAGTCAGGCATAGAATATGAAATTAAGGGAAATATAGAATTTATAAAAACTGGAGAATAAAATATATACCTACTTCAAGTTGGTAGGAAGTAGGTATATACTAAAATTAACTTTTACCTATTTCTTTTAGCACCTTCACCAGAAGTTTTACCAAGTTTTTTAGATTCATTATTTACACCAATTTCATTTGCAGTTTCAACTTTCATTTTCTCTAATTCGGTTCTTGTTTTTTGACTTACTTTTTTATTTTGTTTACTATTTTTATTATTTTTATGTGACATTATATTAGCCTCTGTAAAAGAAGCTTTCACCTCCCCGAAATTTTAGTACATTTTTAGTATTATCAAATTTATAATAAATATTATGTAAGTTTATGGTGCAAAAGGTTAAAATACAAAGAAAAAACAAAAAAATAAAAATGAAATTTAAAAAATATTGAAATACAATTAAAAATTTGATAATATGTAGTTAGTGGAAATTTAGCGAAAATTCAAATAAATAGTAAAGAGGTGACCTCATGCCAGTAACAATTAACGATGTAGCTAAAGAGGCAGGAGTTTCAATAACTACTGTATCTAGAGTGCTTAATAACAATTACCCAGTAAAAAAGGAAACTAGAGAAAAAATAGAAAAGGCTATAGATAAACTTAATTATAGACCGAATATAATGGCTAGAGGATTAATAACTAAAAAAACTTGTGTTATAGGAGTATTGGTTCCAGGAATTACAAATTTGTTTTTTTCAACTATAGTTGAAAGCATAGAAAAATGTATAAAAAAATTTGGTTATAGCATTTCATTGTGTAATACTTGTGGTAGTGCCAAAGAAGAGAAGGAATTAATTGAAGATATTATTTCAAGACAAGTAGATGGAATTATATCTATAGACCCTAATTTAGATAATTTAAAGGAAGGTTATTACAAGAAAATATCAAAAGTATTACCTACAATAGTTATAAAAGGATCATGGAAAGATGATGAGTATAACTCTGTTACTTATGATGAAAGGAAAGGTACAATTGAGGCATTTAAGTATCTTTTAAAATTGAAACATAAGGACATATTATTTGTTAGAGGTAATAAGAGCCTTTCTTATGATATAAAAGAAGAGGTTTATAAAAACATAGTACAGGAACATAAATTATCCTATGATAAGGTGTTAAATGTTGGTGAGGGAAATAGTATAGAAGTTGTAGAAAATACAGAAATTCTATTTGAAAAATTATTAGATAAGGAAAAAAGACCTACTGCAGTTCTTGCATGTAATGATCTTATGGCTATTGGAATATTAAATGTTTGTTCAAAACTTGGTATAAATGTTCCAGAAGATATGTCTATTATTGGTTTCGATAATACCATACTTTCTAGTGTGACAAGACCAAGGCTTACCACAGTGGATCAAAATATGATGCAGGTAGCCAAAGAAGCATCTGTACACCTAATGGAAATGATAGATAATAGTAATAAAACTAAAGTTAGCATAGAACTTCAAACTAAGCTAATATTAAGAGAAAGCTGTGGAGAAAATAATAAAAAGTAAAAGTTAGAAGACATAAAAGTATTGATATATTTTATTCAGTGCATTTATGTTTTTTTACTTTAATAATATTAATGTGTTATAATTGAGTAAAATAATTTTTGTGGTTAAAGATATAGAAAAGGTTTTCTTAATAAGGGGGTTTTTTTATGGCAGAATTAAGGTGGAATCCGTTGTTAAAAGATTGGACTATGGTTGCATCACATAGGCAGAACAGACCTCAGATGCCAAAGGATTGGTGTCCATTTTGTCCAGGATCGGGAAAAGTTCCAAAGGACTATGAGGTTTTAAAATATGAAAATGATTTTCCGGCTTTGTGTACTGATCCATCAGAACCAGATGAGGTGGGGAGCTCATTCTATAAAATAAAAAAGGCCTATGGAAAGTGTGAGGTTATACTTTATTCTCAAAATCATAATGCGGTACTAAGTGACCTTCCAGTAGATCATATAAGAAAGTTAGTAGACTTATGGTGTGAAAGATATATAGAATTATCTAAAGATACAAATATAAAATATATATTACAATTTGAAAATAGAGGGGAAGAGGTAGGGGTTACGATGCCTCATCCTCATGGACAAATATATGGATATTCTGTAATGCCTTTAAAAATTCAAACAGAATTAAATTCTTGTAGGGAATATTATGAGGAAAATTCAGAATGTCTTATTTGTAAGATGAATAAGGAAGAAGTGGATTTTAAGAGTAGAATTGTAATGGAAAATGAAGATTTTATAGCATATATTCCATTTTTTACGGACTATCCTTATGGCATATTTATAGTGGCAAAAGATCATTACAGTAAAATAATAGATTTTGATGAAAGAGCGAAAAATAATTTTGCTGATATTCTCAGAAAAGTTTCAGGGACTTTTGATGCTTTATTTGACAGGGTATTTCCTTATATGATGTGTATTCATCAGGCGCCAGTTAATTCTGAAGAATATGGAAATTATGATGATTATTATCACTTTCACGTAGAATTTTATCCACCATTAAGGTCGCAAGATAAAATTAAATTTAATGCATCTTCAGAAACGGGGGCTTGGGCTGCTTGTAATCCAAGGGCTGTTGAGGAAACTGCACAAGAATTAAGAGATGCATATAAAAGATTTATGAATACAAATAATTAATTATAGGGTAGTATAGGGGGATATTATGGAATTAATAAATCTTAATAAGAGTTTTAATGAAATATACGGGGTAAATTTTAAGAATGAAATATTTTGTTTTCATTCTCCTGGAAGAGTAAATTTAATTGGAGAACACATAGATTATAATGGTGGTCTGGTTTTCCCTTGTGCTCTGGACCTTGGTATTTATGGTCTAGTTAGGCAAAATAATAGTAACAGAATAAACTTAGCTTCTACAAATTTTGATCTCAAGGTGTCTTTAGATATAGATAACATAATGTATGAAAAAAAAGATGGCTGGGCTAACTACTGTAAGGGTGTTTTAAAAGTAATGAAAGATAGAGGATTTACAATTAAAGGCATGGATATTTTGGTAAGTGGTGATATACCAAATGGAGCAGGATTATCTTCATCTGCATCTTTAGAAGTATTAATTGGACATATAGTCAATGACCTTTTTAATGATTGTAAAATACCAATGGTGGATATAGTTAGACTATGCCAAAAAGCTGAAAATGAATTTGTAGGTGTAAATTGTGGCATTATGGATCAATTTGCAGTGGGTATGGGAAAAATGAATAAAGCTATATTGTTAGACTGTAATACCCTAGAATATAAATATGCTGATTTGGATTTAAAGGATTATACTCTAGTACTTATGAATACAAATAAGAGAAGGGCATTAAATGAATCGAAATACAATGAAAGAAGAGCAGAGTGTGATGAAGCAGTAAATACAATTAAAATGAAAAGAGATATAACTAACTTATGTGAGATTTCCAAAGAGGAATTTATAGAATATAAGAAGTTATTAAAAAAAGATATAATAAGGAATAGAGCAGAACATGTTATTCATGAAAACCAAAGGGTAAAAGATGCATATAGGGCTTTAATTGAGGGGGATTTAAAAGAATTTGGTGATTTATTAGTTGAGTCTCATAAATCATTAAAAAATTTATATGAGGTAACAGGTTTAGAACTTGATACAATTGTTGAAGAAGCTCTAAAGGTAAAGGAGTGCATTGGCGCTAGAATGACTGGAGCTGGATTTGGGGGATGCGCCATAGCTATAGTAAAAAAGGAAGCTGTGAATGATTTTATCACAAAAGTAAGAATTGGATATAGAGAAACAATAGGACATGAACCAAGTTTTTATTTAAGTGGCATAGGCGGGGGCACCAGGAAATTAAGTTAAAAAAATGCTTGTAAAATATATTAATATATTTTACAAGCATTTTTGTTTTTTATAAAATAATAAGTCATGATCCAAGATATAATAAGTTTTAAATCATTTTATTATAAATCTTATTATATGATTCTAGTGTTAGTTCTGCAGTGTTTTTCCAAGAAAATTCTTTTGAACCTTCCAAGGATTTTTTTCTTAAGGATTCCCTTAGATTTTTATTATTTAGAACATTTTCTATAGAATATTCTAAGTCTTTTTTTATATGTGGATTTATTAATATTCCATTACCTTTAACAACTTCCGGAATTGAGGAAAGGTTTGAAGAAATAACAGGAGTTCCGCAACTCATTGCTTCTAAGGGAGGAAGACCAAAACCTTCATAAAAAGATGGATAAATGAAAACAGAAGCTGCATTATAAAAAATAGGCAATTCTTCTTCAGGGATAAATCCAGTAAAAATTATTTTCTCACCCATACCTAAACTTTCGGCTAGCCTAACTAGTTTTTGATTTGGATCTCTATAAGAACCTATAATGAAAAGGTTAAACTTTTCATCTAAATTTTTATAAGCTTTAGAGAATGCTTCTATAAGAGAATGGACATTCTTTCTATCGCTAAAACCACCTACATACATTGCAAATTTATTTGTAATATTATATTTTTCTTTAATATAATTTTTACAGTACAGTGGATCTAAGGGCTTAAAGATTTTATTTGCAGCTAAAGGCGTTACAAAAATTTTATTTTCATCTACAGGAAAAAATCTTAATATATCCTTTTTAGAAAACTCTGAAACAGTGAGTATTCCATCAGAATTTTCTATTATATAAGGCATTTCTTTTAAGAACTTATTTAAATATCCCTTACCTACAGTTTCAGGCATTACATAAGGAATTAAGTCGTGAACTGTTACGAATTTTATACAATCTATATTATTTGAAAGACCTATTCCATTTTGAGGTACGTGATATATGTCTATTTTTTCATTTTCAATGTTATTAGGGAAAATATGTTGTTGAAAAAATCTATGGTGTTTTTCGGAAGACATTATAAAGTTTGCATTATATTTTTCATATTTTTCATATCCTAAACCTGACCAAAATAAGTGATAATAATTTTCGTCATCTATTTTTAGGAGATTTTTTAATAAGTTATCTGTATAAGTACCTATACCAGTGCCATGATACCAATTAATACCTCTACAGTCTATAGCAATTTTCATGAGATCACTCCCTAACATTTATAACATATATAATACTATATTAACTTCTTATTAAAGTTGTGCTAGCACAATAATTTAAGCATACTCATATATTAAAATATAGCAATTAATAGGGGCATTAAATCTATGTTTGAGGAAATAAAGAACCTAGTAGAGAAAAATTATAATTTAGAAGTTTGTAACATAGAAAAAATAAAAAATGTATATAAGATTCAAGCTGATAATAAATTTTATGCGTTAAAGGTTATAAAATATGAATTTTCTCATTTCATTTATATATATAAAGCAATGAAACATCTTCAAAGCAATGGCTATGATAGAATACCTGAGTTTATTCCTACAAAAGATGGAATGGACTATATAAGTTTTCTAGGTAAATATGCATATCTTAATCCATGGTTAGATGCCAGAGAGAGTAACTATGATAATTTTGTAGATATGTATCTTGCAACATCTAATTTGGCAAAACTTCATTTAAGCTCTCAGGGATTTAGTGTGAATAAAAATATGAAACCAAGAATAGGGTGGCTTAGATGGATAAAAACATTTAGTACAAGGAAAGACGAAATTTTAGATTTTAAAAGAAGAATTTCTGAAAAAAGTAATAAGAGCCTCTTCGACATGGAATATTTAAGTATTATGGAAAGAGAATTAAAGAGATGTGAAAAATCTATAACAAAATTACAGAGAAGTTCCTATGAGAAATTAATGAGGCAAGAAATGAAAAACAATGGTTTTTGCCACCATGATTATGCTAACCATAATGTTTTAATTAATAAGGAAAACAATGTATATTTAATAGATTTTGATTATTGTATACTGGATACTCATTTACATGATTTATGTAGTCTTCTCATAAGACGAATGAAGGATGGTAAATGGAGTATTTTTAATGCTTTAGATATTCTAAAAATTTATGATGAAATAAATCCAATATATAATAATGAGATTCCAGTTATGGCAGGATTTATGGAGTTTCCGCAGGCTTATTGGCAACTTGGAATACAATATTATTGGGAAAGGCAGCCATGGGAAGAAGAAGCATTTATAAAGAGGCTAAAAAGATATGTCTTAGATATAGAACAAAGAGAAGAGTTTATTAATGATTTTATAAAGTTAGACGTTTTTAATTAAAGTTACGGTGTATAAGGTGGTGAAATAATGAATCCTAGAATCTTAGATTTTAAGGAATATCTTATAAAAAATAATATTAATATAGTAAATAGCTTTAAAAAGATAGAATATATAAAAAGTATAACAGAAAAAGAAGTTATAGAACATTTAAGGACTGTAAGTGAGTTTCATAAAAGAACAATGGGATTTGAAATGTTTTTAAAGAATAAGCTTCCTAATAAAATTGGGAGAGAGATAGAAGAATATAAAGTTAATCTTAGAAGAGCTTCTAGAGAAATAGATAGGATAAAGCTCTCAAAGCCTATGAATGAATTTGAAGAAGTTTTAGTTAGAGTTGGTGATGTTTATATTAAAAGGGCAGAGGACTCTTTAAGAATTGTGGATTCTTCATATTATATAGAAATAATTCTAAGGAGCATGAGGAGAAAAGAAATTTGTATACAAAACATATGGAAAGATAACCTACAATCCTATGGGGATAACATAAATATAATTAACATTAAAAATGCTTCTTATAATTTATTAGAAATGGATATTATACATCTAGTTAATAAACTTCGTAAGGAGCAATATAATTTTAATTGGTACATTATATGTAAGGAATTTTGCCATGTAGAAAATATTGATGATTATAGTGAGGAATTTATAATTTCTCTTGTATCTTATCCAACTGAGTTTATGAAGTGTTGTAATAAGTATATAGAAAATAAAAAAAGTTGGTCTGTAGAAAAGTATGTTAAGAAACTTAAAAAGGCTATTTTAGAAGATGGGGAAAGTCTGATTTAGAGGGAGTGGTTATATGATGGAAGTCAGATATAAGGAAAGGGAGTATTTGAAAGACTACTGTCTTGATATAAAACTGTTTAAGAAGTTTAATCTTACGGTTAAGGATGTTATACCTATTAGAAAAGTTTTTATAGTAGTTACAGAAGAAGGCGATTTTATACTGAAAAAGTTAGATTATGATGTTGAAGGATTATATTTTATAAGTCATGGATTAGAATATATAAGAAGAAATGGATTTAGGAGAACTTTTAATTTTAGAAAAACCATAGATGGGAAAATATATGAGACTTATAAAGGTGAAAATTATTGTATGATAAATCTCATAAATGGAAGAGAGTGTGTATATAGTAATCCCGTAGATGTTACTTTGGCAACAGATACTTTAGCATTACTTCATAAAAGCTCAAAGGGATTTTATAGTGAATTTAGAAACAGGGATAATAGGGGGAAAATCATAGAGAAGTTACAGGAAGAGTTAAATCAAATTAAGTTACTAAAAAATATGGTTTTAAGTTATCGTGAAAAAAAAGAACTTGATGAAATTTTCTTAGATAATGTGGACTACTTAATAGAAAAAGCAAATGAAAGTATAAGTATATTAAATAAATCCTCCTACTATAGTATTTGTAATAAAGAGGATAAAGTAGCATTTTGCCATCATGATCTTGCATATCATAATATAATAATCAAAGATGAAGAGGCGTATTTTATTGATTTTGATTACGCTATTATAGATCTAAAAGTACATGACATGGCTAATTATATTTATAGAGTTATAAAAAGTTTTGGGTACGATATAGAAAAGGCTAAGTATATTATAGAGGAATATAGCAATAATTATTATATAGATAAAGATGAGTTAGAAGTTTTACATGGCATTATGAGTTTTCCCCATAGAAAGTTTATATTATTTAGAAATTATTATTTTAGACAAAAAGACTGGGAATACAGTAGTTTTTTACAGAAAGCTATAAATAAATGTGATTTTAAAGATGAAGAGGAAGAGTTTTTACAAAAATTCAATGATGTGTTTTTGCATAATAAATAAAACTGCTGATTATATTATCAGCAGTTTTATTTGTAATTTATTTATTGGAATTGCATAGAATTTTATAAGACTCCATTGTTTTATAAGCAGTATTTTTCCAATTAAATTGTTTTGACCTTTTAATTCCTAAATTTTTCAATTTAATCATAAGCTCCTTATTAGTTAATAAATTATACATTTCATTACTTAAGGCATAGGTATCTCGTGGATTTATCAAAATGGCAGCATCTCCAGTAACTTCTGGTATTGAGGTAATATTAGAACTTATTACAGGAATACCACAAGACATAGCTTCTATAGTAGGGAGACCAAAACCTTCATAAAGTGATGGATATATAAATATTTCAGCAGCATTATAAATGTATGGCATATGTTCCATAGATATAAACCCTGGAAATATAACTTCATTTTCTATGGAAAGCCTTTCAGTTTCTTTTTTGTAAGTTTCATATAAAGGTCCTTTTGTACCTGCTATAACTAATTTTATATTTTTTTTATAACCTTTTCTTAATAATTCAAAGGATTGAATTACTCTAAGAATATTTTTTCTTATACCTAGTCCGCCAACATAAAGGATGAAAGGACCATCAATACCATAATTTTTTTTGATTATATCTTTACTATATAATTTATCTAAAGGTTTATATATACTTTCACTTGCTAGAGGAGTTACAAAAATTTTATTTTTAGGATAATTAAATGTTTCAACAATATCACGTTTTGAAAACTCTGATACGGTTATTACAGCATTAGATCTTTCTAAAATAGTAGGCATAGTTCTGTTAAATATATTTAAAAGTTTAGGATTTACTGTTTTAGGAAGTTTACAGGGAATAATGTCATGAAGTGTTATTATATAAGGACATTTTTGTGAAAGTGGCAATCCTATTCCATTTTGAGGTACGTGATATAGAGATATATCAAGAGAATCTATAGAATTAGGATTTCTAACCTCATCCCAAAAATTTTTTTCATAATAATTTTTCGATTTTAGTATGTTCATATTACTATATTTCGGAAAGGATATGTCGCTAGGCATATGCACATAGTAAAAAAAGTTTCCAGGGTTTTTCCCAAGAAAATTTATTAGCTCATAAGTATAAGTTCCTATGCCAGTTCCTCTATACCATTTGGCAGCTCTTCCATCAATACCAATTTTCATAATAAAACTCCTTATATATGAATATAATTTATTATATTAAAAGTTTCATTGAATTGTTAGTAATAAAGAAGAAAATCTTAATTCTAAATATTATATCGATTGCATATAAATTTACAGGGGGGTAGATAACAATGATGAGAGAACTAGAAATCGAAAGACAGTTTGATATTAAAATTGAAGAAATGATTCCTAATAGAGGTATATATGAATTAAATACAAACAAAGGTAAAAGGTGCTTAAAAAGAATTAATTATGGAATCCAAAAATTGTTCTTTATATATGGTGCTAAAGAGCATCTAATAAAGAATGGATTTAAAGATATAGATAGATACTATTTAAATACAGAAGGAAATCCCTATGCTTTGGTAAATGAAGACATATATACTCTTTCACAATGGATTGAGGGGAGAGAGTGTGATTTTTATAATAATAACGATATAATAATAGCATCTAAAAAACTTGCACAATTACATGTTTCTTCTAAGGGCTATGAACCACCAGAAAATAGTAAATTAAAAAGCGATTTAGGAAGATGGCCATATTTAATGGAAAAGAGAGTTAATTCCTTTGGTAAAATGAGAAATATGGTAAGGAAGAAGAAGAATAGGAAGAGTGATTTTGATATCGAGTATTTAAAACATATGGAGTTTTACAAAGAATTAGGTATAAAAGCTAGAGAAATTTTAAATAACTCTAGTTATGAAACCCTATGTGTAGAGGCAGAAAATGAGAAAAGTTTTTGCCATCATGACTATACTTATCACAATATAATAGTAGGTGAAAATGACAATATTAATGTAGTGGATTTTGATTATTGTAAAAGAGAATTGAGAGCTTATGATATATCTAATTTTATTACCAAAGTCCTAAAAAGAAGAGAATGGGATATTGATATTGCTAAACTTATAATAGATTCATATAACTCAATAAGCAAACTAAAAGAAGAAGAATATGAGGTTATATATGCATTTTTAATGTTCCCACAGAGATTTTGGAGATTATCCAATCGCCATTATTATAATGAAACTGCATGGATACAAAATACATTTATGAAAAAAATACAAACTTTATCAAATGAGAAGGAATCATATATAAATTTTATAAATGAATTTAAAAAGAACTTTGATTTATAAAAGTAATATAATTAAAATATATTGGAGTTATAAAAATAATGGTAAAATAATATAATATAAAAAGTAGCACCAGTTAAAAGTGCTACTTTTTATATTTAGGTACCAACAATAAGGTTTAAGCATATACTATTTAAGAGAGTATTCTTTACGGGGGAGTATAATGAATATAGGCGACTTTGTAGTGCGAAAATCTTATGAAAAGGATATAACTTTTAAAATAATAGATATAAAAACTTTAGAAAATAAAGAAAAAGTATATATACTTAAAGGGGTAAATCTTAGGATAGAGGCAGATGCTTTAGGTGATGATCTTGAAGTTGTCACAGAAAAAAATATGAGTAAAGCAGATATTATATTCAATAAAAAAATTAATGAGTCAATAAAAAAAGTTATAGCAAAAAGGGAAGAAGAAAAATCTATTTTGGTTTCAGCAAAGGAAAAAAAACAAGGGAAATTTCGGAAAAAGTCAAGAGGAGAAGGTGGAAAAAGAAACTTTAAAAACAACCTAAGTTTTGGGAGACCAGGACGTATACTTCATATAGATGGAGACTCAGAGTATTTACAATTATGTCTTGAAACATATAAAAAACTTTCACTGGAGGCCTTTGGACATGCTATTCCAGAAAAAGAGCAACCCAATATTACATTAGAATTGGTAAAGGAGTATAATCCAGATATAGTAGTTATAACAGGACATGATGGTATGATAAGGCATGCAAAAGAATACATGGATCTAGATAATTATAGGAATACCAAGTATTTTATAGATACAGTTAGGAAACTTAGGGCTTATGAAAGAAGTTATGATGATTTGGTTATTTTTGCAGGGGCTTGCCAATCCTGTTATGAAGCAATATTAGATGCGGGTGCAAATTTTGCCAGTTCACCTAATAGAGTTCTAATACATTGTCTTGATCCTGTTTTAGTTTGTGAAAAAATAGCGTATTACAATATTGAAAATATAGTACCCATTGAAGAAGTAATTAAAAACACTATAACAGGTATAAAGGGAATAGGAGGCCTTCAAACAAGAGGTAAATATAGGGAGGGGTTCCCTAAGTCTTCATTTATAAAGTAAAATGTGCTATAATATATATATAAATAGGGTAAAATCCATACATTTTACTCTATTTCTTATTCATAAATGCTATATTTTATATGAAATAATTAATTAGTATAAAATATATGGTTTATATTCATAATAATAAATAGATGTGTAAAATTTGATATTAATAAAAATTAATATAAATGCCTTAGAAAGGGTGTGTTTTAATGGAAGCTAAGAGCCAATTAGGAGTGATTAGATCAGAAATTGAAAGACATGTAGGTAAAAAGGTTAACCTAAAAGATTCTGCAGGGAGGAAAAAAGTCCTTATAGAAGATGGTGTAATAGAAAATGCCTACTCAAGTATTTTCACAGTAAAAGTAGAAGGTAGTTTTGACAGAATAATTGCTTATAGCTATTCAGACGTGCTTACCAAAACTGTTCAAATTCAGTATATAGCATAATCTAAATATGGTCTACATATTTCTAGCTAAATTTTTCATCTCACTTAACAATGATCATCCTGACTTATATAATTTAATCCCAGAAAAAATAGTAGAATTATGACATATAAAAAATAAATTATTTCTCATAAATTCTTAAAGTACATTATATACATTAATTAGTAGGTATTTTAAGAAGGGGGAAATAAAGTATGGAACTTATTAAAGAGAATATAGAGTATGAGCAGTTACTAGGAGAAAACTATGCAGATACGGTATTAAGAGATGAATATGTAATTCCGGATACTCATCCTGATGTAGAAGATATTCTTCTTTTAGATGCAAGACCGAGGGTTAGTAATATTCAAGTTCTTCAAGACAAGGTATTTATAGAAGGTGTGATTGACTATAATTTAATGTATGTTAATAGAGGTGAAGAAGCATCTCAAGTTCATGCAGTAAAATATACCAAATCATTTACAAATAGCATAGATTGTAATGGTGCAACTTCTGATATGAATTGTGAAGCAGCGTGTTTTGTAGAACATATGGAATGTAATATAGTAAATGAAAGAAAGGTTTGCATAGAAGGAATAGTTAAGTTAAAAAGTGAAGTGTATAACAAATATAATTATGAAATAGTAAAAGATATTAAAGAAGCAGAAGAAGTTCAATTTTGGAGAAATCCTATATTGATAGATAAGGTTATAGATAATATATCTACAGATTTAATGGGTGAGTGCAGTATAAAGATACCTATGGAAAAGCCACAGGTATCTAAAATAATAAATTGGGATGCTAATTTTCATAAAAAAGATGTTAAGATTTTAGATGGAAAATTAAAGCTAGAACTATGGGCCAAAATAAAAATACTTTATCAAGCACCAGAAAATTTTAAAGATATATATACACTTGAAGAAGATATATTTATTGAAAAAGATCTAGAATCAAGAAGTGTTAATGAAGATATGAATAATTTTACATCATACGATATATTGGATTTAAATTATTCTATTAAAGAAGATGATTTAGGAGAGAATAGAATATTAGATATAGTTCTTATGGGTAAAGCTAATACTAGAGTTACGTGTAAAGAAGAACTTAAAACTATAGAAGATGCATATTGCCCTAATATGATCTTAAACATGGAGAAAAAGCAATACAACATGAATATTATCCATGATCAGGTTACTGAAGAAAGGGTCATAAAGGGAGATGTTGAACTAGATAGTACAATTCCTAGGCCGAGGGAAATTATCTTTTGCAAGGCTACTTTAAATGTAACAGATAAAAAACTAGTAGAAGATAGAGTTGTGGTTGATGGAATAATTAATGTTAATGTTCTCTATAAAAGTGATGAAGAGGGAAAAGAGACATATTCAATAGAAGATCAAATTCCTTTTAACACTGCTATGGACATTGAAGGAACAAAAATTCATATGCAATCACTTTGTAGAATGGCACTGGAAGATGTAGAAGCTGAAATTCGAGGTGGCAATATTTCTATAAAGGCAATAGTACAGCTATATGTACGTGTGAATTATATGGAAGGCAAGGAGTTTTTAGTCCATGTAGAAAAAGGGGAAGGTGAAGTCCCTAAGAAAAAAGCTAGTATAATAATTTATTCTGTGCAACCAGGAGATACTCTATGGAAAATAGCTAAAAGATACAATACTACAATAGAAACTATAAGTAAGGTAAATGAAATTGAAGATGTTAATAACATTAAGGTTGGATCAAAACTTATTATACCAGGAAGAGCTATTATATAATTTTTAAATCTTAAGATAGTCTTAATTATAAGACTATCTTTTTTTACAATATTATATATTAATACTTATTTGATGTTATAATGTTTAGAGAAATAATATTCAATTAAGGAAGTGGTTTTATATATGCAAAAAAAAGCTTATGCAAAAGTTAATTTATCCTTGGATGTAGTTGGAAAAAGAGAAGATGATTATCATCTTTTGAAGATGATAATGCAGCAAATAGATTTATACGATATTATAGATATAAATGAAAATAAGGAAAAGGAAATTAAAGTTTTTTGTAATAAGCCTTTTGTACCCTTAGATAATAGAAATCTAGCATATAAGGCTGCTGAAGCTTTTATTGAAAAGTACAATATAGGTGTGGGAGTAGATATAAAGATCCAAAAAAACATTCCTGTATCTGCAGGACTTGCTGGCGGGAGTACAGATGCAGCAGCAGTTTTATCCTTAATGAGGGAAATCTTTAAAAAGCATATAAGTATGGATGAGATAATGAAACTAGGTCTTGAAATCGGGGCTGACGTTCCTTACTGTATACAGGGAGGAACCGCACTTTGTGAAGGTATAGGGGAAAAAATTAATCCATTAAAACCATTTAGAAATTACATACTAGTTTTGGTGAAACCTAATTTTGGAGTATCTACTAAAGATATATATAAAAGTTTAAATATAAATAAAATATATAAGCACCCTAATACAGAAGCTATAATAAAAGCTATGGAAAATGAAGATTTAAGATTTGTAGGAAGTAACATGAAAAATGTTCTTGAAAATGTAACAGTAAGTGTTTATCCTACTATCTCTAATATTAAAAAAAATATGATGAATTTAGGTGCTGTAGGAAGTTTGATGAGTGGAAGTGGTCCAACAGTATTTGGACTATTTGAGGATATGCTAAAAGCTCAGAGAGCATATGAATATTTTAAATGCACATATAATGATGTATTCATTACTAGAACTTTATGATATTTTGTATAAATTAATATATGTTAGCAAAAACTATTTAAACATAGAACTTATCTATATTTAAATAGTTTTTTATTTTTATAAGGAGACATTATCATGGAATATTTTGAATTATTTGACAAATATTTTTTTATATTAGTATTAATTGATGGGCTTATATTGACTCAAATTGATGTAAGAACTTTTAAAAAAATTAAAGACCATACTGCTGAAAAAAGAGCAAGGATATTAGGATATTCTCTAATAATAATTGGGTTCATACTTTTTCTTATTAGGGAGCTTGCTTGAAAAATAAGTTAAATTGAAATAAGGTAGGTGTTATAGTTTTGAAAGAGCATATAAAAAAAGAAATTGATATATGGACAAAAAATAATATGAAGTATCTAAGAGAACTTTTAAAAGATAATTCAGATATGGTATTTAGAGAATTTAATTTAAAAGACAGAAAAGTTGGATTAGTTTACATAGATGGCATGGCAGATAAACTTTTATTAAATGAATATGTTATAGAACCTATAATGGAGAACTTGGAAGAGATTATTCTTGCAGGTGAAATTAAAGATAATATTATTTCTGTTTCTGATATAAGAGAAGTTGAGAGTCTAGAAAAAGGAGTTAATGCTATTCTTTCTGGGGAAACTCTAATGTTTGTAGATGGGCTTGAAAAGGCTTATGTTATTGCTAACCGTTCATGGCCAACAAGAAGTGTATCAGAGCCTTCAGCTGAAACAGCAATAAGAGGATCGAGAGAAGGATTTGTTGAGACTATAAGATTTAATACAGCTTTAATTAGAAGAAGAATTAGAGATACCAGACTTAAAATACAGGCTAAAAGTATAGGAGTAAGATCCAAAACTGATGTTGCTATCTTATATATTGATGATATTGTAAACAAAGAAGCATTAAGCGAAGTACAGGATCGAATTGATAGTATAAATATAGATGCTATCTTAGATAGCTCGTATATAAGTGCATTTATAGAAGATAATAGATTTTCCCCATTCCCTCAAATTCAAAGCACAGAGAGGCCCGATGTAGTTGCAGCTGCTTTATATGAAGGTAGAATAGCTATATTGGTAGATAACTCACCTTTTGCAATTATTGTCCCTAGTACTATGATTAATTTATTTCAATCTCCAGATGATTATTATCAAAGATGGATAGATAGTTCTATAGTTAGGATACTTAGATTCTTTTCTATATTTATGTCAATAATACTACCTGGACTATATGTAGCTATAACATCTTTTCATACTTCCATAATACCTACAAAGCTTGCATATTCTATAGCAGCATCTAGGGAAGGTGTTCCATTTCCGGCGTTTATAGAGGCTATTATTATGGAAGTAAGTTTAGCATTATTAATAGAAGCAGTAGCAAGGCTTCCAAAAGCCATAGGGGCTACAATAGGTATTGTAGGAGGACTAATCATAGGTCAGGCAGCTGTTAGTGCTGGTATAGTAAGTCCTATAATGATAATTATACTTGGGGTTACAGCTATTACTACATTTATAACACCCAATTATGAAATTACTTCTGCATTTAGATATATTAGATTTATATTAATCATACTAGCAGCAGCATTAGGATTATATGGAATGGTTCTAGGATTAATATTAGTATTAATACATTTAGTCAGACTTAAAAGTTTTACAATACCATATCTAGCTCCTATAGTATGTCCTAGTTTTAAAGATTTTAAGGACTTATTTATTAGATTACCATTAAAATATTTAAAAGAAAGACCTAGATATATGAAAACGGAAGATAAGATAAGGCAAAAATAGAAAGGGGTGAACTTTCTTACTACTTATAGTAAGTGGAATATATGAAACAAAACTTTAAGGTTGGAAGTTATGGCATATTTTGTACCATGATAGTAAGCATAATGGGAATAAATATATTTTACTATCCTAGAACTGTAACAACAATTGTGGAAACTGAAGGGTGGATAGTTACTATATTAGCATGCTTAATTTATATATTTTTTCTAAAATTAATATATAAAACTATGGAGTTAAATGAATTTAAAACTTTTGATGAGTTAATTATGGCTAATTTTGGGAAAATATTAGGCAGTATAATTCTTATAATATTTTGTTTATATAATATAGTGTTTAGTGGAATTGGTATCAGGATATTTGTAGAAGTTTTGAATATGTATCTTTTACCGAAGACTCCTTCAGAATTTATGATAATTTCATTTATAATAGTTGGAATCTTTATAGTTCGTGGAGGCATAGAGGCTGTAATAAAGTTTAATGAAATAATATTTTGGATAGTTTTCATACCTTTATCTATAACTCTTATGTTAACATTAAATAATTGTGATTTTACAAATGTATTGCCTGTCCTAAATAATGCACCAGTAAATTATGCTAAAGGTACATTAAAAGCTATGTATGCTTTTATAGGAACCAATATAGCATATATGATTATACCTTATGCTAAAAATAAGGATAAACTTAGTAAGGTATTAACTAAATCAACAATTTTTGTAGCAGTATCATATATTATAGTTACTGTTTTTGCCCTTTCAATTTTTGGAAGCAATGAAATTAAATCTTTACTATGGCCAACTATATCTACTATTAGATCCATAAATATTCCAGGAGCTTTTATAGAAAGATGGGAAGGCGTTGTTATGGTATTTTGGATTTTGTTTTTCTTTACGAGTTTTATAAATATGTTTAACTTTTCATCTGAAATATTAGGTAGTGTAATGAAATTAAAAGATGTTAGATTTTCAGCTGCTATTATAGCACCAATATATTACTATGTTGCTTTAAGTGCTAGTAATATAGCCGAGGTTTATGAGTTTAGACAGAAGTTTCCCTATGCTTGGATTAATATAGCAATAATGCTTTTCCCCATTTGTATATACCTCTTTTGTAAATTTAAAAGTAAAAGGGGGAAGACCAATGAGAAATAAATTTAAACTAATCTCCATATTAATAATAATTTCTATGTTTCTAACAGGATGTTGGGATAAAATAGAGATAGATAGAAGAATATTTGTGTCTACCATAGCTATAGACCCGGGAAAGGACATTGATAGGTGGAAAGATTTAAAGAATGTAAATAAAGAAGATCCATTTCAAGAAAGACAAATTAAAAAATTAAAGGTGACATACGGATTCCCAGATATAAGTATGTTAGGACCTAACATAGGTGGAGCGGCAGAAGAAAAAAATATAATGACTGAAGGATATTCAATGACTGATTGTTTATCAGAGGCTATAAGTAAAAGTAGTCGAAGTGTTCATTTAGGACAAAGCAAGTTATTAATTTTAAGTGATTCTATATTATCTTATCCTGATATAATGAAAGAGGTCATGGACTATTTCAAAAGAAATCCCAGTATAAATAGAAGTATGAATATAGTAATAGTAGAGGGAAGTGCAGAAGAATACGAAAATTTTAAACCTAAAATGGAACGTAACTTTCAAAATTACGTAAGTGGACTTATGGAAAATAGTAATAAAACGGCAAGTATATTACCTACTACATTAAATGAATTTTTAAAGTTATTAGGTGATAATGGAAGTGCAATTGTTCCCTATATGAAAATAGATAAGAATAAAAATGAGCTAATATTGTATGGCATTGGATTAATTAAGGATTATAAATTTATAGGTAATCTTAATAGTGTAGAAACATCAGATATTGAAATATTAAGAGGAAAGGTGAAAAGTGGTAAAAAGGTTATTTATAAAGATGGTCATCCTATAGATTATAGTATAGAAGGTGTAGAGCGCAAGCTTAAGATTAAAAAAATAGATAAAAATAAATTAGAAATGGATATAGATATTAAAATTGAAGGTGCTATAAATGGATTTACAGTAGAAAAGGATTTGTTGTCTGCGGATAAAATAAGAGAAATAGAAGGTGATTTTAACAAATCACTAGGCGTTGAGTGTGAAAAGGTAATAAATATGCTTCAATATAAATATAACATTGAACCTTTTGGAATTAGAGAACACATAAAAAAATATCACCCATATAAATGGAGAGAGATAGAGAAGAATTGGGAAGAAATTTATAAAGGTGCAAATATAAAAGTTAATTTTGATACTAAAATAAGAAGAATAGGTATAACTAGATGATTAAAAAGTAAAAATATGGATATACTCCTAAATAGAATAAATCATATTTAGGGGGAATCGGTTATGAAAAAAACACTAACTTTTATAATAATATCTTTAATATTATTTGGAGTATTTGGAAATAATGCTAAAGGAAATTCTAAAAATGAGGAAGAATTAATAAATGACATATCAAATAAGATAGTTAGATTTCATGTTATAGCTAATAGTGATTCTAAACAAGATCAGGAACTTAAATTAAAGGTTAGAGATAGCGTATTAAAATTTATATCTCCTAAATTAAAGGATTGTAATGATATAGAAGAATCAAGAAAAATTATAAATAGATATAATAAAGATATAATAGAGGTTTCTAAAAAAGTTATACGAGAAAATGGATATAAGTATGATGTTAAAACAAATCTTTCTAGAGAGAATTTTCCTCAAAAAACTTATAGCAATATAACTCTTCCACAAGGTAATTACGAAGCATATAGAATAATAATAGGAACTGGGAATGGACAAAATTGGTGGTGCGTAATGTTTCCACCACTATGCTTTGTTGATGCTACTAAAACAGAGGTCAATGAGAAAAAGACTGAAAAAGAAATGAAAACTGTTCTAAATGATGAAGAATATAATTCTATAAATAATTCTAATAAAAATAAACTAAAAGTAAAATTTAAAGTAGTAGAGATTTTAAATAAAAATAAAAAAGCTAAATAAAATAAAAGACGATTTTGAGTAAAATCGTCTTTTATTTTATTTTTTTATACATAGTATAGCGGAATTAGTAAAAACTAATAACATATTTTATCACAAAGATAGGAGGCAATATTATGGAAGGAAGTAAAAAGAGAGTAGTATATACATTAGTGGCTACAATGATTATTGTTTTTTCAACTACTTTTGCATTATTAATGACTTTGGAGAGAATTGATTATAGAAATTATCTTCAAAGTCAATATAGTAAGAACTTATATAATATGGTAGGCTCTGTTGAGAATATAAGAACAAATTTAGGTAAAGTTGCTATTGTAGGATCAAGAGAACAAAGTATAAGTGTATTTAACGAGATTTTTAAACATGCTTCTATGGCAAATGAAAATCTACATTCTTTACCGATTTCTCAAGCAACATTAGGAAATACAAGTAAATTTTTAACCCAAGTAGGGGATTTTTGTTATGTATTAGGAAATAGTGCATCGAAAGATGTAAAGTTAACAAATAAGGAGTTTGAGCAGATAAATGATTTAGAAATGCAGGCATATTCTCTAGAAACAGAATTAAATTCCGTTATAAACGATATAAATAAGGGAAAGGTAAGTTGGGGTGAAATTAGGAAAAAGACTTCTACAGTATTTGCCAAGGAAGAGGATAATCTAGCAAATAAATTTACAAGTATCCAAAAACAGATAATTCAATATCCAGTACTTATATATGATGGGCCGTTTTCTGATAACTCTTTAAATATAAAACCTAAGGTTATTGGAGAAAAAGAAGTTACAATAGATAAATGTAAGGAAAGTATACAGGATTTATACGGAAAACAAAACATAAGCAAGATAGAAAATATTCAACCTCCTAAAGATAAGAAAGCTAAAGGCGGAATTCCTTCTTATAGATTTAATGTAGATCTAAAGAATAAAAAAGAAGGAGAAAGTATAGTAGCTGAAGTTAGTAAGAATGGAGGACATATAGTATATTTATTATATAACAAGGCTAAAGGAGCACCTAAACTTAAACCAGAAGAAGCAGAGAAGATAGGAATGAGTACTTTGCAGAAGATGGGTTATAAGGGTATGATGCCAACATTTAAGTTAAAATACGAGGATTATCTAGTTGTTAACTATGTTTACAAAGAAGGAGATGTAACAATCTATCCTGATCAAATTAAAGTTAAAATATCCTTAATAGATGGATCCATAATAGGTATAGAAAGTGATAAATATCTAATTTCTCATGTTAAAGATAGAAAAATACCGAACCCTAAAATAACGCCAGAAAAAGGAAAAGAAAGGGTGGGTAAGAATTTAGATATCAGTAAGATTAGTTTAGCGATTATTCCTACAGAAACTAATACTGAAGTTCTATGTTATGAGTATTTAGGTACTTATAGAGATAAAAAATATATAGTTTATATTAATGCTCAAACAGGATATGAGGAGAGAATAGTTGAAATTATTAATACTCCGAATGGAGAATTAACAATTTAATTTTGAAATTTATTTTAAAAATATCTCTTATACACTTTTAAAATTATCTCTCTCTATATATAATATAAAGTATTAGAAGTAAAGAGAATTTCACAATAAAATATATAGTTTTATTGTATTAATTTAGATATAGGAGAGATAAAATGAACAAAAAAGTGGCTATATTATTTGGAGGTCAATCTACAGAACATGAAGTGTCTAGATTATCTGCCTCATCTGTTTTAAAGCATATAAATCAACAAAAATATGATGTTTATCCTATAGGGATAACAAAGGATGGAAAATGGTTTGAATACACTGGAGATATAGAAAATATAAAAAGTGGAAAATGGGAAGAAGATCAATTTTATAAAAAACCTGAGGGTGAAAAAATTTTGTTTAATGGTGAAGTTGATGTAGTATTCCCAGTACTTCATGGACTATACGGGGAAGATGGAACAATTCAAGGAATGTGTAAACTATTAAATCTTCCTTGTGTAGGTCCTGGAGTTATGTCATCTGCAGTATGTATGGATAAAGTTTATACAAAATATGTATTAGAGAGATTTGGTATAAAGCAAGCAGACTATGTAGTGGTAACAGCTTTTGATTATAAAAGCAAAAAAGAAGAGTTAATTAATAAGATAGAAACTAAATTAGGCTATGACTTGTTTATAAAGCCATCTAATAGCGGTTCATCTGTTGGAATTACAAAAGCTCATAATCGAGATGAATTAGTAAAAGGTATAGAAGAAGCTCTTAAATTTGACAGAAAAGTATTGATTGAAGAAGCATTAAATGCAAGAGAAATAGAAGTTGCAGTACTTGGAAATGACGATCCTAAAGCATCAATCCCAGGAGAGATAATTCCTGCTAAAGAGTTCTATGACTATGAGGCAAAATATCAAAGTGAAGAGTCTAAATTACTTATACCTGCAAATTTAACTGACCAAGAATTAGAAAATGTAAGACAAAGAGCTCTTGATGTGTATAAAGCTTTGGATTGTGCAGGTATGTCTAGAGTAGATTTCTTAGTTACAAAAGATACTACAGAAATTTACTTAAATGAAGTAAATACAATTCCAGGATTCACTGACATAAGCATGTATTCTAAGATGTGGGAAGCTACAGGTATATGTTATGAGGAATTAATAGATAGATTAATAGAACTTGCTATAGAGAGAAAAGATGGTTAGTAGGAGAGGGGAAAGAGATAACATGACAAGAGCCGTTGCTATGATTTCAGGTGGATTAGACAGCATATTAGCTGCAAAGCTTATTAAGGAACAAGACATAGAAGTTATAGGCATATGTTTTAAATCTTTCTTTTTTAACGAAGAGCATGCAAAGAGGATGACAAAACAGATAGAAATACCTTTAGAAGTTATCGATTTTTCTACAGAACATCTAGAGATGGTTAAGAATCCCAAACATGGGTATGGTAAAAACATGAACCCATGTATAGATTGTCATGCTATGATGATGAAATATTCTGGTGAGTTATTAGAAAAGTTCAATGCGGATTTTATAATAACTGGAGAGGTTTTAAATCAAAGACCTATGTCCCAAAATAAATCAGCATTACAACTGGTAAAGAAAGAATCAGGGATCGGAAACAAAATTTTAAGACCATTATGTGCATTAAATTTAGAGCCTACAGAGATGGAAGAAGAAGGGCTAGTTGATAGAAGCAAGTTACTAAATATATCAGGGAGAAATAGAAAAGTTCAAATGGAACTTGCAGAAAAATGGGGTATAATTGATTATCCTTCTCCAGCTGGTGGATGTAAATTAACTGAACCTAATTTTTCTAAGAGATTGAAAGATCTATTAAGACATAGGGAAGATGTAACTAGTAGAGAAATTGAACTTCTTAAAATTGGTAGGCATTTTAGGGTAAGTAATAGTAGTAAAATAATATCTACAAGAATAAAAGAAGAAACAGAAATATTAAAAAAACTATTAATTAAGGAAGATGTGTACATGCTAGCTAAGGATTTTAAAGGATCTTTAGTGGTAATAATAGGTGAACGTACAAAGGAAGATATAGAGTTTGCTGCAAAAGTTACCTCTAGATATAGCAAAGGTAAAGATAAAGAGAGTATTAAAGTTAAATATGGGCAATTCGGTGAGGCATTGAGTAACACAATAGAATCTAAAAGTGCCACTGAAGAAGAACTTAAAAAATATATGATATAGGTATAAGGTGAGAAAAATGAATAAAAAGGCAATAATATCTGTTATTAGTAAGCAAAAGGGTTATGAAGATGATATTATTGAAGTAGTAACTCCAGGAAAATTCTATAAAAAAGACGGTAAATATTATGTTGTATATGAAGAAACAGAGCTATCAGGCATGGAGGGTACAACGACTATTTTAAAAGTAGAAAATGATGAATTTACTTTGAGTAGGAAGGGTACTATCAATTCTAAGATGTCATTTAAAAAGAATGGAACTGATCACATACTATATAGTACACCACAGGGAAGTTTAAGTTTTTCTATGGATATTATAAAGGTTAAAGTAGACTTAAATGACCAAGGAGGCAATATATATTCTAACTATAATTTAAATGTTGCTGACGGTCAAAGTATTTCTACTGAATTAAATGTAAATGTTAAAATCATAGAAGATATAAATAATAGTATAAATTAAGATTATTAAATATTAAAGCTAAACATAAATAAAAAAGGTAAAACTTTATGTATAAAGTTTTACCTTTTTTACGTGCTCAATTTTAGTTGATTATGCACATATTTCTTATAAACGTTTAAAAAGAAATTAAATGTAAATAATTAAAATAAAAGTATGTGAGGTGAGAATATGTTTTTAGAAAACAGGTATGAAAAAATAATAGAAATTATATGCTCAGCCAGGGGAGTAAAAAAAGAAGAGTTATTAGAAATATTGGATGAAGAAGAATGTAGAAACTTATTGTTTCTAATGTTAAAAAAATATAATTGTATGGATGAAGAGAAGTTATCAAAAGAACTTAAAATAAATAATATAAAAAAGAAAGCCGAGAGGCAGAAGAACAATTTTTTGTAAATAAAGAATTTAGAGATGTATATTTTCATATTATAAAAGAGTTCGATAAAATAATTTAAAGTAAAATCACATTTAATGATTTTTGATTTAATAAATATGATTTAAATAGGGTATATAAATTATATTAAGAATTACTTTTTCGAACAAACTTTTGCATTTTAAAGGAATTTGATAAATTATATAGAATAAGAACATATATATTTTATTGAGGTGGTAATCTAAATGGATATTAATATGGATCTTACGTTAGCTTTAAAAAAAAATGATAACAATTATGATATAAATGATATTAATTTATTTAACCTAAAAGAAAATAATATTTATGGACAGAAAATAAAAATATATAAAAATAAAAATGGAGATATTACTTTTCAAGTTTTTTGTAATATGTGTGAGGAAGAACATATATATATATTAAATTTAAAAAGTGTACTAAAAAAGGATGTATCTATATTAGGGTGCCATTTGCTAGGGATACCTCTAGTTATTATTGGAAAAAAAGAAGTGGTTAATAAATTAGCTTTACATCATAATTATATGAATTATAAAATAGAAGCTATTTTTTAAAATGTGGGTAATAAATTTTACTCATTTTTTTTGTTGTTTTTTAATTAAAGTTGAATTAAAATATACTAAGTAGGATATAATTATAAAATAAAGACATTTCTCTATAACTTTTATATCTAACAATTAAATCCCAAATTTAAAATATAAAATTATATATGTAAAATTTAATATATAGAAATTTAAATACTTATTATGGTGTTTTATGAAATTAAGAGCCTAATTTTTCAAGAATATGAAAAATTAGCTTTAAAAATATCTAAATACTGAAGTTTTATGATTTATAATATATACATAAAGGGTAAAATCAAGAGAAGGGAGAAACATCTAGTAATTAATTATTGTACATTAATAGAATTAGATGTGATTATGTGATTATATGGATTTAAGTAATAAGAACCTAAATGAGTTAAAAGAAATAGCTAAAAAACTAGGCATAAAAAATATATCTAAGTTTAGAAAATCAGAATTGATAGAAGCAATTAGTGAGAGCCCAAGTTTTTTTATTCAAAAAGATGGTGCTATTTTGAAAGAAAAGATAGCTCCTAAAAATAAAGATCAGGTTAAAATAAATTCTACAAAAGATGAGAGTAATAATATGAATGATGAAAATTTAAAAGACAGCTATTTTATAGAAAAGACATGTATAGAGGATAAGCAGTGTGAACCTGAAAAAAAAGAACTGATTCATAAAAAGGAAAAATTAAAAGTTATGATAGATGAATCAGATAGTGCTAAAGGGGTCTTAGAGCTTATTGACAATAATAGTTTTGGTTTTTTAAGAGGACATAACTATATGTCTTGTTCAGATGATATATATGTATCACCTTCTCAAATAAGAAAATTCAATTTAAAAACCGGAGACGAGGTAAAAGGAAAAGTTAGAATACCTAAAGAAGGAGAAAAATTTAGGGCTTTACTATATGTTGAGAGTATAAATGGTGAATCACCTCAAAAAGCAATAGGAAGATATCCTTTTGAAAAATTAACGCCTATATATCCAGAGGAAAGAATATTTCTAGAAACTGAGAATGAAGATATATCTACAAGATTAATGGATATAATTTGTCCAATAGGTAAAGGGCAAAGAGGATTGATAGTTGCTCCACCAAAAGCAGGTAAAACAACATTATTACAAAAAGTTGCGAATAGTATTACTAAGAATCATCCTAATGTAAAATTAATTGTATTATTAATAGATGAGAGACCAGAAGAAGTAACTGAGATGCAAGAAAAGATAAAAGGGGAAGTTATATATTCTACTTTTGATGAGGAGCCATCACATCATATTAAAGTAGCTGATATGGTGTTGGAAAGAGCTAAAAGAATGGTAGAACAAGGACAAGATGTAGTTATACTTATGGATAGCTTAACAAGGCTAACTAGAGCAAATAACCTAGTTATTGAACCTACAGGAAGAACTTTATCTGGGGGACTAGATCCAGGAGCATTAATAAGACCTAAAAAGTTTTTCGGAGCAGCAAGGAATATAAGAAATGGAGCTAGTTTAACTATTTTAGCAACTGTGTTAGTGGATACGGGAAGCCGTATGGATGATATGATTTTTGAGGAATTTAAAGGAACTGGTAATATGGAGGTTCACTTAGATAGAAAACTTCAGGAAAGAAGAATATTCCCTGCAATTGATATATATAAATCTGGAACAAGAAGAGAAGACTTACTTTTATATAAAGAAGAGCAAGAAGTTGGATTTAATATAAGAAGAAATATGTATAAAGAAGGTACAGCTCAAAATATAACTGAAAAATTAATTAATCTTCTTGGAAAGACTAAAAGTAATAAAGAGCTTATAGATATTTTAAGTAAAAATATAGAATTAATTTCAAAAGGTAAGGAAAATAGAGATTCTAAATTAAAATAAAAATTGATAAATCAATAAAAAGAGATTATCCTTATTTAAGTGATAATCTCTTTTTATTGACTAGTAAATTATTTATAATTTTAATATATTATAAATTTGTAAAAAAATAAAGAAGGTAAACCTTCTTTATTAAAATTATTATTCAGCTTTAATGTTGAATTTTTTCATAAATTTATCAATTCTACCACCTTGGTCTACAACCTTTTGTTTACCAGTGAAGAATGGATGACATTTTGAACATATGTCAATTTTAAGTTCAGGTTTTACTGAACCAGTTGTGAATGTATTACCACAAGCACACTTAACAACTGCTTCTGCATTAAATTCTGGATGTAAATCTTTTTTCATTTCTTTCACCTCTTTTTTAAACAAATATTGTTGTATACCCGTCTTATCAACCTCTTAATTTTAACATAAGCATATATTTAAATCAATAAAAATTTTACCTATTTATAAAATCTAACCTATCTGATAAAATTATATAGTAAAAAATATAGACTTGGTTTTAGGAGGATACTTAATGGATATACTAAGAAGTCATGGGTGGTTAGAAATGATTGTAGGACCCATGTATAGTGGTAAATCAGAAGAGCTAATAAGAAGGGTTAGAAGAGCAGAAATAGCAAAACAAAAAGTTGTTGTATTTAAACCTAGTATAGATGATAGATATAGCAGAGAAGATGTAGTATCTCATTGTGGGGAAAGAGTAAGAGCACTGAGTATTAATAGTTCAGAGGAAATATTTAAATTTATAACTGAAGATGTTAAAGTGGTAGCAATTGATGAAATTCAGTTTTTTGAAAAGGATATTATAGATATAATTAAGAAGTTAACTAAGGCCAATAAAAGAGTTATATGTGCTGGATTAGATATGGACTTTAAGGGAGAACCCTTTGGATCAATACCGGATCTTTTAGCTATTGCTGAATACGTTCAAAAAGTTAATGCAATTTGTGTATGTTGTGGGAATCCAGCTACTAGAACTCAAAGATTAATAAATGGTGTAGCAGCTAATTATTCAGACCCTATTGTTTTAATTGGGGCAAAAGAAAGTTATGAAGCAAGATGTGTTGAATGTTACATAGAACCCCAAAAGTAAATTTTTTATTAGATTACATAGTTTAGTTTTAAATTGATTTTTAGGAGGTGAGTATATGAATATAGGTGGACTACTTAAAAAGGCATATGAAATTTTAAAATCAGAAGAGATAGATAGTTATATAATAGATAGTCAGCTTTTACTATGCAAAGTATTAAAAAGAGATAAAGTTTTCATAATAGTAAATAGAGATTATGAGTTAACGCAAGACGAGGAAGAGTTATTTTTACAATATATTAATAGAAGAAAAAATAGAATGCCTATAAAATACATTTTAGAGGAATGTGAATTTATGGGGCTAAGTTTTTTTGTTAAAGAAGGGGTTTTAATACCAAGACCTGATACAGAAGTTCTTGTGGAATGGGCAATAAAAACTATAAATAATAATAATCTTAATAGTATATGTGATCTTTGTTCTGGGAGCGGTGCTATTGGGCTTTCAGTAGCTAATTATGTGAAAAATGTTCATGTGGATTTATATGATATTTCAGAAGTTGCATTAGATGTTTCTAAGGAAAATATTAAAAGATTATATATTAATAATGCAGATATATATTATAGTGACCTCCTAACAAAGGCTATTAAGGATAAAAAAACATACAATTTATTACTTTCAAACCCTCCATACATAGAAGAAAGAGAAATTTCAAATCTTATGAGAGACGTTAAAGATTATGAACCATATATTGCATTATCAGGCGGGAAAGATGGGCTTTATTTCTATAGAAAAATAATAGAAGATTCATGTAAAGTATTAGAAAAAGGTGGATATATAGGTTTTGAAATAGGGCATAATCAGGCAAAAGATGTAAAGAGGTTACTAGAAGAGAAAGGGTTTAATCAAATAGAAGTTTTAAAGGATTTAAGTGGCTTAGATAGAGTTGTTACAGCAATTTATTGTTAAGAATAAAGCTTTATGGTATAATTATAGAATGTTAAATTAAGAATACGGAGTGATAAAAAATGTTGGATAGACTTAACTTTTTAGAGAACAAGTATGATGAGTTATCTATAAAAATTAGCGATCCGTCTATTATGGCAAATCAAAAAGAGTGGCAAAAGTTATGTAAAGAACATGCTGAACTTGAGATAATAGTTATGAAATATAGACAATATAAAAATGCTCTTGAACAAATAGAAGAAAATAAAGAAATGTTAAAAGATGAAACTGACAAAGATATGAAAGAAATGATTCAAGAGGATTTAAAAAGTGTAACAGAAGAAAAGGAAAGTTATGAAGAAGAATTAAGAGTATTATTGTTACCTAAGGATCCAAATGACTCTAAGAACGTATTTATAGAAATAAGAGGAGGAGCAGGTGGCGAAGAAGCGGCACTATTTGCATCTAATCTTTTTAGAATGTATATAAAATACGCAGAGAATAACGGTTGGAAATACGAGATCATGAGTTCTAATGAAACTGATATTGGTGGTTTCAAAGAAGTAGTATTTATGATAAGAGGAAATGGTGCTTATAGTAAGTTTAAGTACGAGAGTGGAGTCCACAGAGTGCAAAGGGTTCCAGATACTGAATCAAGTGGAAGAATACACACATCTACTGCAACTGTAGCAGTTCTTCCAGAAGTTGAAGATGTAGATGTTGAAATTAATCAAAATGATTTAAGAATAGACGTGTTTAGGGCTTCAGGAAATGGTGGTCAGTGTGTTAATACTACAGACTCAGCTGTTAGAATAACACATTTACCAACTGGATTAGTTGTTTCTTGCCAGGATGAAAAATCACAGCTAAAAAATAAAGAAAAAGCTATGAAGGTTTTAAGAGCAAGATTATATGAAATTGCAGAAAATGAGAGAAATAAGGGTATAGCAGAAGATAGAAAGAATCAAGTAGGTTCTGGAGATAGAAGTGAAAGAATAAGAACTTATAATTATCCACAAGGAAGAGTAACAGACCATAGAATAGGACTTACATTGTATAAGTTGGAATCATTTTTAGATGGCGATATAGATGAGGTAATTAACGCATTAATTACAGAGGAGCAATCTAAAAAAATGCAGTCTATGGGAAATTCTGAGTTTTAGAATCATATAAAATATTCTAAAGGGTGATATTATGAATACAAATAAAGCCATTAAAAAACAGAGGAACAAGTATTTTAGATTCGTTTTTTTAATGAGCTTTATTTTTATACTCTTTCCATGCATTGTAATATATAGAAAGTTATATAACTATATAGTTTTTATCTATATAGTTGTGTTAGATCTTTTAATATTAATTTCTATATTAAAAAGAACAGAAGAAGAATGGTTATTTTATACACAAAAAATTAGTAAGTTTTATATTAAAAATGGTATCTTTAAAAGAGTATATTCATTTAAATGTGAAGAGGCTAGGTTTGTACATGTGGATGGAAAGGAAGAGAATTTAAAGCTTTTTTTAATAATACAATCTAAGAGAAAAAATAAAACTTTAAAAGTTATAACCAAAAAGTTTATTAAACAATATCCTTATGCAGGTAGTTATTATTATAATCTTTTTAAAAGAAAACCAGATTATAATTATTATTATGTAATTGTGGATAAGGGTAAATATAGAAAGCATTTATTGTTAGATAAACTATATAGTAGTTGCTTTAACGCTTTTTATTCAGAAGAAGCAGTAAAATATATAAAAGAATATAGAAAATAATCATATACCTCCCTATTATAAAATAAATTTATAAAGAATTTATAATAAATGGAGGTATTATATTGAGTATAAATTTAGTAATGCTATTATTTTGTCTTTGCATGTCTCTAATTGGTACTATGATAGGGGCATTAATAGGGGTAAGTGTAAAAAATCCATCAGAAAAAGCTTTAGGATTTACTCTTTCTTTAGCATCGGGTTTAATGATTATAGTTTCTGTTTTTGAACTAATACCTGAAGCAATTCAAAAAATAAATATTAAACATACATGTATGTTTTTTTTGTTTGGAGTTGTAATTATTTTAATAATAAATTATTTTAGTTATTTTTATTTTAAAGATAATACTATTAAAATGGCAATTCTAATAGCTTTAGGTATAATGCTTCACAACTTTCCAGAAGGTATTATAATGGGAGTTGGATTTATGAGTGGGGGAAGTCTGGGAATCAAGATGAGTATATTAATAGCTATACACGATATACCTGAAGGAATATCTGTAGCTGCCCCCTTAAAATATTCTAAAGTTAGTAGTGCGAAGATATTAGCATATACCTTTCTTGTAGGATTTCCTGCTCTTATTGGAGCTATAATTGGTATGGTTATCGGAAATATATCGGATATTGCTATAGGGGGAAGTTTATCTACAGCGGCAGGGATTATGATATATGTAACTCTATTTGAAATGATTCCTAAATCTATGAAATTAAGTGGTTATAAAAGATGTATTTTAGGAACTATAATAGGGTGCATGTTAGGAATATTTATGATATTATTTATGTAACTTTTAGACAAAATACGGAGATGATTTTATGAAAACAAAAGTAGCCTTATTAAATGAAAATAATATAGATAAAAACATTATTAAAGAGGCTTCCGATATAATAAAACAAGGAGGATTAGTTGTTTTTCCAACAGAGACAGTATATGGAATAGGAGCTAATGCTTTAGATAGTAACGCTGTAGATAAAATATTTTTAGCTAAAGGCAGACCACAGGATAACCCATTAATTATACATGTAGCTGATTTTAATATAGAAACTTATGTGAAATATATACCTGAAAAGGCTAAAAAGTTAATGGATAAATTTTGGCCAGGACCTTTAACTTTAATATTCAATAAATCAGACATGATTCCATTAAACACCAGTGCTAATCTATCAACTATAGGAGTTAGGATGCCTGATAATCCAATAGCCATAGAACTTATAAAGTTTAGTAATACTCCAATTGCTGCACCATCTGCAAATATATCAGGTAAACCTAGTCCTACAAAAGTAGAGCATTGTATAGAAGATTTGGAAGGCAAAGTGGATTATATCATCGGCGGGGGTGAATCTATAGTTGGATTGGAATCAACTATAGTTGATTGTACATCGGATAGGTTATGTGTGTTAAGACCTGGAGCTATTACAATAGAGATGCTTAGTGAGATAGACCCACATGTATATATAGATCCACAGATATTAAAAAAAGCAGATGGAAATTTTAGACCAAAGGCGCCAGGAATGAAGTATAGACATTATGCTCCAAAAGCTCCAGTAAAAATTATTAAAGGAGATTTAAAAAAAACTGTTGCAAAAATAAATGAATTGGTGCAAAATTATATAGATGATAAAAAAACAGTGGGAATTATAGCTACGGATGAAACTAAAGTTCTTTATAAAAATGGATATGTAGTTTCTATTGGAAGTAGGTATAATGAGAAAGAAATAGCTCATAATCTATTTAAGGTTTTAAGAGATTTTGATAAGTTAGAAGTAGATTATATCTTATCTGAATCCTTTGAAGAGATTGGTATTGGCATAGCTATAATGAATCGACTTAAAAAGTCTGCTGGGTTTAATATTATAGATGTATAATAATATGGAGGGTATTTATGAAAATTCTTTTTGTGTGTACTGGTAATACATGTAGAAGTCCTATGGCTGAGGCTATATTTAATAAATTAAATAACAATCTTGATCATAGTGCTTATTCTGCAGGTATTTCCGTTATAGATGAGGATTTCACGACTAAAAATTCTTCTATAGTTATTATGGAAAAAATAGGTCAAGATATAAGTAAGAGGAAAGCTGTATTTTTAACAGAAGAACTTTTACAAAAATATGACTTAATATTAACTATGACACTAAGTCATAAATTATATATAGTTCAACACTATACTGATTTATCTAATAATGTTTATACACTTAATGAATATGTAGGAATTGAAAAGGATATATTAGATCCCTTTGGCGGGAATCTTAGTATATATATAGAAACATTTAAAAATTTAGAAGAGAGTATTTCTTTGTTACTAAAAAAACTAGAAAAAGATAATAGTGTTACTAAAAAGAGTTAATTGGCTTTTTGGTAATACCACTATCTTTTTTTTTAGGGTATTATTCAATTTTGGAGGTGTATTTTTATGAGAATAGCTCTAGGAAGTGATCATGGGGGAATGAACCTAAAAAATGCAATTATAAAGCATTTAGAAGAAAAAGGATATGAAGTTAAGGATTTTGGAACTCACACCAAAGAATCTTGTGATTATCCAGACTATGCTTTAAAAGTTGCAGAAGAAGTTAGAGATAAAAAATTTGAATTTGGTATTTTAGTTTGTGGAACAGGTATAGGTATAAGTATTGCTGCAAATAAGGTTCCAGGAGTTAGAGCTGCTTTATGTAGTGATACATTTAGTGCTCATGCTACAAGAGAGCATAATGATGCAAATATTCTAGCTCTAGGAGAAAGAGTTGTAGGCCAAGGTCTTGCACTTGATATTGTAGATGAATTTTTAGGTGCCAAATTTGAGGGTGGAAGACATAGTAATAGAATAAATAAAATAACTGAAATTGAAAAAAAATATTTTAAATAAAGAAAAACAATCGGGAGGAATTTTGATGAGTAAAGTAACGCAGATAGCACATCCTTTAATATTACATAAGTTAACATTTATAAGAGATAAGAATACAGGTTCTAAGGATTTTAGAGAATTGGTAGAAGAAGTAGCTATGTTAATGGCTTATGAAGTAACGAGAGATATGCAACTTCAAGAAGTAGAAATAGAGACACCAATATGTAAAACTAAATCTAAAGTTTTAGCAGGTAAAAAACTTGCTATTGTTCCTATATTAAGAGCAGGGTTAGGTATGGTTGATGGAATGCTTAAATTGATACCAGCTGCTAAAGTAGGACATATAGGAATGTATAGGGATGAAGAAACTCTTCAGCCAGTAGAATATTTCTGTAAGTTACCTCAAGATATACAAGATAGGGATGTAATAGTTACAGATCCTATGCTTGCAACTGGGGGATCTGCAATAGATGCTATAGCTGCGTTAAAGAAAAGAGGGGCTAAAAATATTAGACTTATGTGCTTAATAGCTTCTCCAGAGGGTACTAAGGCTGTTATGGATGCACATCCAGATGTAGATATTTATTTAGCATCTTTAGATGAAAAATTAAGTGAAAATGGATATATAGTTCCTGGATTAGGTGATGCAGGTGACAGATTGTTTGGAACAAAATAATAGAAAATTATAAGGGCTATTTTTATAGCCCTTATAATTTTCTACCTTACTAATTAGTATTTACAAAAGTTAATTTACAAAATATTATTAATTTATTAAATATAAAATACGAAATACATTATTTTTTCCTTTAAAACATTAAAAATTTGTTATAAAATAATATGTGATATACATAGGAGGGAAAAATGGGTAGAATAGATAAACATAATTACTATTTAGATATTTCAGAAACAATATTAGAACGCGGAACCTGTATAAGAAGGAATTATGGTTCAGTTATTGTAAATAATGATGAAATAATATCTACGGGTTATACAGGGGCTCCTAGAAACACTCCTAACTGTTGTGATATGGGGATTTGTCTAAGACAGGAAATGAACATCCCAAGAGGTACACAATATGAATTGTGTAGGTCTGTACATTCTGAAGTCAATGCCATAATTAGTGCCTCAAGAAAAGAAATTTTGGGGGGGACCTTATATCTGGTAGGTAAGGAGAAAGACGGGAGTTTGGTGAAAAACGCAGATTGTTGTATAATGTGTAAGAAGATAATAATTAATTCAGGTATAGATAGAGTAATTATTAGGGATACAAAGAGTGAGTATAGGATTGTTGAAGTTAGTAAGTGGATAAATGAAAGTATGGATTTATTTACTACTAAGGGTTATTAAAACAAAGACAGGAAGGTTAAATAATATGAAAGAAGCTTTAATGTTGGCTGTACTTTCTACTATTGCATCTTTAATCATAACACCTATGGTTAGAAAGTTAGCAATAAAAATAAATGCAGTCGATATTCCCAAGGATATTAGAAGAGTACATAAAAAGCCTATACCTCTTTTAGGTGGAGTGGCTATATTTATTTCTTTTATTATAGGTATAATATTTCAAGAGGAAATGCTGAACTTACAAGAAACAGGAATAATTTTGGGTGGGACCTTGATAATCATCGGTGGAGTTATAGATGATATTAAAGAGTTGAAGCCCATTTATAAGCTTGGTTTTCAATTAAGTGCTACTTTAGTGCTTATATTTTGTGGACTAAATATAAAATATATAACTAATCCTTTTACTAGTACTGAATTGTTTTTAAATATAGGTAATTTTTCTATACCACTTACTATATTATGGATAATTGGCGTAACTAATGCCTTCAATCTAATAGATGGTTTAGATGGATTATCTGCGGGAATTGGTTTTATAGCATCTGTAACATTATTTATTATAGCTATTTTAAATCACAGATATGAAACAGCTATTATGACAGCTATACTTGGCGGAGCTCTTCTAGGATTTATCCCATATAATTTCAATCCGGCTTCCATATTTATGGGAGATGCTGGAGCTCAACTTATAGGCTTCTTATTAGCAGCCATATCCATTAAGGGAGCTATAAAGTCTGCAGCGGCATTTTCTTTAGCGGTACCCATACTAGCTTTTGGACTTCCAATTTATGATACTTTATTTGCTATGATAAGAAGAAAAATTAACGGAAAACCAATAATGCAGGCAGATAAGGGACATCTTCATCACAGACTTTTAAATATGGGGTTAACACAGAAGCAGGCTGTATTAATAATGTATTTAATAAGTTGTATATTAGGAGGGGTATCTATTATAGCTATGCAAATTAGTAGCCAAAGGTCATATTTTTTAACTACCTCTGTTATTATAGCTATAGTTCTACTTGCGTGGAAAAGTGGTTTTTTCAAAAGTCAATAGTAATATTTAAAAAGAAGGTTTTAATTTTAAAACCTTCTTTTTTTATTAAATCTGTATTTGTTAAGAATAACTAATTAAAGGAGTATATAAATTATTAAATAGAATACAGAATATATTATAAAGAGTTTATAATAACCATTAAAAAGTAAAAATTTACGGATAAATTAAAATAGTGAATTTTATAAGTATAAAAAAATCTAATTTCTGAAAAAATACTAATATTATGTTAAGTGGAAATTTATCAATAAGAATTATCATTTATGAAGTGTGGGGCTATAGGCTACATAAAGACTTTAAGGATTGGTATATAGTAAGAAATGTATCATATTTATAATATATTAAAAATCAATTATAATCTTGAAAATGAATAATATTATACAAAAAAATCTATAACTGTGAAAAGAGAAGGAAAAGAGTAGTTTTAATATATAATCTAACTTTAATTTATATAAATAAGAAGATTTTACACTATAAAGAACAATATAAGCGAAAATGGAATTTTATTTATAAAAACTACAGTAATATAATAGAGAACATAATTTGAACTTCGGAGGAAAGTGATTTGAATAAGGATGTTAAAAACATGTTAAAAGTAATTATTATTTTTATAATTTCTATTTCCGCTGTCGGTTCTATAATTTTATATTTTATAAATAAAACGTACATCTGGCCATTTATAACGGGTTCTACAATGGCAATACTTTCATTTACTATAAACTCTTTAACCACAAGTAATGTATTGAGCAAGAATGCTAATAAGGGACTCTTATTTTTAAGTTCCATATTTAGAGTGCTTTTAGTATGTATAGTGGGAGCAGTTATAGCTAAAAATAACATGAATGAAATTTTGCCTTATATATTAGGTTACTCCGTTGAGTTTATAGGTATGTTTTTTTATGGGTTATCTCTAAAGAAACAAATTTAAGGAAGTGATGTTATTGGAGGATATAATTTTACTAAATTTTAAACTCTTTGGTTATCCCATGGATTTTACATTAAGTATGCTTATTCAGTGTATTGTCACCATATTTATAGTTTTTCTCATTTTATTTTTTAGTAGGAACTTAAAAAAGTTCCCAGATAGGAGACAAAGTGTAGCAGAAATATTTGTTGAGACTGTTGATAAGCTTATTAAAGATAATATGGGAGATAAGTTTAGGGGGTTCATTCCCTTTTTCGGTACCTTAAGTGTTTATATAATATTATTAAATCTAGTGGGATTATTTGGTATAAAACCACCTACTACAGACTACAATGTTGCATTAGGTCTAGGACTTATAAGTTTTATAGTAATTCAAGGATATACTATTAAAAAAATAGGTGTAGCACATTATTTTCTCGGATATGCTAAACCTATTAGTATTTTACTACCAATAAACATATTAGAACGAATAGCATTTCCCATATCCCTAAGTCTTAGATTATTTGGGAATATGTTTGCAGCTACTATGATTATGGACTTAATTTATAGTGGATTAGGAAGTGTATCACCAATTGCAGAAATCGGTATACCAATATTCTTTCATGGATATTTTGATATATTTGATGGAACATTACAAATGGTTATATTTATAATGCTAACAATGATAAATGTAAAAATAATTTCTGAACACTAATTATAATTTAAAGGAGGAATCATAAATGAATCACGAATTTGTATTAGGAATGATCGCACTTGCAGCAGGTATATCTTCTTTGGCATGTATAGGTGGAGGTATTGGAACAGGTAATGCTACTAGTAAAGCAGTAGAAAGTATAGCAAGACAACCAGAAGCAAGCAATAAAATAATGACTGCATTAATCATAGGGGGAGCTTTATCAGAGGCTACTGCAATATACGGTCTATTAGTTGCAATATTATTGATATTAAAATTGTAATAAGAGGTAAGATATGAAATTAAATTATATTGAGCCTGAAGGGAGGCTGAATATTTATGACTAAGATAGAGTTTTCAAAAGTTTTATTCCCTATGATAAACTTTTTAATCCTGTACTTTATTGCAAAAAAATATTTTTTCCAAAAGATAATACAAAAATTAGATGATAGGAAAAATGAAGTTCAAGATTTGCATAGTAAAGCTGAAGAATATAAAAAATCAGCAGAAGATATAAAGAAAAGTATTGAGGACGAAAATCTTAAGTCCAGAGAAGAAAGTAAAAAAATATTAGAAGAATATAAAGCTAATGCTGAGAAAATGTATTCTGAAATAGTAAATAATGCTAAAAAAGAAGCAAAATTAATAATTGATAGAAGTGAAAAAGAAGTAGAAAGAGAAAAAGACAAAGCTAAAAGTGAAATAAAACATGAAGTTGCAGATTTATCTATCTTAATGTGTAAAAAGGTATTGCAAAGAGAAATAGATGAAAATGAACATAGAAAACTTATAAACGATTTCATATCTAAGGTAGGTACTTAAGTATGTATGAGTATTTAGATAAGAGATATGCTCTTGCTTTGTATGAAGTTGGAGAAAAGAATGGTAGGGTAGAAGAGTACTTAGAAGATTTAAGAGAGATAGTTAAGATGGTAAAATCAGATGAAAACTTTGTAAAAGTCATCAAACATCCTCAAATAAGTACTGCTAAAAAGAGAGAAATTTTTACACTTGCTTTTAAGAATAAGATAGACGATGAAGTACTTTCTTTTCTAATAATCCTTATAAATAAAGGTAGAATACTTTATTTAGAAGAAAAATTAAAAGAGATGGAAAAGATATATTTAGAAAGACATAACCAGCTTTTAGCAGAGGTTATAACAGCTGTTCCGCTAATTGAAGTGGAAAGACGCATGTTAACAAGAAAACTAGAAAGTAAATATGATAAAACAATAATTTTAGATGAAAAGGTAGATGAAACTATTATAGGTGGAGTCTATGTAAGAGTCGGTGATGACGTGATAGATGGGACAATTAAATCCAAACTTAAGGATATTGAAAAACTCATATTGGCTTAGAGAAGAGGTGAAATTATGCATGTTAAACCTGAAGAAATAACTTCAATTATAAGAAAAGAGATAGAAAAGTACGAAAAAAAGATTGAAACTGTGGACTCTGGTACAATTATTCAAATTGGAGATGGTATAGCTAGGGTTTATGGGCTTGATGATTGTATGGAAGGTGAACTTTTAGAGTTTCCTAACAATGTTTATGGAATGGCTCTAAATTTAGAGCAAGATAATGTGGGATGTGTTCTTTTCGGTTCAGAAGAGGGAATTAAAGAAGGTGATGTAGTAAAAAGATGTCGCAAAGTAGTTGATGTTCCAGTTGGAGAAGCATTAGTAGGAAGAGTTGTAAATCCTCTAGGAAATCCTATAGATGGAAAAGGACCTATAAAGACAACTGAAAGAAGGGCCGTGGAAACTAGTGCTCCAGGAGTTATAGAAAGACAATCAGTTAAGGAACCTTTACAAACAGGTATAAAAGCTATAGATGCAATGGTTCCAATAGGAAAAGGACAAAGAGAGCTTATTATTGGTGACAGACAAATTGGTAAAACGGCTATAGGGATAGATGCAATAATAAACCAAAAAGGAAAAGATGTTGTTTGTATTTATGTAGCCATAGGACAAAAGCAGTCCACAGTTGCTAATATAGTAAATATATTAGAAAACCAGGGGGCTTTAGATTATACTATAGTAGTTTCGTCTACAGCATCAGATTCTGCGCCATTGCAATTTTTGGCTCCTTATTCTGGATGCAGCATGGGCGAATATTTCATGTATAAGGGAAAAGATGTTTTAATAATATATGATGATTTATCAAAACATGCAGTAGCATATAGAACAATGTCATTATTACTTCGTAGGGCACCAGGAAGAGAAGCTTATCCTGGGGATGTTTTTTATCTACACTCAAGATTATTAGAAAGAGCAGCTAAGTTATCAGAAAAGTTAGGTGGAGGCTCATTAACTGCACTACCAATTATAGAAACTTTAGCAGGAGATGTAACAGCATACATACCTACTAATGTTATATCTATTACAGATGGTCAGATATTTCTTGAATCAGATCTTTTCTATTCAGGACAAAAACCAGCTATAAATCCAGGTATATCTGTATCGAGGGTAGGTGGAAGTGCTCAAATAAAAGCTATGAAACAAGTAGCAGGTACTTTAAGATTAGAGCTTGCACAGTATAGGGAACTAGCAGCATTTGCACAGTTCGGGTCAGATTTAGATAAGGAAGCTATAAGAAGGCTTGAAAAAGGTAAAAGGCTAATAGAAATATTAAAGCAAAATCAGTATGAGCCTATGGCAGTAGAAAAACAGGTTATTATTTTATATGCAATTGTTAAAGACTATTTATCAGATATACCTGTTAATAAAATCTCTGATTTTGAAAAGGAATTCTTGAATTATGTAGAAACTCACCATAGAGATGTATTAAAAAATATCGTTGATACTGGTAAGTTAACAGAAGAAATCGAGGGTTCTATTAGAAAAGCCATAGAAGAATTTAAAAAGGTATTTGTTGTAAATGATTAATATTAACCCTTTAAGGAGGTGTGATTAATTGGCTGGAACAAGTTTTGCTGTAATAAGGAAAAGAATAAATTCTATAAATAATACTAAAAAAATAACTAAGGCGATGTCTTTAGTTGCTACATCAAAATTAAGAAAAAATAAAGAGAGACTTTATATAAATAATCAGTATAAAGCTAATCTTCATAAAGTGATTTTAAATATGTTAAGTAGTTATGAAGAAGGAAGTATTTTGGTAGATGGAAACGGGTCTAATAAAAAATTATATATAGTTATAACGTCTGAATTAGGATTATGTGCAGGATATAACGCAAATGTTATATCTAAATTAAAAGAGAGTATAAAAGAAAATAATAATGAATACGGTGTTTTTGTTATAGGACAAAAAGGTTTAAATTCAATAAAAAGAATAAATTATGATATTTTAAAAGAATACACCGATATACCAAGCGTTCCTACCTTCAAATATTCAAAAAATATTACAAAAGATATATTAGATTTATATTTGAATGAAGAAGTGGGAGAGGTAAATATTATATATACAGAATTTATTTCTACTATTAAAAGAGAGGTTAAAGTAGAAAGAATACTCCCAATTGATTTAAACAGTGATTCTAAGGAAAATGAAATATATGAATTGGAAAATTTTGAGATATTAGATGAAGTTATAAAGAGTTATATTGAAGAACGTTTATTTAATGCAATGCTTAATGGTAGAACCAGCGAAGAAAGTTCAAGAATGGAAGCTATGAATGGGGCAACGAAAAATGCAAATGATATTTTAGATAAGCTTAGTATTCAATACAATAGATTAAGACAAAGTGTTATAACTCAAGAGATATCAGAAATTGTTGGAGGAGCAGAGGCACAACGCTAATGATACATGTAGGGGAAATGCTCCCCTTATTTTTGGAGGTGAAATAATGCCAGGACAAATAGGAAAAGTAGTTCAAATTATAGGACCGGTAATCGATATTAAATTTGATTCAGATGCGTTGCCTAATATATATAATGCTATTGAGATTGATATGGGTGACAGAAAGATTGTGGCGGAAGTTGAGCAACATATTGGAGATGATATTGTTAGAACAATAGCTGTAGAAAATACAGAGGGTCTAAGAAGAGGAATGAATGCCTTCGATACTGGAAAATCAATCACTGTACCTGTTGGGAATCCTGTTTTAGGTAGATTATTTAATGTTTTAGGAAAACCCATGGATGAGGGAGAACCAGTAAAAACTGATGTATCATATCCTATTCATAGATCAGCACCAAGTTTTGAGGAACAATCAGTAAAGCCGGAAATATTCGAAACTGGAATTAAAGTAATAGACCTTTTAGCACCTTACCCTAAGGGCGGTAAAATAGGATTGTTTGGAGGGGCAGGTGTTGGAAAGACAGTATTAATTCAGGAACTTATAAATAATATTGCAAAACAATATGGAGGTCTATCTGTATTTACAGGTGTTGGTGAAAGAACAAGAGAAGGTAATGACCTATATAATGAAATGAAAGATTCTGGGGTTATAGAGAAAACTGCACTAGTATTTGGACAGATGAATGAACCACCAGGAGCGAGAATGAGAGTAGCATTGACAGGACTTACTATGGCAGAATATTTTAGAGATCAAGGGCAAGATGTACTTTTATTTATAGATAATATATTTAGATTTACGCAGGCTGGTTCTGAAGTTTCTGCATTGTTAGGAAGAATTCCAAGTGCAGTTGGATATCAACCAACCCTTGCAACTGAAATGGGTGCATTACAAGAAAGAATAACATCCACAAAAAATGGATCAATTACTTCAGTTCAAGCTGTATATGTACCTGCAGATGATTTAACTGACCCCGCACCAGCAACTACTTTTACGCATCTTGATGCTACGACTGTGTTATCAAGGGATATAGTAGAACTAGGTATATATCCTGCTGTAGATCCATTAGATTCTACATCAAGAATATTAGATCCTAGAGTTGTTGGAGAAGAACATTATAATGTGGCTGTTAAAGTTAAACATATACTAGAAAGATATAAAGAATTACAAGATATAATAGCTATTTTGGGTGTAGATGAACTAGCAGAAGAGGATAAATTAACAGTATCTAGGGCTAGAAAGATACAAAGATTTTTATCACAGCCATTTACAGTTGCAGAACAATTTACAGGTATGCAAGGTAAATTTGTAGCTATAGAGGATACTGTTAAAGGATTCAAAGATATTTTAGAAGGTAAACTTGATGACATTCCTGAAAGTGCTTTCTTGTTTGTAGGAACTATAGAAGAGGTGCTTGAAAAAGCTAAATCTATGGAATAGCATTGAATTCGTTGAAGGTGAAATAAATGAAAGAAATAATACTAAATATTATTACGCCTGAGAAAAAGTTTTTTTCAGGTACTATAACTAAACTAATTACAGAAGATAAAGAAGGAAGTTTAGGAATACTTCCAGGTCATATGAGTATGGTGAAATCCTTATTGCCACATATATGTACCTTTAAAACTAAGGAAGAAAAAGAAATGAAAGCATTTATATCGTCAGGGATTTTAAAGGTAGATAAAGGATCAATAGATATACTTTGTGATTCCGCAGAGTGGCCAGAAGATATAGATGTTAATAGGGCTAAAAAAGCTCAAGAAAGAGCTGAAGAAAGAATAAAAACAATGCCTGAGGGGACTGATATAAAGAGGGCTGAATTAGCGTTGAAAAGAGCGTTAATAAGAACTAAAATTAGAAATATATAAATATTTTAAGAAAAGGCAACCTATAGAGGTTGCCTTTTCTTATGCGCATATAGGAACATTTTACTATGAATATTTATATTATAATATATAATACAAAGTCTTTATTTTAAATCTATAAGTATAAAATGTGAAAAAGTGTAAATGATTAAGATATAAATAAAATTTAAAGAGGTTTAATTATGAAGACTAAAAAATTATCTTTATTAATAATAACATTTTTAATTATAATTAATTATAAATCCTTAATTTGCTACAGTACAAATGTGAATAGTTTTAATAATGAAATTTTATCTAGTATAACTTCAGAAGATATTACAACCTATGTATCTATAAAAGGGACTTTTGGAAATAAAGATAAAATAAAAAAATATAAGAATGAAATTAAAGATATCCTTTCACAAGAAGATATTTATTTGAAGGAAAGTAGATTTAATGATCTTTATGAAAATTTAGAAGCAGCAAACTTGTATATTAATTATGATAGTAAGTATTCATTTAACTTATTCATATCTATGAAAGGTTATAATGAAGAAAAAATTAATAAATTAGTACAGAAGATTGAGAAATCCTTAAGCTCTATAAAGTCCAATATTAAAATAAATTTTAATATCAAAGCAAAATTAAAAAATAATATAGAAATAGAAACTGAAAAAAATAAAGTAGAAGATAATTTAAATAATAAAGGATATATATTAGAAACAATTAAACTTAGCAATGCCTATAGTACAAAAGTATCAAATAAAGTAGAAGAGGAATATTATTATGTTTTTTCTTCCTATGATACAGCAAATTATTTAGTAATAGGTGACCCAGAAATTTTTATTTCTTATTAGAGAAACTAATAAAGAGTGGAGGATAGTTATGGACAAGATTATTGTAAAAGGTGGGAAAGAACTTAAGGGAATCGTAGAAATTAATTCTGCTAAAAATGCTGTATTACCTATTATGGCAGCATGTATTTTAAATGGAGAGAAGAATACTATTAAAAATTTGCCAATGCTTGAAGATGTAATTGTTCTTTCAGAAGTTTTAAAGTCAATTAACGGAAAAGTTCACATAGATGAAATAAGTAGAGAAATTATAATTGATAGCAGTGATTTAAAGGCAGTACAACCGTCCGATGAATTAGTAAGAAAAATGAGAGCGTCCTTTTTGATTATGGGAGCTATGCTCGCGAGGTTTGGAAAATTCAAACTTTCATTACCAGGAGGATGTAATATTGGTACAAGACCTATCGACTTACATTTAAAGGGGTTAGCAGCTTTAGGAGCAGATATAAATATAGGACATGGATATGTAGAAGCTAAGGCTAGAAAATTAGTAGGATCTAATATATATTTAGATTTTCCCTCAGTAGGTGCAACAGAAAATATTATGATGGCAGCTACCTTAGCAGAAGGTGATACAATTATAGGAAATTGTGCCGAAGAGCCTGAAATAGAAGACTTAGCTAATTGTTTAATAAAAATGGGTGCCAAAATTGAAGGAGTAGGAACTGATACAATAAAAATTGCAGGAGTAAAAGAATTAAAAGGAATAGAATACACGCCCATATATGACAGAATAGAAGCGGGAACTTTTATGATAGCGGCTGCTATTACGAATAGTTTAATTAACATAAAAGGTATAAAGGAAGAACATTTAAAACCCGTAATAGCGAAGCTTAGGGAAATGGGAGTGGATATTTTAATTAAAGGGGATACTATGAAAGTGGATGGTAGGAGAATTCTTACACCTACGAATATTAAGACTATGCCATACCCTGGATTCCCTACAGATATGCAATCTCAAATAACTTCATTATTAAGTGTAATTAGAGGAACCAGTGTTATAACAGAAACAATTTTTGAAAATAGATTTATGCATGCAGCTGAACTAAGTAGGATGGGTGCTAATATAAAGATAGATGGAAGAAGTGCTATAATACAAGGGGTAGATAAATTAACAGGTGCGGAAGTAAAGGCTACAGATCTCAGAGCTGGTGCAGCAATGATATTAGCAGGTCTTATAGCAGAGGGTGAGACTAAGATATCGGATGTCTATCATATAGATAGAGGTTATGTAGATATAGAAAAAAGATTTAAGGAGTTAGGCGCAGATATTAAAAGAATAAAAGAATAAAATTAAACTTTTACCTAAAAGAAACTTATTTATAAAATTTTCTTTTAGGTTTTTTTATATATTATTATTTGAACTTGAAATAATTAGGAATAAATAAAATATTCTATAATAAAATATTCTATATAACATATAATTTTTCACAAGAGGTGATAAAATGAGAAAGGTAATTGTATCCTTTAAATTAAAAGATATATTAGTAGGATTTATTATATTTAATTTATTTATAATAATACTTTCAGTAACCATAATGGGTAAAAATAAGGGAAATGATAGTAAAGTAGTTCAGAAAAATGAGAGTGTTCCTAAGGTTGAAAGCAAAAGTACCAATTCAAAAGATGAGAAAAATGAAAAGAAAGAAATATTAAAAAATAAAATAGATTCCAAAGTTAATATATATTTATCAAAGGATAAAAAGGTGGTTCAGTTAGATATTGAAGATTATATTATTGGGGTAGTTTCGGCGGAAATGCCAGCTAATTTTGGGGAAGAGGCTTTAAAAGCACAAGCAGTTGCAGCGAGAACATATACGGTAGCACATTTAAAAAGCATATTTAAAGGAGGGTGTAATCTTAACCAAAATGCTGACCTTTGTGATACTGTTCACTGTCAGGCATACATAAATAAAGAAAAAAGGCTAAATTCTTGGCCTAAATCTCAAAGACTTGAGTTATATAAAAAAGTTGAACAAGCGGTAAAAGACACAAAGGGGGAAGTGCTAAGTTATAACGATGAGTTAGTTATGAATCCATATTATTTTGCCGTGAGTAGCGGAAATACAGAAAACTCAGAGGATGTATTTGCAAAGGGTGCCCCGTATTTGAAAAGTGTTGAAAGTCCAGGAGAAGAAATAGCACCTAAATTTAAGAAGGAGTTTAGTTTTTCAAAAAATGAATTTATAAATTCAATGAAAACAAAGTTTCCTAATTTAAAAATAGACAGTAATAATATTGAACAAAATATACAAATTATTAGTAGGAGTAATGCCGGAAGTATATCACAAATTAAAATAGGAAATACAGTTACTACAGGAAAAGTTGTAAGAAGTATAATGGGACTTACTTCTTCGAATTTTAAAGTAAGTTTTCAAGGAAATCATATTAAATTTTCTTGCAAAGGGTATGGACATGGTGTTGGTATGAGTCAATGGGGAGCAAGTGTCATGGCAAAAGAGGGTAAAAAATATAATGAGATATTAAACCATTATTATAGTGGTACTAGTATAACAAAGTTAAAATATAAATAGTAAACTATTTAAGATCCTAAAAGTTTTTATTGGTAAAGCCTTATAGCTATCAATAAACTTTTAGGATATTTTTTTGACCAAATAACATATTGTCACATTATGTCTAATAATAAATATAAATATATATAAATATTTTTATTCTAAACATGTATTATTTACGTTTTAATGGACAAAATTACTAACAGGAGGTGCTTATTAATGGATAATAAAGCAAATAATACTCATGATTCACAAAGAAGCTTTGGAAAATTTCTAAAGAAAGAGAGTTTTTACGTAATTCTATTTGTTTCCTTATGTATAGTTGCTGCAATTGCAGCTATAACAATTAATTCAAGGAAAGTTGCAACAAACAAGAAAGAGGCTACTAAGAATATAGTTAGTAAAGATACTAAAACAAAAAGTGATAAACCGGATAATGCACTGTTAGTAGAAAGAGAAAAAAATAAAGTAGCTCAAAATAATAAAGAAAAACCTGATGTTAAGGTTTATAAAAGTGGTAAGAAGTTAAACTCAAAAGGCAATACTGCATCAGTATCCAACAATGTGGATATGAAGTTTACAAAGCCTGTAGAGGGTAAAGTACTACAAGAATATTCTGAAGTTCCAGTATTATCACAAGAATTTAGTGACGAGAAGACTAAAACATATAAAACAAATCTTGGTGTAAATATAGCAGCTAAGATTGGAACTTCTGTAAAAGTTGCGGCAAATGGAGTTATTGAAACTATAGGAGATAATCCAAAAGGAAATGGATATATGGTTGTAGTTGATCATAAAAACGGATTCAAAACAATCTATTCTAACTTAGATGGAAAACTTTCTGTTAAAAAAGGTGACAAAGTAAAACAAGGACAAGAAATAGGAAAAGTAGGAAATACTACATTAAGAGCTTCTAAAAGTGATGATAAGAAAGAAGCAGGACATTTACATTTTGCTATGTTACAAGGAAATGGCAATTTTAAAGATTTAGACTATGAAAATAAGTATATAAACCCAGCTAAATTTATAAAATAGTCTTTCAAATAAAATAGCCGCTTTTTTGCAAAGTGGCTATTTTATAATATTAAAGTTATTTTAAGGAGGTATTATTGTTGAAGGATTATATAGAGGAAAGAGTTTTAGAAGTTGCTAAATATATAATAGAATCGAAATCAACTATAAGAAAAACTGCAAAAGTATTTGGAGTAAGTAAAAGTACTATACACAAAGATATGACTGAAAGATTACCTAAAATTAATCCTCAAATTGCAGACGAAGCTAAGTATATTTTAGAAGTGAATAAGTCAGAGAGACATATACGTGGTGGAAAGGCGACTCAATTAAAGTATAAAAGTATTAGCTAAATCCCTATTTCATATGCAAAACTGTTATGGTATAATAATTTATCCAAAGTTTATAAAAAATTTATAAAAAGTTTATAAAGATATGATATTATTTTAAATATATTATATAAATTCACTTTTTAGAAAAAAATAAAATAAAAGATAAAAAAAATATCTTTATAAAGAGGAATTTTGATTATTCATATAGAAATATTAACTGTTAAAACTAATATACCAAAGAGCAGGAGTGAAAACTATGTTTTTTTTTGGAATGGGAACTGATATGGGCATAGATTTAGGTACGGCTACAGTTTTAGTCTACATAAAGGGAAAAGGTGTAATTTTAAAAGAGCCTTCAGTGGTTGCAATTGACAAAACAAATGATAGGGTACTAGCAGTTGGTGAAGAAGCTAGACAGATGATTGGTAGAACACCAGGGAATATAGTAGCTATAAGACCATTAAAAGATGGAGTTATATCTGACTACGATATGACAGAAAAGATGCTTAAGCATTTTATACGTAAAGCTTGTGGTAGAAAAAAATCATCATCTCCAAGGGTCGCAGTTTGTGTTCCTTGTGAAGCTACAGAAGTAGAAAGAAGAGCTGTTAAGGATGCTGCAAGGATGGCAGGAGCTAAAATGATTGAACTTATTGAAGAACCTGTTGCAGCAGCTATAGGAGCAGGACTTGATATATCTAAAGCTAGTGGTAATATGGTTATAGATATTGGAGGAGGAACAACTGATATTGCTGTTATTTCTTTAGGTGGTATGGTTGTTAGACAATCTATCAAGGTTGCAGGTGATGAGTTTGATGAGGCTATAATTAAGTACATAAGAAAGACGCACAAGCTTATGATTGGAGAAAGAACTGCTGAAGACTTAAAAGTTAATATTGGTTGTGCATATGAAGTAGAGGAAAAAAAGATGGAGATAAGAGGTAGGGACTTGATAACTGGTTTACCTAAAAATATTGAAGTAACTTCCAGCGAAATGAGAGAAGCTCTAAGTGAGGCAGTTTCAGCTATAGCTGAATGTGCTCATTCAGTGCTTGAAAAAACACCACCAGAATTGGCTTCAGATATAGCTGATAAAGGTATTGTAATGACTGGCGGCGGAGCTTTATTAAATGGTTTAGATAAATTGGTACAAGAACATACCAAAGTTCCAGTTTATGTAGCAGAAGAAAGTGTATCTTGTGTTGCTTTAGGAACTGGTAAGTATTTAGATTATTTAGGAAAATCTTAAAGTCATAAATAAAAAAATACAAGCTATGTTAAGCTTGTATTTTTTTATTTGCTTGTAAACTATATAAATAATAGGAATGGATTAATGCATCGCATAAAAAAATAGCCATATTATATATGAAGTTTAGGCGTATATTTCTCGCAGAAAATAATTGATTTTTTTCACTAACATCAACTATGCCGACAATAGATGCAGTACCTACTTCGGGAAGTGATTTCCCAACGCCTTTTCCAGGATAAATTGGATGGTTTCTAATAGCAATACTTCCTATATATTGTTCTTCTCCAAGACATGCATCTATACCTATAATTTTTTTATTGGGATAAGCTTTTTTTAATTCTTCTAATCTATTTTTTATGTTTAAGGCATGAATAGGATTATTTAGAGTTCCGAAGACTGGTAAGGGAAACTTTTTTTGTTTTAGTAAGCTTCCAACTATAGGACCAAAAGAATCACCAATGCATTTATCTGTTCCTATACATATTAACATTGTATCCTCGTCTATATATTTTAATATTGAATTTGCGATTTTATAGTATCCTAAAGGTTCTTTATAGTTTATGTATTCTTTACACAATATGCATACCCCCAGCTAATAAAAATTAAATTATACTATATATAAATATAGGAAAATGTATGAATATATACTAAACAAAATGAATTTTGAATAAAATTATATGTATATTAGAGATAAAATGAGTAATAATAAGAAATAAGAATATAATTCTAAAATATGAAGTTAATTATATTTGAAATAATGTTAATAAAAATGTATACTAATCCTTGTCGGAAAACACGACAAAATGCTTTTAAATTGGATGAGTTCCCGAGTGGCCAAAGGGGGCAGACTGTAAATCTGTTGCGTCTCGCTTCGATGGTTCGAATCCATCCTCATCCACCAATTTAAATTAAAATTATATATGCTGGCATGGCTCAATTGGTAGAGCAGCTGACTTGTAATCAGCAGGTTGTAGGTTCAAGTCCTATTGCCAGCTCCATATATTCGGATGAGTTCCCGAGTGGCCAAAGGGGGCAGACTGTAAATCTGTTGCGTCTCGCTTCGATGGTTCGAATCCATCCTCATCCACCATTTTAATTTAAAATTAAATAGCTTTTAACATTACATGGTAATATATTATTTTATTAAAGCTAATATGTTTAAATGTATGTTGATAATAGAATACTTGGATGAGTTCCCGAGTGGCCAAAGGGGGCAGACTGTAAATCTGTTGCGTTTCGCTTCGATGGTTCGAATCCATCTTCATCCACCAAAAGGACATACGTTGTATGTCCTTTTACTTTTATATACTATATTTGTAGTAGTGAAAATTAAGTATAAATTTAAATTATTAGATAGATTTATGAATATAAATTCTTATTGACATTTTTTTAATTCCATGATAACATTTAATTAAAATCGAATATGATGCTCTTATCAAGAGAGGTGGAGGGAAAGGGCCCTATGAAACCCGGCAACCGATGCTTAAAAGCATTATGGTGCCAATTCCTGCAGAATATTCTGCAAGATAAGAGGTGTGTACATGTAAATGCTACCTCTTCTTTATTTTGGAAGAGGTTTTTTTATTATAAAATAATGGCTAAATTTTATTAGGAGGATTAAAAATGAGAAGACTATTTACGTCAGAATCAGTTACTGAAGGGCATCCAGATAAAATATGTGACCAAATTTCAGATGCTATTTTGGATGAAATATTATCTAAAGATCCACAAGGAAGGGTAGCTTGTGAGACAGTTGTAACTACAGGTATGGTAATGGTTGTAGGAGAAGTAAGTACTAATTGTTATGTTGATATACCTAAAGTTGTTAGAAATACAATTAAAGATATAGGATATACAAGAGCTAAGTTTGGATTTGATGCAGATACATGTTCTGTTATAACATCTATAGATGAACAATCTTCTGATATAGCTATGGGTGTAGATGAGGCACTAGAAGCTAGAGAAGGAGAAAAGTCTGCTATAGAAGATATAGGTGCTGGAGATCAAGGTATGATGTTTGGATACGCTTCTAATGAAACAGAAGAGTATATGCCATTACCTATTTCTCTTGCTCACAAATTATCTTTAAGATTATCACAAGTTAGAAAAGAAGGTATTTTAGATTATTTAAGACCAGATGGTAAAACACAAGTCACTGTAGAATATGGCGAAAATGGTCCTGTTAGAATAGATACAATAGTTATTTCTACTCAACATGCTCCAGAAATAACTCATGAGCAAATACAAAAGGACTTAATAGAAAATGTAATAAAGGTTGTAGTACCACAAGAATTATTGGATTCTACTACAAAATATTTTATAAATCCTACAGGAAGATTTGTAATTGGAGGTCCGCAAGGGGATTCTGGATTAACTGGAAGAAAGATAATAGTAGACACTTATGGTGGAGCTGGAAGACATGGTGGTGGTGCATTCTCAGGAAAGGATGCTACAAAAGTTGATAGATCAGCTGCATACGCTGCAAGATGGGTAGCTAAGAATTTAGTTGCAGCAGGAGTAGCAGATAAGATGGAAATTCAATTAGCATATGCCATTGGAGTTGCTAAACCAGTATCTATAAGTGTAGAGACATTTGGAACTGGTAAAATTGAGAACGATAAAATTGTAGAAATAGTAAATAAAGTTTTCGATTTAAGACCAGCTGCTATTATAAAAGAACTAGATTTAAGAAGACCTATATACAGACAAACAGCGGCGTACGGACATTTTGGAAGAACAGATGTAGACCTTCCATGGGAACACTTAGATAAGGTTGATGAAATAAAGAAATATATTTAGTTATATTAAGTTAAAGAAATTAAACACGGACATACTTTAAGTGTATCCGTGTTTTTTATTTTATATTATTGAAGATTTCTTTTATATGTTATAATTTAAGTGTTTAAAAAATAATGGGAGAGATTCTATGTTAGAAATGATAGGTATAGTACAAAGTATAATATTCAAAAATGAGGAAAATGGGTATACTGTAGCCAAAATAAAGGAACTAAAAAATAGTAAAGATGAAATAACTATAGTAGGAACAATTCCTTTTCTGGTAGAAGGACAAAATTTAAAAATTAAAGGGGAGTGGTCTTCCCATCCTACCTTTGGGAAACAGTTAAAAGTGTTATCTTGTGAGGAGATAGTACCAAAGACTCTTATAGGCATAGAAAAATATCTATCTTCAGGAATAATATCTGGTATAGGACCTGTCACAGCAAGAAAGATTATAGATCATTTTAAAGAAGAAACTTTAGATATTTTAGATAATGATATAGATAGGTTAAAAGAAATCGAGGGTATAGGTGAAAAAAAGATAAAACTTATATATGAATCTTATTCAAGGCAGAGGGAAGTAAGAAATATAATGATATTTCTTCAACCCTATGGTATAACTGCTAATCAATGTGTGAAAATATATAATAAGTATGGTACTAATGCTATAGAAATTTTAAAACAAAATCCATATAAAATGGTAGAGGATATATCGGGTATGGGCTTTAAAACAGCAGATAAAATAGCCTTAAATTTGGGCCTTGATAAAAATTCCTCATATAGAATAAAAAGTGGTATTAAGTATGTTGTAAATGAATTTTGTTTGTTAGGTAATACCTATATGCCTATGGATGAACTTTTAAAAAGAGGGGAAAGTATTCTTTGTGTAAATAAAGATGAAATAGAAAAAAATATTTTTGAAGTAGTGGTCTCAGGAAATATAAAGGTTGAGAATATTGATGGAGTAGAATGTGTTTTTACTATTCCTTATTATTATAGTGAATTATCTGTTACTAAAAAGGTTTTAAGTTTAACCATGTCTTCCTATGATAAAATTAATATAGATGTGGAAGAGGAAATAAAAAGTTTTGAGAAAGAAAATAACATTAAATTTGCACCTTCTCAAAAGGAAGCTATTTGTGGAGCTTTTGAAAGTGGTATGGAAATTATAACTGGTGGTCCTGGAACAGGTAAAACCACAATAATAAATTGTATAATTAGAATTTTTGAAAATGCAGGAATGACTGTTACTATGGGGGCCCCTACTGGTAGAGCTGCAAAAAGGATGACTGAAGCTACAAATAGAGAAGCAAAGACAATACATAGACTTTTAGAAATAGGATATAGTGATGATGATTCAAATATGCAGTTTTTTAAAAGTGAAGAAGAACCTTTGGAATCTAATGTAGTTATTATAGATGAAGCATCTATGATAGATATTATGCTTATGAATAATCTCTTAAAAGCTGTATCCCTAGGAACTAGGGTAATCATAGTGGGGGATGTAGACCAACTTCCTTCTGTTGGACCTGGAAATGTATTGAGAGATTTAATAGAAAGTAAAAGTGTAAAAGTAGTTAGATTGAAGGAGATTTTTAGGCAAGGCAAAGAAAGTATGATTGTAGTTAATGCCCATAAAATAAACAATGGAGAAATGCCTATAATAAATAAAAAGAATAATGACTTTTACTTTTTAAGATGCGGTGAAATGGAGAATGTTATTAAGACTATTTTAGACTTGATTTCTGAAAGACTTCCTAAGTTTAATGAAAACTGGAATAATATTCGAGACATACAAATATTATCACCTACAAGAAAAGGGATATTAGGCGTAGAAAATTTAAATAAGAGTTTACAAAGTATATTAAATAAAGAAAGTAAAAATAAGAAAGAAAAAGAATTTAGAGATACTATTTTTAGAGTAGGGGATAAAGTTATGCAGATTAAGAATAACTACTCTATGAAATGGACTAAAATAGATAATAGTGAAGAAGGTATTGGAGTATACAACGGTGATATAGGCTATATAACAGATATAGATGATAGCGAAAATCTTATTGTTTTATTTGATGATGAAAAGCGTGTTAAATATGATAATGTATTTTTGGATGAACTTAACCTTGCGTATGCAATAACCATTCATAAAAGTCAAGGAAGTGAATTTCCAGTTGTTATTATACCTATGTTTATGGGACCACCTATGCTTATGAATAAAAACTTATTGTATACTGGAATTACAAGGGCAAAAAAGATGGCAGTTTTAGTTGGTCAAGAGAAAGCATTAAGCTTTATGGTGAAAAATGATAGAAGTTTTGAGAGATATTCATCACTTAGGTGGAGGATATGTAGTATAATGGAAGATTTTTAAGGTTAAGAGAATAGAAAAATAAAAATTGGATATATTTAGAATATAGGCTTTTATAATATATTTATAATAGAGGATAATATAAATATGCTTAAATATATTTTAAATTGTATCTTAGATTTAGTTTACTATAGAAGTGACTTATGCTTATGCTGTGATAAAACATTATATAATGAGGAACTTCTTTGTGATACTTGTTTAAAAAATTTAATATTATGTCATAGCTATTTTGAGATTAATAAGCATGATTATAACTTTAAGTGTTATAGTTGTGCTTATTACTCTAATACTATAAAAACATTAATTTTAAAAATGAAATATAAAAATGATTTTAAATCCGCTGAATTTTTAAGTGGATTAATTTATAACTTTATAGTTAAAAACAATATAAATATAGATATTATAACTTTTGTGCCAAGCAGCAAGAGTAGAAAGAAAAGACGTGGATATAATCAAAGTGAAGTTTTAGCACATTATACATCTAGGAAGTTAAAAATAGAAAAAAAGAAGTTACTTTTAAAAAAAGATGGAACTAAAGATCAAATAGGGTTAAGTGAAAAAGAACGATGGGAAAATGTAAGAGACATGTTTTTCTTTAATAAAAAATATAACATTGAAGATAAAAGGATTTTACTTATAGATGATGTTATAACTACAGGGGCTACAATATATAACTGTAATGAGGTGTTAAAACAGAGTGGAGCTAAAGAAGTAATACTGCTTACTGTAGCTAGAAATATAGGTTAATCTAAAATACCCCACAGTATATAATTATATCATATATGTTTATATAATTCATCCATTCATATAAGATAATAAAGTTAAAGAAAGTACGCAATTTTAAGAAGGTAGTGTGTAAATTTATTTAATATTATGTGAATTTCTTTTTAAATCATTGTTATTTTTATATGCTCATTATAAAATATATACAAGGCAACAGTTGAACAACTAAATTCAACTAAGCATTTAACAAAACTCTTAATATGTGAGAGGGGCTGAGTTTATGAAAGTTAAATTCACTGGCAAAAATATTGAGATTACAGAAGCACTTAAAGAAGTGATTTCTAATAAGTTGTTGAAGCTAGATAAGTATTTTAAACAAGAAGTGGAAGCTCATTCAGTGTTAAGTGTTCAAAAAGAACTTCACAATTTTGAATTAACGATTCCTTTTAAAGGTGGAATTTTAAGAGCAGAAGAAGAAAGTGAAGATATGTATAAGTCAGTAGACTTAGTACTAGATAAAATAGAAAGACAAATAAGAAAACAGAAAACTAAGTTGCAAAGAAAGTTACAAGGCGAAAGTTTAGCTTTTTCTTTCATAAAGGAAGAAAAGCATCCTAAAGAAGAACCTAAGATAGTTAAGACAAAGAAGTTTGCAATGAAGCCTATGTCTTCAGAAGAAGCTATGTTACAGATGGAGCTTTTAGGTCATAACTTCTTTATGTATATGGATGGAGATACATCAGAAGTAAATGTTATATATAAGAGGAAAGATGGTAATTATGGTTTAATCGAACCTGAATTTTAATGAAAATTTGAATATAAGTTTAAAGCAGTGATAGTAATCACTGCTTTAATTATATATAATTTAATAGATATAATAATATAAAGTTCTTATTACATTTATGTAGAAATTTTAAGTAATGTTATAAAATGATTAAATATAGATATATTAAGTTGAATAGTGAAATTTTAAATGATATAATTTTTAATTATAGGCACTTAAGTTAATAAAAATAGAGTGAGGATGACAAAGTATGAAGCTTTATGAAAAAGTATTTGGTACATATAGTGAAAGACAAATAAAAAAGATCACACCAATAGTAAATAAAATAAAATCTTATGATGAATCTATGTCTAAACTTACAGATGAAGAACTTAAAAATAAAACTTTAGAATTTAAAGAAAGATTAGGCAAAGGAGAAACCCTAGATGAAATCCTTCCAGAAGCTTTTGCAGTAGTTAGAGAAGCTTCATGGCGTGTTCTAGGAATGAAACATTTTGATGTACAATTAATAGGTGGAATAGTTCTTCATCAAGGAAGAATTTCAGAGATGAAGACTGGAGAAGGAAAAACTTTAGTAGCAACTTTACCTACTTATTTGAATGCCTTAACAGGTGATGGAGTTCACGTAATCACAGTAAATGACTATCTTGCTAAGAGAGATAGTGAGTGGATGGGACAAATATATAGGTTTTTAGGACTTTCCGTAGGAGTAAACCTTCATAACTTAAGTGCAGAAGAGAAAAGAACGGTTTACGAATCAGATATAACTTATGGTACAAATAATGAATTCGGCTTTGATTATTTAAGAGATAACATGGTTATATACAAAGAGGAAAGAGTACAAAGAAAATTAAACTATTGTATTGTGGATGAGGTTGACTCTGTATTAATTGATGAGGCTAGAACACCGCTTATAATATCAGGAGAAGGGGATAAGTCTACTGAATTTTATAAGATCGCAGATTTCTTTGTAAAGAGTATTTCTGAAGGGGATTATGAACTTGATGAAAAGGCTAACTCTGTTATATTAACTGATACGGGTATAGAAAAAGCAGAAAAATTCTTTAAGTTAGATAATTATGCAGATGCAGAGAATATGATGATTCAACACCATGTAATTCAAGCTTTAAAGGCTAATTATCATATGAGAAAAGATAAAGATTATATGGTTAAAGATGGCGAAATTATAATAGTTGATGAATTTACTGGAAGACTTATGGAAGGAAGAAGATATAGTGATGGACTTCACCAAGCTATAGAGGCTAAAGAAGGAGTTAAAGTTGAAAAGGAATCTAAAACTTTAGCAACTATTACATTCCAAAACTATTTCAGAATGTATAAAAAACTAGCTGGTATGACGGGTACTGCTAAAACTGAAGAGAATGAGTTTAGAGAAATTTATGGTCTTGACGTAATAGAGATTCCTACAAATAAACCAATAGCTAGAGCCGATAAACCAGATTTAGTATTTAAAACACAAAAAGCTAAATATAATGCTATCGTAGAAGAAATAGTAGAAACTAATAAAAAAGGTCAGCCTGTACTTGTAGGTACAGTTAGCATCGAAAAATCAGAAGTAATATCTGATTTGCTTAAAAAAAGAGGTGTTAAGCATCAGGTTTTAAATGCTAAGTTCCACGAGAAAGAAGCAGATATTGTATCTCATGCTGGTGCAAAAGGAATGGTTACAATTGCAACTAACATGGCAGGACGTGGTACAGATATAAAATTAGAAGATGATGCTTTAGAAGTAGGTGGACTAAAAGTAATAGGAACTGAAAGGCACGAGTCAAGACGTATAGATAACCAATTAAGAGGTCGTTCAGGTCGTCAAGGTGACTCAGGAGAATCAAGATTTTATGTTTCTTTAGATGATGACTTAATGAGAATATTCGGTTCTGAGAGGCTTCAAGGGGTAGTAGATAAACTAGGTCTTGAAGACGAAGCTATAGAAAGTAAATTAGTTTCTAATGCTATAGAAAGTGCTCAAAAGAAGGTTGAGGGAAATAACTTTGACATAAGAAAAAATGTACTACAATATGATGATGTTATGAATCAGCAAAGAACTATAATATATGATCAAAGAGCACAAGTTTTAGAAGGAAAAGATTTAAGAGAACAAATAGTAAATATGATCGAAGACATAGTAAACGCAACAGTGGATTCTCATATTAGAAATGTAGAAGACGATTACGAAAATGAAGTTGAAAAACTTGTTTTATATTTAGAAGATATATTTGTTCCTAAAAATTCTATAGATACTAAAGAGTTATCTAAAAAGGGAATAGAAGATATTAAAAAAGAGTTAACAGAAAGTGCATTAAAATTATATGAAGAAAAGGAATCAGAATTTGAGGAATCAGAAGAAATAAGGGAAATTGAAAGAATTATACTTCTTAAAGTTGTTGATTCTAAGTGGATGGATCATATAGATAATATGGATCATTTAAGACAAGGAATAGGTCTTAGAGCATATAAACAACAGGATCCAGTTCAAGCATATCAATTTGAAGGAACTGATATGTTTAATGAAATGATATGGAATATAAAAATTGAAACTATTAAATATTTATTCCACGTTCAAGTTCATCAAAACATAGAGAGAGAAAGAGTAGCAGTAGTTACCAACACAAAACATGGTGATGAGGATTTAAAAAAGGAACCAATTAGAAAAGGTGAAAGAGTTGGAAGAAATGATTTATGTCCATGTAATTCAGGTAAAAAGTATAAAAACTGCTGCGGAAGATTTGAATAGAAACTTTGATAATATATGGCTTGGTCTAAGGATTTTCTAAGGATATAAAGCAACCAAATAAGAATTTAATGTTAACACCTTACTATAAAATGTATAAAAATTTTATAGTAAGGTGTTTTTTGTGTGTAAAATATTACAATAAGTGAATGATATTATTAAGAAATTATAAAGATGCTTAAAAATGGTATTAAATGTGATAAATTTAATTTTGTAAGCTTAAGGCTGACAAAATTAAGTTAGATAGGAGGAATTTATGATAAGAGTTAAGATAAAAAGATTATTTTAAAGTCAATTATTATATTGAATGTGTGAGAATTATTATTGAATATACGAATGAGATAAAGAAAAAACTTTATGAGTGCATTAGATATATAAATACAATAAAAATTTAGGAGGGAAAGTATGAATAAAAAATCTAAGGGATATATATTAGCAATAGTATTAACAATATCAGCTGCATCATTTATGGGGTATGAACTTAAAGTAAGTGGAGTTAATATTAGCATTTCTAATAAAAAAAGGGAAGTTATAGCGGCACAAGGGAAAGAGACAGAAAAAAACAATACCAATATGGAAATAAAATTATCTGATAGAGAAGAACTGCTAAAAGTAAATCCAATAGGTAAAAAGATAAAAAATAATTTTAATTATCCTGACAAGGAAAAAATACATTTTAAAATGATTAATGCTGTAGATAATTTTAAAACCTGTAAAGGGGAATTTAATGAGGAAAGTACTATGCTGAACTTGAATGGAAAATATACCTTTGCAGTTGATACAGAAAATAAATCCTCAGTATCAGTGATAAAAGAGAGTGGAAAAAAACCTGTAACTTTAATTTATCATGATGATAAGAGAAAAGTTTTTGAGGATGAGGATAAAAGTTATAGAGAGTTTGAGGAAAAACAAGAGAAAGAAAAACCTACAATTGTAAGACCCTTTGAACTATATTTAAATCCAACGTCTAATAGAACAGACATTGGATATTTAGGTGTAAGCAGCGATATTATTTGTGCGGAGGCATTTTCAAAATACCTATATATTTATGAAGATTGGAATTATACAGAGACAACTTTTTTAGGTAGAAATGTATATAAGTTAGAGGGAGTAATTGATCCACATCTAGGTGGTAATATGAAAGGGAAATTCTCTTTACTTATGGATAAAGAAACGGGAATAGTACTTCAATTTTTATCATTTGATGATAATGGAAAAATAAAAGATAAATTAGAAGTTAGTAAATTAGAAGTAAATACCCCAATAGATAAAGCTTTATACAATAAAAGTACATCTGGATATACAAAAAAATAATAAGTAAATAAAATTCAGATTTTTAACTTTTATAGTTATTAATTTGGTTTTATACTAACACAGGAGGGAAAATATTTTTTCCCTCCTATTTAATTACATAAAAAATATCTAGTTATTTTTTAGCTAAAACTTCTGTAAGTTTTTTCTATTTAACTTTATATAAATCAAAGTAAGTAAGTAAAATTTGTGTTATAATATATTTTGTTTATGTAATTAGTAGGAAAGAGGTGCTAACTTTGTTGGTTAAATTAGAAGAAATAAGTAATGAAATTAATGAAATTGTTGATAGAGTAAGTGAAATGAGGGTTTCTCTTTGACTTAGATAACTTATATAGTAAATTATCTGAATTAGAAACAACCATGCAGCAAAATGGTTTTTGGGATGATGTTCAAAAGGCTGGGGAAATAACTCAGGAAGCTAAAATCCTAAAAGATAAGATAGATAATTATAATTTGCTTAAAAATAGAGCAGAAGATTTAAAAGTGCTGCTTCAGATTAGTATTGAAGAAAATGATGAATCCACCTATAGCGAAATAAAGTGTGAATTAAAAGAAATAAAAAATACACTTAGAAACTTAAAAATTGAAACATTACTTTCAGGTAAGTATGATAGAAATAATGCTATACTCACTCTCCATACTGGGGTAGGCGGAAATGATGCTCAGGATTGGACTGAAATGTTATATAGAATGTATTCTAGATGGTGTGATAAAAAAGGGTTTAAAATAGAAGTTTTAGATTATATATCGGCAGATGAAGCTGGAATAAAAACTGTTACTTTAAAGGTTAGTGGAGAATTTGCTTATGGATACTTAAAGGCAGAAAAAGGTGTTCATAGGCTGGTTAGGATTTCTCCGTACAATGCAAATGGAAAAAGGCAGACGTCTTTTGCATCCTGTGAGGTTATACCAGAATTGCGTGATGAACAGGACGATATAGAAATTAATCCACAAGATTTAAAGATAGATACCTATAGATCAGGTGGAGCTGGTGGACAGCATGTTAATAAGACGGAATCTGCAATTAGAATAACTCATATACCTACAGGAATTATCGTTCAATGTCAAAATGAAAGAAGTCAGTTTACTAATAAAGAAACAGCTTTAAAGATGTTAAAAGCAAAGCTTGTTACTTTAAAGGAACTTGAACATAAAGAGAAAATTGAAGATTTAAGTGGAGAATTAAAAGGTATCAGTTGGGGGAGCCAAATTAGATCATATATATTTCATCCGTATAATCTTGTAAAAGATCATAGAAGTGGAGTGGAAACTTCTAATGTAAATGCTGTTATAGATGGTGAACTTGATATATTCATTAATTCTTATTTAGAAAGAGAACTGAAATAATTTTTTTATATTGAAGGGAGGCAACACTTTTTAAGTGTTATTTTATATGTCAAATATTTTAGATACTTTATGTGGAGAATTTAACTTAAAGAAGTTTCAAATAGAAAATGTAATATCTATGCTAGATGAAGGGAATACTGTGCCATTCATTTCTAGATATAGAAAAGAAAGAACTGGTGGATTAACAGACGTACAGCTAAGGGAAATAGCAGAAAGGCTTAAATATCTAAGAAATTTAGATGAAAGAAAAGAAACTGTTACGAAATCCATAGAAGAACAGGGAAAATTAACAGATGAGCTTAAAATTAGAATAGAGAAAGCAACTACTTTAACTGAAGTAGAAGATTTATATAGACCGTATAAACCTAAGAAAAGAACTAGAGCAATTATTGCAGAGGAAAAAGGTTTAAAACCTTTAGCAGAATTAATTTTATCTGGTGAATGTACAGGTGACATAGGAAGTATTGCACAGTCTTATATTAATGAAGAGAAAAAGGTAACTAGTATTGAGGATGCAATCAAAGGTGCTGAAGATATAATAGCAGAAATAATTTCTGATGAAGCCGAGCATAGGAAATGGATAAGAGATTTGCTTGGAAAAGAAGGAATTATTCAGTGTAGAAAGAGTTCAAAAGAAGAGGACAAAGATGAAGCTAAGACCTATGAAATGTACTATGAATATAATGAAAATGTTAAAAAAATGCCATCACATAGAATTTTAGCTATAAATAGAGGTGAAAAAGAGGGAATACTATCTGTAAAAATTTCCATAGAAGAAGGAAAAATAATAAATTATTTAGAAAGTAAAATAAAAAAAGGAAATGAAAATACAGATAAGTATATAGAAAATAGTATAAAGGATTCTCTGAAAAGATTAATATATCCTTCTATAGAAAGAGAAATAAGAAGTGAACTAACAGAAAAGGCAGAAGAAGGTGCAATAAATGTATTTAAAGCCAACCTAAAATCTCTTTTAATGCAAGCACCTATAAAAGGTAAAGTGGTTTTAGGATATGATCCAGGGTTTAGAACTGGGTGTAAAATTGCAGTATTAGATGATACAGGGAAGGTATTAGGTATAGAAACAGTATATGCAACGCTTCCTAACAATGATAAGGAAAAGGCTATTGAGATATTAATAGGACTTATAGTAAAACACAATGTAGACGTTATTTCCTTAGGTAATGGTACTGCATGTAGAGAATCAGAAGAAATTATAGGTGAAGTTATAAAAAGAGTAAAACAAAATCATAATAAAGATGTTTATTATGTAATAGTTTCAGAATCTGGGGCTTCTGTATATTCGGCTTCAGAACTTGCTAGTAAGGAGTACCCAGATATTAATGTATCAATAAGGGGAGCCATTTCAATAGGGAGACGACTTCAAGATCCGTTAGCTGAGTTAGTTAAAATAGATCCTAAATCTTTAGGGGTAGGGCAATATCAACATGATGTTGGACAGAAAAAATTAGAAGAATCTCTAAAGGGTGTAGTTGAAGACTCAGTAAATAATGTGGGTGTAGATTTAAATATGGCAACACCATCACTATTATCTTATATTTCAGGGATAAATAGTACTATTGCAAAAAATATAGTTGCTTATAGAGAAGAAAATGGTAAGTTTAAAAATAGAAAAGAACTTAAAAAAGTTAAGAGATTAGGAGATAAAGCATTTGAACAATGTGCTGGTTTTCTTAGGGTTATGGAAAGTCCAGAGCCATTAGACAATACTAGTGTACATCCAGAATCATACGAAGGTGCTAAAAAACTTTTAGATATACTTAATTATTCAAAAGAAGAACTAGAAAAAGGCGGACTTATAGATATAGAAGAGAGAGCAACTAAATATGGTATTGATAGTTTAGGTGAAGAAATAGGAATAGGTGTACCGACGTTAAAAGATATAATAAAAGAATTAAAGAAACCAGGTAGAGACCCAAGAGAAGAATTACCTAAACCTATATTTAAGACAGGAATTTTAGAGCTTAGTCAACTAAAATCTGGGATGGAACTTATGGGAACCATTAGAAATGTAGCTGATTTTGGTGCATTTGTAGATATAGGAGTGCATCAAGATGGATTGGTTCATATAAGTCAGCTTGCAGATAAATTTATTAAACATCCTTTAGATGTAGTTAAGGTAGGAGATATAGTTAAGGTAAGAGTTATAGATGTAGATGAAAAAAGAGGTAGAATTTCTCTTAGCATGAAGTAAGTAAAAGGTTGATAAGTTTAAAATTAAATAGTATAATAAATTTAGAAAATAAAAAAATAAGTTACTCTTCAGGGCGGGGCGTAATTCCCCACCGGCGGTAAAGCCCGCGAGCTATTTATAGCATGATTCGGTGAAATTCCGAGGCCGACAGTTAAAGTCTGGATGAAAGAAGAGAGGTATAAGTATGTGTATTTGCCCTGAATTTTTTCAGGGCTTTTTTGTTATGCCTCACCCTGAAAGATAAAAAAATATCTTTTATTGGGGGAATAAAAATGGAAAGATCAAACCAAAAACTAGAATTAAGTGTGTTAATTAAAGTTTCTATGCTTGCTGTAATATCTTTATTATTAATGCAAATAGAACTTTCATTATCATTCTTATTTCCTGAGTTTTTAAAAATTGATTTAAGTGACATACCAGCTTTATTTGGAGGATTTGCACTAGGACCAATTGCGGGAGTTTTAATTTTGTTACTTAAAAACTTGTTACATGGTATATTAATGACTAAAACTGCTTTCATAGGGGAAGTTGCAAACTTTTCTGTAGGTGTATTTTTAATATATATATCAAGCCATATATATATTAAAAATAGGAGTAAAAAGGGCGCTATTCTAGGATTATTAACTGGGACAATCGTTATGGCATTAGTGGCAGGAATTATGAATTACTATATATTTATGCCTGCATATGCTAATCTTTATGGAGTATCTGTTGATTCCTTTGTAAAAATGGCTAGTAAGGTAAATGGAAATGTAAATAGTTTTAAAAGTCTAATATATTGGTCTATAATTCCATTTAATCTACTAAAGGGTTTTATAGTATCTTTAGTTTCTATGGGGTTATATAAAAGTTTAGCACCAGTAATTTTAAATAATAAGCATAAGAATAAATTGAATATTGATAATAAATAAGTAGTCTAACTAAGAATACAAAAATCAGTAGCTAATAATAACAAAGTTTAAAAATTAGCTACTGATTTTTATTAGAATATATAAATTAGATTGTATACTGATTTAAATTATATCACTCCACATAATAATAGCATTTTCTATGGGGCTAGTATAAAAACTTTTCCTAATACCACAGTTTTTAAAACCTTCTCTAAGATAAAGTCTTTGTGCATTTAGATTAGATTCTCTTACCTCTAGGGTCATATGCAAAACACTATGTTGTATACAAATTTTTTTTAATTCTTTTATTAAGGAGCTTCCTATTCCCATTTTTCTATATTTAGGGTGAACAGCTACATTAGTTATATGAGCCTCATCAGTAATTATCCACATTCCTGCAAATGCAATAACACTTTTTCCACATTTACATACTATATAGTGTGCAAGATTGTTATTTAATTCGTCATTAAATGATTCTATACTCCAAGGAACTTTTAAACTTAAGGTATTTACCAAATATGTATCTTCTATATCACAAAGTTCCATATTCTTAAATACAAATTTACAGGAATTCATAAAGTCTATACACCTTCTTTATGTTTTTCTTCGTATTCTCTTTCGGCTTGAGACTTCTTCAAATAAATAGGAGATAAGGCGAATATATTTTCTGCAGTACCTTCATTTAAAGAATTTAATCCAAGCTCCCCAAGGGAAGAGGCTTTAACTAGATTTAAATGTGTTGGAGCAAAATTTAAATTCGCACCAGAGAGATTATCTATTAAGTGTTGCTTTAATTTATATGTTCCATCACCAATAAAAGTTACCTTACAGTTGTATTCTTTAACTTTTTCTATAAGTTCATCTATATGAATAGCCATATAATCGCATAGTCGTATTAATTTATTGTTTTCAAATTTATATATAGAAGTATATACTGTATTTCTTAAGGCATCCATTATAGGACATATTATTCCATCAGAAAAGGCTAAATTATAGGCTAAAGCATCTAAAGAAGATACACTAGTTAAAGGTTTGTTAAGTCCTTGACTTAATCCTTTTATAGTAGCCATTCCTATTCTTAAGCCTGTAAAGGAACCAGGGCCTTTGGATATAACAAAGCCATCAATATCAGTAATATATGTTTCTGTATTTTTAAGTAGGGAATCTATTATAGGCATAATAATTACAGAGTGTTGTTTTTTATAATTAAAAGTTATCTCACCTAAAAGTTTATTATCTTCTAGCAAAGCACAACTTGCACTTTCACTAGAAGAGTCTAGGCTTAGTATTTTCATTATTGTAGCTCCTTTACATAATCATATTTTTTATTTATATATTTAAAAATTATTTCCCTAGTATTAGGAGACTCTTCTGGAATTTTATTTATGTATATATAGAGCGCATCTTCCTTAGGAATCAAATCTTCAATATAATTGGCCCATTCAATAATAGAAACTGAGTCCGAAAATATATATTCGTCAAAGCCAATGGCTTCTATTTCATCAGGATCATTAACTCTATATACATCAAAATGATTAAGTTTAAGTCTTCCAAGATATTCATTAACTATAGTAAATGTAGGGCTTGTAATATGGTCTTCAATTTCAAGTCCTTTAGCAATTCCTTTGCTCATATGGGTTTTACCGGTTCCTAAATCACCTATAAGACAGATAATATCTCCACTACCACAAAGTTTTCCTAATTTAACTCCAAGATTATAAGTTTCTTCTACAGAATTAACTAATAAATTCATACTCTCACCTCTATAATATTCTATCCTAATATAATAAAAAAGTTAAGGGAGATAATGAGAATATTAAATAAAAAAACTAATAATATTATTAATCATATAGGAATATATATAATAGAAGCCTAAAGCATAATTTAAAGAATACTTTAAAAATTCAGAAAAATATTGTATAATATAAAGAAATTTAACTAAATTTGTTTTTAGTTTTAAAAAATAAAAAACCTAGTTAATATTAAATAAGGTATAACTTTATAAAGGTTTAATAAGGGAGGGTCATAAATGTTTGTAAATAATTTAATGCTACCTAAGGAAAAATTGATTACAGTTTCGCCAAAGGAGACTGTGAAAAAGGCTTTAGAACTTATAGAAGAGCATAAATTTTTATCTATTCCTGTATCAGAGGGGAACAAATTTTATGGTACTATTTCAAAAGAAAGAATTTATACATTTTACTTCGAAAAGAATTTAGATAAAAAAAGTCTCCTAGAAGAATTTTTAGTTGAAAATGTATTAAGAGAAGATGTACCAAGAATTAATCCCATGGCTCAAATTGAAGAAGCATCACATTTTTTAGCTACTAAAAATACAGCATTTGTAGCAGTTATAAATGCCTCTAATCAATTCGAAGGCATAATAACTCATAATGCAGTTTTTAAACAGTTTACTGAATTATTTGGCCTTAATAGAGGTAAGCGAATATCTGTTATAGCTCATGACATTCCCGGACAAATCTCAAAGCTTTCTAAAATAATCACAGAAAATAATGCAAGAATTATAAGTTTTGTAGTTGTAGACCCTAAAAGTTTAACTGAGGTTAAGGAAATAGTAATTAGAGTAAATGCAGATAATTTTGATGATATATTAAGAAAAATTAGAGATGCAGGTTTTAAGGTACAATAATAAATTTATCTAAAGCATATTTTTAGTTTTTATTAATATTTTATATTTTCTTGATTAAATAATAATATATTAAATGTAGAAATTGAAAAAAATATGTTGATTTTACCAAACAACCATGATATAATTTATCATGTGTTTAGGGGTATAGCTCAATTGGTAGAGTAGCGGTCTCCAAAACCGTTGGTTGCGGGTTCAAGTCCTGCTGCCCCTGCCAGTTAATATTTAAAAAATTGATACAGCATTTGAATGACTAAGCCAGTTTTATACTGCTTAGTCATTTTTAATTTTATCATAAATAAATAATTGATTTAAGACTGTTTATAAGTCTATAATATATTAGGAAAGTTAGTGGCTTATAAATATTTTATGATCTTCTGAGGTGATTCAAAGATGGATTATGATGTAGTGATTATAGGAGGTGGCGCTGCAGGTCTTGCAGCTGCTATAGGAGCAAAAAAACAAGGTGCAGATAAGGTACTTATATTAGAGAAAGAAAACTATCTAGGAGGTATACTGAACCAATGTATACATAATGGGTTTGGGAAATACCTTTTTAATAAAGAAGTTACAGGGCCAGAATACGCTTCTATATTTATAGAAGAAGTAAAAAAACTAGGTATAGAATATAAAACTAAAACTATGGTTTTAGAAATTGATAAGAATAAGAAAATATTAGCGGTTAATGGAAAAGAAGGAGTTATAGAAATACAATGTAAAGCTCTTGTCTTAGCTATGGGTTGTAGGGAAAAGACTAGAGGAGTAGCTAAGGTTTCAGGAAGTGCTTTTGCTGGAGTATTTACAGCTGGAATGGTTCAACGTTTAATAAACTTAGAAGGAGTAATGCCAGGGAAAGAAGTAGTAATACTAGGTTCGGGAGATTTAGGGCTTATTATGGCAAAGAGACTAACTTTAGAAGGTGCGAAAGTTAAAGCTGTAATAGAAAATTTATCTTACTGTGGTGGACTAGAGGAAAATTATTATACATGTCTAAAAAATTTCAATATCCCTCTAAAACTTAAATATACCATTACAGATATAAATGGCAAAGAGAGAGTGAATGGAGTAACAATAGCAAGAGTTGATGATAATAAAAGAGTAATAAAAGGAACAGAAGAATTTATCTGTTGTGATACTGTAGTGCTTTCAGTAGGATTAGTGCCTGATGGAGAATTGTTTAAAAATATGGGTTTAAGGATAAATAGAATAACAGGTGGTACGGAAGTAGATGAAAGCATGCAAAGTAATATAGAAGGTGTTTTTTCTGCTGGGAATATAGTACATCTACATGACTATGTAGATGATGTTACTAGAGAAGGTTTTTTGGCAGGAAAAAGTGCTACAAAATATGTATTAGAGAAACTAGATAATAAGAAGAGTTTTAAAGTTTCCGAGGGGAGAGGAATCTCATATATACTACCTAAAATTGTTCACATAGGAAATATAGATGAGAATGTTGAATTTAAGTTTCGTTCATCTAAAGAATATGAGAATGTGAAAATTAGGTTTAGCTTTGGAGATAATTTTATAGAAATTCATAAGAAGAAAGTCATACCAAGCAAGATGGAAGTAATTACTTTAAGCAAAGAAGAACTACTAAAAAATTATAGGGAAGATAAAGTTTTAGTAGAAATATGTGAAAAGTAAAAGAGGTGTTTATGGAACTTAAGGATAAAATAAAGAAGTTTTGTAATTCTTTAGGATTAAATAACATTGGTTTTATTGAATGTAAAAGATTTGATGACCTAGAAAAGTTCTTAAAATATAAAAAAGAAAAAGGAATACTTAATGAATTTGAAGAAGAGGATATAGAGAAAAGGATAGATCCTAAACTTCTTATGAAAGAAGGAAAAACTATAATATCAATAGCATTTCCATATTTCTATGAAGATGTAAAAAAGGATTTAATTTATTTTTCCAAATACACATTAGGGATGGATTATCACATAATAGTAAAAGAATATCTTAATAAAATAGGAGAATATATAGTAGAACTAGGTGGTAATTATAAATGTTTTGTAGATAATAATCCACTACCAGAGAGGTATATTGCAATGAAATCTGGTGTAGGGTTTATCGGTAAGAATAATTGTTTAATTACAGAAGAGTACGGTTCATATATTTTCCTTGGAGAGATAATTACAGATCTATATATAGAAGAGGATAAACCAATTAAAAATAAATGTGGTGAATGTAATAAGTGTACTAAAGCTTGTCCTACAAAGGCTATATTAAATTGGGATACGAAAAACAATGCAAGTGGAATAAATAATAATTCTAATGTATGTTTATCGTATATAAATCAGAAAAAACAGTTAGAGGATGTATGGATAAAAAAAATAGGGGGAAGGATTTGGGGCTGTGACACTTGTCAAGATGTTTGTCCTTTCAATCAAAATATAAAAAAAAGTAATTTAGAAGCTTTTAAACCCATAGAATATATGAAGAAGCCAAACTTAGAAGAGCTTAGTACTCTAGATAAAAGAACTTTCAACGAAAAATATAAAAGCATAGCATGTTCATGGAGAGGAAAAAATATTCTTACAAGAAATACTTTTATAGCTTTAAAGAATATTAAAAAGGAAATTCCTCATATTGATAAATTTAACTCTCCATATGTTGAAGAATATTATAATAAAATAAAAAACTTAAAGTAAAATAAGATAAATATTTTGAAAGGAATGGGAACGTATGATATCTCCTACAATGGCCAAACTAATTTCTATATTACCAGAAGGGATTGTTCATTTTCTTGCAAGAAAAGTTGTAGATAAAAATATTAATAAGTATGCAAATATAAAAATAAATGGATTAGAGAATTTAAAAGGTATTAAGACACCTACAATATTTATATGTAATCACTTAAGCAACTCTGATGGACTTATTTTAGGTAAAGTACTTAAAGACTTTGATCCTACCTTTGTTGCAGGAATAAAGTTATCTAACGATCCAACTACTAATTTAGCAATAGGTATACATAAGACAACTACAATTAAACCTAATACTGCTGATAAAGAGGGACTTAAAAATATAATGAATCTTATAAAAGAGGGAGAAAATATTATTATATTCCCAGAAGGAACTAGAAGTAGAACAGGTAAAATGATACAAGCTAAAAAAGGTATACTTCTTATCAGTAAGCTTACAAAAGCACCTATAGTTCCAATAGGATTATATGGAACGGAAAAATTATTACCTATTAATAAAGAGGGAGATATGAGTAGTGAAAAGTTTAACTATGCTGACGTAAATATTAGCATAGGAAAACAATTTTTTATGCCTAAAAAAGAAAGTGATGAAGATAAAAAAGTATATGAAGAGAGAGCTATAAATGAAATTATGTATAGCATAGCAGAGCTAATCCCTGAAGAATACAGAGGAGTTTATTCAAAATAATATTTCTGAAATAAATAGTTGAATTACAACTATTTATTTTTATTATTTATAATAATTTAAATTTTTGTTAAAATAAATTAAAGTGTGTCAAAATTAAAACAAATCATTGAAAAAGTAACAATAATAGAGTATGATAAATATGCAAATGCAATTTTTATTGCAAAAGTTTTACTTTACTTAATAATATATAAATAAAGACAAATAAATTATTTGCTTTAAACAAAAGCAAAGTTATATTGTGGAGGTGTTTTAATGTCTAGCAAAATTTTAGAAAAATTTTTAAAGGAAAATTTAGAGGACTTAAAACAAAAAGGATTATATAATGTTATAAATCCTTTACAGAGTGCAAACGGACCAATGATTACAATTGATGAGAAGGAATTTGTAAATCTTTCATCTAATAACTATTTAGGACTAGCTACTCATCCAAGAATGGTTGAAGCTAATATAGAAGCTACTAAAAAGTATGGTGTTGGTGCAGGGGCAGTTAGAACAATTAATGGAACATTACAGGTGCACGTTGAACTTGAACAAAAACTTGCAGAATTTAAACACACAGAATCAGCTATAGCATTCCAATCAGGATTTAACTGTAACATGGCAGCAATACAAGCTGTAATGGACAAAAATGATGCTATATTATCTGATGAATTAAACCATGCTTCTATTATTGATGGATGTAAATTATCAAGAGCTAAAATTATAAGATTTAACCATTCAGATATGAATGATTTAAGAGAAAAAGCTAAAGAAGCAAAAGAATCAGGTTTATATAACAAGATAATGGTTATAACTGATGGAGTTTTTTCAATGGATGGAGATATAGCAAAACTTCCTGAGATTGTAGAAATAGCAGAAGAATTTGATTTAATAACATATGTAGATGATGCTCATGGTTCAGGAGTATTAGGAAAAGGTGCTGGAACAGTTAAGCATTTTGGACTTTCTGATAAAATAGACTTCCAAATAGGTACATTATCTAAGGCAATAGGGGTTGTTGGCGGATATGTAGCAGGTAAGAAGGATCTTATAGATTGGTTAAAAGTTAGAGGTAGACCATTCCTATTCTCAACTTCATTAACTCCAGGTGCAGCAGCATCTTGTATAGAAGCTATAAATATTTTAACCGAAAGTACTGAGCTTTGGGAAAAACTTTGGGAAAATGGCAACTATTTGAAGAAAGGCTTAAAAGAATTAGGCTTTAATATTGGAAATAGTGAAACACCAATTACTCCTTGTATAATCGGTGAGGAGACAAAGGCTCAGGAATTTAGTAAGAGACTGTATGAAGAAGGGGTTTATGCTAAGTCAATAGTATTCCCAACAGTTCCAAAGGGAACAGGAAGAGTTAGAAATATGCCAACAGCAGCTCATACTAAAGAAATGTTAGATAATGCTCTAAAAGCTTACGAAAAAGTAGGTAAAGAAATGGGGATTATAAAATAAACTATACATTTTGGAGGGGAATATAATGAAAAAAATATTAGTTACAGGCTCATTAGGGCAAATTGGAAGTGAACTTGTTGCAAAACTAAGAGATGTATATGGCACTAATAATGTAATAGCATCTGATATTAGAAAACCAGAAGGAAATCCAACAGTTGAGAGTGGTCCATTTGAGATTTTAGACGTACTAGATGCTCAAAAAATGAGTAGTATTGTTAAAGATAATAACGTAGATTCTATAATTCATTTAGCTGCATTATTATCTGCAGTTGCAGAAGCAAAACCTCAACTTGCTTGGAATATAAATATGGGTGGTTTAGTAAACGCACTAGAAGTTGCTAGAGAAGGAAAGTGCCAATTCTTTACTCCAAGTTCAATAGGTGCTTTCGGTCCATCAACTCCAAAAGTAAGTACTCCACAAGATACATTACAAAGACCTCAAACAATGTATGGTGTAACTAAAGTTTCGGGAGAATTATTATGTGATTACTATTTCAAAAAATTTGGAGTAGATACAAGAGGAGTTAGATTCCCAGGATTAATTTCATACGTTGCGCCTCCAGGGGGAGGAACTACAGATTATGCTGTAGATATTTATTATGAAGCATTAAAGAACAAAGCATATACAAGTTATATAGGAAAAGGAACTCATATGGACATGATGTACATGCCTGATGCATTAAATGCTATAGTTAATTTAATGGAAGCAGACCCTGCTAAATTAAAACATAGAAATGCATTTAATATAACGGCTATGAGTTTTGAACCAGAACAAATTGCAGCAGAAATAAGAAAACATATACCAGAATTTAAAATGGAATATGATGTAGATCCAGTAAGACAAGCTATAGCAGAAAGCTGGCCAGATTCAATTGACTGCACAGCAGCAAAAGAAGAATGGGGCTTCAAAACTGAATATGATCTAGCAAAAATGACTGCTGATATGTTAGAAAAATTAAAAGCAAAAGGAATTTAGGATTATAATAAAGAGAGCTTGAAGTTGCACTAGTGCGCTCGAGCTCTTTTGTTTAAAATTGAGTTTAATTACATAATACTAAATCTATAATAATTATATTGCCTTATGTTATAATTAAAATATAAAACGAAGATAAAGGTGGTAAAATGGATAAAAAAGAAATAGATATAGTATTAAAAATCTTAGAGGAAACCTATAAAGGGGCAAAATGTGGATTAGATTTTGATACTCCATATCAGCTATTGGTGTCCACAATTTTATCAGCACAATGTACAGATGAAAGAGTAAATAAAGTTTGTGGTGAACTTTATAAAGATTATGGAACACCTGATAAGATAGTTTCTCTAAGTGAAGAAGAATTAGGAGAGAAAATAAAATCTTGTGGTTTTTATAAAAATAAGAGTAAAAATATTTTAGGAGCTACAAGAATAATTATAAATAAGTACAAAGGTGAAATCCCAGAAACTATGGAGGAGTTAATAGAGCTTCCCGGTGTAGGAAGAAAAACTGCTAACGTAGTTCTTTCCAATGCCTTTGGTGTACCAGCTATAGCAGTAGATACCCATGTGTTTAGACTGTCTAATAGAATAGGTATAGGAAAGGGAGAAGATGTAGGTAGGGTAGAAAAAGAATTAATGAAGAACATACCGAAGGAAAAATGGAGTGATTCCCATCATTACTTAATTTGGCATGGAAGAAAAATATGCAAGGCTAGAAAACCAAATTGTGATGAATGTCCTTTAGTTCCACATTGTGATTATTATAGAAGTTTATAATATAAATTAATACAAATTTTATATAGAAAAATTAGGAGGCGTTTCGATTATGTCATATGGTGAACAAGCGTTAAAAGTACACAAAGAAAATAAGGGTAAACTTGAAGTAATAAGCAAAATTAAGGTTGATACAAGAGAAGATTTAGCAGTTGCATATACTCCAGGTGTTGCAGAACCTTGCCTTCAAATTGCAAAGGATAATGAAAAAATATTCGACTATACAATAAAAAGCCATACAGTAGCAATAGTTACTAATGGAAGTGCAGTTCTAGGCTTAGGGAATATAGGAGCAGGTGCGGGACTTCCAGTTATGGAGGGAAAAGCACTATTATTTAAAGAATTTGGTGATGTAGATGCATTCCCAATCTGTATAGACTCTCAAGACCCAGAAGAAATAATTAAAACTGTTAAACTAATAGAACCAGTATTTGGTGGAATTAACTTAGAAGATATAAAAGCGCCTGAATGTTTTTATATAGAAGAAACATTAAAGAAAGAATTAAACATACCAGTATTTCATGATGACCAACATGGTACAGCTATTGTTACTTTAGCTGGCTTATATAATGCATTAAAAATTACAGGAAAATCTATTGATGAGATTGGTGTAGTTATAAATGGTTCAGGAGCAGCTGGAATTGCTATTTGTAAACTTCTTATAAGTGCTGGTGCTAAAAACATCGTAATGTGTGATAGTAAAGGTGCAATAGTTAAAGGAGCTTCTAATTTAAATGCTTCAAAAGCTGAAATTGCTGAAATTACTAATAAAAATCTTGAAAAGGGTACTTTAGCTGATGTTGTTAAAGGAAAAGATGTGTTCATAGGAGTTTCAGGACCAGGAGTTTTAACAAAAGAAATGGTTAAGACTATGAATAAAGATTCTATAATATTTGCTATGGCAAATCCTACACCAGAAATAATGCCAGATGAAGCAAAAGAAGCAGGTGCAAGAGTTATAGCTACAGGTAGATCAGATTTCCCAAATCAAATAAATAATGTACTTGTATTCCCAGGAATATTCAAAGGTGCTTTAAAAGTAAGAGCAAAAGAAATAACTAATGATATGAAACTTGCAGCAGCTAAGGCAGTAGCTAACTTAGTTAAAGAAGAAGAGTTAAATGAAGAATTTATAATTCCATATGCTTTAGATAAAACAGTAGCAGATTCAGTAGCTAAGGAAGTTGAAAGAATAGCTATCGAAACTGGAATAGCTAGAATAAAATAATATAGATTACATGAAAGGGGTTAATGTAAATGTCAAACTTAGTTAAGAGATTTTTGCATTATGTGTCTTTTGATACTCAATCAGATCCAAACTCTAATACTGTACCATCAACATCAAAGCAGTTGATATTAGCAAAAGAAATTGGGAAAGAACTAGAAGGATTGGGGATGAAAAATGTATCTGTTGATGAAAATGGATACGTTATGGCAGAACTTCCAGCTAATTGTGATAAAGATATCCCAACTATAGGATTTATAGCTCATATGGATACAAGTCCTGAAATGCCTGGTTGTAATATTAAACCTCAGATAGTTGAAAATTATGATGGGGGAGATATAGTTTTAAATAAAGAAAAAAATATAGTATTAACAGTAAAGGATACACCTGATTTAAAAAAATATATCGGAAAATCTATAATAACAACTGATGGTACAACTCTACTTGGTGCTGACGATAAAGCAGGAATAGCTGAAATCGTAACTGCAATAGAATACTTAATAGAACATCCAGAAATAAAACATGGAAAAGTAGTAGTTGGCTTTACACCAGATGAGGAAGTTGGAAAAGGTGCAGACCATTTTGATGTTAAAAAATTTGGTGCAGATTTTGCCTATACTTTAGATGGAAGTGAAGTTGGAGAGTTCGTGTATGAAACTTTTAATGCAGCTGGAGCAAAAGTAACTATACATGGAAATAATGTTCATACAGGCTATGCAAAAGGAAAAATGGTAAATTCAATCTTCTTAGCACAAGAATTTATGTCTATGCTACCTGAAGCTGAAAGACCAGAGAAGACTTGTGGATATGAAGGATTCTATCATATAGATAGTATAGAAGGAAATGTAGAAGAAACTAAGTTAGAATACATTATAAGAGATTTTGATAGAGAAAAGTTTGAAAGCAAAAAAGAAACTATTAAAAAAGTTGGGGAAGATTTAAATAAAAAATATGGCGAAGGAATATTTGAAGTTGAAGTTTATGATCAATACTATAATATGAGAGAAAAACTAGAGCCAGAAAAACATATTATAGATACAGGTATACAAGCTGTTAAAGAAGTAGGTTTAGAGCCAATAGTACAACCAATAAGAGGTGGTACAGATGGAGCTAGATTATCATTTATGGGATTACCAACTCCAAATATATTTGCAGGTGGACAAAACTTCCACTCAAAATATGAGTTTGTGCCAGTATATTCAATGGAAAAAGCAACTGAGGTAATAGTTAAAATAATAGAAATATATGCAAATAGATAGTTAAAAAACAGGCTAATATTAGCCTGTTTTTTCTATTGCGCTTCTAATTTTAATTTTATTGATACTTCTTTTCCATCTCTATATACTTTTAAGTTTATGGTATCTCCTGCTTTACGTCCTTGTTTAGCTTTATCTAAGTCCTCCATGGAAGTTATCTTTTTTCCATCAGCAGAAATTATTATGTCCCCAGGATTTAAACCGGCTTTTTCACCAGGTCCATATTGGACAACTTCAGAAATATATGCACCAACTGGTATGTTATATTGTTTAGAATCTTCCTTAGTTACAGTTCTTCCTAAGATACCAACCATTACTTTAGGTGTCATTAAGTTTTGTATTTTAGGTTTAATTTGGTTAATTGGTATAGCGAAGCCTAAACCTTCAACACCTTTACCAACTCTTTTTTCAGTGTTTATACCTATTACCTGACCTTTAGAATTTACAAGAGGTCCACCACTGTTACCAGGATTTATAGCGGCATCAGTTTGTATTAGTTTTAAGTCTTTATTTCTTTCATCTATAGTCCTATTTACGGCACTTATAACACCAGTGGTTACAGAACCTAAAAGATCTCTACCTAAAGGATTACCTATTGCAACAGCTGGCTCTCCTACAATTAAAGAATCAGAATCACCAAAGTTTGCTACACCAGGCATATCAACTTTTTCAGTTATTTTAATTACAGCTACATCATAACTAGGATCTGAATTTATAAGTTTTGCTGGAACTTCTTTTCCATTATTAAATATTACTTTTATTGTTTTAGCACCTTGAATTACATGGTTATTAGTTAATATATAGCCCTCTTTATCAAAGATTATTCCAGAACCGAGGCCTTCTTGTTGTTGAACTTCAGCTCCCCAAGCTAAGGTCTTAGGAAAACCTTTTGTAGATACACCTACTACTGTAGGTCCTACGTTTTTAGCTATATCTGCAACACTCATTTGCTGTAAAGTGTTTACAGGAGTATTTTTACTATTTAATGTGTTGTTATTAGATGGAGATGAGCTTTTATTTATAATACTAGGATTATCTTTTAAATAGTTTATAGTGGCTATGGATGATACTACACCACCTAAAGTTGTGCAAAGGATACCTACCAAAATATAAATTAAAACTTTGCCAGATCTTCTTTTCTTTTTTATATTTTCATAATCATTATTCATAGTATTTTCATTTACCTCCTTAAAATCGTCTTTATTTACATTTATAGAAGTATTATTATCATTGTCATTGGAAAACATACCCATAGTTTTTATCCTCCTATGTAAATTATTATACTCTTAATCTTTAGTTTAATAATAATACCTTATTGTGACAACTAAGTGACAAAATTAAAAAATAAATTTTAATAGTTTATAAATAACATTAATAATAAAAGACTATTTATTAAAATATAAAAGATGCGCAATTGTATTTATTACGCATCTTTTATATTTTAAGTAATTTTACCGTTGTAAAGATATTATTTTCAAAGTCTCTATCTAAAGTTAAGAAGTACTGGACACCATGATATTGGGCACAGGCAAGATGAAAAGAATCATTCACTGAAAGCATATATTCAGTTATAAAGTACTTAGAAATATCTATACAGGGCTTGGTTATACTTAGATATTCAAATTTCAGTATGTTTTCCAAATAGGCATATAGTTCTACTGACTTATCAAAATAGATTTTTAGCAGATCTTTTTTCCACGGGTTTTTTAAAATATTATAAAAATATTTATTAAATGGTATGTCCTTGTATTTTTCAAACTTTTTATCTTTTATAATTTTCCTATGATATTTATTAAAACAGGAACAAATTAGATTAATATTAGATTTTGTATTTAAGGGAATTACTCTATTAGCCTTATACTTCATATCTGTAAGAAAAAGTTTTTTAGTTATTTGATTCATGGTTTCAGCTGCAGTCATATCAGTTACAAATAACTTGCACTTTGAGAGCATTAAAGCTGTAATTAAGTTAGCGCATTCTTTGTTTTTAGGATCATTATCATAAAGCAAGGTTAAAATAAAGCAGGTATCCATCATGATTGTGGTTGAAGAATTAAAGTTACACTGATTAAAAGGGTAGTTATAAATATCTATATTAAGTTCTAGCCTTTAATTCATGATGAAATCTACGATGGAAATTTTGCTTTTTTATAGTATACATATTAAATCTCCTTTAAAATTTCGTTCTTTATATGTTTATTACTATAAGTGTTTATATATAACTTCTTTTAAATTATATATTACTTAAGTTATAGACTTTAAAAGAGTTTTTTAAAGCAAGATTTGCAAATTAAGGTTTTTCCCTTATCGGCTGAAATTAATTCAGAATTTGAATATGTTTTATTACATATATTACATATGGAAGAATTAGAATTATTTTTAGATACATTTAAGGCTTTAGGTTTATTTTTCTTAGAGTTTGGAGGTGGAGAGTATAATATAGGCTCTTTCTCTAAAGAGTTTAAATTAATATTGTATTGCATATTATACTTACTTTCTGCAAAAAGCTCTAATTCAAATCTAGGATTTTCTTTATCATAAAATTCCTCTATAATAATCCTTCTTATTTGAGCATCATTTATTATAAGTCCACTTTTTTCTACACCATCAAAAATACTTTTAGTTATGTTATTTGTGTCAGGATGTCTTTTACTACTTTTATAATAAACTTTTAAAATGGCAATAACAGATTCTTCTATAACTACTTCAGGGTTCTGAGCTCTAGCATTTAATGCTATTTCCTCTTCGTAAAGGGCATATCTATCATGATATTTACCAGAGTTACACGGAAGAATAGCTCTACCATTTACATTAAATAGTTTAAAATTAGATTTAGAAATAGGAGATCCTTGTACAATAATTTTAGCATATGTACTATTCATATATATCCTCCCAAACATATATTCTCTTTAGTATTTTATTATAACATTTTAATATATTAGTGTAAAATGCTATGTTCTTGAAGTAATATAATATATAAAGTATAATATACAGATGTAATAAATATAAAAACAAAACATAAAATATGAAATTTAAATAGAGTTATTGAAAAGAGGTAGTATTAACATGGAAAAAGGTATAAAAATACTTTCTATAGAGTCAAGTTGTGATGAAACATCTGCAGCAGTTGTAGTGGATGGAAGGAAAGTTTTGTCTAATGTTATATCCTCACAAATAAGTACACATGAAAAGTTTGGTGGGGTTGTACCTGAGGTAGCTTCTAGAAAACATATAGAAGCAATTAGTGCAGTAGTTGATGAGGCTATAAAAGAATCAAATATTACCATGGAAGAGATTGATGCTATAGCTGTAACTTATGGTCCAGGACTTGTTGGAGCACTTTTAGTTGGGCTTCAGTATGCTAAAGGCTTAGCTTATGCTTTAAAAAAGCCATTAATAGGTGTAAACCATATAGAAGGCCATATCTGTGCTAATTTTATTGAGCATGAAAATTTAGAGCCTCCCTTTGTTTGTTTAATTGTATCTGGAGGACACACTTTTATTGTATATATGAAAGATTATGGAGAGTTTGAAGTTTTAGGTCAAACAAGGGATGATGCAGCAGGGGAAGCCTTTGACAAAGTAGCAAGGGCAATTGGACTTGGATATCCAGGTGGACCTAAAATAGATAAAATATCAAAAATAGGAAATGCTTTTGCTATTAATTTTCCTAAAGCTAAATTTTCAGAAGAAACTTTAGACTTTTCTTTTAGTGGAATAAAATCTGCTGTATTAAATTATTTAAATAATGCTAAAATGAAAGGTGAAGAAGTTAAAAATCAAGATGTTGCAGCATCCTTCCAAAGGGCTGTAGTAGAAGTTTTAGCAGAAAATGCTATGAAAGCATGTAAATTAAAAAATGTAGATAAAATTATAGTGGCAGGTGGAGTTGCGTGTAATTCAGCTTTAAGAGATGAACTAAATAAAGAAGGGGAAAAAAGAGGAATAAAAGTTTTATACCCATCCCCAATATTGTGTACAGATAATGCAGCTATGATTGGAAGTGCAGGATATTTCGAATATAAAAAAGGCAGAGTTGCAGAACTTACTTTAAATGCTGTACCAAATTTAAAATTAGGTCAGAGGTAACAGTATTTAAATAAAAATAAGCTCTTATAAGAATAGTATAGATATGTTTTTCTATATATTCAAAATAAGAGCTGTTTTTTATTCATAGAGGTATTTATAAAATAGATTAATTTATCTATATTTACTTTTGATCTATTGAGAACTAGGCTTTACAGTAGTTTCTCTTCTCTACTAATTACCATCCTCTTTCAGCATATTTACATTGTAAATCATCTATTACTAGGCCTGACATTGCGTCACCAAGGTCTTCTGATATTTCGGCAAGTTTTTTAGGATCATTATAGTGAGTTGTAGCTAGTACAATAGCTCTAGCTCTTTGTTCTGGGTTTCCTGATTTAAATATTCCAGATCCTACGAATACACCTTCAGAACCAAGTTGCATCATTAAAGCTGCATCAGCAGGTGTAGCTATACCACCAGCTGCGAAATTAACCACAGGTAATTTTCCTTCTTTCCATACATACTGAATTAGATCATATGGTGCATTCATTTCTTTTGCAATACTCATTAATTGTTCTTCAGAGGCATTTTTAACTCTTTTTATATCATCCATCATGGTTCTCATGTGTCTTACAGCCTCTACAACATTACCAGTACCAGCTTCACCTTTTGTTCTTATCATAGCAGCGCCTTCTCCAATTCTTCTTAGAGCTTCACCTAAATTTCTAGCACCACAAACAAAAGGAGCTTTAAAATCTCTTTTATTTACATGAAAAGCTTCATCAGCAGGAGTTAAAACTTCACTTTCATCTATAAAATCTATTCCTATGGATTCGAGTATTTGAGCTTCCACAAAATGTCCTATTCTAACTTTAGCCATTACAGGAATTGAAACAGCTTCTTTTATTTCTTTTATCATCTTAGGATCTGACATTCTAGCAATGCCACCTTGTTTCCTAATGTCAGCTGGAACTCTTTCAAGAGCCATTACAGCACAAGCACCAGCTTTTTCAGCTATTTTTGCTTGCTCTACATTAGTTACATCCATTATAACTCCATTCTTAAATATCTCAGTTAAGTTTTTGTTAGTATTATAGTTATTCATATATAATCCCCCTATATAAAATTTACAAATAAAGAATAATTTATTTTATATTCTATTTCCTATATAAGTATAAAATAGAAATAAGAAAAAATAAAGTGTACCCATACATTGTAATGGAATTGTACTAGAAAAAAAGTTATTCTATAGTATAATAGTTTAGAATAACATTATTACGGGGGAAGAAAAATGGAGAAACTATTGTTAACACCGGGGGAAGTATGTGATTATACTATTGAAGTGGGGGTAAAAAAGGCAAAGGGTAGAAAATTAAATATGTTTTTGCTTGGGATAATGGCAGGCGTGTTTATATCTATAGGAGCCTTTTCTTCTACAGTAGCATCTCACAGTATAAAAAATTTTGGGGTTTCAAAATTAGTAGCTGGATTCGTGTTTCCAGTAGGATTAATATTAGTATTAATATGTGGAGCTGAACTTTTCACAGGAAATAACTTACTATCTATAGCGTATTTAGAAAAGAGAATAACCTTTAAAGATTTTATAAGTAATTGGATCTTAGTTTTTATAGGTAACTTTGTAGGGGCTATTCTATTTGCACTTTTAATTTATCATAGTGGTGCTATTAAAGCTAATGGAGGTATGGTTGAAGCTTATGCTTTGAAGACCACATATGTAAAAGAGAGCCTAAGTATTAAAGAGGCACTTTTAAGTGGTATACTTTGTAATATTATAGTATGCAGCTCTGTATGGGGAAGTTATGCATCTAAAGATATAACTGGCAAGGTATTCATGGCATTTTTTCCAATTATGGCTTTTGTAATTAGTGGATTTGAGCATTGTGTTGCTAATATGTATTATTTATCTCTAGGACATTTGTGTAAGGGAAATTTAAACTTAACCTCAGTATCTACCTTATCTAAAGAAAACTTGAGTATGATAAATGGTTTAAATTTATTTAAGAATATATCTATAGTTACCTTAGGAAATATAATAGGTGGGGCTATATTTATAGGAATTACATATTGGTTTATATATAAACGTAATAAATAAATTAAATAAAAAACTAATAATTAAAATTAATCACCAAAACTATATTAATTATATAAGCTGATTATATAACTAGTATGTGAGGTGATTTTTTGATTATTTTAAAGGAAGGGGATAGAGGTACAAGGGTAAAGAGGTTGCAATCTTTGCTCAAACAGTTAGGTTATAATGTTGGAAATATTGATGGAATATATGGAAGTAGAACTAAAAATGCCGTTTCAAGTTTTCAAAGAGATAGAGGTATACTACCAACGGGAGTAGTAGATGATATAACTTATAATAGAATAACTGACTATTATAAAGGCTTTAGAACTTACATTGTAAAACAAGGTGATACTTTAAGTGGTATATCAAAAATGTTTAATGTTCCAATAAATCAAATAGTTATATCAAATAATATACAGAATCCTGATATGTTATCCATTGGTCAAGAGTTAATTATACCTTATAGAAACTTAGGGGTAGTACCTACTGATATAGATTATACCTATGAAATTATGGAGGAAAACATTAAGGCATTAAAACGATTATATCCATTTATAGAAATAGGGAGTATAGGCAAAAGTGTTCTAGGAAAAGAATTGTATTATATAAAACTTGGAAATGGCCCAAATAGAGTTACTTATAATGCTTCCCATCATGCCCTAGAGTGGATAACCTCACCTTTACTTATGAAATTTACAGAAAACTTTTTAAAAGCTTATATAAATGGTGAAAATATAGAAAGTTATTCTCCTAGGGAAATATGGGATAGTTCAACAATATATATAATTCCTATGGTGAACCCAGATGGGGTAGATCTAGTTTTAAATGGACTTTCAAGAGATAATCCATACTATAATCAGCTTATCCAATGGAATAATGGAAGTACAGACTTCTCTAAAAATTGGAGTGCCAACATAAGAGGGGTAGATTTAAATCATAATTACAATGCATCCTTTGAGGAAGCTAAGAAAGCGGAAGAAGAGTATGGAGTTTATGGACCAGGTCCAACTAGATATGGAGGACCTTATCCAGAGTCTGAACCTGAAACAAGGGCCATGGTAAAGTTCACAAGGGAAGGTAATTTTAGATTAGTAATTGCCTATCATAGTCAAGGCGAAGTTATATTTTGGCAGTATAAAGACTTAGCAGGAGAGGAAAATAGGAGAATTGCAGAGGTTTTTTCAAGACTAAGTGGGTATAGGCTAGGAGAAACTGTTGGTATTTCATCTTATGGTGGATATAAGGACTGGTTTATAAAAGAATTTAGAAGGCCAGGTTATACTATAGAAGTTGGATTAGGTAAAAACCCACTACCTATAAGCCAATTTGATAAAATATACAATGATAATATAAAAGTGCTTTTAGAGGCAGCTATAATATAGTACTTTTTATAAAAGAGAGTGAGAAAATTTCTACTCTCTTTTATAAAGTTCAACTATACGTGATTATTGTAGGAGATTCTCCCACTCTTCGTATAATTCTTCAAGGGTAAGTTCTTTTGAGCTTAATGCATTATTTACTTCTATGGTTTTATCTGGATTAGAATATATTTCTTCTTTGCAAAGATCTGCATGAAGAGATGCTATTTCATCTTCTATTAAACTTATCTCTTTTTCTAAGCTTTTTATTCTTATATTTTTTTGCTTTGCTTCCTTTTCTAACTCTCTTTTTTTCTTCTTTTCTTGAGTTAGTTGGGTTTTAGTTTTACCTGAAGATTCTTCTTCAGCTATTTTAAAACGAGTAGGATTTAATTTCTTTTCTATATAATACGAATAATTTCCAAGATACTCATGCACTCCATCTACTTTTAGTTCTAAAATTTTATTTATAACTTTATTTAAGAAGTATCTATCATGTGATATAACAAGAATTGTGCCATCATAAGTTAATAAGGCATCTTCTAAAGCTTCACGTGATAGAATGTCTAAGTGGTTTGTTGGTTCATCTAGAAGTAAAAAATTTGCCTTTGTAAGCATTAATTTTAATAGATTTATCCTACATTTTTCACCACCACTTAGAGAGGATATAACTTTAAATACATCATCACCGAAAAATAAAAAAGAGGCTAAAGCACTTCTAACTTCAGTAGTGGTAAGGTGTGGGAAGTCATCCCAAACTTCATCTAGAACAGTCTTATCTTGATTTAAATTGGATTGTTCTTGATCGTAGTATCCAATATCTACATTTTTACCTAAAGAGCTATAACCGCTATCTGCTTTAACTAAATCTAATAGAATTTTAAATAATGTGGTTTTTCCACGTCCGTTCTCTCCAATTAAGGCTACTTTCTCTTCCCTTTTAAGTTGAAAGCTTAAGTTATTGAAAAGTACTTTCTCTCCATATCTTTTACTTAAGTTTTCGATAAATAGTACATCACTACCACTTGTTATATCAGTATGAAAAGAGAAGGGTTTTAACTTAATTTCCTTTAAAGGAGCATCTATCTTTTCCATTTTATCAAGGGCTTTTTGACGACTTTCAGCAGCTCTGACACTCTTTTCTCTATTAAAGGATTTAAATCTTTTAATAATTTCTTCTTGGCGCTTAATTTCCTCTTGTTGATGTTCATAAGCTTTTATATGAAGTTCATAATTTTTCTTTTTAAGTTCTATGAATTTAGAATAGTTTCCATTATAGCTTTCAATTTTTCCATTTAAGAGCTCTATGGTTCTATTGGTAATGGAATCAAGAAAAAATCTATCGTGAGAAATAATTATTATACTACCTTTATAAGATTTTAAATATTCTTCTAACCATTCTATAGCATCTAAATCTAAGTGGTTAGTAGGTTCGTCTAAAAGCAGAATTTCAGGTTTTGTAAGTAGTAATTTACAAAGTGCTACACGAGTTTTTTGTCCACCACTTAATATATTTATTTCTTTTGAAAAACTTTCTTCTTTAAAACCTAATCCATAAAGTACTTTATAGATTTCAGCTTTATATACATATCCACCCTTAAGCTCATAAATCTCCCTAGAATTTGTATAATCTTTTATTAACCTATTATAATGCTCAGTATTAGAATCTTCATATGGTTGGTTAAGTTCCTTTTCAAGTCTATTTATTTTTTCTTCTAGACGTATAAGCTCATCAAAAACTGTAAGCATTTCTTCATATATGGTTTTAGTGGAATCTAGAGATAGGTTCTGAGATAAATATCCAAGTTGTTTACTTTTATCTATAAACATATCACCACCATCATGCTCTAAGTTCCCAGTAAGTATTTTGAATAAGGTTGACTTACCTGCACCATTAGAACCAACTAGGCCAATTTTGTCGCCTTCATTAATACTAAAAGTAATATCTTTTAATATTTCATCAATACCATAACTTTTATATATCTTATTACAACTAAGAACTATCATTATTATCACCTTCATTCCTATTAAATGCATATAAACTATTATACAGAATTATTATATAATAGTCACTTAGGTATTTATATAATGTTAAAATTGGATATAATATATAATTATAGCATAGTATAATACTTGACAATAACTTACCTATAATACTAATATTATATATATTGCTGTATTCAAAAAATCTATAAAAAATAATTTAACTATACATTATAAAGAGATATTATAGGGAGGTGTTATTTTTGGATAAAAAGAAGAATAATATATCTATGGCAGTAATCAAGAGATTACCTAAATACCATAGATATTTAAGAGAATTATTAAGTAATGATGTAGATAGAATTTCTTCAAAAGAACTAAGTGAAAAAATAGGCTTTACAGCATCACAAATTAGACAAGATTTAAATTGTTTTGGAGATTTTGGACAGCAAGGATATGGATATAATGTAAGTGATTTATACGAACAAATTAGTAATATATTAGGACTTTCAAAGGATTATAAAATGGTATTAGTTGGTTCAGGGAATATAGGGCAAGCGGTTGCTAATTATGTTAACTTTGAAAAGTTAGGTTTTGTAATTGAAGGTATTTTTGATAGGAATCCTAAATTAATAGGATTAAAAATTAGAGATATTGAAGTTAAAGATATAGATATGTTACCACAATTTTTAAATGAAAATGAAATAGGTATAGGTATAATATGTGTAACTAGTGAAAGTGCTCAAAATATATGCGATACTCTTACAACTGGTGGAGTAAAGGGAATTTGGAACTTTGCACCAGTGGATTTAAATGTTCCAAAGAATGTAACTGTTGAAAATGTACATTTAAGTGAGAGTTTATTAACATTAAGCTGTTTACTTAATAACTGTGATAGTTGTTGTTAAAAAATAATCAAAGTACATATACCTTTAGGAGGTTTTAAATGAAAACTTATCTAAAGGTTTGCTTTTCAATCAGCACATATGTAATGTTTTTATTGACTAAATATTTATAAAATTATAATATAAGTATATAAAGGAATAAGTGTAGCTTTATATATTTAAAAACTAAATACGTGAATGAGGGTTATTGGAGATACTTTTAAAAAAGTAACCGAAGAAGAAAAGAATAAATTTCGCTATGGATTTATTATGAAACTTTCAGGTGGAGGAACAATAGCCGGACACACCCCTGGAGAGACTCGTAAAGAGCATCGAAGAAGAAACTTAGTATTTTGAAAATATTATGACGTAGTATTTTCAAAGTATTAAGGAATCTTTCAGATAAAAGGACAGGGATAAATAGCATATATTACAGCTATTTATCCCTGTTTTTTTGTGTTTATTAAATATGTTAATAATCTAATAATTCGGATAAGTTGCAATATAATTGTTAAAAATGTTACATAAGTATATAAAAGATGTTATAATAATTTAAGTGAAAATTATAAATTTTAATAACATAAAATCATTTAATATACAATAATTATGGAGGAATGGACATGTATAAAATTGTTGAGAAAAGACAATTATCTCCTCAAATATTTTTAATGAATATTGAGGCGCCAAGAGTTGCAAAGTCAGCTTTACCAGGACAATTCGTAATAGTGAAAATGACTGAACAAGGGGAAAGACTTCCTTTAACAATTTGTGATTATGATGCTAATAAGGGTACAGTTACAATTGTTGTACAAGCAATAGGATGCTCAACTCAAAAGATGATGGATTATAATGAAGGAGACTATTTCCACGACTTTGTAGGACCTTTAGGACAAGCATCAGAATTTGTGGAGCAAGATATAGAAGAGCTTAAAAAGAAAAGAATTTTATTTGTAGCAGGTGGATTAGGAACTGCTCCTGTTTATCCTCAAGTTAAATGGTTACATGAGCATGGGGTAAATGCTGATGTTATTATCGGTGCAAAAACTAAAGAATTAGTAATATTAGAAGAAGAAATGAAAGCAGTAGGACAAGATGTATACATAGCTACAGATGATGGTTCATATGGATTTAAAGGCCTTGTTACAAATTTAATAGAAGATTTAGTTAATAATCAAGGTAAAAAATATGACCTAGTAGTAGCAATTGGACCAATGATAATGATGAAATTTGTATGTTTAACTACAGAAAAATTAGGAATAGATACTGTAGTAAGTTTAAACCCTATTATGGTTGACGGTACAGGAATGTGTGGGGCTTGTAGGGTAACTGTAGATGGAGAAACTAAATTTGCATGTGTAGATGGACCAGAGTTCGATGGACATAAGGTTGACTTCAATGAAGCTATGAGAAGAGCTGCAATGTATAAATCAGAGGAAACTAAACAAAATGAAGGAATTCAAAAAGGATGCAATTTAGGAGGTGCTAAATAATGAATTTAGATAGAATGAAAAAAGTTCCTATTGCTGAACAAGATGCAAAAGTTAGAGCTAGAAATTTTGAAGAAGTTTGTTTAGGATATACAGAAGAAGAGGCAGTACAAGAAGCTTCTAGATGTTTAAATTGTAAAAATCCAAGATGTGTTACAATGTGCCCTGTTAGCATAGCTATACCAGAGTTCATTCAACACGTTAAAAATAGAGAATTTGAAGAGGCTGCAAAAACTATAGCAGAATATAGTGCATTGCCAGCAGTATGTGGAAGAGTTTGTCCACAAGAATTACAATGTGAAAGTAAATGTGTTTTAGGTATAAAAGGAGAATCAGTAGCTATAGGAAAGTTAGAGAGGTTTGTAGCTGACTGGACAAGAGAGCATAATGTGGATATAGCATCTACTAAAGCTAAAAATGGTAAAAAGGTTGCTGTAATAGGAAGTGGTCCTGCAGGATTAACTTGTGCAGGAGATCTTGCAAAAGATGGTTATGATGTGACTATTTTTGAAGCATTACATGAACCAGGTGGAGTACTAGTATATGGTATACCAGAATTTAGATTACCTAAAGATACAGTTGTTAAACATGAAATAGAAAATGTTAAAAAATTAGGTGTAAAAATTGAGACTAACGTAATTGTTGGTAGAACAGTTACTATAGATGAGTTATTTGAAGTTGAGAAATTTGATGCTGTATTCATAGGATCAGGAGCTGGTCTTCCTAAGTTCATGGGAATACAAGGTGAAAACTTAAATGGAGTATGTTCAGCTAATGAATTCTTAACAAGAACTAATCTAATGAAGGCTTTCAAAGAAGGTTACGAAACTCCAATTAGAGTAGGAGAAAAAGTTGCAGTAGTAGGCGGAGGAAACGTTGCTATGGATGCTGTAAGAACAGCACTAAGACTAGGTGCTAAAGAAGCTCACATAGTATACAGAAGATCTGAATCAGAACTTCCAGCAAGAATAGAAGAAGTTCATCATGCTAAAGAAGAAGGTGTAACATTTGACCTTCTAGTTAATCCAATAGAAATTTTAGGTGATGAAAATGGTTGGGTTAAGGGTATGAAATGTGTAAGAATGGAATTAGGTGAACCAGATGAATCTGGAAGAAGAAGACCAGTTGAAATTCCAAACTCAGAGTTCGTATTAGATGTAGACACTGTAATTATGTCACTTGGAACATCACCAAACCCATTAATTCCATCTACAACAAAAGGTCTTGAAATTAATAAGAGAAGATGTATCGTAGCAGAAGAAGATACAGGTTTAACTTCAAGAGAAAATGTGTATGCTGGAGGAGATGCTGTAACTGGAGCAGCTACAGTTATACTAGCTATGGAAGCAGGAAAGAAAGCAGCTAAAGCTATTGATGAAAAATTAAATAGCTAAAATTTAAAAAGAGTATGTCTGATTATTTATTGGACATACTCTTTTTTATTTATACAAATATTTTATATTCATAGTAAAAATATATAGATAAAAATATAAGTATAAAAATATAAAGAATTGTTTGACATTTAACATTTGTATATATAAAATATAAATTGAAATACAAAAGAAAGGAGAGAGACTGTTAATTTGCCCTAAGTTTTTAGAAAATTTAGTCAATTGTAAGTTTCTTTTAAAAGTTTCACAAATATTAGGAGGGGTTATTCAATGAGTGGGGAAAAGACTATAACTAAACCAGTGGAAGAAAAAAAAACTAATCAAAAAAAGATAGTTAAAGTTGTAACAACAGAAACTTATGTAGCTTTTGCAGTTATTGCAGTTTTATTTTGGGTATTTGCTAGTAGAATGGGTGTAGATAAGATGTTTAAAACCATGATGGGTACTGCACACGATTTAATTCTAAATACTATATGGTTTTTAATGGGGGTAATAGTTTTAGCAGGTGCATTTACATCATTGTTATCTGAATTTGGAATAGTAGCTATAATAAATAAAGTTTTATATCCTCTTATGAAACCTTTGTATGGACTTCCAGGTGCAGCATCTGTAGGGGCTGTTACTACGTATCTATCAGATAATCCATCAATAGTTCCTATTGTTCAAGATAAGGGATTTTTGAAGTATTTTAAAAAATACCAGATTCCATCACTTGTAAACTTTGGTACAGTTTTTGGAATGGGATTAATAGTTACAACATTTATGCTAGCTCAGTCTTCTGATAAAGTAAATTTAGGTAAAGCTGTTCTAATAGGGAATATAGCAGCTTTAACAGGTGGTATTTTAAGCGTAAGATTAATGTTAATCGTAGGTAAAAAGAGATATGGAACAGAGCAAGAGGCTGTAGATGGTGAATATGAAGGCTATGATATGTTAAAATATAGAGAAGTTAGAGAAGGAAATGTTACTCAAAGAGTTTTACAAGCATTATTAGATGGTGGTAAGACAGGTGTTGATACAGCACTTACAATTATACCAGGAGTTGTAATAATGTGTACATTTATAATGATGTTATCAAAGGGACCTGGACCTAATGGTGTTTTCACAGGAGCAGCATATGAAGGAATAGGATTCTTTCCTTGGATAGGATCAAAATTACAATTTATAATTAAACCTTTATTTGGTTTCTCAAATTCAGAAGCCATAACATTCCCTATTACGTCTTTAGCATCTGTTGGAGCATCCCTGGCAGTAGTACCAGAGTTTTTAAAAGCAGGTATTATAAATGCAAAAGATGTAGCTGTATTTACAGCAATGGCAATATGTAATGCTGGTTTCTTAAGCGTTCACGTTGGACTTATGGATGCTATTGGAGAGAGAGATTTAGTTAATAAAGCTATTATAACGCAATTATTAGGTGGTATAGCATCAGGTATATTAGCTAATATATTATATATGATTTTTTAGGACTAAATAATATTATAATAAATAATTTAATAATTCATATAACGAAACAGCTCTTAAACCTTTATAAGAGCTGTTTTAATATTAAATTATATGAAAGTATGTAGTTAATATATAAATGGTTTGTTATAATATTATTAAAAAATATAAATTAGTACAAAATAATTAATAATAGCTATAAGATATTTATAGATAAGAAAATATATAATACATAATATTAATTAATATAAAAGGAAGGTGAACATAATGGACTATAGAGAATATGAGGCTTTAGAAGAAATAGAACAAGGGATTATAATTAAAAATGTAAAAAGTTTTGAACTTAAGGATATATTCGATTGTGGACAATGTTTTAGATGGAACAGGAGAGATGATGGAAGTTATGTAGGTGTAGCATTTGGGAAGGTTATTGAAGTTCAAAAAAACCAAGATGATGTCATAATATATAATACTAACATTAAGGATTTTTATGATATATGGGAAGAGTATTTTGATTTAAAGAGGAATTATGGAGATATTAAAGAAGAGCTTAGTAAAGATCCAATATTAGCTGAATCTACATCGTTTGGAAAAGGAATAAGAATTTTAAAACAAGATCCTTTTGAAATTACACTTTCATTTATTATTTCAGCTAATAATAGGATACCTATGATAAAAAAAGCCATAAATAATATAAGTAAAGCATGGGGAGAAGAGATTATATACAAGGGGGAATCTTATTATACTTTCCCTAAATTAGAAAAATTAAAAGACGCTACTATAGAAGAATTAGAAGAATGTAGAACAGGGTTTAGGGCAAAATATATAAAAGATACTGTAGAGAAAATATATAGTGGAGAGAAAAATTTAGACTATATAAAAGGTCTTAGTGATGATGAATGTCATGAAGCTATGAAAGAGTTTAACGGCATTGGGCCTAAAGTATCTGATTGCATAATACTTTTTTCTATGCAAAAGTATTCAGCTTTTCCAGTGGATGTATGGGTTAAAAGAGCCATGCAACATTTTTATGTAGCTCCTGATGTGTCATTACCTAAGATTAGAAAATTCGGCAGGGATAAATTTGGCGATTTATCTGGATTTGCTCAACAATATTTATTTTATTACGCCAGAGAAAACAATATTAAAATATAAAAGTATTGATATTACAAGGTTATTAGTAGAAATTTAATAAAACGTCAAAAATTTAAATTAAAAAATTTTACGTTCATGGAATAGTGGATAGCAATATATGAAGGTAGCCTTTGAAATCATAGCAAGGGTATGAAAAGTAAAAGTGTCAAAAGAACATATTAGACAGCATCTAAGAAGATGATTAGGTTATGTTACAAAATATAGAATATAATATTAAATTTTAGACTAGGCGTTAAAATGTAATCCTAGTCTAAAATTCTAATACATATTATTTGAAACTTATATTGTATCTTCAAAAAAGTTTATTTTAAATCTTTTTTTAGTATACTTATTCCAGTACTAATTCCAAATAATAATATAAAAAGACCAATCAATTTTAAGAAAAATGAAATATTAGAGTAATCATTTATAATTACCAAAAATGCTATACCAATTATCATTGTAAATAAAGATAAAAACATTAGTTTAATAGTAGATATGTTGTTAAGAAATACTTTATTTATGATGATAAACAAGATAAATATAATGAAGATAATAAAAAATACATATAAAGAACTCATAAAAGATACTCCTCCTATGGTAAAATATTGAATAATAATGTTGATTTTGGTATAGTTAACATTATTATAGCACATTAAGGGGGATAACAATGAGTAAAATTAAATTAACAAGTGCTTTATTAGTATCTGCTACTATATTTTTTAATTCAGTTATGGTAGGTGCAACACCAGTAAAAGATGACAATTATAAAATGGCACTAACTCAAAGTAATTTCAAAACTAACATATCAGAAGGTATAGCTAAGTCGCAACTTAATAATTTTAAAAATGACCCAAAAAGCGTAGAAGCCTTAAAAGAGTTAGAAAAAAATGCAGTGTCATATAATAGTAGCCAAGCTTATATAAGGGTAATTCAAGATGGGTGTGGTAATGTTAAGGTAGATCCTAAAAAATATACAGAAGAAGAATATGAATTATTGGAAGGACAAGATAAACTTTTGAAACTGTATGATAATAAGAAAATTACGAGGTCATTTCCAAACAAATCCGAAAATAGTTGGATTAGAATAAATTTGGATGGATATGAAAAAAGCAATGGAGAGTATGAGTTTTATCTTTTCTATGACTGGAAAAAAAGACCTCTTTGTTATTTCAGTGATGTACTAGCATTAGGTCATGACTCTAATATATATTTTAATAATTCTACAGCTAGAAGTCATCACGAATCAATTTCAATAGATCTTTTTGAGCAAGAAAAAGCTTATGTTAAGGATTATAAAAGCTCACAAAGTAGTCACTGTAAAACATCTGTAAATGGTATTGCATTTAAGTTTAAAATAGATAAAGTTTCAGATGTGAACAAATCAATGCATAGAGGATATATGACTGTAAAAGGTGGATTTACTAATTCAACTACTAAAGCAGGAAATATGGAAATCTCTTATGCACATACTCAGTTAGCCTTTGATTATAATATACAAGATGCTATTGAGTTTTTGACATCTGGTAATATTAAACTTAAAGTTAAAGGATATCAGGATGTAATATCATATTCAGACGTTTTTTATAGACGTAGGAGATAAATAAGTACCAATGATTTAACACTATTCATATAGTATTAAAAACTGTTTTTTATACATTTTAGTTAAGAGAGATAATGATTATTTAATATATTAATAACGAATTAAAATATATCTAGATATATAAATATTTACAAATAATTGAGATTATGATTATAATATTCATGAGAAAACAATATTAAAATATAAAAGAAGCTTTTTAAGGAGGGTACTGAAAAAGTACCCTCCTAATCTTAATAGACATAACACTACAGTTTGTGTAGATGTTATGTCTATTTTTTAGTATAATTTTTATATTACTAATTTAAGCAGGTGATTTTATGTTAATGCATCAAAAGATGATATTAAGCGAATATGGTGATATATATGATAGGATTATCCCTAAAGATAATATGTTGAGAAGGATTAAAGAAATGGTAGATTTCTCATTCATCTACGATGAATTAGTTTCTACATATTGCAATAATAACGGTCGCGGAGCGATTGACCCAATAAGAATGTTTAAATATCTTTTACTAAAAACTATTTTCAATATTTCTGATGTAGATGTTGTTGAACGCTCTAAATATGATATGTCTTTTAAATATTTCTTAGATATGGCTCCGGAGGAGGATGTAATTAATCCAAGTTCTTTAACTAAATTTAGAAAGCTACGCTTAAAGGACACTAATCTAATGGACATGCTAATTTCTAAAACCGTAGAAATAGCATTGGAAAAGGAAATTATAAAATCAAAATCAATTATTGTTGATTCAACTCATACCAAAGCTAGATACAATCAAAAAACACCTAGGGAAGTTTTAATTGAACAATCTAAAAAACTTCGAAAGTCAGTTTATAACATTGATGAGTCAATGAAAGCAAGGTTTCCTAATAAAGTTAACAACGGTCTTCTTGAGGATGAAATAGAGTATTGTCAAAAACTTATATCAGTTATTGAAAAAGAAGAGGTCATTTCAAGTTATCCAGCTGTAAAAGAAAAATTAAATTTATTAAAAGAAACAATCGAAGATGATTTAGAGGTTTTGTCATTCTCTAAAGATGCTGACGCAAAAGTTGGACACAAAACTGCTGATACATCTTTCTTTGGGTATAAAACTCATATTGCAATGACTGAGGAACGTATTATTACTGCTGCTGTAGTTACTTCGGGAGAAAAACACGATGGAAAACAACTAAAATCACTTATTGAAAAGAGCGAAGCCTCTGGCTTAAACATAGAAAATATTATTGGAGATGCAGCTTATTCAGAAAAAGAAAATATAGAATATGTAAATGAAAGTGAAAAAAATCTAATTGCAAAGCTTAGTAAATCAGTATCTCATGGTAACAAAAGACAAACTAAAACGAAGTTTGAATATAATAAAGATGCAGATATGTATGCGTGTGAAGCTGGCCATATGAGTACTAAGAAAACTAGTACTAGACCTAAAAAACATGCCAAAGATGGACTAGGTACAGTAATTTCTTATTTTTTTGATGTTAAAAAGTGTCAGTGTTGCCCTTTAAAACAAGGGTGCTATAAAGAAGGTGCTAAAACTAAATCATACTCAGTTTCAATCAAAACGAATACGCATCAAAAACATATTGAATTTCAAGAAACTGATTTTTTTAAAGAAAAATCAAAAGAGAGATATAAAATTGAAGCTAAAAATAGTGAAATGAAACATAGACATGGGTATGATGTTGCGTCAGCCGCAGGTCTTGTTGGCATGCAAATGCAAGGTGCATTGACCATTTTTGCTGTAAACTTGAAGAGAATATTGACTCTAAGCAATCAGTAAATATACCCGATTAGGGTTTAATAATACAAAAAGACTCAAGCTCATACCACAAAATGGTATAAACTTGAGTCTTTTAAATTATGTAAAAAGTAAACCCCCGAAAAACTATAAGTTTTTCAGTGGTCTCCTTTTTAAGAGCTTCTTTTTTTCTTTCTATAAATAAAATATAAAGATATGGATATAATTAGAATTATAAGTAACAAGAAGAAACCTTCATGCATAAAGAATCTTTCAGGCAGAACTGTTATTACAGGGTCTAAAGTTTCGTCAAAAATCCAGTAATCGTTATTAAACAATATATGATGAAATGTATCGAAAGCCTTGGAAAAATTAATTGCTAAAGGTAGTAATAATAAAAAAGGAAAAGAACATAGTATTATAGAAACATATTTTAAGTAATGAAAATTCTTTTTAGCATTTTGTCTTAGTACATAGAATATACTAATTGGTGCAGTAACTAATAGAGAACAATTTAAAGTTTTTATGATATTTCTAACCTCGAAGAAATGAACTCTTCCATTATAAGAAGACTTAAAATAGGGCATAGAAAAGTTCTTACTATTAGAATATAAAAAATCTATTAAATAGTTGTAATTAGATTTTAAGTTGTCAAAACTTAATTCCGAGATTTCTTCTAGTTTTAGGTATTTAATATCTATATAGTAAATATATTTAAATAGCATTACAAAATTTATACACAATACTAGTATAAAAGAACTTAAAATAACATAGAAAAAAGTATTTTTAAATCGCTTAGTTAAATTAGAGTTATTTATTTTGTTTAAATTCATAATATCACCCATATAACTTTTTTATTAAATATTATAACATCAAATATAACAATAAAAAATTAAATTGATAATTTGTTATGAAAACATAAGATATATAAAGCAAAAAACATATATATTATCATAATAGAGCTATATGGGTTAATTTAGCCTTTAATAGTATTTGATATTAATAATGCTATTAATTACTATAATAATTGTATTAGCACTCTAAGTTAATGAGTGCTAATGCATGAGAGTTACATAAGATAAGTGTTTATAAAATAAAAGTAAAATATTAAATTAAATAAACAAATCAATTAAGGAGGGTTTTAAATGAATATAAGACCACTTGCTGACAGAGTTGTTATTAAAAGAATTGAAGCAGAGGAAACTACAAAAAGTGGAATAATAGTAGCTGGAGCAGCTAAAGAAAAACCACAAGAGGCAGAAGTAGTTGCAGTAGGACCTGGTTCAATAGTAGATGGAAAAGAAATTAAAATGGAAGTTGCAGTTGGAGATAGAGTTTTATTCTCTAAATATGCAGGAAATGAAATAAAGTTTGACGGTCAAGAATATATTGTTTTAAGTCAAAGTGATATTTTAGCTGTTATTGAAAAATAGTTTTATCCTAAAAAATTATTATTTATAGGAGGGTCAAAACATGGCAAAGAAAATTTTATTTAATGAAGAAGCTAGAAGAGCTATGCAAAGAGGTGTAGATGTTCTTGCTGATACAGTAAAAGTAACTTTAGGACCTAAGGGAAGAAACGTTGTTTTAGATAAAAAATTTGGTGCACCATTAATAACAAATGACGGTGTTACAATAGCAAGAGAGATAGAATTAGAAGATGCTTATGAAAATATGGGAGCACAATTAGTTAAAGAAGTTGCAACTAAGACAAATGATGTAGCAGGAGATGGTACTACAACAGCTACATTATTAGCTCAAGCTATTATAAGAGAAGGTCTAAAAAACGTAACAGCTGGTGCTAACCCAATGTTAATTAGACATGGTATAAAATTAGCTGTGGACAAAGCAGTTGAAGAAATAAAGAAAATATCAAAACCAGTAAACGGAAAAGCAGACATAGAACAAGTTGCATCTATATCAGCTGCAGATTCAGAAATAGGAAAGTTAATAGCTGATGCTATGGAGAAGGTTGGTAATGAAGGTGTTATCACTATTGAAGAATCAAAATCAATGGGTACAGAGTTAAATGTTGTTGAAGGTATGCAATTCGATAGAGGGTACTTAAGCCCATATATGTCAACAGATACAGAAAAAATGGAAGCAGCTGTTGAAGAACCATATATCTTAATAACAGATAAGAAAATTGCTAACATTCAAGAGTTATTACCATTATTAGAGCAAATCGTTCAACAAGGTAAAAAACTACTTATAATTGCTGATGATGTTGAAGGTGAAGCATTAGCAACATTAGTTGTAAATAAATTAAGAGGTACATTTACTTGTGTAGCTGTAAAAGCTCCAGGATTCGGCGACAGAAGAAAAGAAATGTTAGCTGATATAGCTATATTAACTGGTGGTCAAGTGATTTCTGAAGAATTAGGAAGAGATTTAAAAGACGTAACAGTAGATATGCTTGGTAGAGCTGAAAGTGTTAAAGTATCTAAGGATACTACAACAATAGTAAATGGAAAAGGAAATAAAGAAGAAATTCAAAATAGAGTTAACCAATTAAAAGTTCAAATTGAAGAAACAACTTCTGAATTTGATAAAGAAAAACTACAAGAAAGACTTGCTAAACTTGCAGGTGGAGTTGCTGTAGTAAAAGTTGGTGCAGCTACAGAAACTGAATTAAAAGAAAGAAAACTAAGAATAGAAGATGCCCTAGCAGCTACAAAGGCAGCAGTAGAAGAAGGTATAGTACCAGGTGGTGGAAGCGCATACTTAAATACTATAGCTGAAGTTGCTAAATTAACTGATGAGAATTCTGATGTTCAAGTTGGAATAAACATTATCGTGAGATCTTTAGAAGAACCATTAAGACAAATTGCTACAAATGCTGGTTTAGAAGGTTCAGTAATAATAGAAAAATTAAAATCAAGTGAAATAGGTATTGGATTTGATGCGTATAAAGGTGAATACGTAGACATGCTAAAAGCTGGTATTGTTGATCCAACTAAGGTTACAAGATCAGCTTTACAAAACGCAGCATCTGTAGCTTCAACATTCTTAACTACAGAAGCAGCAGTTGTAGATATTCCAGAAAAACAACCAGCACCAATGGCTCCACCAATGGGCGGTATGGGAATGGATGGAATGTACTAATCCATAGAAGTGAATTTATAGGGTTTTGCATATGCAAAGCCCTATTTTTTTATATAAATTTATAAAAAGCATATAATAAATAATGAAATAAGATTGAATTTTAAAAGAAAATATGATATTATAAGTAAAGTTAGAGAATAAACATAAGTTAATAAAATAAACAAAAGTTAAGGAGAAGCTATGACAAATAGGGAACAAGAAATTTTAGATTTAATTAAAAAGAATCCTATGATTTCTCAAAAAGAATTAGCTAATTCTCTTGGCATAACACGTTCATCCGTGGCGGTACATATAACGAATCTACTGAAGAAGGGCTATATCGTTGGGAAAGGTTATATCATAAATGAAGAGGCCTATGTAAGCATTATAGGTGGAACTAACGTTGATATACAGGGGTTTCCTAATGATAAGTTAATTAGTAAAGATTCTAATCCTGGTGAAGTGAAGATATCATTAGGAGGCGTAGGAAGAAATATTGGCGAAAACTTAGTTAAGTTAGGTGTAGAAACTAAACTTATAAGTGTAGTCGGAGATGATGTTTATGGGAGAAAGATATTAGAGGAGTCTAGAAATATAGGATTAAATATGGAGGACTCACTTGTACTAAAAGGAAAATCTACTTCTACTTATCTATCTATATTAGATGGAGAAGGAGATATGTCAGTTGCTATAGCACACATGGACATATTTGATAGCTTAAAAGTTGAATATATACAAGAAAAAAAACACATTATAGAACATTCAAAAATTTGTATAATAGATACCAATATATCTAAAGAAGTAATTGAATATATTGTTTCTAATCATAAAAATACAGACTTTTTCTTAGATACTGTATCTACGAAAAAAGCACAAAAGGTAAAGGATATAATAGGATATTTTCATACTATAAAGCCTAATAAGCTTGAAGCAGAAATGTTATCAGGTATAAAAATCAATAATCAGACAGACTTAGAAAATACAGCGAAATATTTCTTAGATAAAGGAGTAAAAAGAGTATTTATAAGTTTAGGGGCTGAAGGTGTTTATTATAATGATGGAATAAATTCTAATATAATAAAAACACCTAAGATTGAAGTTGTTAATGCTACAGGAGCAGGAGACGCATTTATAGCAGCACTTGCTTACAGTCATTTAAATGACTTTGAAATAGATCATGCGGCACGATTTGCTAGTGTAGCTTCTATAATGGCTTTATCTCATGAAAATACAATTAACCCTAATATGTCATTAGAAAACATAAATAAAAAGATGAAGGAGATAGGATTATGTTAAATAAATATTTAGAAATTAACCCAGAAGTTTTAGAGGCTATAAAAGCAGGTAAGCCAGTTGTTGCTTTAGAATCAACAATAATATCACATGGTATGCCATATCCTAAAAATGTAGAAATGGCTTTAGAAGTTGAGAAAATAATTAGAGATAATGGTGCTATACCAGCTACTATTGCTATATTAAATGGAAAAATTAAAGTTGGATTAACTAAAGAAGAGGTTGAATACCTAGGTAAAGCAGAAGGTGTAGTAAAAACAAGTAGAAGAGACATACCTTTTATAATTGCTAATAAGTTAGATGGAGCTACTACTGTTGCATCTACAATGATTATATCTGAACTTGCTGGTATAGATGTATTTGCTACAGGAGGAATAGGTGGAGTTCATAGAGGAGCTCAAGAGAGCTTTGATATTTCAGCAGACCTTCAAGAATTAGCACATACTAATGTAGCTGTTGTTTGTGCAGGTGCAAAATCAATACTTGATATAGGATTAACTTTAGAATACTTAGAAACTCAAGGAGTTCCTGTTGTTGGATTTGGTACAGATGAGTTACCTGCTTTCTATACAAGAAAGAGTGGTTTCGGTGTAGATTATAGAATGGATTCTGTAGAAGTTTTAGCATCAGCATTAAAGAGCAAATGGGACCTAGGATTAAATGGAGGAGTGGTAGTTACAAACCCTATTCCAGCAGAGTATGAAATGGACTATGTTACTATAACTAAAGCTATAGAAGAAGCAGTAAAAGAGGCAGAGGAAAAAGGAATTAAAGGAAAAGAAAGTACTCCATTCCTTTTATCTAAAGTTAAAGAGATTACTGGTGGGTCAAGTTTAGAATCAAATATTCAATTAGTTTATAACAATGCTAAACTTGGAGCAGAATTAGCAGTTGAATTATCAAAATTAAATGCTTAATAATATTCAGATGGATATCCTTATCCATCTGTTTTTATTAATAACATAATAATTGCCGTAGAAATTAAGAAAAAGTGTATAAATTTATTCTTATAAAAAATTTTGACTTTATATAAAATATTTTTACAGAAAAAATACATTGACAAAAAGAAAAAGTTTACTTATTATAAGTATAATAATTTATTATAAAAAAATGAAACTTCTCATTCATTTTTAAATACAAATGAATAAAACTTTTCATATAATCTCTAAATAAGGTAGGGAGTCTCTACAGGAACCGTAAATTCCACACTATGAAAAGAGCCTTTAGTTAGTATACAACTAGGACTCTTTTTATAGTGTCATATAGTTGTATTTTTTGTTTGCACAATTGGTAAACTACATAAATAAAAGGAGGATATACAAATGGCTATAATTTTAAAAAAAGGATATACATTTGATGATGTATTACTAGTTCCAAATAAGTCTGAAATATTACCTAAGGAAGTTACTCTTAAAACTAATTTAACTAAAAAAATAAAATTAAATATACCATTAATGAGTGCTGGAATGGATACAGTAACTGAGTCTAAAATGGCTATTGCTATGGCAAGAGAAGGCGGAATTGGTATAATACATAAAAACATGTCCATAGAAGCACAAGCAGCTGAAGTAGATACAGTTAAAAGACAAGAAAATGGTGTTATAACAAATCCTTTCTATCTTAATCCAGAAAATAAAATTCAAGATGCATTAGAATTAATGAAAAAATATAGAATATCAGGTATACCTGTAACTGTAGAAGGAAAACTTGTTGGTATAATAACTAATAGAGACATAGTTTATGAAACTGATTATTCAAAAGAAATAAAAGAAGTTATGACAAGTGAAAATTTAGTTACAGCACCAGAGGGAACTTCTATAGAAGAAGCTAAAGTTATTCTTCAAAAACATAAAATAGAAAAGTTACCTTTAGTAGATAAAGTTAATAATTTAGTAGGATTAATTACAATTAAAGATATTCAAAAGACAATTATGTATCCTACAGCAGCTAAAGATGAAAGAGGAAGATTACTTTGTGGTGCCGCTATAGGTATAACAAGTGATATGCTAGAAAGGGTAAAAGCTCTAGTAGAAGTAGGTGTTGATGTTGTAGTTCTAGACACAGCACACGGTCATTCAAAGGGTGTTATGGATGGTGTTAAGAAAATAAAAGAAAGCTACCCAGAGTTACAAGTTATAGCAGGAAATGTTGCAACTCCAGAAGCTGTAGAAGATTTAATTAAAGTAGGTGCTGACTGTGTTAAAGTAGGTATAGGTCCTGGATCTATTTGTACTACAAGAGTGGTTGCTGGTGTTGGAGTACCACAATTAACAGCAGTTATGGATTGTGCTGAAGTTGGAAAAAAATACGGCATACCAGTTATAGCTGATGGTGGATTAAAGTATTCAGGAGATATAGTAAAAGCTCTTGCAGCAGGTGCTAGCATCTGTATGATGGGATCATTATTTGCAGGATGTGAAGAATCACCAGGAGAATTAGAAATATACCAAGGAAGAAGCTACAAAGTTTATAGAGGTATGGGTTCACTTGCATCTATGGCTAAGGGAAGCAAAGACAGATACTTCCAAGAAGGAAATAAAAAATTAGTTCCAGAAGGTGTTGAAGGAAGAATTCCATTTAAGGGAGCTGTATCAGATACAATATTCCAATTATTAGGCGGTATAAAATCTGGAATGGGTTATTTAGGTTCTAAGGATTTAAACACTTTATACGAAACTGCAAGATTCGTTGTACAAAGTTCAGCAGGACTTAGAGAAAGTCATCCACATGATATAAATATTACTAAAGAAGCACCAAATTATAGCATTAATATGTAATAGAATGGGGGAAATACAGTGGCTAAAGCAAATGAGTTAATTTTAATAATAGACTTCGGTGGACAATATAAGCAACTTATAGGAAGAAGAGTTAGAGAAAATCACGTTTATTGTGAAATAGTATCTAATGATATAACTGTAGAAGAAATGAAAGCAAAGAATCCAAAGGGAATAATATTTACAGGTGGACCAAATAGTGTTTACGAAGAGGGAGCTCCTAGATTAGATAAAGGAGTATTCGAATTAGGTGTTCCAATACTTGGTATTTGCTATGGAGCACAATTAATGTCATATACTCTAGGCGGAAAAGTTAGTACTGCAACAGTAAGAGAATATGGTAAAACTGATGTGGAATTAAACAGTAAATCTTTAATATTTAACGGATTAACAGATAAACAATGTTGGATGAGTCATACAGACTATATTTCAGAAGTACCAGAAGGTTTTGAAATAGTAGGTACTACATCAGAATGTCCAGTAGCAGCATTCGAAAATAAGGAAAGAAAATTATATGGAGTTCAATTCCACCCAGAAGTTGAACATACACTATTCGGAAGAGAAATGCTTAAAAAATTCTTATTCGAAGTATGTGAAGTTTCAGGAGATTGGTCTATGACTTCTTTTATAGAAGAAAAAATAAAAGAAATTAAAGAAAAAGTTGGAGATAAAAAGGTTTTATGTGCATTATCAGGAGGAGTTGACTCTTCTGTTGCAGCAGTACTTGTTCATAGAGCTGTTGGAAAACAATTAACTTGCGTTTTTGTAGATCATGGTCTACTTAGAAAAGACGAAGGTGATCAAGTAGAAAAAATCTTCAGAACAGGTTTCGATATGAACCTTGTGAGAGTAAATGCACAAGAAAGATTCCTTGGAAAGTTAAAAGGAGTTTCTGATCCAGAGAGAAAGAGAAAAATCATAGGTGAAGAATTTATAAGAGTATTTGAAGAGGAATCAGATAAACTTGGCAAAATGGATTTCCTAGTTCAAGGAACTATATATGCTGACGTAGTTGAAAGTGGAACTAAAACTTCAGCTGTAATAAAGAGCCATCACAATGTAGGTGGACTTCCAGAAGATATAGAATTTACTTTAATTGAACCTTTAAGAGAATTATTTAAAGATGAAGTTAGAGCTGTTGGAGAAGAACTTGGAATCCCTAAAAACTTAGTATGGAGACAGCCATTCCCAGGACCAGGACTTGCAATTAGAGTACTAGGTGAAATCACAGAGGATAAGCTCCACATAGTAAGAGAAGCAGATGCAATCTTAAGAGAAGAAGTTGCAAATGCAGGACTTGAAAGAGACATATGGCAATACTTCGCATGCCTACCTAACATTCAATCTGTTGGAGTTATGGGTGACGAGAGGACATATTGCCACACTATAGCATTAAGAGCAGTAACATCATCAGATGGAATGACATCAGATTGGGCTAGAATACCATATGATGTTTTAGATAAAATTTCAAGAAGAATAGTAAATGAAGTTAAAGAGGTTAATAGAATTGTCTATGACGTAACCTCAAAACCACCAGCTACTATCGAGTGGGAGTAAAACCCCCTTTCATCAAGCCTTAGGCATAGATGAAAATCATGGTTTTACCCCTGTCAGAGTTGATGAGGCTTATGGCCACTATAAGGAGATATAAGCCCATAACTTACGGCGGGGAATAAAATTTTAAAATAATATCTAGCTAGAATATAAATAAAGAAGTGACTTCTTATAGTCACTTCTTTATTTATTAATTGCCTTAATAAAGTTAAGTATTTTCTTTACTACGTATATACATATTGGAATAAAAAATATAATAATAAGAATTTTAAGTGATCCAGCTAATATATCCATTGCTTCAACTATTATATCCATTTAATTCTACCCATTACATAATACTTGCATAAAAATGTTGATGTTAATAATGTTGAAAATATTTTCATGATAATATCTCCCTGAGGTTTAATAAATGTATTATTTACTACAATTATACAATTGGTTTATGAAAAATCAAATATGTTATCTCAAATCAAATAAGACTCTAAGGAGTAATTTATATATCCAATAGAATTAAAGTATATTTTATGATTATACTTTGCAAATAACTGAATTATAAGATTTAAGGTAAAAAAGTAATAATCCTATCCTTATGGAAATTCACTCACTTACCCTTAAATATAAAATGCAATTGTTCATATGATATAATATTTATACAATTTTAAATTGAACAATATTTGTTTTTATAAGAGTATTAAGGGAAAATATAATTAATGTTAAAGGCAGGATAAAATAATGAAGAGCGAAAAGGAAAAAATGTTATCAGGTGATTTTTATAATGCAGGTGATTCAGAGCTAATTAAGGAAAGAGAACATATGCAAAAGTTGATTTTTGAATTTAATCATATAGATCCTAGTGAAAAAGAGAGAAGACAGGAAATCTTAAATAAATTAATTATTGCTAAAGGTTCATTTAATATTGAAGCTCCATTTAATTGTGATTATGGTTATAACATTGAAGTAGGTGAGAATTTTTTTGCTAACTATGGATGTACCATATTAGATGTAAATAAAGTTGAAATTGGTGATAATGTACTACTAGGGCCAAATGTTCAAATTTATACTGCTACACATCCTATTGACCCTACAGAAAGACTTACTGGGAAAGAGTATGGTAAACCAATTGTTATAGGAAATAATGTTTGGGTTGGTGGTGGTTCGATAATATGTCCTGGAGTAAAAATTGGAGACAATGTAACTATAGGGGCAGGGAGTGTTGTTACTAAAGATATCCCTAATAATGTAGTTGCTGCAGGAAATCCATGTAGGGTTATTAAGAGTATTTAATATTATGACTTATTTATAAATAACTAGAAAGATAAGCACTTACAAATAAATCAGTAGGTGCTTTTGTTATACTTAAGATTAAAGAGGGAAAAACGTACTAATATAAATCATTGAGTTTATCACCAATAATATCACTTTTATTAGGATATAGATGAGAGTATGTTTATATCATAAGGAATCAGATATAGTGATTATTTTTTTTATTTATTAGTGTATAATGATACTACTTGTAGCATGATAAAAAATAATAGATATAAAATTTAAAAGGGGTGCAGATAGTATGAAACCAAATGCTAATTCAAATATAACGGTAGAAACAACAATTGATGAACCTATAGAAAGAGTATGGAAATATTGGACAGAACCACAACATATAACTAAGTGGAATAATGCTTCGGATGATTGGCATACTTCATTTGCTGAAAATGATTTAAGGGTAGGTGGGAAATTTATTTCAAGGATGGAAGCTAAAGATGCTAGCTTTGGATTTGACTTTGGTGGTACTTATACTGAAGTAAAATTATATGAGATTATTGAATATATTATGGATGATGGTAGAAAGGTTGAAATAAACTTTATAAATCAAGAAAATAAAACTAAGATAATAGAAAATTTTGAAGCGGAAAAAAGCAATCCAATTGAGCTTCAACGAAAGGGATGGCAGGCAATATTAGATAATTTTAAAAAATATGCCGAGCAAGCAGAGGTTTAAGAATAATTATTTTGATTATTAGCATTATAAAATCAATTAGGGGTATATGTATTTTAGTATGGTATCATATGGAATTTAGAAGTACTTAGGAGAGTAAGTATTTTTTATTTATTAATTAAGTTTATTAAGACGCCTAAATATAAGGATTAGCAAGAGTTTAGGTTATTTATAGTAGAAAAGTGGAGATCATTTTTATATTAAAACAAAGAGGCTCTCTATAGTTAGAAGTTAGATTCTAAAGATAGATGCCTCTTAATTCTAATGGGTAATTATGTTATATAAGTTTTCTTTAAATTTTATTTATTAATTTGTGCTAGTAGTAGGCCTTATATTAAGGCCTACAAGTAGGCTTAGTTACTTTTATATGCAATTAATATTTTAAAATTAAAGAATTTTACTTTAATGTATAACATAATAAACCCTCCTTTACGTTATTTAAAATTTATTATATAGTATTTTAATATGAAATACAAGTATAAAATGTGTGTAAATAAGAGAAAAGTGTAGTAAATGTGGGATAGTTTCATTAAATAGGGCTTTTAAAAAAGTTTTATTTATTAGTTAAGTTTATTAAGGCGTCTAAGTATAAGGATTAGCAAGAGTTTAGGTTACTTATAGTAGAAAAGAGGAGATCGTTTTTATATTAAAACAAAGAGGCTCTCTATAGTTAGAAGTTAGGTTCTAAAGATATATGCCTCTTAATTATAATGGGTAGTTATGTTATATAAGTTTTCTTTAAATTTTATTTATTAGTTGTTTCAATGGTATGCCTTAATATAAGCTATACTAATAATATTAACTGCTTTTGTATATAACTAATAGTTTAAACTAAAGATTTTTATTTTTAAATATAACATAAAAACCCTCCTTTACGTTATTTAAAGTTTATTATATTCAATATGAATACAAATGACGCATAAATCGTAGTAAAATTAGGATATAAAATATATCTACTCCAAATGCTTTTTAAAGGCTATATTTTTTATTTATTGATTAAATATGGGCTAAAAACTTTTTATTTATTAATTGAGTATAAAATAATAATTATATTTTTAATTATTTATGTTAAAAAGAAATATGGGATAATATGGTGAGCGCTTACTAAGTTAAACAGTAGGTGCTTTTGTTTATGATACTTATAATCCAATTTTATAACATGACATAAGAAGTCAAGTTTAAAATGATATAATATAAAAAGAGGTGATAGATATGCAAGAGAGTCGTTTATTTAGAATTGTGTATTATCTTTTAAAAAATGGACACACTACTGCACAGGAATTGGCTAAGGAATTAGAGGTGTCTATAAGAACAATTTATAGAGATGTTGATAGATTAAGTATTTCAGGCATTCCAATATGTTGTACTCAGGGTAAAGGTGGAGGAATTAATTTATTAGATAGATACATATTTGATAAAGGTATGGTGTCCGAAACGGAACAGCAATCAATTATTACTGCATTACAAAGCTTGAATGAAATAACAGAGGAAGTAGATAATGATTTAATCTTAAAATTAAGTGCATTATTTAAACAAAATAATCCAAATTGGCTGCAAATTGATTTTTCTAGATGGGGTAATAAGAATATAGATACAAGGAAGTTTAATACAATTAAAGCTACAATTTTGAATAGGCAAGTGTTAACTTTTAGATATGTTAGTAATTATGGTAAGGATAATCTTAGGAGAGTTAAACCTATAAGAATATGTTATAAATCTAAGGGGTGGTATCTTCAAGCATATTGTATGGACAAAAATGATTTTAGAATATATAAAATTAATCGTATGTTAGAGCTTAGAGCATCAAATGAGCTATTTGATGATTTTTTTACACCACCTCCATTAGAAGATTTTAAAAAGGAAAATGATTATACAACGATTAAAATGAAGTTTAAAAAAAGCTCGGCATATAGAGTGTATGATGAGTTTGATGAATCAGATATTAAATTGCTTGAAAATGGACATATTATTGTTGAATGCAACCTTCCTGATGATGATTGGTTATATGGATATTTATTTTCCTTTTGCGGAACTGTAGAAGTCTTAGAACCTGAACATATAAGAAAGTCATTTATTGATATATTAGAGAGTGTTTATATACATTATAAATCTGTTGATAAAGGGGAAGTGGTGTTTAGTGAATGAAAAATATATCAAGGCAAAAAGTATGATTTCTACCTTTAAAAAAGATGATTCGTTAAGTTTTTTTGATTAGAACATGACAGTGGGTGTCAATTTATGTTTGTTATAATATATTGCAAAGGGGGTATAGATTATGGCAAGAGCAACAACGAAGGCAGATTTAATAGAAAGTTCGTCTACACAATATGAAAAGTTGTGGAAGTTAATTGATTCAATGTCACAAGAAGAACAAAATGCAAGTTTTTTATTTGAAGATAGAGATAAAAATTTGAGAGATGTACTTATTCATTTATATGAGTGGCATAACTTAATCCTTAAATGGATAGAGTCTAACTCAAAAGGAGAATATAGACCATTCCTTCCAGAGCCGTATAACTGGAGAACTTATCCCAATATGAATATTGAAATTTGGGAGAAACATCAAGGCACATCATTAGAACAATCAAAAAATATGTTGAGACAAACACATATAGAAGTAATGAAATTGGTAGAACCATATACAAATGATGAATTATTTTCAAAGGGAGTTTATAAGTGGACAAAAGGTAGTACTTTGGGTTCCTATTTTGTTAGTAGCACAGCAAGTCATTATGATTGGGCAATAAAAAAGCTTAAAAAGTATATCAAAAGCTATAGGGGAGAAAAAAATAAATAAATTAGCCGTATAAAAATACTGTTGGATATTAAAAAAGGAGTGAGAAATTGAGACCACTGAAAAACTTATAGTTTTTCGGGGGTTTACTTTTTACATAATTTAAAAGACTCAAGTTTATACCATTTTGTGGTATGAGCTTGAGTCTTTTTGTATTATTAAACCCTAATCGGGTATATTTACTGATTGCTTAGAGTCAATATTCTCTTCAAGTTTACAGCAAAAATGGTCAATGCACCTTGCATTTGCATGCCAACAAGACCTGCGGCTGACGCAACATCATACCCATGTCTATGTTTCATTTCACTATTTTTAGCTTCAATTTTATATCTCTCTTTTGATTTTTCTTTAAAAAAATCAGTTTCTTGAAATTCAATATGTTTTTGATGCGTATTCGTTTTGATTGAAACTGAGTATGATTTAGTTTTAGCACCTTCTTTATAGCACCCTTGTTTTAAAGGGCAACACTGACACTTTTTAACATCAAAAAAATAAGAAATTACTGTACCTAGTCCATCTTTGGCATGTTTTTTAGGTCTAGTACTAGTTTTCTTAGTACTCATATGGCCAGCTTCACACGCATACATATCTGCATCTTTATTATATTCAAACTTCGTTTTAGTTTGTCTTTTGTTACCATGAGATACTGATTTACTAAGCTTTGCAATTAGATTTTTTTCACTTTCATTTACATATTCTATATTTTCTTTTTCTGAATAAGCTGCATCTCCAATAATATTTTCTATGTTTAAGCCAGAGGCTTCGCTCTTTTCAATAAGTGATTTTAGTTGTTTTCCATCGTGTTTTTCTCCCGAAGTAACTACAGCAGCAGTAATAATACGTTCCTCAGTCATTGCAATATGAGTTTTATACCCAAAGAAAGATGTATCAGCAGTTTTGTGTCCAACTTTTGCGTCAGCATCTTTAGAGAATGACAAAACCTCTAAATCATCTTCGATTGTTTCTTTTAATAAATTTAATTTTTCTTTTACAGCTGGATAACTTGAAATGACCTCTTCTTTTTCAATAACTGATATAAGTTTTTGACAATACTCTATTTCATCCTCAAGAAGACCGTTGTTAACTTTATTAGGAAACCTTGCTTTCATTGACTCATCAATGTTATAAACTGACTTTCGAAGTTTTTTAGATTGTTCAATTAAAACTTCCCTAGGTGTTTTTTGATTGTATCTAGCTTTGGTATGAGTTGAATCAACAATAATTGATTTTGATTTTATAATTTCCTTTTCCAATGCTATTTCTACGGTTTTAGAAATTAGCATGTCCATTAGATTAGTGTCCTTTAAGCGTAGCTTTCTAAATTTAGTTAAAGAACTTGGATTAATTACATCCTCCTCCGGAGCCATATCTAAGAAATATTTAAAAGACATATCATATTTAGAGCGTTCAACAACATCTACATCAGAAATATTGAAAATAGTTTTTAGTAAAAGATATTTAAACATTCTTATTGGGTCAATCGCTCCGCGACCGTTATTATTGCAATATGTAGAAACTAATTCATCGTAGATGAATGAGAAATCTACCATTTCTTTAATCCTTCTCAACATATTATCTTTAGGGATAATCCTATCATATATATCACCATATTCGCTTAATATCATCTTTTGATGCATTAACATAAAATCACCTGCTTAAATTAGTAATATAAAAATTATACTAAAAAATAGACATAACATCTACACAAACTGTAGTGTTATGTCTATTAAGATTAGGAGGGTACTTTTTCAGTACCCTCGAGAAATTGCTCTTTTTTTATTTGTGTTAGACTTAATTAATATTTTCCATTTTGAAATGTTGCTATGTTTATGATACTTAACCCATACCTATTATAAGAATGACATGAGCATGAAGTATAGGTAAATCAATGGTCTTGAGGCTCTATACTAAATTAATTTGAAATTTTAGAAATAACTATTTATAATAGGATAATTTTATATAGTTAATAAGTTGCATACATAATCTAGATAGGCTATAGTTTTTGTAGGGCGGTTAAGGATTATAATGAAACTAAATATAATCTAGAATAATTAAAAAAATTTAGTATATAGTATATACTTTAAATAATTATTTTAAGATTAATTATGGGTCATCATAGTATAGCATAAGATAATATTTATGTTGAGAAAATAAATGAAAGAAGGTTATTTATATGAGTAGGAATAAAAAGGGAGATGTATTTTTATCATACTGTTGGGCAGATAAAGAAATTGTTGATGATATAGATAATTATTTTCGCAATCGTGGAATTGTTTTTAGAAGGGATAATAGAGATATTGAAGCATGGGAAAGTATTCGGGCATTTATGAACTCTATAAGAGAAAGTGACTATATGATACTTATAATAAGTGATAGATACTTAAAATCAATTAATTGTATGTATGAAATTTTAGAATTAGTGAAAGAACGAGAATATAAGAATAGAATAATTACAGTTGTATTAAACAATAAAATATATGATACAATGGAAAGGTTAAATTATATTAAATATTGGGAGAAAAAATACAATAACTTAAGCAGAAAAATTTCTGAAATAAATTGTTTGGAAAATGTAGGGAAGTCAATAGAAGATTTAAAAAGAATTAAGCAGATATCTCAAACTATTGGAGAGTTTTTGGACTTAATAAGTGATTTGAATAATCCATCTTCACAAGATGTTAAGATAGAAATTTTGAAAAAACTAAATGGAAAACATATTGGAATCGATCAAAAGATAGATGGGTTTGAAATTTTTTTAAATGCTCTAGATGAATGTAAGTTTATAGAGTTAGCTCTTTCAGCAGAAAATCCATATGGTGAAAAGAAGTATATTTTGGAAAAGTATGATGTAGACAATGATATTCATGGAGTTAGCATGAAATTTTATTTAAAAGATATAAATAATGCAGAGGAGCTTAAATTGATTGTTTCAGATATTACACGAATAGAAAAAAATACAATGGAAAGTGAGCAGCATAAGAAGTTTTATATGTGCTGCAAAGATAGAATCGCTGAAGATAAATATAAACAATTTATTAAAATGAAAAGTTATGGATTTAAAAGCGATCCCCAAGAGGAATTTGATTTATTAAATAGGACGCAAAATATTCATAGATGTATACTGTTATTTTAATCTTTGATTAATTTTTTAATAGATGCTTATTTAGTACATTAAAATTAATGAAAGACTTGTGAATTTAAAGGAATTTACGAAGAATTAATACTGGAATACTATATATGCAAGTAAATACATTATATTTTAATACAACTTAAAAAAATCCCTTCTGCTAAGTTAATGACACGAATTTCTCCAAATAATGAATGAAAATACTAATACAACAAAACATTGATAACAATGGCGTCAAGTAGGATTGGTCAACAAGTCAATCCCTTATAAATGTATAGATAAAGCCATAAAAATAGTCTAAATAATAAACAAAACTCCTGATTTTTCTCTGACCTAGCTTGTTAGTGATGTGCTATAATAATGACATAAGCATGAAATATAGGTAAGTCAATGCATTAGAAGTTCTATTTTAATTGAAACTATTAATAAGGTAGGAGAGTATTAATTGGATATTTTTTCGACACGTGAAATAGCTGTTATGATTTGGTCTTCAGTGTTTTTATTTTTTATACTCAAATATAAAAATACTAGAGAATCTATTGCTAATATAATAGAAATTTTATTTTCTAAAGTCATTATAATACCATTTATATTAATAATGAGTTACTCAGTATTTTTATTATTTGGATTTACGAGGTTTAAAATAAAAGAATATATTGAATTTAAGGAAGTAATCATGTGGTTATTATTTTCGGGGGTTCCATTATGTTACAGTGTAGCAACAAAAGCACCAGATAAAAATCATTTTAAAGAAATCATTAGTAAAAATATAAAGTTTGTAATTTTAGTGGAGTTTATTATATCCACATTTACATTTTCATTAATAATAGAGTTATTAATATTGCCTATGTGCACTTTATTATTTATGTTGGAAGCAGTATTTAGTATGAAAAAAGAATATAGGGGAGTAAATAAATTTATTTCTAATATCTTAGCAATTGCAGGGTTTATTATATTATATATGTCATTTTCTTTAGCAATAAAAAATTACAAAGAACTTAATTCAATTAAATCTTTGGTAAGTATATTAACACCAATTATGTTATCAATATTATATTTACCGATTATTTTTTTATTTGGGATATGGTTTAATTACGATAATATTTTCTTTAGGTTAAAAACTAACTTTAAATATAACTTTAAAGTTTTAAAGAACAATATTAAGAGGGATAAAAGAATAAAATATAAATATAAAATAGTAAAAGTTGATGACATATCAACAGGAGTTGCAAAAAGAAAATCTATAACAATTATTTTAGAAGAGCAATATGGTTTAAAAGATATAGAAAACATATGCATAGAGCAGTTTGCTAAATATAATTATAAAAATGATGTAGTATGGATATATGTTGCAACTAATAAAGAAAATTATATAATATCAAATTGGATAGTGCAAGCTCAATGGATAAGTTCTAAATTAGAAAACAAATTTAGACCTATGAAAATTGGTGAAATGATAAAAGATGATATCAATTTCAAATATAATAAATCTTATTATAAACAAGAAGAATATTATAGGAGAAATATATTCAAAGATGATAAATCATTATTTATAAATAATATGAAATTATATGATAAGGTCTCATCTATATACAACATAATGTCAGGAGGTTTTGAAGATAGAGAATTTAACGGTTTTTTTAATATATGTCAACAATATAAAGATTGTATAAATAATATAAGTTATAAATATGGGGATATAGGAATTTCAAAGAGTATTGAATTTGAGGACTATCTGCAAAGGTTTCAAAATTATATAGCATTGATAGGGAATATAATATTAGTTACTTTAGATGAATCAAGAGAATTTAAAAATAAAAAGTATTTAATTCAATCAAATATGGAAGAACTAGATAAAGTAATATCTAAAATAGAAGGTGAAAGATATTATTGGATGAAGAAATTAGGGATAACTTTAGAGGAGTATGAGCGAGCTAAATTCAAAGAGAATACTGTGGATTAGCTATATTAAATACGACAAATTAAATTAGAATAATAGTATAGTATAACTATATATCATGGAGAGTAATTATTGTTAGAAAAAAGTATAGCAAAGATTATAAAAAGTAAATAGTAGTTTTAATTAATAGGGAAAAGTTTAGTGTATATTAATAGAGAATAAATTCATTGGGAGAAAGTATATATCTTAATTACAGGAATTTATCAGGGAATTTTTAAAAGGAGGGTTTTAGCTATACAAGAATGAATAATCAGTTGTTAAAATAGACAATACTTATACTTAGTTAGCTCTATTCGACAAGTGACCCTCCTACAATTAGCTAAGACATACCGTGTCAAGCTAATGACATGAATATGTTTTAATAATAAGAAAAATTAAAAACACAATAAAATATAATAAACAACAATATTAGAGAGATTAACTAATAAAGCAATTCTCTCTACAATTATGTCCAAAACCATAAAAATATCCCAATGTTCATCTAATCCTGCTTGTGGTACTGCTGGATTTTTAATAATTAATTAGAATATATATTAGAGAAATGTACAAACCCTGATAGTGTATTTACAGATGAAGAAGGAAATCTGTATAACAAGATTGAGGACATGATGGGAAGTGAAGAATGGAAACATTTTAAAACTGAAATATTATATGGATTTGACTTTGACTCATTCATGTTTATAATAACTTTAATGAACCTAATGCTTCACAGTATAGGTAATCCTAATGTAAGACAAATGGATTCATTATCTAAAAACTATCTTGAGAAGTGAATCTTTTGTTAGTTATATTAGTGAGAAAATTGCAGGTGCGAAAATGCCTAGGGTATCTATGAATGATTTTAGAATTTTTTATGTAGCTGTACCTCCTATTGAATTACAAAATGAGTTTGAAGACTTCATTAAGCAAGTTGACAAATTGAAATTTGAAATGGAGGAGAGTTTAAAAGCATTAGAGAATAACTTTAATTCTTTGATGCAAAGGACATTTAATGGGGAGTTGTTTAATTAAGAGGTTTTTCTGCGATGACTACTCGCTCTAATGATTCCGTCTTATTCGAGATGAGATTAAGGAGCGACTACGTCCCTGAATAATGATTTCTAAGTTAAAGCTATATTTAAAGTTAAGAAGTCTATTTGTATGTTAAATAAATTAATATTATTGAAGAAATTTATTCAAATAATCAATGTGTTTGAATATCAATGGTAGTTAAGGATAATTTTTGAAATTAAGATAGCAAAAAATAATATAATATAAATGAAAGAAAATACAATGAATAATCAATAATTTGTATAACCATTGCAAGAAATTTAATGATTTTGCTTTATAAAAAATTATTATATGTTTTAAATACTAGAAGAAGATAAATGGTTTTGGATAGGGAAAGAAGAAATAGTGGACGGTGATTATGAGATTTGTATAAATAAGTATAAGGAAATAAAAAGTGTAGCTTTATAAAAACAAATAAAGAGTGCAATCGTCATGAGGGGAATTACCAAGGTAACCCATTTTCACGAGAGAGGCACTCATTTTTCTCTAATAATACTATATGCATTATGATATAATATTATATCATGTTTGTCAATAAGATGTAATAAAAAGGAAAAGTAACAACTAGAGGTGACAAATGAATACACAAAAAAAATTATCTGCTAAAAAATATTTTGTTTTTGCTTTTAAAAAATATATATCAAATGAAAATAAAATTTTATCAAAAAAGTTACAACCAAGTATAAGAGAATTGTTATTGGATTATATAAATGTTTATGAAGATATAATTCATAATGTTGATAATAAATTACTTATAAAAGCTAAAAAGGATTTAATCGGAGCTATAATATTTTATTTGAATGAAAGTGTTTTTTACAATAAAAAAATATATAAAGAAGAAATAGATTTTTTAATAAAAGACTTAGGAAATGCTAAAGATGGAAATTTGAATCAATTTGATGAGATAAAAATTTATAATAAGTGTAAATCTATAGTTAAGAAAATAGACAATGATAATATATATAGACATTTAGTCGAGGCAATTAAAAATACTTGTAGTTATGAAGAAATAGATGGAATTATCCAAGCTATGATTAGTGAGTTATTATATGATGGCTTTTCATTAAAATATTTAGAAAAATGGTATAATTCGGATATTTCAAAGTTTTTAAGTAAAATTGAACATGATAATGTAGATCAGATAATAGATTTGTTTTGCCAGTTATTTAAAGAAGATAGTGATTTTAAGTATTATTTAACTATAAAAAGTAAGGTAAAATTAGAAGAAAAAATATATTTAAGTTGTAATTTAATAATGAAAAAGGAAAACTATAGTGAATTATCGCTAATTAGTATTAAAGATGATAAAGAAACTAAAAATTATCTTCAGTATGGACAGGATATTAATGTTTATAGTATAAAAATTAAGGCTAAAGATTATTATAAAGGATTAGAAATAATAATCGACTCCATAGTATCATATTTCCAAATGATAAATTATCTAAGTGATGATAGCTATATTATGTTAAATGATAAAATAGTGGTTAAAATATCAGATGGTGTTTATGAAAAAATAAGAAAAGAAATGTATGATGAAAATATAATTTTTCATGAAACGGAAAGAAGAGAAAAAGGAGATATAAAGGACTTTATATCTTATAGAGATAAAGTATATGCTAAAGGGGTGGGAATAGATGAAATCCCCAATATTCAAAGGACCATAAATATAATTAAAGGTCAAAAGAAACAATCTAAAGAAAATAGATTAATAAATCTTTGGTCTGTTCTTGAGTATATGTTAACTTTTCATAGAGGTGATAGTATAATAGCAAAAGCTAAAGATATAATTCCCAAGGTTTGTTGTTTGTATGTATTAAAAGATAAAATAAATTTATTTTGGAATAGTTTAAATCAATATAAATCTTCGTCGTATGAGATTATTGGAGAAGTAATAAAAAGTTGTAGAGTTTATGAAGATGAGTATAGATATGATTTGGAGAAATTTATAAGTTTTGTTTGTATAAGAGGCGAAAATATAGTTAAAGAATTTGAATTTAATGATGTCTTGAAAAGAGGTATAGCTGAAATAGGTTCTTTATTATTTGATGTAAAAAATAGAAGTAATTTAATAAGAAAACTATCTATAGAGGTAGAAATGGATTTAATTAGAATTTACAGGTGTAGAAATATTTTAATACATTCTGGAAATAGAGATATTAAAAATATTAACTATAAAACTCTAAGATTATATCAATATAACAATAATATTTTGGGTTTGATAATACATTATAAGAGGAATAACCCAAGTTTAACTATTGAAGAAATATTAAATTCAATAGAATATACATATAAAAGATATATTAATAGTATTGAGAACGGAGTTGTAGAAGATGATTTAGTTAATCTGTGTAGACCTAAATATCTGTTTATTGAATAGATAGAAGTTAGAAGAATAATAAAGGATTATTTAATTGATGCAAAAAGCATTTTTGGGTATTAATCTAAATTTAACTGGAAAAATCTTTATGAAAAATTTCATATCACATATTAAATTTTAAGAAGCTATCAGTGGAGTAAACCTAAGTTCTATTAACAGTAATCATATAAATGTCTTAAATTATTTATGGAAGTTTATTTACTCCTCTTTTATCTACAACCACAAATAACATCATTTCCTCCAATACTATAATTTAGCCAGTTACTTAGTTTAAGTAACTGGCTTTTAAAAAATCTTTATTATGCCTAAGCAAGGCTCAAAGTATATTATATAATTGTCTATTTCACAGCATACACCGTATTTTGCTTTGTAATATGATATAGCGTCTTTTAGAAATTCTTCGGTTATGTTTAAATATTCTGCCATATCAAATGAGTTATGTGCTCCATTTTCGAAGGCTTTAATTATATTTTTAATTCCCACAAGTCTTTCGTAGCCCCATTTTCTAGCTATATATTCTTGTTTTCTATTTTGAATTTTGGATTGATCAGTGATGTCACCTACAGTTTTATGAAAATGCCCTAGTTCTTCAACTAATACACAACATCTTTCTTTGTCTGTTTTCAATCTTTTGCTAATAGCTATTCTATTACCTTTGCATAGGCCATCTTTAGTCTTCAAGTCTATTTCTTTAACTTGTATGTTAAGCTCAATTGCTTCTTCAAGTAAAGCGTTATAATTCACCAAATCACCCCATAATTATTCCCATAAATTATCATCATCCATTAGATTTAAATCACGTTGAATATCTTCTTTAGAGAAGTTACCATCCCTATCGTGCGCTGCAAATGGTATCAAATAGTCTTTTTCTTCATAGGTATATTTTCTTATTTCTGTAAGTTCCTCAACTCTTTTAGCTGCTTCTTTTTTTCCCTTTTTGTTTAGTTTATTAAAGTTTGATAATAAGGTAGTTTCTTCTTTACATAATCCATTATGATTTTTATCTTTTTCTAGTGGTTCAAAGGTTTTTATATCTACATTTAATATATCGCATATCTTAATGACCCTATCAACTGCCATACCACCGATATCTTTATCTAATGCACTTGTTAATGTTGTGCTTGGTATTTCTGCAATTCTTGCAAATTCTCTTATACTATTATATTTGCTTAAAATAATACTCTTTAACTTTTCAGTTTTAGTCATTTTTAGATCACCACCTTTCCCTTACTATATAATACCATATCCAGAATGAAATTTCAATCATTTTAAACGAAATATCATCTAAGAAATAAAAATAATTTAAAATACACCAAAAAAATCGTTGACTTTAAACGAAATATAGTTTAATATAAATTCATAAACGAAATATCGTTAAGTAGGGGGATAGGCATATGTATAACAATTTAGAAGCGGAAATTGCCAGAAAAAAAATAAAAAAGCTATTAATTGCAAAAGAAATAGGACGTACTTATAATACTTTAAATTTAAAATTAGCTGGCAAATATCCATTTACTTATGATGAGGCATTAATAATTCATGAGAAGTTTTTCCCAGAGTGCAATTTCAAAGATTTATTTAAAAAGTCATAGGTAAAAAACTTAAACTAAACAGGGGTGATTAAATGGATAATTTAAAGGTGTTTAATAATCAGCAGCTTATACCATTAAAAGAAAATGAAACTGGTGAAGTGTTAGTAAACGGAAGGGATATATATGAATTTCTAAAAGTTCAACAAGATTTTTCTGATTGGATTAAAAAACAATTTCAAATGATTGGAGCAGAGGAGAATAAAGACTTTACTTGCTTCCCTTTTAAAAGGGAGGGGAATAATGCAACTTTAATAGAATATGCTCTAACTTTAGATAGTGCAAAGGAAATTTGCATGGTGGCAGGTGTAGCTCCAAGGACTAATGATGAAACAAAAAAACTTAGTAGAGAGGCACGACAATATTTTATAAAGGTAGAAAAGGCATGGAATAGTCCGGAAATGATAATGAAAAGGGCCTTAGAGATTGCGAATAAAACTGTGGAAAATCTAAGGCTAGAAAATCATGAGCAAAAGAAACAACTTGAAGAACAAAAACCAAAGGTATTATTTGCAGAGGCCGTATCAACTTCCAAGACTTCAATATTGGTTGGAGAGCTTGCAAAGATTTTAAAGCAGAATGGTGTTGATATGGGACAAAATAAACTTTTTAAATGGCTTAGAGATAATGGTTATTTGGTTAGAAGGACCGGAAGTGATTACAATATGCCAACTCAGTATAGTATGAGTTTGGGATTATTTGAAGTTAAGCAAACAGCCATAACTCATAGTGATGGACATATAAGCATAAGCAAGACACCAAAGATTACAGGAAAAGGTCAGGAGTATTTTATTAATAAGTTTATTAAAAATCATTATATAAGTTTATGATAGAGTGGGGGATTTTTAGGTATGAGTAAAGCGTTAGAAGTTCTAATTAAAAGCATTAATTCACAAATAGTTACATTAAATCATAATAATTTTAAAATCTATGATGAGGAAAATCCAACATGGAATATAGAGATTATTTATTATGATAAATCAGAGGACAAACTTTATTTTAGGTGTAGGGAAGATGATAAAGCATAAGTGGGTGATTAAATGATAAGAGAATATACAACTAAATCAGCTATGGTTACAGAAATTATAGAAGACGAATGCCATAATAATAGAGCCGAATTTAATGGAGCTGATGGATTGAGAACATCAAGAAAGTGTTTATTTATAGATTATGAAAGCGATAATTCCGAAATAGTGGTTCACAATTTAACAGAAGAGGAGTTAATAGAGATTAAGAATATAATAGGAGATCTATAGGAGGAACATATGTCGGAGGTAAAGTGGATAAAAATTGTTACGGATATATTTGATGATGAGAAAGTACTGCTTATAGAGAGCATGCCTGAAGCTGATAGCATAATAGTTATTTGGTTTAAATTATTATGTCTAGCAGGTAAAAAGAATAATAGTGGGGTATTCCTGTTAAATGACAGGATACCCTATACAGATGAAATGTTATCAACTATATTTAGAAGACCTATAAATACTATAAGATTAGCATTAAAAACCTTTGAGGGTTTTGGAATGATAGAAATGGTGAATAACACTATAACTATTCCTAATTGGAGTAAACATCAGACTTTAGACCAGATAGAGGAAAGAAATAAATACATGAAAAATTATATGAGGAATTATAGGGAAAAACAAAAACTTTTAGCTAGTGGAGAATGTGAAGTTAACGGTAAAGTTAACAGTAAAACTAACAATAAAATTAACAGTAAAGTTAATGTTAGCGAACTAGAAGAAGAAGTAGAAAGAGAAAGAGAATTAGATATAGATAATAATAATATATCTAAAGATGCACTTAATACTAAAGTACAACCTATAGTAGAGAAATGGAACAGTTTAGAACTTCAGAAAATCATATCAATTAATCCAGGAACTAATAGATATAAACTTTTAAATGCAAGAGTTAAGGAATATGGATTGGATAAGGTTATATATGCTATAGATAATATAAATAAATCTTCATTTTTAAAAGGACAAAATAATAAGGGATGGACCATAACCTTTGACTGGTTAATTAAACCTAATAACTTTATAAAAGTTTTAGAGGGAAATTATGAAGATAAAATTCCTACAAATAATTTTAAAAGAAAATATGATAAAAAGAACAGTTTTTGTGATTATGAACAAAGAAACTATGATTTTAATGATCTAGAGAGAAAAATATTAGGGTGGGATTAATAATCTGCGGCATGTTTTATTGGAGAGTGGAATATTTGATTTAGAATCTAAAGGTTGTTACGTATAATGGAAAAAGAGGTGATTTGTATGAATCAATATAAGAGAACGGAAGATATATTACATAATTACAAAACAATAAAAGCAGAAATTAAGAATATACTAATTGAAATAGAGGATATAGAAAATTCATATAGAGGTGTAAGAGGTGTATCTTATTATGATATGCCTAAAGATCATAATATTAGTAGTTCTGTAGAGAATGAAATAGAGCAGAAGGAAAAGAAAATTGAATATTTAAGTCAACTTGTAATAAAAAAAGAAAATCAAGTTAAACGTATTGATAATGCATTGGAGACTTTAACAGATTCTGAATATAAAATAATTAAATATAGGTATTTTGATAAAATATCAAATAGAAAATTAGCTGAAATACTTGATTTGACAGAACAAAATACATCGATTATTAAAAGTAAAATAATAAATAAAATATCAAAGCTAATATTTTTTTAAACAAATATTAAATAGATATTAAACATATATTAAGTCATAGTTAAAATACTGTGCTAAACTATTATCATAAAGAGTGCTGGGAAAACCGGTGCTCTTTTTTACTATGCATAGTGGTTAAAAAGTGATTCTATAAAAATTATAGAATGTAATCAAAGTTAAATACAACTTAAGTTAAGGTATTAAAAAATAATAAAATAGAGAGGAATGATATAATTGACAATTAGAAAAAGACAAATTCAAGCTAACTATTTAAAAGTAAACGACAAATATGAATTATTAGGTACAGGTTTTACAGAATTAAACGAGAATCCAGGTGCACAATCAGCTAGTAAAAGATATATAAATCAATCTAGTGCTATACAATCTGTTACAGGCTATGAGTGGAACACATCTTTTAATGCTGACCAAATACTAAGTGAAGCTGCCATAGAACACATAAAAAGTGTTGGGGAAATGCAGAAAACAGGTGTTGATACAGAAGCAGAATATATAATTGTAGATTTAGACAAGCCTGCTGAAACTACAGGATTTAGAGCAAGAAAGCTTAAGGTAGCTATAGCAGTAGAAGCTTTTGAAGCTACTGAAGGTGAACTTGGAATGACAGGAAGTTTCTTAGGTATTAGTGATCCAATAGAAGGAACTTTTGATACAAATGAAAAAACATTCAAAGAAGGTTTTAAGCTTAAAGCTTAATTTTAAATACCCTCAAGAGCATAAGGATTAATAATTAATATTACGCTAATAAAATAGCTACGCCCCAAAAATCTAGATATGAAGGGGATAAATGAACAATAAATATTATGCTAATAGAATATTAAGATTTAAGTAAAAAAGTGAGCTTGAGGGTGAAATATAGGATAAATAAACATATATAAAACATAGCATTGAAAAAACAATAGCTGATTTTATAGGAGGCAGGAATAAATGATAATAGATAAAATTACAAACTATATAAGAACTTGCCCTCACCTAGATATCTTTAATAATGCTATAAGGTTAAATGTAGATTATTTAGATTCTAATACAGATACCTATTCTATAGAAGAAATTCAGGGAGAACCTATATTAAAAAAATACATTAATGGCGACAGTATATGTCAGTATGATTTTATATTTACGTCTAGAGAATCATTTGGTGATGAGGTATTTAAAAATATAGATAATAGTGGATTCTATGAAAAGTTTGTAGAATGGATTGAAGATCAAAATCATAATAAAGTATTTCCCAATCTAGAAAATGGGCTTGCACCTCTTGAGATTAAAGTTACTAGTACAGGGTATGCTTTTCCAGTAACAAATAACACAGCTAAATTTCAGATACAACTGAGGTTAAAGTATTTTAAAAAGAAATAATAAAATAGAGAGGAATGATATAATTGACAATTAGAAAAAGACAAATTCAAGCTAACTATTTAAAGATAAATGACAAATACGAATTATTAGGTACAGGTTTTACAGAATTAAACGAGAATCCTGGTGCTCAATCAGCTAGTAAAAGATATATAAATCAATCTAGTGCTAGTCAGTTTATTACAGGGTATGAATGGAACACATCTTTTAATGCTGACCAAATACTAAGTGAAGTTGCCATAGAACATATAAAAAATATTGGTGAAATGCAGAAAACAGGTGCTGATGCAGAAGCAGAATATATAATTGTGGATTTAGATAAGCCTGCTGAGGCTGCAGGATTTAGAGCAAGAAAATTTAAGGTAGCTATAGCAGTAGAAGCTTTTGAGGCTAATGAAGGTGAACTTGGAATGACGGGAAGTTTCTTAGGTATTAGCGATCCAGTAGAAGGAACTTTTGACACAAATAAAAAGACATTCGTAGAAGAGTTTACACATAAAGCTTAATTTTAGAAAGGGGACAAGATTATGAAAATTAATGGAGTAGAATTACAAGATTTAGATATATTAGATGTAGAGGTGGCTGAAAAATACGAAAAGGCACTAGAAAACGTTGAAGATGTATCAAAAAATGTACAAGATATGAAAATATCTGAAAGTATAAGAACTCAATGTAATGCTATTTTTGAAGTATTTAACATTATGTTTGGAGAAGGCACTGATAAGAAAGTATTTGGTGCTGAAACTAATTTATTAACTTGTTTAAAAGCTTTTGAAGAGCTTGCAACCCAAATGAATGCTAAAAGTGTCGAGATGGAAAAACTAGCTAACAAATATTCTCCTAATAGGGCACAAAGAAGAAATAAAAAGTAATGAATATTCTTATAGATATTTTACCTACTACAGTAAATATAGAGGGGGAAGATTATGAAATTAATTCAGATTTTCGTACTTCTATTTTATTTGAACTTTTAATGCAAGACCCTGAATTAAACCATGAGAACAAGGTTATACAGGTATTACAGCTTTATTATTCAACAATACCTAAAAATATTAATGAGGCAATAGAGAAAATTCTATGGTTCTATAGGTGTGGTAAAGATGAAATTAAGTCTAAAAATAAAGGAGCAGGTAAGACTATACAGGTTTACTCCTACGAATATGATGATGACTATATTTATTCTGCATTTTTAGATCAATATGGAGTTGACCTTCAGGATATGGAGTATTTACATTGGTGGAAATTTAAAGCTATGTTTAAAAGTCTTAAAGAAGATAATGAGCTAGTTAAAATAATGGGTTACCGTGTTATTGATTTAGGTAAAATAAAAGATAAAGAGCAAAAGAATTATTATAAAAAGATGAAAGAGCTTTACAAAATTCCAACTAATATAAGTAAAAATGAAAAAGAAAAGCTTAATAAAATAGAAGAAATATTACTTAATGGTGGGGATTTAGATAAAATATTATAATATATTCTTAAGCATCTACTAGTTAGTAAGTGCTATTTTTATGTTTAAAAGTAGGTGGTTAATATTAAAGACATAAGATGCCCTTATTGTAATCAGTTACTTTTAAAAGCTGACTACATTAAAGGTGAAGTAAAATGTACTAGATGCAAAAAAATAATTAAATTAAAAGTTATACAGAGAACAGAGCCTAGAGCCACACTATAGAGTAGTGAGCCAGTGTCTGTCTTTTTATTTTATATAAAAGGCAGGTGAAAATATGAGTAATGCAGTGATTTTAGTAAATGTTAATATGAATATTCAAGCTGCTAAAGAAGCTGAAAAAGAAGTAGAAGGACTGGCTAGTAAATTAGGTAAACTAGCTAAAACAGGGTTAAAGGGTCTTACTGATGGTGTAATTGCTGCTGGAGGAGCATTAAAAAAATTATGGGACATAGGTGTCAAATGTAATAGTGATATGGGAAGCAATGTGAGCACTATAAAAAATGCTTTTAATTCTCTTGCAAGTGAAGCATTTGCACCCCTAGCTGATACATTAAAAGATACTGTATTACCTGCAGCTTTAGGTCATATTGATACATTAAGTAAAGAATTTAAAGAGAAAGGTATTACAGGACTTGTAGGGGCAATTGGGGAAATAGCAGCAAAGATGCTAAGTAATATATCTAGTAATTTACCTATGATTATGAACATAGCAATGGACATAATACAGAGTTTCATAGATGGAATAAAGGGTAATTTACCACAGATAGTAAGCTCGGCTATAAAAATTATCGTAAGTTTGGCAGAAGGAATTTTAACAATGTTGCCAAAGATATTGGAGTTAGGATTACAACTAATAATAGAATTAGCTAAGGGATTAGCGGAATCTATACCTACAATGCTACCTGCAATAATAGAGGTTGTTATAGGCATATGTGACATGATAATAGATAATATAGATACTATTATAAGTGTAGGTATAAAACTATTACTTGCGTTAATACAAGGAATAATGGATTCTTTACCAACCCTAATAGAACATATTCCAAGAATAATTAATTCATTTTGTGATGCTCTATTCTGTAATTTACCGACAATTTTAAAGGCTGGTGTAGATATATTATTAACTCTTATAAAAGGTATAATTGAAAGTATACCTACATTAATAGCTAATCTTCCACAGATTATCCTTGCTATAGTTAATGTTATGATGTTATACGATTGGATATCTGTTGGTAAAAATTTAATTCAATTTATAGGCAATGGATTTTCTTCTATGGGAAAAGGTCTATGTACCATAGCAAGTGATATAGCTAAATGGGTACACAATGCAATAACAAGTATATTTACAGGCGGCTTCAGTTGGGGAGGAAATCTTATCTCTAGTATAGGCAATGGTTTTTCAGCCATGAGTACTTTCTTAGCAGAGTCTGCAAGAGGTGTTGCAAGGTACGCATTAAGTGCCATTACAAGCATATTTACAGGTGGAGTTAATATAGGTAAAAATTTAATTTCAGGAATTTGGACTGGAATTAAGAGCATGCAACAATGGATTTTAAATAACATCTCTACATTTGCAGGATGTGTAATAAGTGGTATTAAAGGTTTCTTTGGTATACATTCACCATCAAGAGTTATGAGAGATCAGGTAGGAAAGTACCTAGCACAAGGTATAGGATTAGGATTTGAAGATGAATCTTCTGATTTAGAAAATACTATAGAGAAAGATTTATCTAGTTTAGTTGGTAAAATGCAAATGGCAGTAGATTATAATGTAGCAAGTACCACTGCTGGAATTGTTGCTAGCAGGAATATTCCAAGTGAAGTATCTACTGTAACACATAATAATGATAATGGATTAAATGTTAATATAGAAAGCTTTGTGAACAATAGAAAGCAAGATGTAAGAGAGTTTGCAGAGGAACTAGAATTCTATAGAGGAAAATTATCAGTAGGAAAAGGAGGAGTATAATGAAGGACGGATTTATATGGAAGGGCATTCATAGCAATGAAAAGAAGTTTAAAATCATATCACTTCCATCAATATCAACTTTTGAAAAGAGAGAAGATAAAATAATTGTTCCAGGCAGAAATGGATACCTTATTAATACTGATAATACTTACGAAGGAGAAGTAAAATCAGTTGAATATGATTACTTTGATGATAAATTTGACGATATAAAAAAGTGGCTCACAGGAAGTGGAGAAGTTATCTTTTCAAATGAGCCTGATAAATATTATAAAGCCAGAATAATTAATAAAATAACTTTAGATCAAGTATTAAAAAAGTTTCATAGTGGAGTAGTCCAATTTGAGTGCCAACCTTTTGGATATTTCATAGATGGAAAGGACTCTTTGGAATTAGAAAAACCAACTAGCTTACACAATCCAGGTACTATATATTCGGAGCCAACTTTAACTATCTGGGGAACAGGAGATATAACCCTAGAAATAAATACAGAAACTATTAAATTAACTGGTGTAAATGAATATATAACATTAAATTCTGAATTAGAATTATGTCATAAAGAGAAAATACACAATCAAGGATTTAGAATGTATGGAGAATTTCCTAGATTTGAAGTAGGGGAGAATAAAATAAGCTGGAAAGGTGACGTATCTAAAGTTGTAGTAGAACCGAAATGGAGGTGTTTATAATGGCTAAAAGTATATATAATTTACCAATAGATATTAAAAAAGAAATATACGATAAAATAACAGTAAAACAAGAAGATACTAAATCAAGATATTTAAATATAACCTTAACTGATAACAGCCTGCCAATAGATTTAACAGGACATACAGTTAAGATTTTTATTTTAAAACCTGATAAATCTAAAATATTTAATAATGTAAAAGTTTTAAATCCTAAAGAAGGAAAAATAGAAGTTGAATTAACTACACAAGCATTACTTCTACCAGGAGATATTAATTTAGAGTTAGTGATCTACGGAAGCGACAATAGTATATTAAGTTCAAAAATACTTTCTATATGCATAGAGAAGAAATTGCGAGATGATAAAGTCATAGAAAGTACCAATGAATTTGGGGCACTTGGAGATGCGCTTACAAAATTAGGACAATGGGAAGGCATGTTCCAAAGCAAATATGACAATGTGGAAAATAATTATAAAAAAGACTTAACTTATGTTAAAAATCGCTTTGTAGATAAAACTAATCCAGTTATGAACAATTCAGCATTAGTACAAACAGCTGAAGGTGGAGATTCTGCCATACGTGTTAAAAATAATAAAGGTTCTATGAGAATGGTAACATCAAACGGAGTTTCATATCTTCAATCAGAATGGGTTGGTAAGGAACCTTCACCAACAGAATTAAGGATAACTGGGGATGCATCTAGCAATTTAAGCAATTTGGATTTAAAAGCGGATAATGTAAATATTAACGGCGATAAGTTAAATGCGAGAAGTTGGAAATTATCCCAAGCTAGTGATAACACTGGAACCATATTAACTAATTTATTAGCAAATAAAGAGTTAAGGTTAGGTAATGGTGGTAATGTTGCATATGGGGATAAGTTATTAGCTTTCCAAGATGATATTGTTAAGGTAGATAATCCAACAAAAGAATCTACAAGAATAACTATAGCAGGTAAATTTGTAATAGTTAGATATACCTTGAAAACTTCAGTTGATACAGGAAATCAGTTAAATGGAGCATATTTTGCATCGTTTAGTAACATCAATGCATATATGTCTCAGTGCTTGGGCGGATTTGGAAGTGTTGAAAATGGTATAGAACGTATTCAAGTAACACCAGGTGGAGGTAAATTTACAGCATATATAGTTAGTAATGTAAATAGTTTTAGTGGAAGAACCGTTTATGTTACATTATATGGATTGAAGTAGGTGATATTTTGATAAGTTTATATAATGCTAATGAAGTAGACTTTAATCATAATGGAACTATTATAAAGCCTACTGCATGCAAGGTTACAGAGGAGTTAAATGGTATATTCGAGTTAGAATTAGAACACCCATTAGATAAGGAAGGCAGATGGGAAGAGCTATTAGAAGAGAATATAATTAAAGCAAGTACCCCAAGGGGAGACCAGTTATTTAGAATTTATAAAAAAGTAAAGACAATGTCTAGTATATTAATTTATGCTAGGCATATTTTTTATGATTTACTTGATAATATGCTAGTAGATGTAAGAATAAAGAACTTAAAAGGCAATGAAGCTATAAAATCCATTTTTAATAATACGTTAAACCCAAATAAATTTAATGTATCTAGTAATATTCTAAAAGCTTCTACAGCTCATTATTCTATGAAAAATCCTGTGGAAGCTTTATTATCTGATAATGAAAACTCTTTTTTAAATTCTTGGGGTGGAGAACTTCTTAGGGATAATTTCAATATTCATATGGATTTTAAAATAGGCATTAATAATGGGGTTAGAATTAAGTATGGAAAGAATCTTTTAGGAATTAAAGAAGATTTAAACCTAGATACAGTTGTAACAAGGATAGTTCCATTAGGTTACAATGGGATAATGCTAGATAAAAGTAAACCTTATGTAGATAGTCCTTTAATAAATATTTACGGAAATATAAAGACTAAAGAAATAAAATTTGATCATATAAAACTAAAAGAAGATGCACAAGAGGGGGAAACTGGATATACACTTCAAGAAGCTAGGAAAAAGCTTATAGAAGAGTGTAAAAAGATTTTTGAAAATGGTCTTGATAAACCAGCAGTATCCTATGAAGCAGACTTTTTATTATTAAGTGAAACAGAGGAATATAAGGATTATAAAGTCTTAGAAAATGTAAATCTTGGAGATACAGTAACCATACAACATAAGAAATTAAATATAGATCTACAATCTAGAGTAATTGGTTATGAATACAATTGTTTAACTAAGAACTTTAATAAGCTAAACTTAGGTAACTTTTTAGGGGATTATATTAAATCTACTAATCAAATTTTAAGAAAAGCTGAAAAGATATTTAATGATAATGGAACTGTAAATCCAAATCAATTACAAGGGGCAATTGATTTTCACCAAGTAAAAATGAAGGCCATGAAGGATGTAGCTAAGCCTCAAGATGTTCTAGGAATAATATTCGAGGATAGGTTAATAGGAAGCAAAACTTATGGAGCCATGGCACTTGGAACTATGGGATTTATGATTGCAGATAGTTTTAAGCCAGGTACAGATGAATGGGATTTTAGAACCTTTGGTACTGGATCAGGATTTACTGCTGACTTACTTAATGCAGGGATATTACAGAGTTTAGATGGAACTATGAAAATTGATCTAGACAATGCAAGATTTTTAATGTATGAATTTGGCAAACGTGCCATTGAACTAAAAAATAACAGTGTTGTATTTTACGACTGGGAAGGTACAGAAGAAGTTGGAAAGTTATATTCAGCACAAATGGTGGATAATCCTAAACAAAAAGGCATTGACTTAGCTTGTGAACCTGGTAGTTTTTTATCATTATCTCATAAGCCACGCGGAGAATCTTATTATAAATCATATATGACTTTTGATAATAAGGCATTACAAGAACCGTTTCCAATAAAGTTCAATGAATCATTTAATGTAGGAGATGTTTCTCAATATTGGTGGGATTGGAAAACGAAAGATATAGACGCTATTATGTATTCATCAGATGATGGTACCTTATGTTTAGGCCATAATCATAAAAAGAATATATGCCTAGGAACATACTGGATAGGTGATAAATTCTTATCCCCTACACTTGAGATTAAAAATCCTCGAAATGATAAGTATGGCTATGGTATGTGGGTTTATCAGAGTGCTTGTGCAGATAAGGATTTACATGTTAATGGCAACTTCACCGTAGCTGGACAAAAGAACTGTGTTCAAAAAACTAAATTCTATGGTGATATAACATATAACTCCTATGAAACTCCTGGTTCTTGGCTAGGAGATTATTACTTTGGATCTATAGGAGAAGATGGTGTATGTTATGTAGAATTAAATGATAAATTTATTGAAAGTGTAAATACAATTATTAAATATCATGTTATTTCATCTATATACAAAGGCAAAATAAATGAAATAGAAACTTTGGAAAGGTTCGTGAAGGTAACAGGAACTCCAGGAACAGAATTCTCTTTAAATATAATTGCAAAAAGGCGTGGCTTTGAAAGTGTAGAGAATGAAAGTATAGCTACTAGAGAAATACAAAGCTATGAGGATATTGTACCTGTACAACCTTACCCAGAAGATGATGATATATTAGAAGAATCAGTAAAAAAAGAAGTAGAAGAAACTTTTAAGAGAGAAAAATTATTTATGGAGGAGATTATATATGATAACTAAAATAACAAGCATTTCTATTATTAATACAAGTGTAGGAGATAGGGTAGCATATACCTATACTACACTAGACGATGAAGGTAAAATATACAAGGAAAATGTTAAGGGCGATTTTGTGGCATTTAATAAAGAAGTGCTAGATCATGTAGTAGCAATAAAAGAATATGTAAAAGAAAATAAAATAAATAAAGAACTTAATAAAACAGAAGAAGATAAATAATAAAAACTTAGGTATAAAAAATCTAAATATTTTATTATTTAGTGAGGTGCATATGGAAAATCAAATTTTAAAATATCTTTTAACTCAAGGAGCTTTTGCAGGATTATTTACTTACTTGCTATTTTATGTACTCAAAGAGAACTCTAACAGGGAAAATAACTATCAAAATATAATCCAAAAGCTAACTGATAAGTTTAATTTATTAGATGATGTAAGTAAAAAGGTAGATAAAATAAAAGAAACATTAGATAAATAAAGCCAAGATTATATATCTTGGTTTTTTATTTAATAATCCATTTTATGTGAGGTTATGATTAAGGGAGGAATGTATTATGAAAATAGCAGTTGATACAGGGCATACTCTTACAGGTTCAGATACTGGAGCACAGGGCAATGGATTAAGAGAAGAAGTTTTAACTAGAGAGGTAGGAAAGTATCTTATACCTAAATTAAGAGCATTAGGTCATACAGTAATAGAATGTGCATTAGATAATGCGAGTACTCTAGTTCAAAGTTTATCACATAGATATAGCACTGCTAATAACAATGATGTAGATCTATTCATCTCAATACATTTTAATTGCTTTAATTCATGTGCATATGGAACAGAAATATATACATGGAAAGGAAAAGAAACATATAGGTCAGATGCAGTTTTAAAGAATTTAGTTTCTTTGGGTTTTAGCAATAGGGGAATAAAAGATGGTTCTAAATTAGCAGTTATTAAAAATACAAAAGCTGAATCCATGCTTATAGAGGTGTGTTTTATAGATAGCTCTACGGATATAGCAATATATAAAAGTCATGGTCCAGAGAAAATAGCAGATGCTATAGTAAAAGGTTTAGTAGGAGAAAGTGCAAGCACTGAAGCACAAAAACCAGTAGAGTCTACATCACAAATAGGATCTAAAAAGACATGGGAAATTAATATTCAAGGGGATGTAGTAAGAAGTTTACAAGAGGAATTAAATAAGCAATTTGGTGCAGGAATTAAAGTAGATGGATATGCTGGGGACAATACTGTAAATAAATTAATTACTGTAAGACAAGGTGCAAGAGGTAACATAAGTAAGGTAGTCCAAGAACTTTTAATAAGGAAAGGTTACAGTGTAGGAAGTTATGGAGCAGATGGAGTTTTTGGACAAGGAACATATAATGCAATTCTGCAGCTACAGAAGAAAAATGGACTTTCACAAGATGGAATTGTAGGGAAAAATACATGGAAGGTACTTTTAAAGAAGTAGTAAAAATAAGTAATATATAATAGCATATAAATCTTACAGTTATTTGATACAGAATAATTTATACTGAGTTTGTAGTATTTAGTAATTATCTTATTAAATAAACATTTGATAAAAATTATCAAATGATGTATACAAAAATTACAAGTAATGTTATAATTAACTTATGAAATTAGTCCCCTAAAATATATGAGGTAGTTGTGGTTTTGATATGATCCCTCTAAAGTAGACACGGTAAATAACCAAATCTATTTTGGAGGGATTTTATTATGTCTAGATCACGTTATTCAGCAGAACAAAGAATAATGGCTGTTGAAGATTATTTAAGTGGAAGAAAAAGTATGCAACAAATATGCTTAGGCCTTGGAATTTCAAGTCGTGAAGCAGTACGACGATGGGTACTTTTATATCAAATTCATGGAGCCACAGCATTTGATACAAGCCAAAAGAATAAAAGTTATTCTAAAGAATTTAAAATCAAGATTGTTGAAGAATACATTGCTGGAATCGGGTCAGTCACAGAGCTTGCTGCAAAATATAATATTCCAGGAGTTAATACCCTACAACAATGGATTTTGAAGTATAATAGCGATATGGAACTCAAAGATTATGATCCAAAACAGGAGGTCTATATGGCTGAAGCAAGAAGAAAAACAACATTTAATGAGCGTAAAGATATCGTCAAATATTGTATTGAACACAAAAGAGATTATAAAGCTACTGCTGAAAAGTATGATGTTTCCTATAGTCAAGTTTATAATTGGGTACATAAATATGATGCAGTCGGAGAAGAAGGATTAACAGACAATCGTGGACGTCATAAATCAGATGAAGAAGTAGATGAACTTGAAAAACTTCGTCGTGAAAACAAACGTTTAAAGCGACAGCTTGAGGAAAGGGATATGACGGTAGAGTTGTTAAAAAAAGTGAAGGAATTCGAAAGGAGGCGATTCTAGCCAAGGGAAAATTGGAGCCTAAATATCTTACTATCCAGTATTTCAATCAAGAAAAGAACTGGGATGTAAGTTGTATGTGTCAGCAATTAAACGTTTCTCGTGCTGGTTACTATAAGTGGCTTCATCGTGAAAAGACTGCAGATGAATTGGAAAATGAACAAATAGCTTTATGGATTAAGGAATACGATGAAAAATTCAAACATACCTTGGGATACCGCCGAATGCGTAACTATATCAATCGTGATAAAGACAAGCATTATAGTAGACGAAGAATTCAACGAATCATGCATGTATTAGGCGTTAAATCAGTAATTCGTAATCATAAAAAACCTTATCGTCATTCTACTCCAGAAACAACGGCAGGGAATGTTTTACATAGAGAATTTGAGGCTGCAAAGCCTAATGAAAAATGGGCAACTGATGTAACAGAATTCAAAGTACCAACGAGCAATAAAAAAGTGTATTTGAGTGCTATCTTAGATTTTTATGATAGATCTGTGGTGTCTTATGTATTAAGTAATCGAAATGACAATAAGCTTGTATTTGATACTTATGATTTAGCTTTGTCAAAGAACCCCGATGCTATGCCGATGTTTCACAGTGACAGAGGATTTCAATATACAAGCAAAGTATTTCAAAAGAAGCTTCAAGAACAGGGAATGACGCAATCAATGTCACGAGTTGGGTGTTGTATTGACAATGGACCAACAGAAGGCTTCTGGGGAATCATCAAATCAGAAATGTATTATATATCTAATTTCAGCACGGAAGAAGAACTAAGACAGGCAATAGCAGAATATATCGAGTACTATAATTCTGGAAGGTATCAGGAACGTTTTGATAATCTGACACCTATGGAGATTAGAAATGCTGCTTTACAGTCAAAGCAACCTAAACAATATCCGATTCCAGAGAATAAGCGTATACAAGCTTATAAGTCAGAATTAGAAGCAAAGAAACAGAAACAAATCGCATAAGAAATGCGATCAGAAAAGTGGTCGCATCATCTTATACATTTTTAATTATTTTACCTGTCTACTTGACAGGGGTCAGTTCATTTATGCCACAACTACCTCATTTTTTATTTATAAAACCTACAAAATTGTAAAAAAAAGAAGTAAATTTATTTTTTACAATATATGCTTTTAATAATACATTATTAAAAAAATTAACAGGAAATCATTAGAATTTTACTTAACTTTTAGAATTTCCTATCGATAAACATAATAATAGATATTTTCACATTTTCTGATAGATAATTCATGAATAATTTATGAAGAATATCTAAATAATCTACAAAATGTAAAGTGTTATTGTGATATATGGAAAATAAAAGTACATTTTTTAAAATTTTTGCAGGAAAATAAAAGAATATATAGAATAAAAAAAGTATAACAATATATATTTTTTAGAATTAAATTTTGGCGAAAGTAGGAGAAGAAAATGTTAAGTTGTGATATAGCAACAGTGACAAGTATATTGAAAAATGTAAAATACGAAGAGGCAATATTGGTAGGCGGACTTGGTAATATTTTATATAGAACTTCCTATAATAAACATAATATGTACATGGCCAATGGGAGAGGGGTCATGCTAGTTGATGAATTATTAGATAAGTTACAAGTAGCATATAAAGAATTAACAATGGATGAATTATATAAATTAAATAAGAATGATTATAAAAATGTATTAATAATTACACCTATACAATTAGTGGATCATATAGAAAAAATCAATAAAAAAGCAAGTCAATTTTTAAATACTTACTCGACTTTTAGGTTAGTAGACATAGAAAAAGATACTATTATATTAGAATTAGCTTCAGATGTAGAAGAAGTATATAAACGAATAAACAAGGAGCAATTAGAAATAATAGAATCTTTAAAAGTTATGCCTTTGGATATAAATATTAAGTATATATACATAGAAAATGATTATGAGTTTAGACAGGATAAAATAAACCTGCAAATAAATAAGTCCGTAGCACGATTTTTAAATTCAGAGCAAGTTAATGAAGAGGAATATGGTTGGTGGAAAGGTGATGTTTTTTATGAAAAATTATTTCATAGTATCAAGGAATGGGAATCTCACCAAATAAAAGTTATAAAGTTTATTTTATATCAAAGCTTATTATCTGGAAGTTCTTTTTTCTATAGAAAGGAATTTAGTGAGGCATTAGATTTACTAGAATTGCAGGATACCTCACCTATATCCCAATTAGAGGAAGCGGCTAAGAATTGGAGAAACTTAGGAAGGCATTTAAAAAATCATCTTGCAGAACAAAAGGATATAGACTTTGATTATGTGGAGCAGCTTATTAAAAATATTAAATATAATGAACTAAGTTCATTTAAAAATTTACAAAAACAGCTTGTTTATATTACTAAATAGATTAATGGGGAATCTAAAATTAATATTAAAAGGAGAAGTAACATGCTTTTTAAAATAGAGGATAACATATGGTTTGATAATAACAAAATGTTAATTTTAAGGGGGAATTACTCAGAAGATAAGTATGAAGAATATATCAGTGAGAGTCCAGATATTAAAATAAAAAATAGATTTAATGAGAAATGGAGACCAACAATAACATACTTATCCGCTGTAAATTGTAATTTAAAATGCAGTTATTGTTATGCCGATGAGGGAACTTATGGGGATCATCATAAAAAGAAATATTTTACGGCAGAAACTTATATAGAAACATTTGACCATTTCTATAAAATGTTTGATGGGATTAAAGCAGTATCTTTCTTTGGTGGAGAGCCATTATTGAATTATAAACATATTAAGAAGTTTGTGGAATACATACATAATAATTATCCAAAAGAATGTATACCAGAATTCGGTATCAATACAAATGGAACAATAATTAATAGTGATATTAAAGAGTTTCTGGACAAGTATAAAATTTCTATGGGTACTAGTTTAGACGGAAATAAAAGCTTAAATGATTTTAATAGAAAAGGTGACGGTATTCCAAGTGTGTATGATAAGGTGGTAGACACATTAAACTATTTGGAAGATTTAGATGTGCATAAAATTATACAATTTACATTAACTAAGGTACATGTTGATGAATATGAACCTGGAAAGTTAAAAAAATGGTTATCAGAATTAGAAAAGTTAAACATAGAGGCCTATGAAATTATTCCTGTAACAAGTAATAATAAAGAATTGAAAATTGATATAAGCGATGAAAAAGTTCTAACAAAGTTTAAGAGTATGTGTGAAGAAATGGCGGATTACTATTTAGGCAAAATTGCTTCTGGAAAAGCAGAAAAAGTTCCAAGAATGTTTGTTGGAATTTTGATGAGAATTATTCAACGAGAATATCATCAAGATTGCTCTGCAGGATATTCCTTTACCATTACACCTGATAAGATTATATATCCATGTCACTGTTTTTCTGATAAAAAAGAATTTGCTTTGGATTTCAGTGAACTTTTAACAAAAAACGATTTTATGAATAATAAACGATTTTATGAAGCTAGATTAGCTACAAGAGAACAAGTTTCAGAATGTAAAGAATGTATAGCTAAAAATGTTTGTGGAGCATGGTGTAAAGGATTAACATTTGTTGAGACTGGAAGCCTAGAATCTGTGCTAGAAGCAAGATGTATAATGGTAAAAATTTTAGTTGAAAAGATAGTTAAATTTTTGGTCAGTGAATACCCTAAAAATAAGGAAAATATAAGAAACAACATTATTAAATATAATAATAATGCATTAAGGAGAATAATATAAGGTGAAAATAAAATCGGAAGTAGAATATAAAGTTAATAATACGATTTTAGGTAAACAGCTTATTGTTGGTATTCGCAAAAAAAATAGTTTTATAAAATTTGATAAAAGTCATATTGACTCCACAATATCATTAATTGATAAGTTAAAAGAAAACGAAATAGAGGAAAGTATGGAACTCTTAACCCCTGTACAAAAACAAATAATAGATGGTTTTGAAAAGATAGGTTATTTAGATAATGGTGTAGAGGTAAAAGAATCCTTTAATGAATTTAATAAGATAGGTAAAAAGATTATTGAAATCTCACCTAAAAACTTTCAAAAGTTAAAGTTTAATTCTTATACTAAATTTTTTATATTTTTCACAATGTTAACTACGCTATGTTTATTAGGAGTGGCCTTAAACAAGCAACATATACCAAAAACTATTGATTATATTAATATGAGCATACCAGAAATTATATTTTCTATAACATGTTTTCCAGTATTAATATTAGGATTACATGAAATAGGACATTATATTATGGCTCAATTTATGGGGATAAAAGTTACTAAAATGACATTTGGTTGGTTTGTTATATATCCTATTGTATTGGTTCAATATGAAGGTATGCATTTTTACTCTCTTAAAAGAAAACTTACTGTAATTATAGGTGGAATTTATGGAAACTTTTTATGGGGAACCATTGGACTAGTTATTAAAGCTATGATGCCAAATCAACAGAATATCCTATTGGATTTATGGATTACATCTCACTTTGCATGTATTTTAACTAATTTGAATTTGTGGGGAATGACAGATGGCTATTTCCTTGTTACTTCCATAACAGGAATTATGAATTTAAGATTTAAAGGTTATAAGTTTTTAAACAATTTATTATGTAACAAAAAACAACATATGGACAAGCAACATGCTATTTGCGGTGTAATGCTTTTAGCCTTGTTTATATTAGGGTTTATCAATATATCTTTTCAAATAGTTTATGTATTTACGTTATTTTCAATAAACAAAATAATAATGATAGGCTTTATTATCCTTTCAATTAGTTTCTTATCTATTAAGTTTATACTTAGAATAATAAAAGCTTTTTAAAGATTTAAGATAACTAAAGCTTATAGGAATGTTTTTTAGAAATTTGTTAAGTTAGAAAAACTTAACCATAGGTTTGCAATCTTAAAAAATTTATATATTACAAATATGAATTTTCTTTTAAGATACATAATTAAGGGGGGTGAAATAGCATGAAAGACAACAAGAAGATTAATAAAGAGTTAGAACAACCAGAATTAAAAGTAGAAGTATTCGAGGAAATCGAAGATATCGTAACAGCTAACTGGACAGGTTGTGCAAATTGCTGTAATTAATGTCACACTACTTAATAAAGTAAGGGGGTGAAAATAGCATGAAAGATAATAAAAATACTAATAAAGAATTAGAGCAACAAGAATTAAAAGTAGAATTATTCGAAGAAATCGAAGAAATCGTAACAGCTAGTTGGACAGGTTGTGCAAGTTGCTGTAGTTAATACCACATTATTGAATAATTTATGGAGGTGAAAATACATGAAAGACAATAAAAAGATTAATAAAGAGTTAGAACAACCAGAATTAAAAGTAGAAGTCTTTGAAGAAATAGAAGATATTGTAACAGCTAACTGGACAGGTTGTGCAAATTGTTGTAATTAATAACAACTATATAAACATAACAACTAAAGCATTACTTCTAAACTTGTATATAGTTTAAGAATTTATATAGTAAATTCATACTTATTAAATACTAAAATTAAAGGTTTTTTATGAAAATTAAACATGTTTATCGAACAAAATTATAATTTACTAATATGCATTAGATAAACATGTTTGTTTTCTATAATAAATTTTAAGGGTTTATAAAGGAGGTGTGGTGGACGCTTGAAACAGTTAGTCTTACAATTAAGCAAAAGTAGTATTAAAGAAAGAATGGCAGCATATATCACGAACATACTAAACATTACAATAATTACCACGTTCATAATGGTTATATTAGAGTTACAAAGAATCCAAGCGGATATAAAAACTGTATCTAAAGATGAAAATTTAGCTAAGTTTACCGCAGTGTTAATTTGTATTTCCGTAGTAATTATTATTTTTACCTTATGGATAATATGTATTGTACATAAGACATTATTTATGCAGAGACAAAATTTTAATATTAATTTAAAGTTAGCTGGAATATCAAGTAAGAAACTTAGTCAAATCTATATATTAGAAGCACTTTTTATGCAACTACCAGTTATACCTATAGCCATAATATTAGAGCAGATTTTATATTATTTTATGGCAACTTATTATGAATTTCATATGAAATTTATCCCTATAAGTATGGTGCTCGTAGGAATATTAGCCCATTTGGTTATTATTAGTATATGCCTTATGTTTACTATGAGGAAATTAGCTAAGTTTGATGTAGTTGAGAAAATGAGAGGTAAGAAAAGTACAGATAGTTTAAAAACCATGGGTAAATTGGAATTTATTAAATTTATTATAGGGTGCACTGCCATGGTAGCTAGTCTCATTTTTAAACTTATTACTAAATCACAGGATAATACAATCATAAATTGCGTGCAAATAGCAGGTGCCTACTTATCCTTTGATGCTATTTTAATATTTATGCAGTATATCCTAATGTGGATTGGAAAAACAATCAAAAGTAGGACACTTGTATTAGCACAAATGAATATTTTAGGATACTACAAGAAAACAGAACCTATTATGGTAACACTAATAATAGGTATTATGTTAAGTGTAGGACTTAATGGTATGTTTTTAACATGTAGAGAGATAGGTAGAAAAACTGTAGAACAAAATGTTTATTTTAAGGATCTAATTATATACCAACGTTATAATAAAAAAGTTACTCAACCAGATTTAGAAAATATGATTTATGCTATAGACCCAGATGCTCAAGCAGCATTTTCATTTGGACTAAAAGTTTTAGATAGCGAAGGTGTAAAAAACGAAATTACAGGAATAGATGAGGGGTATCTTAAATATGGGGAAAAGATGGAACTCGTAGATGGTACAGATATTTCTAAAGTTATTAATGATGAGAATTGGGATGGGATTTTATTACCAGAATATTTTATATCCGAAAAAAAATTAGGTAAAAAGTATAAGGTTTCATTAAATGGAGAAGCATTAGAGTTTACAATAAAAGGACGTTTTATAGCAAATGGATCTAGAGGGCGTTATGGATTTGTAAGCAAGGCATACTTACAAAAACAGCTAGGTTTTAAGGGACTTGTTAACATGATTCATTTGAAGAAAGGTAATCAAATTTTATTAGATAAACTTCTTAAGTATGAAAATTCACCTAATATAGATCATATATCCAAAACAGATATAGCTAACAATAGCTATGAAAATGCTATAAAAGGAACAGAGATATTTGAGATAGGAGCTTTCTGTATAATACTTTGTGCCTTATTAATGTTAGTTAATTACTTTACAATCATATCTAAACAAAATAATTTGGATGTAGCAAGATTTAGGGCTATGGGAATGAACAAGAAGTTTATGATAAAAACCTATATTACTGAAATTTTAAGTATAGTTACGCAATCAAGCATAATTGGATTAGTATTTGCGTACATCTTTGAATCAGTAGGTGTAAAAATGGTATTACCATATATAGATGTTGTAATAGAGCCTATTATGCCTGTTCAATATGTAATAATGATAATAATAATGGTATTAGTTATAAGTATTATTATCATGTTAAATACAATAAAAGATTCATTAGGTAATAAGTATATTGGTTTTTTAAAATTTAGAGATTAAAGCATAAGTTGAAGAGGTGAATAAATATGAAAGGTTTCGATGTACAGACATCTAATGTTTCTTTTAGTGTAAAAGAAGGTAATGTAAAGAGGAATATATTAGATGATATAAGTTATAATTTCGAGGGCAATAAGATAACAACTATAGGAGGACCATCAGGTTCTGGAAAGACTACATTATTATATGCACTTGCAGGGATACTTAATATAGATAAAGGTGATGTGCGTATTGGAGAAAAATCTATATACGGTATGTCTTTAAAAGAAAGGGACGATTTTAGATTACATAATATAAGTTTTATTTATCAAAATCTGAATCTTTTCTCCTTTATGAATGTGGAACAAAACATACTACTACCATTTATGTTAAGAAAAGAAGAAGTTAATGAAAAGGTTAGAGAAAAGATGGATTATTATCTAGACCTTATGGAACTGGGGAATATTAAGAAAAAAGATATTCAATCTTTATCTGGTGGGGAACAGCAACGTATAGCTATAATCAGATCTATTATAGCAGATATGAAACTTATTTTAGCCGATGAACCTACAGGAAACTTAGATAAGCAAAATACAATAAAATTTATGAAATGCTTAACAAAGATTAAAGAGGATAGTGATACTACCATTATTATAGTAACACATGATGAGAATGTGTATGATTTTGGGGATAACAAATTAAAGCTTGATAATGGACAAATAGCTGAAAAGAACGCAAAGCAATAATATATTAATAACAACTATAAATGTATGAAAGGAACTGAGTGATAATATGACACATAACCAATTTAAAAAAGAAGTTTTAGAAATGATAATTGATGAATTAGGATTAGAAGATATTAATGTGGAAGAAGTTAATTATGATGCACCATTATTTATGAGTATAGATGAGAATGAAGAAGGATTAGGTCTTGATTCAGTAGATGCACTGGAGATAGTAGTAGGAATTAAGAAAAAATATAAACTTAAAATTACAGATGAAGATAAGAATGTATTAAAAAGTATTTCTACTATTGCTGAGTATGTACACTCTCACATGATAAAGGAGGAATAAAAAGAAATGGAGAAAGGGGGAGGGAGAAGAGTAGTAGTAACATCAATTGGGGTATTAAATAGTAATGGAAACACAACAGAAGAATTTTTTAGAAACTGTATGCAAGGTAAAGTGGGAATTGATAAATGTACAATATTCAATACAGAAAAATTAAGAACAGATTATGTAGGGGAAATAAAAAAAAGTTTGCCCTATGAAATAGATAAAGATAAACAGGAAACAAGAGTAACAAGCATTTTTAAGGATTTAGTAAAGCAAATGCTTGAAGATAGTAATTTATCAGTAGAAGACATACAGAAGTTAGAGGAAAGAGCGTGTATGTCTATAGCAACATCAGTTGGATCAAATGATTATATTATAGGCTATGTAAAACATAATTTAAAAGATTGTTTAGTTAATAATAATTTCTCCCAATTTGCTAGTATTTGTGGAGTAAATGGTCCATGTTATACGAATACATCAGCCTGTGCAGCAGGAACATCAGCTGCGGGTACAGCCTATTCTTTGATTCATTCAAATAGGGCAGATTTAGTAATAGTAGTTGGAATGGATCCTCTTACAGAATTCTCTTGCTACGGTTTTCATTCATTGCAGAATATGAGTGATAAACCTTGCAAACCTTTCGATAAAAACCGAGATGGTATTAATATAGGTGAAGGTGGTGCTATTTTTATATTTGAAGAATATGAACATGCCCTTAATAGAGGAGCTAAAATATACGGTGATATATGTGGATATAGTATAGGAAATGATGCATACCATTCAACTAGTCCTGATCCAACAGGGGAAGGTGCCTTAAGGGTGATGAAAAATGCACTTACTCAGGGTGGAATAGATGCAGAGAAGTTAAATTATATTAATGCCCATGGAACTGGAACTTTATTAAATGATGAAATGGAATTAAAGTCAATATCAGGCTTAGATAAGCAAGACCCAATCTATGTATCATCAACAAAATCAATGGTAGGACATTGTCTAGCTGGAGCAGGAGCAATTGAGCTCGCAGCTACATTATTAAGTGTTTATCATGATGTGGTTTTTCCTACAGCTACTTTGGAAGAGAGCCAATTAACTTATGATAATATTAATCTAATTAAAAATAAAGGTATATATGAGAAAGTAAACTATGCCTTATCAAATTCATTTGCATTTGGAGGTAATTCAGCAAGTATATTGGTAGGAAAGGGTAAGGACACATAATGGGTGAGAAATATATAACTTATGAGCATAAAGTATATCCAAGGTTTGAAGATACAGATGCATATGGAATTATACATCATAGCAGATATTTAACATATATAGAAGAGGCAAAAATAGCTTTTTTAAGTGATAAAAAGATGTTTGATAGTGACGTAATTGATGAAAAGGGAGGAAAATTTCCTGTATTAGATCTATATATCAAGTATATAAAAGCTGTCCATTATAAAAGTAAAGAACCTATATTAATTAAGTTGAAATTTATTGCAGTGGAAAATATAAAAATTAAATTTAAATTTAAATTATTTTATGAAAATCAAAAGATTGTGGTTGGGGAAATGACACATGTATATATAGATTCTAATGACAAATTAAGATTTGATATACCAGAAAAGATAAAAAGTAGGTATGAGACCATATTAAATGAAAAAATAGAAACTTAATTAATGAATAGGAGAATTATATATGAACAAAATCAGTATTATAGGGATTGGCGGTATTACTGCTTTAGGAACGGATATAAATGATATATGGGAAAAGTTAAAAAGCGACGAAGAAGTCAATATAGACTATGAATGTGAATATAATATTCCTTTAGTAATTAAGAAAAATCTTTTAAGAAGAATGGATAGATTTTCACATATGGGAGTTTATGTTACAACAAAAGCAATTGAAGATCTTAAGGAAGATTTAAGTAGTATTCCTAAACAGCGTATTGGAACTATATTCTCAACGGGATATGGACCTATGAAAACAAATATAGAATTTTGTAGACAAGTAGTTGAAGATGAACCGGATTTTTGTAGCCCAACAGTATTTTCAAATACTGTTGCAAATGCATGTTTAGGACACATATGTATGTTATTTAAATTCACTGGAGTAAGTACTATGCTCATGGGAAGTAATAACATAGGATATTCAGTAATGCTTATGGAGGAAAATAAGGCAGATTACATTGTAGTGGGAAGTATAGAAGAGCCTGATAGTGAATTAATTAAAGCTTTTAAGTCACGACAAGAGTTAAGTTATCCAATATCTGAGTGTGCATTGGCTCTTATACTTAAAAGAGAGGGTTGTTCAGAAACAAATAAGGGATATTGTAATATTGAAACATTTTCTGAATGTAATTTAGGAATACATCCTTTTAAAAAAATATTAGATAGTCATAGTATAGAATATAAAATTAGGCGCACAATTGAAAATACTATAAAACAATCTATAGATAAGAAAATTGATGCAATTATTTGTTCAGGAGATCCAATATGCATTAACAACCATGAAATTAAAACAATAAATCAATTAGTACCTGAATGTAAGGTAGTAGATAAGACTAAAGAATTATTTGGAGAAACCTTAGGAAGCACATTAAATTTAAATGTTGCCATAGCAGCCTTATGTATAAAAAATCAGCTAATTCCAAAGTCAATTACAAATACTAATCAAGATATTAAAAATCCTAAGCAAATATTAGTTTGTGGATATGATATATCAGGTAATTATACAACAATATTGGTAAGCAAATAGAAAGAATTGATTCAATTCTTAGAAAGTTAATTAATGCAAGAGGGGCTAATATAAGGTATGAGAAGTTAGGATGTTTTGGAGTTTATTTTAAAAGATAATTACTCTTTGTATTAATGTAAGGTATAGAAAGTAGGGATAATTATGTTAGAAAATAAAAATGTAGTAATAACAGGTGGCTCTAAAGGAATAGGTAAGGCTATAGTAGAAGCCTTTATTCAAAAAAAAGCTAACATCATTTTTACATATAATAATTCAGAAGAAGAAGCAAATTCAATAATAGAACAAAATGCAAATTATAAACATTTACTAAAGGCATATAAATTAGATGTTACCAATAGTACTGAAATTTCAACATTTGAAGAGTATATAGAAGAGCTTATCCCTAATGTAGATATTTTAGTTAATAATGCAGGTATAGTACATGATGATTCATTTATATTTATGGACAATCTTAAGTGGGATAGTGTGATTAAAACTAACTTATATGGCTGTTTCTATATATGTAAGGCTATACTTCCTATGATTTCAAGTAAAAAAGGAGGAAGTATAATCAATATTAGTTCAACATCTGCAGTAAAAGGGGCACCAGGACAAAGCAATTATTGTGCTTCTAAGGCAGGAATTATAGGATTAACGAAATCACTAGCAAGAGAATTTGCTAAAAAAAATATTCGTGTAAATGCTGTTGCGCCTGGGTTTATTGATACTGATATGATTGATACGGATAATAAAAAAATACAAGAAAGTATTCGAGAAATATCAATGAAAAGGTTAGGTAAACCTGAAGAGGTAGCTAATGTAGTAGTATTTCTTGCAAGTGAGGCAGCATCGTACATAACTGCACAAACAATAGTTGTAGATGGAGGAAGAGTATAAAGTGGATAATTTCTTATTAAATCAAGAAAAATATTGTAATAATGATTTTTTGAATGAATTTAATAGGAATTCAGTTATTTATGATACAAAGTTAACACTGATAGACTTATTTAAAAATGCAGTTACCTTGTATGGTAATGATATTGCTTTAAGAGATATAAATGGAAGTTTAACATACTTAGAGTTGGATAGAAAATCAGATTGTATTGCTATGAATATACTAAGAAATAATCTTGTTATGCCTGAAGTTATAGCTATTAATATGAAAAGGAGTAAGGAATATATAGTAACCATGCTAGGTATTTTAAAAGCTGGAGCAGCCTATATGCCATTAGATGAAATATATCCAGAAGAGAGAATAAGATATATGATGGAGAACAGCAATACAACAATGGTTATAGTGGATAGTAAGGAAAAAATTTATACAGATAATGCAATTAAGTATTATCCTTATTTAGAAATAAGTTATATAAGAAATGAAGAGGAAAAAGTAAATATAAGTTCTAAACTATCAAGTCAATCAAATGCATATGTGATGTATACATCAGGTTCAACAGGAAAACCAAAAGGTATAATCATAACACATCAAAATCTAGTAAGTTTATTCTATGCATGTCAAAAAGATATATTGGATATTCATAATCAAGTAAGATTGAATTTTGCAGTAATCGCACCATTTGTATTTGATATAAGTCAAGCCATGGTATATTTAAGTCTGTTTCATGGAAATGTATTACATGTCACTCCTAATGAATGTAAAAAACATGGCCAAGCATTAATTGAATATTATAACAAATATAATATTCATATTAGTGATGTTACACCTAGTCATTTAAGACTTATTGCTGATTATTTAGAAAGTGAACCATTAAACTACTTATGTGTTAAACATTTAATTACTATAGGAGAAACATTACCACTTAATCTTGCAAAAAGGATAGTTAAGTTAGCTTTAGATAAAGATTTTATATTAACTAATACATATGGTCCAACGGAATGCACAATATTGGTTACCAAATACAAAGTAAACAAAAGAATCATAGAAGATCTTCAAAATGTTCATATTGGAACACCAATAGGGAATTCGAAAATTTATATATTAGATGATAAAAAAGAAATTTGCCCAATAGGTGTAGAAGGCGAAATATATATTAGTGGAGATTGTGTGGGAAAAGGATATATAAACAATGATAAATTAACGAAACAAATATTTACTTGCGATATATTTGATGGAAGCAAGACGATGTATGCTAGTGGTGATATTGGAAAATGGACAATTGATGGAAATATCGAGTATATAGGTCGTAAGGATAAACAAATAAAAATAAATGGACATCGTGTAGAATTAGAAGAAATTCAATACCGAATAGAAATGTATCCTGGAGTTAAGGAAGCTAAGGTGCTCGTAGATAAGAGCAATTCATTAGAAAGAATAGTTGCATATTTCATAGTAATAAAGCCAATAGAAATAGATCAATTATTAAAATATATTAAAAAACATTTGCCATATTATATGATTCCTAGTCATATTACGCAAATAGAAACTTTTCCGTATAACAACAATGGAAAAATAGATGAAAGAAAATTATTAACATATAATACTAAAAGTACATATTCTTATTTAGATCAAAATTATTCTCATAATCAAAGACAAATACTTAAAATATGCGCAAATATTCTAGGGAAAAGTTATATTACATTAAATGATAATTTTTTTGAATTAGGGGGAAGTTCTATAGATTTACTTATGTTTAGTATAGAGGTAAATAAATACTTTAAAGTTAAGGTATTTATTCATAAATTATATGCAGCTAAAAATATAGGTGAATTTGTAACGTATATAGAAGAATTAAAAGATAAATCTATAAATAAGGTATCGGTGGCAATAAAATCACAAGATAAAACAAAATATATAAATGTTTTGCAAGGTCAAAAAATAATACTAGACAAAGAAAGTAAGCTAGTAAAAAAAGGAATAAAACATACTCAATATGAAGGAATAACACTTATATATATTGTAAAAGTAAACAAATACATTAATTATGACAGATTAAAAAGTGCAGTAACATTAGTTATAGATAAACATGGAATATTAAGAACAACTTTTACTAAAGAAAAAAATAAATATTATATGAAAGAACATACTCATTCAATAGATTATATTCGAAGAATAGATATTACTGAATCATGTCCTACAGAGGATTATAAGAATTATCTTAATACTTTAGAAATGAATCATCTTCCATTATTTGAGGTTATATTACTTGAAAAAAAAGAACAACAAAAGATACTAATTAATGTACATCATGCAATTATTGATTTTATATCAATAAGTATCTTACTTAAAGAAATTTTTCGTGCATATGAAGAAGGTTGCTTAGAGGAAATTGATACAAGCTATTTTGATTATATACAAAGATGCAATATGAAAAAGAACATAAACAATAATGAATTTTGGAAGAATGCTATTGAGAATAGAGATGGAATCACCTACATACCAGCAGATATAGAAGGTGAAGACTATTTTTGTTATGAATTTATAAATATACCAGTTGAAATACAAAAATATATAGAGCTATTAAGTAGGACATATAACGTAAGTGAATATAATATTTTATTAGGTATTTTTGGATTATTAGTTTCTATTTATACAAAGAGAAAAGACATTATAATTGGCACTTATATACCAGGAAGAGATTATGATACGCATAGTGAAACAATAGGAATGTTCACAGTGGCAGTTCCAATTAGGATGTATATAGATTATGATAATACATTTAATAAGTGTATTGATAATTTAAAATCATACTTGATTAAGGTGTTTGAAAATCAAGATATTACCTTGTCTGAAATATATAAAAATATGTCATTTGAGGAAGTGCTAAAGGGAGAACTCTTTACTATATTATTTAATTATGAAAGTATGCTGAAAAATCATCCTTGTTATAAAGAATATAGGGTAGATGTAAATACTATTAATTATAATCCAGATATTACTGATAAAGATATATATTTTGGAATAGTAGAAGAAACAGATAATCTAAGAATAGAGTTAAAATATAATAAAAAAAATCATTCAAAAGAAAAAATGAATAAATTTATCAAAGATTATTTTAACTTGATTAAATGCATTGCGGAAAGACCAGATGTAAAAATACGCAGTATATTAAAAGAAACACAATAGATAATTTAAATAATTAGTTTGAGAGAAAGGAAATAAACATGCAAGAAATATTAGATTTAATACCTCATAGATATCCATTTTTATTAGTAGATAGGATTTTGGAGGTAGTACCAGGGAAGTTTGCTAAAGGTATAAAAAATGTAAGTTATAATGAGCCTTATTTTCAGGGACATTTTCCTAATAATAAGATTATGCCAGGAGTTCTAATTATTGAAAGTCTTGCTCAAATGTGTGCAATTATGTATGCAACAGATATAGACAAGCAGAGTGATAATATAAATGTAGCTGATAAAATAGGTTATCTTGCTATGGTTAAAAACATGAAATTTTTTCAAAATGTTGTACCAGGTGATCAATTGTTATTAGAGGTAAAATTAGATACACAGATAGGTAACTTATTTAATATTAAAGCTAAAGCATTTGTGGATAATAAGAAAATTGCCTCAGGAATATTAGTAGTATCTAAGAAAGATTAGATATTTTCACGTATATGTAAGGAGAATTATTCAATAAATGCAAATATATATATATGATAAAAAAAACAGTTACATAAAAAATAGTACTTTAAAAAGTAAGGTAATTAAAAAAATAATAGGCATCAATGAAGAGAGGGAAATTTACAAATCCAAGTATGGGAAACCGTATGTGCCTAATTATCCTAATATATATTTTTCAATTAGTCATTCATATGATTATTGGGTAATGGTGGTTAATGATTACCCTATAGGAATTGATATAGAAAAAAAAAGAGATATTAATTCTTTTGATGAAATCATACAACTTTTACACAAAGATGAAGAAGAATATTTATCTATTCATCGTAAGGATTTTTTCAAAGTATGGTGTTTTAAAGAAAGTTATTTAAAGTTATTGGGGGTTGGACTTAATATTCCTCTTAAATCTTTTTCAGTAGTACAAGAACAAAAATTTAAAAAATCAATAGGGATGTTTTCATTAAGATGTCTTTATATAGTTGAGGGATATGAAATAGTTATATGTACTAAAAAAGAATATGATAAAAATGAAATAGAAGTAATAGACGTTAATAAATTTTTGAAAGATAAAAAATAAATTATTATTTTTTAATATATATGTACATAGTTTAAAAACGTATAAATGGTAGGTGAGATTATGGATATAAAAAACTTAGAAGAAATTGCAAAAATATTAAAAAAATACGACTTAGATAAAATTTGTTTAGAAACGGATGGTTTTAAATTAGATATTAGTAATTCAAATCAATCTTGTAAGTCTCAATCAGATGATAATGATAAATATAGTAGTCCAGTTAAAGTTGTTGAGGATGAGGATATTTATGTTCTTAAATCACCTTTAGTAGGAGTTTTTCATATCTCTAAAAATATTTATACTAAAAGCAGTTATTCAGTTGGCGATAATGTTAAAGAAGGACAACCTCTATGTACAATTGAAGCTATGAAAATGTTTAATGAGGTTTTATGTAAAAATAATGGCATTTTAATTGAAATATTAGTTTGTGACGGAGACTTTGTTGAGTATGATCAAGAACTTTTTAAAATAAAAAGGCAAGGGAAAGAAAATGTTTAAGAGAATATTGATTGCAAATAGGGGAGAAATTGCCGTAAGAATTATTAGAAGTTGTCGTGAACTTGGTATAGAAGTTGTTGGGATTTATTCCACTGAAGATAAACATAGTATGCATGTTAAGTTATCGGATATAGCAGTTTGTATAGGTCCACCACAGGCAACTGAAAGTTATTTAAATATGAATAAAATAATTTCAGTAGCTAAATTTTATAAGGTTGATGCAATTCATCCTGGATATGGTTTTTTAGCTGAAAGTTCAGAATTTGCAAAGCTATGTTTAGAATTTGGTATTAAATTTATAGGACCTTCATCAGAGGTAATTAGTTTAATGGGAAATAAGGCCTTAGCAAAAAGAAAAATTAATAGTTTAGGAATTCCGATTATTCCAGGGTCAGATGGTATAGTAACAGATGTTAATGAGGGAAAAAACATTTCTAACCACATAGGATATCCAATACTTATAAAAGCTGCTAATGGCGGCGGTGGAAGAGGTATTAGGGTTGTATATACTGAAGAAGACTTTGAAAAAATGTTTGAAGTTTGTAGGGAAGAATCTTATAAGGCATTTAATTGTGGTGAACTTTATATTGAAAAATATATTTTAGCACCAAGGCATATAGAAGTTCAGGTATTAGCAGATGAACATGGTAATGTAGCAGTTTTAGGAGAACGTGACTGTAGCATTCAAATAAGGAATCGAAAGCTTATGGAGGAGTCACCGGCTAGTATATTGGATCATAATGTTAGACAGAAATTATATGATGCATCTAAAAAGATTGTTTCTAAGAGTAATTATGTTAATGCAGGGACTATTGAATTTTTAATAGATGAAAATAAAAATGTGTATTTTATGGAGATGAATACAAGATTACAAGTGGAACATCCAGTTACAGAAATGGTAACAGATGTAGATTTAGTAAAAGAACAAATAAACATAGCTGAAGGGAAAAAAATTAAATTTAATAAAGAAAATAGTATTAGAAGCGGTCATTCTATTGAGTGCCGAATAAATGCAGAAGAATATAAAAATGGTCTTTGTCCTAGTACTGGAGTAATTACAAATTTAAATATTCCAGGAGGAAATGGAGTAAGGGTTGATTCAGCACTATACATAGGATTAAAAATAACTCCAATATATGATTCCAATATTGCTAAGTTGGTTGTCTATGGAAGAGATAGAGAGGAATGCATAAGAAAGCTTAGAAGGGCATTAAATGAATTTGTTATAGAGGGAGTTCAAACAAATATTAAATTTTTACTTGCAATACTAAATAATCAGTTGTTTGTAAGTAATAAGCAAAATATTTGTACGATAAATGAGTTAATAAGAAAAAGATATTTTGAAAATCTATGTTTAAGAGATAGAGATGAAGCTAAAGAATATATAGCGGCTACACTACAAGAAACTAAAATAAAAGAATCTTCTTATACAGTTTGTCCATCATGTAAAAAAGAATTGAAAGATACTGATATAACTAATATTAATGTATGTAATAATTGTAATTATCATTTTAAAATGAATTGCATTGATAGATTAAAATTAATTTTTGATAAAAGAAGTACAGAGTTATTTGATGAAAATATTTATAGTGAAAATCCAATAGAATTCCCAGGTTATGATGATAAATTAGAGCATTTAATAAACACATTAAATATAAAAGAAGCAGTCATAACTGGAAAAGGAGAGATATTTGGAAGTGAAATCTATTTTGGAATAATGGACTATAGATTTATTATGGGGAGTATGGGGTCCGTAGTAGGGGAGAAGCTTACAAGAATGGTAGAGAGGGCAACAGAAGAAAGTAAGCCCATTATTATTTTTACAGCCTCAGGTGGGGCAAGGATGCAGGAAGGTATGATATCACTATATCAAATGGCAAAAGTAGTTGCAGCAATTGAAAAGCATAGCCAAAAAGGATTATTATACATTAGCGTACTAACAGACCCTACTACAGGAGGTGTTATTGCTAGTTTTGCATCTATTGCAGATATTATTATTGGAGAGCCTAATGCAACTATAGGATTTGCAGGTAAAAGGATAATAAAAAATACTACAAATGAAGAATTTCCTAAGAATTTTCAAACCTCGGAGTTCTATTTTGAAAATGGTCATATAGATATGATTTGTGAAAGAAAAAAAATGAAAAAAACTATATCTGATATTATATCTTTTTATACTATAAATATAGATAGTAAGCTAAAATTAGCACAGTATAAAAATATTAGTACTACCTTTTCACATAAAAACCCAAAAGAAATTAGTCCATGGCATAGGGTTAAGTTAGCAAGAAATTCTAATAGACCTAATTTTCAAGATTATATTAATTATATATTTAATGATTTCATAGAATTACATGGTGATAGAATTTGTAGTGATGACCCAGCAATTGTAACAGGGGTTGGATATATTAAAGGTATTCCTGTTACTGTTATACTAAGTGCGAAGGAAAAAAGCTTAGATAAAAATATTACCAGAAATTTTGGTATGGCCAAACCAGAGGGTTATAGAAAGGTTATGAGAATAATTAAACAAGCAGAAAAATTCGGACGACCAGTAATAAGTTTTATTGATACCCCAGGTGCACATTGTTGTGTGGAAGCAGAAAGAAGAGGGCAAGGTGAAGCTATTGCAAATTGTATAAGAAGCTTTACAAAATTAACTACTCCGAGTATTGCTATTATTACAGGGGAAGGTGGTAGTGGTGGAGCTCTAGCTACTGGAGTTGCAGACTGGATTTTTATTATGGAAAATGGAATTTATTCAGTAATTTCACCTGAAGGTTGTGCTTCAATACTTTTTAAGAACAAAGCAAAGGCTAAGGAAGCAAGTGAATATCTAAGGTTAACCTCAGATGAACTTTTAAAATTAAATATTGTAGATGAGGTAATATCAGAACCCAATGGTGGAGAAAATATAGATAGTGAATATTTAACAAATAACATAAAGACTAGGTTGTTTAATAAATTAATAGAATTATTAAATCTCGATACCAATATACTTTTGCATAATAGATATAATAAATTTAGAAAATGTGGAGTATTTAAAGAAATATAGTCATTAAAAGATAATTAATATAATGCATGATTTTGTAAATATCTTATTGTATATATAAGAAATAGTTATCTAGGTGCCTTTACTTAAAAATAGTTAATGCCATCTAAAACAATTCTATCAATAATAAAAAAAGTTGAAGCAGTATATCAATTATCATTATACTTCTTCAACTTTTGTTTTAAATTATTAGTTTACTCAGTTTTAAATTTATTCATTTCATTTAACATATCCTGTGTCATTTCATTTAAGCTTTGAGCTGTGTTAGCCACTTCTTCTGATGATGCACTCATTTCCTCAGAAGATGCAGATATTTCTTCTGCAGAAGCAGATATTTCCTGTGATATAGATGCTATAGTTTCTGATTTAGTTAAAATTTCATCCTTATTTTTTTCTATAATATTAGCTGAACTGTTTATATTCTTTATTTTAGGTATCATACCTGTAACGGAATTTGATATTTCAATAAATGAATTCATAGCCACATCTGCAATAGATTTTTGACCATTTAATTTTTCATTTACGTCCTTTGAACTTTTAACCATATCATTAGCATCTTCTAAAACTCCATTTACTATGGAATATATATCCTCCGAAGATTTTCTACTCATTTCAGCAAGTTTTCTTATTTCCTCTGCTACTACTGCAAATCCTTTTCCTGATTCTCCAGCACGGGCGGCTTCTATAGCAGCATTTAAAGCTAAAAGGTTAGTTTTTTCGGATATATCATTTATAAAATTAGTTATCTCATTTATCTTTTGTACATTAGATTCCATAGTAGATATTTTCGCTTCAAAGTTTTCAAATACTTCGGTTAAGTTTTCCATAGAAGTTACAAGCGTATTCATATCTTTATTGCTAATATTGGCCTTTTCATCTATATCTTTAGATATTTCATCTATCTCTTCTATGTTATTTACTGTTGAATTTATTTTATCACTAAAATCATTAAGCATAGATACTATTTCTGTTAAGGCTTCTGCTTGGCTAGAAGCTCCACTAGCTACTTCTTGTATTGCTGTTGATATATTTTCTGTAGTAGCTGTGAATTCTTCTGATATAGCTGCTAAATTATTTGCTCTACTGTCTATATCAAAGGAATTTCCTTTTAAACTATTTATCATACTGCCTATAGAAAGAACCGTTTTAGATAGAGCCTTTGCCATATGACCTATCTCATCCTCTTTTTTCTCTATTTTTGAATCTATATTAGCAGTTAAATCCCCTGTTGCAACGATATTTAAACTATCTTTCATAGATATTAAATTATTAGATATTTGTGTAGAAATAAGCCAAATACAAACTAAGGCTGCACCTACTCCTAAGATAGATATTATAATTATATTTCTTGTAATTTGAGATACCTCTTTTAAAACTTCATTTTTAGGTGCATATATACCTAAAGACCATCCTGTACTTTTTATTGGGCTATAACTTATATATTTTTCAGATCCGTTAAATTTATATTGTCCAATACCTTCTTTTCCTTCAATCATAGACTGTTCTATAGCAGCGATTGCTTTTAATTCACTATTGCCTTTAGAATCCTTTATACTATTTTCTCTTTTAATAACAGCTTCTTTATTTTTATGAGCTATTATGGTTCCTGTAGAATCTAGCACATACGCTCCTCCAGATTCTCCAACCTTAATATTATTTGAAATATTACTTAAGGCATTTCCTTCTCTTATACACACAAGAACTCCTAAAATATTATTATCATTTTTAATTGGAACTGCGTATGCTACTAATAAAGTTTTGTTATCTAGCTTATTTATAAAAGGCTCTGATACATTACTTTTACCACCTATAGCTTTTTGAAAATAAGGTCTATCTTTTATATTTACCTTATCACCAGTAGTTTGTATTAGATTACCATTGTTATCTGCAATGCCCATATTAACATGTTCATGCAACTTAACTTCTTCATCTAATATAATCTTCTTTCTATCCCATCCTAATTTTGAATCTTTTATTGTTGGCATATTTGCTATAGTTTCTAATGAATCAATAGTACCGTTAATACGTGCCTCCGTACTTTGAACTGCTTGTCTACTTACTTCTAACATAAGATCCGATGCTTTTTTCTCTATCATTTTTTTTGACATAATATATGTTGTAAATGATATTGCAATACAAATTACTAAAAAAAGTGATAGAAAATATGTAACCATCTTTGCCCTCATGGTTTTAAATTTCATTTGTCTTTCCTCCTCGTAAAATAATACTTATTAACATTATCGTTAATTATAAGAAAACATTTTGCATTATTTTAAAAAAATTGTCGATTTATTAATTTAAAGTCTAAATGAAATGTAGAATATGGTATTATGTGGAGTATAATATAAAACAATGGAAAAAAGGATTGCAATAAAACCTATTAAATAATTATTGCAATTAATTTTAAATTTGAAATACAAGGAGGGTATAAAAGTTAGGAAATAGTATATGCTTTTATTATATTCATTTTTAGTGTATTATTAATTTAATAATACACGGAGGGGATGCAGATGAAGGGGAAAAGTAAGTACATAGCAGTATTATTATGTGTTTTAGGACTTATTTTTGGTGTAAATTATTTGTATCAAGGTGATTATATAAAAGCTATTTCATAACAGTGGGTTGTGGATGATTTTATATGGAGGTTTTACGAAATTATAAGAGCTCTCGAAAATAAATGATATAGATAGAAGTATAATGCAAAATAATAAAAGGAGGTTTGAAAAACCTCCTTTTATTATTTTAATATTTAATATGGCACCTAAGCATTACTTTTTAAATGTAAAAATTCTTTTAATTCATCAATAATTGATTCACCACTAAAAGTTTTTATAGCTTTAGAATAAAAATCTATTGTTTTATTTAAATTTAAATTTGCATGTATTATAGAGAATATGCTATCAATAATAATTAATAGAGTTATTAAATAAAAAAATTAAATAGAAGTTTATGTTTTTTATAAAGCTCTGAATAGAACATACTTGCTTTATTTGAAATTGATTTTAGATATTCAAATAACAATATGCACCTAAAAGTGAAAACAGTGAATACTAAAGATAGTTTGGGGAGAAAATTGTGGAGTATTTATCGGCGACAACCCCATTCCTATATAGACTAAAACACGTTAATTAATGATTTATTTATAAAACATAATAATCTTCTTATTTTCAATAAAATATTTTATCCCAATTATTTAATATACTAACAGGTATATATTAATATTAATCTCTTAATAAAACAATTATAAATAAAAGGTGAATTAACACTTATTTTAGTTGATTTTTGAACTAAAGATATATATACTAATAAATATAGTTTAAAAATAAACTAAATTGAAAGAGGGTTTATAAATGTCTTTTTACAAAGAAGAATCTAGTATTTTTTATATTTATTTTCAAATAATAAAAAAGTATAAAAAATACATGGAAAAGTTACTAGCAGATTTTGAATTAGCACCATCAGAAATAGATGTATTAACTTTTTTAGTGAATAATTCAGATAAAAATATTACAGCAAGTGATATTAGCATGTGTAGAGGAATTTCTAAGGGGTTAGTATCCCGTGCTGTTCATTCATTAGTAATTAAGAAGATAATTGAATTAAAGGAGAATCCTGAAGATGGTAGATCCGTGTATCTTAGAATTGTAGATGAAGAGGATAATTTAATTAAAGAAGTAAAAAAAATAAATGAAAAATTTAAAACACAATTAGTTAAAGGTATAGATAGTAAGGATTTTCAAATATTTTTAGAGATTAATAATAAAATGTTAAACAATATAAAATCTATAGAAATAGAGTAGGGGGTTAAGAAATGGAGGAGAGAAATCCTTTAGGAACAGAGAATGTAAAGAGTTTATTATTTTCCTTAGCCATACCAGCTATAATAGGGCAGTTAGTTAGCTTACTTTATAATATGGTTGATAGAATGTATATAGGTCATATTCCAGAAGTAGGAGGAAATGCCTTAACAGGTCTAGGGGTTACGGCACCGCTTTTAATTATTATATCAGCATTTTCTGTATTGGTAGGCATGGGAGGAGCGCCAAGGGCTTCTATTAAAATGGGGGAGAAGAATAATAAATCAGCAGAAGAGATTATGGGAAATTGTTTTATAACTTTAATTGTAATATCAGTTATATTAACGATTTTCTTTTTAATATTTAATGAGAAATTATTAGTCCTCTTTGGAGCAAGTGAAAAGACATTACCTTATGCATTAGAATATATGAAAATATATACCTTAGGAACAATTTTTGTTCAGTTGGCAATAGGAATGAATCCTTTTATAAGCTCTCAAGGATTTGCAAAAATAAGTATGATCACTGTATCAATTGGAGCTGTTGTAAATATAATATTAGATCCGATTTTTATATATGGATTTAAAATGGACGTAAAAGGTGCGGCACTTGCAACAGTTATATCTCAAGCTATATCAGCCATTTGGGTAATTCACTTTTTAAAAGGTGAGAAGACTAATTTAAAATTAAGAAAAGAAAATTTTAAGATAGATAAAAGAATAATGGGACCAGTATTGTTATTAGGACTGTCTCCTTTTGTAATGCAAGTAACAGAAAGTTTTATTATTATAGCATTTAATGCTAACTTACAAAAGTATGGCGGAGATGTGGCAGTAGGTGCAATGACAATATTATCTGCTGCTATGCAATTTACATTCTTACCACTATCAGGATTAACTCAGGGTGCACAACCTATAATGAGCTATAATTATGGTGCTAAGAATAAAGGAAGAATGACAGAGACCTTTAAATATTTATGTATCTCAACAGTGACTTATAGTATATTGTTTTGGTTATTTATTATGGTATTACCAGGATTATTCTCCAAACTATTTACAAGTGATAAAGCTATAATAGGCATGGCCACACAGGGACTTAGAATATATATGGGAGGGGCTTTTGCATTAGGAGTACAAATAGCTTGTCAACAGACATTTATTGCTTTAGGAAATGCTAAAACTTCCTTGTTTTTAGCATTACTTAGGAAGGTATTTTTATTAATACCACTTGTTTTAATATTGCCTAAGTTCATGTCAAATAAAGTTTTTGCAGTATTTTTAGCAGAGCCAATATCAGATATAATAGCAGCAACGGTAACAGGAATATTATTTTATAGAGAATTTAGTTCAACTTTAAGTAAAATAAATTTCAATTAAAAAGCTTCAAATTCTTATTTATAAATAAGAATTTGAAGCTTTTTTGCAAATTAATCATAGAACACGTAATATGATTAATTTGATTTTAATTTTCTTATAAAAAACATATACAATTACATACTCTTTATTTTTTGAAGATATCTATAAATAGTTGGTTCGGAGATTTTTAATTGTTTAGCTAGCTCAGTTACAGCACCTTTCAATAAAAATACACCATCACTATTTAGGTTAGCTATGATTTCTAATCTGTCGTGTTGTTTTAATTCATTTATATTCTTATTTTTCATAAGAAGTACGTCATTTATTGCATTTTCAACTATTTCTTCTATTGATGAAGTAAAGCGTTCAGTATCCTCTAGAATAAGGTTATTTTTTTCAGGTTGAAGAATGTTAAAATTGTCTTCTAAAAGAGAAGTTACTTCTTTTAATTTATGGAATATAGTTTCATCTGTATTAATGCATAAAAGACCTATAAGAGTGTCTTTACTATCTCTAATAAAGAATGTAGAGGATTTTAGTTCACAATTAAATTTACTATAACCATTATAATTAAGCATATATTTTTTGTTTTTATTATTTTTTTCATTTCTTATCATTTTTAAAGCGAAATTAGTTATGGGGGCACCTACTGTTCTTCCCGATACATGACCATTAGATATGGCGATTATTGAATTATCTAAATTACATAAGTCATGTAAAACTACTTCACTATTTTTCCCTAAGACATTTCCTAAGAATTCAACTAAAGGGATATATCTTTTTAATATAGGATTTATATTATCTAAGTCCATGTTATTCACCTCAACACCATTAAACTTTATATTTTAAATAAAATTATATAAAATTCCTGACAATATTTATTATAAAAAGTTTAGTGATTTAAAAATCATATTAAATAAATATTCGCTTTAATTCCTAAGATATACTATGTGGCGGGAAAAATCAATATAGTAAATAAAATCTTTTGGAAAAGCCTTAACTTTTAATTTACTATTTAAGTTTAGTATATTAAAAATATTTGGCATTTGAAGATTATAAAAAATTATTAAAATAATTAAATGTGATAAAATTTTCTCACTACATATATAACAGTTTATATAAATATTAGACTTTAAAATAAATATAAAAGATAAAATTGTAATAAAAGGGGAAAAGTTGTTGTAATTTAAGAATGAAACTTTAAATTATTCAGAAATTTTATATTATTTTTTATTGACACACAAATTTTTTGCAATTATAATAAAAACATAATAATAAATTATTATTAAAAGGAGATTGTGCTAATGAAATACGGAACTAAGTTATTACACGGATATACAGTTGTAGATGAAGTAACAGGGGCTGCATCTGTACCTAAATATCAAACTTCAACTTTTCATCAGATAGACATGGATAGAGGACAAGAATTTACATATACTAGATTTGGAAATCCAACACGTACAGCAGTAGAAGAAGCTATTTGTTGTTTAGATGACAGTAAATATGGCTTTGCTTTTTCTTCAGGAATGGCAGCAATTAGTAATGTACTTCTTTTATTTTCAAAAGGAGATCATATCGTAGCTTGTCAAGATGTGTATGGAGGTGCCTTCCAACTTTTCACAGAAGTTTTACCGAGATTTGGGGTTGATGTTACATTTGTTGATGAAACCTCAGTTGATTGTTGGGAGGGTGCAATTACTGAAAGAACAAAGGCATTTTATATAGAGACTCCTTCTAATCCTACTTTAAAAATTACTGATATAAGAAAAGTTACAGAATTAGCAAAATCAAAAGGTATATTAACAATTATGGATAACACTTTTATGTCACCTATGTATCAAAAACCTTTTTCTTTAGGTGTTGATATTTCTATAAATAGTGCTACAAAATTTTTAAATGGTCATAGTGATGTTGTTGCAGGTTTAGTATCTACTAATAATGAAGAGATTGCTACAAGATTAAAATGCCTTCAAATCACAATGGGTGGTATTTTAGGCGTAGAAGATTGCTGGTTATTATTAAGAGGATTAAAAACTATGCATTTAAGAATGGAAAAATCAGTAGAAAATGCTATAAAGATAGCTGAATTCTTAGAAAAACATCCTAAAGTTAAAAAAGTTTTCTATCCAGGTCTTAAGTCACATGAAGGTCATGAAATTCATATGAAACAAGCGGAAAATGGTGGGGTTATAATATCATTTGATTTAGAAACTTATGAAAATGTTGTTAAGTTTTTAGAAAATGTAAAAGTTCCTATTGTAGCGGTTAGTTTAGGTGGAGTAGAATCTATTTTATCTTATCCAGCGAAAATGTCACATGCATGTGTCTCTAGAGAAGAAAGAATAAAACAAGGAATTTCAGATGGTTTACTTAGACTTTCTGTAGGTGTTGAGGATGTTGAAGATTTAATTGAGGACTTAAATAATTCTTTAAATAAATTATAGGAGGTACTAAAGATGGATAAACCCGTTATTGGAATATCAGGTAGTTTAATAATTGATAATGGAGGTATGTTCCCAGGATATAAGCGTTCTTATGTAAACGATGATTACGTACAAGCTGTTATTAATGCAGGAGGGATTCCATTTATAATTCCTTTTTCTAAAGATAAGTCATTAGTAGAAATCACAGTTGAGCATATTGATGGATTAATTTTATCAGGTGGGCATGATGTTTTTCCATTGAATTATAATGAGGAACCGGATCAAAAGTTAGGGGAAGTATTTCCAGAACGTGATGAATTTGATTTTGCATTAGTGGCTGCAGCTAAGAAAAAACAAATTCCTGTTTTCGGGATTTGTAGAGGTTTTCAAATTATTAATGTAGCACATGGAGGAACACTTTATCAAGATCTATCTTCTAGAGAAAAAAAATGCATTAAACATTCCCAAGGACATTCTCCAAGTTTAGGTACTCATTCTGTGAAAGTAGAAAAAGATAGTATGCTTGCCTCTATTTTGGGAACAGATATAAGAACAAATAGTTTCCATCACCAAATTATAAAAGATGTGGCTCCTTCTCTTAAAGCTGTAGCTTATGCTTCAGACGGAGTAGTAGAAGCTATTGAAAGTAGTGCTGGAGAGCCTATATTTGGAACTCAATGGCATCCAGAAATGATGGCAGCAACAGAAAGCTCCATGTTAGATTTGTTTAAACATATTATCAACTTAGCAAAAAATAATAAATAATAAGGAATGGTGAATTGTGAAAGATAAATTGAAACTTCCAAGTATTATTCTATTAGGTTTAAACGCAATTATAGGTTCAGGTATATTCTTACTTCCAAATAAAGCAATGGCACTTATAGGACCAGCTAGTATTGGAGTTATATTATTTGATATGTTACTTGTTATCAGTATTGCTCTTTGTTTTGCAGAAGCTGCAGGTATGTTTAGCAAAAATGGTGGACCTTATATTTATGCTAAAGAGGCATTTGGTGATTTTGTAGGTTTTGAAGTTGGTTTTATGAAATGGGCTATTAGTATTATAGCGTGGGCAGCCATGGCAGTTGCATTTGCAACTGCACTTGGAAAGGTATGGGCTCCAGCAGAAAAACCATTTACCCACAATTTAATTGTAGTAGGTATTCTTGTAGGATTAGGAATTGTAAATATTTTAGGAGTTAATCTTTCTAAAATCCTTGGAAATATTATTACTGTTTCTAAATTAGTTCCTTTAATAATTGTTATCGCCGTAGGAATATTCTTTATTAACGGAAATAATTTCACTCCAATATTCTCAGGACCTAACGGAAGTTATGTATCAGGTTCTTTCGGAGCAACAGCATTATTAATGTTTTATGCATTTACCGGTTTTGAATCAATAGCAGTAGCTGCAAAAGACATGGAAGAACCACAAAAAAATCTACCAAAAGCAATAATTATAGTTATGTTTATAGTATCTATATTCTATATATTGCTACAAGTAATTTCTATTGGAGTTTTAGGAAAACAACTATCTACTGAACTTACTCCAATTCAAGCAGTTGCAAGAACTATTATGGGACCATTTGGAAGTGCTTTAGTAGCTGCAGGAACTTTAATTTCAATTGGTGGAATTAACGTAGCTGCTGCATTTATAACTCCTCGTAGTGGAGTTGCCTTAGCTGAAGATGGTTTAGTACCTAAGGTAGTTGCTAAACAAAGTAAAAAAGGAACACCATATGTTGCAATTATTATTACTGTTTTATTAGCTATTCCAATAGCTCTATCAGGAAGTTTCACTACTTTAGCAGCTATTAGTGTAGTTTCAAGATTTGTTCAATATGTTCCAACATGTTTAGCTATAATTGTCTTAAGAAAAAATAAGAACTTAACTAGTTCTTTTAGAGTACCATTTGGTCCAGTAATTCCTATTATAGCAGTTTTAGTAAGCTTTTGGCTTTTAATACAATCATCTATGCAACAAATAGTTTGGGGATTAGGTGGATTATTAATAGGCGTTCCATTTTATTTCATAATGCAATATTCAAATAAAAAAAAGGCAGAATAATTATGTTAGAAAGAAGGAAATAAAAATGAAGAAAGTTATTCAATCAGAATTAGCACCTGCAGCTATAGGACCTTATGTTCAGGCAGTAGAAGTCAATGGATTAGTTTATACTTCTGGACAATTAGGAATAGATAAAGCTACAGGAAAACTAGAGGAAGGTATTGAAAAACAAGCAAAACAAGTAATGAAAAATTTAGAATATGTTCTAAATGAAGCTGGTTGTACATTTAAAGATATAGTTAAAACTACAATATTTTTAGATAATATAGAAGATTTTGCAGTTGTTAATGAGATATATGGAAGCTGCTTCGAAGGAACATATCCTGCTCGTAGTGCATTCCAAATTGGAAAATTGCCACTGGGAGCTAAAGTAGAGATAGAAGCCATTGCAGTAATGCCTAAATAATAAAAAGAATTATATAATAAATTTATTATAGAGCAATAATTAGGGGGATGAATAAAATTTATTCATCCCCCTTTATAATAACAAATAAAATTTTTAGTTATAATTTTATGGTTTCATAGTTTAATCAAATTGTATACTCTTTACAAATTACATTTTAAATTTTAAAATCAGTTATAAACTTTACAATATACACTTTACATTTTACATTAAAATTTTAAATAATAATTGTATAAGGTTTTTTATATAACTAAAAATTTATTTGAATATTATCTACTCTATCTCTACAAAATTATTGGCATTAGCTTGTTGAATACAAGATTCTAAATTGTTAATTTCACTTTGAAGTCTAAGTTTTTCATTTTTATATTTTTCTATATCAAAGTTTAAGTCTTCAACTCTATAATAGGCATTTGAACCATTGCCATCAAAATATCTTTTTAGAGATGGTTCTTTAGAACATAATTCATCTAATAAAGCTAATTGCTTTTTTAAGTTATTCATATGATTTAAAGTTTCTAAAATAGTCATGCCTTTAGTTGCTATAATTTGAGAATTCGCTTTAGAGAGTTTATTTTTATAAGTTTCTAGTTTATGTAGACATTCTATATAAAGATTATATTTATTATTAAAGTCTTTTACGTTATTTAAAATAGTTTCTTTCCCATCTAATTCTCTATGCTTAATAATTATACTGTTTTTTACAATTTCTGATGAGCTAGTGTAAACTTTGTCGTTAGTTTGATTAATAAGTAAAATTAATTCTGATAAAGTAATTTTTTTCATAGGAATTACTCCTCTCGACTAAATATTGTATGGTAATTATATCATATAATAAATATGTTTCATATTTAAATTTTCTTAGTTTACAAATTAAATTTTATGCTGTTTTGGGACTATACTGTTACTATATTGATATTGTTTTTCTTTATGTATATAATAAAAAATATTATGAATAATAAAATCTACCTATATATTAATATAAATTAAAGGGGAGTATAGTAAATAGGAGGGCATAATATGTCAAAGATTACATTGGATTTAAACAAGGCAATACCATACTTAAGTAGTGATGAAGTTATGAAAATGCAAGGTGTAGTAACTGAGGTACATAACCAGTTACAAAATAGAACAGGTGAAGGCAATGATTTTTTAGGGTGGTTAGACCTTCCAGTAGGTTATGATAAAAGTGAATTTGAAAGAATTAAAAAATCCGCAGAAAAAATACAAAACAATTCTGAGGTTTTAATTGTAATAGGTATTGGTGGTTCATACTTAGGAGCCAGGGCTGCTATAGAAATGTTAAATCATTCTTTTTATAATTATCTTCCAAGAGAGAAGAGAAAAACTCCTGAGGTATATTTTGTAGGAAATAATATTAGTTCAACTTATATTACGCATTTAATAGACCTTTTAGGACATAGGGATTTTTCTGTTAATGTAGTTTCAAAGTCAGGAACAACTACAGAACCTGCCATTGCTTTTAGAATATTTAAGGAACTTTTAGAGAAAAAGTATGGAAAAGATCAGGCTAAGGAAAGAATTTTTGCAACTACAGATAAATCAAAAGGAGCATTAAAATCACTATCAGATAAAGAAGGATATGAGACTTTTGTAATTCCAGACGATGTTGGAGGAAGATTTTCAGTTTTAACAGCAGTAGGATTACTTCCAATAGCTACGGCTGGTATAGATATAGGAGAAATAATGCAAGGCGCTAGAGATGCTAGAGAATATTATAAAGATCCTTCCTTAGAAAAAAATTCTTGTTATACTTATGCAGCTGCTAGAAATTGTCTTTATAGAAAGGGAAAAACAACAGAAATATTAGTTAATTATGAACCAAGACTACAATATATGTCAGAGTGGTGGAAACAGCTATATGGTGAAAGTGAGGGGAAAGATGGAAAAGGAATTTTCCCTGCTTCAGTTAATTTTTCTACGGATCTTCACTCTATGGGACAATATATACAAGATGGATTAAGAAATATTTTCGAGACAGTTATAAATGTGGAAAAGTCTACAGAAGAAATAATTTTAAAAGCAGATAAAGAGGATATTGATGGACTAAATTATCTTCAAGGTAAGACTATAGATTTTGTAAATAAGAAAGCTTTTGAGGGTACAGTGCTTGCTCATAATGATGGAAGAGTTCCTAATTTTATATTAAATCTTCCAGAGATAACTCCATATTATTTCGGATATTTAGTTTACTTCTTTGAAAAAGCTTGTGCAATAAGTGGATATTTATTAGGAGTTAATCCCTTCGATCAACCAGGAGTAGAAGCATATAAGAAAAATATGTTTGCACTTTTAGGGAAACCAGGGTTTGAAGAATTGAAAAAAGAATTAGAAGAAAGAATATAAAAAATAATCCCCGATTTAGGGGATTATTTTTATTAGCTGTAAAAGTTTATATAGGAATTACCATCTAAAGGAATAAGCACTTGTAGTGGCGGTTCATCATTTAAAAGCCCTACAGCGTAAATTGTGTAAAAATTATTTGGTCTTAAAGCTATGTTAGGTACATATAATACAGAGGTCGTTGTGCCAGAAAGTCGTACATCTACATCATATACTCCAGGAGGTAGTTCTACATAACCTTGCAATTGTCTATAGGAAACATTTTTAAATAACGTTTTTCCTTTAGTGGTTACAATATCTAGTGGTGGGGTATTAGGAGATAAATGTGCAAATCGAAGGTATGATTTTCTGTTATCTGGAGTTATTTTAGGATCTAATATAGGTAAAAGTGCCAAGGATTCAGGACCCTTACCAATACCTGCTATGGTAAGAATTTTATTTGGTGCTATGGTTAGACTTTGATCTAATAATAATACATTTTTATTGGATGCAGGATAAATCTTCACATTATAGTTACCGGCAGGGAGAGGTAGATATTCAGTAAAACCCCTATATTGTAGATTTCTTATTACAGGTATATTATTTATATAAACGTCTACGGAAGGAGTTTTAGGGGATGCATGTAAAACTCTTATAAAAGATTTTAAATAACTTGGAATTTCATTATTCATAAACTAACACCTTTCAAAAATTATCTCATCCATATTATATGCTTATAAATTAAATTTGACAGTGTATTTATATTTTTTAGTTTTAAATATAAAATTATTGATAGCAAATATTATATAATATATAATCAATGTATAGAAATTTCTGATTAATTTTTTAAGTTTTTGCTAGTAAATCTAAATTCACAAGAATTTTTATGTGTTTTATATAATATATTTTAAAAAAGTGTGAGTTTAGAGGGATGAGATTGAGTTTAAATTATTTATTATTATTTGCATTAGCTTTATCATTAGATGCTTTTGGAGTGGCTTTAGGTATAGGTATAAATCCACTAGTAAAATTTAAAAATAAAGTAGCATTTACTTTATCTTTTGGATTTTTTCAATTTTTTTTCTCTTTTCTAGGTGCATATGGAGGATTTTTATTTGGTAGGTACATATTATGTTTCCCTAAAGTTTTAGGTGGGGCAGTTGTAGCTATTGTTGGAATTATGATGATTAAAGAGGGAATGGAAGAAAAGAAAGATAATAAATTAATTTTAAGTGCAAAAACTAATATAGTATTAGGTGCATCTGTAAGCATTGATGCTATGGTTTTAAGTTTTACTGTATTAAATAGATTTAAAAATTTAAGGTTTTTGCTTAACAGTACTATTCTAATAGGGCTTGTAGCCTTAGTGATGACTGCAATAGCATTTTTAATTTCTAAGAAGTTAAAAGAGATTGAAATTTTTGAAACATATGCTGATTTCATTAGTGGTATAATATTAATATTATTTGGAATAAAAATGATGTTCTTATAGAAAGGATGAGGATTTATGTTAGAGACACTAAAAAATCTAAAGAGTTATGAAGTTTTTAAATATTTTAAAGAAATGAACCAAATACCGAGAGGATCAGGAAATGAGAAAGCTATAAGTGATTGGTTAGTTAATTTCGCAAAAGAACATAATTTAGAAGTAAAGCAAGACGATGTTTTAAATGTAATAATAAGAAAACCTGGAACTAAAGGATATGAAAATTCACCTACAGTAGTACTTCAAGGACATATGGATATGGTATGTGAAAAGGAAGCTGGAAGCAATCATGATTTTACAAAGGATCCTATTGCATTTATAGTAGAAGGAGATACACTAAGAGCAGATGGAACAACTTTAGGAGCTGATAATGGAATTGCTGTTGCCATAGGACTTTCTATATTAGCATCAGAAGATATAAGCCATCCGCCACTAGAAGTATTAATTACAACAGAAGAAGAAACAGGCATGGGTGGAGCTCAAGGTCTTGATCCAAAGGATATTACAGGAAGAATGTTAATTAATATAGATTCTGAAGAAGAAGGAAAACTATTAGTTAGTTGCTCAGGTGGAGTAAGAGAGATAATAAGTCTTCCAATTGAAAGAAAAGATATGGAAAATGGAAAAGGTGTCTATAAAATTGTAGTAGGTGGGCTACAAGGAGGACACTCTGGAATGGAAATTAATAAAGAAAGAGGTAACTCTAATAAGATTATAGGACGTATTTTAAATGATTTAAGTGAGAATATGGACTTTAATATTGCATCTATAAATGGTGGGGCTAAAATGAATGCTATTCCTAGAGATGCAGAAGCAATAATTGTTTTAGATGAAAAACACAGTGAAACTTTAGAAAATAAGATTTCAGAGTGGAATAAAATATTAAGTGTTGAGTTAAATGCTCAAGATCCAAATGTTAAAGTATCTTTAGAAAAGGCAGAATGGACTAATAAGATATTTACATGTGATACCACTGAAAAAGTAATTCAAATGCTTATGTTAATACCTAATGGAGTTCAAGGTATGAGTATGGCTATAAAAGGATTAGTTGAAAGCTCAACTAACTTAGGTGTTGTAGTTATAAAAGATGAGGTTGTGGAATTTGAAAGTTGTATAAGAAGCTCAGTACAAACTCTTAAAGAAGATATAGTAAGAAGAGGAAAGGTAATAGCTAAGTTATTAGGCGCAAAAATTGAGTTTATTGCAGATTACCCAGCTTGGGAGTATAATCCTAATTCAAAATTAAGAGAAAAGTTTATAGAAATATATAAAGAATTACATGATAGAGAACCAGAAATTGATGCAATTCATGCTGGGCTTGAGTGCGGATTATTTGGTGGCAAATTCAACGGTGAAATGGATATGATTTCACTAGGACCAGATATGTTTGATGTTCATACTCCAAAAGAGAGTGTAAATATTCCTTCTACAGAAAGAGTATATGAATATATTTTAAAAGTATTGGAGAATCTAAAATAAAGTTAGTGTAAATAAATCCTATGATAATAGTCATAGGATTTTTTCTTTTTATGTGTTAAAATTAGATATAAAAGATATAGAATATAAGATTTTAGATTAGGAAGTTAAAAAGAGGTGAACCTCATGAATGAAAAAGAGTATTTGAAAAAAGCCAGAATAAAGATAACAAATGGAAGGCTTAATATTTTAAAGATTTTTACCAAGAATTCATCTCCGATAAATGCTGAACAAATATATTTATCCTTGAGAGAAGACGACGTTAAGATAGATTTATCTACAGTTTACAGAACATTGGAACTATTTGAAGAAAACAACATTATAACCAAAATAATATCAGAAGATCATAGAATGAGTTACATATTAAGAGAGAAAGGGCATAAACACATTATAGAGTGTTCTCTTTGTCATAAAGAAGTAGAATATGATTGCCCGATGCCACAGATTAAAGAGATTTTAAAAAAAGAGACTGGATTTTATGTAACTTGTGGAGACCTTAATTTAGAAGGGGTTTGCGATTGCTGTAAAGAAAAAAATAAATAATATTTATTTTTTTCTTTTATATATTTTTAATTAAAGGGGGACTTTGTTATGGGGACAAACTCAACTATTAAAACAAGACAAGAAATTGATAAGAAGTATAAATGGGCTATAGAGAATATTTATAGTTCTTTAGATGAGTTTGAGAAAGATTACTCAAAAGTTAAAGAAGAAGGAATTAAATTAAAGGAATTTCAAGGTAAGTTACATGTAGGAGAAGAACTTCTAAGATTTTTAAAGAAAGATGAAGAGGTTTGTAGACTTGCAGATAAACTTTTTGTTTTCTCAGCATTAAAATATGATGAGGATACAACAGTAACAGAATCACAAGTAATAAAGAAAAAGATGGATTCTTATATGACAGAACTTGCAAGCATTAGAGCATTTTTTATACCTGAAATATTATCTATAGATAATGAGGTTTTAGAGAAAGAAATATCAAGAATTCCAGAACTTGAAACATATAGATTTTATTTTAAAACAGTACTAGAAGCAAAACCTCATATGTTAGATAAGGAAAAAGAAGAATTAGTTGCAGGTATTTCAGATTCTTTCGGAGTTCCAGTAAATGTTTTTGAAATACTAACTAGCTCTACAATGAATTTTCCAACTATAGAAGATAAAGATGGAAAAGAGTTTAAATTAAGTGATAGTAACTTTACAGGACTTTTAAAAAGTAAAGATAGAACATTAAGAAAAGCTGCTTTTGAAGGCGCTTTTGGAACATACAAGCAATTTAGTAATACCTTTGCAACTTTAATGACTTCTTCAATGAAGAACTTCGCAAGCATGGCTAAGACAAGAAATTATAAAGACTCATTAGAGTATTCATTAAAACCTAATAATATACCAACAGCTGTATATTATACAACTATAGATACTATAAATAAAAATTTACAACATCTTCATAAATATATTGCATTAAAGAAAAGATTATTAAACTTAAAAGAAATGCATATGTATGATATTTACATGCCAATAATTGAAGAGATAGAAGATTATACTCCATATGAAGAAGGGGTAGAACTAGTTAAAAAAGGATTAAAACCATTAGGGGAAGAATACTTAAATGTTTTCCAAAATGGTATTGATACTAGATGGGTAGATGTATATGAGAATAAGGGTAAAAAAGGTGGAGCTTATTCTTGGGGAACTTATGATATACCAGCATATGTTCACCTAAACTACACTAACCACTATAATGATGTTTCAATGTTAGCACATGAAATGGGTCACTCAATCCATTCACATTACTCTAACAAAAATCAACCATATATATATTCAAATTATAGTTATTTCTGTGCTGAAGTTGCATCTACAACTAATGAGTCTTTACTTATTAGCTATTTAATAGATAATGAAGAAGATAAGTATAAGAAAATGTTCTACATTGCAGCTCAATTAGAACAAATGAGAGTAGTTGTATTTAGACAAGCATTATTTGCAGAATTTGAATTAAGAGTGCATGAAGAAATTGAAAAAGGTAATATTCTTTCAGCAGAAGAATTATGTAAAATGTATGTTGAATTAAACAAAAAATACTATGGAGATGCTATAATAGTTGATGAGGCTATAGGCACAGAATGGGCTAGAATACCTCAATATTATATGGACTATTATACTTATCAATATGTAACAGGATTTGCAGCTGCTAATTCCTTTAGTAAAGCTATATTAGAGGAAGGTGAAGAGGCAATAGAAAGATATATGAATTTCTTGAAGAGTGGTTCTTCTGATTATTCAATAGAGCTTTTAAAGAAGGCTGGGGTTGATATGACATCTCCAAAACCACTTCAAGATACTATGGATATCTTTGCTGAAAGGTTAGAAATGTTAGAGAAATTAATAAACGATTAGGAGAGTTTATAATATATGACTAAAAACACTAAAACCTTTATGGATATTTTAATAAATAAAAAAGGTTATAGGGTCATAGAAATAGACGGTGAAGGAAAGGTGCCAAATGTTTGGTGCCTTTCTTATAATAAATTAAATGTTGAGCAATATTTTTTAATTTTAAATCCGAAAACTTATAGCTATGCCTCTATGTATGAAAATATTATTTTAAATAACACTAAAAATAGTAATGGATATATTAGCATATTTAAAATATTAATATTAGAAAAAGAGATGAATATTCCTATTGCTAGAGACACTCTTATTTTAAATTTTGAATTAAAAAGTTTTCAATTAGCAGGTGAATTGGGTAAGGAAAATTTAAATGATTTTGAAGAAGCATTAAATGAAGTTGTTACTATAAATGATAGAAAACATAATGTATTTAAGGAAAGCAAGGTAACTACAACTTTTATAATTATTAATATTTTATATTTTCTAGTTTCTCTGTATTTTAACTTGAGGGCAGGTGCAGGGATCGTAGATATAGATATCTCTGTTTTATATGCACTAGGTTCTAATACCAATATTTCTATACTTAATGGTGAATATTATAGATTTTTAACTAGTATGTTTTTACATGGGGGAATAGTACATTTAGGTTTTAATATGTATGCTTTATATTCTATAGGTCCTTTAGTAGATAGGGTATATGGCTTTAAAAATTTTATTAAAATATATTTAATTTCTGGAATTACGGCATCTTTTATAACATCTTTTAATTTACAAGGTATTTCTATAGGTGCCTCAGGTGCAATTTTTGGTTTACTAGGAGCTACTTTAATTTTTGCATATAAACTTAGGAACAACATAGGTAAAGGTTTTTTATATAATATAATTATTGTTATAATTACTAACATATTTATAGGAATAACCTTACCTAACATAGATAATTCTGCTCATATAGTTGGACTTTTATCTGGAATGTTAGTGAGTCTTATACTTTATAAAGAACAATAAGTTAACTGTGGCTGTTATTAGCACAAATATTTCTTATAAAATAAGCACTATACATTATAAATAGTAATAAATAAAAAGCTGAAATGAATTTTAAAATTCATTTCAGCTAATTTTATTTATGATGCTTTATTTAAAATTTTATTTATGTCTTGGTCATATAAAGTTTCTACTTTCAGTAGTTCTGAAGACATATTGTCTAGGAGATATTTATTTTGTATTATTAGATTTTTCGTATCATCATACAACTTTTGTATAGTAGATTTACACTCGTCTACAATTACATGATTAGTATTCACTCCGAACTTATTTAGCTCCTCAATATTAAGTAACCCTAGGCTTTCTCCCATACCGTATCTGGTTACCATATTAAAGATTAAGTCTGTTGTTTTTTGAATATCATTATAAGCACCAGTTGTAATATTATTTTCTCCAAAACAAACTTCCTCAGCAGCCCTACCAGCTAAAAGTACCATAATTCTATTTTTAAGATAAGTTTTATTTCTAAAAAGCCTATCTTCAGGAATGCTTAATGTATAACCACCAGCGCCCTTAGTACTTGGTATAATTGTAACTTTAGAAACCTTTTCTTCTGGTAGAAGAAGATGCGATACTAAAGCATGTCCACTTTCATGAACCGCAGTTATTTCTCTATCCTCATTCTTTATATAATCCCTATTGACCTTCTCATAACCTGTTAGAACGATAGAAAAAGCTTTATCAAGTATTCTATCATCAATAAATTCACTTTCCTCATTACAAGCTATTATAGCAGCCTCATTAATCAAACTTTCCAGCTTAGCACCTGAGAAATAAGCAGTTTTTTTCGCCCATTCTTTTATATTTATATTATTTGAAGGTTTATTCTCTAAATAAAGTTCTATTATTCTCTCTCTAGCAGTTAAATCAGGTAAGTTTATTTCTATATGCCTATCAAATCTACCAGGTCTTAAAAGAGCAGAATCGAGAATATCAAGCCTGTTAGTTGCAGCTATGACTATTATACCTTCTTTTTCATTGAAACCAGACATTTCTGTAAGTAAGGCATTTAATGTTTGATCTTTTTCATCAGAACTACCACTACCAGAACCGCCATCTCTCTTCTTACCTATAGCATCTATTTCATCTATAAATATAACAGCTTTTCCATGCTTTCTAGCTTTTTTAAATAAATTTCTTACACGACCTGCACCAACACCTACATACATTTGCACGAAGTCAGAACCAGATACTGCATAAAAGGGTACTTTTGCCTCTCCTGCAATGGCTTTAGCAAGAAGAGTCTTTCCTGTACCAGGATCTCCATAGAAAATGATACCCTTTGGCATTCTTGCACCATATGAAGTATATTTTTCAGGATTTTTAAGAAAATCAACAATATCTTTAACGCTATTTTTAGCTTCATCATTTCCTGCTACAAGTGAAAAGTTGTAAGGTGAGTTCTCTATAGCTTCTACATTTAAGTTTGATGCAGAAAACATGCCTTTAGATTTTACTTTATGATTTTTAAAAGAGGAAAACACTAGAAACCCAAAAGATATAAATAATAAAACAGATGGAACTAATTCAGGCATTAAAAGAAATGAGTTTTCATATACTTTAATATTTTTATTTAATAAGTTTTCCTTAAAATTTTCTTTTCTAGGATTATCAGTTTCGTATACTTGTCCGTTTTTTAATTTTATCCTTATTTTAGGTGAGTCATTTAAATAAACTGAGGAAACTTTATTAGTGTTTATATCAGAAATAAAACTAGTATAATCTTTTTGAAGGTTTTTTATATAAACTAATTTAACAAAGATCAATATAGTGAGGGAAACTAGAGTAGCAACTAATGAAATCTTCCATAAATTTTTCTTCAAATTCATCTATTATCACCTACCATATAATTATATTTACTAACTGAGTGTAATTATATTGTTTTTTTATATGTATGTCCAATTAAAATCATAAAATATGGTTATGTAATTTCTGCATAAATTATATTTAATATCCTTAGATATTAGTGTATACTAGAATAAAAAGGTAAAGTATTAGAGGTGAAACTATTGAATATATCCAATGTGAAAATACTTTTAAGCGAAGAGGACTTATTGAGTATTTTTAAAGAAATTATTGTATATGGAAAAATAAAAGGTTTAGATATAAGTTCAGTAAACTTCGAAGGTGATAAATTAAACATAAAAGGAACCTATAAGTTTAAAATTAAAATACCATTTAGTGTGAAAATAAGCTTTATGTACTTAAAAGATAATATGCTAAAGTTAAAAATAAATAAGGTTTCCATAGCTAGCTTAGGCATATTTACTTTTATAAAAAACTTTGCATTAAGAAAACTTTTAAAGGATTTCATGGTTATAGGAATTATAAGCTATAAGGATCAAGTGTGTATAGAACTAGATACCTTATTTACAATAGTTCCTTATGTATCCTTAATTCTAAAGAACATAGATTTAAAAGAGGACAAGCTTTTTGTAGAATGTGAAAAATTAGATGTAAATTTAGAAAAGAAATATATTACTTTTAATGAAGCTCTTAAAGCTAATGAAAAGATTAAAAGTGTATGGGAATTAAATGAGAAACCAGAAATTTATGAGGAGAAACCTTTAAATAATAAAAATAAAATTGAAGATGGTTATTCTATAGTTAGAAATGATATTGAAAGTAGTGCAAATAATACAGAGTATAAAAATGCCATCAAATATGCTTTAATATTGCCAGATTTAATAGCACTTTTATATAGACTCTTTAAAGAGCCGAGAGTAGATAGAACCAGTAAAATTATATTAGGAACTGTTATGGCATATATAGCTACACCTATAGATATTATACCTAATAAAATTCCCTTTGTAGGTAAAATAGACGAGCTAGCTTTAGTATTTTTTGCCTTTGATAGAATATTAAACTCTGTTCCCCAAGAAGTTATACTTCAGAATTGGGAAGGTAATGATGATATAATCTTTATTATAAAAGAAGGAGTAAGTTTTATAAAGCCTTTAGTAGGTGGAGAAAATGTTGATAAAATTTTTTCTTTTATTAATTCAGGGTTAAAAAATATATAAAAATTTAGAGTTAAGGTTTAAAATTTTGAAAAATACATACCCTATAAGTGATAATATTTATAGAAAGGGTGTGTTAAAATGGGATCAAAATTTTTTAGAGGTATGACAACAGGAGCTTTAGTAGGAATAGCAGCTGGAATGATGATGCTACCTTCAATGGATAGAACAACAAGAAGAAGAATAAAAAGGGCTGCTAAAACATTTAGAGGGACAACAACAGGCATGATGGATTCTATGATGGGAATGATGAATAGATAAATTATAGATTATAGAAATTAAATTTAATAGTATTATATGTTTCTATTAAGTATATCATAAAACACCTTATATTTAAAAATATAAGGTGTTTTAATTTTATTATATAAAAATATTTATATAATTTTGCAGTAATATATAAATTTATGCTATAATATTCTTAATATTTTATTAAAAATTTTAAATTTTATTAAAGATTTCAATACCTTGTAAAGGAAGAGTGAATGTATGGACATGGAGATTCTGTCTTTGGGAGAGAAAATAAAAAGGAAGAGAAAAGAACTTAATATGACTCTTAAAGATTTGGCAGGGGAAAGAATAACACCAGGTCAAATAAGTCTTGTTGAGTCTGGCAAATCTAACCCTAGCATGGATTTGTTAGAATATCTAGCTCAGTCATTAAATACTTCTGTAGAATACCTAATGGAATCGGAAGAAAGCCAAGCAGAGAAAATTTGTGTTTTCTTTGAGAATATTGCAGAAGCACATATGTTAGATAATGATTTAATTAAGAGTGACCAGTATATAGAAAAGGCTTTATATTATGCTGAAATATATAAATTGGAATATACTAGGGCTAGAACTTTATTTTTAAGAGGAAAAATTCATATGCTAAAATCTGAGATGGCTTTAGCACAACAATTATTCCTTTCTGCCAATGTAATGTTTATAAAGCATAATAAGCATGAAGAAGTAATAAATACATTTTTAAACTTAGGAATAATAACTTTAAAATTAAAAGCATATCATTCATCTTGCACTTACTTTCAACAAGCTGAAAAGGTTTTTCTAGACAACAATATAGGGAATGACTTTTTAATAGGAGAAATTTACTATTATATAGCATATACCTTCTTTAAATTAGAACAAATTGAAAAATCTATAAAATACTCTTATGTAGCACAGGAAAAGTTTAAACAACTAAATGATAAAAATGAATATGCTAAGTCTTTATTATTAATATCAGACCAATATTCTAAAAAAGAGGATATGGAAAATGCTATTAAATACTCTGAAAAAGCTTTAGAGGTATTCAAAGAAATACATGATGTAGAAAATATATCTGAAATTGAAAATAGCTTAGGAAGACTATTTTCAGATTTTGGTAATATTGATGAAGCTTTTATACATTTAGAAAGAGCCAAGCAGTTAAGGAATAATAACAAAGATCCGAAACTAATAGAGACTCTAATTACAATGTGTGAAAATTATATAAGACTGAAAGATATAAAAAGGTCAAAAGAGATCTTAGAAGAGATAATGGTTGAGGTTCATAATGGAAATAAAAAGGCTCTAGTTAAATACTATCTTTTGAAATATAGAATAGACATGCAGGAAGAAAATTTTATTGAGGCAGAAAATACTTTAATAATAGCACTGAATTTTGCGAAAAGCATGAATTATATAAAAGAATCTGCTGAAATTTCCATGATGATAGGAAAATTCTATATAGATAAGGGGGATGAATCTTCAGCTGCTAAGTATTTAAGCGACGGAGTTGATATGTTTAAGGAATTAGGAATTATTAATTATGTATAATGCTACTTGAATGGGTGAGGTTGAGTATGGAAATATTATCAACAGGGGAAAAAATAAAAAAATCTCGTGTATATAAAGGATTAACTTTAAAAGAATTATGTGGAGATAAGATATCCGTATCTAAAATGAGTTGTATAGAAAACAACAAAATAAAACCAGATCTATGGGTATTAGAGTTTACAAGTAATAAATTAAATATCGACTATAATTATTTGAAAAAAGATGTAGAGGATCATTTAAAAGAGAATCTAGAATTAATCGAAACATATCCTTTAGATATGGAAGGGTACGAGAAAAAGTTAAAATATAATCTAGAATATTCTCAAGATTATAATTATCCTCAAATTTCTATGAAGATTATGCATCTATTATTTCAATATTACTTAAATAATAATGATATTCAATCTTTAGAAGAATTACAATGTACATATTATGATATTTATCAAAAAGCATATAGTATAGAAAATCAGGAAATATATTATATGGATATGGCTAATTACCTTTATATGAGTAAGGAATATGTACAAGCAGCTAACTACTATGATAATGTAATAAAATCTATTACTAGTAGAGAGGATTGTAATGTAGAATATTATACTTTACTTGTAAAAGCTATTTATAAGGAAGCATATTGTTATGTAAAGCAAAAGGATTATGAAAAGGCTTATGAGCTTGCTATGAAAATTAGTGATTATATGGAACATATCGATGATCAGTTACTAAAGGCTAATTGTTATCATATGATGGCATTCTTATGTCTAAGAATGAATGATGATAGATTTTTAGCATATGAAAAGAAATCACTTAGGTTATATAAGGAAAAACATTTTGACAAGGTAAAAGCATTTAATGAATATGCAGATATAATGATAGAATTAGGACTTATGTCTGAGGGTATGGAATATATTGAAAAAGCTTTAAAGGTATGTCCTGATGAACCGAAAGAAAGAGTAGTAGAATATAAGCTCATGCTCACAGAAACCTTAATAAAAGGTAACTTTATAACAAAGGCGGAAGAAATAAATAGTGAGATTTTAAATATAGCTATAGAGTTAAATAATTTAATATTTATAGAAAAGGCTTATCATAATAAGTCCATTATTTGTATGATGCAAGATAATGATTACTCAGCTGAAATGTATATGAATTTATCTTTAGATGCTTTAGTTAAATTTGGTACAAAGAAACAATTGTATAATAGATATTTAGAACTGGGTAAAATGTATTATAAATTTAATAATACAATGGAAGCTTTAAAATATTTTAATCTTGCAATAAAAATGGAAAAGTACATATGATAAATTAGATTAACAAAAACATCTTATATTAATTTTATATAAGGTGTTTTTGTTTTAAAAAATTTAATTATATTTTTTGTCATATAGTATTATAATAAAAGTTAATAGGAAAAATATATGAAAAGTGATTTAAATTATAGAAAGGAGAGAGCAATATTGGATATTGAAAAACTTACTATAAAGGTACAAAAATCTATTAATGAAGCTCATGGAATTGCAGTAAAATATAATCATCAGCAATTAGAATCAATCCATTTATTTGAGGCTTTAATTTCTGAGGATGAATCACTTATCCCTAATATATTTTCTAAGATGGGTGTTAGTATAAATAAGTTAAGGGAAAAAACTCATATGGAGTTAGAAAAAATGCCAAAAGTATTAGGAGAAGGAGCTAAAACTTCAGGTGTATATCCTACAAGAAGATTCGAGGAAGTATTTATTAAAGCTGAGGAAATATCTAAAAGATTTAAGGATAGCTATATAAGTGTGGAACACCTAATTCTTGCTATGATGGAATTAGAGGATAAGGGAGCTGTAGGTGATATATTAAGAACCTTTGGCATAACTAAAGATGGCTTCTTAAAAGTTCTATTAGAAGTTAGAGGAAACCAAACTGTGGATACTCAAGACCCAGAAGGAACATACGATGCCTTATCTAAGTATGGAAGAAATCTAATTCAAGATGCAAAAAAACACAAATTAAATCCTGTTATAGGTAGAGATGATGAAATAAGAAGGGTAATTAGGATTTTATCAAGAAGAACAAAAAATAATCCTGTACTAATTGGAGAACCAGGAGTAGGTAAAACTGCTATAGTTGAAGGAATCGCCGAAAGGATTGTAAGAGGAGATGTTCCTGATGGTCTAAAAGATAAGATAGTTTTTTCTTTAGATATGGGAGCTTTAATAGCTGGAGCTAAATACAGGGGTGAATTTGAAGAAAGACTGAAAGCTGTATTAAAAGAAGTTAGTTCTAGTGAAGGAAAAATAATATTATTTATAGATGAGATTCATACTATAGTAGGTGCAGGTAAAACAGAAGGTTCTATGGATGCAGGAAATCTTATAAAGCCAATGCTTGCAAGAGGAGAGCTTCATTGTATAGGAGCTACAACTTTCGATGAATATAGAAAGTATATAGAAAAAGATAAGGCACTAGAGAGAAGATTCCAACAGGTTCTAGTTGGAGAACCTACAGTGGATGAATGTATTACGATTTTAAGAGGGCTTAAAGAAAAATTTGAGATATACCATGGGATAAGAATACATGATAATGCAATTGTAGCAGCAGCTAAGCTTTCAAATAGATATATAAATAATAGGTTCTTGCCAGATAAAGCTATAGATTTAATTGATGAAGCTTGTGCTATGATAAGAACAGAGATAGATAGTTTACCTGAAGAAATGGATGATATAAGAAGAAAAATATTTAATCTTCAAATAGAAAAAGAAGCACTTTCAAAAGAAAAAGATGAGGTTTCAAAGGAAAGATTAAAAGAAGTTGAAAGAGAATTAAGTAACCTTAATGAAAATGATATAGAGTATACAGCAAGGTATGAAAGGGAAAAATCTCAAATTGATGAAGTTAAATCATTGAAAGAAAAAATAGATAATTATAAAGCAGATTTAGAAAAGGCTGAAAGAGAATATGATCTAAACAAAGTTGCTGAAATAAAATATGGAGTAATTCCAAGCTTAGAAAAACAACTAAATGAAAAAGAAAATCAATTAAAGGGAGAAAATTCATCCTTACTTAAGCAAGAAGTTACAGAAGTTGAAATATCAGATATAGTATCTAATTGGACTGGTATTCCTGTAACTAGATTAGTAGAAGGTGAAAGATTAAAACTTCTTAGATTAGAAGAAGAACTTGAAGAAAGAGTAATAGGTCAAAGTGAAGCAGTTAAGGCTGTATCTAATGCTGTAATAAGAGCACGTTCAGGACTTAAAGATCCTAGAAGACCTATAGGTTCATTTATTTTCTTAGGTCCTACAGGTGTAGGTAAGACTCAACTAGCTAAAACTCTAGCTAACAATTTATTTGATAGCGAAGACAATATTATTAGAATTGATATGTCAGAGTATATGGAAAAGTATGCTGTGTCTAGATTGATTGGAGCGCCTCCAGGATATGTTGGATATGAAGAGGGTGGACAATTAACAGAAGCAGTTATAAGGAATCCATACAGTGTTATTTTATTTGATGAAATCGAAAAAGCACATGAAGATGTATTTAATATTTTCTTACAAATATTAGATGATGGAAGACTTACAGATAATAAAGGTAGAGTAGTAGATTTTAAAAATACTATAATAATTATGACATCTAACATGGGAAGTTCATATTTACTAGAAAATATGGAAAGTGGAGAAATTTCACAAGAGGTAAGAGAAGAGGTTTTAGATGAACTTAAGTTTAAATTTAAACCAGAATTTTTAAATAGGCTTGATGATGTCATAATGTTTAAAGCTCTCGGAGTTAAGGATATAGAGAAAATAATAGATATATTCTTAGAAGATACAAAGAATAGATTAAGAGAAAAAAGTATAGAGCTTAAAATAACTGAAAAGGCAAAGAGTGTTATAGCAAGAGAGGCATATGATCCTATCTATGGGGCAAGACCTTTAAAGAGATATATAGAAAACAATATAGAAACTGTACTTGCAAGGGAAATAATAAAAGGTGAAATTTATGAAGGAAGTACAGCTATAATAGATGTGAAAAACGATGAAATAATAGTAAACAAGTTATAAGTTTTAAAATAGAATTTTAGAATATTAAAAAAGGATTTACTACTTAATATAAAATTTAGACGTAGTAAATCCTTTAATTAAATAAATTTAGAATAACTATTGTATAAATATAGTATAAGGAATAAAATTGAATGAAATTTAAATAAATGATATACTAATTATAGGAAATATTAGTTCGAAATAATTATAGAAAAGGTTTTCTAAAAGGAGTGAAATAAATGAAAGTTTTAGTTTGTGGTGGTGCTGGATATATTGGAAGTCATATGGTAGCAGAACTATTAGAAAATAATCATGAAGTTATAGTATTAGATAATTTTCAAAAAGGTCATAGGGATGCTATTTTAGGTGGGAAAATATACGAAGGTGATATAAGAGATAGAAAAATTTTGGACAAGGTATTTAGTGAAAATAATATAGATGCAGTTATAGATTTTGCTGCAGAATCCTTAGTTGGGGAAAGCGTAGTAGAACCCTTAAAATATTTTAATAATAATGTATATGGAACAATATGTTTATTAGAGGCTATGAGGGATTATGATGTTAAATACATAATATTCTCATCTACAGCAGCGACTTATGGAGAGCCTGAAAATATTCCCATAGTAGAGAATGATAAAACTTTCCCAACAAATCCATATGGAGAGTCTAAACTAGCTGTGGAGAAAATTCTAAAATGGTGTGACAATGCATACGGTATAAAGTATACTGCATTAAGATATTTTAACGCAGCAGGAGCACATATAAACGGAAAAATCGGAGAGGATCATAGTCCAGAAACTCATTTAATTCCAATAATAATGCAAGCAGTTTTAGGTAAGAGAGAGAAAGTATTTATTTTTGGAGATGACTATAATACTAAAGATGGAACATGCGTTAGAGATTATATTCATGTTACAGACCTTGCAAGTGCACACCTCTTAGCCTTAGAAAGGTTAATGAGGGGAGAAGAAAGTGATATATATAACTTAGGTAATGGAAAGGGATTTTCAGTAAAAGAAGTAATAGATACAGTAAAGAAAATTGCAGGTAGAGATTTTAAGGTAGAAATTTCTGAAAGACGTGCAGGAGACCCAGTCACTTTAATTGCTTCATCAGAGAGGGCAATTAAAGAACTTGGATGGAAGTCTAAGTACGATTCATTAGAAACTATAATAGAAACTGCTTGGAACTGGCATTTAAATCATTTGGAAGGATATGAAAAATAGAATATAGTATTGGAGATTGGGGTTATGTTTAAGGAAGTATTATTTAAAGGGGTAAAAACTTTAGAATTTGAAAATGATATTTTAAGAGTTAAGATAATTCCTTCAATAGGAGGAAAAATAGCTTCTATTTATCATAAAGTAAAAGACTTTGAACTTCTTTTTCAAAATAAAGAGGATAATTATAAAAAACCAGAACTTTATTCAAAATTTGAAGAATATGATGCTGCAGGATTTGATGATGCATTTCCTACTATTGATCAATGTAAAGTAGAAATAGAAGGTAAAAAAGTTATATATCCAGATCATGGTGAAATATGGACTTCAGAATTTAATTTAGATTTAGTTACTGAGAATAGTATTACATTGAGTTTTAAAAGCTCTATATTACCATATATATATACTAAAAAAATTTCTATAGATAAAGAAACTATAGATATAAATTATTTTATAAAAAATATTGGAGAAGATGATTTCCCATGTATTTGGACAGCACATTATTTAGTTAATTGTGAAGAAGATATGGAAATAAATTTTCCAGAAGGCACAAAAGAAGTGGTAAATGTTCAAAAAAGCTCTATGCTAGGAAATGTTAATGAAATACATACATATCCAGAAACAAAAGATTTAAATGGAAAAGATTATTGTTTAAACAGAGTATTAAACATTAATAGTAGTCATACTGAAAAGTATTATGCTAATAAAAAGGTAGAAGAAGGCTATTGCTCTATTTATTATAGGAGTAAAGATATAAGGTATAGCTTAAGTTATGATAGGGACATATTGCCTTATTTAGGTTTTTGGGTTACAGAAGGTGGATTTAGAGGTGATTATAATTGTGCCTTAGAACCAACTAATGGATACTATGATAGTATACAGATTGCATCTAAAGAAGATAAACTTTTTATTTTAAAAAGTGGACAGGAATTAGAATTTACTATGACTATAGGATTAAGCTAAATATTTAATTTTTAGATGTATAGAATAATAATTATTTATTTAATTATGTAAACTTTTGTTTATTAAAGAATATTTATATATGTTTAAACAACTTTAAAATGCATATCCTAAATTTATAATAACTTAAGGAGATGCGTAATAATGAGAACCAAAAGAACTTTGAGTTTAATGTTAGTTTTTATCTTAGTTATTTCAGTATGTTTTTTAAATACAAATATAGCTAAAGCAGAAGAAGAAAAAAAAGAGAAGGTGATATATCTTACTTTTGATGATGGGCCATCTCCTAATAATACTTTAAAAGTTTTAGATATATTAAAAGAGGAAAAAGTAACAGCAACTTTCTTTTTAATAGGAGAAAGTGCAGAGAAATATCCTCATATAGTGAAGGAACTTAATAAAAATGGTATGGCCATTGGAGCTCACAGTTATACACACAAGACATCATATATTTATAGATCACAAGAAAACTATAAGGAAGATATGTGTAAATGTGTTGCTTCACTAGAACAAATTATAGGCAAGGACTTAATTAATATAATAAGAATGCCCTGCGGTTCTAGTACAAATATTTGTAATAAAGCAGTAAAAAAGGAAATTAAGAAGTGTGTTTTAAATAAAGATCTATATTATATTGATTGGAATGTTACTGGAGAAGATGCTATAGGAAAAAATGTACCTAAGGCTAAGATTAAAAGAAATATTTTAAAGACTACAAAGGGTAAGAATGAGGTAGTATTACTTTTACATGACGGATACTATAACACCACGACTAGAGAAGTTTTAAGAGATGTAATACAGCATTATAAAAAGGAAGGTTACACATTTAAAAATCTAAAAAACTTACCTAAAGAAGATATAGAAAGATTAAAAAATCTAAAGGTTTTAAACAAATAAGACAGCTATTTTAGCTGTCTTATTTGTTTGAATATGTTTTAACTATATGTTCTTTTGCATTTAATTCTAAAGAATCATCTAAGGGTTCTAAAGTTAATTCTGGATATTTAGGTTTTAATGCTGATAATAGAAGTCTGTCAGCAAGCTCAGGGTTTTTTGATAATAGAGATCCATGAAAGTAAGTACAGAAGGTATTTTTGTAAATACAACCTTCATATCCGTCAGTTCCATTATTTCCATATCCTGAAATTATTTTTCCAAGAGGCTTTACATTACCAATATAGGTTCTACCAGAATGGTTCTCAAATCCAACATAAGTTTCCTTAAACTCTTCATTATATATTATGGTATTTCCTATGAATCTAGTATCTCCAGCTTCCGTATAGATGTCTAGTATAGAAAGACCTGGAAGTTTTTCTCCACTTGGTGTGGTATAATATTTTCCTAGAAGTTGATATCCACCACAGATACTTAAAAATACTTTTCCGTCTTCTATGTATTTTTCAATATTATTTTTCTTAGTTTCTAATATATCGTTTGATACTATAGATTGCTCAAAATCTTGCCCACCACCAAAGAGAACAATATCATATAAATCATTTTGAAAATCTTCTCCAATAGATAGGTTGTGTATATTTACTTTTATACCTCTTTTTTCTGCTCTATATTTAAGAACTAATATGTTCCCATAATCTCCATATACATTTAATAAATCTGGATATAGATGGCATATATTTAATTCCATAAAATCTACTCCTTTAAGTTACCAAATTTCTTTTGCATATCCTTTAGCATTTAAGAATTTTCTAAAGTCGGTCATTGCAGTATAAGTAGCTAAAATATAAGTAAAATCTTCTGTGTTGGATTTAATTGACTCCACGATATTTTCAAAGTCATTACATATAATAAAATCTTTTTCATTAAATCCACAAATTTTTAACCTAACGGCCATATCATATTTTCTCATACCAGATACTATTATTTTACTTACGTTTAATTTTTTTAGTTTTTCAAAGTCTACATCCCATATCCAAGATACATCTCTACCATCAGCATAATTATCATTTAACATAAAACTTAAATTTATTTTTCTTTTATCCAATAATAATGTATTTAGAGCTTCATCGTATCCAGCTGGATTTTTAACTAGAATAATTTTTATTTTTTTATTATCTATAGATATTTCTTCTTGACGACCAAAGCTACTTTCCTGGTTTTCTAAAGACTTATTTATATTTTGTTTATCAATAGAAAGTTCAGAACCTATTGCGTACGCACATAGTGCATTATATATATTATAAGTACCAGGTTGATTTATTAGTATTTCTTCATTATTAATCACAACTGTTGAACTATTAGGAGTTTTATCTAAAACTTTTTCAACTTTATATTTTAATTCAGGGTGCTTATAACCACAATTAGGGCAATAGTAATCCCCTAGGTGATTATAAGTTACAAAATTATATTTATAGGAAGTTTTGCAGAACTTACAAAACTTTGCATCAGAGTTAATATGGACTTTATTAGATTCTGAGTCATAGCTTTCAAATCCATAGTAAATAACTTTATTTTTAAGATCTAAACTTCCTAAAAGAGATTCATCACCATTTAATACAAGGGTAGAGTTAGGCACATTTTGTACTCCATCTAGGATCTTCTCAAGAGTAGTATACACTTCTCCATATCTATCTAATTGGTCTCTAAATAGATTAGTTATAGTGATTATTTCTGGATTTACATGTTTAGTTATAAACTTTACATTAGCTTCATCTACTTCAATAACTGCAAATTTTTCATCATTATTATTTTTAAATGAAAAGTTTGATACAAAAGAAGTTACAATTCCAGGATAAAGATTTGCACCAGAGGAATTAGTTATAACTTTTTTGCCAGTAGATTTTATTATATTGTATATCATATTAGTAGTGGTAGTTTTGCCATTTGTTCCTGTTACAAGGATGACTCTGTAGCCTTTAGCTACTGTATTTAGAATGTTTTTGTCTATTTTTAAGGCGATTTTTCCAGGAAAATTAGTACCTCCTTTAGAAAAAATCTTGCAAAGCTTTATAATTGTTTTAGAACTTATAATACTGAAAAAAGATTTAATATTAATTTTAGTCACCGCCTCTTAAGCATTAATGTTTTTCAAAATGAAACTCTTCTGAAATGTTAAAACCTGCCCTCGGAGAAATTTTATTTAATCTTTGTAATATCCTAGCACCTGAATCACCTTTTAAAGGAGTAGGGCAGTAATCGTTTTTATAATTTACAGAGGATATTCTACAAGGGATTGCTTTAATACCTGTTTCTATAAGTTTATCATTTTTAAATTTAAACTGAGTTTGAAGTATAATTGTATCTTTGTCCTTAGGGTTTGTATTTCCACCAAAACAAAAATTACCTAAACTATAGCATATATATTTTCCTTTATATGTTTCAATACCTTGAAGTACGTGTGGGTGATGGCCAATTATTAAATCAGCACCATTATCTATAGAGAACTTAGCAAGTTTCTTTTGAAACTCTATAGGATAATTTTGTCTTTCCATACCCCAATGAAAATTTATAATTACGATATTTCCTTCATTTTTTAACTTAACTATTTCATTTTTAAGTTTTTCAAAATTTATATTTTCTTCCCAACCTCTATATCCTAAAAAAGCAAACTTTTTATTTTTAATAGTAGTCTTCCAAATGGTGCCTTCGCCAAAAAAATTTACACCTTCATTTTTAAGAGTTTCTTTTGTATCATCAAACCCTTTTTTATTATAATCATAAATATGATTATTAGCAATATTAACAGCTTCAATAGATCCTAAAGTTAAGGCCTTTGAATAAGAAGGTGGAGCCTTAAAGTTAAAGGCTTTAGGCATTTTATTAGTAGCATTAGTAAATGTTGTTTCTAAGTTTGCAACAGTAAGATCATCGTTCTTAAAATATGTTGCTACATTTTTAAAAAAATAAGAATAATCCATACCTTTATTTGCAAGTACTACGGGGAGGGTTTCACCAGAAAACTTTGAATCGCTACCTATAGTACAATCTCCAACAGAAGAAATTAAAACTTCTGTATGGGTATCGGGTTTTGGATTAGATATATTTTCTTTTTTAGGTGTGCTTATATTTTTCTTAGATGAATCTTCATTTTTTATATCTTGCTTTGCTGTAATAGGGGTGGAAGTATGTTTACTACCTTTAGATTCAATTAAATTACTTGCAATAAAAATTACGGAACTTATAATGCCAAGTAATAAGACAAATAGGATAACAAAAAAGAAATGCTTTAATCTTTTTTGTTGCCTACCAGTTAAATTAGTAGTTCTTTTGTTAGCCAAATTAAAACCACCTTTCTTTAAGTAGTACAATTATATTGTATCAATTTTTACTCTTTAAAACTAGAATAATAAGTAAGTTTGTAGGAAAAAGATTAAGTAAAATAAAACTTTTTATTATATATTATTGGTTATAATAAGACATTTCTTATGAAATTCTTACAATAATTCATAAAATAATAGCAAATAATGTTGAAAAAGATCATATGCAATATTGTGCCAAGTATAATGGTGATGTAACTTATTTATCATATTATTAAAAATAAAATCAGGCATTTAACTTTTGGAAGCATTGTAAAATACACTTTTTAAGGAAAAATTAATTTATTAAAAATAAAAAATGTGTTATACTAATTAAGGAATTAAAATCAATATTAGTATTATATGAGTAGAAATTGAACAAAAAATAATTTTTAAACATAATTAAATGTCATAAATTAAAAGGTTTAGTAAATTCATAGGGAGTGAATTAAATGGGTAATTGTATAAAAGAAGATTTACAAAAAATGAACATAGAAACTTCAAAAGAAATATATGTAAATCTATCTTCTGCTAAATTAGTAGAAGAGGCTGTTAAAAGGGGAGAAGGTATTCTAGCAAACAATGGTTCATTGGTTATAAATACGGGTAAATATACAGGAAGATCACCTAAGGATAGATTTATTGTTAGACATGAGAGTATTAATGAAAAGATAAACTGGGGAAGCAGCAACCTTCCTATAGAAGAAGAAGTATTTGATAAATTATACAATAGAATGTGTGATTATTTAAAAGATAAAAATTTATATATATTTAATGGATTTGTAGGAGCTATGAAAGAGCATAGATTATCCATTAGAGTAATTAATGAATTAGCATCTCAATCACTTTTTGCAAGTTCATTATTTAGAAGGCCAAGTGAAGATGAATTAAAAGAACATAAACCAGAATTTACAGTTATTGCAGCACCAGGTTTAAAAGTAGATCCAAAGGAATATGGAATAAATTCAGAAGCTTTTATATTAGTTAACTTTAATAAGAGAATAGTTTTAATAGGTGGAACTCAATATTCAGGAGAAATTAAAAAATCTATGTTCTCTGTAATGAATTTCTTACTACCAGAGAACAATATATTCCCAATGCACTGTTCTGCAAATATTGGAGAAGAAGGGGATACGGCTATTTTCTTTGGACTATCAGGAACAGGGAAGACAACATTATCTGCAGATAAAGATAGAAGATTAATTGGTGATGACGAGCATGGATGGTGTGATCAGGGAGTATTTAATTTTGAAGGTGGATGTTACGCTAAGACTATAAAGTTAAGCAGAGAAAAAGAGAGAGAAATTTATGATGCTTTAAAATTTGGAGCTATATTAGAAAATGTAGTTTTAAATGAAAATAGAGAGCCAGATTATGATGATGGAAGTAGAACAGAAAATACAAGAGGAGCATATCCACTACATCATATTTGTAATTTAGAGGAAAGCGGAAAAGGTGGACATCCCAACACTATAATTTTCTTAACAGCAGATGCTTTTGGAGTACTACCTCCAATTTCAAAGCTTACTAAGGAAAGTGCTATGTACCACTTTATGTCAGGATATACAAGTAAACTTGCAGGGACAGAAAGAGGAATTACAGAACCTAAAGCTACTTTTTCAGCATGTTTTGGAGAGCCATTTATGTTAATGAGTCCTTATGTATATGCTAAACTTTTAGGAGAAAAAATTAATAAGTACAATACAGAAGTTTATCTTGTTAATACAGGATGGATAGCTGGTGGATATGAAAAAGGTTACAGGATGCATCTTCCATATACTAGAGCAATGGTAAGAGCAGCTTTAAAAGGAGAGCTTAAAAATGTGGAATACGTTAAAAATGAAAGATTTAATGTCTTAGTGCCAACAGAAGTTCCAGGTGTACCATCAGAATTATTAAATCCTAGAAATACGTGGGAAAATAAAGAAGAGTACGACATTAAGGCTAATGAACTTGCAGAAAAGTTCATAGAAAACTTTAATAAATACAAGGATGTACCAGAAGAAGTTATAGAAGCTGGTCCTAAAAGTATATAGTACAATATAAATTAAAAAATGACTTACAAATCCAGGCATTTGTAAGTCATTTTTTAGTATTAATTTATTAAAATTTATTTACAAATGTATTATTGTTAAATAGTTTATAGTATAATAAAAAAGTATGATTATTATACATAATTAAAAAACTAGAAAAGGTGGAAAAAGAATGGATATAATCTTAATATTAAAGTCTATTATTATAGCCATCGTAGAGGGGATAACAGAATTTTTACCTGTATCATCTACAGGTCATATGATAATAGCTGGCCACTTTATAAATTTTAAAGGTGAGTTCGCTAATTTATTTGAAATTGTAATTCAACTTGGAGCTATACTAGCTATAGTGGTTTTATATTGGAATAAAATTTGGACAACCGTAGTGGAATTTTTTACTTTAAAACAGAGAGGATTAAAGTTTTGGTTCACTATTTTGGTAGGGGCTATACCAGCTGCGATTTTAGGAGTTTTATTTGATGATATGATTGAAGAAAAACTTATGAATCCATTCACTGTAGCACTTGCTTTAATCGTTGGGGCAATATTAATGATAATTATAGAGGGCAAATTTAGAAATAGAAATGGAATACAAGAAATAGAAGATATAAGTTATAAAAAAGCTTTTATTATAGGTATGTTTCAATGTTTAGCTATGTGGCCTGGAATGTCAAGGTCAGCATCTACAATTATGGGTGCATGGATTGTAGGATTAAACACTGTAGGAGCTGCAGAATTTTCATTCTTCCTAGCACTTCCTACTATGGTAGGTGCATCAGGGTTGAAACTTTATAAAAGTGGATTTAACTTAACAACAAATGAAACAATTGCACTTGTAGTTGGATTTGTAGTATCTTTTATAGTAGCTATAGTTGTTGTAAGGCAATTTATAGAATATTTAAAGAAAAAACCTATGAGGGGTTTTGCAATCTATAGACTTATATTAGGTTTTGTGATTTTAGGTCTTATGTACTTTAAATTCTTTTAATTACTATTTATAAAAAATAACTTTATATAATAAGTTGGGACTGTCTTATCTAATATTTTAGAGACAGTCCCAATTTCTTTATTTCTTATTTAATTTTTGTATATTACTTCCGTCACTTACTAAAATGATATCACCGTCTATGTCTGTTCTATAAGTTTTTATTTGGAACTCTTTAATTTTACTTAAAGTTTCCTTATGTGGATGACCATAATTATTTCCTTTAGCGCAAGATACAATTCCTATTTTAGGATTAACTTTTCTTAAAAAGTCTTTTGAAGAAGAAGTGCTACTTCCATGATGTCCAAATTTTAATACATCAGCACTTATATCAAAGCCTTTAGCTAAAATTTCTTTTTCACTTAAAGTTTCTGCATCGCCAGTAAATAGGAATCTATTCTTTCCATAAGTTAATTTTACTACAGCAGAATAGTTGTTTAAGTCATCATACTTATCTTTATTTGGAGCTACAAATTCACATTTTAAATTTTTATGAATATCTAATTTTAGACCTGCTTTAGCAGTGGTGATTTTTAGTCCTTTACTTTTAAGATTTTTAAGCATCCACTCAAAACTTTTAGTATTAGCAGAAACTTTAGGGGCTATAAATTCACCAATTTCAAATTCACGAATCACATCATCCATGTTACCTATATGATCTTCATGAGGGTGAGTTGCAATAACAAAGTCTAGCCTTTTAACACCAGTCCTTCTTAAATAAGTAAGAAGTTGTTCACTAGATTTATTAGGACCAGCATCGATTAAAAGATTTTTTCCTTTAAATTGAATTAACTCTGCATCTCCTTGTCCAACATTTATATAATGTATAGTCAATTTATCTTTTACAGATTCCTTCACAGCATTAGTTTTAGGTTTATCTGTATTTTTTTGTGAAGTGTTTTTAGATATATTTTTATTTTCTGTAGAAACTTTTTCTTTTTTATTTGAGTTTTCAGTATTGTTCTTAGGACTACATCCGGAGAATAATAAACTTAGGGATAAAAATATACTTATAGATACAAAAAATAGTTTGTTCAACTTTTTCATATAGTTATTGCTCCTTTTCATCAGTTATATAAGGTAATTATAATTGTATAAATACTATTTAACAATGGATTTGTAGTATTTTTAAATATTCAAAAAGTTTTTCAATGAAGATAAAATGATTAAAGAATATAATAAATAATCTTTAATTATAATATTAAATTAGAAATGATAAGTAGGAATACTGTAAGTGATGATTTTAGTACAGGTTAAGAGTAATTGAAAAAAAATATATATAAATGTATAATATTTATGTGACAAAGTAAAATTTGAAAGGAAAAAATTATGAGAACGTACATACTTTTTTTAGAATTTGGAATATATATGATAGGTTGTTTTTTCAAGAAAATAAAGCATACTAGTTTAAAAAAGAAATCTAAGGAATTATCAGGTGAATATTTAAGAAAGGTAGTTAATGGATGGTCCAGCTTTATAATAAGAAAAGTTCCAATGAAACTTGATGTAAAGGGGATAGAAAATATTCCGGAAGAGGCATGTTTGTTCGCATGTAACCATCAGAGCTTATTAGATATACCTGTTATGTTAAATGTAATACCTAGGAAAGTTGGATTTGTAGCTAAAAAAGAACTTAAAAAATCACCTATGATAACATACTGGATGGAACAAATAAAATGTGTTTTTATAGATAGACAAAACCCTAGAGAAGGTATTAAGGCTATAATTTCAGGAAGTGAATATTTAAAAGAAGGTCACTCTATGCTTATATTCCCAGAAGGGACAAGGAGTAGATCTTCAAATATGAATGAATTTAAAAAGGGTAGTTTAAAGATGGCTTTTAAATCAGGAAGACCTATAGTTCCAGTTACTTTAGATGGAACTTATAAAAGCTATGAAGGGAATAATAATAAGTTAAATGGAAGTGAAGTTAAAATAATTTTTCACGAACCAATCTATTTAAATGATATGTCTAAGGAAGAAAAAGATAGTATACACTTAAAGGTGCAAGATATAATAAAAAGCTCAATATAAAATTAAACTTTTTATATGATAAATGATTTAAACTTAGATTATAAAATTAAGATTTAAAAATTAATTTTAAGACTAAAGAATTAAAACCCCATATGGGGTTTTAATTTTTAAAATACTTTAGTTACTGTTCTTCCACAGCTTCTCTATCTCTTCCATAAAAAGAAATAGCATATAATCCAGCTAATCCAACTAGTGAATAGATAACTCTAGTGAACGCTGTCATTGTACCAAATAAAGTTGCTACAAGATCAAATCTAAAGAAACCTATAAGTCCCCAGTTTATAGCTCCGATAATAACAAGAGTAAGTGCAATAGCATCTAAAGTTTTCACTGTTATACATCTCCTTTATTATGAATTTCATACTTATTATTAGCATTTTTCGATATATTATAAGTTTTTGAATGAAAAATTTAAAGGAGAATAGTTATAATTATGGAGATTATTTTATTTCTCCATGAGATTCGTAGTTAGTAACTTCAGATACTCTATTTTTTTCATCTACAAAAACTACAGTAGGATTGTATTTTTTAGCTTCTTTCTCATCCATTAAAGCATAACTCATAATTATAATTTTATCACCTTTTTGAACTAGTCTAGCAGCAGCACCATTTAGACATATCATGCCACTGTTTTCTTCTCCTGGGATAACATAGGTTTCTAATCTTTCTCCATTATCAATATCTACAATTTGCACTTTTTCATATTCTAATATTCCAGAAGATTTTAAAAGAGCAGTGTCTATGGTAATACTACCTACGTAGTTTAGATTAGCTTCTGTAATAGTTGCACGATGTATTTTCGATTTAAGCATAGTAATATGCATTTATTCCACCATCCTATTTTATAATAATGTTATCTATAAGCCTAGTTTTTCCTATATAAACTGCTATAGCAATTAAAGTTTCATTAAGAATTTTCTCTGTGTCTTTAATAGTATTAAAATTTACAACTTCAACGTAATCTACCTTTGCAACAGGTTCACTAGAAATAATAGATAAAATTAAATCTTTTATTTTATTTGCAGAAGTCTCACCTTTCTCTATTTCTTTCTTAGCTTCCAATAGACTTTTATTTAAAACTAAAGCAGAGTTTCTTTCATCTTGAGATAGGTATGTATTTCTAGAACTTTTAGCAAGTCCATCAACTTCTCTTACTATAGGACAAGATACTACCTCTATATCAAAGTTTAAATCTTTAACCATCTTTTTTATAACAGCTAATTGTTGAGCATCTTTTTCGCCAAAGTAAGCTCTTGTAGGATTAACTATATTAAATAATTTTGAAACTACAGTACAAACACCATCAAAATGACCTGGGCGTTTTGCACCACAAAGTCCATTTGCAAGATTTTTTAATTTTACAGAAGTTAAAATTTCTTCTGGGTACATTTCTGAAACTTCTGGATTGAAAATTATATCAGCACCAGCACTTTCACAAAGTTTACTATCTTTTTCTATGTCCCTAGGATATTTATCATAATCTTCATTAGGTCCAAATTGAATAGGGTTTACAAAGATGCTTACTATAACTTTATTATTTTGAGAATGAGCTTTTTCTATAAGACTTTTATGTCCATCATGTAAATATCCCATAGTAGGAACTAATCCTACTGAATATCCTTCACTCTTCCATTCATTTATTTGCTTTCTTACTTCAGTAATACTTTTTAATATTTTCATGATATTCACTGCAATATGCAGTTTCACATCCTTTCTATAGAGTATTCAATATGTCTAATATAATTTTTTTAAAGTATCTTCAGAAATTTTAAAACTATGTTCTGATGAAGGGAAGGTTCCATTTTTTACTTCAGAAATATAGCTGTTTATACCTTCTCTCATAACATCTCCTACATTTGAAAAGGTTTTAACAAATTTAGGCTTAAGATCTGAAAACATATTTAACATATCGTGATATACTAGTATTTGTCCATCACATCCAGCGCCAGCACCAATACCTATAGTAGGGACAGATATTTCTTTGGAAATTATTTCAGCTAGTTTTGCAGGTATACATTCTAAAACAATAGCAAATACACCGGTTTCTTCTAGTTTTTTTGCATCTTCTATTAACCTTTTTGCATTTTCTTCATTTCTGCCTTGGACTTTAAATCCACCAAACATATTTACAGATTGAGGAGTTAAACCTATATGACCCATAACAGGTATTTGAGCTTTAACAATAGCTTTAATCTCTTCTACTACAGAAGCCCCGCCTTCAAGCTTCACGGCAGAAGCACCACCTTCTTTTATTAATCTTCCAGCATTTTTTACAGCATCGCAAATTGAAGTTTGGTAAGACATAAAAGGCATATCTCCAACTACAAGTGTATTTTCTGTACCTCTAGTTACAGCTTTGGTATGATGTATCATGTCTTCCATAGTTACACTTAGTGTATCTTTATATCCTAAACAAACCATTCCAAGTGAATCACCAACTAAAATACCGTTTATCCCTGTATCGTCCATTAATTTAGCAGTAGAGTAGTCATAGCAGGTTAGCATGGTAAGTTTTTCACCCTTTGCTTTTGATTCCAAAAAAGTTGCTACTGTATTTTTCATTTTAATTATACCTCCATAAGGATTTTTTCTAATTTACTATAATCCCTTTTTTTATTTTTTTCTTTTGAAAGTTTTAATAAATTTAAAGATAAAATTTTATAAAGTTCCCTATGCTCTTTAGGAATTGCATCTAAATGATGAATTATAGTACCTATATCATCTCTTTCAATGGGACCTGTGAGAGACGATATAAAGCCTTTATTCTGTATATTTTGTACGTTGTTAAGCATTAAGGGCATTAAAGCATTTAAGGCTTGATTTTCTTCAACCCCACAAAGCTCTAGATAATTTGTACCTAGATTTAATATAGATAAAACTAAATTAGACACAGTTACATTGGCTAAATGATATAAATATTTATCATCTTTAGAAATTATAAAGGAATTGTTACCTAGAAAATTTATAAAATCTTTTACAATACTAATTTTTTCGTTAAATCCTTCTATGGAAAAATAGGCATCTTCTAAGCCTATATATGAGGTATGTTTATCTGAAAAGGGCCACATTGGGTGGATTGAAAATCCATATGCACCAAATTTGTTTATGTCTGTAAATACATCAGAACTCAAGGAACCACTTGCATGAGCAAGGAATTTATTCTTTAAGTTATTACAGAGTTTTAGAGAATTCCATACATTTTTTATTTCATCATCAGGAGTAGTTATGAATATTAAATCACTACTTTCTAATAAAGAATCCATGGAATCGAAAGTGTGTAAGGTTAAATGTTTATGTACAAATTCTTCTGATTTTAGAGAATTGCAAAAAAAGCCACTAACTGTTATACCTTTTTTCATAAAATACTTTGCAAGGTTACAACCAACCTTTCCTGCTCCAATAAAACCAATATTATTAAACAATATTATCACCACCAGTCTTAAATATACTGGTTCCGTAAGTTGTCTTATTCCTATAGAAGGATATAAGCACTAAAATATAAACACTAACAATAAACAAACGGTGCAGTTCTTTCAGATAAGATACTACCCAAAAAAATTTTAACATATATTTTTTACATATCCAACAAATTAAGAATTTTCAGATTTAAAAATAAACTTGATAATATCTCCAAAATATTCAATAATAATATTGGTATATATTTTTTAAGGAGGAAGACGTAAATGAGAATTTTAATGGCGTTATTGTCTACATTATTATTTGCTGCAATTGGTTTTGTTATTTTTGCTTTTTTAAGAGAATTTGTTTTTTCAAAAGTAAAAGTGAATAAATGGATAATTCTTAGTATTACCATTCTAATAGTTGTCCTAACATCATATTTTGGAGTTTCAGGTAAGAGTATATTGGGAAGATATATTTTACCTACAATTTATGTAATATTTTTCTTATGGTTTTTAGATACATCAGGATTATTTAATGCTGTTGAAAGCAAAGGTAAAACCTATGAACAGAATAAAAATAGAAAAAAAGATGTAATTAGACCAAAAGCTAAGCCTAATAGAGTAAAAAACACAAATAAAAATGATAAATAATATAAAATTAATAATTAAATAGGAATAAAATACTTAAAGTATTCACTATTTAAAATATAAATAACGAATATAATGCCTATAGTTTTTTTTTATTAGACTAAAAATCCTCAATAGTATAGAATCGGATAAGGGGATATATGGTATAGGATACTATAAAATCCTATATAATCATTATGAAAAATCCCTAGAATTTTACTAGAGGGGAAATGTTATATATGTTTAGGGAAATAAAATGTGATGAAATGACTTCAAAGGAAAGAATGAAGGCTTTTGCCAGGGGAGAAGAAGTAGACAGAATTCCTTGTTCTCCTATTATGGGCGAAACATGCGCACCTTTATTTGGAATATGGCCAAGAGAACATAATCATTCTGCAGAATTAATGGCTAAGGTAGAGATAGAGGTATATAAAGCATTTAAGGCTGATGGAGCAGGAATAGGTACAGGATTAAGAGGGGTTGCTGAGGCTATGGGAACAGAACTTGTATATCCAGAGAAAAGTATGTCTTATGTAAAGGAACCTCTTCTAAAATCCTATGATGAATTACATAGGCTTAAGCCAGCAAACCCTCATAAAGACGGTAGGTTACCTCTTATTTTGAAGGCTCTTCAGATGATAGATAAAGAAGTAGGGCATGAAGTAGGTGTTTCAACAGATATAGCAGGACCTATAAGTGTTGCATCTGCCATCCGCGGGGCTGAAAATTTAATGAAGGATATTAGAAAATGTCCTGAAAAAGTACATGAATTATTGGAAATAGTTACAGAGAGTAATTTACTATTTATTGATGCTGCTTGTGAACTTGGGTATGGAGTAGGCTTTTCAGATCCTGTTGCATCTTGTAGTATGATTAGCTCTAAGCAATTTAGAGAATTTGCTAAGCCATATTTAAAGAAGTGCATAGATAGGGTTGCCTATTGGAGAGGTGCAGGAGCATTATTACACATTTGTGGTAAGAGTAAAGATATATGGGAAGACATGGTGGAACTTGGTATTTCAACACTAAGTATAGATAATGTTGAAGATTTAAGTGAAGCAAAAAAACTAGTAGGGGACAGAGTTTGCTTAGTTGGAAATGTTAGACCAGTAGAAACTGTAAAAATGGGTTCTATTGAAGATATATATAAAGAATGTAGTACTTGTATAGAAAAAGGATGGGACAATCCTAATGGATATATTTTAAGTACAGGATGTCAAATTCCTATAGGTACAAAGAAAGAAAATATACAGGCTTTAATTGATGGTGCTAGGATTTACGGAAGCAATTATAGGATTCCAAGGAAATAATAGTGATAAAAGCTCTACCGCAGATATACGGTAGAGCTTTTATATTAATAAAATTATAAATTTTAGCTACATCCAGTAGTAGTACCACAGTCTAGGCATACTTTACAAGTACCATTTCTAACCATTCTAGTACTAGCACAATTAGAACAAACCTCTGTATACAATCTTTCACCATCTATTTCATCTTTACTTGTAGTGGTGTTTTCTGAATTAGTAGGAGCGATTATATCATTAGCATTATTTATAGCATTATAAGGAAGATCGTAACTGTCAGGTTTAACTTGGCAACGACTAAAATCCCCATTTTCAATATCTATAACTTTACTTATTAAGTCTGAAATAGAAGTTACATATTTGATGTAAGGGTGCTTTTGAACAAAACCATATGGTTCATATTTTTGGCCTCTTAACATCTTAGCTATATCTTTTGGTGGTACATGGTATTGTAGCATAACTGAAATTGACTTAGAAAGAGAATTTAAAAGTCCTGTAATAATAGTACCTTCTCTATCTGTAGTTATATAGATTTCGCAGATCTCCCCATCCTCACGTCTATTTACAGTAGTATATACTTTAACATCATCTATTTGCGCAGGATGAGTAGTTCCCATTCTAATACCTTCTGGTTTATCCCTTTCAGAGTATTTAGAGTAGTGAAGTTCTTTAGCTTTAGCTAATAATTCACTATAGTTTAGATCTTCTAATTTTTTATTTTCTCCATCAGTTAAAGTAGTATTAAGTGGTTGGCTAGCCTTTGAAGAATCTCTATATAATGCTATACCTTTAACACCTAACTTCCATGATAGAAGAACTACTTTCTTAAAGTCATTTATTGTAGCATTTTTAGGTAGATTTACTGTTTTTGAAATAGCACCAGATATTAATGGAGTAATAGCAGACATCATTAAAACATGGCCTTCAGGTGATATATATCTTTCCCCTGAACCGCATTTATTTGCAGTATCAAAAATAGTTAGGTGTTCTTCTTTTAGATGAGGAGCTCCTTCTATTTTTCCATCTACTATTTTTTCATATTCATATCCATCTTCATTTACAGTTTCTTTTCTTAAAATATATTCTAAAATATCATTTATTTGTTCTTCAGTATAACCAAGATTTTTAAGAGATAATTCTATAACTGGGTTAACTATAGTCATATATCCGCCACCAGATAATTTTTTGTATATAAAGTGACTGAAGTATGGTTCAATTGATGTAGCACCACAATCCATGGCGAAGGATATTGTTCCTGTTGGTGCAATAACTGAAACTTGAGCATTTCTATAACCATGCTTTTCTCCAGATTCTAAAGCACGAAGCCATGATTTTTTAAGCTCTTCTCCTAAATAATCTAATCCAATTTCTTTTAGTATGTTATGTTTAACTTTAATTGGTTCATAGTTTAGACCTTCATAAGCTGATTCTAATGCACCAGCAACTCTTGAGTGGTTTCTTATAACTCTCAACATATGATCTTTATTTATGTCATATTTTTCAAAGGCACCTAACTTTTCTGCCATTAAGGAAGAAACATAATATGATTGGCCAGTTAATGTACCAATTAAGCTAGCTGTTAGGTTTCTTGCAGCTTCTGACTCATATGAATATCCCATTACCATGAATAAAGATGCTATATTAGATATTCCAAGACCAGTTGTTCTAAATAAATGTGTCTTTCTTGCAATATCTTCTGTTGGGAATTGTCCCCAATGAATTGAAGCTTCAAGAGCTAATTGTAATAAACTAACTAAATGAGTGTATTTTTGAATTTCAAATTTCTTAGTTTTTAAGTTATAGAATTTGAAAATATTTATTGAAGCTAGGTTACATGCTGTATCATCTAAGAATGCATATTCACCACATGGGTTTGTTGAGTTTATTCTATTATGTTTAGCATTATAAACACCATCTTCTCCACAAGGACAAGTATGCCAAGCATTAAAAGTATCATCAAATTGAGGGGCAGGGTCGGCACATTTCCATGCGGACTCGTTAAAGGCATCCCATAACTCTTGTACTTTAACATTTTTATTTATACTTTTATCAACTCTTCCAGAAAGTTCTATCTCTGCATTAGGTTCTTTCTTTAAGTTTTCTACTTTATCCATGAATTTATCGGAGAATCTTATAGAGTTATTTCCGTTTTGTCCTGAAACAGTTTCATATGCTTCACCTTCAAAGCTAATATCATATCCCATTTTTCCAAGAGCACGGACTTTATCTTCTTCATTAGCTTTCCATGTCATAAATTCCATTATCTCTGGATGATCAACATCTAAGATTACCATTTTTGCTGCACGGCGAGTTGTTCCTCCAGATTTTATAGCCCCAGCATTTCTATCAAAGGATCTTAAAAAACTCATTAATCCAGAAGAAAAGCCTCCGCCAGATAATCTTTCACCTTTAGCTCTAATGGTTGAGAAGTTTGTTCCTGTACCTGAACCACCTTTAAATAATTTAGTTTCAGTTACAAACTGCTCAGATATAGAATGCTTTCCAAGTAATTTATCTTCTATAGATAGGATAAAGCAAGCTGATGCCTGAGTTCTTGTATAGAAATCTTTTGATTTAACTGCTTTACCTTCTTTTTCATCATAATAAAAATTATTATTGCTATTTCCCTTTATTCCATAAGCTAAATTTAATCCTGTATTAAACCATTGAGGTGAGTTTGGAGCATACATTTGATTTAAGAATGCATAAACCATTTCATCATAATAGATAGATTTTTCTTCTTCAGTCTCTATGATTTTTTCATCAATAAGTGCTTCTGTCCAGAAACTTACTAATCTATGTGCTACTTGCTTCATACTATTTTCGCAGCCTAACTTGGTGTTTACACCAGCTTTTCTAAAATATTTTGAAGCTATAATATCACAAGCATTTTGTGAGTAATGGATAGGAAATTCTAAATCTTTCATATCTACTAAGACTTTATTAGTTTTATAATCCTTTAAGATTACATTTACTTTTTTCCAATTAAATAGATCGTATACTGTAATATCTTTTCGGTTTTCTAATTCTTTTGTAAAGACTCTTTTAAAAATGTTATGGATTTTATGCATAATATACTATCAGTAGCTTAAAAATATAAGCTACATCTAGTGTTCACCTCCTAATAAATTATAAACGCAAACAAAATACTATATATAGTATTTTGTTTTTCAATCAAACACTATATATAGTATTATATGATATAAAATATATAATTTCAATAAAATAATTTTAATAAAAATAATAATAAAAATTGTACTTATATATAATACCATAATATATGCTGAGGAGCTAATTTTCAGTATTTTTAATTAAATGATATTGATTTACAATATAAAATATATACAATATAATTTAAATATATTATTAAAATCGTAGGAAGAAGGGATTTAGTGTGATAATAGAATTTAATAATGAAAAGCCTATTATTCATAATGAAACTTTTATTGCAGAAAATGTGGTATTGGTGGGAGAAGTTATTTTAGAAAGAGACGTTAATATATGGTATAATTCTGTGCTTAGAGCAGATATAAATAAAATAACTGTAGGTGAAGGCACTAATATACAAGAAAATTCTACAGTTCATGTGGCACATGAATATGGAGTTAAAATAGGGAAGAATGTTACAATTGGACATAACTGTGTTATTCATGGATGTAATATTGGAGATAATACCCTAGTAGGAATGGGTTCTATAATATTAAATGGAGCGGAAATAGGAGAGAATACTTTGATAGGGGCAGGAAGTGTGGTAACTGAAGGAAAGACAATACCTTCAGGGGTACTTTGCCTTGGTTCTCCAGCAAGGGTAATAAGAAATCTGACAGAAGAAGAGATTATCTCATTAAGAAATTCTTCTAAAAATTATGTGGCACTATCAAAAGCATATTTAAATAAATAATTAATATAAAATATTATTGAAATGGAGATAAATTAATTATATAATGTTTTTAGCTAAATATATGGAGATGAAGCTCTCCTGAAAAGTATTTTTTCAAATCGCTTGTTATGCTAATGGCTTCTACGATGTTAATCGTAGAAGTTTTTTGTTTGTAAAGAATGAGGAGGAGATTAAATGATACAGAGTATAGCAATTATTTTATTCTTTGGTTTAATATTTAATAAAATCTTATCTAGTATTAAAGTACCAGGAATATTAGGTATGATAATACTTGGTGTAATTATTGGACCATATGGCTTTAACATACTTCATCCATCTATATTAAATAATAGTAGTGAAATTAGGAACATGGCCTTAATAATAATTTTACTTAGAGCTGGACTTGGTCTTAATAAAAGTATACTTAAGAAAGTAGGTATAACATCTATAAAAATGAGTTTTATTCCCTGTATATTTGAAGGGATAACTGTAATGATGATTTCAAAAACTTTACTTAAAATTTCTTATATAGAATCAGGAATGTTGGGGTTCATTCTGGCAGCTGTATCCCCAGCTGTTATAGTACCTTTTATGCTTAAATTAAAGAAGAATGGAAACGGAATGGATAAAGACATTCCGGTTATAATACTTTCTGGTGCGTCTATTGATGATATCTTTGCCATTACATTATTTGGTGTCTTTATTGGGATTTTTAGTAATACTGGAGATAGTATAGGAAAGGTTATGTTAAACATACCAATAGAGATAATAGGTGGCATAATATTAGGGGTGTTTTTCGGATTTGGTTTAAATTGTCTTCTTACAAAATTTAAAGATAGATTAAATTCTTTAGAAAAGCTCTGTTTGCTTCTTTCTATAGCTTTCTTATTGAAAATTTTAGGAGACTATACTAAAGTTTCAGGTTTACTAGCTATAATGACTTTAGGTTTTTGTTTACTAGAAAAAAATGAAGAGGAAGCCATTATGTTAGAAAATATGTTAAAGAATATATGGTTCTTTGCGCAAATATTTCTCTTTGTATTAATAGGCTCAGCAGTAGATGTGAATGTAGGATTAAAAGCTGGCATACTAGGAATAATAATAATAGCTATAGGTTTAGTAGGGAGAAGTGTGGGAGTTAATATAGCTTTAATAGGCTCTAATTTAAACTTTAAGGAAAGATTATTTTGCTCTATAGCATACTTACCAAAAGCTACAGTTCAAGCTGCTATTGGTGCCATTCCATTATCAAAAGGAGTTCCATCTGGTGAGATAATACTTGCTATAGCAGTTTTATCTATAATAATAACAGCACCTTTAGGAGCCATGGGAATTGATTATACAAAGGATAGATTACTTAATAAAGCATAGGCTGAAATCAAAATAAATTGAATAAACATAGCCTTAATGGTATACTTTTCATAGATAACAGACATTTACTATTTCATATTGATAGAGTAGTAAGAGAAGGTTTTGAGAAGTTTATATATATGGTATTTTAAATTACCTTTTATGGAATTATAAGAATAGTATTTAGCAAACTTATTTAAAATTAGATAAATACCGGAAGAAAAAGGAGAATTTTATGATAAAAGTAGGAGAATTTAATAATTTAGTAGTAAAAAAGAAAAGAGATTTTGGATATTTTTTAGTAGAAGATATAGACATAGTAAAATCAGAAGAGATTTTGCTTCCCTTTAGTAGTGTAGAAGGTAAAGAGTTTGAGGTTGAAGACCAAATAGAAGTCTTTATATATAAAGATTCAAAGGACAGAACTATAGCTACATGCAAAAAACCTTTGGCACAAGTAGGGGATATAGCTCATTTAAAGGTTGTAGACCAAACTAAGATAGGTTGCTTTATAGATTTTGGACTTGAAAGAGATATTTTGGTGCCATTTAAAGAAATGGCCTATGAGCTTTCAGTAGGTGAAAGTTATTTATTTTACATATATCTAGATAAGACAGGAAGAATATCTGCAACTACCTATATTGATAAGTACCTTCATAATACAAATCATTTTGAAATTGGAGAAGAGCTAATGGCAACGTCTTATGGCGAACAAACCAATGGTAGTGTTATGGTGGCTATTCAAAATCTATATAGAGCTGTAGTTTTAAAGAAAGAGAATTTCACAGGTATAAGACCAGGTGAAATAGTCAGTGTTAGGGTAAAGAGATATTATGAAGATGGAAAGATTGAAGTAACACCAAGAAAAAAGAGATTAGATGAAAAAAATGATCTAGAAGGTGCTATAATTCTTTATTTAAAACTACATGATGGTCATATGAAATTTAATGATAATTCATCACCTGAACAAATTAAATCCACATTTAGATGTAGTAAAAATGCTTTCAAGAGAGCTTTAGGTGGACTTATGAAAAAAGGAATGGTATCACAGGATAAAGAGGGAACACACTTAGAAAGAGAAAATCCTATTAAAGAAAAAAAGAAAGTAAGCCTAATTATATAAAGAAGGATAACAGGAAAAATTCTAATAAAAATGATAAAAAGCCTTCTAAGAAGGAAAACAATGAAAATAAGTTTTTTAATAAGTTTGTAGAAAAATAAAAGTAAGGGGGTCCTAATGGACTCCCTTACTTTTTATGTTAAATTCTCTTCTCTTTTGCGTTTAAATATTTTAGCTATTTCATTTAATATTAATGGTATTATACTTAAACCACTTACGAATAACCAATCTATAGCTGTTAAATCATGTACATTAAATATTTTAGCCAAGAAAGGTAATGTGATAATAACGTCTTGTAGGAATATACCAACTAATATAGATACGACTAAATATCTATTAGTAAATAAACCTATTTGGAATATAGATTTACTTTCATTTCTCATGTTTAATGAATGAACTAATTGAGATACACTTAAAACTACAAAGGCCATAGTTTGTGCATGTCTTAAAGCATCTTCACTAATGTTTTTAGGGAACAGTGGGAATAATCCAGTAGTTCCACTAAATACTCTAGCACCAATTACAAAGGCTGCTAAAGTTAATAATCCTATTAAGGTACCATTTAATATTAGGCTAAGGGTAGATCCTTTAAATAAACTGTCCTTAGGATTCCTTGGTTTATTTTTCATAACATCAGGATCACCTGGATCTACACCAAGAGAAAGGGCAGGTAAGGTATCTGTAATTAAGTTAACCCATAGAATATGAATAGGTTCTAATGGAGCTTTCCATCCAAGTAGTATAGCAAAGAATAATGCTATGATTTCTCCTATATTACAAGAAATAAGGAATATAATAGATTTCTTTATATTATTAAATATATTTCTTCCTTCTTCTATTGCACTTATTATAGTAGAGAAATTATCATCAGTTAAAATCATATCAGATGCACCTTTAGCAACATCAGTACCAGTAATACCCATAGCTACGCCTATATCTGCAATTTTTAGTGAAGGGGCATCATTTACTCCGTCACCAGTCATAGACACAATGTTTCCTTTTGATTTAAAGGCTTTAACAATTTTAACTTTATGTTCTGGTGAAACTCTTGCAAATACTCTTAATTCGTCTATTTTTGAACTTAATTCCTCGTCAGACATCTTATCAAGTTCTGAACCAGACATAACTTGTGATTCATCTTCTGCTATATTTAACTCTTTAGCAATAGCAAATGCAGTTTTCTTGTGATCACCTGTAATCATAACTGTTTTAATTCCAGACTTTTTACATATAGCTATAGAATCTTTTACTTCAAGTCTTGGAGGATCTATCATACCTACAAGTCCTATGAAGATTAAATCTTCTTCTAAAGAGTCAATTTCAATATGAGAAGTTGAAATTTCTTTATAAGCAGAGCCAAGTACTCTTAAAGCTTCATCTGACATATTATAGGAATTATCTAATATTTGTTTTCTTATATCATCAGTTAAGTCTTTAATTTCTCCGTTAGAATAGTATTTTGTACATATTTTTAGAAGGTTATCTATAGCACCTTTTGTCATAACTAAGTATTTTTCATCAAATTTATTTACTGTAGTCATCAGCTTTCTATCTGATTCGAAAGGTATTTCATTTATTCTAGTGTACTCTGAGTCTAGTTCTTCTTTAATTAAATTTTTATTAAATCCTGCTTCTAAAAGAGCTATTTCAGTAGGGTCTCCTGTTTTAGAGTCTGCAGAATAAGTAGCATCATTACAAAGGATAAGATTTTGAAGTAATAATTTTTCAGTTTTATCTTCTAAATTAATCTTACCTATGTCCTGTAATACACCGTTGGAGTAGTATTTTGTAACAGTCATTTTATTTTGAGTTAAGGTACCTGTTTTATCTGAGCAAACTATATTTACAGAACCTAAGGTTTCAACAGCAGGTAGTTTTCTTATAATAGCATTTTCTTTAATCATCTTTTGTACACCCATAGCTAAGACTATAGTAACAATAGCAGGTAATCCTTCAGGAATTGCTGCTACAGCTAGACTTATGGCTGTTAAGAACATTTCTAATATGTTTCTACCTTGAAGTAAGCCTATAACAAGCATTGCACCACAAATACCTAGAGCTCCAATTCCAAGGAATTTTCCTAGTTCTTCAAGTTTCTTTTGAAGAGGAGTTTGACTATCTACATCTTCATCTAACATTTTAGCAATTTTACCTATTTCAGTATTCATACCAGTACCAACTGCTATTCCAATACCTCTACCATAGGTAACTAAAGTAGACATGAAAGCCATATTTTTTTGATCTCCAAGAGGAGTATCTCCTTCTTTTAAAACTAAATTACTATTTTTCTCTACAGGAACAGATTCCCCAGTAAGAGCAGATTCCTCTATTTTTAGGTTAGCTGTTTCCACTAATCTTAAATCACATGGGATATATCTACCAGCATCTAAAATAATAACATCTCCTGGTACAACTTCCTCAGAAGGTATTTCACTTAAAGTCCCATTTCTTTTTACAACAGCTTTTGGGGTAGATAGTTGTTTCAAAGCTTCTAGGGCCTTTTCAGCTTTTGCCTCCTGAATTATTCCCACAATAGCATTAACTAGAATAACTATACCTATAATAATTGCATCACTTACTTCTCCTAAAAATCCTGAAATCAATGCTGCAGCTATAAGAATAAAGATTAAAATGTCATTTAACTGAGCAAGGAAAAGTTGAATAAGAGTTTTTTGTTTTTTACCAGCTAATTTGTTTTCACCATATTTCTCTAAGCGTTTTTTAGCTTCTTCTGAACTCAAACCAGCACTTGGAGAAGTATTAAGTTCTTTTAAAACCTCTTCATTGCTTTTACTGAACCACATAATATCACCTCTTTCATAGTATTAAATATAATTATAAAATTTATTATAGAATATTAAAAAAACCTTTGTCCTAAATGTTATTTAGGACAAAGGTCTTGCAAACTCGTTAAAAGAGTAAGTTGTCCGGGATATACCGTAATGACGAACAACTAGAAGCGTAAAAGCTTATGCTACTCCCCTTTGTTTAAACTATATGCTGATTATAACATAGAGTTTAAACTGTTTTCAATATAAATTAAGAATATTATTCCACGTATGCATTTTCCATATGATTTATTATTTTAATCGTTAAAGTTAAAATAAATATATATAAAATAATATATATTTATTATTAAAATTTAAAAATAAAAGAAATTTCATAATATTTTTATAGATAAATATGAAATTTATTCCAAGTTATTAGTGTAGTATTTAGTCGTAATTTGTACAAAAAGAAGTTTTTATATAAATGTGATTCAAATGTTTTAAAAAGTCATATTCTATGGATAAATTAAATGTATAAAATTTAACATAGATAAATGTATTAAAAGGCATTTCAAAATAAGCTTTATTTGATTTTATAATAGATTTTTAATAATGATTTTAAATATAAATAATTAGAATTTATTAATACATATTTTTATAAAAACGAAATAAAAAAACCACATAAAATCAATTATTGAACTATTTTATAAAGTATTGCTTTTCTTAACAAAATGGACTATATTTATTTGTGAAATTACAAATTCGTACAAGGCCTGTATGAAAAAGACCATTTTTTAATACTTAATATTTAATGTTATTTAATATATGTAAAATTTAAATGTATTTTAAACTAGTTAAAACAATAAAAAACAATAGGGGGTAAACAAATGGATAAAAGATTTAAACGTAATAGTTGGATGTTTATTATTGCCTACATATTTATGGGAATATTAGGTGGAGTATCCCTAGATACAATGGTAACCTTCCTTGATGCATCTTCAGCTACAAAAGGTATTGCAGCTAGTATGTCAATCATAATGGGGGTAGGTTTCTACGGTGGAGCAGCACTTTTATTAATAGTACCTAAGTTAGGATATAAAAAAGTACTAGCTTTTTCACCAATATCAATTATTATCGGAATTCTTCTTATTACTAAAGTTGAATCAGTTCCAGTAGTTGCAATAGCAGCTTCAGTAATTATGATTGGGGTTTGTATGTTTGATGCTATATTATCACCATTCTTAAGTTGTTATACTTTAGAAGAAGAGAGAGAAAGAGTATTCTCTACTACATTATGGACTAATATTGCTGGTATGGTATTTGGAACATGGTCAGGTGGTAAATTAATTGCAAATAGATTTGCATCTAGATTAAATGTAGATTATGCGCAAGCAAAGGCTTTAACATCTAAAATAGCAGAGTTTAATCCAGAGCAATTATCAGCTTATATAGGAGCTCACAAAGATGCGCTTCTAATTTATGCAGGAGTTGCAGTAATAACTCTTATACCTATTTTATTCATAAAAGAAATTGATACAGATTATAAGAAAGTTAAAAAAGAAAAGAAAGAAAAGATTAATTGGAATGCTTTCTTTAATAAATACATAATATTATATATAGTTTTCGCATTTTTAATAAGATTAGGGGCATCATTAATTACTCCATACTTCTCAGTATTCCTAAGCAGAATGGGAATAGATAGAGATACTACTTCACAACTTATTTCTTACCAGTATTTTGCTATGGTTATATTTATATTTGTATCTCCATGGATTGTTAAAAAGTTAGGAAGAGTTGTATCTTTAGGTGGACTAGCCTTAACATCAATACCATTTATGCTTTTAATTGCAAATGGTGCAGCTTTCGGAAGCCGTATGGTCGTGGCAGTTGGTATCGGACTATTCCTAAGATCAGGATTCATGAATGCAGCTCAACCAGTGCAACAAGCATTACCAATGGAATTTGTTAATAAAGAGGCTAGACCAGCGTACAATGCTGTAATATATGTTGCCCAAGGACTTGCACAGGTAATAGCAGGTATACTAGGAAAGCAATTCTTATTCTCTAGACCAAATGGATATTCAATTGCTTACTATGTTACAGGAACAATTTATGCGATAGCTGCTATTATGTTGTTAGTAGTATTTACAAAACAGTACAATAGACCTAAATTGAAAGAAGAGAAAACAGAAAGTCCAGTTGCTTAAGTAATTTAATTATTAATAATAAAAAACGTCGTAGATAATACGGCGTTTTTTTATATTATAATATATAATATATTTAATGGTATAAGATAGAAAACTTTAATATACGTAATAATAAGGTAAATTACACAGTCTATAAGTGGAAAGGTGGTGAACTTTAGTGTGGAATTGGTGTCTTACATACTACACCAACCTACTAAAGGTAAATCATGAGAAATGAATATATAACTTACAATAATAATCTACCTATAAAAGTTGAATTAGTAAATATAAAAGAATATCCTATTCATTGGCATGATTCTATAGAGGTACTTATGGTATTACAAGGGAACATAACTGTAACCATAGAATCTGGGACTTATACGGTATCGGAAAAAGAAGTTGAGATTATTAATGTTGAAGAGGCCCATCGTATATTCTCTGAAGATGATAATAAGGTATTGATGTTCCATTTAGATCCTAACTTTTTTAAGAGATATTATGATGATATTAGAAATATGTTTTTTTATACAGATACCTCTGATAAAGTGGTTCAACATGATGAAAAATATCAAGTTTTAAGAAAATATTTAGCCATAATGCTTTGTGAATTTGTTCAAAAAGGTGATGATTATGATGAATATATTGAAGAGACCATGATTGAACTTTTATATCATTTAATAAATAATTTTCATTATCTTATGTATGAAAAGGAAGAACTTAGAGAAAATGAGGTTCAACTAGAGAGATATCACAGAATAATAAAGTATATATATAATAATTATGATAGTAAGATAACTTTACAAGATATAGCTAAAAAAGAATTTCTAAGCTCTCATTATTTATCTCATGAAATTAAAAATACTATGGGATTAAGCTTTAAGGAATTTGTTAATTTAACTAGAGTAGAGGAATCTATAAAACTTTTATTAGATACGGATATGACTATATCGGAAATATCTCAAGAAGTAGGATTTTCACATTCAAGATACTATAATAAAAATTTTAAAATACACTATAAAATGACACCTATGCAGTTTAGAAAAAAATATAAAATAGATGAAGATAAGCTAGAAGAATTAAGGGATATAAAGTATTATGATTTAAAAGAAGCTTTAGAAGAACTTTCCATTTACTTAGAGGATTACGATAGGTTTAGCTACGAAGATAGACTAATTAAACTTTCCATAGATGCATCTAAAAATAGTGGTTCATTTAATAAGGAATTTAAAGAGGATCTTGTTCTGCCTAAGGCGTGGGAAGTTAAAAATCAACATTATATGGATCAATTAAGATATATCCAGAAAGAGATTGGATTTGAGTATGGTAAGATAGGTGGATGGTTTTCTGAAGAAATGGGTATATTCTCTGGTAATAGTTTTATAAATTTAAGTAATGCAATGGAAGTCATTGAGTTTATACTATCCATAGAATTAAGACCCCATATAATATTGAAAGAGGATATAGGAACGAAGAAGTTTGGAGAATTTCTCGTAAAATTCATAGAGTTTTTTATTGATAAGTATGGAAGTTATGAAGTAGGAAAGTGGAAGTATTCAATAAGTAATAAGCTCCCAGAGGAAACTAAAGAAGAACTTCTAAAAATATTAGGAGAATATGGTCTAAAAGTTGTTGATGAAAATATAAAAGAGGATAATAATCCTATATATGATACTTCATACATGTTACCTTACATTATACATAAGATTATAAATGAAAAAAACATCCAGGGAATAAACGTAATGGATCATATAAGTTTATGTAAAGATGCTAAAAATGAAGTGTTTTGGGGAGGAAAGTCTCTTTTAAATTGGCAAGGTATAAAGAAACCATCCTATTATGCATATTACTATCTAAGTAGATTAGGAGATATAGTAGTTGAAAAAGGGGATGGGTACATAGTTACATCTAAAGGAGATAAATTTCAGGTTATCTTATATAATTATGATGATACTATGGAAGAGATAATAGATTTTAATAATTTAAATAAATTAAGAGGTAAAAGAAATGCAGCTCAAAAGAATATATCCCTTAATATTAAAAATCTTTCTGGAAGTTACAGAATAACTATATATGAAGTTAGTGAAAAATTAAATACATTTTATAGTCAGTGGTTAGATATGGGATCCCCTAAAAGAATAGAAGAGGAAGAGAAGAAAATAATTAGTATTGCATGTCAACCTAGAATTAAGTTTGTTTGCAGTAAAAAAAATATAGTTCATCATTTAGGTATAAAAATAAAAGGATATGGAGCTGTTTTAATAGAGTTTATCCCTATAAATGTACCTAAAGTGTAACTAAAAGTACAAAAGCACCTTTAAAAGGGTGCTTTTGTGCTTTATATGGAAAAAATGGTTTTAATAAAGTACGTAAAAATGTACATTTTTGTTCACAAGTAAGTGAATGCGGTATATAAAAAAAGAATCTATAATATAGTTAAGAAGTATGTTTTGAAAGTGAGGGATTAATGAAGTGATAATAGATGTTAAAAATATTAATTCAAAATATATAAATAAGAGAGGGATATTATGGGAATTGACGATAAGATATTTACTGACGGGAAGGTAGAAAAGGTATTATTAAAATTTGCTATACCTGCTGTAATAACTTTATTAGTTTTAGAACTTTATAATATGGTAGATACTTTCTTTGTGGGTAGATATGTAGGCCCTAATGCTATAGGAGCTTTAACTATAGCCTTTCCAATACAAAAGTTAATGGTATCTACGGCACTTCTTATAGCAATTGGTACAAGCACCACTGTTGCTAGATACCTTGGAGAAGAGAACTATGATGATCTTAAGAAAACTATAAAAAGTGCTCTAAGTTTAGGTATTATTTCAATGACTATTTTGCCAGTAACTATATATATGTCACTAGATTGGTTATTAATAAAAATCGGATCAACTCCAAATATTTTACCATTGGCGAAAGAATATGTAACAATTATATTAATAGGTGGAATATTTCAATGCCTAACACTTATTATGTGTTATATAATGACTGCATTAGGTAATACTAAAATAATGCTTATAGCAACCACTGCAGGTGCCATCGGTAATGTAATAATAGACTTTATATTAGTTAAAATATTTGGAGTGGGTGTGAAAGGGGCAGCTATTGCCACAGTAGCTTCACAATTTATAAGTTTCTTAGTAGCGTGGTATGTTTATGCCGATGTACACAAAAAGTTCAATTTAGGATTAGGTTTAGGATTTTGCCGTGGGGCAGTTAAAATAATAGTATCAGTAGGATTTACAACTTTTATAATAGAATTTTCTGATGCTATAGTAGCTACTTTATTAAATAATATGTTGTCAGATTTTGGTGGAGATGGTGCTATAGTAATAGTAGGAGTAATTACTAGAATATCTATGTTCCTTTATATAACAATGCTTGGAATAAGCTCCGCAATGCAGCCTATAGTTGCCTTTAATTATGGAGCTAACAATTTTAAAAGGTTAAAAGAAACAGTTAAAAAGACAATTATAACTGCATCAATTACTTGTGTTGCCTTATGGGCAACTATGATGATATTTACAAAACAAATAATAGGTAGTTTCTTAACTGATCCTGCTCTATTAAACGATGCTGTTAGAGCTTTTAGAATTTGTATATCAGTATTCCCTATAATAAGTCTTTACTATATAGCAACTTATTACTATCAGTCTATTGGACAGGCTAATGTAAGTTTTATTCTATCTATATATAGGCAACTACTAATATTTATTCCTGTTTCTATATTATTTATAAAGTTATGGGGAGTAAATGGAGCTTGGATTACTTATCCCGTAGTGGATGTAATAGCTGCTGTAACAGGATATATATATATTAATAAAGCTAATAGAGAATTACATGAGGAGTATGAAGAGTATAAAGAAGCTAAAAAACAGAAAAAGAATAGAAATCCTTTAGAAGCATAGCATAAGCTATGCTTTTTTATTTAGTCTATAGAATTTTATTATTTTTTGGTATACTTATTATAAGAGTAAATTTGTTGTGAGATTGAGGTGAGATTATGGAGATAGGAAGAGTTGGCAGAAATGGAAAAGTAATGACAGAAACTAAAAAGGTTACTGGAAAAAAAGATTTTTCTAATAGCATGAATTTTGCAAAACAAAAAAAATCAAAAGAAGAGATTAAAAAATTACTTGAAACTATAAAGAAAAAAGGAAATAGACTTGCTATTATTAAATCTTATAGTGATGTTAAGAATTATAAAAATCTTATTAGAGAGTATTTACAATCTGTATTAGAGCATATGTATAGTGTAAATAAAGATATAAGCTTTTGGCAGGCAGGATATTTTATAACAGTAGAAACTATAGATAGGAAGCTAGAGGATTTAACAGAAGAGCTTTTAAAAGAAGAAAAAGAACATATAAATATAGCTTCTACTATAGATGAGATTACTGGATTATTAGTAGATATATATAGATAGGAGCAGTATAAAGCTGCTCCTAATTTTTATTTATAGTTTAGAAAGTCAACATAGCTACTGTCAGAAGGCATTTTTAAATCTCCCCTTGGAGATAAGCTTATACTTCCGACCTTTGGCCCATCAGGCAATGCTGAACGTTTAAATTGTTGAGTAAAGAATCTAAATAAGAATTTATCTAACCACTTTTTAATAGTATTTTCATCATAATCTTTTTTGAAAGCATGTTTTGCTAAAAAATAAATTCTTTCAGGTGATGCCCCTTCTTTCATAAAATGATATAGGAAAAAGTCATGTAATTCGTAAGGTCCAACAATATACTCTGTTTTTTGAATTATATCTCCATTACTATCCTTAGGCAGTAGTTCTGGACTAACAGGCGTATCTAAGATATCTTGTAATATATCTCTACAATCTTTAAATTCTTCTGAATGCATAGAAGCATAATTAACTATATACCTAACTAAAGTTTTAGGTATAGAGGAGTTTACAGAGTACATAGACATATGGTCTCCATTATAAGTACACCAACCTAAGGCTAATTCAGATAAATCTCCAGTTCCTATTAAAAGCGCATTATTTTTATTAGCAATGTCCATTAGAATTTGAGTTCTTTCTCTTGCTTGAACATTTTCATAAGTCACATCATGGATTTCCCTATCATGGTCAATATCTTTAAAATGTTGAATACATGCATCTACTATATTAATTTCTTTTAACGTAACTCCTAAAGTTTCACATAAATCTAGGGCATTATTATAAGTTCTATCAGTAGTACCGAATCCAGGCATGGTTATGGCAAAAATATTTTTACGAGATACTTTTAGCATATCAAAAGTTTTAATTACCACAATAAGTGCTAGAGTGGAATCAAGTCCTCCAGAAATGCCTAATATAGCTTTATTTATATTGGTATGTTCTAATCGTTTTGCCAAAGCATTACTTTGAATATTTAAAATTTCTTCAAAACGATCATTCATAAGTTTTTCATTACTTGGAATAAAAGGATGTTTATTAATAATTCGATCAAAGTTTTTTATTGATGTATTCCTAAATTCAAATGTTATTTGTCTAAAACTTAAATTAGTATTTGAATAATTCTTTTTAAAACTAGTATTTTTTCTTCTTTCCGATGCTAATTTTTCTAAATCAATTATAGAATAGATAACTTCGTTATCACGATTGAACCTTTTATTCTCATTTAATATAGATCCATTTTCTGATATAATTAAATGACCACTAAAGCATAAGTCTGTGGAAGATTCATGTACACCTGAAGAGGAGTATATATAAGCACACATACAGCGAGCACTTTGGTTTTCAACAAGACTCTTTCTATAAGTAGATTTACTTACGAGTTCATTAGAAGCAGATAGATTACAAATAATATTTGCCCCATCCAAAGCTGAATATGAGCTAGGTGGAATTGTAACCCACAAGTCTTCACATATTTCATATGATATTTTTACATTTTTATATTTAAAAATTAAATCTGTACCAAAAGGTATGTTTTCTTGAAAATATAAATCCACAGAAGAGCTTTTAATATTTAATCCTTCTGTAAACCAACGCTTTTCATAAAATTCACTATAATTAGGCAGATAACTTTTAGGGACGATACCTAGAATAGTACCTTCAAAAATAATTACAGCGCAATTATACAAGTTATCCTCATGTAAAATAGGTGCGCCAATAGAAATTATCATATCTTTATTTAAAGAAATCTCACATAATTTATGTAAAGCTTTATTTGATTCTTCTATGAGTTTGTTTTGAAAAAATAAATCTGAGCAAGTATAGGAAGTAGTGCATAGTTCTGGAAAAACAACTAATTTAGCCTCGTTTTTAAGCGCATCTTGTATACAAATATTTAAATTTTCTAAATTATAACTTATCTCTGCAACCTTTGTTTTAGGACATGCAGTAGCTACTTTTATAAAAGGAATTTTCATAATAATTCACTACCTTTCTTATAAAACGGATTTTTATAACATACGAAAAACTAGCATTTCACTTATTATACCACTGAAGATTATTATATAGTATTATATAGAGGAAATTAATATTTTATAAAGAATAGATTATTTAAGAAAAAAGGATATAGAATTAGGAAAAACGTATTAAGGGGTATTTAATATTACTTTTAGGGTGAAAATAAAACTTTTAAAAAGAATTAAAATACTGTATTATTAATATAACAAATTAAACCATGAAAATATATTTTAGGGAGGTGATATAATGGAGTGGAGTATGTTTACTATTTGGATAATAATAGCTTTATCTACACTTTTTATAGATGTATTTACAAGTTCCATATTATTTGTTTGGTTTAGTATAGGATCGATATTTTCATTAATAGCTTTAAGTTTTGGACTTGGAAGCACACCTCAAATTATTATTTTTATAGTAACAAGTTTAATCGGATTAGTCTTGGGATATCCATTGGCTAAAAAGTTTAATAAAAGATCAAGTGAAAAGGTAAAAACTATGGAACAGAGCTATATAGGAAGAGAGTTTACAGCAGAGGAAGTTATAAAATTAAAATCTAATATAAAAATAAATGGTGTATACTGGACTGTTGTAAATAAAGGGGGAGTGATAGAAAAAGGTAATAGGTTTATAATAGTGGGTATAGAAGGAAATAAGTTAATAATTAAAAATTTAAAGGAAATAAACTAGGAGGGAATAGTTATGGGACCAATAATACTTATAGTTATTTTAGTTTTTGTTGGATTGACAGTATTGTCTTCAATAAAAGTAGTTAACACAGGTTATGTTTATATAGTAGAAAGATTTGGGCAATATAATAGAACTTTAGAGCCAGGGTGGCATACAACTATACCATTTGCTGATTTTGTGAGAAAGAGAATTTCTACAAAGCAACAAATTTTAGATATCCAACCTCAAAGCGTTATAACTAAGGATAATGTTAAAATATCTATAGATAATGTTATATTTTATAGAGTAATAAATTCAAAGGATGCAGTTTACAATATTGAAGATTATAAATCAGGTATAATATATTCTACAATTACTAATATGAGAAACATAGTTGGTGATATGACATTAGATGAAGTATTATCAGGAAGAGATAGAATTAACTCTAAACTTTTAGAAATAATAGATGAAATTACAGATGAATATGGAATTAAAATTCTTTCTGTAGAAATAAAAAATATAATTCCTCCAGCTGAAATACAAGAAGCTATGGAAAAGCAAATGAGAGCTGAAAGAGATAAAAGAGCATTGATACTTCAAGCAGAAGGACAAAAGCAAAGTGAAATTGCTAGAGCTGAAGGAGAAAAACAAGCTAAGATACTTGAAGCTGAGGCAGCTAAGGAGGCTAATATTAGAAAAGCAGAAGGTCTTAAAGAATCACAATTATTAGAGGCAGAAGGTAAGGCAAGAGCTATAGAAGCTATATCAAAAGCAGAAGCAGATGCTATAGTTAAAGTTAATAAAGCTATAATCGAATCTGGAACAAATGAAACTGTAATTGCATTAAAGCAAATTGAAGCCTTAAAAGAAATGGCAACTAATCCTGCAAATAAATTAATATTACCTAATGAAGCTTTATCAAGTTTAGGTAGCATAGCAGCTATGGCTGATGTATTAAAAAGTGAAAAACAAAAGTAAATATTAAAATAATAAACCCTACTAGGTTAAACCTAGTGGGGTTTTACATAACAATCAAAAATATCTTAATAAGTTTCTCAATAAAATTAAGACAATATTTCATTAATTATTAGTAGTTAATATGATATACTATATAATATAAAATCATAGGTATTTAAAGGGTGAAAAGTTGATTATGAAAGCTAGATTAAGTAATATACAAATAAATGCTACGAATTTAGAATTGGATGATAAAATCTGGGAGGCATTAAAGACACCTTTAACACATAGAAAGGGTTATAAATTAAATTCTAATGTGGTTAAACTACCAGCATATTTTTATAGATTTATTGGCATAAAAGAAGATGAAGAAGCTTATTATGATGAAATTTTAAGACTTCATAAAGAACTTATGTTTCTAGGACCGCTATATTTAAATGTTTCCAATGGTTTTACAAAGGATATCGGAGTTAAAATTCAAAGTGTACTTTGTAATATAAAGGAAGGGAGTTTAACTAATGATATAGGATTTTTAATGCAAAAAGTAGATCAGAACTCTCTTTTAAAGGGATTTAATAATTTATATTTTGGGGAACAAGTAAAAAATAATTTGAAAGTAGTATTAGAATATTATAAAAATATAGCTAAGGGTGAAGTAAAATTAAATGAAATTTTAGCTTACTTAATATATTGGGCAAATTTTTATATTCCTGATTTAACAGTCAATTATGATTATGAGGAACTTAATCCTAAAGTGATTTATTACGGTAAGGTATATGAGGAAGAGAGTTTATTTTTGATATTACTTTGGACGCTAGGAATAGATGTATTATACTTTTGTACAGAGGATGATGAGGTTTTCAAAAAAGTTGATCCCAACAATACTTTTTCAAGAGAAGTCATATATTCAAAACGTTGTAGTATAAAAGAATTACCAAAAACTTTTACTGAAAGAATTGGTACTGTAGCCTATGGTGCTAAAGAGGAATTAGATAGAATATTATATAATGATAAGGGTAATTTTTATAGACCTTGGCAGTTTTCAGAGTATAAAGTAAAACCTATTACCTTAAAAACCACTTTTGAAGAGATATTTATATGGATGAAAGAGCCTGGAAGTATGAGACAGGGATGGAAGGTTGAAAATGACACAGTATATATTCCTAATATATTTGGTAAGATAATAGGTACTAAAGAAAATGGGGAAGATTACTTTAGACTTATAGATAATATAATAAATGAGAAAAATACTATTTTTGTAGATAAGTTACCTATTATAGACTATATTCATTTAGAATATAGTAAGTTTAATGAAGTTTATCCTAAAGATAGTCTATATTTCGACGTAAATAAAATGATAAATTCTTCATGGTGGCGTTATGGAGAATTAAGGATGGGGATGCAAAGAGCTTTAGGAGAAGCTATAAAGGAACTTTGCTTGAATCCTGTAATATATAATAAGCAAAATGAAAAAGCTAGAGATTTTCAAGTAGAGATATTTTCTGTATTAATAAGTAGTATAGATAAAAAATTTCAAGAACTTCTACAGTCCTTTGATTATACAGGAGCAATTCCTAAAATAGTTATATATAATAATGAACAAAATGGAAATGTATCTATGGAAGATTGTGTCCTTCTAACATTATTAAACTATATGGGTATTGATATATTTGTATTTAATCCATCTGGTTACAGTGATATTGAGAACTATATATATGAAGATTTATACGATACACATACCTTAGATAAGATGAGGTTTAATTTAGGATTTAGAAAACCAAAAGAAAAGAAAAAAGGAATATTTCAAAGAATATTTGGATTTTAATTTGGGAGGAATGTTCTATGGAGAATAATATAGATAATTCAATTATTGAAATTAAAGAAGATGATATGAAAGATGTTGCAAATAAATTTAAAGAGGAGTTACAGGACTCAAAGGAAGTTATGGCTCTTACCACAAAAATAAATATTAATGACGGAAATGCTATTTTGGATTTTGGTAATGAACCTGCTAATAAAATAGCTGAGTTTTCAGATAGAATATTAAAAAGTATAAAAACTTCTAGTGTTGAAGGTTCTAGTGAAATGATAAAACAACTAACTTCAATTATGAAGAAATTTGATAAAAATGATTTTATAGAAGAAAAACAAGGGTTTTTTCAAAGATTATTTAATTCACCTTCAAAAGCCATAGAAAAGCTTATGGGTAAATATAAAACCATAGGGGGAGAAATAGATACTATATATACGCAATTAACAGGTTATAAAAAAGATATAAATGATGTTAATATCATGTTAGATGCCATGTATGAAGAAAATGTTCATTATTATAGAGAATTAGAAAAGTATATAGCAGCTGGTAAAATTATTGAACATGACATAGAAGAAAATCTTCTTCCTAAATTAGAAAAAAAGGCAGCAGATAGTGGAGATCAGATGGATATTATAAATGTGGAGAATATGAAGAATTCTTTAGAGCTTTTAAAGCAAAGAATATATGACCTAGAGATGGGAAAAGTCGTATCCCTTCAAACTGCTCCACAGATTAGAATTATTCAAAAAGGTAACTATAAGCTTGTATCTAAAATTCATTCTGCCTTTGTGGTAACTATACCAGTATTTAAAAATGGTATTATTCAGGCAGTAGCTTTAAAAAGGCAAAAACTTGTGGCAGATTCTTTAAGTGAATTGGATAAAACTACAAATGAACTTCTTATAAAAAATGCAGAGAATATAAAGAATCAGAGTGTGGATATAGCAAAACTTGCAGGATCATCAAGTGTTAAGATTGAAACTTTAGAACAAACTTGGAACACTATAATGCAAGGAATAGAAGAAACAAAACAAATAGAGGAAGATAATAAGAAGAACAGAGAAGAAAGTTTAGTAAAAATAAGAGATATGCAAGAACAAATGAAAGAAAAATCTATAGTCTAGATTATAAATAGATTAGCTGAAGGGAAGATAGCATGGTGAAACATTCATTATCAAGAACAGAACTTTTAGTAGGCAAAGAAGCACTAAATAAACTTAAGAATTCTAAAGTAGTTGTACTAGGGATAGGCGGAGTAGGTAGTTTTGCAACAGAAGCTTTAACAAGATCAGGAGTAGGGAATTTAATATTAGTTGATGTTGATACAGTTTGTGTTACTAATATTAATAGGCAAGTTATTGCAAACTATAATACTATTGATAAACCTAAAGTAGAGGTCATGAGAGAAAGAATTTTAAGCATAAATCCTAAATGTAATGTTGATATTTATCAACGTTTTATAAATAAAGATAATATGAAGGATATTATACCTACAGATGTAGATTATGTTATAGATGCAATAGATACAGTTTCTTCAAAAATTGATGTAATAGAATACTGTGTTAAAAACAATATAAATATTATAAGTTCAATGGGAACAGGTAATAAATTAGATCCAACTAAGTTTAAGGTTACAACCTTAAATAAAACTAAAATATGTCCTTTAGCAAAAGTAATGAGACATGAATTAAGAAAAAGAGGTATAGAAAAGGTAAAAGTTCTTTATTCAGAAGAGACACCTAGAAAACCTAAAGTTGAAGATGTAATTACTAGTAAAGAAGTGTGCATAAGTAATAATGCAAGTGAAAAACGGCCGACTAAGAGGCAAACTCCTGCAAGTATATCTTTTGTACCACCTGTGGCAGGTATGATAATTGGTGGAGAGGTTATAAAAGAAATAATAAAAGAATATCTATAAAAAATAGCTCCTTAAAGTTTAAGGAGCTTTTAATTATTAATGTCAATTCCTATTCATCCATTATTATAATGGGGGGCATTGAATAAGTTTATGACTTAATATGATGTGATGAGGAAACTTTAAGTTATTTTGCGGTATATTTTTAATATTCTGAAAATAACGTAAAGTTGTATTTGTAATTATAAGGATACCATAATTAATTTAACATGTAAATAAGAAATTGAATAAATTATAAAAAAGTTTTAATATTCTGTATAAATGTATAATATATAAGTTAAATCTATAGTTAATATTTAGCTATACATTTAATTAATAATACTATTTCACTTTATTGGTATATGATATAGTTTTTAGTAACATTATTTAATATACATATACATAGGAGGTGAATATTTAGTCTTATACAGACTAAATGATATTATGAGTATAGGGAAAGGAAAAAACTCAAAAGGGAACCCCATAGCATTATTACCAATGTTAGTATTTTTAGTTCTATATCTTGCAACATCTATAATAACAGCTGACTTTTATAAAATGCCTGTTATTATAGCTCTTTTAGCAGCATGTATAGTAGCCTTTATAATGAATAGAAAGGAATCTATAGATACTAAGTTGGAGTTATTTGCTAAAGGTGCGGGAAATTTAGATATTATAATAATGATTCTTATCTTTATCTTTTCAGGTGCTTTTGCAAGTGTAGCCAAATCTATGGGATCCGTAGAATCTACAGTAAATATAGGGTTAAAATTTTTACCGAGTAATATTTTAATTGCAGGTGTGTTTTTAATTTCATGTTTTATTTCACTATCAATTGGTACATCCATGGGGACTATAGCAGCACTTGCACCTATTGCATTAGGTATAGCAGAGAAAATAGGAGTATCAAATGCCTTAGCTATAGGGGCTGTTGTTGGAGGATCAATGTTTGGGGACAACCTATCAATGCTTTCAGATACAACCATAGCAGCTGTTAGGACACAAGGTACTAATTTGAAGGAAAAATTTAAGATAAACTTATATATGGTGATTCCTTCTGTTATTATAACTACAATGATATTAATATTTATGACTAAAGGTGCTAAAGTTAATTTAACAGGTAATTATGAATATAGTTTAATAAAAGTAGTTCCATACATAGTGGTATTAGTTGGAGCATTATCTGGAATAAACGTTCTTACTGTATTAGTTACAGGGGTTGGGCTTGCAGGTATTATAGGGCTTGCAACCAAATCTTTTGGAGTATGGGAATTTTTAAAAGCAGCTAATGAAGGAATTTTAGGTATGTCAGAACTTATAATAATATCTATGTTAGTTGCAGGATTAGTCCAGATAATAAGTCATAATGGTGGAATTGATTACATGTTATACATAATTAGTAAGAACATGAAGAGTAGGAGAGGCGCTGAACTTGGTATAGCCTTCTTGGTAAGTTTAGTAAATCTTTGTACAGCTAATAATACAGTATCAATTGTAATTACAGGTTCTATAGCTAAAAATGTAAGTGAGGAATATGGAATAAGTCCAGCTAAGACAGCAAGTATACTAGACATATTTTCTAATGCAGTTCAAGGTATTATTCCATATGGTGCACAGTTATTATTAGCATCTACTCTCTCAAAGATATCACCAATAGAAATAATGAGATACTTGCATTATCCTTATCTTATGTGTATAGTATCTGTAATTTGTATAATAGTTGGTTTTCCAAAAGATAAGAATACAAAGCTTAATGAAAAAACAGAAAAATTCTCTATTGTAAAATAGAATATAAATTATAAAACCTGCTAATAACTAAAATGCAGGTTTTATAATTTTAATTTACTGTGAAAGTTAAAAAAACTAGATAACTCACTAGATATATTCTAAAAGCTGTTTTATAATTAATGAGGGAAACTTTTATACAAAATAATTAATAAGTTATACAAATGGGAGGTAAAGTGATGGATATTAATGAATTAGTTGTAAAGAATATAAGAATGCTTTCGGTTGAATCAATAGAAAAAGCAAATTCAGGTCATCCAGGATTACCATTAGGGGCTGCTCCTATGGCGTACACTCTATGGAGCAAAGTGATGAATCATAATCCAGAAAATACTAACTGGGTAAACAGAGATAGATTTATTTTATCAGCAGGACATGGCTCTGCATTATTATACTCTTTATTACATACTTTTGGATACGATCTTTCAATTGAAGATTTAAAAAACTTTAGACAATGGGGAAGTAAGACTCCAGGACATCCAGAGTATGGCCATACAGTAGGTGTTGAAGTAACTACAGGACCACTTGGTCAAGGAATTGCAAATGGTGTAGGTATGGCTATGGCAGAGGCACATTTAGCTGCTAAATTTAATAGAGAAAATTATAGTGTAATTGATCACTATACTTATGTTTTAGCAGGTGATGGATGTATGATGGAAGGAATTGCATCAGAAGCTTCATCTTTAGCAGGAACATTAGGTTTAGATAAGTTAATAGTTTTATATGATTCTAATAATATTTCAATAGAAGGAAATACAGATATAGCATTTAGAGAAGATGTAGCTAAAAGATACGAAGCTTACGGATGGAATGTTTTAACTGTAGAAGATGGAAACAATATAGAAGAAATAGAAAAAGCTATTTTAAAAGCTAAAGAAGATAAAGACAGACCATCATTAATAGTTGTTACAACTACTATAGGATATGGTTCACCAAAACAAGGTACAGCTGCAACACATGGTTCACCTTTAGGAATTGAAGGGATGAAGTCTACAAAAGATTTCTATAAGTGGTCTGAAGGAGAAGATTTCTCCGTACCAACAGAAGTAAAAGAATTCACTGAAAGTATGAAAAAACTTGGGGCAAAGAAGGAAGCAGCTTGGAATAAGTTATTTGAAGAATATAAAGAAAGTTATCCAGAATTAGCTAAGGAATGGGATAAACACTTTAATCAAGATTTAACTGAATTTATAAATAACGAAGATTTATGGAATCATGAAAGTTCAGTTGCTACAAGAGCAGCTTCAGGAACAATTATAAATAAATTAACTAAGCTTATGCCAAACTTGTTTGGTGGTTCTGCAGACCTTGCACCATCAAACAATACAAACATGAAAGGCTTAGGTGAATTCTCTAAAGAAGATAGGAATGGTGCTAATATACACTTTGGAGTAAGAGAACATGCCATGGCTGCTATTGGTAATGGTATTGTAATTCATGGTGGATTAAGAAGCTTTGTAGCTACATTCTTTGTATTCTCTGACTACATGAAAGCTTCTATGAGATTATCAGCTTTAATGAAATTACCTTTAACTTATGTTTTAACTCATGATAGTATTGGTGTAGGAGAAGATGGTCCAACTCATGAGCCAATAGAACATTTAGTAGCTTTAAGAAGTATTCCAAACTTTACAGTATTTAGACCAGCAGATGCTAGAGAAACTACAGCTGCATGGGTAGCTTCAATGGAACGTAAAGATGGACCAACAGGACTTGTATTATCAAGACAAAAGCTACCTTTACTAGAAGGTACAGGAAAAGAAGCTTTAAAAGGTGCTTATATATTAAAAGAAGCTGAAAAGGAAACACCAGATGTTATATTAATGGCATCAGGTTCAGAAGTATCTTTAATATTTGAAGCTGAAAAAGAATTAAGAGAAAAGGGCATAAGTGCAAGAGTTATTAGTATGCCATCATGGGAACTATTTGAAGAGCAAGGGGAAGAATATAAAGAGAAAGTTCTTCCTAAGAATGTAAGAAATAGAGTTGCAGTAGAGGCAGCTTCTTCTATGGGTTGGCATAAGTATGTAGGATTAGATGGAGATATAATATCTATGGATACTTTTGGTGCTTCAGCTCCTGGAAATATATTATTTGAGAAATTTGGATTTACTGTAGAAAATGTAGTTGAAACTGTATTAAGACAATTAAATAAATAGCAATTTTAAAAGGAAGTTGCAGAGCTGCAACTTCCTTTTATACATATTTTATAAAGATTATATTTACATATATAATCTTTTATATTATTATAGTTTTTAATAGGTTTTAGAATTGTACTCATATATATTTGACAATAAGGGTCGAATGTTTCTACGGGGTTGCCTTAAACTATCCCACTATGAGTAAGTAATTTTAATTTTATGGACATACATAAATTTTAATTAGTTACTTCTAGTCTGATATCAGTTTTCTAGGGATTTTATTATTTAAGGAACTTTCTAAAATAATTCATATATAGGAAGGATGAAAATTTTGGAGTTATTAAAACAAAAAATTCTAAAAGAAGGTAAAATACTAGAAGGTAATATTCTAAAGGTGGATATGTTCTTAAATCACCAAATGGATGTAAAACTTTTTAATGAAATGGGAAAAGAATTTAAAGAGAGATTTAAAGGTGAGAAAGTAGACAAAATACTAACCATAGAAGCTTCAGGAATAGGTATAGCTTGTATAGCATCTCAATATTTTGATTATGTACCAGTAATTTTTGCAAAAAAATTTCAAAGTGCTAATTTAGATACAGAATGCTATCAATCTGATGTGTTTTCTTATACAAAACAAAAAAGATATAATGTTAGAGTAAGTAAAAACTATTTAAATAAAGGTGAAAGAATTTTAATTATTGATGATTTCTTAGCCAATGGAAGAGCAGCTTTAGGGCTTATAGACATTGTAAGGCAAGCGGGAGCTGAACCTGTTGGAATAGGTATTGTTATAGAAAAAGGTTTCCAAATAGGAAGGTCAGAGATAGAAAAAGAAGGAGTTAGAGTAGAATCTTTATCAATATTAAAAAGTATAGAGGATAACAGACTAACCTTCAAATAAGCATTGTGTTACTTATACATAAAGGAATATATTAATAAATATATGAAAATAACTGCGGACATATGGTTGCAGTTATTTTTTATTAATTTAATATTTATAGTAAAAGAAAATTCCTGTACAATTTATACTATATATGATATTTTCAATTTATATAATCATGGAAAGGGGATAAAAATGAAGGTTAAATATGCAGATCATATAAAATGGAACAGAATATTAGAAAAAGATTTTAATTTTAAATACATAGATAGAGATGAGTTTAGGGGATATGCTGCTATATCTTATTTTAAGAAGGTTACAGCTCCACGTTATGCAGAAATGAATGGTGTAGACTATCTAATATTAGATGAAGGGCATACTTGGATTCAATATTTTCCAGAAGGTCTAAATTATGCAGTAACAGTTATGTTTGATTGTAATAAGAAAATAGTTCAGTGGTATTTTGACATTTGTACCAGTAACAAAATAGATGAAAGGGGAATTCCATATTTCAATGATTTATATCTTGATGTAGTTCTTTTACCTAAGGGGGATACTATGTTATTAGATGAAGATGAATTAGAAGAAGCACTTAAAATAGGGGATATAACTGAGGAAGAATATCATATGGCTAAAGAAGTAGCGGAAGATATTTTGAAGGAATTAAAAGAAGATAAAAATTCGATAGTTCATTTTAGTAAGGTTAATCTAAAGGAAATGCAAGAAATTTTATAGACATTATTAGAATTTTACAATAGTGATATAAGTTATAGTATAATAATAAAATAAGTATAACTGATGGAGAGTTTACCTATGAAAAAAGGAGATAAGTTTATTTTAGTATTTGTAGCGCTTATATTTTTAACAAGTATAGGATCTTTATGGTTTTATAGAACTGGTAAGCAAGAAAATCAAATAGCTGTAATAGAGAAAGACGGTAAAGTTTTGCATAAAATAGATATTAAAAATCTAAAAGAAAAAAAAGAAATTAAAATAGAATTAGAAGATGGTCGTTATAATATTATAGAAATAGAAAAAGGAAGAATTAGATTTAAGGATGCTAATTGTAGAGATAAAGTTTGTATAAGAAGTGGATGGCTTTCCCGAAATGGAGATATGGCTATATGTTTACCTAATAGAGTTTCCATTAAAATTTTAGGGGAAAGAGAAGATGTAGATGGAGTAGCTTATTAGATAAATGTAGAACTGGACGTGATGTTATGAAAAATACCAAAAAACTATTATATTTAGGGTTTTGTATAGGGATTGCACTTGTAATATATTTTGTGGAGGCACAGATACCTGTACTTTTCCCGGGAATAAAATTAGGACTTGCTAATTCTGTTTCTTTATTTGTACTATTTTTTTTCGGATGGAAAGAAGCCATATCAGTAATGATAATCAGAACTTTCTTGGGTTCCTTATTTGGAGGGAATTTATTTGCTTTCTTTTTTAGTCTTTCAGGTGGTTTATTTAGTAATATAGTTACTATAATAGCATTAAAATATTTTAAAGAAGATGTTAGTATAGAATGGCTAAGTGTGTTAGGTGCTGTTTTTCATAATATAGGACAACTTTTAATAGCAGCATTTTTAATAAGAGATTTTAGGATATATTTTTACTTCCCAATATTAAATATATCATCAATTATAACTGGATACTTTACAGGAATAGTCACAAAAAACTTATATCTCAGGCTCAATAAAATTAAGCATATTAAATAAAAATAGGTTACCTTAAGGTAACCTATTTTTATTTTAAGCATTCACTTTAATTTCGTTTACTTTAATTTCATTTCCATATGCTCTAATTACTTTTGTAGGACATTTTTGAACACAATTCATACATAAAGTACATTTATCCTTATCTACTACTGGTAAATTATTTTCCATAACAATAGCACCTTCAGGACAATTTCTTGCACATAATCCACAGGTTATACATCCAACATTACATGCATCTTTAACTTCTTTAAGTTTGTCTTTAGAGCTACAAGCAACTCTAATTATAGCTGATTTTGGTTTTATCTCTATTAAATTCTTAGGACATGCTACTGTACAGGCAGCACATGCTGTGCATTTATCATCATCTACAATGGCAACACCATCTACCACATGTATAGCATCAAATTTACAAGCTTTAACACAGCTTCCTAAACCTAAACATCCATAAGTACAAGATTTATTTCCACCACCAGGAATCATAGCAGCTTGCTGACAATCCATTTGGCCATAATATTCACCATTAAATTTAGCATCATTGCAAGAACCTACACATTTTACAAAGGCCTTTTTAGGTTCTCCCATGTCAATTGAGACTCCCATAATTTTACCAATTTTTTCAGTAGCATCACTAGCTGCAACTGAACATAAATTTGCTTCGGCTTCTCCACTTACTACAGCTTCTGCATAGGCATCGCATCCAGCATATCCACATCCTCCACAATTAGCACCAGGTAGACAATCTCTAACTAGGGGTACTCGTTCATCTACAGGAACATGGAATTTTTTTGATGCATAACCTAGTATTACCCCAAAAACTAGTCCTAACCCACCTAAGCTAAGAGCGGGAAATAGTATTGAATTTAATTCCATAATAGCACCTCCAAATTAGTGAAATAGACCTTGGAATCCTAAAAATGCAATGGACATTAATCCAGCTGTAATTAAGGATATTGGAAGGCCCTTCATAGATTCTGGCATAGATTGATTTTCATCTAATCTTTCTCTTATACCAGCAAGTAAAACAATGGCAAGCATATATCCAAGTCCAGATGCAAGCCCAGATATAACAGATTCAATCATAGTGTATTTTTCATTCATATTTATTATAACAGCACCTAGTATAGCACAGTTAGTAGTTATAAGTGGTAAGAATATACCTAAAGCACTATACAAAGAAGGGCTTGTCTTTTTTATAAACATTTCTACAAATTGAACTAAGGATGCAATAACTAGTATAAATGCTATGGTATATAAGTAGGTTAGATTAAGTGGTATTAATATTGTATGATAAACTATATATGATATAAATGACGCAAGTACCATAACAAAAGTAACAGCACAACCCATACCAAAAGCAGTTTTTACTTTCTTCGAAACTCCAAGGAAAGAGCATATACCTAGAAATTTTGAAAGAACAAAGTTATTTACTAGTAAAGCACTTAAAAAAATCATAAATAATTTCATTTATTTCACCTTCCCCTATATTAGGTTAGTTATCGTGTTTAACAGAGCAACTAGCACAGTTTCCACTACAACCAGCAAATTCTTTTATTCTCTTATTTTCTTTTTTCTTCTTAGCATTTCTATAATTAATTAAGGCCATTAAAATACCAAGAGTAAAGAAAGCACCAGGAGCTAAAATCATTATAATTGCAGGTTGAAAAGATGCTGGCATTATCTGAAATCCAAAAACTTTACCAGTTCCAAAAAGTTCTCTAATCATTCCTATAATACCTAGTGAAAAAGTAAAGCCAAGTCCTTGACCTAAACCATCAAATATAGAAAGTATAGGACCATTTTTAGACGCAAAAGCTTCAGCTCTTCCAAGTATTACACAGTTAACAACTATAAGAGGAATAAAAATTCCTAGAGATTTATAAAGTGAAGGTACAAATCCTTGCATTAGTAGTTGTAATAAGGTAACAAAAGATGCTATAACAACTATGAAAGAAGGAATACGTATTTTTTCAGGGATAAATTTTCTAAGTAAAGATACAACAAAATTTGACCCCATTAGTACTACTGTAGATGCAAATCCCATACCTAAAGCATCTTTAGCACTAGTAGTTACCGCAAGAGTAGGGCACATTGCAAGTACCTGAATAAATATTACATTTTCATTTAAGACACCATTTTTAATTCTCTCTAAAGGAGTATACATTATTTACTACCTCCTTTTAATGTATTATTATATAGTTTAATTGCTTCGTTAACTCCAGAAGTTATGGATTTTGAGGTTACAGTAGCGCCTGTTAGAGCTGTAATATCATTTTCTGTAGCTTCTTTTGAATCTGTAGTGGCGCTGGATGTAGCTTCTACGTCTTTTTTTTCATTAGAGCTTTTTTCTTCATTATCCTTTTTAGAAGAGGATTTTACAACATTAATATCACTTTTAGCAGATTTTCCTTTATATTGATCATAAAATTCGGGTTTAGTTGAGTTTGCACCTAAACCAGGTGTTTCAGATTGGCTTAGTATTCTAACACCTTCAACAGAACCTTCTTTAGATATACCAACCATTAATTCTATTAATCCACCATAGCCCTTAGTCTTAACTTTTATAGCATGACCAACAAGGTTGCTGCCTGATTTGGCTTCATTTACTTCTATTATATTTTCAGGAAGTTTAATATCTACTTTATTAAAATTATCTGCCTTAGAAAGAATTTCTTTCATAGCTTCTGTATTTTGTTTTTGTGCTTGCTTTTCTATAGGTCCTTTAGTTATAGTGTAGGCTAAACCTAATATTACACCAGCACAAGCTGTAATAATAAGAAGTATAAGACCTAATTTAAATGTATTTTCTTTTTTCTCCATATTATTTCACCCCCCCAAAAGTTTTAGGAGTAGTGTATTTATCAATTAATGGCACGAATAAGTTCATTATTAATATAGAATAGGATACACCCTCAGGATATCCTCCAAATAGACGAATAACAGTTGCAATAATACCACAACCTATTGCAAATACTATTTGACCTTTTTTGGTAACAGGTGATGTAGTGTAATCGGTTGCCATGAAGAAAGCACCTAGCATTAATCCACCAGTAAATATTTCATATAAACCGTTTCCAGTCATGAAACCGTTTCTGCCTATGATAGTAGTTAATAAGGCAACAGTACCTATATACATTACAGGTATTTCCCAAGATATTACTCTTCTATATAATAGATAGGCAGCTCCTATTAAAATAGCTAGAGCAGAAGTTTCCCCTATACAACCACCAATGTTTCCTAGGAATACACTTGATAAGGAAGGTAGATTTTCAAAGCCACCTCTTAAAGCAGCAAGTGGAGTTGCAGTGGTAACACCATCTATAGTCCAAGTAGTCATAGCTACAGGCCAAGATGCAAGTAAAAATGCTCTAGCTGCTAAAGCGGGATTTACTATGTTTTGGCCTAAGCCACCAAAAAACTGCTTAACAACAATAATTGCAAATGCACAACCTATAGCAACCATCCATAGTGGAATTGTGGCAGGTACATTGAAAGCTACTAATAAGCCTGTAACTAATGCACTATAGTCATTTATTGTAACTTTTCTATGGGTTAATTTTTGCCATAGATATTCTGATAAAAGTGAAGATAAGATTGCAGTTAAAATAACAAATAACGCTTTCCATTTAAAAAAGTATATTCCAGCTATAGTAGGAGGAATTAAAGCTATAACTACATCTCTCATAATAGTCTGAACAGAATCTTTTGATCTAATATGAGGAGATGACGATAAAGTTAACATTGGTTCATTCATTTAAGTCACTCTCCTTACTTTGTTTTCTTTTTGCTGTTAATCACAGAACGCTTTGCAGTACGAATAGATTGTATAAGATGTCTTTTTGCAGGACATACAAAAGTACAACATCCACACTCAATACAATCTAAACCATGAAGAGACTCAAAATCTTCAAGTTCAGATCTATTAGCAAGTGAGTCTAATTTGCATGGTATAAGTCCCATTGGGCACGCTTGTACACATCTTGAGCATCTAATACAATTTGTTGGTTCTGGTAGTACAGCAGCTTTACTTGTAAGACAAAGAATTCCAGATGTTCCTTTCATCACAGGTACATCTAAAGTACTTAAGGTCATTCCCATCATAGGACCACCAGAAATAATTTTAACTGGCTCTTCACTAAAGCCATTGCAAGCATCTATAAGTTCTTTTACAGAAGTACCTAATTTTACTTTTAAATTCTTAGGCTCTTTAATAGCATCTCCAGTTATAGTTACTACACGTTCTATGAGTGGAGTCCCCAATACTACAGCTTTATAAATTGCTTCTATAGTAGCTACGTTTTGAACAATGCAACCTACATCAGCAGGGAGTTTTCCAGAAGGTACCTCTCTTTTAGTTATAGAATAAATTAATTGTTTTTCTGCCCCTTGAGGATATTTTGTTTTTAAGGCTTTTACTTCGATATTTTTTTCTTTTTCAACTAGTTTTTTCATTGCTAATATGGCATCAGGTTTATTATCTTCTATGCCTATATATCCTTTAGCTTCTGGGAATAGTTTAAGTACAATTTTTAATCCTTCTATTATATTTTTTCCTTGTTCTAACATAAGCCTATGGTCACAAGTTAAATAAGGTTCACATTCAGCACCATTCAATATGATAGAATCTACTTTTTTATCTTCTGGAGGTGATAATTTTATATGCGTTGGAAAAGCAGCGCCTCCCATACCCACAATACCTGAATCCTTTATAATTTCTTTTATTTCTTCCACTGAAAGAGTTTTATAGTCTCTTTCTTTTAATTCAGAAACTATGTTTTCATATTCACCATCATTTTCAATAATGATTGACATTACTTTTACTCCACTAGCAGTCATTAGTGGAGTGATATTTTTTACAGTTCCAGAAACACTGCTATAAATTGGAGAAGATACAAAAGCTTTTGATTCTGCTATTTTTTGTCCTACAAGAACCTTATCCCCCTTTTTGACTAAAGGTTCACAAGGTGCTCCAATGTGTTGAGAAAGAGGGAATACTAAGTCACCTTTTGGTAAGAACTCTTCTATTTTCTTATTTTGAGTAAGAATTTTACCATGGGGCGGATGAATTCCCTTTTTAAAAGTTAGTAAGTTCATTTTATTACTCCCCTTCTAATATTGGATTAGAAAATTAAATTTATATTATTATAAATTAATACATGCCTTACGCATAAAGTTAGGTATGTAAAATAAAATCAATAGTTAAAATAAAGTTGTTTTTATAGAATTAATTTTATTATTAATTTCATGTAGGTAGAAAAATTGTTAAAAAATAAATTTTCTAATTTACATGAAATATTTGTTTTAATTAGATGAATTTAATGTATTTTAAAAAAATTCAATTTATTATTGATATAATTACAGATATTTTTACATTAATGAACAAGATTTTCTTTATATGAATTATATTTTAACATATATAGAGCGAAATTTACAGTAGTGAATTTTACACTAATGATTACTATAATTATGGTAAACAGTAAATATATTACTAATACTGAATCTTTTACAATATTAATCTAATATTTAACTTCATTTGTTATTTTATAAAATTTATGTTTTATGTTTATATATGAAGAAGTTCTATACTGTAGTTTTTCATTTAAAAATATAATAAGGATTTCTAATATTAAAAGTATAATTAGTATAATTAGTAGTTTTTTAAACTTTTTATTCATTAAATCAAATCCTTTTCAATATCTATTTAATTAATACTATGAGAATAAAAAAGAAATTATAAATAAAAAAATAAAAGCTTAGAAACTAAATAGTTTCTAAGCTTTATTATCCTTATTTTAATATCTTATTTAGAGATTTATTTTTCTCAATTATTGACATTAAGGGTAGACCAAGTCCATAACAACATACAAGTTGGCCAACGCCTACGTATATCATGTTTAAGTAAAGGGGCATATCTTTCACATATAATATTTTTAGCATAGTTCCTATTATAATAGCATTTATTAAAACTGAAGGTAAGGGAGCAAGAACTTTTTTATATTTTAAGTTACTTCTACCTATATAATAAGTTAGAATAGCTGCTATAAGTGTAGCTATAGAACCAAAAATTAGATCTGGTATACCCATTGGACTTATAATATTAGATGCAATACATCCTATAAAAAGCCCATAAATTGCGTAGGGTGAGAAATAAGGTAAAACTGTTAATCCCTCCGCGATTCTAAACTGAACTGGACCGTAACTTAAAAAGCTTAAAGCTAAAGTTAAGGCAGCATAGATAGCAGCTAGTAAAGCTGCAAAAGTAATTTTTTGCGTCTTAGATTTACTATTGTGCTTTTCTTTCACGATGTTCTTAGACGCCTCCTTTGAATTTTTTAACATAATAATCCCTCCGTAGTTTTATTTAAAGACAGGATATTGCGAACTGTCCTATAAAATTTTAATATAATATTTATTATTAGTCAAAAGTAAATTTTTATTGATTTAATAAGAACATAGTGATAACATTATTTTCACAGGTGTATATACACCTGTGAAAGAAAAATAACGAGGTGTAATATGAGGGATATAAGAGAAGAAATTTTAAGACTAAAAAAAGAGAGAAATGCTATTATATTGGCGCATTATTACCAAAATCCAGATATACAGGATATTGCGGATTATGTTGGGGATTCATATTATTTGAGTAAAGTAGGTAAAGAGACAGATGCTGATGTAATTGTATTTTGTGGTGTTAAATTTATGGCAGAGGGAGCTAAAATTTTGTCACCAGAAAAAAGAGTTCTTTTAACTCATGAAGATGCACTATGTTGTATGGCTTTAATGGCAGACAAAGAGGGTATAGAAGAGATGAAAAAAAATCATCCCAATGCTAAAGTTGTTTGCTATGTTAACTCATCTGCTGAAGTTAAAGCTTGTTCCGATGTTTGTTGTACGTCATCTTCTGCACTTAGTATAATAAATAATTTAGAATCAGATGAGATTATATTTGTTCCAGATAAAAATTTAGGATCTTATGTTGCTGAGAAAGTTAAGGATAAGAAAATTATATTATGGCACGGATGTTGCAATATTCATGACCATATAGAACCTAAAGATATTATAGATGCGAAAAATAAATATGGAGAGGATATTGTAATTTTAGCTCATCCAGAGTGCAGGAAAGAAGTAAGGGATATGGCTCATTATGTAGGAAGTACTGCTGGAATCATAAAATATGGTACTGAATGCAAAAGTAAAAAGTATTTAATAGTAACTGATGAGGGGGTTATTCATCAACTAAATAAAAATAATAAAGATAAAGTTTTCTATAGTTTAAATATGAGGTGTAATAGCATGAAGATAACTACTTTAGAAAGAGTATATAACTGTCTCTTACATATGGAGGGGGAAATAACTGTAGATGAATATATTAGAAAAAGAGCATATAGTGCATTAGAAAACATGCATAGATTAGGATAATAAATGGGGTAGAGGATATTATGATTAAGGAAACAGAAGTCTTAATAATAGGTTCTGGAGTTGCTGGATTATATTTTGCTTTAAACTTAGATAAGAAGATTAAAGTTACCATAGTAAGTAAAGGTGATTTAAGAGAATGTAATTCTTATCTAGCTCAAGGAGGAATTTCAAAAAGAAGAGATTTTAACGATACAGAGGCTTATTTTGAGGATACTATGAAAGCAGGGCTTTACAAAAATAATATTGATAATGTTAGGATTATGATAGAAGAATCAGAAAATAATATAGATAATCTATTAAGTTATGGAGTTCCCTTTGATAGAAGTGAGGGTAAATTAGATTATACAAAAGAGGGTGCACATAGTGATTTTAGAATAGTGCATTGTAAAGATAAAACAGGAGAAATTGTTACCGATACCTTAATAAGAGAAGCGAAAAATAGAGATAACATTAAAATATTGGAAAATGTAAATATTATAGATTTAATTTCTATGAATAATAAATGTTACGGGGCAACAGGAATTTTAAATAATAAAAAAGAGATAATCAGGATTTATAGTAATTATACAGTACTTGCATCAGGTGGTATAGGTGGTTTATTTAAAAACTCAACTAATCAAAGAAATTTAACAGGGATAGGATTAGCTTTGGCAATTAAACATAATATAGATTTATGTGATATAGGGTTTATACAATTTCATCCAACAGCATTGTATGAACAAAGTGAAGGAAAGAAATTTTTAATTTCGGAATCGCTACGAGGTGAGGGAGGAAAACTTGTAAATATTAACAATGAAAAGTTTGCGTGCGAATTGCTTCCTAGAAATATTTTAACAAAGGCTATTTTAGAGGAAGAAAAGAATACTAGGGTTCCCTACGTTTTACTGGATGTAACCCACCTAGGGGAAGATTTTATTAAGTCTAGATTTCCTGGTATATATAGTGGTTGCTTAGAAAAAGGAATTGATATAACCAAAGAAAAAGTTAGAGTTACACCGGTGCAACATTATTTTATGGGAGGGATAAATGTAGACTCTTATACTAGAACATCTATGAAAAATTTATTTTCTTGTGGTGAATGTAGTTGTACTGGAGTACATGGAGAAAATAGGCTAGCTAGCAACTCTCTTTTAGAAGCATTAGTATTTTCTAAAAGAGGCGCAGAATTTATAAATAAAAATATGTGCAAAACGGATATGGTTAATTTTATAAGTCATATAAAAAATTTTCTATGTAAATATTCTTACGAAGAAGCAATTAAAGAGGATAAAAAAAATACAAAACTAGCTATAGAAAAAATAAAAGAAGTTAGGAGGGATATTCAAGATGAATTGGTTTATTATAGATAAAATTATAAAAGATGCTTTAAGTGAAGATATAAGTTTTGGAGATGTAACTACAGAGGGGATAATTTCGGAAGAGAGTTTTTGTAGTGTAGATTTAATTGCAAAAGAGGAAGGAATTATTGCTGGGATTGAAGTGTTTAAAAGGGTTTATAGTATAGTTGGGGAAGTAGATGTTGAGTTTTTTATATCAGAAGGAGAAAAGGTTAATAAGGGACAAGTTATAGGCATAGTAAAGGGGAGAACAAGAAAGGTTTTATTAGGGGAAAGAGTTTCTTTAAACTTACTTCAAAGATTAAGTGGTATAGCAAGTTTAACAAGGAAATTCGTAGATAAGTTAGAAGGAACTAAGGTAAAGTTACTGGATACAAGAAAGACAACTCCTAATTTAAGAATTCTAGAAAAATACGCAGTTAGAGTTGGGGGAGGATATAACCATAGGTTTAACTTAAGCGATGGAGTTTTGATAAAAGATAATCATATAGATGCAGCTGGTGGAATAAAAGAAGCTATTGAAAGAGCTAGGGAATATGCTCCTTTTGTAAGAAAAATAGAAGTAGAAGTTGAGAATTTAGAAGAAGTAAAGGAAGCTCTATATGCAGAGGCAGATATTATAATGCTTGATAATATGAATGTAGATACAATAAAAGAGGCTTTGAAAATAATAGATGGGAAAGCAGAAGTTGAAGTTTCTGGAAATGTAACTTTAGATACTATAAAGAGTATTGCAAATACTGGTGTAGATTATATATCATCAGGATATTTAACTCACTCTTACAAGGCTTTTGATTTAAGTATGAAAAATCTTAGAATTTTAAAATAGAATGCGTAAAATTTTATAAATAGCACAAACTAATAGGGAATCTAACTCTTATTAGGTGGTGAATTAATATGAAAGATTTACTTATAATAATACTTTTAATAGGAGTAAACGGTTTTTTTGCGGCAGCAGAAATAAGTATAATATCTTTAAATGAACTTTCTCTGCAAAAAAGAGCAGAAGACGGAGATAAAAAATCTATTCAACTACTAAAAATATTAAAGGAACCTAGTAAATTTTTGGCAACAATACAGGTAGGAGTTACTTTAGCTAGTTTTTTTACATCAGCATCTGCTACGGTAGTATTAGTGAAAATCTTTGAAAGAGTTTTTAAAAATAGTAATATAGATTTTTTTATAATATATAGTCAAAGGCTAGCTTTTATAATAGTAACATTAATAATTTCTTACATATCACTTTTATTTGGGGAATTGATTCCTAAAAGAATTGGATTAAAAAAATCTGAAAAAATAGCAAATAAATCTATTAGAATTATAAATGTTTTAGATAAAATAGCAAGACCATTGGTATATTCCCTTACGTATAGTACAAATTTTTTTATAAAATTATTATTTGGTAAATTAGAAGATGAAGATAAGAATATTACAGAAGAAGAAATTAAAATGCTAATTGACGTAGGAGAAGAAAAAGGACTATTTGGTAAAACAGAAAAAGAAATGATAAATAGTATATTTACCTTTGATGATTTAACTGCTTTCGATGTTATGACTCCTAGAATTGATATGGTTTCTTTAAATTTAAACTCTGATTTTAAAGAGGTTTTAAGCTTTGTAAAGGAAAATAAACGTTCAAGAATACCTATTTATGAAGAATCTCAAGATAGGATAGTAGGTATACTATATGCAAAAGATTTAATTAACTTCTTTGATACAAAAGAAGAATTTTATATGAAAGATATAATTAGAGAACCTTTTTTTGTTACGGGATATATTAAGATAGATCAATTATTTAAAGAAATGCAGATTAAAGGTACTCATATGAGCATAGTAATAGATGAATATGGCAGTACAGCAGGACTAGTGACTATGGAAGACTTAGTTGAGGAGATATTCGGAAATATTTATGACGAATATGAGGAGCATGTAGAAGACATATATGCTAAAGATGAAAATGAATTTGAGGTAGATGGTGGAGTTAGTATTTCCGAATTAAATGAATCATTAGGTTGTGAGCTACAGGATAATTATGATACTATAAGTGGTCTTATATTAGATAGTCTTGGTAGATTTCCTAAAGTTGGAGAAAATTTATTAATAGAAGGATTTAAATTTACTATATTAGATATAGAAGACAAGCGGATTAAAAAGATTTTGATAAATAAAGATTTTAATAGACAAAAATAATTAAAAGTATGTTATCCTTTAGAGATAATATACTTTTAATTTTTATAAAATAGTTATAAAAATAAACAATCAGTTAATTTAAATAAAAGTGATATAAACTTAAAGGAGATTATAGATGCAGGACAAGGTATTTAATTCAGAAATTATAAAATTAGAAAATGGATTAACTATAGTAACTATAAAAAGAGATACAGGGTTAATTTCTATAAATTTAGGTGTAGGGGTTGGAGCAATAAACGAAACAAAAGAACAAAAGGGAATTAGCCACTTTATAGAGCATATGCTTTTTAAGGGAACTAGTATTAGGGATAATGAAGGGCTAAATAACGAGCTTGAGAATTTAGGTGGCGAATATAATGCTTACACAGATTATACTTGTACAGTGTACACCATTGATGCCTTAAAAGAGGAACTTGAAAATTCATTAGACTTACTTTCTGATATGTTGATAAATTCACAATTTAAAGAAAAAGAAATAGAGAAGGAAAGAGGTGTGATTTTATCAGAATTAAGAAGTAGTAAGGATGATATAGAGGAATTAAGCTTTAAAAGAGTAAAAGAATTAGCATTTTCTGAAAGTCCATTGAGAATTGATGTTCTAGGTACAGAGGAACATATAAAAAGTTTTAATAGAACAAAACTTATAAATTATTATAAGGATTATTACGTACCAAATAATTCTGTAATTTCAATAGTTTCATCATTTGAACATAATGAGGTACAAGCCTTAGTGAAAGAATATTTTTCTATTTGGGAAAATAAAACTATAAGTAAACCTCATATTAAAAGTGAAAATAACAAAAAAGTAACCTTCACATCTTATAAAAAGGATATAGAACAAAGTACTATAGTATATTTATATACATTTTATGGTTTAACTAAAGAAGAAGAATTAAGCTTAAGAGTTTTAAACCATAGATTTGGAGAGAGTTCAAATTCAATATTATTTAGGGAGCTTAGAGAGAAAAGGGGACTTGCATATGATATATATACTCATATGGACTGTTCAAACAATATAAAAACATTATATATATACACAGCTGTAGAAGAGGAAAATGTTGAAGATACTTTAAAATATATAGATGAGTCTATAAGTGATATTAAAAATGAACAAATTAAATTTGATAGTGATACATTAAATCTTATTAAGAAAGTTTTTAAAACATCTTTAATATCTACTGTAGAGAATGTACAAGAATTAGGCCATTATGCTTTGATACAGGTTATGGAAGATGAGAGTATTTATGAGTTCATGAATGATGTAAAAAGATTAGAAATGATAAAAAATGGCCATATTTATGATATAGCAAGAAGAATTTTAAAAGATCCAACTATACATATTTTAAAACCAGAAATGAGTGAAGAAGTTGAATAATATTATTACTAAAATTGAAGTTCAAAAGTTTAATAAAGAAAGGGTTAATATATATGTAGACGATGAATTCTTTATAGGTTGTAGCATGGAACTTATATATATAGAAGGAATAAAAAAAGGCGAGGTAGTTCATAAAGAAAAGTTACAAAGTATAATTACAGAAGATAATTTTATGAAGGCAAAAAGTAGAAGTCTTAGATACTTGGGCAAATCTCATAAGACTGAAAAAGAAGTAGTAGGTAAATTAAAAGAAGAAGGATATGAAATAAGTATAATCGATAGAACTATATGTTTTTTAAAAGAGTACGACTTTATAAATGACGAGAGATATGTGGAATTATTTGTTAAAGAAAAATTAAAAAAGTGGGGAGAAAATAGAATAAAGTATGAACTTTTAAGAAAAGGCATAGAAGAAAAGTTGGTATTAGATAAAATATATAGTATAGACTCTGAAGAAAAAAATAAAGTATTATATGAAGTTGCTTTAAAAAAATATAATTCTCTTATTAAAAGTGAAAATGATTCATTTAAGATTAATAGGAAATTAAATGATTATCTTTTAAGGAGAGGATATGGTTTTGATGAAATAAAATCCGTAATAAATAAAATAGTAAAAGCAGGTGACTAAATGATTATAGATCCAATATCTTTAATACTTATATTAGCATTTTTCTTACCAATTCTAAAAGGATTTTTAATGAGCTATAGATCAAATGATCAAAAAGATACTATAAATAAGTTGTTAAGTAGTATATCATTTACACTAGCTATTTTTATAGGTATAAAGTTTTTTAAAAGTATAGTATTAAAAAGTGATTTCATAAAGGGATTAGAACTAGATTGGCTTTTTAATAGTGAATTATTCAAATTTATAAATAAAAATCAGACAATGATGTATTTAGTAGTTATGCCTTTAATTGTATTTATAATATATATGATTTTAAAGTGGGTAGCTATAGGAATATTTTCAATAATACTTTATCCTATATTTGATATTATAGAAAAGTTTTCTAGGAATCGAAGTAGTATTTCAAGAAGGATTTTAGGAGCTATATTTAAAATTCCTAGGGCTATTGCATATATTATCATTATTTGTCTTATTTTTAATTACTTATCTACATTTAATTTATTAAAGGCTAAGATAGATTTAAATTCTTATTTAGAAAAGTCAGAGCTATACGATACCGTGTCTAAAAAGATCTTAGTTCCTATATCAAATTCTGACATAGCCAAAAATTTACCCAATATATTAAGTGATTCTTTTAAGATAGAAACCTCTGAGATAAAAAATACTATACCTACAAAAAGTAATAGTAATAAGAAAGTAATAGTATATTATAATGGTGTTACTTTGGAGGAAGCAATCAAATCTAATGAAGAAATAGATAATTTTAGTAAAAAGTTAACAGAAAATAAAGTGGGTAAATACAATAAGTCTTATGCTATATACTCTTGGATATCTTCAAATATAACATATGATTATGATAAAGCTAAGAGGATATTAAACAATGATTTTTCTAAAAAGTCTGGTGCTATTAGTAGTTTTTACTCTAAAGAGGGTATTTGTTTTGATTATTCAACCCTTTTTGTAGTCATGTGTAGAGCAAATAATATTAAAACAAGAATAATAACTGGAAAAGGATTTGATGGACGTAGCTGGGTAAATCATTCATGGAATCAGGTATATATTGAAGATAAGAAACAATGGATTAATGTTGATACTACTTTTGGAATAGGCGGAAAGTATTTTAATAATGAAAAATTTGATTTAGATCATAAAGAATCAAAAATAGCTGGGGAATGGTAATAAAATGTTCTAAAAAAGTTAAAAAGTGGTATAATGGTTAGTAAGAACTGTTTAGGGGGAATTTAAATGAAGTCAGAAAAAGAAAAGGAGAATATTAAAAATAAGAAAAAAAATTTAAATGAAAAAATAAAAAGACGAAATAAGCGTATGGACTTTTTTATATATTCCGGTTGTTTATTTGGTATATTCGCATTAGGTATATTTATAGGTTGTCAGCTTTTTAATATATCTACAGAAAGTCAAAAGGCTTATGCTAAAGTAAATGATATTAATAGTAAAAAAGAAGATTTAAAGATAGAAACCAATAAAGCATCTATTAGTACTAAAGCTTTAGAAACATTTAATTCTACTACTAATAAAAAACTTACTAAGGAAAATACGGTTAATTCTAATGTTGAAAATATAAAACCACAGAATAATGAGAAGTTTAAGGATGAAAAGATTTGTTATTTAACTTTTGATGATGGACCAACTAAAAATGTAACCCCAGAGATACTTAATATTTTAAAATCTAAGGATGTAAAAGCAACTTTTTTTGTTTTAGGTAAAATGGCTGAAGTGAATAGTGATTTAATATTAAGAGAAAAAAGGGAAGGCCATTTAGTTGCAAATCATACTTACTCTCATGATTATAAACATATTTATTCAAATCCAAATAATTTGCTTCAGGATTTTAAAAAGTGTCATAATGTTTTAAAAAAAATTTTAGGAGAGGAGCCTGCAAAGATAGTAAGATTTCCAGGTGGATCTTTTAATAAGGTTGAGTATCAAAAAAAGGTAAATAAAGAAGGGTTTCACTTTGTGGATTGGAACTGCTTAAATGGGGATGCGGAAGCCTTAAATATACCAGAGGAAAAGTTGTTTAATAAAGTTAAAAATACTATGGGTTCTCAAAAACACATTGTAGTTTTAATGCACGATTCAGGTACTAAGCAAACTACGGTAAGATCCTTAGAAAAGGTAATAGAACATATTAAATCACAAGGATATAAATTTAAAACTCTTGATGAAGCATTTTAGCATAGTAAAAGCTACTACATTTATAAAAAGAAGTAGTAGCTTTTCATTTATTAAAATTAATTTCTGTAATTTTCTAATATTAGTTTTATTGCTTTTTCACAGTCTTTGTCTTCATTGTTTATGCTCCAAGATAAATTAAAATAGTACAATGCTTTTTGGTTATTATTTAGCATTGCGTAACAATAGGCTAAGTTAAAAACATATTTACTATCTTTTTTAAAATTTATAGCATTTTTAAGAAAATCAATAGCTTTATAATAATTTTTCAATTTAATATGGCATACTGCTGTATTATAAAGAGAACTTGATTCATTTTCATTAGTTTTCAGAGCTTTCTCATACATGGTAATTGCCTTTTCGTACTCTTTGGCATTATAAAAATCATTAGCCTTTTTAAAGTAACTCATTTTATCCTCCTTATTCCATAGAAAGGTTTGTTATTTTAATAATGCCCATGTTGAGATAATTTAAACATTAATGTTAAATTTAAGCTCTAAATTTTTTTTCTATAAAAGATACAGTTTCATACATTAAATATGCTAGTATAGATAGAAGAATTACACTCATCATTACCATATCTAATTCAGATACTTGACCGCCATAGATAATTAAAAAACCTAATCCTTCTTTAGCTACGAGGAATTCACCCATAATAACTCCAACCCAAGATAAACCTACATTTATTTTCAAGGAAGATACTAATGTAGGAACAGAAGAGGGGATAATTAAATACTTTAAAATCTGAAATTTAGTAGCTCCAAAAGTTTTTAAAAGTTTAATTTTTTCTTTGTCTACATCATTAAAACCAGATAAAACTCCTATTATTGTAACTACAATGGAAATTAGGAGAGCAATTACAATAATCGCAGTTACTCCATTGCCTACCCAAAATATAATAATTGGGGCTAGAGCAACTTTGGGTAGGGCATTTAATACTACAAGGTAAGGATCTAATACCTCACATAAAAACTCAGACCACCATAAAACAATAGCTATGAATGTTCCTAAAATAGTACCTAATATAAAACCTAATATAGTTTCAAAACAAGTTATAAGCACATGATTTAATAAAGTGCCTTCATTGTAAATCTTTATGAAACTTTTAATCATCCTAGAAGGTGTACTTGTTAGGAAAGGATCTATCCAATTTAAATTTCCGGCAATTTCCCAAAGTCCAAAAATAAATATTAATAAAGATATCCTAGTTATTAAAACTTTTCTTTTTCTATTTTTAATTTTTCTTAAGTATTCCAAATGTTCTTCGCTATAGTTATTCATAACTGTTCAACTCCTTCCAAAATAAGTTAAAGTAGGTGCTGAAGTTAGGTGCTTCCCTTCGTTTTAAAGGGGTATTATATTTATTGTCAAATTTAATTTCAAGATTTTTATTTATAGTAGCCGGACGAGGAGTTAATAATATTAACCTGTCTGACATAGATATAGCTTCAGCTATATCATGGGTAACCATTATAGTTGTTTTATTTTCTCTTTTTATTATCTCATAAATTTCATCACTAATATTTAATCTAGTTTGATAATCAAGGGCAGAGAAGGGCTCATCTAATAATAGAACTTTAGGGTTTAAGGCTAATGTTCTAATTAAAGCTGCTCTTTGTCTCATACCACCAGAAAGTTCTGATGGAAAAAAATCTTTAAATCCCCATAAATCATATTTTTTTAATAGGTTGGTTATATAATCTACTGAACTATCATCTAATTTATTTTTAATTTTCAAACCTAAGCATACATTGTCCCATACAGTAAGCCAAGGAAATAGATGATCCTTCTGGAACATATAGCCTATGCTGTTTGTAGGTTTTTCTATTTTATTAGTACCTATATATACATTACCAGACGTAGGGTGAATAAGCCCGGATATAATATTTAAAACTGTTGATTTACCACATCCTGAAGGCCCTATTATACTTATGAATTCACCTTCATTTACTTTAAAATTAATGTTTTTTAGAGCTGAAGTTTCGCCTTTTAATGTATGATAAGTCATGGATATATTATCTATATTTACATTCAAATTATATCAACTCCTTTTGTATAGCAAAATGTAATGGTACGTTATTTATAAAATTAATCTATTAGAAATTATCATTAATTTTTTAACCATAAACACTCATACAATAAAATATGAGGGAGGGTCACATTTGGTTAACATTCAATAAATATTTATATACTAAGGATTAAGAGTATCAAATATTAATAAGAATTATTGTTATATAAATAGATAATTTAATATAAAAAACAAATATCATAATAAACATACAAATTAGTTTATTAATGATATTTGAAAAAAAATGTTTCAAACCTTATAATAATAGAAATATGGAGCAATTTTCAATATAAGGTTTATATAGTTATTATGTAACAAAATAATATTAAATGGAGAAGTGATAGTATTATGGATAAACTCTTAAGATTAGGACTAGATATAGGTTCTACTACGGTAAAGGTAGTACTACTAGGTAAGACTGGAAACGTTTTATATTCAAAATACCAACGTCATTTTTCAGATATTAAAAATTCTGTTAAAAATATATTAATTGGTTGCTATGATAGATTGGGCAATAAAAATTTAAAGGTGTGTATAACAGGTTCAGGTGGACTTTCAGTATCAAAATGGTTAGGGGTTCCTTTTGTACAAGAAGTAATTGCATGTACTGAAGCGATTGAGGAAAATCTAAAGGATGTAGATGTAGCTATAGAGTTAGGTGGAGAAGATGCAAAGATAACCTATATGAAAGATACTATAGAACAGAGGATGAATGGTACATGTGCAGGGGGAACAGGAGCATTTATAGATCAAATGGCAACACTTTTAAAAACTGACCCAAAAGGTCTTAATGAACTTGCTAAAAATTATAAGATTATATATCCCATTGCAGCAAGATGTGGTGTATTTGCTAAAACTGATATTCAACCACTTTTAAATGAGGGAGCAAGAAAAGAAGATATAGCAGTGTCTATATTTCAGGCTGTTGTAACTCAAACTATAAGTGGACTTGCTTGTGGGAGAGCTATTAAAGGTAATGTAGCTTTTCTTGGAGGACCTTTATTTTTTTTATCAGAACTTAGAAAAAGGTTTATAGATACCTTGGGTTTAAAAGAAGAGGAAGTTATTTTTCCAGAAAATTCTCAGTTATATGTAGCCCTTGGAGCTGCTTTAAGTGCGGAAAATAGTGAAGGCGTTTATCTAAAAGATTTATTAGATAGATTACATAATTTAAATGAATATGTATCCGAAAACATAAATTCACTTCCTCCACTATTTAATTCAGAAGAAGATTATTTAGAGTTTAAAAAAGAACATGAAAAAAACTGCATTAAAAGGAAGGACATTAAGGAATACGTAGGTAATGCATTTTTAGGGATAGATGCAGGGTCGACTACAACCAAAGCAGCACTAATATCTGAGAGTGGAGAACTTATGTATTCTTATTATAAAAGTAATGAGGGAAATCCTTTAAAGGCTACAATAAATATTTTAAAAGAAATTTACAGTATAATTCCTTCAAAAGTTAAAATTAAAAATTCTACTGTTACTGGATATGGCGAAGGTCTTATAAAAGAAGCTTTGAAGATAGATATGGGAGAAATAGAAACCGTAGCTCATTTTAAAGGGGCAAATTTCTTTTTGGAAGGTGTAGATTTTATTTTAGACATTGGTGGGCAAGATATGAAATGTCTAAAGATAAAAGATGGTGTTATACAAAGCATAATGCTTAATGAAGCATGTTCTTCAGGATGTGGGTCTTTTATAGAGAGTTTTGCAAAATCACTAGAAATATCCGTAGATGAATTTTCTAAGAAGGCCTTATTTAGTAAAAGACCTGTTGATTTAGGATCTAGATGTACAGTATTTATGAATTCTAAGGTAAAGCAAGCACAAAAAGAAGGTGCTACGGTGGAAGATATTTCAGCGGGACTTTCTTACTCTGTTATTAAAAATGCCATATATAAGGTAATAAAGCTTAGAGATTCAAGAGACATGGGAGAGAAGATTATAGTACAAGGTGGAACTTTTTATAATGATGCGGTTTTAAGAAGTTTTGAACTTATATCAGGGAGAAAAGTTGTAAGGCCAGATATATCAGGAATAATGGGGGCATTTGGTGCCGCTTTAATTGCAAGGGAAAGATGTAAAGAGGGATATGTAAGTACTCTAATAAATGAAAAAGAGCTAGGTGAATTTAAATCAAATACTACCATGAGAAGGTGTGGTCTTTGCCCAAATAACTGCCTTCTTACTATAAATAGTTTTAATGAAGGAGAATTTATAACAGGGAATAGATGTGAAAGACCTTTAAGGGGAGAAAAAACTAAAGAAGAGATACCAAATATGTTTAAGTATAAGTATAATAGGATATTTAAATATAAACCTTTAGATATAAAAGAAGCTAAAAGAGGTGTTATAGGTATACCAAGAGTTTTAAATATGTACGAGAATTATCCCTTTTGGTTTACCTTTTTTAGTAGTTTAGGATTTAGAGTTCAGCTTTCAAGTGGGTCATCTAAAAGGATATATGAAAAGGGTATGGATACTATACCTTCAGAATCAGCTTGTTATCCTGCAAAGTTAACTCACGGCCATATTATTGATTTAGTTCAAAAGGGAGTTAAGAATATATTCTACCCATGCATAGTATACGAACAAATTGAATATAAAAATGCTGATAATCACTATAATTGTCCTATTGTAACCTCATATGCAGAAGTGATAAAAAATAATATGGATGTTTTAAATGAAAAGGGAATAAAATTTATTAATCCTTTTTTAGCACTGTATAATAAACGAAAACTTAAACAATGTTTATATAATGCTTTTAAGGAGTTTGATATAAATAAACTTGAAATAAACTCAGCCATAGAAAAGGCTTTTGAAGAGGATAAAAGATTTAAGGAAGATATAAGGGCAAAAGGAAAAGATGTTTTAAAATATTTAAAAGAAAATAATAGAAAAGGAATAGTATTATGCGGACGTCCATATCATATTGATCCAGAAATTAACCATGGAATAGATAATTTAATAACAGCTTATGGTATGGCCGTATTAACAGAGGATTCTATAGCATATGAAGAGGCAATTAATGTACCTTTAAGAGTTGTGGACCAATGGATGTACCATTCAAGACTTTATAGAGCAGCAGCAGTAGTGGCTCAGAATTCAAACCTAGAATTAGTACAATTAAACTCTTTTGGGTGTGGACTTGATGCTGTAACTACAGATCAAGTGGAGGAGATATTAAAACTAAATGAAAAAATATATACTCTACTAAAAATAGATGAAGTTAATAATTTAGGGGCAGCGAGAATAAGAATTAGATCATTAAAAGCTGCTATTGATGAAAGAGAAAATAGAGTGGTTACTGGGAATAAAAGTGATAAAAATATTTCTTATGTTAAGAAGGTTAGTTTTACTAAGCAAATGAGAAAGAATCACACTATTTTATCACCGCAAATGTCGCCAATTCATTTTCAGTTTTTAGAGAACGCATTAAATTCTGAAGGATATAATGTTAAAGTATTACCTAAAGTGAGTGAAGAAGACATAGAAGAGGGATTAAAATATGTAAATAACGATGCCTGTTACCCTTCTATAATTACTATAGGACAAATAATGAATGCTTTAAAATCAGGTGAATATGATCTGAATAATACATCTGTAATAATATCTCAAACTGGTGGGGGATGTCGGGCAACTAACTATATAGCTTTTTTAAGAAAGGCTTTGAAAGACTCTGATATGGAGCATATACCAGTAATATCTTTAAATGCCTGTGGACTTGAAAGTAACCCAGGATTTAAATTTAGTTTTAATATGTTTAGAAAATCCTTAATGTCAATTTTATATGGTGATTTATTTATGAGAGTTCTTTATGCAACAAGACCATACGAGAAAATTAAGGGTTCAGCAGATAAGTTATATAAGGCGTGGGTTAAAAAATGTAAAGTTTCAGTTCAAAATGGAAACTTTAAAGAGTTTACAAAAAATATTTATAGGATAGTAGAAGAGTTTGATAATTTGGAGTTAAATGATTTAGTAAAACCTAAAGTAGGTATAGTGGGAGAAATATTAGTTAAATTTCATCCTGATGCAAATAATAATATAGTAGAAGTTATAGAAAATGAGGGGGGAGAGGCTATTATGCCTGATCTTATCGACTTTTTCTTATATTGTGTTTTTGATCAAGATTTTAAATATAAATATCTTGGGGGAAGTGCTATAAATAAAATAGGGAGTAGTATTGCTATAAAATATATAGAAATGTACAGAAAACCTATTAGAAAAGCACTTATACAGAGTACAAGATTTTCTCAACCAAGCAATATTAAAGAATTAGCTAGAGGAGCAAAGCCTATAATTTCTATGGGAAACCAGACAGGGGAAGGATGGTTCCTCACTGCTGAAATGGTAGAATTGATAGAAGGTGGTACTGAGAATATAGTTTGTGTACAACCTTTTGCTTGTCTTCCGAATCATGTAACGGGTAAAGGGGTTATAAAAGAACTAAAAAGAAGATATCCTAAAGCAAATATAGTTGCTGTAGATTATGATCCAGGTGCAAGTGAGGTAAATCAAATAAACCGTATAAAACTCATGTTATCAACAGCATTTAAAAACTTAGAGAGTAGTACAATAAACATAAATTTAAACGTAGATAAAAATGAAATAGAAGATGCTTATGGTGAAGCAGCATCAGCAAAAGAATAGTTTTACAAATAATAATTAGTAAAAAAGCACTAAGAATATAGGCTGAAGGCAGATTTGCATCAGATATATTATTAGTGCTTTTATTTTTTAATAGTTAGAATTAATTTTTCATTACTTTTTCAGCAAAAGAGTTATCCACAATTTTGTTAAAATCAGGCCTTTCTTTTATTAAATCTTTTTTATAATTTTCAATAATGTCCATTAGTCTATTTAATTCTTCTTCTTTTAAAACTGGATCTTTAGCAAAGGCATTTATTTGTTTATAACTTTTTATAGAATTTACCAGAATTTCTTTATCAGCAGAAGGAAAAAAGGATTGTATGGATTTTATAATTTCTGCATCTGAGTGTTCATATATCCATTTTTGACCTTGATAAATTGCTCTTGTGAAAGACTCTATAGTTTTAGGGTTTTTTTCTAAATAAGATTTAGTGCCGAAGAATGAAGTGTACGGAATATTTCCTGCCAATTCACCAATAGAAGCTACTACATAACCAGAATTATCTTTTTTTAACATACTAGCAGTAGGTTCGAATAAGGTTGCATAGTCTTCATTACCACTTTTAAATGCACCAGCAGTTGCATGGAAAGCTATATTAGTAATTACATCTACATCTTTACCTGGGGTTAATCCTTTCTGCTTAAGTACATATTCAAAGGTCATTTCAGGCATCCCACCAGGTCTTCCGCCAATTACTTTTTTCCCTTTTAGATTATCCCACTTAAAATTCTTATCCTCTTTTCTTCCAACTAAAAAAGAACCATCTTTTTGTGTTAGACCAGAGAATATTACAGGGTGATCTTCTCTTTTTTGGTTATATATATAAATGACTTGTTCAGGTCCACATAAACCTATGTCAGATCCCTTACTTAAAACTTGCTGCATAGTTTTATCAGCACCTTGCCCTGTAAATAAGTTTATTTTTAGTCCTTGTTTTTCAAATAAACCTTCATTTATAGCCACATACATCGGAGCATAGAAAATAGAACGCGCAACTTCATTGACTTTTACTTCCGTAAGTTTATTTTTAGATGAGTTTTTATTTCCGCAAGATGTAACTGAAATACTTAATATAAGTATTAAAAAGGAAGATAACATTCTCTTAAAATATTTTTTACTCATAAACCTATAAGCCTCCTTTACTTAAAATTTTGATAAAATATCAAGTTTCGTTTAGCAATTTATAATATGTTAATTATTATATAAATGTTAATTTATATAATTGTATTATTAGTAATTGTTCTTATTGGGTAGAAAAGGTAGTTACTTTTTCTATAGCATTTCTTAATGTTTGTATATACCTATATAGATTAGAAAAGTTGATAAAATTTATTTCACTACACTATATAGATTGTATACGATGTTTCTACTGGATTTAGGGCATGATTTACATATTTTAAGGGAACCGATGCTAATTTAATATGGAGTTCCATAGAATATATTCTGAATCTTGTTTAAGTAGGTATGGCAGAGGAATACAAGAACATAGGATAAGGTTGGATTCTTATATTGTAAAATTTTATATATGTAAAAAGGAATTTCCTTTTAGGTATAGAATTATATTATATACCAATTAATAAAGGAGATGGGATTATGAAGAAAAAAACAAGGGTATTAAGTGTACTTATGGCTCTACTCTTAGTTCTAGGTTCGTCACTATTTAATATAGTTCAAGCAGCGACTGGGCAAGATGTAGTTAGTTATGCAAAAAAGTTTATGGGAACTCCTTATGTGTGGGGGGGAACAACTCCAAAAGGCTTTGATTGTTCAGGATTTGTTCAATATGTATATAGAAATTCAGCAGGAATAGAATTACCAAGATCAACTTATGATCAAATTAACGTTGGAACTGCGGTATCACAAAATGATTTACAGCCAGGGGATTTAGTATTCCCACATACAGGTCATGTGGGTATATATGTTGGAAATGGACAAATGATACACTCACCTAAGACAGGGGATGTAGTTAAAATAAGCTCTGTTTATAAATTTTATGCAGGGAGAAGAATAAAAGGAATATCTTCTAACAACTATACAAAGGATTTTATTGCATCAGTACAAAAGAATTTAGCAAAATGTAGCTTTTACTCTGGAGCAGCAACAGGAGTTATAGATCAAAAAACAAAAGAATCTATTAGTCATTTTAGAAGTACAATGGGATTACCAGTTAATAATACCTTAGATAATTCAGTTGTTACTGCTTTAAATCAAATTGTTGGTAAACCACACTTAGCAGTTAATACAGATCTTAAATATGCTACAAGATTTATACAATGGTGGCTTGGTTCTACTAGAGATGGAGTATACAGCAATAAAACTAAAGAAGAAGTGCGTCAATGGCAAATTAAAGCTGGAATATGGAGTGCTGCAGGTGCAGATGGTGTTATAAGAGAAAAGGATTGGAATAAAATATTAAAAACAGTAGATCCAAGTGGATACACAACAGATTTTATTGCATCCGTTCAAAGAGACTTAATAAAATGTAGTTTTTATTCTGGAGAGGTAACAGGAACTATAGATCAAAAAACAAAAGAATCTATTAGTCATTTTAGAAGTACAATGGGATTACCAGTTAATAATACTTTAGATGATTCAGTTGTTACTGCTTTAAACCAAATTGTTAGTAAACCACACTTAGCAGTTAATACAGATCTTAAATATGCTACAAGATTTATACAATGGTGGCTTGGTTCTACTAGAGATGGAGTATATAGCAATAAAACTAAAGAAGAAGTACGTCAATGGCAAATTAAAGCAGGAATATGGAGTGCTGCAGGTGCAGATGGCGTTATAAGAGAAAAAGATTGGAATAAAATATTAAAATAACGGGTATATAGTTCTAGTATGTGAGAACCATTTTAGGTTGTTAATAAATATATTTACTAACATCTTGAAGCCACCATTTGGTGGCTTCTTTACATTTAATAAAATATCTTATTCATAAGCTTAAAAATCTTTTTTACTTAAAATTTTCATAAAATATAAAGTTTTATTTAGCAATTTATAATATGTTAATTATTATATAAATGTTAATTTATATGATTGCATTGTATTAATCATAATTTTTGCTTAGAATATTATTAAGCAAAAGATTTTTACTTAAGGAGAATAAGATGAATATAGGGATAATATTAGGAACATCAATTATAATTATAAATATTTTATCTATGCTAGTACTGATTTTTTTTGAAAGAAAAAATCCAACTACTACTTGGGCATGGTTACTGGTAATTATGTTTTTACCTGTTATTGGTTTTATAGTGTATTTGCTTTTTGGGCAGAGTCTTACTAAAGAAAAGATGTTTAGTAATAAGATTTTAACCGACCAAAAAAAGAAAGAGTACTTTAATAAGGTTAAAAATCAATATAAATATAAAAATGAGGTCTTAGAAAATATAGATATTATACAAATGAATTTTAGAAACACAAATGCTATATATACTCAAAAAAACTCTGTGGAATTATTTTTTGAAGGTAAGAGTAAGTTTTCTAGGTTATTTAAGGAAATAAAGGATGCTAAGAATTTTATTCATATGGAATATTATATTATCCAAAATGACAGTATAGGAAATGACCTTATAGAACTTCTTACAGAAAAAGTAAAAGAAGGTGTAGAGGTAAAGTTACTTTTTGATGCAATGGGATCTTATAAAATAAATAATAAAAAGTTTTTAAGAAAATTTACAGAAGCTGGTGGAAGATATGCTGCATTTTTTCCAAGTATTATACCTCATATTAATTTACGTATAAATTATAGAAATCATAGGAAAATCGTAGTTGTAGATGGAAATAAAGGATTTATTGGAGGATTTAACGTAGGTGATGAGTATTTAGGTAAAGATAATAAAATTGGAAACTGGAGAGATACACATATAATTGTGGAAGGAGAAGCCGTTAAAGAATTAGAAGAGAGATTTTTATTAGATTGGGCTTATGCATCTGGAGAAGAATTAGGAAATTACAATAAGTATTTTGAAATAAATTATCTTCCAAGTAGTTCTACAGGTATGCAAATAGTATCTAGTGGACCCGATCATGAAGAACCTTATATAAGAAATGTATATCTTAAAATATTAAATAAAGCAATGGATTATGTTTATATTCAATCTCCATATTTTGTACCCGATGAGACCATGCTAAGCGCTTTAAAACTCTCATCATTATCTGGAGTAGATGTTAGAATTATGATACCTGGAAGACCTGACCATAAGTTTATGTCCTGGGCTGCCAATTCTTATATAGGTGAATTATTAGAAGTGGGTGTTAAAATATATTTGTATAATAATGGATTTATACATTGTAAGACGGTTGTTTCAGATAATTCGGTATGTACAATAGGTACGGCTAATATGGATATTAGAAGTTTTGATCTTAATTTTGAGACTAATGCTGTAATATATGATAGGGAAATAAGTGAAAATCTTAGCAAACAATTTATAGAAGATATGAGCTATTGCAAACAAGTTACTTTAGAAAATTTTATAAATAGAGGCAGGGGAAGTAAAATAGCAGAATCTATAGTAAGGCTTCTATCTCCCATACTTTAAGTGAAAGAAAATGCCTTATACAATGATTTTTTCAATCATTGTATAAGGCATTTTGTATGTTAAATTTACTATTCTTCAAACATGTATGCTTTGCAAAGAGTTTCAAATTTATGATTAATTAATATGGTATATATTAGCCCTCTAATTTCATATACAGAAGTTGGAGAGGCGTCTTTTCTAGTTTTTTCTAGAGTAGATAAAATATCAGATAGAATAGTTTTTATGTCTCCTTCTGTTAGAGTAACATTTACATCATTAGCACAATTTTCAAGACTAGTTCTTATTTTTTCTAAATTAAAACTTTCTATGTTCCCACTTCTTTTTATTATTTTCATTATATTTTCCTCCTTTTATCATAATATTAGGTCTATTAAGATATATTATACCATTTTTCTATCTTGACATATTAAAAATCTAAGATATAATTTTAAGATATAAGTAAATATATAAAAGCTAGGAAAAAGAGGAGTAAAAGTGTGGAATATTAAGAGAGAAGGACTCATGGGCTGAAAGGTCTTTTATAGGAAACATTTTGAAGGTAGCTTTGGAGCTTTTCTACAGAAATTAAGTAAGTAGAAACGGTAAAAATCGTTAAAATTTTTGAGAGCTTAGAGTATAATATAAATTGTATTTTAAGAATAAAGGTGGTAACGCGCGCTGTCGTCCTTTTTTAGGATTACGGCGCTTTTTTATTTTAATTCAGTAGAAATATATATAAGTCATACTAAAAGTATTTGTTATTTTATATTAAACATAAGTAAAGTGAAAGGAGAAAATGATAATGGAAGAAAATAAAAATATAGCTAAGACATATGACCCGAAAGAGTTTGAAGAAAGATTATATGCATGGTGGGAGGAAAAAGGCTTTTTTACCCCTGTAGTAGATAAAAACAAGAAACCATATACAGTTATAATGCCACCACCAAATATAACAGGACAGTTACATCTAGGTCATGCTGTTGATAATACTCTTCAAGATATTTTAATTAGAACAAAAAGGATGCAGGGATACAGTACCCTATGGCTACCAGGACAGGACCATGCTAGTATTGCCACAGAAGTTAGAGTAGAAAAAGAAATAATAAAAGAAGGTCTAGATAAAAAAGAAATGGGAAGAGAGGCTTTCTTAGATAGAGTTTGGCAATGGACAGATGAATATAGAAATAGAATAAGAGGACAAATAAAAAAAATAGGATGCTCTGCAGATTTTACAAGAGAAAGCTTTACCATGGATGAAAATTTAAGCAAGGCTGTTAAAAAGGTTTTTGTAAAGCTTTATGAAGAAGGATTAATTTATAGAGGAGATAGAATTACAAATTGGTGTCCGAAATGTATGACAGCAATTTCAGATGCTGAGATAGAGCATGAGGAAAAAGAAGGTAGCTTTTGGCATATTAAATATCCAGTAATAGGTTCTGATGAATATTTAGAAATAGCAACTACAAGACCAGAAACTATGCTTGGAGATACAGCTGTAGCAGTAAACCCAGAAGATAAAAGATATGCTCATTTAATTGGAAAGAAGCTAATGTTACCACTTGTTAATAGGGAGATACCGATCGTAGCAGATGATTACGTTGACGTGGAATTTGGAACAGGGGCAGTTAAAATAACTCCAGCTCATGATCCAAATGATTATGGCGTAGGTCAAAGACATAACCTTCCTCAAATTGTAGTTATGAATGAAGATGGTACTATAAAAGAGGGATATGGTAAATATTCAAATATGGATAGATACGACGCAAGACGTACCATAGTGGAAGACCTAAAGGAAGCAGGACTTTTAGTTCAAATAAGAAAGCATGATCATAATGTAGGAACACATGATAGATGTAGTACTGTAATTGAACCAATGCTTTCAAAACAATGGTATGTTAAAATGGAGCCTCTTGCAAAACCAGCTATAGATGCAGTTAAGAATAAAAAAATTAAGTTCGTTCCAGAAAGATTTGAAAAAATTTATTTTAACTGGATGGATAATATTCAAGATTGGTGTATATCAAGACAATTATGGTGGGGGCATAGAATTCCAGTTTGGTATTGCAATGATTGTGGAGAACTTACAGTAACCATGGAAGAACCATGTTGTTGTTCAAAATGTAAAAGTAAAAACATAAAACAAGACGAAGATGTTCTAGATACATGGTTTAGTTCAGCTTTATGGCCGTTTTCAACTCTAGGTTGGCCTGATAATACTGAGGATTTAAAATATTTTTATCCTACATCAACACTAGTTACAGGCCATGATATTATATTCTTCTGGGTTGCTAGAATGATATTCTCAGGTCTTCACAATATGGGAGACATTCCTTTTGAAAATGTATTAATGCATGGACTTGTAAGAGACAGTGAAGGAAGAAAAATGTCTAAATCCTTAGGTAATGGAGTGGACCCTCTAGAAATTATAGATAAATACGGGGCAGATGCTCTAAGATTTATGTTAGTTACAGGAAATGCTCCTGGAAATGATATAAGATTCTATGAAGAGAGAGTAGAATCTGCTAGAAACTTTGCAAACAAGATTTGGAATGCTTCAAGATTTGTTATGATGAATCTAGACAGAGACATAATGAATAAGTATAAAGATAGTAACAATTACTCTGTAGCAGATAAATGGATATTATCAAGATTAAATACTGTAATTAAAGAGGTTACAGAAAATATTGAGAAGTTCGAGATAGGTATAGCACTTCAAAAAACTTATGACTTTATGTGGAATGAATTCTGTGATTGGTATATAGAACTTGTAAAACCTGTATTCTTCTCAGAGGATGAAGAAGCAAAGGGTATTGCATACAATGTACTTTACACAGTACTTACTAAAGGATTACAGCTATTACATCCTGTAATGCCATTTATAACTGAAGAAATTTATACTCATTTAGATACAGAGAATGAATCCATTACAATTTCTAAATGGCCTGAGTATAAAAAGGAATTAGAAGATCTTAAATCAGAAGAAAACATGAACTACATCATAGAGGGAATTAAAGCTATAAGAAATGTTAAAGCTGAAATGAATGTTCCACCGTCTAGAAAAGCGAAACTTATGATTTTAGCTCACAATGGAAGGGAAGCTTTTGAAGAAGGAAGAGTTTATTTCGAAAAATTAGCTTCTGCAAGTGAGGTTAATTTCCTAGAAAATAAAGAAGATGCTCCTAAGGATGCTGTATCTGCAGTTACTAAGAATGCAGAAATATATATGCCGCTTTTAGATCTTATAGATATTGAAAAGGAAGTAGAAAGATTAAATAAGGAAAAAGAAAAACTTCAAAAAGAAATAGATAGGGTGGAGAAGAAACTTTCTAATGAAAAGTTTGTAAGTAAAGCTCCAGAGGCTGTAGTTAAAGAAGAAAAAGAAAAAGCTGAAAAATATAAATCTATGTACAATACTGTACTTGAGAGAATAGACTCTTTAAAAAATTTATAATAAACTAAAAAGGACCTGCAATTGCAAGTCCTTTTTTATTTAAATTATAAGTAATCAAAAAATTATTGCTTGTTTTTTTCTAATAATTCTTTTCTCCATTCATATAATACAGTTTCAGCAGCCGATATTGTAGCATTTATACTGATATCATGTCTACTTCCACGTCCAAGCTGATCATTACCTTGAACAATATATAAACTATCTAAAAGAGCTTCTAAGTTCTCTATAGTATAATTAGGATCATCTTTCATTGTAGTAATGAAATCATTATACGCATTTTCAAAAATTATATCATATTTTTCTTGATCTTGATCTTTTATAATTTCATCATTTGACATAGAAAATCACTCCTAAGATTTAAGCATAACATTATTAATAGATATTGATTATCATTAATATTCTACTATAGAAAATAAATTTAATCAATGGATATTTTATTATAAATTATTCATATTAAGGTTTAATAAAAAAATACTATTTGATATAATTATTTAAGTACTAATTGAAAATGCTCATGTTAGCGAGGGATAAAAAATGAATTATGTTGAAGCTATTAATTATCTTGAAAGTACTTCAAAATTTGGAATGAAGCTTGGATTAGAGAGAACAGAAAGAATTTTAGAATTACTAAATAATCCACATAAAAGAATAAAGACTATACATATTGGTGGCACTAATGGTAAGGGCTCTACCACAGCTATGCTAAATGCTATTTTAGCGGAAGCTGGTTATAAGGTTGGTATGTATACATCTCCCTATATAGAAGAGTTTGAGGAGAGAATACAAATATCTAATTCTTACATAAAAAAAGAAGAATTTGCTGATACAATAACGGAGCTTTCCATTATTATAAGAAAGGTTATAGATGAAGGTTTTGGAGAACCTACATATTTTGAAATATTAACTTGTGCTGCTTTTTTATATTTTTATAAAAAGGAAGTTGATATTGCTTTAATAGAGGTAGGGTTAGGTGGGAGACTTGATTCTACCAATGTAATTTCACCAATTTTAACTTTAATAACTTCTATAAGTTATGACCACATGGATATATTAGGAGATACTTTAGAGAAAATAGCGTCTGAAAAAGCTGGTATAATAAAAGAAGATACTCCATTAATTTTGTATCCACAGAAAGAAGAAAGTAAAAGCGTTATAGAACAAGTTTGTAGAGAAAAAAATTCAAGATTAATAGAAGTAGATAAAAATTGTTCAGAGTTTATAAAGGTTTTAGAGGAAGATTCAAGTTTAAGACAATTAATAAAAATAAAAGGCAAAAAAAGTGATTATGAAATTGAATTAAACTTGCTAGGTAAGCATCAACTTTTAAATTGCGCTTTATGTATACATGCCTTTGAAGTATTAAATGATATAGGATTTAATATAACTGAGAACCAAATGATTAGTGCACTTAAGAAAGTAAATTGGCCAGGTAGATTAGAAATTATGAAAAGAGGCCCATTGGTAGTTATTGATGGTGCTCATAATATAGACGGTATAACAATGCTAAGTGAAAGTGTTACAACTTATTTTAAATATAAAAACATAATACTTATACTAGGTATTTTAAAAGATAAAGAAGTAGAAAATATGGTTAAGACTATAGTTCCTTTAGCTAAGGAAGTTATAAGTGTAACACCACATAGTGATAGAGGAAAATTAGCACTAGAATTAAATGAAGTAGTAGAGAGATATAATAAGAAATCTTCTTATGAAGAAGATTATGAAAAGGCTTATGAGAAGGCTTTAAGTATTGCATCAGAGGAGGATTTAATTTTAATATCGGGTTCCTTATATATGATAGGTGATATGAGAAAAATAATTAAAAGTAAAATTTAAGTTATAAAAGATAAAACATCCATAATTTAATATGGATGTTTTATCTTTTATTTTACCAGTTCTTTAAGTGCACAGGCAAATTGATCAGGGCAAGAAGTAGCTTTACTTCCACAGGATATCCCTTCAAGCTTATTGATAGCATCATCTACAGATAAACCTTCTAAAAGTTTTGATATACCTTGAAGATTACCGTTACAACCACCAATAAAATTTACATTAGTTATTTTATTATCTATTACTTCAAAGTGTATTTCTTTAGCACAGACCCCATTTGGATAGTATGTGTACATGTTATATAGTCACCCCTTATTATAAAGTTACATATATTATTTTATATTAACATATATAATACATCAATAACAATCAAGTGTCTTTTTATAAAATATATACTTTAAACATTCTCATATTTAATAGAAAGGAGGGGGATAAATGTATATTTATATCTGTAATACATTTTCAGATTCTATATCTGAAATAAATATTAGAGAGTTTAAAGAAGAAAGAAGAATTAAAATTAACTCTAATCAAAGAGTCGGTCCACATGGGATTCATAAATTTAGTGATATATTATTTACAGCTAATAATTATAGTAATGATATAAGTTTAATAGATTTAAATGATTATAGTGTTAGGTCTTTTTATGTAGGAACTAATTGTACTGACATAAAAGTTAATGGTGATAAGGCCTATATAGTCTGTGGAGATTCTAATGATATGAAAGTATTTAATCTTTTAGATGAAAAGATAGAAAAAAGTATATATTGTGGAGACTTTCCACATAGCATAGATATTCAGGGCGTGATAAATAAGATTTTGGTATGTAGTATGAGGGATGGATATGTAAATTTATTAGATTTAAATGAAGAAAAAGTTATTGATAAAGTTAAAGTGGGGAACTATCCTACAAAGGCAATATTTTGTGATAATGGAAGGTTTATATTGGTGTGCGAGAGTCATTTTGGTGAAAAGTTTGGAAATATTACTGTATTAGATAAGGAACTAAAACATATAGAGAAGTTAAAGGTAGGAAAAGGTCCAGTAGATATGTATTCAAGCGGTGATAAGTTATATATATCTAATATGGGGGATGGTACTGTTAGCGTTATAGATTTAGAATTATTAAAAGAAGTGGATAAGATAAGTATAGGAGGAATGCCTAGAGGTATTATTGAAAAAGATGGTTTTTTATATGTAGGAGACTACTTTAGAAGCAGATTGATTAAAATTTGCTTAAAAAGCAGGGTAAAAGAGTGTATATATATTGGGAAAGAGCCCAATAGTATGATATTGGTTTAAATATCATTTATAAGTGTTTTTATTACAGTATCATACAATTGGGCAGAATTTTCCTTCCACTTGGTACAGAGGTCTCTCGCCTGTTTATTGTTAGGCACACTTAATTTTACTTCAATTAAAATAGATTCATTTTCATGAGCAGCTAAGGTTACTATAAAGTTATCATTGTTTTCTATAGTATAGTCTGCTGTAACTGTTATTTGCTTTTTTATATTTTCAATATTTTTTTCTAGATATGTATCTATTCTTTCGACTTTATCTTCGGATATTCTATTAAAAAACATATTTAAAACTCTTTCGCCTTTATCCGTGATACAAAGTCTTATTTTATCTTCTTTTTCTACAGCTTTAATAAAACCAGAGGAATTAAGTTCTAACAAATATTGTTGCAGATTAAAATAGTTTAAAAAATTATTTTGGAGAACTATTTCCGTTAACTGTATGTTTGAAATGGGGAGTTTAATTTCATGGATTATATATAGTAGTAATAATTTACTTTCTGCCAATTCGAGTGTATCTTCCTTCATTATATCCCTCCTTTAATAGGAATTAATAAAAAAGATATTCTAATTAAGTATATAATATGCTTTTTCAATATTATTCTATCATATTAAGTAAAAATAATGAATATAAATTTAATGATAATTTATACTTGGAGGTAAAAAAACTTGCTTAAATTTAAAAAAAAACATACTATATCTATAGGAATTTCTTTACTTATAGTTGTTTTATTGGCCCTAGGTTTTAACAATAAAAATATTATTTCTACAATTTCAAAGAATAAAAAAATACCCATTTATTCTGTAGATACAAAGGATAAAAAAGTTGCTATTTCTTTTGATGTTAATTGGGGAGAGGACAATACTCCTAAAATACTAGATATTTTGGATAAACACAAAGTTAAATGTAGCTTTTTTTTAATGGGAGGATGGGTTGAAAAATACCCTGATAAAGTTAAAGCTATTCATGAAAGAGGTCATGAAATTGGAAATCATTCAAACAATCATCCTGATATGACAAAGGTATCTAATGAAAAAATAATAAATGAAATTGCAGTAACCGATGCAAAAATTATGAGTGTAACAGGAGAAAAGCCTAAATTATTTAGATTTCCATCAGGTGCTTATAACGACAAGGCTATAGAATGTGTAGAGAGTACCAATCATATACCAATTCAATGGGATGTTGATAGTATAGATTGGAAAGAGCAAGGGGCCAAGGCAGAATATGAAAGAGTTATAAAGAAGACTAAACCAGGATCTATATTGTTATTTCATAATAATGCTAAATATACTCCAGATAATTTAGATAAAATAATAGAAAAGCTAAAGTCTGAAGGATATACCTTTGTGAATATATCTGAATTAATATATAAGGATAATTATGAAATAGATAGTACAGGAAGACAGATAAAAAAGTAATTATGAAATTTATGTTAAAATGATCATCTATTATAAAATATTATAGTTAATGTATTGAAATTAGAAGATGATATGTATTATAATGGAAACGTAGGTATAAATATAACAATAATTATAAAAATACTAATTTGGTTATAAAACTTTACAAAATTTAATATAAATAGTATTAAGAAACTAAAAAAGCTAAGGGAAGAGGGGTTACAATGGATAATTTGATGAATAATAACAACATTTACTTGGAGGGTACAGTAATAACAGATTTAGAATTTAGTCATGAAATGTATGGGGAAGGCTTCTATTCTTTTTACATAGAAGTTTCAAGATTAAGTGAAGCAAAGGACAAGGTGAATATTACAATTTCTGAACGTCTTCTAACAGGATTTGATATTAAAATTGGTAGAGATATTATTGTAGAGGGGCAATTAAGATCTTATAATAAGTATGTGGATGGAGCAAATAGATTAATACTTACAGTGTTTGCTAGAGACGTATATGAATGTACAGAAAAAAGTAAAAATCCTAATCAAATCTTCTTGAATGGATTTATATGTAAGAAACCAATATATAGAAGAACGCCATTTGGAAGAGAAATTTCAGATATGTTACTTGCAGTTAATAGACCATATAATAAATCAGATTATATTCCTACTATAGCTTGGGGAAGAAATTCAAGGTATTGTAAAGTTCTTGAAGTTGGTGATAATATAAGAATTTGGGGAAGATTACAAAGTAGGGAATATCAAAAGAAGATAGGTGAAGATGTTATACAAAAAATGGCCTATGAAGTTTCTATATCTAAGATGGAAATAATAGATAAAGATGTAGAATTAGATGATGAAGATGAAAATACTAATGATGTAAAAGATGTAGAAGAGAAGGATGCTATTTAACAATGAATCAAAGGTTATGAAAATTTGAATAATTCCATGAAAATAAGTTTATAGATAAAATAAAAGCTGGGTTAACACGAGGGTACTGAAAAAGTACCCTCCTAATCTTAATAGACATAACACTACAGTTTGTGTAGATGTTATGTCTATTTTTTAGTATAATTTTTATATTACTAATTTAAGCAGGTGATTTTATGTTAATGCATCAAAAGATGATATTAAGCGAATATGGTGATATATATGATAGGATTATCCCTAAAGATAATATGTTGAGAAGGATTAAAGAAATGGTAGATTTCTCATTCATCTACGATGAATTAGTTTCTACATATTGCAATAATAACGGTCGCGGAGCGATTGACCCAATAAGAATGTTTAAATATCTTTTACTAAAAACTATTTTCAATATTTCTGATGTAGATGTTGTTGAACGCTCTAAATATGATATGTCTTTTAAATATTTCTTAGATATGGCTCCGGAGGAGGATGTAATTAATCCAAGTTCTTTAACTAAATTTAGAAAGCTACGCTTAAAGGACACTAATCTAATGGACATGCTAATTTCTAAAACCGTAGAAATAGCATTGGAAAAGGAAATTATAAAATCAAAATCAATTATTGTTGATTCAACTCATACCAAAGCTAGATACAATCAAAAAACACCTAGGGAAGTTTTAATTGAACAATCTAAAAAACTTCGAAAGTCAGTTTATAACATTGATGAGTCAATGAAAGCAAGGTTTCCTAATAAAGTTAACAACGGTCTTCTTGAGGATGAAATAGAGTATTGTCAAAAACTTATATCAGTTATTGAAAAAGAAGAGGTCATTTCAAGTTATCCAGCTGTAAAAGAAAAATTAAATTTATTAAAAGAAACAATCGAAGATGATTTAGAGGTTTTGTCATTCTCTAAAGATGCTGACGCAAAAGTTGGACACAAAACTGCTGATACATCTTTCTTTGGGTATAAAACTCATATTGCAATGACTGAGGAACGTATTATTACTGCTGCTGTAGTTACTTCGGGAGAAAAACACGATGGAAAACAACTAAAATCACTTATTGAAAAGAGCGAAGCCTCTGGCTTAAACATAGAAAATATTATTGGAGATGCAGCTTATTCAGAAAAAGAAAATATAGAATATGTAAATGAAAGTGAAAAAAATCTAATTGCAAAGCTTAGTAAATCAGTATCTCATGGTAACAAAAGACAAACTAAAACGAAGTTTGAATATAATAAAGATGCAGATATGTATGCGTGTGAAGCTGGCCATATGAGTACTAAGAAAACTAGTACTAGACCTAAAAAACATGCCAAAGATGGACTAGGTACAGTAATTTCTTATTTTTTTGATGTTAAAAAGTGTCAGTGTTGCCCTTTAAAACAAGGGTGCTATAAAGAAGGTGCTAAAACTAAATCATACTCAGTTTCAATCAAAACGAATACGCATCAAAAACATATTGAATTTCAAGAAACTGATTTTTTTAAAGAAAAATCAAAAGAGAGATATAAAATTGAAGCTAAAAATAGTGAAATGAAACATAGACATGGGTATGATGTTGCGTCAGCCGCAGGTCTTGTTGGCATGCAAATGCAAGGTGCATTGACCATTTTTGCTGTAAACTTGAAGAGAATATTGACTCTAAGCAATCAGTAAATATACCCGATTAGGGTTTAATAATACAAAAAGACTCAAGCTCATACCACAAAATGGTATAAACTTGAGTCTTTTAAATTATGTAAAAAGTAAACCCCCGAAAAACTATAAGTTTTTCAGTGGTCTCGGTTAACACCCGGCCTTTGTTTATCTTAAATCTTCTAATATTTCTGTCTTACCCTTTGTTTTATCATCTACAGATTTAATTATTTTAGCAGGTGCGCCAGCAACAACTACGTTTTCTGGAACATCAGTAGTTACTATAGAACCAGCAGCAACTACAGAGTTTTTTCCTATTTTTACACCTTCTAGTATAACTGCATTTGCTCCAATTACTACGTTGTCTTCAACTTCACATGGAGATTTACTTGGTGGTTCTAGGACTCCAGCTATAACAGCACCAGCTCCAACGTGGCAACGTTTACCTACTTTAGCTCTAGCACCAAGTACAGCATTCATGTCTATCATAGATTCTTCACCAATTTCAGCACCTATATTTATAACAGCGCCCATCATAACTACAACTTTTTTACCAATAGACACTTTATCACGAATTAAAGCACCTGGCTCTATACGTGCATCTAATTTACTTAAGTCTAATAGTGGTATAGCAGAATTTCTTCTATCAACCTCTAGTCTATATTTTTCAATTTTAGTTTTATTATCATTAATAAAAGCTTCTATTTCATCATTTTCTCCAAATAAAACAAAAAAGTTGTTTTCACCAAAATGGTCTATGTTAGCAAAAGAACATTCGTTTAAATTTCCTTGAATGTAAGCTTTGCAAGGAGTAGATTTTTTAGCTTCTTTTATGTATCTTGCAATTTCATATGGATCTGTTAAATTGTAACTCATTTTGTTACTCCTTTCATGGAACTTTAAATTTATAATTAGTTTAACACAATAATAAAAATTTAAACTATATATTATTTTACATCATTTTAAGTGGAATGAGCAACATAAATATAAAATTTATTGAAATAGAGGGTTTTTCAAGTTACAATACTAAATATATAGTATTAAGAATTAAGGTGATGAAATGGAAGAATTTATATCTAAAAATATAAGAGAAATTGAGATTTCTGGTATAAGAAAATTTTATAATGAAGTGTTAAAAGTTCCTGGTGCCATTTCCTTAACTTTAGGAGAGCCAGATTTTGAGGTTCCAAAAGAAATAAAAGAAGCCATGATATATGCTATACATGAGAATAAGACTAGATATACATCTAATAATGGCATTATAGAATTAAGAAGAGAGATTAGTAAATACTTAAATACCATGGATATAACCTATAATGAAGAGGAAATATGTGTAACAGTAGGGGGTAGTGAAGCTTTAAATTCTACTTTTTTAACTTTAATAGAAAAAGGTGATAAGGTTTTAATTCCCAGTCCAGCATATCCAGCATATGAGAGTTGCGTAAAGATAGCAGGAGGAGAGGTGGTAAATTATCATCTTAAAGAAGATTTTAGCATAGATATTGATAATTTAAAGGAACTTATTGAAGTAGAAAAGCCTAAGATATTGGTATTATCTTTTCCTACAAATCCAACAGGAGCTATTTTAGATAAGAAAACAAAGGAAGATCTTTACGAACTGGTAAAAGATAAAAATATTATAATTTTATCAGATGAAATATATGCATCTATATATTATGAAAATGAGTATTTTTCTTTAGCTCAATATGAAGATATAAAGGAAAAAGTTATAATAATAGGAGGTTTTTCTAAAATGTTTTCCATGACAGGGCTTAGAGTGGGATTTATTTGTGCACATGAGAATTTAATGAAACATATAATAAAAGTTCATCAATATGGGGTATCATCAGCAACGTCCATAGCACAATGGGGAGCTTATGCGGGGTTAAAAAGCTCTATGTATAATGTAAAGCTTATGACAGAAAAGTTTAGAGAAAGAAGAGATTTCCTTTGTAGTAGGTTAAATCATATGGGCTTAGATGTAATTACGCCTAAAGGTGCTTTTTATGTGTTTCCATCCATTAAAAAATACAGTAATAACAGTTTTGAATTTTGTAAATCATTATTGGAGGAAGAAAAAGTTGCTATAATTCCTGGAGTTGCATTTGGTGATAAAGGGGAGGGGCATGTTAGAATATCATATTCTTATTCTATAGAGGAGCTTACAAATGCTTTAAATAGAGTTGAAAAATTTCTAGCAAAACAAAGTATATAAATTTTTTATAAGTTATTATAATTTTGTAATTTATAATTATTTTCTATTAGACATATACATTTACTAGTATTAAAATCATAAGTATACTTATTATATAATAATTCTTAGATTATGCGAGAGTGAGTGTGATCTTTAATGTATAATTTTGACGAGGTTATAAATAGAAGGGGAACTAACAGCGAAAAATGGGATACTATTAAAAATGAATTCGGAAGAGAAGATCTAATTCCCTTATCCATTGCTGATATGGATTTTAAAGTAGGAGATTTTATTAGCAATGCTATACAAGAAAAAATAAAAGAAGGTGTATTTGGTTATAATTGTATTCCTGATTCTTATTATGAATCTATTATAAGCTGGAATAAAAAAAGACATAATGTAGATATAGAAAAAAGTTGGATTTTATTTGCACCTACCGTTGTTCAGGGGATTTATTTTTCTTTGAAAGGTATAGTGAAAGAGGGGGATGAAGTTATAATACAACCACCTGTTTATCCTAAATTTCGTAAAATAATTGAAGCATGCGGTTGTAAGGTGGTAGAAAATCCTCTTATTTGTAGTAACGAGAAATATTATATGAATATTGAAGACTTAGAGAAAAAGATAACAAATAAGACAAAAGTTCTAATACTATGTAGTCCTCATAATCCAGTAGGAAGAGTATGGAGACAAGAAGAATTAGAAAGATTATGTGAAATTCTATTAAAATATGACATTACCATAATTTCAGATGAAATTCACAGTGATTTGATTTTTAAGGGAGAAAAATATATATCCCTAGGTAATTTAAATGAGCAGATAATGAATAATGCGATTATAGCTACAGCACCGACGAAAACTTTTAATTTAGCAGGAATTCAAGTCTCTAATTTAATAGTACCAAATAAAAAAATAAGAGATAGAATTACAAATATTATTGAAGATAATTTGACAGCTCGTCCAAATGCCTTTGCGACATGTGCATTAGAGGCTGCATATAATGAGGGAGCGGAATATTTAGAAGAATTGCTTGTTTATATAGAAGACAATAAGGATTATGCTATAGAATTTTTTAAAAAGCATATTCCCAAGATAAATCCTGTAGAATCTGAAGGAACATATCTCTTATGGCTTGATTGCTCTAAATTAAATTTAGATGATGAACAATTACATGATTTTTTTATAAATAAATGTAAACTAATTTTAAAGCCTGGTATAAGTTTTGGAGAAGACGGAAAAGGATTTATGAGGATGAATATTGCGTGTTCACGTAATATTTTATCTAAAGCTTTAAATAATATATATAAAGCATTGAATAGTATATAAAAAAATGCCTTCCATAAAATTGGAAGGCATTTCAATTTCTATAGGTATACTAAGTCATCCATTGAATATATTCCAGGTTCTTTTTTATATAAAAATTCAGCAGCTTTAATAGCACCTATTGCAAAGACTTCTCTTGAGATAGCTTTGTGAGTAAGTTCGATACATTCTCCTTCTCCAGCAAATATTACAGTGTGATCACCTATGATATTACCACCTCTTATAGCATGGATACCAATTTCTTTTTTCTCTCTTTTTTTAAGTCCTTCTCTACCAAATTCAAATTCTGTATCATCCTTTATAGAATCTTTTATAGTATTTGCAAGTAGTAAAGCAGTACCACTAGGTGAATCAACTTTTTGGTTATGATGTTTTTCAATTATTTCAATATCATAGTCTCCAAATAATTTATCACTTATTTGTCTAAGCAAATTATTTATTAAGTTTATACCTATTGACATATTAGCTGAATGAAAAATTGCAACTTTTGAGCTTAGAGATTCTATTTCCTTTAGTTGTTCTTCTGAGTATCCTGTAGTGCATATTACTATAGGAGTTTTTTTATCCGTTGAATATTTGATCAAACTATCTAGGCTTTCTGGTCTTGAAAAATCTATTATTACATCACCATCTACATTACAATCTTCAATATTATTAAATACAGGATAATCTAAGGTAGTATTTTTATTTAAATCTATACCAGCAACTATGGAAGAATTTAAACTTTTTTTAGCACATTCGCTTACCATTCTCCCCATTTTGCCCGAACATCCACTTAAAATAATTCTTATCATTATTTCCCTCCTAAATTAAGTTACAGTTTTCCAATTCTTTTCTTAAGACTTTTAAGTTTTTATCTTCCATTTCGCATAAAGGAAGTCTTAAAGCTCCTACACCTTTATTCATAAGATTTAGGGCAGCTTTAACCGGAATTGGGTTAGTTTCAATGAAAAGAGAATTAGTTAATGCTAAATAATCTAACTGTAATTTTAATGCATTTTCAGTATCTCCCTTAAGATAGTTTATTACCATATCATGCACTTCTTTAGGAATTACGTTAGCAAGTACGGAAATAACACCTATACCTCCAAGAGATAGTACTGGTATTATTTGGTCATCATTTCCAGAGTAGATATCAATCTTATCTTTGCAAAGAGCTTTTATCTTTGCTACTTGGCTAATATCTCCACTAGCTTCCTTAATAGAAGTTATATTCTTGCATTCAGTACATAAAGTTAAAATAGTTTCAGGAAGTATATTCATACCAGTTCTTCCAGGGACATTATAAAGAATAATTGGAGTATTTACAGCTCTATCTATGGCTTTAAAATGTTCTATTAAACCTTTTTGAGTAGTTTTATTATAGTATGGTGTTATAACAAGTAATCCATCTATACCAATACTTTCAGCCCATTTACTCATTTCTATAGAAGTAACTGTGTTATTTGTACCTGTTCCGGCTATGACAGGAATTCTTTTATTTACTAAATCTACTACAAATTTTATAGTATCTTTTTTCTCAGTTTCAGTCATTGTTGAAGCTTCACCAGTTGTACCACATACTATTATCGCATCTGTAGAAGAATTTAAATGTAGCTCTACTAGTTCCTTCAACTTTCCGTAATCTACGCCTTGCTTATTAAATGGAGTTATTAATGCAACTCCTGAACCTTTAAATAATGACATAAATTTCGACTCCTTTTTCTATTTAATAGTAGGAATTAATAATTCAGCTATTTGTATTGTATTTAATGCTGCACCTTTTCTTATATTATCTGCAACAACCCATAAGTTAAGACCATTTTCTAAGCTAAAATCTCTTCTAATTCTACCTACGTATACAGGGTCGGTACCTGCAGCTACAATTGGCATTGGGTAGATTAAATTTTTTATATCATCCTGTAGGACTACACCTTCAGCATTTTTAAATAATTCGAAAACTTCATTTAAATCAAAACTAGATTTAAGTTCTACATTTATGCTCTCACTATGACCATGTACTACAGGAACTCTTACTGTGGTAGCTGTGATTTTTAAATTTGAATCATGAAGTATTTTTTTACTTTCTTCAATCATTTTCATTTCTTCTTTTGTATATCCATTATCCATGAATACATCGATTTGAGGTAACATATTACCAGCTATAGCGTAAGGGAATTTTTTAGGTTCTTCTCCCTTATAACCATTTATCAAGTCATTTTCTCCAGCAACTCCTGCACCAGATACAGCTTGATATGTGGAGTATACTATTCTATTTATTCCGTATTTATCATGAACTGGTTTTAAGGCCACCATAGCTTGTATTGTAGAGCAGTTAGGATTAGCAATAATACCTTTATGCCAGCTGATATCTTCAGGGTTAACTTCTGGTACTATTAATGGTACTTCAGGATTCATTCTCCAAGCACTACTATTATCTACAACCACAGTACCATATTTAGTGAAGATTGGAGCAAACTCTAAAGAGGTAGAACCTCCAGCAGAGAATAAAGCAATATGAATTTTTTTATCTTTAACATTATCTTCAGTTAATTCTTCAACTAAAACTTCTTTTCCACTAAATTTCATAGTTGTACCAGCAGATGTTTTAGAAGAATAAAAATATATATTTTCTATAGGGAAGTTTCTTTCTTCTAATATATTAGTAATTTGTCTTCCAACCATACCTGTTGCACCAACAACTGCTACGTTAAGATTCATAAAATCCCTCCTAAATTATTTCTTAGTTATATTATATAACTTAACATATAAAATTTATATAGTTTTCTATATAAGAATATTATATGTATAAAATCTACTGCTTGATAGAAAAAAATATAACACTTGCAGAAAAATGCAAGTTACATATCCTTGAAAATTCATAAATGAATTTAAATTAGGTTATATCTAACATTTTATAAAAAAATAATATATGTATAATAAAGAATATTATGAAAAAATATTTAATATTAAAAAATGATATATAGAAATTGTTTTCTATAATAAATTTTATAAATCTACTTATATCAGTGGATATAAATAATAAATTTAAGCTTGCAAAATAATAAGTGCATACAAATATGCTATTCAATATGCAAAAAATTATAAAAAAACTGAATATTTATTCAATGTAATGTGATAACTTTATAAAAGCAGAGTAATTATAAGAAAAAGCATAATAAAATAAATGCATACACTAAATTCTAAGTTTAATATGATTTAAAAAATAAAAAAATAAATTGACAAAGAAAATTTGAGGTGATATATTATTAATAATACTTTTACATGTGAGTTTTTAGAAAACTAAATTAACACATAAATTAAATTGCAATTTAAAGAGTGTTACTAAAGTGTTAAAACAAAGGATATCCTAAGAAAAGTTTTGTAAATGGTTAATAATGAATGTAATAAATATTTTAATTTTCATAAAAAGATTCTTAAATTTAAAAACGTACCTATTTTAAAATATACTTAATATGTCTTAATGTGTCTTAAAATGTCGTAATTAAGAAGTTGTAAGGTAATATATAAAATATAGATTTTGATGAGGGGGAAATAAAATGAAGAGTAAAAGGTTATTATCAGCTGTTGTTTCCGTATCATTATTAGCATCTGCAGTCTTAGCAGGATGTGGCGGAAGTAAAGGCTCTGAAAATACAGCCCAACAAGGAGAAATGGATAAAGAACAATATTTAAATGTAGTTTTAGGAGCTGAACCTAAATCACTCGATGCATCTAAAGCTTCTGATAGTTATTCATCTCAAGTTCTAAATGAAGTAATGGAAGGTTTAACAAGAGTTGAACAAGAAAATGGTAAAGATGTAGTAAAACCTGCTGGAGCAGAAAAATGGGAAAAGAATGAAAAGGGTACTGAATGGACATTCTATTTAAGAGATAATAAGTGGAGTGATGGTAAACCTGTAACAGCAAAAGATTATGTTTATGGTATTACAAGAACTTTAGAACAAAAAACAGGTTCACCTTATGCGTTCCTATTATATCCAATTAAGAATGCTGAAAAGTTTAACAAGGGGAAAGTAAAAAATGAGGAGCTAGGAGTAAAAGCAGTAGATGATAAAACTATAAAATTTACTTTAGAATCACCTTGTGCATATTTCTTGGACTTAACTTACTTTAAAGTTATGCATCCTCAAAGACAAGATATAATAGAGAAGTCTGGAGATAGATACGGAACAGAAAAAGATACTATGGTTTTCTCAGGACCGTTTGTAATTTCAAATTGGACTCATAATAATAAGGTAGAACTTACTAAAAACAAAGAATATTGGGATTCTAAATCTGTTAAACTTGAAAAAGTTACTATGAAAATTATAGCTCAAGAACCATCAAGAATGAGTGAGTTATTTAATGGTTCATTAGATATGGGTGCAGTTACTCACCCAGACTGGGTTAAGAAGTTTAATGATACAGGAAAATTTGATGTAATTAAAGGATATGATGGAGCTACGGTTTATAAGTTCTTCAATCAAAAGGATAAGTACTTTAAAAATGCTAAAATTAGAAAAGCGTTTATTTTAGCAGAAGATAGAGAAGGGCAAGCTAAAACTTTATTTAGAGGCTTAGCTACACCTGCTTATGCTTGGTGTCCACCTCAAGTTCAAATAGAAGGTGAAGAATTTAGAAATATAGTTACTAATGATCCTATAAAGAAATTAAAGGAAGAAAACAAAGATCCTAAAGCTTTATTAGTAGAAGGATTAAAAGAAATTGGTGCAGATCAAGATCCTGCAAAAATGGATTTAACAATTCTTCAATCAGGAACAGATGCTAGAGCTAAAGAATTTGCAGAATTTGAACAACAAAACTTTAAAAGAGTATTAGGTGTAAATCCAAAAGTAGAATATGTTGAGTGGCCAATATTCCAAAAAAGAACTGACGAAAACAACTATCAATTAGCTGGTATGGGTTGGACTGGAGATTATAACGATCCTATGACTTTCTTTGATATGTTTACTTCAAGTGCTGGGGTAGTATCAACAGGATGGTCAAATAAGAAGTATGACGAACTTATAAATAAAGCAGGAAGTACTGTAGATAAGAAAACAAGAGTCGAGGCATTTAAAGAAGCTGAGAATATTCTTTTATATGATGAAGCTGTTGTATCTCCTTCTATATATAGAATGAGACAAACTTACGCAAGAAAATATGCTAAAAATATAATGGTTCCTTTATTTGGTACTGTAGAATTCAAATACGCCTATACTAAAGGAAGATAGAAAATTAAAACAGCAGTATCTTTGATACTGCTGTTTTAGATAAAATGGAGGGGTGTAAAATTGGGTAAATTTATTCTTAAAAGATTAGGATATATGATTTTAACGCTATATATTACTATAACTATAACCTTTTTCTTAATACATGCAGTTCCTGGAGATCCTCTTGCAAGCCTTGCAAGAAATTTACCTCCACAAATAAAAGCAAATTACTATGCAAAGTATGGACTAGATAAACCTGTTGCAACTCAATATGGAATATTTATGAAAAATTTAGTTTTACATGGAGATTTGGGTGAATCCTTAACTTATCCAGGAAGATCTGTAGGTGAGACAATAAAAAATTATGCACCTATATCTGGAAGGATAGGTATCCAAGCTATTTTAATGGGATTTGTTATTGGAGTAACTTTAGGTATAATCGCTGCATTTAATAGGAACAAGGTTCCAGATTATGTAGTAATGTTTCTAGCTATATTAGGTATTTCTATACCAAGTTTTGTCCTAGCGGCATTGTTACAATATTTTTTCACGGTTAAATTTATGATACTACCAAGTACAGGTTGGGGAGAAATTAAACACACTATTTTACCAACAATAGCTATGAGTTTTGGTTCTATAGCAACTTATGCTAGATATATGAGAGCTAACTGTCTAGATGTTTTAGGGCAGGATTATATTATAACAGCTGAAGCGAAAGGTGTATCAAAAATATCTTTAATCGTAAAGCATGTTATTAGAAATGCAATACTTCCAGCAATAACTATATTAGGACCTCAAATTGCTATGATTTTTATAGGTTCATTTGTTATAGAAAGTATTTTTTCTATACCAGGTCTAGGTCAATACTTTGTATCCTCAGTTAATGATAGAGACTTTACGATGATAATGGGACAAACCATATTTATGTCATCTCTCTATATAATAGCTTTAGTAGTTGTTGATATAGTATATGGCTTAGTTGATCCAAGGATTAGATTATCATCAAGTTCAAAATAATGAGGGGAGGTTCTTTCATGAGTGAAATAACAAAAAATAAAATAGATATAACTAAAGAAAAATTTAAGTTTATAGAAAAAGATGAGAGATATTCAGAAAAAATATTAAGACCAAGTATGACATACTGGCAAGATGCATGGAGAAGGTTAAAGCAAAATAAGATTGCTATATTAGCTTTAATAGTTTTAGCTATAATTACAATTATGACTATAATAGGTCCAACTATATCAGGAAAAAATTTTGCACAGACAAATAATGAATTGATAAATATGTCACCATCATCTCAAAATTGGTTTGGGACAGACAATTTAGGAAGAGATTTGTTTTCAAGGGTATGGAGAGGTGGAAGAGTTTCTATAATAATAGGAATTATAGGAGCTATTATTGATACTGTAATAGGTGCAATATATGGTGGTATTTCAGGGTATTTTGGTGGTACTGTAGATGATATAATGATGAGAATTGTTGAAATACTTATCAGTATTCCATATTTAATAGTTGTAATACTTGTATCCCTTATATTTGGTAAAGGTATGTTTTCTTTAATATTAGCAATGACTGTTACTGGATGGTGTGGAATGGCAAGGCTTGTAAGAGGGCAAGTTTTACAGGTTAAAGAACAGGAGTATGTATTAGCAGCTACAGCCTTAGGTGCTAATTCAGCTAGGGTAATAAAAAAACACTTACTTCCAAATACTTTAGGTATAATGATAGTTTCTATTACTTTTGATATTCCATCATTTATCTTTGGAGAAGCTTTCTTGAGTTTTATAGGACTAGGAATACAATCTCCTAAAACAAGTTGGGGAGCATTAGCAGCAACAGCACAGCCTAATATGATGTTTTATCCTTATCAATTACTATTCCCATCACTAATGATAAGTTTAACTATGCTATCTTTTCAATTGCTTGGTGATGGATTAAGGGATGCTCTAGATCCCAAATTACGTCAGTAGGAAGGATGAGGAAAATGAATAAAATATTAGAAGTTAAAGACTTAGAAGTATCTTTTCATACTTATGCTGGAGAAGTTAAATCCGTTAGAGGTGTAAGTTTTGAATTAAATAAAGGTGAAACTTTGGCTGTGGTAGGTGAGTCAGGGTGTGGTAAAACAGTAACATCTAAAGCAATTATGAGGCTTATTCCAGAACCTCCAGGAGAGATAAAAAAAGGATCTAAAATATTATTTGAAGGAAAAAATATTTTGGACATGAGTAAAAATGAATTACGTAATTTAAGGGGATCAGAAATATCTATGATATTTCAAGATCCAATGACTTCATTAAATCCTACTATGACAGTTGGTAAGCAAATTGCTGAAAGTCTTATTATCCATAGAGGAATGAAGAAAAAAGAAGCTTTAGAAGAAGCTATTAAGATGTTAACCTTAGTAGGTCTTCCTAATGCTGACAAGAGAGCTAAACAATACCCTCATGAATTCTCAGGTGGTATGAGACAAAGGGCTATGATAGCAATAGCTCTAGCATGTAATCCTAAGATATTAATAGCAGATGAACCAACTACAGCACTAGATGTTACTATACAAGCACAGATTATGGATCTTATTGGAGATCTTCAAAAAAAGCTTGGAACTGCTGTAATATTAGTAACACATGATCTAGGGGTTGTTGCAGATGTAGCTCATAAAATTCAAGTTATGTATGCAGGGCAAGTTATAGAAAGAGGAACTACGGATGAAATATTCTATAATCCTAAGCATCCATATACTTGGGCCTTACTTCAATCAGTTCCTAGACTAGAGACTGGTAATAAAGAAAAATTATATGCTTTAGGGGGAACACCACCAGATTTAATTAAACCTCCTGTTGGATGTCCTTTTGCAGACAGGTGCGATTATTGTATGGATATCTGCAAACAAGCTATGCCAGATACTACAAAGTTATCAGATACTCATGAGGCATCTTGCTGGCTACAGCATCCATATGCACCAAAAGTGGATGTGCCAAAGGTAATTAAGGAAAGGAGGGAATAGAAATGGATAATAACCTTATTGTTGTTAATAACTTAAAAAAGCATTTTAAGGTTGGACCTAAATCTATTTTAAAAGCTGTGGACGGAGTAAGTTTTAACATTAGAAAAGGTGAAACTTTAGGTTTGGTTGGAGAATCAGGTTGTGGTAAGACAACATGCGGAAGAACAGTTATGGGATTATATAATGCCACAGAGGGAGAAGTATTATTTGATGGAGTAGACGTTCATAAGCTAAACAAGAAAGAAAAGAAAGAGTTTACAAGAAGAGCACAAATAATATTCCAAGACCCATATGCTTCATTAAACCCAAGAATGACTGTAGGAGACATAATAGGTGAGGGAATAGATATTCATAACCTTTATAAAGGGCAAGAAAGAACAAATAGAATATATCACCTGTTAAACTTAGTAGGATTAAATAAAGAACACGCATCAAGATTTCCACATGAATTCTCTGGAGGACAAAGACAAAGAATAGGTATAGCAAGGGCTTTAGCAATAGAACCAGAATTTATAGTTTGTGATGAGCCTATATCGGCATTAGACGTTTCTATACAAGCACAAGTTGTTAACCTATTAATAAAACTACAAAAAGAGTTAGGTTTAACATACCTGTTTATAGCGCATGATCTTTCAATGGTAAAGCATATATCTGATAGAGTTGGAGTTATGTATGTTGGACATTTAGTAGAACTTGCAGGAAGTGAAGAGCTTTATGCAGAGCCATTGCATCCATATACTAAAGCATTGTTATCTGCAATACCAATTCCTGATCCAGAAATAGAAAGGACTAAGGAAAGGATCCCACTTGAGGGAGAAGTACCAAGTCCTATAAATCCTGGAGAAGGTTGTAGATTTGCAGGAAGATGTAAATATGCAAAAAAAGAATGTTTTGAAAAGACACCTGAGCTAAAAGAAGTTAAAAAAGATCATTTAGTTGCGTGTCATCTATATTAAAATGGGGGAAACCCCATTTTTTTTGATTTAATGCCATAAATCTTGGATAAATACGTTTTTATAAGGTTAATATATATATATCTACGAATAGTTAAATATAACTCTATATTTCGTACTTGTTTGGATATATGTGTTCTGTGTAAAAGTGTGTATAATATTAATAATAATTTATTTAACTAACCTTTTGAGAATTTTCTCAAAATTAAAATAATTAAATGCTTATATCATAATTAAATTAAAAATCTTTTAAATTTTCATGTACAAATAATATAATTTATTATATTATAATTAATAAAAGAATAAAACTAAGTATTAGTATCAATTGTAAAATAACATTTGCATTTAATAAAATATGTAAGAAGGTATGTTATAACTTTTTATGTCTGAAATTTCATTATATTAAAAATATATAATGTGTGAAATTTGAAATTAATGAATTTCTAAATTTCTTATTTTAGAAAATATTCAAAAAGTATAAAAAGGTTTAGACTAGTTTTAGTAAGTTGAATCATAATATTAATCATAATTTAATATAATTTCATAATAATAACTTTTAAGTATAATTTTTTATAAAACTAGAATACGTTTTCATTATATTTACAAAAGATTTAAATTATTAATTAAAATAATAGAGTTTAATTAATAATTAAAATAAACTAATAACTTATATTATATTTTAGGGGGGAGTATTTAATGTTTAGATTTATTCTAAAAAGACTTGGATATGGAATCTTTACTACACTTGTTATTATTACATTAACATTTTTCCTTATTCATTTAAAACCAGGTGATCCAATGGCTGACGGGGCTAAAAATCTTCCAGCAGAAGCGAAACAAGCATATTTGCATAAGCATGGCTTGGATCTTCCTATTTACAAACAGTATTTTAGATATATGAAAAAACTTGTTTTCGAATTCGACCTTGGAGAATCTTTAATTTATGAAGGAAGGACTGTATCAGGAATAATATCAAAACATGGACCTATATCAGCGACTTACGGTGGTCTAGCTATACTTTTAGAAGTGTTATTTGGTGTTACACTAGGTGTTATTGCAGCGTTTAAACGTGGTACTTGGGTTGACCAAGCCATAGGGGTATTAATTATATTAGGGATTTGTGTTCCCGGGTTTGTACTTGCATCATTACTACAATATGTATTTTCTATAAAATTAAAACTTGTACCTATATTTGGGTGGGGGAAATTCAGTAATATAATTTTACCAGCTATTGCCGTATCTTTTGGAGGAATGGCCAGTTACTGTAAATTTATGAGAAATAGTACTCTTAGTGTTATAGGGGAAGATTATATTATAACAGCTAAGGCGAAGGGTGTTTCAAAATTTGACTTAGTAACTAAGCACGTTATTAGAAATGCTATAATTCCTATTATTACTTTTTTAGCACCTGCTATAATGGGTATATTTATGGGTGGATTTGTTATAGAAAGAATATTTTCAATTCCAGGTTTAGGTGATAACTATGTTACAGCTATTAATAGTAATGACTATATAATGATAATGGGATTAACTATATTTATAGCAATTACTTACATTATAGCTCTTATATTAGTAGATATTTTCTATGGTATTGCCGATCCAAGAATAAGGGTTGGACAAGAAAAGAGTAAATAATAGGGGGGAACATCATGGCAGAAGTAATAACCAAAAAAAATAATGATCTCGAACTAACTCCAGAGAAATTTGAGATTGTTGGCATAGATAGAGATGAATCAGAAAAGATATTAAGACCTAGTTTAACATATCTTCAAGATGCGTGGAGAAGATTAAAGAAAAATAAGCTTGCTATTGTAGCGGGTATAATCTTATTGTTAATAATATTACTTACGGCTTTTGGCCCAATGTTTACAAAAGACTTTACAAAAATGAATACATCGGCTAAAAATTTAAGACCTAGTGCTACCTATTGGTTTGGTACGGATAATGTGGGAAGAGATTTATTTGCTAGAGTGTGTCAAGGTGGTAGGGTATCTATTTTAATAGCTATAATTTGTACAGTATTAATGGCTGTTATTGGATGTGCCTATGGTGGTGTTTCTGGATATTATGGTGGATTAGTTGATGATATAATGATGAGATGTATTGAAGTACTTGGAAGTTTACCAAATCTTGTTTTAACTATATTATTATCTGTAGTTCTTGGTAGAAGTATATTTTCTTTAGTGCTAGCGATTTCTTTAACTTCATGGATAGGTACAGCAAGAATTGTAAGAGGAAAAATACTACAGCTAAAGGAACAAGAATTTGTCCTTGCGGCTCAATCTTTAGGTGCAGAACCTTCAAGAGTTATTATAAAACATTTACTTCCAAATACTTTTGGATTGGTAATGGTTGATATTACTTTCTCAGTACCATCATTTATATTCTATGAGGCATTTTTAAGTTATATAGGTTTGGGAGTTCAATCACCTAATACAAGTTGGGGAGCTTTAGCATCTGCTGCACAATCTAAGCTACAATTTTATCCTTATCAGTTGTTTTTCCCTTGTTTATTTATTAGCTTAGTTATGTTGTGCTTTAACCTATTTGGAGATGGTTTAAATGACGCCTTAGATCCACGATTACGTCAATAATAGGGGGGTATACTATAATGGAAAAGATTTTAGATGTTAAGAATTTAAGAGTTTCCTTTCATACTTATGCAGGAGAAGTACAAGCAGTAAGAGGGGTGAGTTTTTATTTAAATAAAGGTGAGACTTTAGCAGTAGTTGGAGAATCAGGATGTGGAAAATCCGTTACGTCTAAGGCTATAATGAGACTTCTTCCAACTCCACCTTCAGAAATAAAGGAATGTTCTGAGGTTTTCTTTGAAGATAAAGATCTTTTAAAATTAAAAGAAAAAGATATGAGAAAATATAGGGGATCAGAAATATCTATGATATTCCAAGATCCTATGACTTCATTAAATCCAACAATGACTATTGGTAAACAAATTGCTGAAAGTCTTGTTATTCATAGGGGAATGAGTAAAAAACAGGCCTTAGAAGAGGCTATTAAGTTATTAGATTTAGTTAGACTTCCTAACCCAGAGAAAAGAGCAAATCAATACCCTCATGAATTCTCAGGTGGTATGAGACAAAGAGCTATGATAGCAATAGCACTGGCATGTAATCCTAAAATATTAATAGCAGACGAGCCAACTACAGCACTAGATGTTACTATACAAGCACAGATTATGGATCTTATAGGAGATCTTCAAAAAAAGCTTGGAACTGCTGTAATATTAGTAACACATGATTTAGGTGTTGTTGCAGATGTAGCTCATAGAATTCAAGTTATGTATGCAGGACAAATTATAGAAAGAGGAACTACAGATGAAATATTCTATAATCCTCAACACCCATATACTTGGGCATTACTTCAATCAGTACCTAGACTAGAGACTGGAAATAAGGCAAAACTGTATGCTTTAGGGGGAACACCACCAGATTTGATTAAGCCTCCTGTTGGATGTCCTTTTGCCGCTAGATGTGAATATTGCATGCCAATATGTAAAGAAGCTGTGCCAGAAGTTACAAAAATCTCTGAAAGTCATGAAGTTTCTTGTTGGCTAAAACATTCAATGGCACCTAAAGTTGAAATACCAGAAGCTATAGTATCAGGGGGTGCAAAATAATGTCACAAGATAAAGTGTTAATTGAGGTTAATAACTTAAAAAAGCATTTTAAAGTTGGACCTAAATCTATTTTAAAAGCTGTGGACGGAGTAAATTTTAAAATTAGAAAAGGTGAAACTTTAGGTTTGGTTGGAGAATCAGGTTGTGGTAAGACAACATGCGGAAGAACAGTTATGGGATTATATAATGCTACAGAGGGAGAAGTATTATTTGATGGAGTAGACGTTCATAAGCTAAACAAGAAAGAAAAGAAAGAGTTTACAAGAAGAGCACAGATAATATTCCAAGACCCATATGCTTCATTAAATCCAAGAATGACTGTAGGAGATATAATAGGTGAGGGAATAGATATTCATAACCTTTACAAAGGACAAGAAAGAACAAATAGAATATATCACCTGTTAAATTTAGTAGGACTAAATAAGGAGCACGCATCAAGATTTCCACATGAATTCTCAGGAGGACAAAGACAAAGAATAGGTATAGCAAGGGCTTTAGCAATAGAACCAGAATTTATAGTTTGTGATGAGCCTATATCAGCACTAGACGTTTCTATACAAGCACAGGTTGTTAATCTATTAATAAAGCTACAAAAAGAATTAGGATTAACATACCTATTTATAGCTCATGATCTTTCAATGGTAAAGCATATATCTGATAGAGTTGGAGTTATGTATGTTGGACATTTAGTAGAACTTGCAGGAAGTGAAGAACTTTATGCAGAGCCATTACATCCTTATACCCAGGCATTGTTATCTGCAATACCAATTCCTGATCCTGGCATAGAGAGAGCTAAGGAAAGAATCCCACTTGAAGGAGAAGTACCAAGTCCTATAAATCCTGAACCAGGTTGTAGATTTGCAGGAAGATGTAAATATGCAAAAAAGGAATGTTTTGAAAAGACTCCAGAATTAAGGGAAGTTAAAAAAGATCATTTTGTTGCGTGTCATATATTATAATATATAGATAGCAAACACATATAATAATTTCAAATATATCCATTATAAATAATAAAATGTTTATAATGGATATATTAAATTATTATTGATTTTATACTAAAATTAAGTTATTGTATATTTAGGATTATAAGTTAATGATAGTACTATCATTAACTTATAATTATTTATCATAGGGGGGCTTTTTATGAAGAGCAAAAAGGTGTTAGCAAGTTTATTGGCTTTATCTGTTCTTGCTTCTTCTACATTATTGGGATGTGGTAACAAAGAAGAAGCTAAACCAGCTAATAAGACTGAAAATTCAGTAGAAACTACTGGGGAAAAAGACAAAGATCAAACTTATAATGTATGTGGACATGAACCAGATACATTAGATCCGAATTTGTCAAGTTCTGATACTGCATGGAGACCGCAAGGATTTTTGTATGAAGGGTTAACTAGATATACACCTACAGAGGATGGTCTTGGGAAAATAGATCCAGGAGTTGCAGAAAAGTGGAATATGAGTAAAGACGGGCTTAAGTACACTTTTAATATTAGAAAAGATGCTAAATGGTCCGATGGAAAACGTTTAACTGCAAAAGATTTTGAATATTCTTGGAAAAGGGCTGTAGATCCTAAAAACGGTGCTCCATATCAGGCATTGTTTAATGGAATAGTAAAAAATGCTACTGAGGTTGGGAAAAATAAGAAGTTTATAGATGAATTAGGTATAAAAGCTATAGATGATTATACCTTTGAGGTAACCCTAGAAAAACCATGTGGGTATTTTATGGAGTTAACATATTTTCCAGTTTTAAAACCAGTTAGAAAAGATGTTATAGATAAACATGGTAAGAAATATGGTACGGAAGCAGATACTATAGTTGGAAATGGTGCCTACACATTAAAAGAGTGGACAAATAAAAATAAAATGACATTTGTAAAGAATGAAAATTATTGGGATAAAGAAAATGTATTTTTATCCACAATGAATTGGAAAATTATAAGAGATGAGAATGCTAGAATGCAGGCATATCAAACAGGAGAAATCGATTCTGTTTTTGTAGTAGATGGGCAGTGGATTGAAAAATTCAAACAAGATACAGAAAGCATTTATGATAATACAGTAGGAAATAGTTTAGATTATTTCATTCTTAATTTTAAAAATAAATATTTTGCTAATGAGAAGATTAGGAAAGCTATGGCAATATCTTTTAGTAGAGAAGGATTTATTGATGTTGTTGCCAATGGCCTTGGTAAAGCTACTTATGGATTAATTCCAGATTCAATTACCATGGGTGGAACACCATACACTAAGTTGGTAGATAATAAGTTTATTAAGAAAATAATGGATGAAAATAAAGATCCTAAGAAATTATTTATGGAAGGTTTAAAAGAAGTTGGTGGGGAACAAGACCCAAACAAACTTACTTTTAGAATATATACAAGAGGAACTTCAGAACAAGATAAACAAGAAGCTGAATACTACTCACAACAATGGAAAGAAAACTTAGGAATTAATATAAAATTAGAACAGATGGACTATAATATAATGTATAAAAAGATAGAGGCTGGAGATTTTGATATAGGCCTTGCAGGTTGGTCTGCAGATTGGAACGATCCAAGTGCGTATTTGGATAATCATAACTCTGATACTGGTTACTATAAAACAGTGGGATGGGTTAATAAGAAGTTTAATACTGCTTTATTAAAAGCAAAAGAAACTATGGACATGAATGAAAGAGCAAAGTTATATGGAGAAGCAGAAAAAATATTAATATATGATGATACTGCAATAATTCCAATTTACTTTGGAATGACTTCCACCTTTAGAAAGAAATATATTAAAAATTATAAAACAGGAAGCTTTGGATTTGGAGATTTAAAAGGTGTCTATATTTCAGGAAGAAATAAATAATTGCAACGAAGTCTATTAAATGAGGGCTATATAACTAGCTTATATTTAATAATAAATTATGGTAAAGTATGTTTTTAAGGGGGAAAAAACATGAAAAGTAAAAAGCTTTTAGCTACATTACTAACAGTTTCAATAGCTGCATCTGCTGGTTTAACTGGATGTGGTAATAAAGAAGAGGGAAAAAATGATTCTGCTAAAGAAGTAGATAAGAAACAAGAGGGAAAATCAGAAAAGGATAAGGAACAATACCTAAATGCTGGATCTGGAGAACCGACTTCATTAGACCCTGCTCTTGTAAATGATGATACCTCATTAGCTCCTCAAGGACTATTGTATGAGGGCTTAACAAGATTAACTCCTCAAGAAGATGGAACAGGGAAATTGGACCCTGGCGTTGCTGAAAAATGGGAAGTTAGTAAAGATGGATTAAAATATACTTTTAACCTAAGAAAAGATGCTAAATGGTCTGATGGGAAGCCTGTTACAGCTAAGGATTTTGAGTATTCTTGGAAAAGGCTATGTGACAAAAAAACAGGTGCCAAATCTGCAGGTGTTATAAAGGATGTAATAAAAAATTCTGGTGATATAATGGAAGGTAAAAAATCTGTGGATGAATTAGGGGTTAAAGCTGTAGATGATTATACTTTCGAAGTTATGCTTGAAAAGCCATGTGGTTATTTCATGGAACTAACCTATTTTGGTGGTTTAAAACCAGTTAGAAAAGATATCATAGAAAAGCATGGTAAAAAGTATGGAAGTGAAGCAGAGTATGTAGTGGGGAATGGAGCATATACATTAAAAGAATGGACACATAAAAATAAGCTTACTTTTATTAAAAATGAAAATTATTGGGATAAAGATAAAATTCATTTAACAACTATTAATTGGAAAGTAATGCAAGATGATAATTCTAAAATGCAAGCATTTCAAAATGGTGAATTAGATTCTATATTTGTTATAGATCCAGAATGGATAGAAAAGTTTAAACAAGATCCAAATAATGAGTTTATTAATTCACATGGAAATAACGTTGACTACTTACTTATGAATGTAAAGAAAAATAAATTTTTAAAAAATGAAAAAATAAGAAAAGCTCTTGCTGTATCTTTCAGTAGAGAAGAGTTTGTTAAAGGTGTATGGAATGATCAAGCAGTTCCTATGTATGGATATGTAACAGAAGGCTTAAGTTTAGATGGTGTTTCCTATAAAAAATTTGTAGATAACGATTTCATAAAGAAAATACAAGAAGAAAATAAGGACCCTAAAAAATTATTACAAGAGGGGTTAAAGGAATTAGGATTATCTGAAGACCCATCTCAAGTAACGTTTAGCTTATTTGCTAGAGGTACTTCTGAAGCTCAAAAACAAGAGGTAGAATTTTTCCAACAAAAATGGAAAGAAAGCCTAGGAATTAATGTTAAAATAGAACAAATGGATAATAATATAATGTACTCTAGAGTACAAAAGGGAGACTTTGATATGTCTTTTAATGGTTGGTTTGCCGACTATAATGATCCAAATGCATTTTTATATGCATTCCACTCAAAAGATGGAGATTACAAGGATGCTGGATGGGTTAACAAAAAATATGATGATGCTTTAATTAAAGCAAAATCAACCACAGATCCTAAAGAAAGAGCTAAGTTATACGGTGAAGCTGAAAAGGCTTTAGTGTATGAAGATACAGTTATAATTCCTGTTATGAGCACAAAGAATCCAAGATTCAGGAAGAAATATATTAAAAATTATCACACTACAGAGTTTGGTCGTGACGATTATAAAGGAGTTTATACTTCAGGAAGAACAAAATAAAATAATATCAAGTTTAAAAGAGTCTATTATATAATAGGCTCTTTTATGTATTTAATATATAATTTTTAATATTGTATCTATAAAATAAACTAGTCATATAATATAATTAAATGAATATAATTAAATAAAATTTATTTTAAGTAGCTATAGTTATTATACGTTTAATCTAACATTTTTGAAACTTTTGAAAATTATATATTGATTTATTTTGAAGATTGATGTATTATATAATAAAATAAAAAATAAAATGAATATTAATAATTTTCTAAAAATTAAATTATGATCTTTATATTCAATCTTAAAGGGGGATTTAGTCAATGAAAAGTAAAAAGCTTACGGCTTCTTTATTGGCGTTAATGGTGGTTACATCTTCTGCATTAATGGGATGTGGGGGACAAGCAAAGAAAGATGAGGATAAGAAAGAAACAGCAGAGGTAGCAAAGGTGGATAATGATTCACCGAAGGATGCTGAACAGCATTATAATGCACACGCTGGTGAACCAAATACTTTAGACCCAGTAAAATCAGGTTCTAATACAGCATGGTCACCTCAAGGTATGATATATGAAGGATTAACAAGATATCAGCCTCAACCAGATGGTTCAGGTAAAATAGAACCAGGAGTTGCTGAAAGTTGGGAAATGAGTAAGGATGGTTTAAAATATACATTCAAACTTAGAAAAAATGCTAAATGGTCCGATGGTAAACCTGTTACAGCAAAGGATTTCGTTTATTCATGGAGAAGAGTTGTTGACCCAAAAGTTGGATCAGGAAGTTCTACTATGTTTAATGGCATCATAAAAAATGCTAAAGATATAGTGGATGGTAAGAAAAAACCAGAAGAATTAGGCATAAAAGCAGTTGACGATAATACCTTTGAAGTAGAATTAGAAAATCCATGTGGATACTTCATGGAACTTACTTATTTTGCTGTTTTAAAACCAGTAAGACAGGATTATGTTGAAAAATTTGGTAGCAAGTACGGAACAGAAGCTAATACTGTAATAGGAAATGCTGGTTATGTATTAAAAGAATGGGTCCATAAAAATAGATTAGTTTTTGAAAAGAACGAAAATTATTGGGACAAGGATACCAGATTCTTAACTAAGGTAACTTGGAAGATAATAAGTGATACAAATGCTAAGATGCAATCTTATCAAAATGGAGAAATAGATGCAGTATTTGTAAGAGATGGAGAATGGATTGAAAAATTCAAACAAGATGATAATGCAACATACTCTGATAGAGTTGGTAATAACGTAGAGTATTTCTTACTTAATTGCAAAAATAAATATTTAAAGAATGATAAGGTAAGAAAAGCTTTAAATATATCCTTTGATAGAGAGGATTTCTGTAAGAATATTATAAATGGACTAGGAGCTCCAACATACGGATTGGTTCCAGATGGTATATCATTAGATGGAAAACCTTATAAATCATTAGTTAAAAATGATCATGTAAAACAATTACAAGAAGAGAATAAAGATGCTAAGAAATTATTAACTGAAGGATTAAAAGAATTAGGATTACCAGAAGATCCATCAAAAGTTAATTTAACATTATTCTCAAGAGGTACAGATGAAAAGGATAAACAAGAAGCTGAATTCTTCCAACAACAATGGAGAGATAAACTAGGAGTTAATATAAAGATAGAACAAATGGATTACAATATAATGTATGATAGAATAGACAAAGGAGACTTTGAAATTGCTATAGCAGGATGGTTTGCAGACTGGAATGATCCAAGTTCTTATTTAGATAACTTTAACTCAGTTGATGGATACTACAAAACAATAGGTTGGACAAATAAAGAATATGATGAAACAGCTAAAAAAGCTAAAGAAACTATGGATTTAAATGAAAGAGTAAAACTTTATGAAAAAGCAGAGAAGATTCTAATGCATGATGAATCTGCTATAATACCTATATATGTTGCTAAAAACTCAACATTCAGAAGAAAGTATATTAAGAATTTCTTCTCAGCTGATTTTGGTTTTGGAGATTATAAAAATGTGTATATTTCTGGAAAGAAAAAATAAGTTAATATATTAAGTTTGTTTTTAAGACTGGAACAGAATAACTGTTTCAGTCTTTTTTAGAATAAAAAACACCAATCCGGTAAAAGATATAAATGAAAATAATATCGGAGGGTGAAAAAAATGGGTAAAACGCCTTTAAAAAAGGTTATAAAATCAAAGTTAAAATCAAAAAAAGAATTAAGCGAAATGGAAAAATTACGAGAAAAAATAAAATATGAAATTGCAGAAGAACTAGGACTTAAAGAAAAGGTTGATAAGTATGGGTGGGCAGGATTAACAGCAGAAGAGACAGGTAGAATAGGCGGTATAATGACAAGAAAAAAACGAAATTTGAAGTTACCTAAAAATGATGATATGGTATAAGGCTATTTATATAATATAAATGGCCTTTTAATATTTTTTAATCTATAGAATTTTGATATAAATTAAATATACTTGATAAACTTCTGTTTTATTTTATAATATAACTATAATATACGAAGAGGGAGAAAATATATGGATAGTTATAGGGAGTTATCAGATATATATGATGAACTTATAAATAATGATATAGATTATGAAGGTTGGGCTACTTTCATAATGGAAAAATGCAAAAAATATAATGTAAATAGAGGTTCTTATTTAGACTTAGCTTGTGGAACAGGAAATTTAACTATTCATCTAAGTAATAATTTTAAGAATTGTTGGGCTGTAGACCTTTCACCATATATGTTAACTAAGGCAGAAGAAAAGTTACGACGACAGAAAGTGAAATTTATATGTCAAAATATATGTAAATTAAATATTAATCGTAAATTTAATCTAGCTACATGTGCTTTAGATGGGACAAATTATATTTTAAATGAGGAAGAGGTTTTAAACTTTTTTAAAGGTGTTTATAATCATTTAGAAGAGGAGGCTCTTTTTATATTTGATATAAATTCTTATTATAAACTAACAGAGGTTATGGGAAATAATATTTTTAATTATGATTCTGGGGATGTAACTTACATATGGGAAAATTATTTAGAAGATGATATATTAGAAATGTACTTAACCTTTTTCATAAAAGAAGGAGAGTTATATAAGAGATTTGATGAGTGTCATAAAGAAAAAGCTTATGATGAAAAAAAAATAGAAGACCTTTTAAAACAAGCAGGTTTTAGTTTGAGAGAAAAACTAGATGGATATACTAATGCTACAATAAAAGATCATAGTGAAAGAATTTTATTTGTTGCACAAAAATAAATTATAAGGAGGAACAATATGAGTGATAAATTAGTTAGAGGTACTGCACATAATGGAGACATAAGAATATTAGGTGCCATAACTACAGATATGGTAAATGAAGCAGTAAAGATTCATGGAACAAGCCCTACAGGGAGTGCTGCATTAGGCAGAATGCTTACTGCAGGAGTGTTAATGGGAGCAATGCAAAAATCAGATAAGGATAAAATAACTTTAAAAATAGATGGCGGTGGTGGTGCAAAAGGAGTTCTAGTTACGGCTTATGCTAATGGTGGCGTAAAAGGATATATAGGAAATCCACTTATAGATTTACCACAAAATTCTAAGGGAAAATTAGATGTAGGTGGGGCTATAGGATTAGATGGTGAATTGATAGTTATAAGAGATATGGGACTTAAAGAACCATATGTGGGTAGAGTGCCGATATATACAGGAGAAATAGGTGAGGATTTAGCTTATTATTTTACAGTTTCAGAGCAAACTCCTTCAGCTGTAGCTTTAGGTGTTTTAGTAGAAAAGGATCTGACTATAAAGGCAGCTGGTGGTTTTATAATTCAAATGATGCCAGGTGCTGATGAAATGTTAGCTGATATTTTAATGTATAGACTACAAGAAGTACCATCAGTTACTGAGATGATAGCTTCAGGTAAAGGTATAGAAGAAATATTAGAATATATATTTGAAGATATGGATCTTAAAATATTAGATAGTATAGAACCTAAGTATACTTGTGACTGTAGCAGGGATAAGGTTGAAAGAGCCTTAATAAGTATAGGTAAAGGCGAACTAGAAGAGATAGTTAAAGATGAAAAGAATGAAGAAATAAAATGTCAATTTTGTGGTAAAAATTATACATTTACTCCTAGTAATATAAAAGAAATTTTAGGGAAGTTGTAAAAGTTAATTATAAAAAAAAAGAGTATAGGTAAAAAAATTATGAAGAATAATTTTATAAAAACCTATACTTTTTTATTATATTTAATTATTAAAATAAAGGGTAACAATACTTAGTTAATTACATATAATATTATTAAATCTACTTAATAAGTATGGCGCTATGGCCAAGTGGTAAGGCAAAGGTCTGCAAAACCTTTATCCCCAGTTCAAATCTGGGTGGCGCCTCCAACTAAGAGTTAGTAATTTATTTACTAACTCTTTTTTTATAGATAAATACATTAAATATCTCTCACTTATATTGAAAGAATACTTCCTCTATCTATTAATTTGCTCTTTCTTAAGAATAGAGGTTCTACTTTACATTCCTTTAAAAATTTTAAAACTTCCCTTCCATAAGCGTAATAATTTAAATCTCCATAAAAGGCTAATACATTATCTTCTACTAGTCCACAAGTACCACCTATAAACCCATAATTCAATCCTTCTAATATAATATCACCTGGTGGTATCAAAAGCACATTAAAATTATTTTCTTTTAAATTTTTAGCGATAGTTACGTCACTTGTTATAATAGAATTTTTGTTTACTAAAGCAGTAGAACATTTTGTATATCCCTGATTAACAGAAATTAATTTTTTATGCATATTTTTTTTAAGGAGAGTTTTATCAGTAAAATTAAGATTATGTATAAAAAATTCTTCTGTAGATAGTGCATTTATGATTATATCTTTAGGGTAAGTAGCTTCTAAAGAGTTTTCTGTATATAGTACTTTTAAATTTTTACTTTCTAATAATTGTATAAAATCCATTTGAATATCTTTATGAACTAAAATACTTTTATTATCTATAATATTAATAAGTATATCTGGATGCCCTTTAATTGAGGGATATAGGATATCTAATTCAGGAACTTTTAATATATTTTTATTTAAAGTTTCTAATTTTTCTAATTCCTCTGGAAAGATTCTATTATCTACAAAAACACAATTCAATATAAATCACTCCTTATAAGTCAATTATACCATAAAGGTTATGCGGATAAATTGTCGATAAATGAGGATATAATTTTGAATATACATTAAGAAAACACACATAATAAATCTGAAGGAGTGAGGTGAAGTGCTAATATTGACAGTAGTATATGATGAAAAGCATATGGATTTTATAGAAGAAATAAGTCTTATAAAAAATTATTTTAAAGTAAAAGATATTCATTTAGGTATAAGTGAAGAGATGTCTAAAAATGATCATTTTGTCAAGATATATTGCGATGATGAAAACAATAGTTCAAGTGTGAGAAATAATTTATGTATGTATATAAGTATGTCATTGTACACTATAATAGTATCAGAATTTTGTATAAGTGAATTAGAGAATTATATTAGGGATAGATATTTTTTCTTAAAAAATTCCGAAACTAATTTTCTTATAAATAAAACAGAAAAAATATTAAGTTCCCAAAAATTACTTTTACAGGAGAATGATATACAGTATATAAATAAAAAAAATGATATAATAAGAAAGATTTTAGAATGTATAAAAGAGAATGAAATTTTAAATATAGATGGTTTTTTGAGGTTTAGAAAAAAAGAAATTAAAGAAGATTTGACTTTCTTAGCAGATTCTATAATTCAAAAATATATAAGTGAAAAAGAGTATAAGGAATTTATAAGGTTATTAAAGTATTTTGTCGATATACAAGAAAGTAAAATAGATGAAGTTAATATAATAGTTAAAGAAGGTGGAAAATACTCCTTAAAGAATAAAAGAGGAGAAGATATTTTAGATGAAATTTTAAAAGGACTTGAGGATACTAAATTTAACGAAAGTATTAGTGTGGAAGATATAATCATAAGTGGACTTATTACAAATGTACCCAAAAGGATAGTTATTCATTCCGGAGAAGATTGTATATGTACGGAGTTTATTAATACTATTAAAGATGTTTTTTTAGAGAGGGTTGCATTTTGTAGAGGATGTTCTTTTTGTAATAAAAATAAGTATGGCATGAAGTTATAATATATACTTGACAAAGGTATTTAATTATAATAAAATTCTTATTAAGAAAAAATATAATAATTTAAATACACTGACGAGGAAGAGTAAACAAAATTCTATTCTCAGAGAAGAAGGATCATTGGCTGAAAGTCTTTCTGAATAAGAGTTGTTGAAAACCACCTCCGAGTATAATATTGAAATTTAGTAGATATTTACGCTACCAGCGTTAAAGGGCTATGAGTGGATAGAATTTATTCTATCAATTTGGGTGGAATCGCGATTAACTCGTCCCATTTTTGGGAGGAGTTTTTTTATTTATAATTTTACAATTAATAATTAATATTAAATGATAAACATTAAATTTGAAATGATAATTAAGGAGGAGAATATATGGTTAAAGTTACACTTAAAGATGGAAAGGTAATTGAATGTGAAAAAGGTACAAAAGTAAGTGAAATAGCAATGAAGATAAGCCCTGCATTATATAAAAAATCATTAGGTGCCCTTATAAATGGAGAAAAGGCAGAATTAATGACAGAAGTAAATGAAGATTGTGCTTTAGAAATATTAACATTCCAAGATGCAGAAGGACAAAAAACTTTAAGACATACAGCAGCTCATATTTTAGCACAGGCAGTAAAAAGACTTTATCCAGAAGTTAAGCTTGCTATAGGACCGGCTATAGATAATGGATTCTATTATGACTTTGACGCTCCATTCTCATTTACTCCAGAAATTTTAGAAAAGATAGAAAAAGAAATGGGCAACATAGTTAAAGAGAATTTAGAATTACAAAAATTCGTTCTATCAAGAGATGAAGCTTTAAAATTAATGAAGGAAAAAGGTGAAGATTATAAGGTTGAATTAATAGAAGATCTTCCGGAAGATGAAGTTCTTTCATTCTATACTCAAGGAGAATTTACAGACTTGTGTGCAGGACCTCATGTGCCAAGTACTAAAATTGTTAAAGCAGTAAAATTGCTTTCCATTGCAGGTGCATATTGGAGAGGTGATGAACATAATAAGATGCTCCAAAGAATATATGGTACTGCATTTACTAAAAAGAGCGAATTAGAGGACTACTTAAACTTATTAGAAGAGGCTAAAAAGAGAGATCATAGAAAGTTAGGTAAAGAGTTAGAACTATTTGGATTATTAGAAGAGGGACCAGGATTCCCATTTTTCTATCCAAAGGGAATGGTATTAAGAAACTCTCTAGAAGAATATTGGAGAGAAATGCACACTAAGGCTGGTTACCAAGAAATAAAAACACCGATCATATTAAATGAAGCTTTGTGGCATAAATCTGGGCATTGGGATCATTACAAGGACAATATGTATTTTACAAAAATAGATAATGAAGACTTTGCAATTAAACCAATGAACTGTCCGGGATCTATTTTGGTATATAAGAGTGCTCTACATTCATATAAAGAATTCCCACTAAGACTTGCAGAATTAGGATTAGTTCATAGACATGAATTATCTGGAGCTCTTCATGGATTAATGAGAGTAAGATGCTTTACACAAGATGATGCTCACATTTTTATGACTAAAGATCAAATAAGAGATGAAATAATAGGTGTTATGAAGTTAGTTGATGAGTTTTATAAGGTATTTGGTTTTGAATACTTTGTAGAGGTATCAACAAGACCAGAAGATTCTATGGGAAGCGATGAAGATTGGGATGTTGCAACAAACAGTTTAATAGATGCCCTAAAATCTATAGATAAAGACTATAGAATTAATGAAGGGGATGGTGCTTTCTATGGACCTAAGATAGATATTCATCTTAAGGATTGCTTAGGTAGAACATGGCAATGTGCTACAATACAGTTAGATTTCCAAATGCCAGAAAGATTTGATTTATCTTACGTTGGAGCAGATGGAGAAAAACATAGGCCTGTAATGGTTCATAGAGTTATATTCGGCAGTGTGGAAAGATTTATAGGAATATTAATTGAACATTTTGCAGGGGCATTCCCAACATGGCTTGCACCAGTACAAGTTAAAATAATGAATATAACAGATGCTCAAGAATCATACGCACAAGAAGTATATGAGAAATTAAAGGAAAATGGAATAAGAGTAGAGCTGGATCTAAGAAATGAAAAAATAGGATATAAAATTAGAGAAGCTCAATTAAAGAAGGTTCCTTATATGCTTGTTCTTGGAAATAAAGAAATGGAAGAAGGAAAAGTTTCTGTGAGAGCAAGAAAAGAGGGAGACCTAGGGGCTATAAGTGTTAATGACTTTATAAATAAGATAAAAGATGAAATTAAAATAAAAGCACAATAATATATTGACAACTTTTTAAATAGGGTATATAATATTCTTGTTGTTAAAATTTAATAGCTGATTTAAGTAGGAATTGTCGTTTCTCACCTAACAGCATAGCTAGTTAGGTTATAATATAGTGATTACAAAGTATTTACTTTTGTATATAAAAAGAGACGGCATGTGCCGTCTCTTTTCTTATATAAATTTATAAACGGCACAGGAGGTGGCTAGTATAAATAAAAAGGAACAACTTTTAAATGAAGAAATCAATGAAAAGGAAATTAGAGTTGTATCTGATGATGGAGAGCAATTAGGAATAATGTCCTCCAAAGAAGCTTTAAAAATAGCTGAAGATAGAGAAAAGGACTTGGTCCTAATTTCACCGGGTGCAAACCCACCAGTATGTAAGATTATGGACTATGGCAAATTTGTTTATGAACAATCTAAAAAGATTAAAGAAGCTAAGAAAAAGCAAAAAGTTATAAGCATAAAGGAAGTTAGATTAAGTCCAACTATAGAAGAACATGATATTACAATAAAAGCTAACAATGCTAGAAAGTTTTTACTAGATGGAGATAAAGTTAAAGTTACAGTTAGATTTAGGGGCAGAGAAGCGGTTTATTCACATGTAGGTCAAAAAATCTTAGAAACTTTTCGTTCTAAGCTTGAAGAAATTTGCGTGGTAGAAAAACCTGCTAAATTAGAAGGTAGAAATATGGTTTTAATTTTAGCTCCTAAAAAATAAATACCTAGTTTAGTAAGGAGGAATTGATTATGCCAAAAATGAAAACTCATAGAGGTGCAGCTAAGAGATTTAAGAAAACAGGAACTGGAAAGTTAAAAAGAGCTAAGGCTTATAAAGGTCATTTATTAACTTCTAAGTCTTCAAAAACAAAAAGAAATTTAAGAAAATCTGCATTAGTTTCTGATTCACAAGAAAAAGTAATGAAGAAATTATTACCATATTTATAATAGGTGTACTTAAGGAGGTAGTGAAATGGCAAGAGTTAAAAAGGCTGTAAACGCTCGTAAAAAACATAAAAAAGTATTAAAACTTGCAAAAGGTTACTATGGTTCAAGAAGTAAGTTATTTAGAACAGCTAATGAAACTGTAATTAGAGCATTAAATAATGCTTTCATAGGCAGAAAGTTAAAGAAAAGAGATTATAGAAAACTTTGGATAGCTAGAATAAATGCTGCAGCAAGAATGAACGGAATGTCTTATTCAAGATTCATGAACGGCATTAAATTAGCTGGAATAGATATAAATAGAAAAATGCTTTCAGAAATAGCTATTAATGATGCAAAAGCTTTTGCAGAATTAGTAGAAGTTTCAAAAAAACAATTAGAATCTAAATAGTAAATTTAAATGCAGCTACGGCTGCTTTTTTTTGTTTTTTTTAATATTAATTTGTGGTAGAATATAAGTTATATATTAAAATAAAATTATACATTAATGGAATAATAAATATAAATAACTATGATAGCTTCTCTACATTTTCTTTTAGGAAAATAAGCTATATAGTTTATGAAAGGAGTGAGTTTATAAGGCGCTAGCTTGCGCTATAGTATGTAGAGTTACTATAAGGTATGAGTATAATATATTATATTTATACAAATAAAATCTTTTAGATTTTATAAAGCATAGTTTTATGGAAAAAAGTATATTAAAACAACCTAAAAGAATTAAGCCAGTTCAGGTGCTAGCAGTAGGGTTTGCTAGTGTTATTTTTATAGGAGCATTACTATTAATGTTACCTATTTCTTCGGCTAAAGGAAATTGGACTAACTTTATAGATTGTCTGTTTACTTCTACATCAGCAACTTGTGTTACCGGACTTATAAGTGTAGATACAGGTACCTATTGGAGTTACTTTGGGAAAACAGTTATAATAAGCTTAATTCAAATTGGTGGTCTAGGGTTTATGTCTTTAGCCACTCTTATCTTTTTACTTTTGGGTAAAAAGATAACTCTAAAAGAAAGACTTGTTATGCAGGAAGCTATGAATTCATTCTCTATGCAAGGATTAGTTAAGATGTCTAAATACATTTTATTATTTACATTTTCTATAGAAGGTATAGGTGCATTAATATTATCAACTCAATTTATACCAAGGTTTGGTATTAAAAAAGGTATATATTATAGTATATTTCATTCTATATCTGCATTTTGTAATGCCGGTTTTGATTTAATGGGTAACTTTACTAGTTTAACTAATTATTCAAATAATACTGTAATAATACTTACAATTTCTGCTTTAATAATAACAGGTGGACTTGGCTTTTTTGTTTGGAATGAAATATATAGTAGAAAGAAACTTAAAAAATTTTCACTTCATACAAAGTTGGTACTATGGGCTACTTTAATTTTAATTGTAGGTGGAGCTATTTTAATGTTTTTATTTGAAATGAATAATCCGAATACCATTGCAAACAAAGGAGTAAAAGAAAAGATATTATCTTCAATTTTTGCTTCAGTTTCTCCTAGAACTGCTGGATTTAATTCTATTTCTACATCTGATATGAGCCTTTCAGGGAGATTTTTAACCACATTACTAATGTTTATAGGTGGTTCACCAGGTTCAACAGCAGGTGGTATAAAAACAACAACTATAACACTTTTAATTTTTACCTTACTGTCAGTTATAAAGGGTAGAGAAGATACTGAGATATTCAATAAAAGAATTTCAAAAGAAGTTGTGTATAAAGGTATAGTAATATTAATGATAAGCTTTCTTTTAATAGCAGGCGTTACTATGGCACTATGTATAACTGAGACAGGGTTTACTTTAGAAGAAATATTATATGAAGCTGTATCTGGCTTTGGAACCGTAGGGCTTACTTTAGGAATAACTACGAAACTAAGCAATTTAGGTAAAATAATAATTGCAATGACTATGTATTTTGGTAGGGTAGGACCTTTAACAATAGTCCTTGCACTTACAAATAGAAATGGAAATAAAGGTGGTATAAAATATCCAGAAGGAAAAATTTTAATAGGATAATGAGGTGGAGTTATGAGTAAAAAACAATATGTGGTCTTAGGTCTTGGGAGATTTGGTACATCTGTTGCAGAAACCCTATATGCTTTAGGTAATGACGTACTTGTTATTGATGCTGATGAGGAGCGTATCCAAAGTGTTTGTGATAATGTTACCCATGCTATACAGGCAGATGTTACAGATGAAGCGGCTTTAAGAGAAGTAGGGGCTAGAAATTTTGATGTGGCAATAGTAAGCATAGGGTCTGATATACAAGCTAGTATAATGGCCACAATACTACTAAAGGAACTTGGAATAAAAGAGGTTGTAGCAAAAGCTACTAATGCAATGCATGCCAAAGTTTTAAGAAAAATTGGCGCTAACAAAGTAATATTCCCAGAAAAAGATATGGGAGTGAGAGTAGCTCATGGTTTGGTATTTTCTAATATCTTAGAATATATAGAGTTATCACCAGACTACAGTATAGCAGAGTTTTTAAGTCCAAAAGAATGGCATGGTAAAAGTCTACAAGAATTAAACCTTAGAAGTAATTATGGCATAAATGTTATGGCTATAAGAAGAGGATCAGAAGTAGATGTATCTCCATCTGCAAATGAAACTATAAATAGCGGTGATATTATAATTGCCATAGGTAACATAGAAGATTTGAAAAAGATGGAAAATAGTATAGAGTAGAAGGAGTTTACCTGTGATATTGGATTTTATAGAAAGTAAGAATAATTCTCTTATAAAAGAAGTAAAAAAATTAAAAGAAAAAAAATTTAGAGAAGAAAAAAATTGCTTCATAGTTGAAGGTATTAGATTTACAGAAGAGGCTATTAATTCAAATTTTGAAATAGAATATATTTTTTTTGATGAAGATTCTTTACAAAAAAAAGAAGTGAAAAAACTTTTGGAAAATAGAAATTCTTTATTAGATAATAATACTAAAGTATATAAAGTTACGAAAGAAGTTTTTAGGATTATATCTAATACTGAAACTCCACAGGGTGTTCTTGCAGTAGTTAGAAATAAAGAAATACACATTAAAGATAATAAAGGTTTTTATATATTAGTTGATAGAGTTCAAGATCCAGGTAACCTTGGTACTATAGTTAGAACTGCTCATGCTACTGGGGCATTAGGTGTGATTTTGACGAAAGGTACTGTTGATATATATAATGAAAAAACCTTAAGGTCTACTATGGGATCTATATTTAAAGTACCTATAATTAGAGATGATGATTTAAGTTTTACCTTTAACTTAAAAGATAATGGCTTCAAGATAATAAGTAGCTCCTTGGATACAGATACAAACTTTTATAGTTTAAATTTAAAAGAAAATGCTATAATAGTAATTGGGAATGAAGGTAATGGTATTAGTGATGAGATATATTCTATTAGTGATATAAAAGCCAAACTTCCAATGGTTGGGGATTCCGAATCTTTAAATGCAGGAGTAGCAGCAGGAATAATGATGTATGAAGTTCTTAGACAAAATACATTTGAAAAATTTTAGAAAAGAATATATAATAGTTAATAATTTAATAGTATAAAGGCTGTGAAAGAGAGAGTAGATATAAAAAAGCTTAAAGGGAGGGCAGACCCTAGACTGAAAGTTTGCCTAGACATTTTTTATATTGAAGTTCACTCTAGAGCACTAATGGTGAATTAAGTAGTCATTAGCGGTTTTTACCGTTATATAGATAAAGTGGATTTAAATTAATTTTAATTAAATCAATTAGGGTGGTACCGCGACGAAGCTCGTCCCTTTGTGGGAGGAGTTTTATTTTTTTTGCAAAAAATTAAAACATAATAAAAAGAGACTTTTTATTAGAAGGAGGATTAAGATGAGAGAAAAACTAGAATCTATAAAAATCATGGCTTTGGAAGAAATACAAAGAGCGTGTTCAAAAGAAGAATTAGAAAGCATTAGAGTTAGGATCTTAGGTAAAAAAGGAGAGTTAACTTCAATATTAAGGGGTATGGGAGCGCTATCCAAAGAGGAGAGACCTGAAATTGGTAAACTAGCTAATGAGGTAAGGGAAAACATAGAAGAGGTTTTAACAAAAGCTATTAACCATATAAAGAATAAGGAGAAAGAGGAAAGACTTAAAAATGAAGTTATAGACATTTCTATGCCTGGTGTTAGAAAAGGAATAGGTAAAAAACATCCTTTAGAGCTAACACTAGATAAAATTACAAATATATTTATTTCTATGGGATTTTCAGTAGAAGAGGGACCAGAAGTAGAATATGATTATTATAATTTCGAAGCTCTTAATATTCCAAAAGATCATCCAGCAAGAGGAGAACAAGATACTTTCTATATAAATGAAAATTTAGTGTTAAGAACACAAACATCACCAATACAAGTAAGAACTATGGAAAATCAAAAACCTCCAATTAAGATGATAGCACCTGGAAAAGTGTATCGTTCAGATGCGGCTGATGCTACACATTCACCAATCTTTTATCAAATCGAAGGTCTTGTTATAGATAAGAGAATTACTTTTGCAGACCTAAAAGGTACTTTGGAGTTATTCACAAAGAAGATGTTTGGAGAAAATATGCAAACTAAATTTAGACCACATCACTTCCCATTTACAGAACCATCAGCAGAAGTAGATGCTACATGCTTTGTATGTGAAGGAAAAGGATGTAAGGTATGTAAAGGAAGTGGATGGATAGAGTTACTAGGTTGTGGTATGGTTCATCCAGAGGTACTAAAAAATTGTGGTATTGATCCAGAAATATATAGCGGATTTGCTTTTGGATTTGGACTTGATAGAATGGTTATGCAAAATTACGAGATAGATGATATAAGACTTTTATACGAAAGTGATATGAGATTTTTAAATCAATTTTAATAAATAAAATATAACTTAAAATGATAATACAGGAGGTTTAATTATGAAAATACCTTTTAAATGGTTAAAAGATTATGTTGATATAGATATTTCTGCAAAGGAATTAGGGGATAGATTAACTTTAAGTGGTTCTAAATTGGAAGAAATAATTGTGTCAGGAGCAGAAATAGATAAGGTTGTTACAGGAAAAATAGAAGAGATTAGAAAGCATCCAGATGCTGATAAACTTTCAATTTGCCAAGTTAATATAGGTGAGAAGGAAAATATACAAATAGTAACTGCTGCAACCAATATGAAAGAAAATGACATCATTCCAGTGGCATTACATGGTTCTACTCTTCATGGTGGAATGAAGATTAAGAAAGGGAAGTTAAGGGGAGAAGTTTCTAATGGGATGTTTTGTTCAGAAGAAGAACTTGGCATTGCAGATGGTAAGGTAATTGAAGGAATAATGATTCTCCCAGAAAATACGCCACTAGGAAAAGATATAAAGGATGTATTAGGGCTTCAAAGTATAATACTTGATTTTGAAATTACATCAAATAGACCTGATTGCTTAAGTATGATTGGAATGGCAAGGGAAACAGCTGCTACATTAGGAAGTGTATATAGTTTTCCTAAGTTATCATATACAGAGGACGTATCTTGTGATATTAATGATATAATTTCTGTAGAAGTTAGAGATGATAAGTGTAAAAGATATATGAGTAAGTATATAAAAGATGTTAAAATAGAGCCATCTCCTGAATGGATGCAAGAAAGATTGTTAGATGCAGGTATAAGACCTATAAATAACATAGTAGATATAACTAATTTTGTAATGGTAGAATTAGGTCAACCAATGCATGCTTTTGATAGAAGAGATATTAAAACTGGTAAAATCCGCATAGAAAAAGCTTTAGAGAACGAAAAAATTACAACTTTAGATGGGATAGAAAGAGAAATAAGCAAGGAAACATTATGTATAAAAGATGAGAATAGAATTCTTGCTATAGCAGGCATTATGGGAGGAATTGATTCTGAAGTTAAGGAAGATACAAATGAGATAATTTTAGAATGTGCAAGTTTTGATCCAGTGACTATTAGAAAAATATCATCAAAATTAGGTCTAAGAACAGAAGCATCAGGGAAATTTGAAAAAGAACTAGATCCTAATAATACAGAATTAGCCATACAAAGGGCTTGTCATTTGATAGAAGAATTAGGTGCCGGAAAAGTTGTTTCAGGGGTTATAGATGTATATAATGAAAAAAAGGTAGCTCATTCACTATCAGTTGACTATAATTGGATAAATGAATTTTTAGGTACAGAAATATCTAAAGAGGAAATGTCAAATATATTAAATTCTTTAGATATAAAAACAGAAGTAAAGGATAATATTTTGTTAAGTGAAGTTCCTACTTTTAGATGTGATTTAAATATAAAAGAAGATATAGCAGAAGAAATTGCAAGAATATATGGATATAACAATATAAATGCTACAATTCCTCATTGTGAAACTTTAAAAGGTGGTAAAAGTAAAAAACAATTATTTGAAGATAAACTTAAAAACTCTTTAATTTCTTTAGGATTAAATCAATCAATAAGTTATTCTTTTATCAGCCCGAAAGTGTTTAATAAAATTCTTTTACCGGAAGATAGTGAACTTAGAGATGCGGTTAGAATTAAGAATCCATTAGGGGAAGACTTTAGTATAATGAGAACTACTACAATAAGCTCAATTATGGAATCTTTAAGTAGAAACTATTCAAGAAGTAATGGAATAGTAAGATTATTTGAAGTTGGTAAAGTATACTTAAAAAATAAAGAAGAAGAAAAACTTCCAAAAGAAAATAATATATTAACTATAGGAATGTATGGTGATGTAGATTATTTAAATTTAAAAGGAATAGTGGAAGAATTGTTACAAGAACTAGGAATAGAAAAAATTTCTTTTAAAAGAGAGAGTGAGAATCCAAGTTTCCACCCAGGAAAGACTGCAGCGCTATATGTTCAAAAAGAATATGTGGGAGTTATTGGAGAGGTACATCCTGATGTATGCGAAAATTATGAAGTGGACGAAAAGGCATACATTGCAGAATTAAATATAGATATTCTACTTAAAAATTGGAAGGAAGATAAGAGTTATACCCCACTTCCTAAGTTCCCAGCAGTAACTAGGGATATAGCTATTTTTGTACAGGATGAAGTTCTAGTGCAAGAAATACAAGATACTATTACTAAAGCAGGCGGTAATCTATTAGAAAGCATAGAATTATTTGATATTTATAAAGGTAAACAAATTCCAGAAGATAAGAAGAGTATTGCATATGCTCTAAGTTATAGAGTACCTGAAAAAACACTTACAGATGCAGAAGTAAATAAGGTTCATAATAAAATAGTTAGGGCCTTAGAGCATAAGTTAGGTGCAGAATTAAGATAGCAATATGCATAATTAAAAAATAAAAATTTAAATAACTCTATAAAGTAGCAAATTAATACAAATTCGAGAGAACTTGATTAAATAGTTACTAAATTATAGAGTTATTTTTATTTTGTTAAAGTATAATTGCATCATAAATGTTATTTTATAGTTTAATATATGTTAGTTATATGTTAGAATATATGTTAATAATGCATATATGGGGTGTTTCTATGAACATTATATCAGTTAAAATTGACGATTTTGAATACTCATTAAAAGGTTCTGAACAACCAGAATATTTATATAAAGTAGCTGAATATGTAGATGAAAAAGTTAAAGCTGTAAAAGAGAACAATCCCAAGCTGGGAACTAGTAATGCAGCTATACTTGCAGCATTAAATGTAGTAGACGATCTTTTTAAATTTAAAGCAGAACAATCAGGATTAGAAGAAAAGTTAAACAAAAAAGAAGAAGAAGTTAATAAGATTTTAGAAAAGTATAATGAAATTATGAAACAAAATCTCGATATTAGAGAAGAAAATAACGCATTACAGGAAATCATAGCCTCCTTGAGAGAAGAAGGTAAAAGCTTTAGTGCAAAACTTAATATTATTGAGAAAGATAAAAATGATTTAGAAAAAGTTATTAACAATATTAAGTTGCAAAATAGTGGATTGCAAGAAAAAGTTCAAGAATTACAAAAACAAGTTTCTGAAATGGATGAACAGAATAAAAATCTCAATTTAACTATTAATGAGCTTAAAGATAAGAATGATGTTTTAAATAATAAGAATAAAGATTTAAAAGAAACGAAGGATAAATTGCAACAAAGCAATGAGTTACTACATAAAGATCTTAATGAAAAAGAAGAAGATATTAAATCATTAAAATCAAAGGTAGCAATTGAGAGTAAGGAAGAAATAGAGTCTTTAAAATCTCAAAATGAACTTTTAAAGAAAAAAAATTATATATTAGAGAATCAATCAAAGGATCAACTACTACAAATAAAAATGCTTAAACAAAGTAGCAAAGATGCAAAATTCAATCTACAAACATATAGATATAAAGTGTTAGATTTAGAACAAAGACTGCAAGAAAATCAGATTTATTTAGCTAAAGAAAGAGTACGAAAAGAACCGTTTAAAAAGAATAGTATATAATCTTAAAAGTACAGTTAAAACTGTACTTTTATTTTATTAACAGTAGATTTGGTGTATAATAGTGTATTATAGACAAGGGAGACTAGGAGAAAAATATTTATGAAGAAAATTGAGTTATTAGCACCAGCAGGAACTATGGAAAGTTTAAAAGCCGCAGTGCAAAGTGGTGCCGATGCTGTTTATTTAGGTGGAGATAAATTTTCAGCTAGAGCCTATGCTACAAATTTTAATGATGAAAATATGAAATCAGCCGTTGACTATTGTCATTTTTACGGAGTAAAAGTTTATGTTACTATAAATACTCTTTTAAAAGAAGGTGAGGTAACAGAAGCTTTAGAATACGCTAATTTTTTATATAATATAAATGTTGATGCCGTAATAATCCAAGATTTAGGTCTGGCATATTTAATTAAGAACCACATAAAAGGATTGGAAATACATGCATCAACACAAATGACTATACATAATGGTGAAGGTGCTTTATTTTTTAAGGAAAAAGGATTTAGTAGAATAGTACTTTCAAGAGAATTATCTTTAGACGAAATAAAATATATATCTGAGGATTTAGGAATTGAAACAGAAATATTTATACATGGTGCTTTATGTATATCATATTCTGGACAATGTCTTATGAGCAGTATAATAGGTGGAAGAAGTGGTAATAGGGGAAGATGTGCTCAAACTTGTAGAATGCCTTTTAAGCTTATAAATAAAACTAAGAATATAGAAAAAGAAGGATATATAATGAGTCCTAAGGATATATGTACTATAGAGAATATAAAAGAAATTATAAGTAGTGGTGCATCATCTTTAAAGATAGAAGGAAGAATGAAAAGACCAGAATATGTGGCAGGCGTTGTTAAGGCATATAGAAAAGCTATAGATGAATATTATAACAATTTAGAAACTCCGAAACAGGAAGAAAAGAAAATTTTAAGTCAACTTTTCAATAGAGAAGGCTTTTCTAAAGCATATTTATTTGGTAATTCTGGTAAGGATATGATGGCTTTTAATTTTCCTAAAAATACAGGTATTTACTTAGGCAAAGTAGAAAATGATAAGAGCATAATATTAAAAGAAAAATTAGACATAAAGGATGGTATAAGGGCTGGAGAGGATGGATTCATCGTATCTGCAATAATTAAGGACGGATGTGAGGTTAAAACAGCAAAACTTGGTGATAAGGTAAAGCTTAAGCCAAATAAATATAAAAAGGGTGATAACCTATATAAAACTTCAGACAATGAGCTTTTAGAAAGATTAAGTAATTATCATAAAAATATATATAGAAAATATTCCTTAGATATAGAAGTTAGTTTTAAGATAGGATATCCTATAAATTTAAAATGTAATTTTATGAATAAGGAATTTGAAATTAATGGTGAGAAGGTACAAAAAGCTTTAAATAAGCCCTTACATAAAGATAAAATAGTTAACAACTTAAGAAAAACGGGAAATACGGCTTTTGAAATAAAAGAAATTATTTTTAAGGATTTTGAGGATGGTTTTTTAAGTCTATCTAATATTAATGATATTAGACGTGAACTAATAGAAAACATAGAGAAGAATTTACAACCGGTAAATATCATTGAAAATAAATTAGATATGGAACAGGTGTATAAAGAAAAAAGTTTTAAAGGAAAGGAAAATCAATCTATTCCTTTATTGGTTTGTGTAAATGATTTAGATCAATATAAAGCTTGTGTGCAATTGGGTATAGAAGATATTGGAGTTAATGTATTTAATAAGTTTAATAATATAGGCTTAGATAAGATTGACAAAAAAATATTTTTAAAAGTTCCTAACATTACAAAGGATAGGGAATGGAAATACGTATGTGGAGTTATAGAGAGATTCATGCCTAAGATAAAGGGGATTATAACTTCAAATTTTGGATTAATAAATAAGTTCAAGGAAAGAACCTTGGTTTTATTAGATTATAAAGCCAACTTATTTAACTCATATTCTTATAAGTTTTTAGAGAATCAGGATTTAATTTATATTAGTGCAGAATTAAATAAAAAAGAGATAAAAGATACTTTTAAGAAAGCACCATCACATAATAATTTGGGAATTGTGTTATATGGAAAGTATGAGCTTATGATAAGTGAATACTGCCCTATAGGAGCTTTCTACGGAAATAAGACCAATAAAAGCTCTTGTAATGAAAGTTGTAGAGATGGAAGATTCTATCTTAAAGATAGAAAAAATGAAGAGTTTTTAGTTAGTACAGATAAATTTTGCAGGAGTTATATATATAATAGCTCCACAACTAACTTAATAGATAATAAAGAAGAAATATTTAACATGGGAATTAAAAATTATAGAATAGACTTTACTGATGAAAGTTTTAATGAATGCGTAAAGGTGTTAAACTATTTCTTAGGAAGAGGAGAGGAGTTACCTTCATTTAATTACACTAAAGGCCATTATAAAAGAGGTGTAGAGTAGATAAAAATTTATAAAGGTGGTTTTAGTATGAATAAAAAAGGACTTAAGGTTTTAGAATTTTATAAAATTAAAGAAGAAATAAAAAGATATATTCACACTGGTGCGGGAAAAGACTTATTAGAGAAATTAGAACCATATAATAATATATATGAAGTAAAAGAACATTTAAAAGAAACAGAAGAGGCACTTCAACTTATAATAAAAAAGGGTAATCCACCTTTCGAAGGCATATATGATATTAGAGAAGACTTGATTAGGGTAGAAAAAGGTGCAAGTTTAATGGCTGATTCTATTCTTAAAGTTGCTCAAATGTTAAAAAGTTCTAGGAATTTTATAGAGTATATTTCTCATAAAGAAGAGGAAGAAGGTTATAAGATTTTAGAAGATATATGTAGTGGCATTGTTCCTTTAAAAAGGATAGAAGATAAAATATTTAACGCTATAATAAGCGAAGAAGAAATTAGTGATAGAGCCAGTGAAAAATTATTTAGTATTAGAAAATCATTAAAAGAAAAAAATAATTCTATTAAAGATAGAGTTAATTCAATGGTTAGACAATACTCAAACTATCTTCAAGAATCTCTATATACTATAAGAGGAGATAGGTATGTAATACCAGTAAAATCAGAAAATAAAGGTCAGGTGCCAGGGATAGTTCACGATCAAAGTTCTTCAGGGGCAACTTTATTTATTGAACCAATGGGACTTGTAAATTTAAATAATGAAATAAGAGAGTTAAAATTAAAAGAAAAAGCGGAAATTGATAGGATATTGGCTGAGTTATCAAGAGAGATTTATAACAATATAAAGGTAGTTAAAAATAATGCTAGTATTATTTTTGAATTGGATTTTATATTTGGAAAGGCTAAATATTCTAGTAGTATAGATGGGATTAAGCCTGTAGTTAATGAAGATGGAATAATAGATATTATAGAGGGGAGGCATCCTCTAATTGAAAGAGATAAAGTAGTTGCAAACAGTATTTACCTAGGAAAAGAATTTACATCCTTAATAATTACAGGACCTAATACAGGTGGTAAAACTGTTACCTTAAAAACTTTAGGACTTATACAAATTATGGCTTTAAGTGGTATACTTATTCCAGCAAGGGAAAATTCCATAGTGGGGTATTTTGAAGAGATTTTTGCAGATATAGGTGATGAACAAAGCATAGAGCAAAATCTATCAACTTTTTCTTCTCATATGACTAACATAGTTAAGATAATTGATAAGGCTGACCATAAATCTCTAGTTTTGTTTGATGAACTTGGAGCAGGTACTGACCCTACAGAAGGGGCAGCTTTAGCAGTAAGTATTTTAGAGGAATTAAGAAAAAGAAAATCAAAGATATTAGCAACAACTCACTATAGTGAAATAAAGGCATATGCACTTAAAACTATTAATGTAGAAAATGCTTCCGTGGAATTTGATGTAGAGACTTTAAGACCTACATATAAACTTTTAATAGGGGTGCCAGGGAAGTCTAATGCTTTTGAGATATCTAAGCGTTTAGGATTACAAGAATATATTATTCATTCAGCAAAAAACAATATTTCTGAAAATAATATAGAGTTTGAAAGCCTTATACAAAGTCTTCAAGAAAAAAATATTCTAGCTGAGAAATATGCAAGAGAGAGGGAAATACTAAAGGAAGAATCTGTAAGATTAAAGGAAAAATATGAGGAAAAATTATTTAAGCTTGAAAATGTAAGAGAAAAAACTATACAAGAAGCCAAAGTTGAGGCAAAAAGGCTTATAAAAGATGCAAAAGCAGAAGTAGAAGATGTTTTAAAAGAAGTAAGAAGATTGGAAACATCTACTGATCTTAAAGATGCTAGAAATAGGTTGGAAAATGAGAGAACTAGAGTAAAGGATAGATTAAATAAGCTTGAAACTGTTAGAGGAAAAGAAAGAGAAAAAGGTAATTTAAAAGATGTAACCATAGGTGATGAAGTAACATTAATTAGGTTAAATCAAAAAGTTACTGTACTTACAAAACCAGATAATAAAGGCGAAGTGCTAGTTCAAGCAGGAATAATGAAAGTAAGTGTAAAGTTAGAGGAACTAAAATCTATAGAGGGTAATGTTAATATAAAAGAGAATAAAAAGGCTGCTAAGAGAGAAGCAAAACTTAGGATGAGATCTGTATCAAGTTCAGTAGATTTAAGAGGTATGGATTCAGAAGAAGCCTTGTTTACTGTGGATAAATATCTAGATGAAGCATATTTAGGTGGACTGGGAGAAGTTTCTATAATACACGGTAAGGGAACAGGTATATTAAGAAAATCTGTTCAAAATATGTTAAAAACCCATAATCATGTTAAATCATATAGATTAGGAGAATATGGAGAAGGTGGTATAGGCGTAACCATAGCAGTGTTAAAATAGAGAGGTAAAATGAATGAGAGGTAAAATTTAAATGATACTAGTTAGTGCTTGCTTATTTGGTGTTAATTGCAGGTATGATGGGAAAAATTCTCTTAGCGAACAGCTAAGAGAATTTTTAAAAAATCATGACTTTGTTTTAGCTTGTCCAGAAGAACTTGGAGGAAAACCTACCCCAAGAGAACCAAATGAAATTATTAATGGTACAGGAAAAGATGTTCTAGAGGGAAAGGCAAGGATAAAATCTAAAAAAGGAGAGGATTCTACAGAAGAATTCTTAAAAGGAGCATACAAAGCTTTAGAGATTGCAAAAGAAAATAAATGTGAATTTGCAATTTTGAAGAGCAAAAGTCCCTCTTGTGGATATGGAAGAATATATAATGGAGAGTTTAATGGTGATAAGATTAGAGGTAATGGTGTAACGGCAGAACTTCTTTCTCAAAATGGAATTAAGGTATTTACTGAGGAGAATTTAGAGGAGTTTTTTAAAGAGTACGAGATGCATAAAAGTTAAACAATATATAATTAATATATAGGTAACAATTTTAGGAGGGGTTATATATGGATTATAAAGAAACATTAAATACTGCTAGGGAAAATTTAAATGGAAGTTGTAAGGTTTGTAAAATATGTAACGGTGTAGCCTGTTCAGGGGAGGTACCTGGTATGGGGGGGCTTGGAACAGCTTCATCATTTAAAAATAATGTTGAAAGTCTAGCTAAGGTTAAATTGAATATGAGAACAATACATGATGCTAAGGATCCTAATATGGAATTAAAACTTTTTGGAAGGAATATGAGTATACCTGTATTTGCAGCTCCTGTATCCGGCACGATATTAAATATGGGAGGGAAATTTAAAGAGGAAGATTACATATCCTGGGTCATAGATGGATGTCTTCAATCAGGGGTATATCCAATGGTAGGAGATACTGCAGTAGACTCATTCTTAGTTACTAATTTAGAAGAATTAAAGAAAAGAAAAGGTAGAGGAATAGCATTTATAAAACCTTGGGAAAATAGTAGTGTTATAAAGAAGATAAAAACGGCAGAACAAGCAGGAGTTTTTGCAGTAGGGATGGATATAGATGCTTGTGGACTTATAACACTTGCATTACATGGTAAACCAGTTATGCCTAAAAACTTAGAAGAAATAAAAGAAATTATAAATAGTACAAAGCTTCCCTTTATTATAAAAGGAATAATGACTCCAGATGAGGCTAAGTTAGCTGTAAAGGCAGGGGCAGATGCCATAGTTGTATCTAATCATGGAGGAAGAGTTTTAGACCATACACCAGGTGTAGCAGAAGTATTGCCTGAAATCGCAAAAGCAGTAAAAGGAAAAGTGAAAATTTTTGCTGATGGTGGAGTTAGGACTGGGGTAGATGTATTAAAATTTATAGCACTAGGTGCAGATGCGGTACTCATCGGAAGACCATTTGTTTGGAGTTCTTTTGGAGGTGGCATTGAGGGGGTAAAATCTTACTTAGATAAGATAAAAGGAGAATTAAAATCAGCTATGATTCTTACAGGCTGTAAATCTATAAGTGATATAGATGATAGTATAATATATAAATCTAAATAATGTAAAAATATTTAGATAGGCATTAAAGTTTAAAAAATGATTTTAATTAAAATTGCACTTAATCTATTAGAAAATTGAACTTAGAGATTAAGTGCATTTTATATAGCCTTAAATATTAGTTAGAAAATTAAAAAAATAAATAACAATGAATCTTTCATTATTTAAATATTTTTAGTATAATAATCTATAAAACAGAGACACTAACAGGAGGTAGAAAATGGGGTTTTATGAATTGGCTTCAAAGGACCAACATAAGGAATTTAAAAAATATGCAAAATTCGGTGAGAAAATAAAAGTTTCGGCACCTCTAGAAGTTAAAGGGAAATTATATAAAGAAGTTATATTTTATAAAAAGTTTTTGGCAGGTATTTCTGGAGGAGTAGCAGGGGGTGTTTTTTTAGATTCTGATAATAAAAAGGTAGAAGATGAAGATATAGTAAAAGATCTCGTTAACCTCTCATATTTTGCAGAAGTGTTATGTGATGATGAAAGCAAGATAGCTTTAAATAGAGCATTAAAGGTTGAAGGTGATTTAAGGAAGGATGAACAGGATCTACAAGATATAAAGCAAGCTTTCCTTATATTATATAAAGAAGGTATTTTTAAGGAAGGAGAAGGCTTAGAATTAGAAAATATCATAAAAGAATTTTATAAATTAAGAAAAGAAAATAATGAACTGATGAAAAATCTTTTAGATAAGTCTAAGGAGATTACAGCTAGAGATGGAGGTATAAATGATAAGTTTGTAAATTCTATTTATGATGAATATATGGAAGTTCTGGTTAAAAACTTTATGAAAATAAGACATCTACTTACGGGAAAACATCTATACAATGATCTATATGATAAATTAAAAAAGTATAAGAAAAAATTTAAAGTTAAATTGAGAAGTGATAATATGAATCTTCTAAATAAACTTGAGTATACTATGTTGTACTTTATTAAAATACTTAATACCTACGAACCTGTTCTCTATATGAATAAATCTCAGTATGAAAGACATCTTAAAAATGTAGAAAAAGATAATATAGGAATAAGAACTAAAATTATAAGATAGAATAATAAAAAATCCCCATAAGGGGATTTTTTATTATTCTATAACAACTTTTATATTTTCAACAGTTGGGTCTTCTGTTCCTTGAACATATAAACCAACTTTTTTAAGTTCTAAAACATATTCTACTACATCTTTAGTTATAATTTCACCAGGACATAATACTGGGATTCCTGGAGGGTAAGCCATTAAGAATTCAGCACTAATTCTACCAATACTCTCCATTATGCTTATTGATTCTGTAGTACTGTTAAATGCCTCACGAGGTTTTTTAATTTGTTCTGGAATTGCAGGGATATCTAAGAAATCAGCAATTGCTTTTCCTTTTCCGTAGTATTCGTTACTAATTTCTTTTAAAGAAGTTAATAATTTATCCATTCCTTCTTTAGTATCACCGAAAGAACCAACAGCTAAAACACTGTAAAAATCGGATAATTCCATTTGAATATGATACTTTTCAGATAAAATCATATCTAATTCATATCCAGTAATTCCAAGATCTCTACATGTAATAGTTATTTTAGTTGGGTCAAAAGCATATGCACCAGGTTTTCCTAAAACTTCTTCACCAAAACAATAGAATCCAGGAATTTTATTAATTTCACTTCTAACATAACTAGCAAGTTCTATAGTTTTGTCTAACAATTCTTTTCCATTAACAACTATTTGTCTTCTAGCACAATCTAAAGATGCCATAAGTATATATGAAGGTGATGTTGTTTGAAGTAAACTTAACATTTGTTTTACTCGAGCAACAGAAACTCTTTCTGATCTAACTTGTAGAAGAGAACCTTGAGTCATTGCACCTATTATTTTATGAGTTGATTGAGCACAGATATCTGCTCCAGCTTCAATAGCACTTACAGGTAATTTATCATTAAATTTTAAGTGAGGTCCGTGAGCTTCATCTACTATAAGTGGTATATCATAGTTATGAACAATTTCTGCTATCTCTTTTATATCAGTTGCTACACCGTAATAGGTTGGATTTATAATTAAAACTGCTTTTGCATCTGGATTAGCATCTAAAGCTACTTTAACAGTTTCAGGTGTAACACCATGAGCTATACCTAATCTCTTATCAAGTTCTGGTTGCATATAGACTGGGATTGCTCCACTTAATATAATACCAGCCGTAACCGATTTATGTACATTTCTTGGTATAATTATTTTATCCCCGTCTCCTACTACAGACATTATCATTGCTTGTATAGCACCAGATGTACCATGTATTGAGAAGAAACATGCATCTGAACCATAAGCATCTGCAGCTAATTCTTGAGCTTTTTTTATTGGTCCTGTTGGATGATGTAAACTATCAACTAACTTAAAAACAGTTACATCAATCTTAAAAGGGTTTGGTCCTATAAAATTTTTAAACTCTTCGTCTATTCCTATACCTTTTTTATGACCAGGAACATGAAAAGGAAGAGTTTCCCTATTAACATACTCCATTAAAGCATCAAATAATGGAGTTTCCATTTGATTTAGCTTGTACACTAACAACACCCACCTTTTTAAATATTTTTACTCTATCCCTAAGATTAACCAATAACTATTATAAATTATCAATTATTTAAAATCAACTACAAAGTAAATACATATTTTAGGAATATATAACAAAAACTATTATTATATTGCATATGTATAATATAAAATCTATAAATATGCTTTAATATATTATCATAAATATCAAATGAAGTAAATTAAATTTATATAACTTTGATTTACTCTAAAATACTTTAAATAATGCATTAAGTTGAAATTGAATAAAAATTACAACTATTCTTTCTATTATTATAAAAAATAAAAGTAATTAAATGATTTATTGTAAAAGTGAATAAACTTACTCTCTTTTGTTAAGAATTTAAATAAAATAATTCTTTTGGGAGGAATTACTATGGAAAATTTAATTATAAATAAAAGAGAGAAAAGATGTAGTAAATATGCTAAAAAGGAAAGAAAGAATGGTAGGATTCCAGGAGTATTATATGGAAAAGAATTTAATAATTATATGTTTGAGGTTGGCGAATTGGAGCTTAATAATAGCATAAGAAAACATGGAGAACATAGTATAATTGATGTAATAGTAGAAGGGGAAAATAAAAAGGTTTTGATTAAAGAGGTTCAAAGAGAACCACTAAATAATAGAATTTTACATGTGGACTTTGAAAACATATCTTTAGACCAAAAGATTATAACAGAAGTCCCACTACAATTTATAGGAGAAGGTCGTGTAAGTAGCAAAGGAGGGATCCTCCAAAAAGAAAAAGATTCATTAAAGGTAGAATGCAAAGCAGATGTAGTACCTCAAAGTATAGAAGTTGACTTATCTAATTTTGATACTGGAGATATATTTAGAATAAGTGATTTAGAATTAGGTGAAGATTTAACTTTTATAGAACCTTTAAACTCTGTAATAGCAACAGTTACTCATAATAGTTTTGCACTTGATGAAAAAGAGGAAGAAGAAGAAATAGCAACAGAATAATTTAAGCTAATGCAGGAATATATGGACTAGATATATTAATATGGTAATTTATTATTAAAGAAAACATCTTTTGAATTTAGATGTTTTCTTTTTTAGTTATAAGTACCAAAAGTGATTGTTATTCATATAAAGTATTATAGAGTAATATTATGGGGGATTTATATGAACTGGAAGAATAGATACAATAACTGGATGAATTCTAATTATGTAAGTAAGGAAGTTAAAATAAAAATTAATAATTTTACAGAATCAGAATTGAGGGATAGATTTTGTGATGAACTTACCTTTGGTACTGGAGGGGTAAGGGGTATAATGGATTATGGTACTAATAGAATAAATGAGTATACTATCGAACTTATAACTCAGGGATATTCTGATTATTTAAATAGTAAGTCTAGTGAAAAAAAAGAAGTTGCTATTGCTTACGATACTAGGAACAATTCTAAGTATTTTGCAGAAATTGCAAGCAAAGTTTTTCTAGGAAACAATATAAAAGTTAAAATATTTGAAGAGCCTACACCAACACCACTATTGTCCTATGTTATTACTAAACTTGGGTTAGATGGTGGTATTGTTATTACAGCTTCTCACAATCCTAAGGAATATAATGGTTATAAAATTTATAATGGATTTGGAGGTCAAATAACTGAGGATAAGGCTAATAAAATTAGAGAGTATATACGTAAGGTAACATCTTTTGATTATATAAAAAAAGTTTCTTCTATAGATGAAAAAGTTTCTTTTATACAAGAGGAAGTAATAGAGGAATATATTAAGGACGTAAAATCCCTTATAATAGATAAAGAAATTCTTAATTATGCTAAAGATGTAAGGATAATATATTCACCCTTATATGGAGCTGGCTCAAAAATGGTGAAGAGGGTATTAAAAGAATGTGGATTTGAAAATGTCAAGGCTGTTTTAGACGAACCAGATGGAGATTTTCCTTTAGTTACTTATCCAAATCCTGAAGAGAAAGAACTCTATAATTTAGTTTGGGAATTATCCAAGGAAAATCTTAGTGATGTACTTATATTGACAGATCCTGATTGTGATAGAGTTGGCATAGCTGTATTATGTGAAGATAAATATAGATATTTTACTGGAAATGAACTTGGAGTTTTATTAGTATATTATATTTTGGAGAGAGATTGTAAGTTAAAAGAAGACATGAAAAAGTTTATTATAAAAACTATAGTTACTACAGATTTGGTCAAAGAAATTGCAAAGGGCTATAAAAATACTAAAGTTATAGAAACTTTAACAGGATTCAAGTATATAGGTGAAAAGGTTGAAGAGTTAGAAAAGAATAAAGAGTGCAAGTTTATATTAGGATTTGAAGAGAGTTTAGGATATTTAAGAGGAAATTTTGTTAAGGATAAGGATGGAGTAATTGGATGTATTAGTATATTAGAGATGATATTATATTATAAAGAAAAAGGAAAAAACTTGATAGATGTTCTTCAAGAGGTTTATAATAAATATGGATATTATAAAGAGGAACTTGTATATTTTAATTTTGAAACTATTGCTGGAAAGAATAATATTAAAAATATAATGACTAATTTTAGAGAGAATATTAATTTAATAAAAGGAAAATTTCAGGTTAAAATATTAGAGGACTATAATACAGGGGAAAGAATTTATTACGACAATAATAATATAGAAAAAATAAATCTACCATATTCTAATGTTTTAAAATTTATTTTAGAAGATAATTGTTCCTTTGTGATTAGGCCATCCGGTACTGAGCCTAAATTAAAAATATATTTTTCAGTAAAAGGTGAAAATTTAGATGACGCAAAATGTAAAATAAATCAATTAAAATTAAAAGTTGTAGAAGTAATTAAAAATATGATGTAAAATATTATAGAAACTAAAGCTAATTTATAATAAAATTATAGATTAGCTTTTAAAACTTGTTTTTTAAAATTTATATATAAATTGTTATTATAGAAAGGAATTAGTATGGATATAAAGTCAAAAGTTAATGAAGGTCTTTCAAAACTTTTATTTTTACAATTAAAAAAGAATAATTATTTAGGAGAATATTATATAAAAGAGGATATATATGCGCCAATAAAAGCTACAACAATTATAGAAAAAATAAATAAAGGTGAAAAGGTGGATAACATACCAGTATCAGCTTTTATTGAAGGTATGTGTTATGTATTAGGTGCAGATGAAGAGTTTCGATTTAAAAATGAATATATTGAAATTTTAAATACTTTAAATGGTAGTGTAGATTTTATAAAAAATAGAATTTTTATGGAAGTAAAAGATAAAAAGTATGAAGAAGCTTATATTTTTATTAAGGGACTTTTAAAAATAGAAAACTCTGAAGAAGTTTATAACAAGGCTTTCTTACTTCTTCAAGAGCTAATTTCCTTGGATGAAGATTATAGAGAGGAAGAGTTTTATATAATAGATTCGGCAAAAAATATACCGAATTATTCACTACCGTACTTTTATGAGGCTATGGCTTATAGAGATGTAAAGGAATTTGAAAAAGCCTTAGTTTCAATTCATACATACTTAGAAAAAGGCGGTAAAGAGACGGAAGAAGTTATTGAACTTAAAGAGAATTTAATTAGTATTAATCAGTTTAATAAAGGAAAGAAACTTTCAACAGAAAACCCTGAAGAGGCATTGAAATATCTAATTCCATTAATCGATTATTATGGTGAAACTGCTAATATATATTATTATATAGCAGTTTCATATAGAAATTTAGGGAATTTTGAAAAAGCTATTTATTATCTAAATGAGGCTGCAACTATAGATGATGCTCTTATCGAAGTTTTAAACGAATATGGAATAAATTACGCAAGTTTAGGTGAATTTAATAGAGCTGTAGATTATTTTGAAAAAGCTTTTGAAGCTTGCAAGAATATTGAGATATGTACAAATATAGTTATGTGCTATATTAATTTAAAAAATATAGAAAAAGCCAAAGAATATATGGAAAAAGCTATAAAATTAGATGAACAAGATGAAATTGTAAAAGAGCTAATCACTTATTTTAATAATATAGATATACAAATTTAATTTTTTGAGAGGAGCAATTATAATGAAAGTTAAAAAAGCCGTAATACCTGCAGCAGGATTAGGAACTAGATTTTTACCAGCTACAAAGGCACAGCCAAAGGAAATGCTTCCTATAGTAGATAAACCTACTATACAGTACATAATAGAAGAGGCTGTTGCATCAGGTATAGAACAGATACTTATTATAACTGGAAGGAATAAAAAGTCTATAGAAGATCATTTTGACAAGTCTTTTGAATTAGAAGAACAATTAAAAGCAAGTGGAAAAGAGCAATTGCTTGATGTTGTCCAAGATATATCTAACATGGTTGATATACACTATATAAGGCAAAAAGAACCTAAAGGCTTAGGCCATGCCATAAATTGTGCAAGAATATTTGTTGGCAATGAACCTTTTGCCGTGTTATTGGGTGACGATGTAGTAGATAGTGAAAAACCTTGTTTAAAGCAGCTTATGGAATGCTATGAAGAAGTTAATACTAGTGTCCTTGGAGTACAAGAAGTTAGTCCAAAGGATGTTTCTAAATATGGAATAATAAAAGGTGATAAGCTTAGAGATAGGGTATATAAAGTGGAAGATATGGTGGAAAAACCTGCAGTCGGGGAAGCACCTTCTAATGTAGCCATATTAGGAAGATATATAATAACTCCCGAAATATTTGACATATTATCTACTTTAGAACCAGGAAAAAACAATGAAATCCAATTAACAGATGCTCTTAAAGAGTTAATGGGAAAAGAGAGTATGTATGCCTATAGTTTTGAAGGAAAAAGGTATGATGTAGGAGATAAGTTAGGATTCTTAGAAGCTACTGTTGAGTATGCACTTAAAAATGAAAATCTACAAGATGGATTTATGAAGTACTTACAGTCTATAAAGAATAATAGCAATTTTTCAGAGTTATACAATAAAGTTTTAAATAATAAATAAAAATCCCTTTTGGGATTTTTATTTATTATTTAGTAAAAGTTATATAGTAAGTAAATTAATTTTTATATGGAAGAACTATTTCTATGTAAAAAAATGATGAATTAGTAAGTTAATTAATAAAAAAAGTTGAATAATTTCTAAAATGATGTAAAATTAATAAGAAGATAAAATTATACTATTTAAAAAATGCTTTAGCAAGGACGTGATTTAGGAATGAAGAAGGATAGATTATTTGTGGTTTATGATTCCATCCTAGTTGTAGTTGCACTTTATATTTCCTTGGCATTAAGATTTGACTTTAAAATACCTAAAGAATATTTTCAGTTTTTTTTATATTCAATAATTCCAGTAATATTAATCACAATATTTTTTAACTGGATATTTAAACTATATAAAAATATATGGAAATATGCATCTACAGATGAGTTATTGTCTACTACATATTCTGTATCTTTAGCAAACCTTACAGTTATAGTTTATAGTTATTTAATTACATATAAGTTATTAAAGAGTTCATACTATAGATTTCCGCTTACAGTTCTTTTAATATTTTGGTCATTAAGTATAGCATTGTTAGGCGGAGTAAGATTTTTAAGTAGAATAATGTCAAGACAAGATAAAATAAAAGATACAAAATGTGCGCTTATAAACTTACTAATTATAGGAGCTGGTGATGCCGGTGCATTGTTAATGAAAGAAATCAATAAACATGGGGAACTTAAATATAATCTTGTAGGGTTTATAGACGATGACTATGATAAAAAAGGAAGGCATATAGGTGGAGTAAAAGTTTTAGGTGGAAGAGAGGATATTATTAAAGTTTGTAAAAAATATAATATAGAAGAAATCATAGTATCTATGCCATCTACAGATTTTGCAACAAAAACTGAGATACTAAATATATGTAAAAAAACAAAATGTAAGCTAAAAACGATTCCTGGAATATATGAAATTATTGAAGATAAAGTTAGCATAAAACAAATAAGAGATGTTAATATAGAAGACTTGTTAGGAAGGGATGAAGTAAAGCTAAGTAATGAAAATATTAAGGAATATATTGAGGGGAAAAACGTATTAGTAACTGGTGGTGGAGGGTCTATAGGATCTGAATTATGTAGACAAATTATAAAATTTAATCCGAAAGAGTTAATAATACTAGATATATATGAAAATAATGCTTATGACCTTCAGATGGAGCTTATAAGAGAGTATCCTAATTTAGATGTGAGAGTTATTATAGCTTCTATAAGAGAACTAGCAAGACTAAGAAATATATTTAAAGAACACAGACCAAACGTTGTCTTTCATGCTGCAGCTCACAAACATGTACCTTTAATGGAGAATAATCCTGGAGAAGCTATAAAGAATAATATTGTAGGCACGTATAATGTAGCTAAATGTAGTAGTGAATTTGATGTTAAGAAATTTGTTATGATAAGCACAGATAAGGCTGTAAATCCCACAAATATAATGGGAGCTACAAAAAGGTTCTGTGAGATGATTATTCAAGCTTTTGATGCAGTTAGTTCAACTGAATACGTTGCAGTACGATTTGGAAATGTTCTAGGAAGCAATGGTTCTGTAATCCCATTATTTAAAAAGCAAATAGCTAAGGGAGGGCCAGTTACAGTAACGCATCCTGAAATTAATAGATTTTTTATGACTATACCTGAAGCTAGTCAATTGGTAATACAAGCTGGGGCTATGGCAAAAGGTGGAGAAATATTTGTTTTAGATATGGGTAAACCAGTTAAAATAGCCGAATTAGCTAAGGACTTAATAGAGCTATCTGGACTTAAACCTAATGTAGATGTAAAAATTGAGTATACAGGATTAAGACCAGGGGAAAAGTTGTATGAAGAACTTTTGATGGATGAAAAAGCTTTAGAATCAACAGAACATAAAAAAATCTTTGTTGAACAACCTAGGAAGTTTGATATTAAGGAAATTGAAAGTAACATAGAGGAATTATTACAAACTGTGAAAAGTGGGAATCCTGAAAGTATATTCTCAAAAATGGAAGAAAAGGTTCCAACTTATAGAAGAAAAAAGAATTTATAAAAAATAAACAATTAGGATAATAATATTTATATAAACAAAGTTAAAAAGTTAACTAATTGGTATAGAATTTTACTGCTAATTAGTGATAAAATACATGTATTAATGAAAATATTTTTTTAACTTTTAGGAGGTTAAATAATGTCAGAACTTAGAGAACAATTATTAAAAAAAATAGAAAATAAAACTGCAAAATTAGGTGTAGTTGGACTTGGATATGTAGGTCTACCTCTTGCTGTAGAAAAGGCAAAAGCTGGTTTTCAGGTTATTGGGTTTGATGTACAAGACGAGAAGGTTAGCATGGTTAATGAAGGTAAGAACTATATTGGAGATATAATAGATTCTGATTTAGAAGAATTGGTTAATAAAGGAATGATAAAAGCAACAACTGATTTTTCATTCGTTGGGGAAGTCGATGCAGTTGCTATAGCTGTACCTACTCCGCTAGATAAATTTAAACAACCAGATGTATCTTATGTTAAAAAATCTACAGAAGATATAGCTAAATATCTACATAAAGGTATGCTTGTAGTATTAGAAAGTACTACATATCCTGGTACAACAGAAGAAATAGTAAAACCTATATTAGAAAGTAGTGGATTAAAATGTGGAGTGGATTTCTTCTTAGCATTTTCACCAGAAAGGGTTGACCCAGGTAATAAACAATTTAAAACTAAAAACACTCCAAAAGTAGTTGGAGGATGTACTCCAGAGTGTACGGAAATAGCAGCTAAACTATATAAAAGTGTATTGGAAGGTGATGTATTTGAAGTATCTTCACCAGCAGTTGCTGAAATGGAAAAAATACTTGAAAATACATTTAGACATATAAATATAGGTTTAGTTAATGAAATGGCTATATTATGCAAAAAAATGGGTATAGATATTTGGGAAGTTATTGAGGCAGCTAAAACTAAGCCTTATGGATTTATGCCATTCTACCCAGGTCCAGGACTTGGAGGGCATTGTATACCATTAGACCCATTCTACTTAACTTATAAAGCAAGAGAGTTTGATTATCATACAAGATTAATCGAAACAGCGGGAGAAATCAATGACTTCATGCCAGAGTTTGTAGTAGAAAATTGTATGAAGTTCTTAAACGAAGATAAGAAGGCATTAAATGGAGCAAAAGTTTTATTACTAGGTGTAGCGTATAAAAAAGATATTGATGATATGAGAGAGTCACCAGCTTTAAAGGTGATAGAGCATTTAGAAAAAGCAGGTGCGAATATAATAGTTAACGATCCATATGTTCCAAATTTCAAACATATGGGAAAAGAATATCTATCAGTTGATTATAAGGAAGTTATTAAAGATGCTGATTTAGTAATTATTACAACAGATCATACAGACTATGACTATGAGTTTGTAGTAGAGAATGCAAAGATTCTTTATGATACAAGAAATGCTACAAAAGATGTAGTTAATAATAGAGAGAAAATTAATAAGCTTTAGTATACAGAAGTATAATTTTAGCAAGGAATATCAATTTTAAAATGGTATTCCTTGCAATAATATTAAATGAGGTATTTAAATGAGTAATTATAAAAAGAACATATTGAACAATTTTATTACGAATATATTTAATATGATCTTGGCGTTTTTTGTCAGTATTTTGATTTCTAGAAAGTTAGGACCTGGGGGTAAGGGATACTTATCTTTTTTTATGTTATTAGCAGATTTAATAGCGAGTTATGGACATTTAGGTGTAATAAATGCTACTAATTATTTCCAAACAAGAAAGGGTTTCAAAAAACAAACTATATATAACATTAATTTAACTTATAATATACTTATATGTGGAATAGTAACAATAGTATCTGGTACATTATATGTAAATGATGTTATTTTTAAGGGATATAATATTTGGGTGTTTATTGCTTTTATACTGTATACTATTTTTATCTTATTAAGATCCTTTTTTAATAGTATCTATATTGGTGATGAAAGAATTAAAGCCATGAATACTTTTACAGTATTACCTGCAACCATATCAGCTATTGCTGTTATTTCTATGATTAATCATTTAACTATCTTTACATACATTTGTATAAAAGTTATAGAGGTAGGGATAAATGTATTGCTATTGTTATTTAACTCAAAGTATAAATATAGACCATATTTTTCATTTAACATAATTAAAGATGAAATTAGATATGGAATTAATCCATTACTTGCAAACTTATCTATCTACCTAAATTATAAAATAGATCAATTTTTAATTAAATTTTTAAACGGAAATATAGAATTAGGATTATATACTACGGCTGTAATGTTATCTGAATTAGTTTTAGTAATTCCACAAGCTATAGCTAATCCTATAACTGCAAAGTTATATAATCTTCCATTGGAATCAAAAGAAAGAAAAGATACTATAGTAAAAACTTTAAGATATGGTTTTACAGCATGTGTAATTTTAACTTTAATAGGGATGTGTTGCATACCCTTAATACCTATAGTTTATTCAGATAAATATATACCTTCTCAGTTGATTACTTTTATACTATTTTTGAGTATACCTTTTGTTTCTATTGGTAAAATTACAACTCCTTATTTTTATTCAAGTGGAAATGTAAAAATTATAACAAGATTTTCAATAACATCATTAGTTGTTAATACTGTATTGAACGTATTGTTTATTCCTAAATTCAGAGGTATAGGTGCAGCGATGGCCTCAAGTATTTCTTATTGCGTTTATGGAGTTCAATATATTAGATATTTTAGAAAAGAACTTGACATTAAAGTTTTAGATTTACTTTTCATTAGTAGAGATGAGTTTAATCAATTGATTAAAAGTGGAATAAATTCCTTTAGAAGAATGAGGTGATATTAGTATGAAATATTTTATACACTCAGATTATGTTAATGCATGGACCGTTAAAAAAGGTTTAGAAAAACTTGATAAGGAACTGATAAATACTGGGGAAAATGATAGGCTATTAGTTAGAAGAGAAGAAAAAATTGAAAAAGGGGATTGGATATTTTTTACAGAGGAAAAATCATTGAAAAAGTATGTAAATAAAGGTACTTACAAATTTTATCCCCAAACCCTAGAAGAAAAATTATTAGATAATAAATATGAGTTTGGGAAATTCTTAGAATACATTGGGGAATTAGCTATACCCTATACGATTAATGAAGAAGAAGTAGAGGAATTCCCTGTCTTTTTTAAATGTAAATATTCATGGAAAAATGGTGAAAAGAAACCTAGGGGTTATATAGTTAAAACTAGAGAAGAAATTAATAAGTTAAAAAAGGATTTAATAAACAAAGGAGAAAACTTGGAAGATTATTTCTTCCAAAAGCTTTTAAAGTCTCCACCAGAAAATAATATTTCTGTTTCAGGTTTTTTTGATTATGAGAATAATAAAAGAAATGTTACTATAGTAACTAAAAAAACATTAGGTGAAGAGGGTAAAATAGCTACAGGATGTATAGTTGAAACTATAGAAGATCCGATAAACTTAAAAGAAAGAACTTTTGATATTTTAAGTAGTATGAAATATAAGGGACCCTTTGAATTAGAATTTTTTTATGAGGAAGCAGATGATTTATATTATGTTTTAGAACTTAATCCTAGATTTTGGATGCAACATGGTATATTTGTAGATAAATATGACAATGCACTTATTAAGAGATATCTTAACCTAGATACAGAGGAAGATTGGAAAAAGGATAATGTTTATAAAAAAGTTGTATGGATAAACAACTTATTTTATTTTAAAGATAAGATGAAAAGTAATAGGGAAAGATTAAGTATATATAAGGAAGTTAAAAATAAGAACAAAGATTGCGTAGTTCTATTTCCAGATAATATTACGACTATTAAATATTATATTAAATCTAAAGTCAAAATGTTATTTAAAAAGTAGTACTAGGTGTATCATTAGTGAGATGGATATTAAAATTTATGATTTTTTTATTGAGTTATAATATAATAAGTTAGTAAAGATTAAGAAGAGAGGATGTAATGGTATGTTAAAATTTGCTATAATCGGATGTGGGAGAATATCATATAAACATGTAGAAGCACTAATTAGCAATAAAAGTGAGGCTATCTTAGTTGCTACATGCGATGTCGTAGAGGAAAAGGCAGTTGAAAAGAAAAATCAATACATAGAAGCAATGGGATCAGATTTCCCAGTAAATATATACACAGATTATAAAGAAATGTTAGAAAAAGAAGATATAGATGTAATTGCAATAGCTACAGAGAGTGGATATCATCCAGAAATAGCTATTTACTGCATGAACCATAAAAAACATGTTATAGTAGAAAAGCCAATGGCCCTTTCCATAGAAGATGCTGATAATATGATTGCATGTGCCAAAGAAAATGGAGTTAAGTTATGTGTGAGTCATCAAAATAGATTTAATAAACCAATACAAGAATTAAGAAAAGCTATAGATGGGAATAGATTTGGAAGACTTGTTAACGGGACTGCAAGAATACTTTGGAACAGAAATATGGGATACTATAATCAGGCACCTTGGAGAGGTACATGGAAACAAGATGGTGGAACCCTAATGAATCAATGTATACATAATATAGACTTGCTTCAATGGATGATGGGTGGAGAAATAGATACTGTTTATGCCCAATGCGATACATTTTTAAGAGATATTCAAGCAGAAGATTTTGGAGCAATAGTTATAAGGTTTAAAAATGGTGCTATTGGTATTATAGAAGGTAGTGCTTGTGTATATCCAAAGAATTTGGAAGAAACTCTAAGTATATTTGGAGAAAAAGGAACTGTGTGTATAGGTGGACTTGCAGTAAATAAAATAGAAACATGGAGATTTGAAGATGAAAAAGATGGGGAAGAAGAAGCTATTTTATTAGCACAAGATGGAGATCCGGATACAGTTTATGGATTTGGACATAATCCACTATTTGAAGACATGATAGCTGCAATAAAAGAAGATAGACAACCACTTGTAAGTGGAGAGGAAGGAAAGAAGGGAATGGCTATTATATTAGCTGCTTATAAATCAAGGCTAACAGGAGAAGCTATAAAGTTCCCATTAGAAAAATTCTCTACTATGGAAATGGTAGATGTCGAAAAGATAAAAAAATAGTATATATGGAGAAATAATATGGATATTAATTATATATCAGAAAAGGCCGTTTTAGGGCAAAATGTAAAAGTGGGTAGGTTTTCTATTATAGAAGGTTATGTTACCATAGGAGAAAATTGTATTATAGGAAATAATGTTGTTATTCATTCAGGAAGTATTATAGGAACTAACGTTAGAATTGATGATAATACAATAATTGGTAAACAACCTATGAGAGCTGTAAATAGTATATTTAAAAATGATAAAGTATTTGACCCTTGCAGAATACATGATGAATGTTTAATTGGAGCGGGAACAATTATATATGTTGGATGTGAGATAGGATCTAAAACCTTAATTGCCGATTTAGCAGTAGTTAGGGAAGATGTAAAAATAGGAGAAAAAACTATTATAGGAAAAGGCGCTACTATTGAAAATTTCTGTACTGTAGGTTCGAATTGTAAAATACAAACTAATGTATATTTGACAGCTTATTCAGAAGTAGAAGACAATGTTTTTATAGCTCCATGTGTCGTAACTTCAAATGATAATTATGCTGCAAGATCAAAAGAAAGATTTGGTAAATTTAAAGGGGTAACAGTTAAGAAGGGTGGAAGAATCGGAGCAGGGGCGATAATTTTACCAGGTAAGCTTATAAAGGAAGATGGATTAGTTGCTGCAGGGGCTGTGGTTACTAAAGATGTTGAAAAAGAGGTTATAGTAGCTGGGAATCCTGCTAAATACTTTAAAAGCGTTCCAGAGGACCAATTACTTAGAAATCAGGAATAGAAATTAATCATTTTGGAATGGAGTACAAGTTGATAATTTAATATAAGGTATTTGTAACCCAAATACCTTATATTATTGTTATAAACATTTTACTTAAAATGTTTATAACATATTTATAGAAATTATAAAGGAAAGTATGTATTGCAAAATCTTTTCAAATAAGTTTTATAAATGAATATTGGACAAGCATAAGATATTGCGTTAAACATCAAACATCCTTATAATAATATGATCTATATTTCGAAGAGAATAAATGTAAATAATGGTGAGTATGGAAGTATGATTTTAAGAAATTAAAATATTAAATGAAAGTTGAGTTTAATATTAAACATAGAGTATTTTTGTCAAAAAAGATAACAAAATTTCAATATAAAACAAAAAATACAGTTAGGACTTTATTCAGGAGAAGAGTATGATATATATATATATACAAAATAAGAGGTATTTAAAGAATATAAGATATGTTTTTGATATTATATTTTTTAATTTAGGATTAAAATATGAGTATATAAATGATGATGAAGTAAATGTTAATGAAGAAGATATATTAATAACATATACATTTGATAATACTAAAGGTGAGTTTTATAACTTATTTAAAAATCACATTGACTTAAAAGATAGTTTGAGATTATTTAACGATGATTATTATATGAATGACAGTAGTATTAATAATATAGATGTAAAGAAAGTTGATTTATATAAAAATAATGAAATAATTTCATTATTCTGTGATGAAAAAGAGCTTTATCTAAATATATTACAAGATAATGAAAATACTATTTATAACACAAATTTTGATTTTATTTCGGATATATTTTTTATGCTTACAAGGTATGAAGAAGTTATAAATAATAAGGTAGTAGAAAATGAAACACATAATAGATTTTCAGCACTAGAATCAGTAGCATTTAAAAATAATTTTTTAAATAGGCCTATAGTAAATGAGGATATAGATTTTTTATGGGAACTTATCAATAATTTTAATTTAGGTTATGAAAGAAAAGAATGGTGGGGAGAACAAAAATTTGCTGTTTGTTTAACACATGATGTTGATAAAGTTTTTAAATATTTGAATTTTAAAAGTGAAATAAGAAATTCCATGAGATATTTAATAAAGGAAAGATCTTTATATAAATGCATAAAGAATTTTATATTATATATTCAAAGTAAGTTAAATTACAAAAATGATCCATATTGGAATATAGAAGATATATTAAATCTGGAAAAACAAAAAGGATTTAAATCTAGTTTTTACTTTATGAGTGGAGGAACTTCTAAACTAGATAACTATTACAATATAAATGATCCTAGAATTAAAGGCTTAATTAAGGTTGTTGAGGAAAATGGATTTGAAGCAGGATACCATGCAAGTTTTAATAGTTATAATGACATTTCACTTATGAAAGAAGAAAAACAAAGGTTAGATAATATAATTAGTTCAAAAGAATATGGATGTAGACAGCATTATTTAAGATTTTCTACACCTAATACATGGAATCAGCATGAACAAGTAGGATTAAAGTATGATGCTACATTAGGGTATGCTGATAGACAAGGTTTTAGATGTGGATATTGTTTTCCATTTAAACCATATGATATAGTTAACAATGAGGTTTTAAGCATATGGGAAATCCCCTTAATTATTATGGATGGCACATTAGCAGGTAGTAACTATAGTAATTTGAGTGTAGAAGAAGGGATTGCTGAAATAAAGGAATATATAAAAATAATCGAAAAGCATAAGGGAGTCTTTAATATACTATGGCATAATTCCTCTTTTGATCAATTAAATAGTGTATGGAATTTATGGAAAAATGTCTATGAAGATACTCTTGATTATGTTTCTTGTAAAGATGCATTAGTTACATCTGGTTTAGAAGTTTTACAAAATATAGAGGAAAAATGTGTATCAAAAGAAAAAGAACTTGTTTAAGATAGTTGACTAATAAAAAATAAATATATTAATTTAGAATTTAAATTAATATTATATATGATAGAGATTCAATCTTAAGATTTGGAGGTAGTTATGAAAGAAGCTTTCAATAAAATAAAAAAACTAATTTTCAACAAAAGAATGATTTTCTGCATTTCTTTTTTGATTGTTTTAGGTATAGGATTTGCTGTAATAAGTATTTCTAAAATAAAAGGTGAAAACAATAATGATATAGTTTTAGATAATAAAGAAATTGTGTTTAAAGATATAAATTTAGAAAAAGCAGTAAGAGAAACAATAAAAAAGCCTATTGGTAAAATATATAGAAAAGACATTATGAATATGCAGAGATTAGATGCATCTAAAAGAGAGATTAAGGATTTAGATGGAATAGAAAACTTATCAAATTTAAATATGCTAGATTTGCAAAAAAATAAAATTTTAGATATTTCACCAATAAGGCAATTAAAAAAATTAGATGAACTATATTTAAACAATAATAACTTATATGATATAGGTCCATTAAAGGAGTGTAAACAATTAAGAGAGTTATATATTTATAATAATAATCTAATAAGTGCTGAAGATATAAAGAATTTAAATTCCTTAATTATTTTAAAAATTGGAAGTAATCATATTGAGAGTTTAAAACCAATTACAAATTTAAAAAATCTAAAGGATTTAGATATATCCAAAAATATACTATCGGATATATCGGATATATATACTTTAGAGAATCTTAGTGTATTAAATATAAATGATAATAATATACGTTCACTTGATGGAATGGAGAAGATGAAAAGTTTAACTGAACTTTATGCTAAAGGAAATGCCTTAGAGAATATAGATTCTTTAAGGGAAATGAAATCAATCATAAAGTTAAACATAAGTGAAAATAGAATAAAAGATATAGCTGTGTTATCGAACTTAGAACAAGTGGAGGACCTCAATATAGCCTCAAATTTTATTAAGGATATAAATGTTTTTAAAAACTTTTCAAATTTAAAATGTGCTGATATAAGAAGAAATCATATAACAAATTTAGAACCCTTAACTAATAATAAGAAAATTGAGGAAATTTATTTAGAGGAGAAAGCAGATATAAAATATATAAAAAAGTTTAAAAATCAAATTAAAAATGCTGATGTATATACAAAGGCAAAGTTATTAAACGAAGAAATTTTTAAATGATTGGGTGATGAATTTGAAATTTATGTTAGTAATAAGTACACTTTTTTTAAGTTTATATCTGTTTTATAAAGCTAGTGGAACTCTTAATTTACAAAAGTTAAATATTATATCATATTTATTTTATTTATTTATTATGCATGATTTTTTGGGTGCCAGCCTAGTTTATTTAGGACTTACGGATCATTATTTAATAAGAAAAATTACAAGTCATAGTACCATAGATAAGACTTATTATATTATCTGTTTTGTAGCAATAGCCTTGCCATTATCAATGGTAATAATATCAAAAATATTAAAGGTAGATGTAAGAAAACAGTATAATACGTATTTAAAGTCTGAAGTGAATTTAGAAAATGAAAATTATATATTTTTAATAACTCTTGTAATAAGTTTTATTTGTATATTTTTCTCTTCCCTAATGTTTTTAAAGATGGGAAGAATACCTTTATTAGATTTAATTTTTAATAGAAAGCTTTCCAATACTGGAGTACAAAGAATCTATATATCTAATGCTAACTTTATAAATCCATACATTAGAAATATATTAGTATTAGGATTTACTCCATTACTTTCATATTTTTCTTATATATATTATAAATGTACTAGAAGTAGAAGTTGGTGTATATTGTTTTATGTATTATTTATATTTTCATTATGCATAAAAACTTATAATTACGCTAAATCACCAGTAATAACTTATATGTTTATATTTCTTTTAATTAATATAGTTATTAAGGGGAGAATAAAAAGAAAGAGCTTGATTATATTTACAATTCTTAGTGCTTTTGCTCTTATAATAATTTATATTAAGTTTGGATATGTTAGTGATAAATTTATAGATATATACAATGGTCCTTTAGGAAGAGTTATATTTACTCAAATAGCAACTTTATTTTTACACGTTGATTTATTTCCTATGTATATACCATATTTAAGTGGAAGAAGCTTTTCACCTACAATATTAAAAATTTTTTATCCAGGAGCTAGGCATATTAGATCAGGAAGAGCGGTTATGAAATTTTATAGTCCTGAAAAGGTAGTAGCTGGAACTGCTGGAGTTATGAATACATTATTTGTAGGAGAAGCATACGCTAATTTTGGCATGTATGGAGTTATATTGGGAACTTTGTATGTAGGGGTATTATTTGAATTAATTTTTATATTCTTTATAAAAAGACAAAAAACGCCTATAAATATAATTATGTATATATTTTTAACTTTTAGTTTGGTATCATCTTCACAGAGTGGATTTGTTGATTATATATATAGCTTTAGTATTATAAGCTCATTAGGATTGCTTATTTTTATACTAATATCATCAAAGCTTTTAGCTAAAAAACAGTATTGTAGAAACATTATAGATAATCTAGAGAAGTTCAATAGTAAATAAAAATAGAATAGTTAGATTAAAGGACTGATTAATTTGGAATGTAAAAGATGTATATTTCACGTACCTTATTATATAAATTTAGATTGGCCATCTGGAACAAATATAAGACCAATTAAGCTTATAGAGGCTTTTAAAAACATAGGATATGATGTAGAGGTAATAAGTGGATATGGAGAAGAAAGAAAAAAGAAGATTCTGGATATAAAAGATAAAATTAATTCTGGGATTAAATATGAATTCTTATATACTGAAAGTTCTACTGAACCTACATTATTAACTGAAAAAAATCATATACCTAAATATTTAACTTTAGATTTTTCATTTTGGAAGTTTTGTAAGGCTAGAAATATAAAAATAGGTCTTTTTTATAGAGATATATATTGGGCTTTTGATGAATATTCTAAGAGTGTTGGTTTTTTAAAAAGTAATATTGCTAAAATTTTTTATAAATATGATTTAATAAAATATAATAAATTGGTAGATATGCTATATTTACCTTCTATAAAAATGAAAGAGTATATCCCAATAGATATAAAAACAAAAGTTAAAATGCTGCCACCAGGAATAAATAAGATAGTTGAAAATTCAACTAATACACATGAAGAGTTAAATATCTTTTATGTAGGTGCTATAACAGGGCTTTACAACCTAGAAAAACTGTTTAAAGTAGTAAATGATATTGAAGGTATAAAGCTTACGGTTTGTTGTAGGGAAAAGGAATGGGCAGATAATAGATATATTTACGAAAAGTATTTACATAAAAATATAAATATTGTTCATGGATCTGGAGATGATATTGAAAGATATTACTTACAAGCGGATGTTTTAAGCTTATTTTTTCAACCAAGCGAATATAGAAAATTTGCAATGCCTATTAAATTATTTGAGTATATAGGATATGGAAAACCAATGATTGCTACAAAAGGGACAGCAACAGGAGAGTTTGTTGAAAAATATGATATAGGCTGGAATATAGAATATAGCGAAGAAGCTCTATTTGATTTATTACTTGATGTGCTTAGAAATAAGAAATTAAAAGAAAAGTCTCAGAATATAAAAAATATAATTCCTTTAAATACATGGGAAGAGAGATGCAAAGTTATAATAGAAGATCTTTCTTAAATCTTAATGGTGAGCTTTATAAATAGTTTTTTTAAATGATAAAATAAAAGATGATTCTAATAATTTTACAAAAAGATTTATTGGATTTTTATATGTTCACCTATATATTTTTTAAATTAAATAAGCTATAACAGATATAAAATTGCATAAAGTAATACATTATTAGGAGGAAAAGGATGAAGGTATGTTACTTGTCGGATGCTAATAGCATACATACTAAAAAAATGTGTGAATTTTTTAGTGAGAGGGGCTATGAGATTCATGTTATATCTTTGAACTATGGTGAAATTAATAATGCTACGGTGCATAGTTTTGATATGGATATGAAATTAATTAAGAATAAAACTGGTATTAAGAAATTAAAATATATTTCTTTTATAAAAGAGATAAGAAAGATAATAAGTAAAATAAATCCCGATATAATTCATGCTCATTATGCTTCTAGTTATGGATTTTTAGGTGCACTTTCTGGAAAACATCCTTTTGTATTATCTGTATGGGGAAGCGATGTGTTTGATTTTCCTAAGAAGAATTTTTTAAATAAGATACTATTAAAGTATAATTTAAGTAAAGCAGATAAAATACTTTCAACTAGTAGTGTTATGGCTAAAGAAACTGCTTTATATACAAATAAAAAAGTTTATGTAACACCTTTTGGAGTCGATATTAATTTTTTCAAACAAGATACAAGTAAAAGAGATGAAGTAAAAAAAGAAATAGTGATTGGAACGATAAAGTCTTTAGAGGCCCATTATGGTATAGAATATCTAATAAGAGCTTTTTCAGAAATGACTTTTACAAATCAGAATTTAAGATTAGAAATAGGCGGTGTAGGAAGCCAAAAGGAATTTTTGGTTTCATTATCTAAGGAATTAAATATAGAAGATAAAGTTAAATTCTTAGGATTTTTAAATAGGAATGATGTTGTTAAGAAGTTTAATGATTTTGATATAGCAGTTTTCCCATCTACTTTAGAAAGTTTTGGTGTAGCAGCTGTAGAGGCACAGGCCTGCGGTATTCCAGTTATTGTGTCTAATGTAGGAGGACTTCCTGAAGCTACTTCACCTAATATTAGTAGTTTACTTGTAGAGAAAGGGAATATTCAAGAACTCAAAGAAGCCTTAGAGAAATTGGTTAATGATAGCGAGCTAAGAAAAACTATGGGGGAAGCAGGAAGAAAATTTGTTGAAGAGAATTACAATATACAAGATAATTTTAATAGTATTGATAAGATATATAAAGAATTAATAAATTATTAAAGGGAGATGCATTTATGAAGATTATAACAGTGGTTGGTGCGCGTCCTCAATTTATTAAGGCAGCAGCAGTTTCAAATGTCATAAGAAAAGAACATGAAGAAATATTAATACATACTGGACAGCATTATGATGAAAATATGTCAAAGATTTTTTTCGAAGAACTAAAGATACCTAAACCAGATTATAATCTGTCAGTTGGTTCTGGTGGGCATGGCGAACAAACTGGTAAAATGTTAATAGAACTTGAAAAAATTTATTTAAAAGAAAAACCAGATTTAGTTTTAGTTTATGGCGATACAAATTCAACTTTGGCTGGTGCATTATGTGCAAGCAAGCTTTTAATTCCAGTAGCTCATGTAGAGGCTGGTCTTAGAAGTTTTAATATGTCAATGCCAGAAGAACAAAATAGAATATTAACAGATCATATATCTAAATTTTTATTTGTTCCAACAGAAACAGCTGAAGGCAACCTTTCTAATGAAGGAGTTAATGAAGGCGTTTATAATGTAGGCGATGTAATGTTTGATGCTGTGCTTCATTTTAAAAGGTTAGCATGTGAAAAAGAATTTATACTAGATAAGATTGGAATTAAAGAGAATGAGTATATTTTAACTACTATTCATAGGGCAGAAAATACAAATGATATCAATAGATTAAAGAATATTATCGAAGCACTAAATGAAAGTGATAAAAGAGTCATCCTCCCCTTACATCCAAGAACTAAGAAGTATATGATGGACTATGGTTTGAATTTTAATGAAAATATAAAAATAATAGATCCAGTAGGATATTTAGATATGATAACTTTAGAGATGCATTCACAAAAGATTGTTACTGATAGTGGTGGTGTTCAAAAAGAGGCATTCTTCATGCATAAACCTTGTGTAACAATGAGAGATGAAACTGAGTGGGTTGAAACTGTTCAAAATGGATGGAATATAATTGTTGGAACAGACAAAGATAAGATATTGGATGCTATTATGCATTTTATACCAACTAAAGAGCAAAAAGAAATTTTTGGTGATGGAAATGCAGCAGAGAAAATTCTGTCTATAATAAACAGAGGACTTTAATGAAAATTTAGATAAGATCATACATAGAACATTACTCAAGAGAAAATATAGCAAGAAAATTAGAGAAAATATTATTATAACTTAAATAAGGTATTTTCTTCATTAGGAGATAAAAGAATGAGTTTATTAGAGTCTTTATTAGTTTACTTAATTTATACGTATATTATAGTCTTACCTATAACACCAAGTAAATTTATGATAGGAAAGAGGATTCCTTTTAATGGGGATAGTATAATTATAGTTATAATTATATTTTATATAATAAATCTAATATTTAATAAGGAATCTAGGGGAAGATTTATAAGTGGAATCCAGAACTCTTTTAAAGATAAATTTTCTATTTGTTTAGTTGTGTGGATTTCCATGATGTTTATTTCTATTACATATTCTGCAGATAGGAAATTAGCTTTAGGTGAAAGTGTAAGATTCTCAACATATATAATTTTATTCTTTATTATAAAATATGAGATATATAAGAAAAGTACTTTAGACAGGATCTTGAATGTTATAACTGGAACTATCCTAATAATAGATGTAGTAGGGATTATTGAATATTTTAAGGGAATGGGCATAGTTCAGGGGAGTGGCTCAAATTCATTTTTAAGAATAGTATCCACCATAGAAAATTCTAATAATCTAGGGGCACTATGTGTACTTCTTCTTTTCCCATACATAATGCTTGCTATAAAAGAGAACAATAATATTAAAAAGATTTTATATACTAGTATATCATTCCTAACAGTATTCAATATTATATTATCATTTTCTAGGAATGCTTTTATTGGATTGTTTATAGGTTGCTTAGTTTTTATATTTACTTATAATATAAAATTGCTTTGGGGACTTGGTACTATAGTGCCATTAACTCTTTTACTACCTAAAGTACGAAATAGAGTAAAAGATATAGGTAATATATCTCAAAACCTATCTAGAATAACTTTATGGGAAATAGCCTTTTTAATGATAAAAGATCATCCTTTTTTGGGAGTAGGTGCAGGGAATTATAGAGCTTATTATAAACAATATGTGAGTAAAGTAAAGTACTTAGGCTATAGTGCCTCTAGTAAATTTCATCCTCATAATATATATATAAAATCCCAGGTAGAGCTTGGTATAATAGGATTATGCTCATTATTATTATATTTAATTTTTAATTTGAATAATATTATAAAATTTTATAATACAGTGGAAGAAAAACATTATAAATACTTTTATAAAGGATTTATAAGCTCATTAGTTGCATTTATGATAATGAATTTTATAGATAATTTCTTTTCAGCTCCTAAAGTTATAGGATTCTTTTGGATTATAATTGCGATAGCTAATTCATATCAATATAATATAGACAATCAAAAGCTCAACATGTAAATTAAGGTTAAAAAAACATCCTATATTACAATAGCATATTTTTGCGATATAGGATGTTTTTTACACCCATGTTGTAATAATATAAGTTTTTTGCTATATTATAAATGATATTTTAAATTTTTTATATTACATCTAGGAGGAACTATGGAAAAGAATTTACCCAAAATAGATATTGAGAAAGACATAAAAAATAAAAAGTTTCAATTTCTGATTAAAAGGTTTTTTGATATATTATTATCTTTATTTGGAATTATAGTTTTATTACCGATTTACATAATATTATTTATATCTATAAAGTTAGATTCAAAAGGTGGAGCTGTTTTCAAGCAAGTGAGAGTTGGAAAAAATGGAAAGAGGTTTACGATATATAAATTTAGAACTATGATAGTTAATGCGGAGAAGAAATCTGAATTAGATATCGATCCATCAGACCTTAGTAACTTTGTATTCCAAAGTAAGTCAGATAATAGAGTAACCAGGGTTGGTTCATTCTTAAGAAAGACAAGTTTAGATGAACTTCCTCAATTATTTAATGTTTTAAAAGGAGATATGAGTCTTGTAGGACCTAGGCCGGAAATTCCAGATGTAGTTAAGTACTATCCGGATGAATATGCACAAAGACTTCTGGTTTTGCCAGGGATAACTGGACTTGCTCAAGTAAGTGGAAGAGGGGAAATAGAACTAGGGAAGACTGTATTTTATGATCTAACTTATATAAAAAACTTTTCAGTATTTTATGATTTTAATCTATTAATAAAAACAGTAGTTTCAGTTGTAAAAAAAGAAGGGGCTTACTAATTAAATATAAATGTAAGAGAACATTGTTTAAACATTGTTCTCTTTTAATATAAAATGAAGGTGGATGAAAATGTTTAGTAAAATACTTTTTTATAATATATTTAACCAAGGGAAGAAAGAGCTTCTAGATGAAATCGAAAAAAGGGACAAGGTAAATATAATATCTGGAAATCCAGAAATATTATATTCAGGGCTATATAATGATATCCTAAAAGAATGTTTTACAGATAAAACTGCTCTTATAATACCAGATGGAATAGGTACGGTAATATCGTCTAAATTAGTTAATCAGCCTGTAAAAGAAAAGATTGCAGGAATTGAAGTAATGGATCTAATTATAGAAAAAGCCTATAAAGAAAATAAGGGTATATACTTAGTTGGTGCTAAAAAAGAAATTATTGAAAAGTGTATTTATAATTTAAAAGAAAAATATGAACATTTAAATATCTTAGGACATCATGATGGATATTTCTCTATGGACAACTGTGAGGAAATTATAGAAGATATAAAAAATAAAAAACCGTATGCTTTATTTGTTGCTATGGGTTGTCCAAGACAAGAAACATTTATATGGAGAAATATAAATGAGCTACCGTGTAAGGTATTTATGGGGGTTGGAGGAAGTTTTGATGTTTTATCAGGTAATACAAGTAGGGCACCTGAATTTATGATTAATATGGGTCTTGAATGGCTTTATAGAACTTTTAAAGAACCTTTTAGGATAAAGAGGCTATTTGTAATACCAAAGTTTATAATAAAGGTATGCTTTTATAAGAAAGGTGGAAGAGGGTGTGAAAAATAAGTAAGATAATTAAAAATGTCCTTTCTCTAGGATTTGCTAATATTTTTGCACAACTTTTTGCTTTTCTTTTTATTATGTATTACACTAAGATTTTAAATCAAGACTCTGTTGGTTTAATTAATTTAGCACAATCAATTTTGGTATACTTTACTATGATGACCTTATATGGTCTTCAGACATATGGAACAAGGGAAATAGCAAAACATAAGGATAACATAGAGGATTATGTACAACATATAATAATGATTAGGCTTATCATAGCATGTGTTTCATTTTTACTATTGATAGTTATCTCTATTGGATCTAATAAAGGGAGTTCATTTACATACATAGTAATTCTTTATGGACTTACATTATTTCCAACAGCCTTTAATCTTGATTGGGTTTATTCAGGAATATCTGAAATGCAACATAATGCAGTTTACAATAGTATTAAAAGTTTTACTCCTTTTATACTTTTAATACTATTTTTAAGAGAAAATAATAATATTTTTATTATACCTATATGTACATTTTTGGGAGTTTTTTTAGCCAGTATATATCACCTAATTATTTATAAAAAGAAGAATTTTAAATTTAAAATAAGCTTTGATTCAGAAAAAATCATGTATTACCTAAGAGAAGCTTTTCCTTTCTTTTTATCTGGAATGTTATCTATGATAAACTGTAATGTGGATTCCATTATAATAGGTTTTTTAATAGGCAATCAAGAGCTGGCTATTTATTCTACAGGTTATAAAATTATATTCTTTCTAATTAATTTAATAAGTATAATATTCATACCGATTTTTCCCAACTTAATAAGTTACTATAATAATAGGGATATGCATAAGTTAGAGATATTATTATCTTATCTAGGTAAAATAATAGTAATGATAGCAACACCTATTTTAGTAGGTTCTATCATGCTTTCAAAAGAGATAATGGTATTTTTATTTAAAGAGGAATATGTAGCTTCGGCAACTTCTTTTAATATACTATCTGTTTATATATTTATATTGTTTTTACGTGAAACTTACGCATATAGTTTAAACGCATGGGGGAAGGAAAAGTTTTATTTAAAAGTGGTATCTATATCGTCTATTATTAATCTAGTGTTAAATTTTATTTTAATACCTAGGTTTGGTATTAATGCTGCAGCGGTTACTACAGTAATATCTGAATTATTTAATTTATTTTTAATGAGAAAAGAAGCATGTAAAATAGTTAAAATTAGTTATATAAATAGTTTGTATAAAATTATACTACCAGTTGCAATAATGGCAGTAGGCATTAAAATACTTTCACCTTTTCATGTCTTAATAAAAATATTATTATCAATAATTATATATTTTAGTTCAATACTATTATTTAAATATATTTCTATAAAAGAACTTAAGAGTATAGTAAATAAGAAAAGTAATTGAGGTGACTGTTAATATGAAATATTGCGTATTATATCCAAATACATGGAACGTAAATTTGGTGAAGGAAATGGGGATGATTCCTTATAAGCTACATAAATTATATGACTATGATGCTAAGATAGCTTGTTATAAAAATGAAGAAGAATATTCATATTTAGAGGATGAGGTAAAGGGATTAAAAATTGATTTTATAAAGAAGACTACTGGAAATTATGCTATTGATGGTGTTTTATATCTATTGAAACATAGCAGAGAAATAGAAACACTTCAAATCTTTCATATTACTTTTTACTCTATGTGCTATGCTATAGTATATAAACTTTTAAATAAGGATGGTAAGACTTATTTAAAATTAGATTGTAGTCATAAGTTAATTGATAAACTTAAATCTTTAGGCAAATTTAGAATGTGGATAATTAATTATTATTTAAACAAAGTTGACCTTATAAGTGTTGAACAAAAAAAATTATACTCAGAGTTAAAAGAACTTTTACCAAAGCAAAAGGATAAAATAATAAATATACCTAATGGAGTAGATTTTAGTTTTTTAGAAGAAAATAATATAAGGTATGATTACGAATCTAAAGAAAATATTATCTTAAATGTTGCAAGAATAGGGGCAGAAGAAAAAAACACTCCATTACTACTAAATGCTTTTTCAAAAATAAGAGCTATAGAGAATTCTGGATGGAAATTATATTTGGTAGGTCCAATTGAAGAAGACTTTAAAGAATATATAAGTACATTCTACGAAAATAATCCTAAATTAAAAGATATAGTTATATTTAAGGGGGAAATAAGAGACAGAAGAGAACTTTTTACCTTATACAAAAAATCTAAAATCTTTACACTTACCTCTGAGTTTGAGAGCTTTGGTATATCATTCATAGAAGCTGCAGCATTAGGAAATGCTATAATTTCAACAGATGTAGGCATAGCTAATGAGATTGTATTAAATGGTGGTGGAACTATAGTATCTAATAATAATGAAGAGATATTGAAAAATAGTTTTGAAGAATATATCTACAAGAACGATATTGAAATTACTTGCAATAGATCATATAAATACTGTTTATACAACTATAACTGGGATAAGATAATAAATAATTTGCACAATAGTATAAATAAGTAATAATATGTTTGTAAACAGATGTTGTATGTAGATAATGAAAGTAAAAAATACAACTTAGTCTTTTTATAAGTACTATAGTAGTTACAATTATATAATTAGTATATTAAATTATAAACCTATATAAACATAAAAAATGCATATAATATCTCATATAAGAGGTTATTATATGCATTTTCATATAATAAAAACTATATTCATATATTATATCTATAATACTAAAATTAGCGTACTAATCATACAAATTTTAATATAAAAAAATTCTTCCATATGTTATATTATATATAAATAAAATGAAAAGAAAAGGGGGCGTTAAATGTGCTGGAGAATAAAACTGTAAGAGGATATGTAGATCAATTGAGTTCTAGTGAACCGATTCCAGGTGGTGGAAGTGTAGCAGGATTATGTGCCGCACTTGGAAGTGCATTAAATAGTATGGTTTTTAGCCTAACAGTTGGAAAAAAGGCTTACAATGAATTAAGTATGGAAGAAAAGAAAATTATAGATGAACATTATGATAAAAGTTTAAAATTAAAAGATGAATTTATGGATTTAATGAATAAAGATGCTCAAATTTTCAGTAGATTTATTGAGATTTTTAAACTACCAAAAGAAACAGAAGAACAAAAGAAAATGAGAGCAAATAAGCTGGAACAAGGATATAAAGAAGCATTACAAATTCCATTAGAGACTTTAGAAAAAAGTGAAATTTTATATGACTATATTTTAACTGCTTCAAAGTATGGGAGTAAGGGTGTAATTTCTGATGCTGGTGCTGCTGTAATTATGTTACATGCTGCACTAGAGACTTCAATTATCAACATAAAAATAAACCTTAATGGAATAAATAATAAAGAGTTTAAAAGAGAGATTTTACAAAAGTGTACTAAAATAGAACAATCAACTTTATCTAAGAAAGCTGAAATAATTAAAATAGTTGAAGAAAGAATGTAGTAGAATTTAAATTCAAATGATATTTATAAAAATAACTTACACTTAATATAAAATATTTAAGTAGTAAGTTATTTTTATATAATTATGTAATTAAGTTATTATGATATAATTATTATGTTTAAATAAAGATGATGGATGGTAAATAGTAATGAATGATACTACATATGATGATTTTAAAAAAGTAATAAATGATTTTTATTCATCAATATTAATAGAAGGAAAGAACAACTTTTCTACTTTCAATAGGACATATAAAGGGATTTTAAAAGGTAGATATAAAAATTTAGGTGAAATGTACAATGAAATTTTGCAAGAAAAGAAGAATAAGGGGGTAGTATATACTCCTGAATATATAGCTATATATATTATTAAAAATACTATAAAAGAAAAGTCAGTTATAGAAAATCCTTTTTTAAAGATATGTGATCCAAGCTGTGGTACTGGAAATATATTAATACCTACTTTTAAGTACTTGTACAATATATATATAAATAATTTAGAGTATATAAATAAGAAGCATAATTTAAATTTAAATGATAGTAATGTACGAGTACATATATTAAAAAATAATATATATGGATATGATGTGGATACCATAGCATTAAAAATATTAATTATAGAATTATTTTTAAATAGTGGAATAATCAGTACTAACTTTATGGAAAAAGATTTTTTAATAGAGATAAAAGAGAGAAAATATGATGTATTCATTGGAAATCCTCCTTATGTAGGGCATAAAAATGTAGGAAGAGACTATTTTCAGAAGGTAAAAGAGAAGTTTAGTGATATATATAATAGTAAGGCAGATTTAAGTTATTGTTTTATAAAAGAAGAAATAGAAAACTTAAAAGAAGATGGTAAATTAGGAGTTATTATTTCTAGGTATTTTATAGAAGCTGCCAGTGCAGAGGGATTTAGAAAATATTTAAAAGATAATAGTAATTTATATAAAATAGTAGATTATTATGGTATGAGACCTTTCAAAAATGTAGGAGTAGACCCAGCAATTATATTTTTAAATAAAAGAAGTGAACAAGGGAAAATACAAGTTATAAAGGCAAAAGAAGTTAATAAAGAGGATATACTTAATATTTTAAGAGAAGAGGAAAAGTATTGTAAGAAATTCTTTATTGAACAAAAAAAATTAAATCTATCTCCTTGGACCATAGTATCATATGATGAACAAAAGATTTTGGATAAAATCATAAGTAAGGGAACTGAAGTTTTAGAAGGTATAGCAAAGAGTTATCAAGGAATAATAACAGGTTGTGATAAAGCATTTGTAGTAGATGAGGATTATATTAATAAGAATAATTTAGAAAGGGATATTATAAAGCCTTGGATTAAAAGTAGCGATATAAATAAAGGGTTTATCAATTTACCAAATAAATATTTGATATATAGCAATAACATAATTAGTGAAGAGACATACTTAAACACTATAAGACATATAGGTAAGTATAAAAATATACTAGAAAGAAGAAGAGAATGTTTGAAAGGATATAGGAAATGGTATGAACTTCAATGGGGAAGAAATAAGGAGGTTTTTCAAGAGAAAAAGATAGTGTTTCCTTATAAGTCTAAGAATAACAGATTTTCCATAGATGAAGGTAGCTTTTTTAGCGCAGATGTTTATGCATTAAGATTAATTAATGACGATGAGTATTCATATAGTTTTTTAGTAAACCTATTAAATTCACCTATATATGAATTTTATTTTAAAAGTTTTGCTAAGAAATTAGGGGGCGAACTCTATGAATATTACCCCAATACTGTGATGAAGCTTTTAATTCCTAAGAAAGAGATACATAGTTATAGCTATGAAGAACTTATTAAATATTATGATATAACACTAGAAGAAGAAAAAATTATAAGTACTTGGATAAAATAAATATATGTTAACAAATTTAGTAAATAAAAGTGTGGCATTAATTGGAATAAAGTGTTATAATTGTAATGAAGTATTTCTTAAGGAGGATAAATATGTATTTAGAGTTCGAGAATTTAGAAGATAAATTAGTGGTACATATGCGTGGGGAATTGGATCATCACAGTGCAGAAGAAGTTAGGAACAAGATTGATGATAGATTAGATAGAGACAGTATTGCTAAACTTATAATGGATTTTAATGGTATAACATTCATGGATAGTTCAGGTATAGGTGTTGTAATTGGAAGATATAAAAAACTAAATATGAAAAACGGTGATATTGCCGTAATTAGAGTAAATAATCCTGTAAACAAGGTGTTTGAACTATCAGGCATGTATAAAATAATCAAAAATTATGGAACACTTGAAGATGCATTAAAGCATATGTAATGGGGGGAGAAAGATGTATAAGAATATGATGAAGTTAGAATTCTTGAGTAAATCACATAATGAAAGTTTTGCAAGGGTTACTGTTGCAGCTTTTGTATCTCAGCTAGACCCTACCATTGAAGAATTATCTGATGTAAAAACAGCTGTATCAGAAGCAGTAACAAACTCTATTATACATGGTTATGGTGATACAGAAGGTTTAATTACCATTGAATCTTATATTGAAAAAAATGAACTTACAATATTTATATCAGATAAAGGTAAGGGAATTGATGACATAGATCTTGCAGTACAACCTTTATATACTTCGAGACCAGATTTAGAACGTTCAGGCATGGGATTTACAGTAATGGAAACATTTATGGACAGTATGGAAGTTATATCTACTAAGGGTGAAGGTACTAAGGTTGTTCTAAAAAAAATATTTAAATCAGTAAGCTAGGTGGGTGTAATGAATAACAATGAAAACTTAAATAATCTTAATTATGACGATAATATAGAACTTATTAACAGAGCTAAAACAGGAGATAAAACAGCTTTAAACCAAATAAGTGAACTGAATTTTCCATTAGTGGCTTCTATATGTAAGAAATTTTTAAATAGAGGATATGAATACGAAGATTTATTTCAAATAGGGTGTATAGGACTTGTGAAAGCTGTCAATAATTTTGATTCTAAGTTTAATGTTAAATTTTCTACTTATGCTGTTCCAATGATAATGGGAGAAATAAAGCGATTTCTACGGGATGATGGTATTATAAAAGTAAGTAGAAGTGTAAAGAGCACTGCAAAACAATTACATTATGATAGGGAGAATTTAACTAATAAATTAGGAAGAGAACCTAGTATAGAAGAATTGGCTAAGTATTCTAATATGGATAAAGAGGATATAGTTTTTGCCCTAGAGGCTATTTCTGGTCCACAATATTTATATGATACTATACATCAAGATGATGGTGCACCAGTACTTTTAATAGATAAAATAAGTAATAATTATGAAGAAAGTGAAAGTATAGTTGATAAAATAGCTTTAAAAGAATTACTACGAACCTTAGATTTTAAGGCTAGACAAGTAATAGTTTTAAGGTATTTTAAAGATAAAACTCAAGTGCAAGTTGCTAAGGTTTTGGGTATAAGTCAGGTACAAGTTTCTAGAATTGAGAAAAAAGTATTAAAACAAATGAGAGAAAAATTAAGTGGCTAGAATAAAATTTAATAAATATAAAAAACTTTAATTAAGCATCTTATATTTAAATATTTAAATATAAGATGCTTAATTTTTGGTTAAAAAAAAATTTTTTGCAAAAACTATTATTAAATTTATAGTAGAGTGAAAGGTAGGTGAAAATCCTGAAATTATTCAGGATATAGGGTGAAAAATCAAAATAAAAGTAATAAGAAGAAAGAGGAATTAAAAGATAAAAGTTTAAGAGAGGAATTTCAAAAAATAAAAGAAGAAAAGAAACCCAATCCCCCCATTTTTATACACTGTATTAGGGCATTCTGGGTGGGAGGATTAATTTGTACAATAGGTGAGTTTATTAATACCATATATTTAAGGTTTGGATTTGATAAGCAAGCTTCTGCAGCTTTAGTTTCAATAACTATGATTTTTCTGGGTGCATTTTTAACTGGTATAGGGATATATGATAAAGTTGCAGAATATGCAGGAGCTGGTAGTGTAGTACCTATAACTGGATTTTCTAACTCTATAGTATCTCCAGCCATGGAATTTAAAAAAGAGGGATTTGTATTTGGGGTTGCGGCTAAAATGTTTACTATTGCAGGCCCTGTATTAGTCTATGGTATAACTTCATCTGTAATTGTAGGAATTATATATTACTTTTTTGTTATATAAAGTAAGTTTATAAAAATATATAAGGCGGTGGTAGAAGTGTCTAAAAAGGTGGGAAAACAGACCTTAATTATGGAAAATAAACCAAGAATAGTTTCCACATATAACATTGTAGGTCCAATGGAAGGGCAGGGACCATTAAAAGATTATTTCGATACAATATTAGAAGATGATCTAAATGGTCAGGATACTTTTGAGAAAGCAGAAAGTAGTCTTCTTTATGTATCTATCGAAGAGGCTATTAAAAGAGCTAACTTAAAAGATGATGATATTGATTTTTTATTTGCAGGTGACCTTTTAAATCAATTAACGGCATCTAACTTTGCCATAAGGGATATAAATATACCTTTTATTGGATTATATGGAGCATGTTCGACTATGGCCCTTTCGTTGAGTATGGCAGCCATGGTTATGGATGGGGGATTTGCTAAGTTCACTGTGGCAGCTACATCTTCACATTTTTCAAGTGCAGAAAGACAATTTAGAAATCCATTAGAATATGGATCTCAAATGTCTCCAACTGCTCAACGGACCGTAACTGGATCTGGAGCAATGGTACTTGGTAAGAATGGAGATTATCCATATGTTACTCATGTAACATTAGGAAAAGTAAAAGATTATGGGGAAACAGATCCTAACAATATGGGATCTGCAATGGCACCAGCTGCAGTGGATACTATAAAGCAGCATTTAGATGATACAAATAGAAAACCAAATGATTATGACCTTATAATAACAGGAGATTTAGGTAAATTAGGAAAAGATATAACTGAACAATTACTGCGTCAATATGATTATGATATAAGTAAAGTTTATAAGGATTGTGGCATTGAAGTTTTTGATGCTGAAAAACAAGATGTTCAGTGTGGCGGTAGCGGATGTGGATGTTCTGCTGTCGTTACCACAGGATATATATACAAAAATATGTTAACAAGAAAATTAAAAAGAGTGCTATTAGTGTCAACTGGAGCATTGATGAGCCCAACATCTTCTCTTCAAGGAGAAAGTATTCCTAGTATAGCGCATGCTGTTGCTATAGAAATAGGAGGTAAAAAATAATGAACTATTTAATGAGCTTTATAGTAGGTGGAATAATTTGTGTAATTGCTCAAATATTAATGGATACAACAAAACTTACCCCAGCAAGAATACTAGTTAGTTTTGTAACAATAGGTGTAATATTAGGGGCTTTTGGATTATATGATAAACTTGTGGCTATTGGAGGAGCTGGAGCCACAGTGCCATTACCCGGTTTTGGTAATACACTAGCTAAAGGTGTAATTAAAGAAGTTGAAGCAATAGGGTTCTTAGGGATATTTACTGGTGGCATAAAAGGTACGGCTGCTGGAATAGCAGCGGCAATCGTATTTGGGTATACCGCAGCTTTGATATTTGAACCTAAAACTAAAAATTAAAATAGGATAGCATTTGCTATCCTATTTTAATTTTATTTATTATTTTGTTTTTTAATTAGCTTTTTTTAGCTTATCCTTTAATTTATCTTTTTCCTTTTTTTGTCCTTCAGAACCAGGTAAAGATGAATTAGGATTTACAGGTGTTGATGGTGGAGTTTGATTTTGTGTAGTATCAGGAGTGGGATTTCCTTGATTTGGATTATCTTTTTCCTTCTCCTTTTCTTTATTTTTCTCCTTATCTTTATTACTGGTATCTATATTAGTAATTTGAAATTTAGAATCGTCATATGCTTTTGGTAACACATAAGGTTGATCCTTTAAGTAGGCAGATGGAGTATAATCTCTCTTTATAAATACTCTCTGTTGTACAGTTCTAGGATTACTACTTGAACTAGCTAATACATATTTTCTATTACCCTTATCAACTACACTTGCACTAACATGTACATTATCATAGGTAGTAGGTTCAGTTCCTTTTATAAATAGTTCTGTATATACTCTCGAACCTCTAGGATCTTTATATGAGAGTTCTGATGGAAGGGTACCAGAATCCATAGAGACTTTTGATTCTACTATATTACTTGGTCTAGGTATATCTTTATCTTGTAAATTCTTATGAGCTTCTTGCATAATTCTACTCCAAAGTTTTCCCACAGTTGAACTATATATTCCACCCTGTATATCTGAATTATCATCATTTCCAACCCATACAGTAGCTGAATAATATGGAGTTAGACCAGAGAACCAAAGGTCCTTACCGTTTGAGGATGTACCAGTTTTACCTCTTACACTCATACCTTCAAAATTAGCATTACGACCAGTTCCACCAGGGGAAACCGGTTCTTTAAGCATATCATACATAATGTAGGCAGCTTCTGGAGAAAGTACTTTATTACTCTGTGTTTTGGTTTCTAATATATTTTTTCCTGTTCTATCTAAAACTTTTGTATATACTCTTGGTCTAACTATATTTCCGTTATTTCCAAATACGCCATAGGCAGCAGATAAAGTAAGTGGGTTTGTACCATTATATTGACCACTATCTAACTGACCTAGTGCAAGGGCAGCTATACTTTTTTTATCTTGATCATCTAATTGTAGACCAAATTTTTCACCATATAGCGCAGAAGTCTTTAAACTTACTTCATGTGTCAACTTAACAGATACAAGGTTAGAGGAAACCCTAATAGCCTCTCTTAAAGGCATATATCCTGCGAAGGTTCTACTAGCATTTTTAGGTTGATAAGGTTTACCCTTAGCACCATATAAATTTGCTAAATCGTTAGATAGAGGAGAATCCTCAAATACTGTTCCAGCAGTGGCTATTTTGGAATCTATAGCTGGAGCAAATACAGTAAGTGGTTTAATTGCAGAACCTGGAGCTCTTAAGAACTTAGAAGAGGCCGCTCTATTGTAAGATAGGGGACCTTGTTCACCTCTACCACCTATTATAGCTTTAACCTCACCAGTACGATAATCTATTATAGTTGCAGAAGCTTGTAAGTTTGGCTGAACTGGTTCTAAGTTTCCTTTTCTAGGGAATATGTATTGCCAAGAACGTGTCTTCTCATTACTTGAGCTATCATCTAGTATTTCCTTAGATTTCTTTTGAAGTTCTGTATCCATAGTTGTATAAATTTTCAAACCACCATACGCTAAAAGTGAATTAACTTCATTATCAGAATAGTTATATTTTGATTTTAAATCTTTGATAACTTCATCTATTACAGGTCTTGAAAACCATTCATAATTCATTTTATTTTTTGTTTTATTATTAAGAGCATATTTTAACTGAGGTTTAAGAGCCTTTTCATATTCATCATTTGAAATATAGTTACCTTCAAGCATCTTTTTTAACACAGCTTGAGTTCTTGGAGATTCATGTATTTGATTTTTATCAAAAGAATACTTAGCAGCACCATAAGATACTGATGGGCTTTGTGCACAACTAGCAATGAAAGCACATTCTGTTAAAGTTAAATCTTTTAGATCCTTATTAAAATATTGTCTTGCAGCAGACTTAACACCATAGGCAGAACCGCCTAGTGGTATTGTATTCATGTATGTCTCTAAGATTTTTTCTTTTGAAACTTTTTTTTCAAGTTGTGTTGATAAATACATTTCCTGAATTTTTCTTTCTATACTTAATCTATTACTTAAAGATTGTTCTAGGAAATATCTTTGTTTTATAAGTTGTTGAGTTATTGTTGAGCCACCTTGGAAATTTCGTTTGCCTTTTAAAAGGTTTTTAAAGTTAGAAAGAGTTGCCCCAGCCAGACGTTTGTAATCAAGGCCATGGTGCTTATAGAACCTTTCATCTTCAATAGAAACAAAGGCATCAGAGAGATTTTTAGGAATCTCTTTAAATTCTACAGGATCTCGTCTTTCCGTAGTTAAATATTCATCTATAACCTTTCCTTTATTATCATAAAACTTTGTTGGTTCGTTAAGTGAAGTTATCATACTTACATTAATTTCAGGTGCAGTTTTAATCATACCAAGAAAAACAGCACTTCCAACTACAATAGTTGTTAGAAACATAAATAATAAAGTAAGCATGACTACCTTAAATTTCTTTTTTTTATTTTTATTTTTTGTTTTTTTATTCGTCATTTTTTTGTTTTGACTCATTACTATCCTCCTTAGGATCAAAATGCTTTTTAAATCATTAATACATTATATCATAAAAATTAATGTTATTAAAAGTTAAATGAACCAGTGGAAATTATTAAACATAATAAAAAAGTTTCCATAATACATTATAAACTATAGGCTAAGATTTTTGGAGGAATAAAAATATGAAGTTTAACATCAAAGCTAAACTAATTTCATTAATTATATGTATTATTATTATAATTATTACTTTTGTTTATTTATTCGATTCCATAGTGACACCCACAGTTTTAGCTGTTTCTGAAGCAGAGATGAGAGCTAAAACTATTGAGATTATAAACGGTTGTATCATAGATGAAGTTGAAAAAGGATTTAACTATAATGATATAATTAAAATTGACAAAGATGACGAAGGTAATATATCACTTATAAGGGCTGATATTTTAAAACTTAATAAGATAGCTTCAAATATATCATTAAAAGGTCAGAAAAAATTAAACGAATTAGGAAGGATAGGTATAAAGCTTTCTTTAGGCTATATAACTAAAAATAATATTCTTTCATATATAGGTCCGGACATAGCCGTAAAAATGGAACCTACAAGTAATGTAGAGACAACCTATTCATCAATATTTAAAAGTGCAGGAATAAATCAGACAAGCCATAAAATTTTTATAAAATTTAAAACTAAAATTAGGATTATTATACCTTTAAAATCTGTAGATGTGGAAGTATACAGTGAAATGCCTATTTCAGAAACTATAATCGTTGGTAAGATACCTGATTCTGCAATTCAATTAGATTTAAATAAAGCTGGATATAAAAATAATTAAGCAAGAATAATCCTTGCTTAATTATTTTCCCAGTTAAAAATATATGGAATATTTCTGTAATAATCACCATAATTTAACCCATAGCCAACCACGAATAAGTCAGGTATTTCAAAGCAAGTATAATCAGGTTTGATTTTAGCTACTCTTCTTTCTGGTTTATCTAAAAGTACACAGGTATTGACTGAATTTGCACCTAATTCTTTTAAGTGTTTAACTACAAATTCCATAGTTATACCAGTATCCATAATATCATCAACTATAAGTACATCAAAACCTTCTATATTATCAGGTACATCGTTAACAACCTTAACAGTTCCAGAAGAATTTTCAGAATTACCGTAACTAGAGGTTGTCATAAAACCAATTTTAGTTTTAACTTGTAGTTCTCTAACAAGATCTGCTGTGAAAATAAAGCTACCCCTTAAAAGTGAAAGTACATATAAATTTTTGCCTTCATAATCTTTAGAGATTATAGCCCCTATTTCTTGTATTTTAGATGCAATTTCTTCTTTCCCAATAAGTATATTTCTCTTTTTATCTTCCAATTTCAACCCGCCTTCTAATATTATTTACAATGTTGTTTTTATAGTATAAAATTAAATAATAGTTGTCAAGTATGTTTAAAAATAATAATTTAAGCAATCCTTTATAAGTGAGGAGATGATTTTATGATATATGGAAATATCGAAGGATTAAAAGACAGTATTTTAGAAAGATTAGAAAAAATCTATAAAATGCCAGTATGGAAAGATAGCATTTTCACAGAAGAAATGGTATCTGTTATAGAAGAAGTTACTTTAAAAATAAATAGAGAAATAAGCATAGCTATTAGTAGGAAAGGAAAGGTAGTTTCTGTTGCCGTAGGGGATAGTTCTACAGTAGATCTTCCATTAATAGATATTAAAGAAAATAGACTATCTGGAGTTAGAATAATTCATACTCATCCGAATGGAAATCCTAAACTGTCGGCTATTGATATTTCAGCTTTAACAAAATTAAAGTTAGATTGCATAGTAGCTATAGGCGTTGGAGAAGAAAATAGAAGGAAAGTTAATGTAGGGTATTGTTCTATTGAAAATGATACACTATGCTGTGATGAAATTGGTCCATTAACAATTGAAGAGACAATATCCTTAAGATTTTTAGAAAGAGTAGAATTTGTAGAGAAATTAATAAAACAAAGTGAAATATATGAGGAACAAGGTGAAAGGGCAGTTTTAGTTGGCATAGAAAGTGAAGAAAGCTTAGAAGAATTAGAGGAGTTAGCTGAGGCATGCAATGTAGAGACTGTATGTAGTATATTTCAAAGAAGAGAAAGAGCTGATAATGCTTTTTTAGTTGGTAGTGGAAAAGTAGATGAAATTTCTATGGCCCTTCAGGCATATAAAGGTAACGTTGTAATATTTGATGAGGAATTAACTGGAGCCCAAGTTAGAAATTTAGAAGAAAACTTAGGGACTAAGGTTATTGATAGAACTACATTAATATTAGAAATCTTTGCAAGTAGGGCTAGAAGTAGAGAGGCAAAGCTCCAGGTAGAACTTGCACAATTAAGATATAGAAGTGCTAGGTTAATAGGTCTAGGTACTATTTTATCTAGGACTGGTGGAGGTATAGGAACTAGAGGTCCAGGTGAAAAGAAATTAGAAATAGATAAAAGAAGGATAAGAGAGAGGATTACTGAGCTCTCAAGGGAACTTAAGAAAATTACAAGTATAAGAGAAATTCAAAGAGATAAGAGGGTTAGAGGAAATATACCTAAGATTTCTTTAGTTGGATATACTAATACAGGTAAATCTACTCTTAGGAACAAATTATGTGAGCTTACACCTGTAAAAGAAAATATAAATAAAGAAAAAGTATTTGAAGCTAATATGCTTTTTGCAACATTAGATACTACTACAAGAGCTATAGCATTACCAGACGGTAGGGCATGTACATTATCAGATACTGTAGGATTTATCAGAAAGTTGCCTCATGATTTAGTTGAATCATTTAAATCTACTCTTGAGGAAGTTGTTAATTCGAATTTATTACTACATGTTGTAGACTCCTCTTCAGAAAAACTTTATGAACAAATAGATGCTGTTGAAATGGTCTTATCACAACTTGGAGTAGATCCTAAAGAATGCATATTAGTTTTAAATAAAATAGATAAACTAACTAAGGAAGAATTAGAGGATATAGAGTTAAAATTAAATAAATATAAACTAGTAACTATATCTGCAAAAACTGGAGAGAATTTAGATTTAATTCTAAATGCTATTTGCGAAAATTTACCACAAACATTAAGAGAAATAACATTTTTAATACCATATACAGAACAAGGAAAAGCATCATTTATACACAGAAATGCCAAGGTTTTAGATGAAAATTACGAAGATGATGGCACTAAGATAAAAGCACTAGTAGATGATGAAGTATACAATAAATGTATGGAATATGAAGTTAAATGTTAGGAGGGAAAAAATATGCCTAAGACTATTTCGGAGTATCAAGAGGCATTTAATGAAGCACTAGAAAATCTAAAGACAAAAGACAGTGTTGCTGCTATTGTAGTTTTTGGGTCCATAGTTAATGGTGACATATGGGAAAAGTCTGATATAGATATGATGGTTATAAGTAGTGAAAAACAAGAAAAAATAGTGAATATATACAGTGATTATGATGGAATACCTATACATGTGAGACTTATACATAAGGATGAATTAATGAATTTATGTAGTGGTGATAATAAGGGAAGTCATATTCACAGACTATTTTCTTCATCAAAGTTAGTATATTCCAAAGATACAGAAATAGATAGACTTTATAATGAAGAGAGATTCTATAGTGATATTCATAGAGAGAAATGGAATGTAACCTTTTTAAGTAAACTTTTAAAAAGTGTTTCAGAATGTAGGAAATATTTATATATGGACTCTCTATATAATGCATATACGCTTTGTAATATTGTTTTGAGAGATTATTCAAAGTTAGTTGTTAATTCCTCAGGATATATTATAAATAGAGATATTGTTACTATGGCAATTAGTACAGATGAAGAGCTTTCTAGAGAAGTAGAACAACTTTTCAATGATAAAGATAATTTAGAGAAATGCATAGGTAGATTCATAAGATTTATTGAAGGAAAAATTAATGAAAATATTAGAATTTATGCATCTATAATAATTCAGTACCTAAGAGAAAGTGATAATGCATTAAGTTCTAGCGAGATAAGGGATAAATTAGGTTTTAAACACTATGATATAAACATAGAAGAAATTTTAGATAGTATATATGAACTCAACATAATCAATAGATGCAAAAGAGGATATAAAACCTTAAATGAAGAGACTTTAATTGATGAAAATGTATATTATTTATAGTGGAAATTGCCATGGAAATATACTATATTGAGTTTAAGCTTGATAAGCCCAAATATGTTCAAATATCTCAAAAGATTAAAGTTATTATTGAAAGAGGTATTATAAATGATGGAGAAAAACTTCCATCTATAAGAAAGTTAAGTGAACTTTTGAATGTTAATAAAGATACGGTAATTAATGCATATAGGAAATTGGAAGAAGAAGGTTATGCAATTCAAAAAATAGGCAGTGGAACCTATGCTAAAAAAAGAGATACAGGATCTAGATTTAAGAAAGATTATTCCAATACAATTAAAAATTTAAGTTATAAAAATCAAGAAAAGTATATTGATCTTGTGGGGGAAGCTACAATTAGTAGTTACTTTCCTATTAAGAATTTTAAAACTGTATTAAATGAAGTATTAGATAGGGATGGGTCGAAAGCTTTTATATATAAGGAAGTGTTAGGATACGAAGGACTTAGAAAGAGTATTAACAATTTTTTTTGGGATGGAAAAAGAAAAAGCGAAGAAATTTTAATTGTATCTGGGGCTCAACAAGGGATAGATGTAATATCTAAGGCAATAATTAATGTAAGAGACAATATAATAGTTGAAAAGCCCACTTACAATGGAGCACTTTCTGTATTTAAGTGGAGAAGAGCTAACATCATAGAAGTTCCTATAGAAAATGATGGTATAGATTTAGATCAATTTGAAAAGATTTTACAGAAAAATAAAATTAAATGTTTTTATGCTATGAGTTATTTTCAAAATCCAACTGGAGTTTCTTATAGTATGAAAAAAAAGAAAAGAATATTAGAACTTGCAAGTATATATGATTTTTATATTATAGAAGATGATTATTTATCAGAACTTATATATGATGAAAGTATTACTTATAATAGTTTTAAAAGTCTTGATATTAATGATAGAGTTATATATATAAAAAGTTTTTCTAAGATTTTTTTACCGGGTATAAGACTTGGATACTTGATTTGTCCTAAAAAGTTTTTAGATAGTACTATAAATTGTAAAATAAATACTGATATAACCACATCAAGTTTAATGCAAAGGGCTCTTGATTTATATATTAATAGAGGATATTGGAAAGAACATATAGATATGTTAAGAAATAATTATAAAGAAACATATAATGTTTTAACAGAAGTCTTAGCAAAAGAATTAAGTGAAGAAGTTAGTTTTAATCTACCTAAAGGTGGGTTGAATCTGTACTTAAAGTTACATAATACAAATTCCATAGATTTTTTTTATAAATGTAAAGAACAAAATATTATAACAACACCAGGTGTGTTTTTTTATAAAAATTATAAAGAAGGTCTAGATTATGTTAAATTAGGATTCTCTAACCTAAGAACAGACCAAATTCTAAGTGTAACTAACATATTGAAAGAAATTTTTAAAACTAAATAATAAAGAGAGTGAGTATCCTTGAAAAAAGGTTTAATTAATTTTGCTTGGAGAGATATTGATAAGTTTTCTTCTGAAGAAATTTCATACTATCTATTCTTAGAAGGGAAGTCTATAGATGTTATTTCCAAGATACGATCTATAAGTAGGGAAGAAATTCAATCTCATATTATAAATGGGAAAATAAAATTTGGAATTCTATCCAAAGCAAGTAATGAAAAAGAACTTTTTGAATATTTATGTACCGTAGCTAAAGAAGATAGAAAACGATCCTTAGGATTTTTGAGTGTAAATCTGAAGGCAGAATTATTAAATTATATAATTTATAATTATAATAGTATGGATTGGTCAAAAAAAGAAAGAGCCATTTGGATTATAGGAGAGGCGAAAGCAGAAAACGCTATTAGCATATTGCTTAAAGCTTCAGTTCATAAAAATATAAATTTAAGAAGGCTTGCTATTTCTGCCTTAGGGAAGTTAGAAAATTTAAAAGGAGAGAGTGCTTTAATAAGGGCGCTTGAAGATGATAATCCTCAAGTATTGCAGTATGCAATTAAATCTCTCCAAAAGATAAATAGTACAAGAGGTATAGAAAAGATTAAAAAGATATATGAAAACACAGATAAAAAATATTTAAAAGATACTTGTGAAACCTACTTGCAGTTTGTAGAAGATATTATGAGAGAGAATATATAAAGGGGGTATTTCATGAGTTACTTTACTATTAAAAGCAAAGCTAATTCTGAATTTCAGGAAAAAAAATCTATTTTTATAGGACACGTAAAAAGGGTGAATTCTGAAGAGGAAGCAAAACAGTTTATTGAAGAAATTAAAGAAAAATATAAGGATGCAAGGCATAATGTCTATGCATATATTATCGGTGAAAACATGGGTATACAAAGATATAGTGATGATGGAGAACCAAAAGGCACAGGTGGTATACCAATACTAGAAGTAATTAAGAAAAATAATATAACGGATACAGTAGTTGTAGTAACTAGATACTTTGGCGGTATACTGCTAGGGGCATCGGGACTTACCAGAGCGTACTCTAAAGCTGCTGTAAATGCTATTAAAGAAGCTGGAGTTGTAGAAAAGATAATTGGTGCAAAAGTTAATATAGATGTAGAGTACGAACTTTTAGGAAAAATACAATATACTTTTTCTCAAAAGAATATTTATATAGAAGATATACAATATTCAGATAAGGTTACTATTACTGTATTTTTAGAATTAGATAAGATAGCAGACGTGGAGAGAGAGGTTATGAATATAACTTCTGGAAATGGGATATTATTAAGAGATGATGCTAAGTACTTTTTTAAGCTAGAAGATAGATTATATGAGGAAGAACAGTAATTTAGGAAGGTTGAAAAAGCATAATAGCACATGTTATAATAATTAGAGAATTTATATTGAAAGTTATAATTTGGAAGGAGAATAGGTATGTCAGGACACTCAAAGTGGCATAATATACAAGCTAAAAAAAGTAAAGTAGATGCAAAAAGAGGAAAAATATTCACAAAAATAGGTAAGGAAATAGCTATCGCGGCTAAAAATGGAGGTCCTAACCCAGATGCGAACCCTAAGCTAAGAGACGTTATAGCAAAAGCAAAAGCTAATAATATGCCTAAAGATTCAATAGAGAGAGCTATAAAGAAAGCAGCAGGAGAACTTGCTGGAGTTAATTATGAAGAAATACTTTATGAAGGTTATGGACCAGATGGGATAGCAGTATTAGTACAAGCACTAACAGATAATAAGAATAGAAGTGCGGGTAATGTAAGACATGCATTTTCAAAACATGGTGGTAATCTAGGTTCTACTGGCTGTGTATCATTTATGTTCCAAACTAAGGGGCAAATTGTTATAGAAAAGAATGATGAGCTTGATGAAGAAGAATTAATGATGATGGCCTTAGAGTGTGGAGCAGAGGACTTCCAATCAGAAGATGAGGTTTATATAATTACTACTTCACCAGAAGATTTTGGTTCTGTGAGAGAAACATTAGAGGAAAAAGGGTTGGAATTCTTAGAAGCTGAAGTTAAAAGTATTCCAGATACATATACTGTTATAGATGAAAATACAGCAGGTAAGTTTCAAAAGATGCTTGACGTATTAGAAGATGATGAAGATGTTCAAGATGTTTACCATAATGCTGAATTCCCAGAAGGATGGGAAGAATAAGATAATTTTATTTTAAACATGTTTAAAATAAAATTTATATATTAAAAAAATAGTAATATTAAAATCACATTTAATATATATCCTCTATATTAAATGTGATTTTTTATTTATATAAAGGTGCTTTAAATTATAAGAAATATTGTAAAATATATTTTAGATTAGTAAGTTTATAGCTCTTGCTTATCTTTTTCAAACAAAGGAAGAAATTCTTCATATCCTTCCTCTTTAAGCTTATCTTTTGCTATAAATTTTAAAGAGGCACTATTTATACAGTACCTCATTCCTCCATTTTCAATAGGACCATCATTAAATACATGACCTAAATGAGAGTCAGCATTTTTGCTCCTTACTTCAATTCTGGACATACCATGTGAGAAATCTGCTCTTTCTTTTATATATTTTCTGCTTATGGGTTTTGAAAAAGCAGGCCACCCACATCCAGAATTAAATTTATCAATAGATAAGAATAGTGGTTCACCAGATACAATGTCAACATATATACCGTCTTCAAAATGTTTATCATATTTATTTAAAAATGGTTTTTCTGTGGCATTTCTCTGAGTTACATTATATTGCAATTCAGTTAAGTTTTCTTTTAATTTCTCGGTATCTAATTTTTTATATTCTTTTTCTTTTTTATGGTTCATAAGAACTCCTCCCGTTTTAAATAGAATCTTTATAAATTTATTTTATCCTAATATTCTCTTATATACTTAATTAAATATTAATAAAAAATTAATGAACAGGTATATCTTAACAAAAATTAAACAAAAATTAAACAAATATATAACAAATATTAATAAATAATGTTGACACTACTAAAAAATGGCGTTATACTTTAATAAAAGGCTTATATAATTCCTCAATACAAATATTCAGATAATTATGAAAAGAGCATAAATGAAGGAATTATGAATTTTTTAAAAATTATTTTAAATAGGGGGAAGACTATGAAAAGGAAATGTTTATCTAAAAGGCTTATGTTAGCTATAACAATGGCTACAATATTTACAGTGAACAGTACATTACCAATTTATGCAGCTGTAGATAAAAATAATGCAACAGCAGCTGTACAAAATGAAAGTAAGAGGTATACAGTATCATATTTAAAGACTTTAAATTATTATGACTTAGTAGATTTGCTTGTTAAGACTGAAATTGAGAATTTACCAGACCTTTTTCAGTATAGTTCAGATGCAAAAGAGTTCTATGGAAATAAAACTCGTATGAGCTTTATCATGGATGAAATTGGTAGAAGGGCACCTCAGTATACAGAGATAGATCATAAAGGTATTCCTACTTTAGTAGAAGTTGTAAGAGCTGGATTTTACTTAGGATTCCATAACAAGGAATTGAATGAAATAAACAAGAGGTCTTTTAAAGAAAGGGTAATACCTTCTATATTAGCAATTCAAAAAAATCCTAATTTTAAACTAGGTACTGAAGTTCAAGATAAAATAGTATCTGCAACAGGACTTTTAGCTGGTAATGAAACAGCGCCTCCAGAAGTTGTAAATAATTTTACACCAATACTTCAAGACTGTATAAAGAATATAGACAGATACGCTCTTGATGATTTAAAGTCAAAAGCATTATTTAATGTTTTAGCTGCACCTACCTATGATATAACTGAGTATTTAAGAGCTACTAAAGAAAAACCAGAAAACACTCCTTGGTATGGTAAAATAGATGGGTTTATAAATGAACTTAAAAAGTTAGCTCTTTATGGAAAAATAAATGATAATAACTCTTGGATAATAGATAACGGTATATATCATATAGCACCTTTAGGGAAGTTACATAGCAATAATAAAATAGGAATAGAAACTTTAACAGAGGTTATGAAAGTTTATCCTTATTTAAGTATGCAACATTTACAATCAGCAGATCAAATTAAGCGTCATTATGATTCAAAAGATGCTGAAGGAAACAAAATACCTTTAGATAAGTTTAAAAAGGAAGGAAAAGAAAAATACTGTCCAAAAACTTATACATTTGATGATGGAAAAGTAATAATAAAAGCTGGTGCTAGAGTAGAAGAAGAAAAAGTTAAAAGACTATACTGGGCATCAAAGGAAGTTAACTCTCAATTCTTTAGAGTATACGGAATAGACAAACCATTAGAAGAAGGTAATCCAGATGATATATTAACAATGGTTATCTACAACAGTCCCGAAGAATATAAACTCAATAGTGTTCTATACGGATATGATACTAATAATGGTGGTATGTATATAGAGCCAGAAGGAACTTTCTTCACCTATGAAAGAGAAGCTCAAGAAAGCACATACACATTAGAAGAATTATTTAGACATGAATATACACATTATTTGCAAGGAAGATATGCAGTTCCAGGACAATGGGGAAGAACAAAACTTTATGACAATGATAGATTAACTTGGTATGAAGAAGGTGGAGCAGAATTATTTGCAGGTTCTACTAGAACTTCTGGAATATTACCAAGAAAGAGTATAGTATCAAATATTCATAATACAACAAGAAATAATAGATATAAGCTTTCAGACACTGTACATTCTAAATATGGTGCTAGTTTTGAATTCTATAATTATGCATGTATGTTTATGGATTATATGTATAATAAAGATATGGGTATATTAAATAAACTAAATGATCTTGCAAAAAATAATGATGTTGATGGATATGATAATTATATTAGAGATTTAAGTTCTAATTATGCTTTAAATGATAAATATCAAGATCATATGCAGGAGCGCATAGATAATTATGAAAATTTAACAGTGCCTTTTGTAGCTGATGATTATTTAGTAAGGCATGCTTATAAGAACCCTAATGAAATTTATTCTGAAATATCTGAAGTAGCAAAATTAAAGGATGCTAAGAGTGAAGTTAAGAAATCACAATATTTTAGTACCTTTACTTTGAGAGGTAGTTACACAGGTGGAGCATCTAAGGGGAAATTAGAAGATCAAAAAGCAATGAATAAGTTTATAGATGATTCACTTAAGAAATTAGATACGTATTCTTGGAGTGGGTATAAAACTTTAACTGCTTATTTCACTAATTATAAAGTTGACTCTTCAAATAGAGTTACTTATGATGTAGTATTCCACGGATATTTACCAAACGAAGGTGATTCCAAAAATTCATTACCTTATGGCAAGATCAATGGAACTTACAAGGGAACAGAGAAAGAAAAAATCAAATTCTCTAGTGAAGGCTCTTTCGATCCAGATGGTAAAATAGTTTCTTATGAATGGGATTTCGGAGATGGTAATAAGAGTAATGAGGAAAATCCAGAGCATTCATATGACAAGGTAGGAACTTATACAGTGAAATTAAAAGTTACTGATGACAAGGGAGAATCTTCAGTATCTACTACTACTGCAGAAATAAAGGATCTTTCAGAAAATAAACTTCCAGTTATATATATGCATGTACCTAAATCCGGAGCCTTAAATCAAAAAGTTGTTTTCTATGGAAAAGGAACATATGACCCAGATGGATCTATCGCAGGATATCAATGGGACTTTGGTGATGGAAGTGATTTTAGCAGTGAACAAAACCCAAGCCATGTATATACTAAAAAAGGTGAATATACTGTAACATTAAGAGTAATGGATAGTAGTGGACAAATGAGTGAAAAAACTATGAAGATTAAGATTACAGATCCGGTATATCCAATAGGCACTGAAAAAGAACCAAATAACAGTAAAGAAACTGCAAGTGGTCCAATAGTACCAGGTATACCTGTTAGTGGAACCATAGAAAATACAAGTGATCAAGATTATTTCTATTTTGATGTTATAACACCAGGAGAAGTAAAAATAGATATAAATAAATTAGGGTACGGAGGAGCTACTTGGGTAGTATATGATGAAAATAATAATGCAGTATCTTATGCCACTGATGATGGGCAAAATTTAAGTGGAAAGTTTAAGGCAGATAAACCAGGTAGATATTACATCCATCTTTACATGTTTAATGGTAGTTATATGCCATATAGAATTAATATAGAAGGTTCAGTAGGAAGATAATATTTTATTAGTTGAGGTAACTCCATATAATAGCTTAGCTATTTCTTATGGAGTTACTTTTTATATGTAATAAAATTTTGACTTAAATTATGATTTTTTGCTATAATGGTTTGGAAATTAATGATTTATAATTTGAATTTAATAAAATTTTGGAGGAAAATTATGATACTTTCAGGAAAAGAAATTAAAAATAGATTAAATAAAGATATATTTATTGAGCCATTTAGTGACAATCAGTTAAATCCAAATAGTTATAATTTAAGATTACATAATGAACTTTTAGTTTATGAAAATAACGTATTAGATATGAAGAAAGAGAATAAGGCTAAAAAAATTACAATACCAGAAGAAGGACTTCTTTTAGAGCCAGGTAAATTATATTTAGGAAGAACAATAGAGCATACAAGAACAGAAAAATTAGTTCCAATGCTAGAAGGAAGGTCTTCTGTAGGAAGATTAGGATTATTTATACATATAACAGCAGGTTTTGGTGATATAGGATTTTCAGGATTTTGGACATTAGAAATATTCTGTGTTCAACCTATAAGAATTTATCCAAACATAGAAATATGTCAAATATATTATCACAATATTGAGGGAGAGTATGAGAAGTATACTAGTGGAAAATATCAAAACAATACTGGAGTTCAACCAAGTTTATTGTTTAAGGATTTTGAATAGATAAATTTATAATTGAATATAGTTACAAAATTTGGACATAATACACAATAAAAGGAGTGATATTATGTCTAATAAGAAGAAATTATTAATTTTTATACCATCATTTTTCATAGCAATATTTTTACTTACATATGGTATAAGTACTTTTGAAAATAGAAATCATAAGGCATCTAGTAATAAACAAGGGGAAGCAAAAACAGGGGAAAAAATTAATATTGATAATTCATCAAATTCCATTAAAATTGTTTATGAAAGTGTGTATTTAAAACCTGAGGGTGAACAAAATAAAACAACTGTGGATGAGTGTATTGAAAAGTTCAATAAAGATAAAAAAGTTATATCAGATATGACTAAAGAGCAGGTACTTGCAGTTTTTAAGAAACACGACTATAACTTAAAGGATATAAAAAAGGACCAAATAGTTTTTTCCAGGTCTATAAATAAATATAAGTATCAAGAAGGAAAATATGTAATTGGAATTAAGGATGGAAGTGTAGCTATATTTAAAGTTGATAAAAATGGAAATATGCTTTTAGAATCTCCTAAAGATATAACAACTATTAAAGTTGAACAACTTCCTGAAGGTGATATAGAACTTTTGCAAAAAGGTGATAAAATTTACGAATTTAATACAAAGGAAGAAGCTGTAGAAGGTGTTGAAGCCATTTTCAGAACGTAGGATACCCAAAATATAGGGTATCTTTTTCTTTATAATAGGTATAGCTAATCAATAACAATAATACATATTGAATTACTTAGCCATAAATGATAAAGTATAGTATAGTCCTTTATTTTTGAGGTGATATAATGTATGAATATATAAAAGGTACATATATGGGCATAAACAAGGAGTATATAGTTATCGAAAATGGAGATATTGGATATAAGATTCATTCTTCAGGATATACTATAGCTAATATGCCTAACATAGGTGAGCATATTATGCTTTACTTAACCCAAATAGTAAGAGAAGATTTTATTGGATTATATGGGTTTGGATCAAAAGAAGAATTAGAACTTTTCAATAAATTATTAACGGTAAATGGTATAGGTGCAAAAGCCTCTTTATCACTATTGTCTATTACTAACGTAGAAAATCTAAAAAGGGCTATAGTTTTAGAAGATGAAAAGTTACTAATTAAAGCACCTGGCATAGGAAAGAAAACTGCTCAAAGAATAATATTAGAACTTAAAGATAAATTAGATGTGAATCTAGACGAAGGTATACAAACTGATAGCAATGATATTAAAGTTTCTTCTAAAATTTTAGAAGAAGCGAAAGAAGCTTTAATGTCTTTAGGGTACTCAGAAAAAGAATGCGAAAAAGCACTAAAAAATGTAGAGGAAAAAGAAAGTTTAGAGATTATTATAAAAGAAAGCTTAAAGTTCTTAATGAATTAGAAATTGAGGTGGGGGAACATGGAAAATAGAATCATAACATCCTCTTTAATGGATGAAGACTTAAATAACGAATTTTCTTTAAGACCTCAAAAGTTAAATGAATATATAGGACAAAAGAAAGTAAAAACAAACTTAAATGTTTTTATAAAAGCAGCTAAAAATAGAAATGAATCCCTGGATCACACTTTATTATATGGTCCACCTGGTCTTGGTAAAACGACTTTAGCTAATATTATAGCTAAAGAAATGGGAGGAGATTTAAAGGTCACTTCTGGTCCTGCCATTGAAAGAGCGGGGGATTTAGCGGCTATATTAACTAGCTTAAAGGATAAAGATGTTCTTTTTATAGACGAGATACATAGACTATCGCGTTCTGTAGAAGAAATATTATATCCAGCTATGGAAGATTATGCTCTTGACATTGTAATAGGAAAAGGAGCACAGGCAAAATCCATAAGAATAGATCTTCCACAGTTTACTTTAATAGGTGCTACTACAAGATTAGGGCTTTTAACATCGCCACTTAGAGATAGATTTGGAGTATTATGTCCTATGGAATTTTATGAAGAAGATGAACTAATGGAGATAATTATTCGCTCTGCTAAAATTTTAGATGTTAAAATTGATAAAGAAGGAGCCTTAATGTTAGCTAAAAGATCAAGAGGAACTCCTAGAATCGCAAATAGACTTTTAAAAAGAGTTAGGGATTATTGCGAGGTTTTAGAAAGTGGAATTATAAATGGGAATTTAGTTGAAAAATCTACAGAGTTTTTAGGTATAGACAATGAAGGATTTGATACTATAGACAATAAAATAATAGAAGCTTTAATAAAAAATTTTAATGGTGGTCCTGTAGGAGTTGAAACTTTAGCATACTTTATAGGAGAAGAAACCAGTACTTTAGAAGATGTTTATGAACCATATCTGCTTCAAAAAGGATTCTTACTAAGAACTCCTAGGGGAAGAGTTGCTGGAGATAAATCTTATGAACATTTAAAAATTGAGAGAAAAAATTTGGATAACGAAGAAAAACAATATGATTTTTTATAGATAAAATTAAATAAAGAAGGTGTAAATTTTGAGAGTAAAGGATTTTAGCTTTGATTTGCCAGAAGAATATATAGCACAACATCCACTAGAAAAAAGAGACCACTCAAGGTTGATGGTTTTAGATAAGAAAACAGGCAATATTGAGCATAGAGTGTTTAAAGACATTATAGAATATTTCAATCCGGGGGACTGTCTTATTCTAAATGATACAAGAGTTCTACCAGCAAGGCTTATAGGGCATAAAGAAGGTACTATGGGACGAATGGAATTCTTGCTTTTAAAAAGGGTAGATAAAAATAAATGGGAAACACTTGTAAAGCCTGGTAAAAGAGCTAAAATAGGTTCCAAATTTGTATTTGGAAGTGGAGAGTTAAAGGCAGAAGTAATAGATATGGGTGAAGATGGAAGTAGGGTTGTAGAGTTCAGCTATGAAGGTATATTTGAAGAAGTTTTAGATAGATTAGGAGAAATGCCTCTTCCACCGTACATAACTGAAAAATTGGAAGAGAAAGAGCGATATCAAACAGTTTACTCTAAAGAACCTGGTTCCGCTGCAGCACCTACGGCAGGTCTACATTTTACAGAGGAATTATTAGGAGAAATTAAAAATAAAGGAATAATTGTTGCCTTCGTAACACTACATGTAGGGCTTGGAACTTTTAGACCTGTAAAAGCTGATACTATAGAAGAACATCATATGCATTCTGAATATTATCAAATGAGCAAAGAAACTGCTGATATAATAAATAATACAAAGAAAAATGGTGGAAGAATAATAGGAGTGGGTACGACATCTTGTAGGACTATTGAAAGTATAGGAAATGAGCATGGGAAAGTTAAAGAGTGTTCTGGATGGACAGATATTTTTATATTCCCTGGTTATAAGTTTAAGGTATTGGATGCTCTTATAACTAATTTCCATTTACCAGAATCAACATTAATAATGCTTGTAAGTGCTTTAGCAGGAAAAGAAAATGTAATGAATGCTTACGAAGTTGCTGTAAAGGAAAAATATAGATTTTTTAGTTTCGGAGATGCTATGTTTATAAAGTAAATTTATGTATATAATTTAATTTATAAAACAGAATTGAAAAAATAAATTTAGTAATTTTATACGATATACCTTAGATAAGGAAGTGATTAAGTGGGAGAATACAAATTACTTAAGAAAGTGGATAAAATTAGAAGAGGGCAATTTAAAACAGTACATGGAACCATTCAAACCCCTGTATTTATGAATGTAGGTACCCTAGCTGCAATTAAAGGTGCTGTGTCTACCATGGATCTTAAAGAAATAGATTGTCAAGTAGAGCTTTCTAATACATATCATCTACATTTAAGACCTGGTGACAAGGTTATAAGAGAAATGGGTGGTCTTCATGAATTTATGAATTGGGATAGACCGATATTAACAGACTCAGGTGGATTTCAAGTGTTTTCTCTATCAGGGAATAGAAAAATAGAAGAAGAAGGAGTTTATTTTAACTCGCATATAGATGGAAAGAAAATCTTCATGGGACCTGAAGAGAGTATGCAAATACAAAGCAACTTAGGTTCAACCATTGCCATGGCTTTTGATGAATGTATACCTAATCCATCAACAAGGGAGTATGTTATAAATTCTGTGGCTAGAACTACAAGATGGCTTGAAAGATGCAAAGAAGAGATGGATAAACTTAATTCCTTAGAGAGTACAGTGAACAAACACCAGATGCTATTTGGAATAAATCAAGGTGGTACTTATGATGATATAAGAATAGAACACGCTAAAACTATATCAAAAATGAATCTTGATGGTTATGCTATAGGTGGTCTTGCAGTTGGAGAAACCCATGAAGAAATGTACAGAATAATAGATTCTGTAGTTCCACACTTACCTCAGGATAAACCAATATATCTTATGGGAGTAGGAATTCCAAGTAATATACTAGAATCTGTTGAAAGAGGCGTAGATTTCTTTGATTGCGTTCTTCCAGCTAGAAATGGTAGACATGGTCATGTATTTACTAAAGAGGGAAAAATAAATCTATTTAATGCCAAATTTGAATTAGATAAAAGACCTATAGATGAAGGTTGCCAATGTCCAGCATGTAAGCATTATACAAGAGCATATATACGTCATTTATTTAAAGCAAAGGAAATGCTTGCAATGAGGTTATGTGTACTTCACAATTTATATTTCTATAATAAGTTAATGCAAGATATTAGAGATGCTATTGATGGTGATTATTTTTATGAATTTAAAGAACAAAAGCTTAGAGAATGGAATGGAAGAGCTTAGTTAAAGCTTTCTTACATATAAATAAATTAAAAAGGAGTGATTAGTAATGAAAGGATTAGGAGGCATGTTACCATTGCTTATAGCTATGGTTGCATTTTATGCAATGGTGTTTATTCCAGAAAGTAAGAGAAAAAAGAAGTATAACCAGATGTTAAAAGATGTCAAGGTTAATGATGATATATTAACTAAAGGTGGAATAATGGGTAGAATTATAAATATAGAAGATGAATATATTATTTTAGAATCAGGTCCAAGTAGGGCTAGAATAAAGCTTCATAAAAATGGTATATCTTCTGTATTATATTCTAGAGAAGAAGTAGAAGTTAAGGAAAATAAAATAGAAGAGTAAATTTAAGTAATAAAAAGACTTCCTTTTGCATAATTAATATTAATTAGTAAAGGGAGGTTTTTTTATGGGAAATGAGAGAAGGTATGCCAGTATAGGCTTGGGGGTACTGAGGTCCACAACTGTAACTATTGTATGTTTATTGTTATATACTTTAATAACATCTCTTACATCGAAAAATATGGAGACGAAGAGTTTAGGAATAACATTTTTAATAATAACCTTGGTAAGTGTATTATATGGAGCAGCCTATGCAGCTAGAAAAGCTAAGGAAAAAGGATGGCTTGTAGGAATGCTAGTAGGATTATTATATATATTGTTAATATATATAATATCAATTATAGCTGGTAGAGATTATGCATTAGGAATGAAGGACTTATGTAGGGTTTTATTATGTGTATTTGCAGGTACATTATCTGGAATGTTAGGAATTAACCTATAATAGAACCTTTATTTATTTACAAAATCATGTTATAATTGATAGAAATAATGTTTAATGGAGGAGTATGCATGAAACACATAAAGGTTTTAAACAAATCTAATTTAAAGGACAGCATAAAAAAACCAGGGTGTAAGGAATGTGCAAATTCATGCCAATCTGCATGTAAAACATCTTGTACAGTAGCTAATTTAGCTTGTGAAAATTAATAAGATATTTTGCTAAAGGCATAGCAGTAACTTACCGTTACTGCTTTAAACTTATTTAGGAGGAAAAGGTAATGGCATTAATCCATAAATTTAAACAAGGAAATGATTTTTTTGCAATTGATGTAAATTCGGGGGCCCTACACCAAATAGATGAATTAGTATTTGATCTTTTAGATGATAAAAAGCTAAAAGAAAAAGAAGAGCTAGTAGATATACATAAAAGCAAATATAGCAGAGAAGAAATAGAAGAAGCTTATGAGGAGATAAATGAGCTTATAAAGGAAGAATATCTTTATACAAAGGATTTATATGAAAATATAGCCTTAAACACTCAAAATGGACAGGCTTATATAAAAGCTGTGTGTTTAAATATAATTCATGATTGTAATTTAAAATGTAAATATTGCTTTGCTGATGAAGGTGAGTATAAGGGTTGTAGGCAGAGAATGTCTGCAGAAGTTGGAAAAAAATCTATAGACTATGTAATAAAGCATTCTGGACCAAGAAAGAATATAGAGATAGATTTATTTGGTGGAGAACCTTTAATGGCTATGGATGTTATAAAAGAGATAGTGGATTATGGTAAAGAACAGGAAAAAATCCATAAAAAAAATATAAGGTTTACAATGACTACAAACTGCACGTTATTAAATGATGAACTAATGGAATATTTAAATGAAAATATGGTAAATATTATATTAAGTATAGATGGAAGAAAAGAAGTTAATGATAAAGTTAGAATAAGATTTGATGGTACAGGAACTTATGAAAACATTATACCTAAGATACAAAGAATGGTTGAAAAAAGAGATAAAGATAAGAATCATTATGTAAGAGGTACATTTACAAGAGAAAATCTAGATTTCTTTGAAGACATAAAGCATTTAGCTGAACTTGGATTTAAAGAGATTTCTGTAGAGCCAGTAGTTCTTCCAGAAGAACATGAATTATCTTTAAGAGAAGAAGATCTTCCAATAATATTTGAACAATATGATAAGTTATATGAAGAAATGTACAGTAGATATAAAGAGGGTAAGGAATTTAATTTCTATCACTTTAACATAGACTTAAATGGAGGACCTTGTGTATATAAGAGAATTTCTGGATGTGGAGCAGGTCATGAGTATATTGCTATAACACCGGAAGGGGATATATATCCTTGTCACCAATTTGTTGGAAATGAAGACTTTAAATTGGGATCGATCTACGAAGAGGATGAATTTAACATAGAATTAAGTGACCAATTTAAAAAAGCTCATATTTATAATAAGCCTAAATGTAAAGAATGTTGGGCTAGATTTTTCTGTAGTGGTGGATGTCAAGCAAATAATTTTAATTTTAATGGTGATATGCATACACCTTATGAAATAGGATGCGAGATGCAGAAAAAAAGAATAGAATGTGCAATAGCTTTAAAAGCTAAAAAAATTGGATAATGACTTAAATACTACCTATTATTGACTAATATTTTACAGCGTAATATAATTAAACTAGTATATTAAAACAGTAAAAATATAGTCAAAAAAAGGAGGATGAAAATGAAAAAGGGCAAGAGTACAGTTATTTTTGTACTATGTATAGTCTTAATTAGTTTATTTGCATACATAGGGTATTTCGGAATCGAACTCTTAGGCTATAAGGTTTTACCTTTTTCTAAAACTATAAACAGAGGATTAGACCTTCAAGGAGGAATCTCTGTAGTTGAAGAAATTCAAGCAGATAAGGTAACACCAGAGGATATGAGTAGGGAAATTGAGTTTATTAATATGAGAATAAATAAACTTGGAGTCGCAGAAACAGAAGTTAAACAAGAGGGACAAAAAAGAATTAGAATTGATGTACCAGGTGTTTTTGATTCAAAAAGTGTTATGGACATTGTAGGGAAAACTGGTGAATTAAAATTTGTGGGACCAGATAAAAAGGTTATTCTTACAGGAAAAGATGTTAAAAATGCTATAGCAGGTTTAAATGAAAAGAATCAACCAGAGGTTAGACTTGAGTTAAATACAGAAGGAACTAAGAAGTTCGCTGAAGGAACTAAAAAGTTCTTAAATCAAAATATAGCTATTACAATGGATGAGGAGGAACTAACAAATCCGTTAGTTCAGAGTGTAATAACTGATGGAACAGCAGTTATTACAGGAAGTAAATCTTTAGAAGAAGCTAAAAAAACAGCAGATATAATAAAATCAGGTGCGCTTCCACTTCCTATAAAACCAGTTTCCTTTAAGACTGTAGGTGCAACTTTAGGTGCTAGTGTCATACCTAATACTAAAAAAGCAGCATTTATAGGTATAGGATTAGTATTGTTATTTATGATATTAATGTATAGAATCCCAGGTATTATAGCAAATATTGCACTAATATTATTTATATTATTAGATCTTTTAGCTTTTTCACTAGCAGATGTTACGCTAACATTATCAGGAATTGCAGGATTCTTACTTACAGTGGGAATGGCAGTTGATGCCAATGTACTTATTTTTGAAAGAACTAAAGAGGAACTTAAGGCTGGAAAATCAATAAAGTCATCTGTTCAATCAGGGTTTGATAGGGCTTTATCATCCATATTAGACTCTAATATTACTACAATTATAGCAGCGTTGATACTATATTTAGTAGGAACAGGTTCTGTTAAAGGATTTGCTTTAACATTAATGATGGGAATAGTAATAAGTATCTTTACAGCATTAACAGTTACAAGATTTTTACTTAAACTAGCGTTAGATATGGGTATTATAAATAAACCTTCTCATTTTGGTGTGAAAAAGGGGGTACAATAAAATGCTTAAAATAGTTGAAAAGACTAAGGTGTGGTTTGCCCTTTCTCTTACCATTATAATAATAGGTATAGGTATTTTTCTTACAAAAGGACTAAACTATGGTATTGATTTTACAGGTGGTACACTATTAGATATAAACATGAATAAAACTGTCACTGCACAGGATAAAAATGAATTAAATGAAATTTTAAAATCATACACTAAAAAATATTCTCTAAGAGATATTAATGATAAAAAGGAAGTAGAAATAGTAATTCAAAGTGGTGCAGTAAAAGATGAACAAATAGCAGAAATTAAAAATAAAATTAAGACTAAATTTAAATTAGGAGATAAATATATCGTATCAGAAGAAAGTATAAGTGGATTAGTTGGTAAAGAACTTACTAAAAAAGCATGGATAGCAATAGGTATAGCTTTCTTAGCTATGCTCGCTTACATAGGATTTAGATTTGAGTTTAAATTTGGTGTAGCAGCTATATTAGCTCTTATACATGATATATTAATAACTTTTAGTGTATATTCTATTTTAAGAATACAAGTTAACTCACCATTTATAGCAGCTATACTTACAATATTAGGTTACTCTATTAACGATACTATAGTTGTGTTTGACAGGATAAGAGAAAATATGAAAAAGTATGGTAAGATAGAGATTAATGAACTTGTAAATAAAAGTATAAACCAAACGATTAAAAGATCCATAAATACATCTATTTCAACATTAATTACAATATGCGCGCTTTTAATTTTAGTTCCATCTATTAGAGAGTTTACATTACCATTAACTGTAGGAATCGCTGTTGGAACTTATTCATCCATATTTATAGCAAGTCCTATGTGGGTAATATTAAAGAATAGAACTGGAAATAAAAACATAGCAAAAGCATAATTATAAAATAAAATATTTTTTAATAAACCTCAAAAAGTGGATATTTTTTGAGGTTTATTATTTTTCAAATGTAGTAAATTGTAAAATCAAGAAGTTTAATAGAATTTATTAATTCATTTTATAAATAAATAATTGTAAAATCTATGATTTTAAATTATAATATATATGTTTTCTCTAATAATTTGGGGGATTGATTATGTTGAAATATAAGATAAGAAGTCAAAACAATAAACTAAGGGAATGCAATTCCAGAAAAAAATTTAATAATTATTATCCCTTTCTTCTAAAGAATATGCAATCAATACTCCAAAGGGTAGTTAGAGCAGTAAATAATAGAGAGAAGATAGTTATTTTTGGGTATTATGATGTAGATAGTATAACAAGTGTATCTGCCCTACTTTTAGCATTAAGGTATCTAAAAGCTGATGTGGAGTATTTTATACCAGTAGAATTAGATAGAGGGAAAATGCTTACTGAAAAAGACATTAAAGAATACATAGAGTTTTTAGGAACTAATTTAGTTATATCTTTAGGATGCTTTTTAAATTCAGATAGTGATAAAAAGCTTTGTGATAGTCTAGGAATAGATGTAATAACTTTGAGCTCAGATGAATGTAATAATAATCAAAACAAATATATTTTAACTCCTAAAGGTGTAAATTCTCCATATCCATTTAAAGAGTTAAGTTGTTCTGGTGTAACATTTAAATTAATACAAGCGCTATCTAATTATTATAAAACTAGCAAATTTAATAAATACATAGATTTAATTAGCTTAGGTACTGTAGCTAGTGGTAAGGATATAACTGAAGAAAATAATTACATAGTAAGTGAGGGAATAAATCAAATTAAATTAAGTAATAATTATGGTATAAGAGCTCTTATGCAAATTCAGAACATTACAGATATAAATGAAGAATCACTACAAAAGTTAGTATCAACTATAATTCCTAAGGTTAATGCTATAGGTAATATGGAGAATGCCAAAATAATAGTAGAGTTGTTTACCACATTAGATAAAGATAAAGCTGAACAAATAGCTAAGTATCTTTATAAAAATCACAAGGGTAATAGAATTACATAACGTAATACATTGGTAACAAAAGAATTGATTATACATATAATAGCATAGGATATTTTTATACTGTTTGTTAATGTATAAAATATACATATAAAATAATTCTAATTGTTTCAAAGGAGGCATAAAATTGCTTTTAAAGGATAAAATAAGAATAATAGAGGACTTCCCTAAAAAAGGTATAAGTTTTAAGGATGTAACTCCTCTTTTAATTGATGGGAAATACTACAAAGAGTGCACAAGACAACTCTGTGAACAACTTAAAGATAAGGATGTTGATTTAATATTAGCTCCTGAAGCTAGAGGATTTATATTTGGAACTACAGTAGCATATGAACTAGGAATAGGTTTTGTTCCAGTTAGAAAAGAGGGTAAACTTCCTTTTGAAACTGAATTTATTGAGTATGAATTAGAATATGGAAAAGACAAAATTGAAATCCACAAGGATGCTATAAAGAAAGGTCAGAAGGTTGCTGTGGTAGATGATCTTTTAGCTACAGGGGGAACTGTTGATGCTATAGTTAAGCTTGTAGAAAGAATGGGTGGAGAGGTCGTAAGTTTAAATTTTGTAGTAGAACTTACAGATTTAAATGCTAGAGAAAAGTTAAAGGGTTACAATATTAGTTCCTTAGTTAAGTATAATATATAGTATTTAATAAGTGCATTATATATTAAGTTCTGAAATTGCATAATATTGATCTATATTATATAATTAATGTAAAAAACGGCTGGTTAAATGACCAGTCTTTTAATTTAGGAGAGTATCACTAATGATTGAAAAGTTGTTAAATAAAATAGATGAAAATAATCATAATGTTGATAAAGAAATAGTTTTAAAAGCGTATAATTTAGCCTATGAGGCTCATAAGGAGCAGATGAGAGAATCTGGAGAGCCCTACATAATACATCCAATTGAAGTAGCATCTATTATTGCAGACTTAGGCATGGATACTAGTACTATAGTTGCTGGACTTTTACATGATATAATTGAGGATACGGAATATACTTATGATGATTTATCAAATATTTTTGGAGAAGAAATAGCTAATTTAGTAGAGGGAGTAACTAAGTTAGGTAAAATAAAATATAAGTCTAAAGAAGAACAACAGGCTGATAATGTTAGGAAAATGCTGCTAGCCATGGCTAAGGATATTAGGGTTATATTGATTAAATTAGCTGATAGGCTTCATAATATGAGAACTCTAAAGTATATGCCTATATTTAAACAAAAAGAAAAAGCTAAGGAGACTCTTGATATATATGCACCTTTAGCACATAGACTAGGCATATCAAAAATTAAATGGGAACTAGAAGATTTAGCTTTAAGATACATGAATCCTAATCTGTATTATACCCTTGTAAAAGATATAGCTCAAAAGAGGACAGAGAGGGAAGCTCAAATAAATAATATAATTGAAAATTTGTCTGATAAGTTAACAAAAGCGGGTATAGAGTCTGAAATAGAAGGAAGACCAAAGCATTTTTATAGTATATATAATAAAATGAGAAATAAGAATAAGAACTTAGATCAAATATTTGATTTAACAGCTGTTAGAATATTAGTAAGTACAGTTGTAGATTGTTACTCGGCATTAGGTATAGTTCATACACTATACAAACCTATGCCAGGAAGATTTAAAGATTATATAGCTATGCCTAAACCTAATATGTATCAATCACTTCATTCTACGGTTATAGGGCCTAAAGGAAAACCTTTTGAAATTCAAATAAGGACTTATGATATGCATAAGACTGCAGAATATGGAATAGCAGCCCATTGGAAATATAAAGAGGGTCATGAAGAGGAAGATGATTTAGAATCTAAATTATATTGGCTAAGAGATATCATAGAGTGGGAAGGTGAGACTTCAGACCCTGAAGAATTCATGGAAGCATTTAAAATAGACTTGTTTTCAGATGAAATATTTGTATTTACACCAAAGGGAAAGGTAATAAGTCTTCCAAGGAATTCTACCCCTATAGATTTTGCATATAGAATACATACAGATATAGGAAATAAATGTGTAGGAAGTAAAGTGAATGGAAAAATGATTCCCCTAGATTATAAGCTTCAAACCGGTGAAATCGTGGAAGTTATAACTTCATCCAACAGTAAAGGACCCAATATTCATTGGTTATCTATTGCTAATAGTAATCATGCAAAAAGCAAAATAAAATCTTTCTTTAATAAATTGAAGAGAGAGGAAAATATTGAGCGTGGTAAAGAATTACTAGAAAAGGATACTAAAAAGCAAGGATGTAATTTCTCTGAAATAGCAGAAGGAGAAAAATTAGAGAAAATTTTTAAAAGATACAACCTAAGAACTTTAGAAGATCTATATTCTGTTGTGGGAGCGGGTATTGTTGCTAGCTCTAATATTGTTTCTAGATTATTAGATGGGTACAAAAAGGAAGATATTTCAACATCGATAATAGAGGACAAAATAAGGCATAGGAAAGATACAGATAGAAACGAAAAAGATTCTATGCCAGAGCTTATATTAAAGAATACTGATAATTTAATGGCTAGATTTGCCAAATGTTGTAATCCAGTACCTGGAGATGATATAATAGGATATGTTACTAAGGGGAGAGGCATATCTGTACACAGAAAAGATTGCAAGAATGTTGAAAATTTAGTTAAGGAAGAAAAAGAAAAGATAATAGAAATAACTTGGGAAAATATTAAAGGTTCTGAGTTTATATGTGAGCTTTGTATAAAATGTAATGATAGAGAAGGTATGATTGCAGATGTAGTTCAACTTTTAACTCAGAATAAAATATATATGTGCTCCATAAATGGTAATAGTTATGATAGTGGATTTGCTTTAATAAATTTAAAGGTTAAAATAAAAACTATAGAAACATTAAAAGAGTTAAAGAAGAAGTTTAGAAAGTTAGATGGAGTAATAGAAATTAATAGGGTAAATGGATAATAGAGAGGTGTATTTATGAGAGCTGTAGTACAAAAAGTTACATCTTCTAATGTGGTCGTAGATGGAGAAATTGTTGGTGAAATAGCAGAAGGATTTAATGTGCTTTTAGGAATATCAAAAGAAGATACATTAGAAGATGCTATATATCTTAGAGATAAAATAATTAACCTACGTATTTTTGAAGATGAAGAGGGTAAACTTAATAAATCATTGTTAGATGTGGGGGGAGAACTTTTAATAGTTTCTCAATTTACTCTTTACGGTGACTGTAGAAAGGGAAGAAGACCTAATTTTATGCAGGCATTAGGTGGGGAAGAAGCAGAAGTCTTATACAGTGAGTTTATAAAACTATGTAAGGAATGTATCTCTAAAGTGGAGAATGGAGTTTTTGGTGCTGATATGAAAGTAAGCATTGAAAATTCAGGTCCTGTAACTATTTTATTAGATAGTAAGAAGAATTTCTAAGATTTTTTAGGAGGGGTATATATGCAAGTTAAAAGGGTTGTAGCAGGAATTTATGGTGCTAACTGTTATATTATTATGGATGAAAATACCAATGAGGCCTTGGTTTTAGATCCAGGTGGAGATGTAGATGACATATTAAAAGGTATTGAAGAGTTAGGAGCTAAAATAAAATACATTTTTTTAACTCACGGGCATGTAGATCACACTTCTGGAGTAGAACTTTTGAAGAATTTAGTAAAAGCAGATGTAGCTATAAATGAAAGAGATAGTGAATTGATTAATAGGGGTGCATATTTATATGGTCCATTATTAGAAGGAAAAGAGCCAGTGTTTTATTTAAATCATGGTGATAAATATACGGTAGGAAACATTGAAATAGAATGTATAGAGACACCAGGACATACTCCAGGTGGAATGAGTTTTATCATAGAAGATTCAGTATTTACAGGAGATACACTATTCTATGGTTCTATAGGTAGAACAGATTTAGAAGGTGGTAATCAAGATACTATATTAAAAAGTATAAAAAATGAATTACTAACTTTAAGTGATGATACCATTGTATATCCTGGACATGGGCGTCAAACTACAATAGGAAATGAAAAAAGTATAAATCCCTTTATAAAGACTATTTTATAAAGTTAGGAGTAATATTCATATGTTAAGAGTCTTAGAAAATGATGTAACAAGTAAAGTAGAATTAAGAGTTAAGCTAAATGACTTTAATTATAGATATGATGTTTATCAAATGATAAACATTTTTCTTCCCTTTAAAAATATAGTATTTCAAGATGAAAATCCAGATTTTGAAGTTATAATAGAAGAAAATTATGTAATGGTGAAATCAGAATCTATGGATAGAATATTTAAATTTGAAGATGAATTAAAACTAAAGCAAGAGGTTAAAAAAAGCGTTTTTAAATACTTTGAAGAACTTACCGGAAAGTTTATGCCTTGGGGAACTTTAATAGGTATAAGACCATCAAAAATAGCTATGAGTATGCTTATAGAAGGAGTTAGTGAAGAAGATATTATAAAATACTTTAAAAATGTATATATTTCATCTAAGGAAAAAGCAGAACTATGCATAGAAGTTGCTAAAAGAGAGATGAAATATATTAAACCTAAGAATGAAAAAGTAAGTATTTATATTGGTATGCCTTTTTGTCCTACAAGGTGCCTTTATTGCTCTTTTGCAGCAAATCCTATAGTTGGCTTTAAAAAAGAAATAATAGAGGATTATTTAAATGCCTTAAAAAAAGAGATAGAAGCTATATCAAGTTATTTAAAGAAAAGAAATTTAAAGCTTGAAACACTTTATTTTGGAGGAGGAACTCCAACATCTATAAATGATGATCAATTTGAGGATCTAATGAAATATATACATAAATTTTTTATACAAGATTTTAATGTTAAAGAGGTTACTGTAGAATGTGGTAGACCAGATAGTATTACTTATAAAAAGCTTGAAACCATGAAAAAATATGAGGTTACAAGAATTAGCATAAATCCGCAAACTATGAGTGATAACACATTAAAACTTATAGGAAGAAATCATAATTCTTGTGATATATTAAAAGTTTTTAAACTTGCTCGCGAACTTCAATTTAAAGATATTAATATGGATATAATAGTAGGTCTTCCTGGAGAAAAACTAAGTGATGTACAGAAAACCTGCTCCCATATAAAAGAGCTAAAACCAGATAGTTTTACTGTCCATGGGCTATCAGTAAAAAGAGCCTCAAGGCTTTATGAAAATATAATAAATAATATTAAATATGAATTAGCAACTCAAAATGAGTTAAATCTAATGTTTAAAGAAACAGAACTTCTAGCACAGGATTTACAAATGAAGCCATACTACATGTATAGGCAAAAGAATATGGTTGGAAATATGGAGAATATAGGATATTCAAAAGAGGGAAAAGAGTCTATATATAATATAGAAATGATGGAAGATAAACAAACTGTTGTAGCGTTAGGGGCTGATGCTGTAACCAAGGTTGTTTATTTAGAAAGTGGTAAGATTGAGAGATTTGGAAATGTCAAAGATGTTAAGGAATATATAAATAGAATTAATGAAATGATAGAAAAAAAGATAGAACTTTTAGATAATTTGTACGTATAAAATTTTATAAGATAGGAGGAGTTAAAATGGCAATTAAAGCACCAAAAGGTACAAAGGATTTACTACCAAATAATTCACATAAATGGATTTATATGGAGAAGAAGTTAAGAAAAGTTGCAGAAACTTATGGTATGAGAGAGATAAGAACACCAATGTTTGAACATACAGAGCTTTTTGAAAGAGGTGTAGGTGAGACAACAGATGTAGTGCAAAAAGAAATGTATACTTTTGAGGATAAAGGAGGAAGAAGTCTAACTTTAAAGCCAGAAGGGACAGCTCCAGTGGCTAGAGCTTTTATTGAAAACAGTATATATGCAGATGCACAACCTAGTAAAATGTATTATTTTGTGGATGCATTTAGATATGAAAAAATGCAAAAAGGAAGGCTTAGACATTTCCATCAATTTGGTATAGAGGTATTTGGGTCTAAGCAAGCATCTATAGATGCAGAAGGGATTTCTCTTGCTATAAGGTCTTTAAAAGAATTTGGTTTGAATAATTTATCTTTAAATATAAATAGTTTAGGATGTCCTAAATGTAGAGGTAAGTTTAATGATGCTTTAAAATCATATTTAAAAGAGAATTATGAAGAACTATGTGAAACCTGTAAAACAAGATTTGAAAAAAACCCTATGAGAATACTAGATTGCAAGGAAAAAAGATGTAAGGAAATAGGAAAGAGTGCCCCTATAATTTTAGATTACATATGTGAAGAGTGTAATGAACATTTTGAAGATTTAAAGAAACACTTAGATACATTGGATATAGAGTATAATGTAGATCCATATATAGTAAGAGGATTAGATTATTATACAAAAACAGCCTTTGAAATAATAAATAATGCTGATGGATTAACTATATGTGGCGGTGGAAGATACGATGGACTTATAGAAGAAGTTGGTGGACCGAGTACACCAGCCTTTGGATTTGGTATGGGAATGGAAAGACTTTTAATTGTCTTAGAAGAAGAGGGAATTGAAATTCCTAAACCTAACTATATAGACTTATATGTAGGCTCTATGGGTGACAATGCAAGCAGATATTCTTTAAAGTTTATAAATAAACTAAGGGAAAAAGGTATTAACTGTGATTGTGATCATATGGGTAGAAGCGTTAAGGCACAAATGAAATTTGCTAATAAAATAGATAGTAGATTTTCACTTGTTATTGGAGATTCTGAATTAGAAGAGAATGCAGCTAGACTAAAAAGAATGAGTGATGGAGAACAGTTTGAAATAATTCTTGATAATATAGATGCAATAGCAGATATAATAAAAGAAAAATAAAATAAATCTTATCAATAGAGACAAAAAGAGTTATAATACTTTATAGCAAATAATGAAAGGATGGAATTGACATGGGTGAACAGCTTTTAGGTTTAAAAAGAACCATGATGTGTGGAGAAGCTAGAGAAACTAATGTAGGTCAAAAGATGACTTTCATGGGTTGGGTTCAAAGAAAAAGAAACCTAGGCTCTCTAGTATTCGTAGACCTTAGAGATAGAACAGGTATATTGCAGGTTGTATTTGGTGAGGAAATAAACGGAGAAGCTTTTGAAAAGGCAGATGGTGTTAAACCAGAATATTGTATTACAGTAACAGGAGAATTAGTTCTAAGACAAGCTGCAAACGAAAACCTACCAACAGGAAAAGTAGAACTTAAAGCAGAAGAAATTAAAATTCTCTCACAATCAGAAACACCTCCAATATATATAAAAGAGGATTTGGATGCGGCAGAAAATGTAAGATTAAAATATAGATATTTGGATCTTAGAAGACCTGATATGCAAAGAAATCTTATTTTAAGACATAGGACTACAAAGGTAATAAGAGATTTTCTAGACCAAAATGGGTTCTTAGAAATGGAAACACCTATGCTCACTAAAAGTACTCCAGAAGGAGCAAGAGATTATTTAGTGCCGAGTAGAAATTATAAAGGTAAGTTTTATGCATTGCCTCAATCACCTCAAATATTTAAACAATTACTTATGGTATCTGGTTACGATAAGTATTTTCAAATAGTTAAATGTTTTAGGGATGAAGATTTAAGAGCTAATAGACAACCAGAATTTACACAAGTGGATATTGAGATGTCTTTTGTAGAAGAAGATGATGTAATTAGTATAAATGAAAAGTTAATACAAAAAATATTTAAAGACATATTAAATTACGATGTAAAACTTCCTATAGAAAGAATGCCATATAGTGAAGCTATGGATAAGTACGGATCAGATAAGCCAGATTTAAGATTTGGAATGGAAATTAAAAACATTTCAGATGTAGTTGAGGGTTCAGAATTTGGAGTATTTAAAAATGCTATAGAAAATGGTGGTTCAGTTAGAGCAATTGTAGCTGAAGGTTGTGCCGATATGGGAAGAAAACAAATAGATAAGCTGACAGAGTTTGTAAAGACTTATAAAGCAAAAGGACTTGCTTGGATAGCTTTAAAAGAGGGAGAAATTAAATCACCAATAGCAAAATTCTTTAAAGAGGAAGAATTAAATAACATAATAGAAAAATTGAGTGCAAAGACTGGAGACTTAATTTTAATAGTTGCAGATAAAAATGACGTTGTATTGCAATCACTTGGTGCTCTTAGATTAGAGATGGCAAGACAACTAGAAATATTAAAAGATAATAAAGAATTTAGATTTGTTTGGATTACAGATTTCCCACTACTTGAATATGATGAAGAAGAGAATAGATATGTAGCAAAGCATCATCCATTTACAAGTCCTAAGGATGAGGATTTAGAACTGTTAGAGAGTAATCCAGGAAAAGTAAGAGCTAAGGCTTACGATATAGTATTAAATGGTGAAGAAATTGGTGGGGGAAGTATAAGAATACATGACACTAGTATTCAAGAAAGAATGTTTAATGCATTAGGGTTTACTAAAGAAAGCGCTTGGGAGAGATTTGGATTCTTATTAGAAGCGTTTAAATATGGACCACCTCCACATGGCGGGTTAGCTTATGGTTTGGATAGACTTATTATGTTCTTAGCAAATACAGAAAATATTAAAGATGTAATAGCATTTCCTAAAAACCAAAATGCTTTCTGTCCAATGTCAGAAGCACCAAATTTAGTAGATGATAAACAACTGAAAGAATTGGGAATAGGTATAGAAGAATAAGTAAAATGGAGCTTACATTCTGTAGGCTCCATTTTAATGAAATTAATTTAATTAAATTAATTTAAAAAATTATGTATATAAATTATATTAGTCATTTTTTAATTCTGATAAACAAGACTTACAAATATTTTTGCTCTTATAGTTTATAACGTCTCTTGCATCTCCACAGAATATACATGAAGGGTTATATTTTTTTAGTATTATATGCTCACCTTCTACGAATATCTCAAGAGAATCCTTAATTTCGATATCTAAAGTTCTTCTCAATTCTATTGGAATTACTATTCTACCTAATTCATCAATTTTTCTAACTATACCTGTTGATTTCATTATTAGTAAACCTCCTCTACAAAGTTCGACTTTTTATGACTAAATCATAGCATTTATAACATTAAAAGTCAACATGTTTTTTGAAAAAACTTTCATTTTCTTAATAATTGTATATTAAATGATTATTTTTCTAAAATAATCATTTCGATACAATATTTCTGTAGATTGTATTGAAATTTAAGGTAAATTTAAGATTCATGTAAGGGTAATATAAATTAAATATGTTAATATATAATTATATTAATCTATATAAAACTAATATATTTATATTTAAATTTAAATTAGGAGTGGAATCTATGAGTGAAAAAATGAGGTGCTTTTTACCTAATATATTTACTTTAGGTAATCTATCTTGTGGGGTAATGTCTCTTTTAATGACGTATGAAGGAAATTATAAATTTGCAAGTCTATTTATTATACTTGCAGCTCTACTTGATAGATATGATGGAAGGATAGCCAGAGCATTAAATGTATCAAGTGAAATAGGGAAAGAGCTGGATTCTCTTGCAGACTTAATTTCTTTTGGAGTTGCACCATCTTTAATGGTGTTTAGCATGAATAATTTTAGTAGTTTAGGAATCATAGGGTATATTTCTTTAGTTATTTTTCCAGTTGCAGGCGCTTACAGATTAGCTAAGTATAATATTAGTACCTTTACAGGTGTATTCTCTGGCATACCAATAACTTGTGCAGGAATGATTATTGCTATATATTCTTTATTTAATATAAATAAAATGTTAAATACGGGGTTTAATATTTGTATAGTAATTTTACTTTCTTATTTGATGATTAGTAAATGGGAATTTAAAAAAATATAGTTTTAAAAAGAATATGGCTTTCTAATAACTTAATTAAGCTGATATTAAAAAAATATTTATATAAAAACAGCCTATATAGGCTGTTTTCTTATTTATTATTAACTTTTTTGCTTTTTTTAAAAGAAAAAAATTTAATATTTATAAATTTTTTCTGCTTTAAAATTCTAGCTACAGTAGAAACTAAAATTATTCCAATTGCAATTGCTCCTGCATCATAAAGGGTCTTGAGTCCATATGCTACGGCGCGATCAACATTGCCATTAACTGCTTCGAAAGTTGTATAATACATTCCACTTCCAGGAACTAATGGTATCATAGATGCAATTACAAATACAGTAACCGGTTGTTTAAATATTCTAGCCATAATTTCAGAATATATACTGATCGCTATGGTAGCCATAAAAATAGCATTATTAGTAGATCCCATGCCTAATAGAGGGAAAAGTTCATATACAAACCAACCTAAAGCTCCACCAATTGAGGCTACAAATATACTCTTACCTCTAATGTTAAAAAGCACACAAAAGCCTAGAGAGCCAAGAAAAGCATAAAATAAATCTAGTAAAAGCTTAATCATGTTAAAACCCCCCAAAAAGTGACATCCAAAAGTTAAATCCTACTCCTGTACCTAGGGCTATGGCAATAGCATTTAAAAAGGCTTCTATGGTTCTAGATATTCCAGATACTAAATCCCCAGCAATGATATCTCTTACAGCGTTAGTTATAGATATACCAGGTAAAAGAAGCATAATAGATCCTATAATAATCTTATCTTCATTGGCACCTAGACCTATTTTAACTGCTAATATAGCAAATATAGAGGCTAAAAAGCCTGAAAAAGCATTTATAAAAAATGTATTAACTTCAATTTTTGTAAGATAGATACCTAGATAGTTTAAAAAGAAACCTACTACAAAAGATACAAAGAAGTCTCTTAAACCCCCTCCAAATAAAACACAAAATGCACCAGAGGCTAGGGCAGTAAAGAAGGCCGCTGTGTGTCTTGTGTAATTTGGTGCATTATCTATCTCTTTAAGCATAATTTTTAGTTTAGAAATTGGTATTTTCTCATTACCTACTCGTCTTGAAAGATCATTTATTATAGATACTTTATTTAGGTTAACTGTTCTTGAGTTTATTCTTTTAATTAAAGAAGTTGTTTCATCATTTTCATCTGTAATGGAAATCATTATTCCTGTTGGGGTTACAAAACTTTCTGTGTTCTCATAATTATATGTTTTACAGACTATATTAATAGTTTGTTCAACTCTATAAGTTTCTCCACCGTTTTCTAATATAATTTGTCCCATTTTACAGGCTACATTTATTAGTTCAGATACTTCTTTTTTATTATGATCCATGGGCGACCCTCCTTTTCAGCTACAATTATTATAATACTATAAAAACTAGAATAATAGTATTATAAATTTATAATTTGTAACTTTTATATGTATATATGTAACTTTGTTATTAATTTATCCTTAAAAAAAGGAATCCTTTTATAGAATTCCCTTACATGGAAAGCTTATTTAAAAATTTCTGGATGTATAGTCCTCACAAGATCTTCTAGGCCATTAGTTAGTCTCGGACCTGGTATATCTAGGTTATTATTATCTATTTCAAAAACTTTATTTTCTTTTACTGCCTTAAGAGATTTATAAGCAGGATCATTCATAAATCCCTTTTTAGTATTCATATATTTAGAAACAATTATTATATCAGGATCTTTTGCTAATAACTGTTCCTTTGAATAGTTCCATCCTTTAGAGTCTTTAGCAATATTATTTCCTGACGCTATAGATATTAGTTCACTTATAAAGGTATCACCAGTTGCAGTAAAGTCTCCAGATTTACCATAAGAAATTACATAGTATACACTAGGTTTTTTAGAATTTTTCAATTTATTTGATAGATTATTAACTTTATTTTTCATGTTTTTAATTAATTCATCTGATTCCGTTTGAGCGTTTAGGGCAATTCCGAAGTTGCTTATATTTTTATAAACATCATCAAAGGTCATAGCAGAGTCTAAAACCCCAATAACTTTTATATTAGCATTTTCCAGCTTTTTAATTACTTCCGGCTTAGTTAGAGAACTTGCTAGTACTAGGTCAGGTTGTAATTCTAATATTTTTTCTATGTTTGGTTGTTCAAGTTTGCCTATAGAGGTTATTTTGGTAGCTTCATCTGGATATTTGCAGTAATTTGTTCTTCCAACCAAAAGATTCCCCTTTCCTATGGCAAATACAGTCTCCGTAGCACTTGGAGCTAGGGATACGACTTTTTGTGGTTCTTTTTCTAAAGTTATTTCTTTCCCAGAAAAATCTTTTATTTTCTTAGGATAAGTAGATGCTTTTTCTTCTATCTTTGTTTCATTGGTATTCTTCTTGTTACTATTAGAATAATTTCCACAGGATGCGAGTGATAGGGTAATTGATATACATAATAACAAATAAAGAAATCTATTAAAGAATTTCATATTAATTACCTCCCTATATTTTTAATAGTATATCATTTATTATAATATTTTATTCTCCATAACGTAATTTATAATAACTAAAATAAACATTAAAGTCAACATGTGTATTGCTTTTTTTAGAACGTTAAAAAAGGCTGTGAATTTATTTAAATTCACAGCCTTTCTAATAGCTTAAATATCTATCAAATTTTTTATATATACGCTATATATGGATCTTAAACTTTCCATTTTTTCTTCTAATTCTACTTGCAAGTTAGAAACCTCATCATAATCACTTTTATCGATAGCTTCTTTTATTTTAGTAAATAGACTCTTTTCAGTATAAGAATCTTTCATTAAATAATGTCTTAAATAATTTATTTTTTGCCAGTTAGCAACATCTAAGTCAAGAGCTTTGTCTATAGAGTGAATCATCTTAAAGTTTCTTATTTCATCACTATAATCATTTAAAATTCTATTTTGAATTTCTGTAAGCCATCTTCTTTGCGCACCTAATTTAAAACTATTTATAAGCTTATCATTAAAAACATTCTCACGTTTTAAGAAAGAAGTTATATCATTATGATCTAAATTCTTAATATTTTCATATACAGTTCTAGGAGCTTTACCGAAATATTTTTCTCTTTCAGATTCAGTAAAGTCTTCAAAAACATTTTGTTCACTTCTATAAGCCCTATCTTTTAATAGATAGCTTGCATCTTCTTCAGGAAGTTTGGATAGTTCTTTTAGAAGTTCATCTTCACTTTTATTGTTTTTAATAGCATATTCTATACCTTCAATCATAGATAGATATAGAGTTGCAACAGCTAGGTAAGTGTTAGTGTGTGGGTTTGGAGATCTAACCTCAAATCGTGTAGCATAAGGATTCTTAAGGTCTCTAATTAAAGCTATTAGTATTGTTCTATTTCTAGATGGAATATTAACTTCATGCCCAAGAGAGGTTACTATACATACAGGGGCTTCAAATCCAGGTTTAAGCCTTTTTAAAGAATCATTAGTTGATGAAATAAAAGGATTTATTCCCTCATAATTTTTTAATATTCCCATTAAAGAACCATATCCTATCTTACTTAGAAAATGATTGCTTGTTGAAGTAAAGAGATTTATTGTTTTTCCATCTCGAAGTTCTACTGATACACTTATATGAACATGTTCTCCACTACCAGCAACATCATTAATAGGCTTTGCAAGAAAGTTTACATCTAGTCCATTTTGTCTAAAACTTTCTTTTACGATATTTCTTATAAATATTTCATTATCACAAGCTTGGATTGCATCTGAATATTTCCAGTCAATTTCAAGTTGTTCCATTATATGAGTTAAAGTACCAGACTGGTCTAATTGAGCTTTTACTCCGCCTACTTCTTTATGTCCCATTTCTGGATTAAAGCCATAGGATTCCATTATTAGAAGACATTGTTCTAAAGATGTTCTTACAGCTCCCTTTGTACGAGTCCAATATTGCTCCTTAAGTACTTGAGAAGTAGTTAGTTGTTCTATATGAGCTTTATCATTTGGAGTTTTAACCCAAAACTCTAATTCTGTTGCTACTGTGAAATTTATATCTTTTATATCTTCAAAAGTAAATTTATATTCTTTACAAATATGTGGATTTTCTTTGAAAATATTTAACAGATTTTCTTTAAATACGTTTATAGAATTCTTAAGAATATGTCTAGAATCAACAGCAGTATTATCGTGAAATAAAAAGCAAGGAATTTTTAGAGTACCAATTGGAAGGTTAGTAATAGGATCAATATTTTCGTAGTTATAATCTATAAACCAATTGCAGTCTAGGTCTGCTATCATATCTAGCTTAGCATTATTAAGTGTAGCAATACCAGGTAAAACAACAGAAGAACCATCAGTTTGAATTGCATTTCCATATAAGAATTTTTCAATATCCTCTATAAAAAGATTTATAGGAATTCTTTCATCAGTATCATTACCAGATAAGTCTACGCCCATAAAAGATACAAACTTAATTTCACTATGCGAACTTAAGATTTCTTTTATGATTTTGGGAGAATGATTTTCTTTAGTAATTGTATAAATTAAATTATTTAGCATCTTAATCCTCCTTCAAATTAGTGAAATTTGAATGTTTAATATTATAAAATTTCAAATTTATAAAATAAATAAAAGTTTAGTACAATCAATGTAAAAAGTCAATAATTATTGCAAGCATTTAATATATTATTTTACTATACTTAAATAATATATATGATATATTATTATTAAAATAAAAACTTAGGAGGAAGAAATATGATAAAAGCAATACTATTTGATTTAGATGGGACTTTGGTAGATACTAATGACCTTATAATAAAAACCTTTCAATATACTTTTAAGACGGTTTTAGGATTAGAAATAAAAGAAGCAGAGATATTATCTTTTTTTGGAGAACCATTGGCAACTACTATGGAGAGATATGCAAAAGATAAAAAAGAAGAATTAATAAATTTTTATAAAGAACATAACATGAAAACTCATGATGACTACATAAAAAAAATAGATGGTGCACTAGATGGGGTTAAGCTTCTAAAAAAAGCCGGTTATAAGCTAGGGATTGTAACATCTAAAATAAAAACCGCAGCTTTAAAGGGATTGGAATTTGGTGAAATGGTACAATATATGGATGTTATAGTAACACCAGAAGATACTGAGCTACACAAACCAAATCCAGAACCTATATACAAAGCATGTGAGATATTGAAAATAAAACCAGAGGAAGTAATAATGATAGGGGATAGCTCCTACGATATACTTTGTGGTAAAAATGCAGGAGCTAAAACTGCACTTGTAAGTTATACTGCTCTAAATAAGGAAGAGTTATTGAAATTAAACCCAGACATGTATATAAACAGTATAGTAGAGTTGTATAATACTATTGAGTAATTAAAATTTAAGTTGTAATATTTAACTTTAATAAACAAAAAAATTTTATAAATATTTAAATTATATAAAAAAACACTAATAAAAAGTAAAATAAGCGTTAAAAAATATGTCTAATGTATTTAAATATCATTGATTTAAAGTAGAAGAATATGATATTATGAAGATAAATAATAGTACTTAGCAGGTTATATAGAATATTGCATATTTTTATGGTCGAAAATCATAAGAAAAAACATTAAATATGGCATGCATTATACGTTGACATAGTCACTTATAAAGTGATATATTTCTTTTAAGAACATATATTGGAAGTGAATATAATGGATAACTTTATAAATAATTTGGTGTCAATTTATGCGAGACATTTGAGTTTAAGTGACAATGAAAAGGCTATTTTAAAATATGGAATTACTATTGCTACTAGTACTATCTTAGGAGTTGTTGCAAGTTTGTTTTTAGCAGCACTTTTAGGAAACTTCTTCTACGTATTTATCATGATAGTTTCTATGATGATATATAGAAGTTTTTCAGGTGGTGGACACTGTAGCACTATGCTTAGATGCACAATATTTAGTACGATTCTAGTGAACTTACTTTGTATATTTTCTGAACTGCTTTTAAATTTTAATTTAATAAATTATTTTTATTTCACTATAGAATTTTTAATATTGTTATTTTCTATTTGGGCTATATATAATTATGCACCAGCAGATACACCTGCAAAGCCAATTAAGAAGAAGGAGAAAAAGGAAAAACTTAAAAAATTATCTTTTGTTTATATAATAGTTTGGTATTGCTTCAGTATTTCGTGGTTTTACATTAAGGCAGATGTTAGTAAAATTTCATTTTATATATCCATAGGGATTTTATGGCAAACATTTTCTATTACTCCATTAGGATATAAATTTATACATGATATGGACAAGCTTTTTAGCTTGTTTAATATAAACCATAACTAAAGGAGGATTTATTATGTTAAGAAAATTTTTAGAATTTACTAAATCACTATTTGGATTGGTTGCTGTTAGTAATGCATCAGCTGCGTGTGCATACCTATCTTATCAACCAGAAATGCCGGAAGAATTAGATAATTAATTATCTAACTAATTAGAGTACTACCAAGGAAGAATTACTGATAAACAAAAGATAAGCTTTATGGGGTGATAATATAAATGCTTATAAAAGCTTTCTCACACATTATTCAAAGTTTTTTAATGGTAGCTGTAGGTTATTCTATAATAGGCATAAAGTTAGATAGAAGAAAAATTATTGGTGTTACAATTTTAAATTCTATATGTATAATGGGTGTAAGGAGTTTATACAATAAATTTAATATACCTTATGGGACTCATACCATAGTACTTGCAATTATATATACTTTAATTTGTAAGTTAATAACAAAAGAGAATTTAATAAATTCTTTAATATCAACTTTAATTTCTTTTTCATTAATTGTTGTACAAGAACTTATAGTGTTACTTCCAATAGTATATATTTTCAAAGTTGATATTGATAAATTAATAAGTAACAATAATTTTATGTTTATATTAATAACGTTTATTGGAAATTCTTTATTAGGTATTTTATACATATTTTTCTTTAAACTAAATCACAGTATTATAAATTTAGGTGAATATAAAAAATAAAAGACAGGTGTACATAATGAAATTCTCCAAAAAAGTATATCTTTTAATCATACTAGTATTAGTAGAAAACTTTTTAATATTTTTAATTCTAAGTAGTATATTTTTAATGGATAAAAAAAGCTTAAATCAAACATATGCAATTAATTTAATATTAATAATAGTAGGTTTGGCGGTTATAGCGGCATATACTGTAGGTGCAATATTGAAACTTGTAAAAGTTAACCGAGAAACTATAGAAAAAATTAATTCTTCTCAAGAAATAATTGATGCATTGAGGGCACAAAAACACGATTTTAAAAATCACTTGAGTGTTGTTTTAGGACTTTTACAATTGAACGAGACCAATAAAGCGATACAGTATATGTATGATATAAATGGAAAAATAGATGAAGTTTTTTCTATTAGTAAACTTAATAATGTAGAATTTGCTGCCATGCTCCACACTAAAGTAGCTATTGCAGAGTCTAAGGGAATAACAGTAGAACTTGATATAGATTCTGCACTAGATAATTTATATATAAACACCGTAGATCTTTGCAGGATATTTTTCAATTTAGTAGATAATGCTTCCTATGAACTTGAAAATTCTAAGGAGGAAGAAAAAATTCTAAGTATAGATATCAGGGAGTTTGAAGGTAACTTAATATTATCTGTGGGGAATAGTTATCCTTTAATTTCTCAAAAAGTTATAAATAAAATATTTGATAAAGGATTTTCTACTAAAAACGGCGAAGGAAGAGGTTATGGACTTAGTATAGTTAAACAATTAGTAGAGAAGAATCGTGGGAAAATAGATGTGGAAAGTTATGAAGGTGTAGGAACTATTTTTACAGTATTTTTACCAATAAAAAAAATTTTAAGATAGAGTTTAAACATAATAAAAGTAGCCTAAAGGCTACTTTTATTTATATATATAATTTCATAGTTGGGGGATAGTTATTATGGAACATAGGCATAATTGTATTATTTGTGGAAGTGAACTTAAGTACAGTAAAGAGAGTATAGGATGTGAATGTTATTACTGTGGAACAAAACAAAATTCTAATGCAATATGTTTAAAGGGGCATTATGTATGTGATGCTTGTCATGCAAAGGGGGCCTACGACATAATAAATGAATTTTGTACCCTAAGTGATTCTAAAAATCCAATTAACATGGCTAGAGATTTAATGAAGCACCATTCAATAAAAATGCATGGTCCAGAACATCATTTTTTGGTTCCAGCAGTTTTGATTTCATCTTTCTGCAATGCTACTAATAGTACAAAAGAAGAAAAGGTTACAAAATTAAATGAATGTGCTAAAAGAGCAAAAAATGTCTTAGGGGGATTCTGTGGTTTTTACGGAAGTTGTGGTGCTGGTGTTGGAACAGGAATATGTATAAGTATTATTACAGGGGCTACACCTCTTACAAGGGAATCATGGAAGCTAAGTAACCTTATGACTTCTAAAAGTTTATATGGTATAGCTGAAAAGGGGGGACCTCGATGTTGTAAAAGGGATTCTTTTATAGCTATAGAGTGTGCCACTGAATTTATAGAAAAAGAATTAAAAGTTAAGTTGCAAAGGGAAGAAAAATTTTACTGTGAATTTAGTAATTTAAATAATCAATGTATAAAAGAACATTGTGACTTTTATAGAAGGTAATAATTTTAAATTATACTACAAAAGATGATTATTAAAAAATTTATCTTTTGTAGTTTTTTATTATACATGTGTTAAAGTTTAAGTTTTATATTTTTAAAATTAAGATATTATATCAAGAAAACTTTTTGATATTCCCCAAGATACAAAGGATATTGACAGAAAATTTAACCGATGATAAAATTAATTAACCGGTTTACTATATATACAAATGAGGTGGAAAATTTGAATAAGGTGTGTGTTGTAGGGAGTATAAATATGGATTTAGTCTTGAAATCAAGAGCTCTACCTAAAATGGGAGAAACTATTTTAATAGACGAACTTTTTAAAATACCTGGTGGAAAAGGGGCTAATCAGGCTGTTGCAGCTAGTAGATTAGGTTGCGAGGTTAACTTTTTAGGTGCTGTTGGTAAAGATGAAAATGGAGAAATTCTTTTGAATTCTATGAAAAAGGATAAAATAAATATAGATAATATAAGTATAAATGAAAATTGTGAAACTGGAATTGCTATAATTAATGTGGATGAAAATGGCAACAATACTATTTGTGTAGTATCTGGAGCTAATATGAAAATGAAGTCAGAAAATATAGAAGCTATGAGTGAGGTTATAAAATTAAGTGATGTAATTATAACTCAGTTAGAAACACCTATGGAAGTAGGGGCACAAGCATTTAAGATAGGCAAAAACTTTAATAAAATAACAATTTTAAACCCAGCACCAGCGGCTAAAATTGGACAAGACCTATTAAGTTATACTGACATAATTGTTCCAAATGAAACTGAAGCTTTTGAATTAACAGGTATAGAAGTAAATGATATAGAGAGTGCTAAAATGGCGGCAGAAAAGTTCTTTTCTAAGGGTGTGAAGTTTGTAGTTATAACCTTAGGAAGTAAAGGGGCAGCTATAATTTCAAATAAGGAAAGTAAGATTGTACCAGCATTTAAGGTGAAAGCAATAGATACAACTGCTGCAGGAGACTCATTCATTGGGGCTATGGCAAAAAAAATAAGTGAGAATGGAGAATTAAACTTTGAAAGTATAGTTGAAGCAGTAACTTTAGGTAACAAGGTTTCCTCTATAACTGTAACGAGAGAAGGAGCTCAAAGTTCTATACCTTATTTAGAAGAGGTAAAAGAGCTTTATTGTGAAATTTAATATATGAATAAAATAACTATGAAGGATATAGCTCAAATTGCTGGGGTATCAAAAGCTACAGTTTCTATGGTTATTAACAATAAGGATAAAAATATAAGTAAAATTACAAGGGATAGAGTATTAGAAGTCTGTAAAGAGATGAATTATACTCCAAATGCTATTGCAAGAAGCTTAAGTACAAAACGAACACAAAGTATAGGTATAATAGTTCCAGATATAACTAATCCATTTTTTGCAGAGATGTGTAGAGCTATAGAGGATTCTGCAAATGAAAGAAAGTATAACGTAATACTTTGTAATACAGATAATAATCCATACAAAGAAAGGGATTACTTAAAACTTCTTATAAGTAAGTTTATAGATGGTGTAATTTTAATTTCCCATAGGAATGATACAAAATCTCTAGAAATTTTAAAAGATAATAACATACCTTGTGTACTTGTTGATAGATATATGGGGGATTCAAAAGATTATTATGGAGTATTTTGCAATGAAGAAAAGGGAATAAAAGAAGGAATACATTATCTTTATGAAAATAAAAAACGGCGAAAAATATTTTTTGTGACAGGTGATATGGAATTAGAAATATCTAAAAAAAGATTGAATACATTTATTAAATTTGCTAGAGAATTAGGTATCTATAACGAACAGTTAGTAATAGAAGGCGATTTCTCTGTTAAGTCAGGTATAAAAACTACTGAAATAATTTTAAATAATAATTTAGACTTTGATGCCATATTTTATAGTAATGATTTAATGGCTATAGGGGGTATTAAGACTCTATTAAAAAGGGGTATAAGTATCCCAAGGGAAGTAAATGTATTGGGATATGATAATATTCAAATATCTAGCTTGTTTGAGCCAGAAATTACTACAGTAGCTCAACCTATTTATGAAATGGGTGAAAAATCTTGTAATTTTCTTATAGATATAATCGAAGGAATTAATATAGTTAGAAGAGATATAGTTCTACATAGTAAATTAATAATTAGAAACACATAATGGACAGATGCCATTATGTGTTTTATTTTAATATATAAAGATTATATTTTATTCCTAGAATAAGATATTGTATTATGATTTGGAATAGGCTTTCCTATAAATCTTATAATAAGAAAAATTATAACCATAGAAACTGGTAATGTTAAATATATAGGTAATCCTAAGCCAGAAGGTATATATCCAAATAAGATAGAAACTGCTCCTACCACAAGAGCATAAGGAAATTGTGTTTTAACATGATCCATATGATCACATCCAGAACCCATCGAAGATAAAATTGTAGTATCGGATATAGGGGAACAGTGATCACCAAAAATACTTCCAGTTAAAATTGCACTAATATTAATTATTATATAACTTTGATCTGCTTTAAGAGCATATGCAAGAGGTATGGTAAGTGGCATTAATATTCCCATAGTTCCGTAAGAAGTACCTGTTGCAAAAGATATAATAGATGAAAGGGAAAATACTATACTTGGAAGTAAAAAGGCTGGTAGCTTGGATTTAGAAAGAACTGAAACTAAATATGAAGCTGTACCTAACTCTTTTATTATAGAACTTAATGTCCATGCAAGTAATAATATAACTCCTGTAATAATTAAAGATTTCATACCTTCAACCCAAACATCAATAGATTCACTTAATGTAAATATTTTTTGATAACATCCCATTATTATAGCCACAATACTTGCTAGTAGTGCAGAAGAGAAAAGTACTATACTAGCATCAGATTGTCCAAAAGTTAACTGAATAGCATTTAAAGAAAGTGGAGAATTCTTAATAATATTTATATATTCTTTATTATTTGATGCAATTATGGTATGATAACCATTAAAATAAAAGCCAATAAAGGAGCCTAAAATTAATACTAAAATAGGAATAATTGCATTTTTCATGTATGGTTTTACCCCTTCTTTAGGTTCCATACTTGTATCTTCCGAAGATAGAGGGTTAGAACCTAATCGTAAAGTTTCCCCAGTAGTTCTCGCCCTATATTCACTTTTATACATAGGACCAAATTCTCTTAAACATATAGCAGATAGTACTATAAAAACTAAAATTAAAATATTATAAAATCTGTAAGGAATAGTATCTATAAATACATTATAAGAGTTAACTTTTATACCTATATCTGCAAAACCATCTTTTATTAAGCTAAGTTCATAGCCTACCCAAGTGGAAATGATAGCTATACCTGATATGGGAGCAGCTGTAGAATCCACAATGAAAGAAAGTTTCTCCCTTGAAATTTTCATTTTATCACAAACAGGTCTCATAATTGGACCTACCATAAGTGAATTTGCATAATCATCGAAGAATACTAATATTCCTAATAAAAATGTTACAAGTTGCGTACTCCTTGGGGTTTTAGCTTTTTTTGCTAGACATTCTGCCACAGCCTTAGTACCTCCCATTTTAGAGATTAGAGCTATAAGACCACCAATGGTTAAACATTGAAGTATAATACCGGCATTCCACGGATTAGCCAAAGAATTTAATATTTGTTGAACTATAAGTGTAAAAGAATTTAAAAGTGCTGAGAAAATATTATATCCGTTTAAATTTAGAAGAAATGCTCCCACTAGTATTCCTAAAAATAAAGAAATAACTACATTTTTAAAAATAAAGGCTAAAATAATAGCAACTAGAGGTGGAAGTAGAGTAAGAAATCCAAACTTATTAGCATTTAGATTAGTTTTACTTATTTCACTTGCAAATATAGTATTACAATTTAAAAAATTAAATATAATTATTGTAAGTATAAGTGAAATTATGTTTCTAAAAAAATTAGATAGGTTTTTGTTATTTGTTTTCATAGAATTCCTCTCCTTATTAATTAGTGGAAGGTTAAGAGGAAGTGATTTAAAGAAATAAAAAAATAAAACCCAAGGAAGAAAATCCCTGGGCTTATATCACAAAATTAATAGAATATAATATTTCTTAAAAGATTATATTAAAAATTGTTATGAATAAGTTCAGGATAGCTCTTCACAAATAACTTTTATTTGTGACAGTCTTGCATATATTTTATACAAAACCAGCTATACAATCTCAAAGCATTGATTGTACACTTCGGCTGTATTTCCTTTCATACTACTTCACAGTGCTTACCTCCATAGTATTACTAATAAGTACAGCGCCTCTATCATCAACCGTCCACTATATTTACTTTTGATATGTTTACCATTATACTAATAGTGTAAGATTAAGTCAAGAAACTTTTTAGTTTAAATATTGCAAATATACAAACAATAAAGCTGATGATTAGCAAGGAGGGTAAAATGAATATTTCAAACTTATTTAAACTTTACAATTGGGTAGTTGTAGGAGACGTTACAAATCAAACTAAATATGCTTATAGAATTTTAAATACATTAAAAAGCGAAAAGTATAATGCTGCAGGAGTTAATCCAAGAGGCAATGGAGATGGAGCTTTTACTAGTCTTAAGGAAGTTAATTTTAAAATAGAAGTAATAGACCTATGTATAAATCCAGTACAGGGATTGGAAATAATAAAAGAAGCTAAAGATATGGGCATCAAAAATGTGTTAATTCAACCAGGTGCAGAAAGTGAAGAAATATTAACTTATTGCAAAGAAAATGAAATAAATGCCATAGAAGGTTGTGTTTTAAGACAGCTAGGATATTAAATTTAAAATTTGATTACTATTATTTTATTAGTTTTTGAATTATAATAACTAAAGTCAAAATGCTCACAAAAATATTTAAGCTTTTGTGAGCATTTAATCTAACAATAAAATATACAATAATTAAATTTTTGATAATTAAACTTTAGAAGTTACAATTTTAATTAAGAATACTAAAGGCTTCTATTATGAGAAAGCTTAGAACGTTTGGTAAACTTATCACCATTAGCATCTATTTTAACTCCATTTTCAATACCTATGTCAGCACCGTCTTTTGGAAACATTTTTCTAAGTTCAGCATTGCTTTTTTCTCTAGTTTTTCTATGACTTTTATTATTGTGCATTATAGTCCCTCCTATATATAATATATTTTATAATATTAATCTAACCATATTTAAATAAAAGTATTAAATAAAATAAGAATTAGCATTGACAAAAATTAATTTTATGATAAACTATTAGAGTAACAATTAAATATAGGGGTATAGCTCAATTGGTAGAGTAGCGGTCTCCAAAACCGTTGGTTCCGGGTTCAAGTCCTCGTGCCCCTGCCATAAAAAAGATTAGTAATTTATTACTAATCTTTTTTTGCTGTAATTAAATAGACTTAAAAGTTTTAAAAAGTTAATATGATATTCAATAAATATTTTAAAATTAAGTTAGCATAAAAATATATAACAGAATTTTATAGCTAATAATATAAAAGTTATTATCATATTTTATAAGGAACCGATTTTTAGGAGAGTATATATTTGGAAGACTTTTTAAGTAATATAATGCTTAGTTTTTTTATTGCGATGGGAGTAATATTAGGTGGAGGCATTTTTACAGCTTTTGCAGCTATATTGAGTAATAGGCCACCTCTAAAATCTATGATGGAAATAGCACAGTCTATTAAGATATGGGCTATTGCAACTGCATTAGGAGGAACATTTTCCAGTTTTCAAATCTTAGAGGAAGGAATATTTAAAGGCGATTTTAAGGCTTTACTTAAGCAAATAACTTTTATTTTTTTCTCTTTAATAGGTGCCAATATAGGATATGAAGTTTTAAATATATTTTATAGGTGCTGTAATATTTGGAAAAAGTAAAAAGAAATTATAAAAAGTTTTTTTTATGTGGCTTCCTAATTGGCACCTTGGGAACTTTAACATGTTTAACTTTTTTATTTAGCTATAGATTTGAAAATAATTATAATAAAATAAGACGACTTGAACTGAAGCTTGAAGAAAGTGAGAAAAATTTAGAAAAACTTAAAAGTTCTATTAAAGTAGATAAAATGACTGTTAAAGAAGTGGATGTAAAACTTCAATTTAAAGAAGAGGTAAATGAGGTTACAAAATATATATTAGAAAACAATATAAAAGAAAAATATAGTAATTTAATAGGAAGAGAGATTAATTCTATAGATATAGAGATGCTTGATAAAGTTATAGATAATAGAATAATGTATAGAGATAAACAAAGGTATGTGTTAAAAGTTAATAAAATTATGATTTCACATAAGATAATATTATATATTGAGTGTAGTAAAATAGATATATAAAATAATATATAAGTATTTAAAATAATAAAAGGAATTTAATGAAAATTTAAGGTAAATTTAAGAGTATAAATTTATTAATTTAAGATTCGTATGATATTATAATAAATAATAAATTATAATTATGATCTTAGATAGGAGGTTGTTATTTTATGAAAATCTTAATAACAACTGATACGTATTTTCCCATGGTAAATGGTGTTGTTATATCAACTAATAACTTATATAGAGAATTGAAAAAACTAGGACATGATGTAAGAATACTTACCCTTTCAGATTCACATAAATCACGAATTGAGGGGGATGTATATTATATTAGGTCTGCAGGACTTAGAATTTACCCAGGGGCAAGAATTGGAAATCCATTCTTTAATTCAATTACACAAGAAATTTTAGATTGGAAACCAGATATAATACACTCTCAAACAGAGTTTACTACAATGGTATTATCAAAAATTATCTCTAAAAAATTAAACGTACCGCAAGTACATACATATCATACTATGTATGAGGACTATCTTCACTATGTTTTAGGTGGGAAATTTTTAGGCAAAAGTACCGCAGCAAAGTTGACATCTATGCTTTTGAATCCATTGGATGGAGTTATAACACCTACGAAAAAGGTGGAAGAGACACTAAAAACATATGGAATAAGTACAAATACTTTTATAATACCAACGGGAATAGATATAGAAAAATTTAAAACAAAAATCTCGGAAGAAGAAATAAATGTTTTATTTGAAAAACATAAAATACCTAAGAGTGGTAAAAGACTAATTTATGTGGGAAGAATAGCTGAAGAGAAGAATATAGAAGAGGTAATTGAGTTTTATAATGATATATGCAGAAATAGAGATATAAGTTTAGTTATAGTTGGCGGAGGGCCATATCTGCAAAAACTCAAAGATTTAGTAAAGAGTTTAAATATTGAAGATAGAGTATATTTTACTGATATGGTAGATACTAAAGAGGTTCATAAGTACTATAAATTAGGGGATGCATTTGTAACAGCATCTACAAGTGAAACTCAAGGGCTAACTTATGTAGAAGCTCTAGCTAGTGGATTACCTGTTTTATGTAAGTATGATGAGTGTGTAGAACATTTAATTATAAATGATTATAACGGATATACTTATAATAACAAAGAAGAATTTATAGAAGCTATAGATAAGATTTTTTATAAACAGGGTAATTTAGAAGAATTTCACAAAAATAGCTTGGAAAAATCTAAGGAATACTCAAGTGAAATTTTTGGATTAAAAGTACAAGATGTATATGAGGAAGTTTTGAAAAAAAATAGCATGGTAAAGTTAGTAGTATAGACTGTGATTAATACAGCCTATACTTTTTTTATTTTAATAAATAATAAAAATAAAAAAGAAATTTTATATTTATTTTTTTATTGTAAATAATAAAATTGTAGGAAAGAGGTGACATTATGCGAAAGTGGCAATTAAGATTTAGTATAGTTTTATTTAGTATAGTAATACTGTCTTCTATAATTTTATTGTATCAACAAGATAAAATCTCTAATTTAACAAATAAGCAAAGTAAATTAGGAGTAAATCTACAAGAGTTAAATGACAAGAAGTTAGAAGAAGAGCAATATCTGAAAGAGTTAAAGAAAAAGTACAGTGACTTAAAGTAATTTACGTAAGGATGTGCTAACAAATGAAGAATAAGTTTGTGGGTATTTTACTTATAATTGCAATTATATTGCAGTCTATTTTAATTTATAAGATTTTTGAGAATACTTATATCCAATATAATATTAATAATGATATCAAAAGGAAAGAAAATCAGATAGAAGAGGCTAAAGGTTATATAAAAGAGATAGGTATGGAGAAGCAGAAAATAAATAAGGAGATTAACATTAAAATAAAGCAAAAAGAAGAAATTATAAATAAAGAGAAGAAAAAAAGAGAGTTAGAAAAAAGAGAAAGAGATAAATATAATAATGGAGAGAAGATAGTATATTTAACTTTTGACGATGGACCTTCTAGTAATACACGAAAAATATTAGATATTCTAAAAGATGAAAAGATTAATGGAACTTTTTTTGTCAAGGGCTCGGATACGGAATATTCAAAGGAATTATATAAAAGAATTGTAGAAGATGGGAATGCCATAGGAAATCATACTTATTCTCATAATTATAGTTATATATATAAAAGCAAAGAAAACTTTATAAAAGATTTCAATAAACTTCAAAATATAATAAAAGAAACTACAGGAATAGAACCTAAAATAATGAGATTTCCAGGTGGGAGCAATAATACAGTTAGTCACAACTACGGTGGTACGGGAATAATGAAAGAAATTATAAATTATTTTAAACAAAATAATTATATATATTATGATTGGAATGTAGACTCTACGGATGCATCAAAAGCCCTTCAAAGTAAGGAGAGAATAGTTAATAGCGTAATTTATGGTAGCAAAGATATAGATAAAATAATAGTTCTTATGCATGATAGTGGAGGTAAAACTACTACAGTAGAAGCATTACCAGAAATTATTAAAAGTTTAAAAGAGCGAGGATATAAGTTTAAAACTTTAAGTCCATCAGAGTTTAGAATTACTTTTGCAACCTAAGGAGGAATGTTAATTTGGATAGTTTTGAGATGTATAAAAAAATAAATCATGTACTTTTGCAAGAAGAGAACCCCTCAGAATATTTAAATCAAATAAAAGAAGAACTTAAAAATTCACCATCTCCTTTAAATTTTATAGATAAATTGGAAGAAATAAAACAAGAACCTAAGTATCATCCAGAAGGAGATGTGTTTGACCATACTATGTTAGTTTTGGACTTAGCAGCTAAAAATAAAAAGCATAGCCAGGATGAAAGAGTCTTTATGTGGGGAGCTTTATTGCATGATATAGGTAAGCTAAGAACTACAAGAGTTAGAAAAGGAAGAATAACCTCTTATGATCATGATAAAGTTGGAGAAGAGATGGCGCAGGAATTTTTAACTTTTTTCAATGAAGAAAAAGAATTTATAGATAAAGTTAAAGCTATGGTTAGGTGGCACATGCAACCTTTGTTTGTAATAAAGAATCTTCCGTTTAAAGATATAGAAGGGATGAAAAATGATATAGATCCAAAAGAAATATACTGGTTTTCTTTATGTGATAGATTAGGTAGAGGAGGATTAACAGAGGAAAAGATAAGGGAAGTAGAAAATCAATTAGAATTATTTTTGCAATATACTATGCGTTAATAATGTATAGTTAAATAAAAATTTATTTTAAGTAAAAAAGACACTTATTAAAGCAATATGTCGAAAGAAAAATGTTGACTTATGTATTTTTATGCGATAAAATAATATCAAATAAAGATAAATGTACATGATTTACAAAAGATTTGATGTACAAAAGAAAAAGATAATATATACAAAAGATTTAATAAGACAAAAGAAGAATTAAGAAATAACAAAAGTAAATATAGATTATGTAAAGTACAAAAGTGAAAATTTATCTAAGTAACAAAAGTTTTAAGTATACTAAGGAATAAAGACAATTTTAATTTTGAGATTAAAATTTTAATAAACATAGGAAAAAATAAAGAGAATGATTTTTAAATCATTCTCTTTATTTTTATTCTACGGAATTTAGGTTTATTATACTAGCGAATAAAGTATTAACTACATAAAAGCTTTACAATTAGTGGAGCTAGAAATACTGTTAACAATCCAGCTATGGCTATAGCAAGTCCACTCATAGCGCCTTCGGTTTCCCCTAACTCTAAGGCCTTTGCAGTTCCCATAGCATGAGATGCAGTTCCTAGGGAGATTCCAACTGCAATTTTATTTTTAATATTAAATAGATTACATACTAATGGGCCAATTATAGAACCTAAAATACCGGTTATAATTATGGCTGAAACTGTTATGGCTATATTTCCGCCTAGTTGTTTTGAAACTTCCATTCCAATAGGTGTGGTTATTGACTTAGGTATTAGTGAAAACATTAAACTTTCATCAACTTTAAATAATTTACCTAAAACTATGATAGATGCTATTCCACAGGTACTACCTACAGTAATTCCTATTAAAATAGGGAATATATATTCTTTTAATAGTTTAAGTTTTTTGTAAAGAGGTACTGCTAAAATAACTGTTGTAGGTCCTAGAAGAAAGGAAATATATGCTCCCCCTATATTATAAGTTTCTAAGTTTATATTACTTAGCTTTAAAAATGTAATAACAATAATAATACCTATTAATAAAGGATTAAATATAGGATTTTTAGTTTTTTTAAATATAAAACATCCTATTTCAAAAGAAATTAAAGAAATAGTAATTCCGAAAATAGGACTATTAATTATAGAATTCACTTTTGCCTCCTTCTCAACAAAAACTCAATTGTAGTTCCTGTTGTAATTATTACTATAGTGGTGGATATAAGTATGATTAATGTAAAGTTAAGTAGATTTTTCTTTATAACTCCAAAGCAAGACATAAGTCCTACACCAGCAGGGATAAATAAAAATGCAAGATGCTCTAATAGTAAATCACTTACCTTTTCAATCATCTCTAACTTAACAATCCCTATACAAAGTGCTGTTAGAAGTAATAGCAGACCCAAAACACTACTAGGAATAGAAAGTTTAAAAATTAACTTTACTAATTCTCCTAAAATGCAAAAAAAGAAAATAATCGCTATCTGTCTTAAATATTTCAAAAGTTTCACCTCTTTTCTGTACCTAATTATAATATATAGTAAAAAAAAATAAAATGTCTAAAAATAAGTTTATATTATGATATATTTGAATTTATTTTGTTCTAATACGTAAAAAAAGCAGTTTTCACTGCTTTATTAGATTACTCTTAGATATAAAGATTTTATTAAATAATTTTTATAAAAGTTCTAGCTAATAATATTATTTTAATTGGATATGTCTATTAGCATATTCTGCATGATCATCTAAGGTTATAATGTATTTTTCGTTCATATATGGAGAAGAAATTATAAAGTCTGCTGAAGACTTATTGGTACCACAAGGGATATTATATAAAGTGGCTATTCTAAGAAGAGCTCTAATATCAGGATCATGTGGTTGTGATTCTAAAGGATCCCAGAAGAATATTAAAATGTCCAAATCAAAATTTACTATAGTAGCTCCAATTTGCTGGTCCCCACCTAAAGGCCCACTTTTAAAAGAGGTTATGCATAGTCCAGTTTCATTTGATATTATTTCACCTGTAGTACCTGTAGCAAAAATATTGTGAAGGCTTAAGCTTTCTTTATTTTTATTAACCCACTCTAGAAGTTCTTTCTTTTTATTATCATGAGCAACTAAAGCTATATTTTTTCTAATCCCAACTTCTCTAAATTCTTTATTCATATACAATCTACCTCCAAGCTTTATTTATGTTAAACTATATAGATAGTTAAGAAATTTTCTATAATTATATTTTGCTTTAATTTTAATAAAATAAAATCTAAAAGGAAATTTATTATAAAAAATATGTTATTGTGATAGAATGTTACTATAATCTATATAAAGTTACTTTTAAAGTATACTATAAAATAATAAAAAATGTAATATAATAAATACAGAACTTATTAAAGGAGGATTAAAGGTTGAGTGAGAATATTTTGCATAAAAAAGAGTTATATTTAATAAAGAAAAATAAGAAGTATGGATATATAGACAATAATGGTGATGAGGCAATTTCAGTTCAATTTACAGATGCAAGAAACTTTGTAGGTGATTTTGCCATAGTTTCGCTAGAAGGGAAATATGGGCTTATAAATAAAAATGGTGATTACATAATAGAGCCTTCATTTCAAGGACTAGATTGGATTTCAGATGAGATTTTATGCTATAAAAAAGAGGAAAAGAAAGGTGTTATCAAATGTGATGGCAGTGTTTTATGTCAGCCAGTATATGAAGAAATAAGAACTTTTAATGAAGGATTAGCAGCAGTTAGAATAAATTATAATTGGGGATATATAAATAATAAAGGTGAGGAATTAATAAAACCTAGTTTCATAGATGCCTATGATTTTAGTGACGGTATGGCCTTAGTTCAAGTGGGTGGAAAACTTGGATATATAAATAAAAATGGTCATATAATAATACTAGCAGTTTATGATTATGCAGGTGACTTTAGTGAAGGTCTAGCACCAGTTTCTATAGGTAAAAAATATGGATATATAAATAAATCAGGAGAAGTTAAGATAAAAGGTAAATTCCATATAGCTAAGAAATTTAGTGAGGGTCTAGCGGCAGTTGAACTAGATAATAAAACTGGATATATAAATAAAGACGGAGAAATTATTATAGAACCTAATTTTGACTCAGCAGAAGATTTTATAGATGGAAAGGCTGTAGTATGCAATGATGATAAGTATGGATATATAGATAAGGAAGGAAATATTATTGTAAGTTTAAAATATGATGATGTAGATTATATTTCAGAGAATATTTTAGGCGTTATGATAGAGGAACAATGGGGATATATAAATATGAGTGAAGAGTTTATTATAGAGCCACAATTTGATGAAGCATTTGCTTTTTATAAAGGGTTAGCAGAAGTTCAACGTGGTACAAAAATTGGGTATGTAAATACAAATGGAGAGTTTGTTTGGAATTTACAAAAATAGTTGTAGACAAACATAATAAATTATAATATTATATATCATGAAAAGATATATTTAAAAACTATGAAGAAGGAAAGTAGAATAAAGATGCTTTACAGAGAGAAAATCTAATAGCTGAAAGGATTTTTAAAGATAGCTTTATTTGAAGTGCCCTTTGGAGTTATGTACCGAATATAAAGTAGGCTACATCGGCGGTATCCGTTATTATACTAGAGCATAATATGTGTTTTAAATTACTTTAATTTTAATTAGGGTGGATAATGAAGTTAAGCTTCATCTCTAAGGAGATGAAGTTTTTTATATTTATTAAACGGATTAGTAGAAAAAGGGGTGACAAGGGTGTTTAAAAACTTGATGTACGATTTAGATAATATATTAAGAAAAGATCCTGCAGCAAGAAATAAACTAGAAGTGTTTTTATTATATCCTTCAGTTCATGCTATGATAATATACAGAATTGCACATTTTCTTTACAATAAAAATATATTTTTCTTGGCAAGAATATTGTCTCAACTTGGAAGACTTCTAACAGGTATAGAAATTCATCCAGGTGCTACCATAGGAAAAGGTTTTTTTATAGACCATGGAATGGGTGTGGTTATAGGAGAAACAACAGAAATAGGAGATAACGTTACTATATACCAAGGAGTCACTTTGGGAGGCACAGGAAAAGATAAAGGAAAGAGGCATCCAACTATAAGTGATAATGTTATAGTGGGAAGTGGTGCTAAGATTCTAGGACCTATAAGAATAGGAAGAGGAGTAAAAGTAGGGGCTAATGCCGTAGTGTTAAAAGATGTCCCAGAAGAGGCTACAGCTGTAGGTATACCAGCGAGAATAATTTTGAACAAATAAAACAAAATTATTAGGAAAGTAAAATTTGCTTGAAAACTTTTTATGATTTTCAAGCAAGTTTTTTTATTTTCTTTTTTTCTTTTGAACGGAGTAACCAAATTTTCCTTCTGACTTTTTAGGAAGAGTATAATATTCACCATGACAATATGAGAGTAATCTTGCATTTTCATAGTGAATTTTGCCTTTTAAATCTTTTAAACTATTATCAACATGGACTCCAACTATGTTAGCTATAAACATATGATGGGAACCTAATGGGACTATTTCATGAAGAGAACATTCTATATTTATAGGACATTCTTCTATGTATGGTACAGATATATTTTTACTTTCCATTAAGTGTAGATTAAATTTTTTAATTTTATCTACATCTCTTCCAGAGCGAACTCCACAAAAATCTACAATTTTGGCTAAGTTCTGATTTGGCAAATTTACAACAAATTCTTTTGTGTTTTTAATGTAGTCATATGATAGTCTTTCAGGTCTTATAGAAACTGAAAGCATTGGAGGTTTCGTGCACACAGTACCAATCCAAGCCGCAGTAAAAACATTGACATCTTTTTTATATTTTGATGTAATCAAAGCAACGGGTAGAGGATTTAGCATAGTACTTCCTTTAAAAAAATCTTTTGTCAAGTTTTAAACATCCTTTCTGTTTTATGTTATAACATATTTATTTCATCCAAAGAGTGGAGTATTTTACTGATTTGGTTCATATGATATTTAAATACTATTTGAAGTTCTTTGTCTTCTTCATTTTCTATATTTTTATATGGTATAGTAATTAAATCTTTTATACTATCATAAGTTTCTTTAGGTATTTTAAAATTATTTTTTATATGTTCAATAATGTTTAAATGAGAATATAGCTTATAAAATAGGTCTATAGCTTTTTCGTATTTTTGAAGATTTAAATTTTTATCATAGGTCCTATATTCATCTTCATATGAGGAAATTGATTCTTCTAATCCTTTTATATGCTTATAAAGTATTTGTAGTCTTTCTTCATTATTATTATAAAAATCTTCCCCACAGAGCAGAATTAGATCTTTATGAATTCTATTACTAGAATCATATATATGTTTTTTTAAATTTGGAGGATAAATAATAAGATTTACAATAACAGCAACTATAATCCCTACAAAGGTTTCTAGAAGTCTATTTCCACTGTATACAAACGGATTACCACCTTTTAAATTAGAAGATATAGCAATAAACACTATACAAGCAATACTAATGGATTTGTTATATCCAAGAATATCACAAAGATATATGGTAACGGATATTCCTATGGCCACAAGAAAAGTGTTGCCAGGAAGTATTAGTACAAATAAAAGTCCTACTATAGCACCTAAGGTAGTTCCTATTATTCTGTTTTTACCAACTTTAAATGAGTTATATATAGTTTTTTCCATAGTTATTATGGCGGCAATACAAGCATAGAATGGGAAGCTAACTTTAAATAATTTAAGCACCATTATAGATATAAAGACTGCTAAAGAAGTTTTTATGTTTCTCATTCCGATTTTTTTCATAAAAATAACTCCTTTCTATTCATATTATTATAACCAAATAGCAAGCTAATTTCCATATGTTAAAGAAAAATAAAAAAGGCGAAAAATTTCGAAAACTATGCCTGAAACACTGTTGACAGTGATTTGATAATATGATAATCTAATGTTTATAATGATTATTCATTATGAGTATTTTGATGTTTTGGAGGATTTTTTAAATGAAAACAGGTATTGTTAAATGGTTTAATGCAGAAAAAGGATTCGGATTCATATCAGTAGAAGGAGAAAAAGATGTATTCGTTCATTTCTCAGCTATTGAAGGAGACGGATTTAAATCTTTAGAAGAGGGTCAAAACGTTCAATTCGAAGTAGTTGAAGGTGAAAGAGGACCTCAAGCTGCTAAAGTTTCTAAATTATAATCTTTTTTATATAAATTGATATATAGGTTTTGATTATAATTTTAAAAAAATCACTAAAAGTTTGACTTTTAGTGATTTTTTTATTTAATTAATTAATAAGAGGATAAATGCATCAATTAAATTAATAAAGTTTTTAAATACAGACAATAATATTATTACATAACGGAAAAAATAATGACTACATAATATAATTTAAATAGGAGTAAAAAATGATCTATTTTAATAGTACAATTTATAAACTTCTTCTTATTAATTCGATTATTGCACTTATAATTATAATATTAGAAAGACGGAGACCAGAAAAGACCATAGCTTGGTTAGTTATATTTCTAGCTTTTCCTCCATTAGGACTTATATGCTATATATTTATGGGCAGAAACTGGAAGAAGAATAAATTGAAAGATGATAACTTTGACTTTTCAGAACAATTAAGGAAGGCCTATGATAATGATATAACGAATAATAAGCATGAGGAACTAATGAATCTATTAAAGCATAATAGTAGTTCACCTATATTTTACAAGAATGAAATAGATATTTTAAATAATGGTGAAGAGAAATTTAAGGCACTAAAAAGAGAATTAAAAAATGCAAAGCATCATATCCATATTGAATATTATATATTTAAAAGTGATAATATAGGTAAGGAAATAATTGAAATACTAAAACAGAAGGCAATGGAAGGTGTTCAAGTAAGAGTTATACTAGATAAAGTAGGTTCTTTAAAATTTAAGAGGAAATATGTAAGGGAATTAAAAAAAGTAGGCGTTGACATTGTTTTTTATACATATTTCTTAGCCCCCTTTTTAAGATTTATTAATACTCAAATAAATTATAGAAATCATAGAAAAATTGTTATAATTGATGGTAAGATAGGATTTCTGGGTGGGATAAATATAGGAGATGAATACCTTGGGCAAGGTAAATTAGGATTCTGGAGAGATACTCATTTAATGATAAAGGGTGATTGCGTTCTGGCATTACAGGCAATTTTTATACATGACTTTTGTAACATAAAAAAGGTTATGAAAGAAGAATTTAAGTATGAAGGATATATAGAAGACTATTTTAAAGATTTTAGACATGAGGGCAAAATTATGCAGATAGCTAAAAGTGGTCCCAATTCAGAAAATCCAGCCATAATGCAAGCTATAATTACTATGATGAGTAGAGCTAAAAAGCGAATTTATATAACAACACCATATTTTGTTCCCACAGAAAGTATAATGACGGCCCTTAAAATAGCAGCTCTTGAAGGGGTAAATATAAAAATACTTTTTCCTGGGAGATATGATCATTTTCATGTTTATTATGCTTCAAGGACGTATCTTTCAGAATTAATGGAATATGGAGTTGAAGTATACTTTTATAATGACAAATCTTTTATACATTCTAAAATTATAACTGTAGATGGAGAATTAGCTACGGTTGGTACGGCTAATATGGACGTTAGGAGTTTTGAACTAAATTACGAAGTTAATGCTGTAATTTATGACAAGGAAATTACAGTTGAATTGGAGAATTACTTCTTAGAAGATTTAAAACATAGCAATAAGTTAAGTGAAAAATATTTTAAGGATACATCTTTTGCTATAAAAGTTTTAGAGGCTATAGCAAGGATATTTTCAAATTTACTATAATACTGGGGGAGAAATTATGTTTGATACACATATTCACACAGAAGTGTCTACAGATTCTAATATGATGTTAGAATCTGCAATAAAAAGTGCTAGGGAAAAAGGACTTTCTCTAATATTAACGGAACATATGGATCATCAGTATCCTGTAAAAGAAGGAGAGTATGGAAATTTTACTTTTGATTCTTTGGAGTACTTTAAAAAGTATGGTGATAAACGTGGTGAAGATCTACTTCTTGGTATGGAGATGGGTATGAGGTTAGATTGTATTAAAGAAAATAAGCTGGAAGAGGGTAAAGCTCCATTTGATTTTATTATAGGATCTATTCATGTAGTTAATGAAGTTGAGATTTTTGGAGAAGAGCATTATAAAAATAAAAGCAAGAAAAAAGCTTATGAAGAATATTTTGAAGCAATGGCTCAATGTTTAAAAGCTTATGATTTTGTAGATTCTTTAGGACACATTGATTATATATGTAGATATGCACCCTATGAAGATCCAGAAATTTATTATGAAGAATTTAGTGATCATATAGATGAAGTCTTAAAAATAATTATAGAAAAAGAAAAAGCTATGGAGATAAATACAAGAAGATTAGGTTTAAAAAATACTAGAGAAAGTTTATTAGATATTTATAAAAGGTTTAAGGAACTAGGTGGAAAATATGTAACCTTAGGTTCAGATTCACATAAAGAATCTGCCATAGGTATGAATTTTGATTATGCTATAGACATTGCTAAAATTTGTGGACTTAAAAATGTATATTTTAAAGAAAGAAAAATGCAGTATGACAAATAATAAGTAATCTTAGGTAATAAAAATTACCTTGAAATATGATTATTATCATAGTATTATTAAAATAAAAGTACAAAAGATAAAGTAGGATTAGGTAATACTAAAACATATAGAGGTGATTATATGAAGATTTATACAAAAACTGGGGATAAAGGTACTACATCTAATCTTTTGGGGGAAAGAGTTCCTAAATCAGACATAACAATGGAACTTCAAGGACAGGTAGATGAGATTAATTCTGGAGTAGGCTATTTAAGAAGCCTTTTGAAAGAATTAGGTTTTACACCTAAAGTTGCGCATACTGATGAAATTTTAAAAGAAATTCAATATAATCTATATAAAATAGGTATAGATATTGCATCCAGATTTACTAAACATCATATACTAGATTCTCATGTAGAAGTACTTGAAGAAGAGATAGATAGGATGGTAAATCAAATGCCTCCACTAAAAAGCTTTATTTACTATAGTGGAAGTAAAGAGGGGACTTATTCTCATGTTATAAGAGCAACTACAAGAAGATCAGAACGTACTTTTGTTAAGGCTTTAGCAGAGCTTAATGCAGAGTATCCAGCTGATTACCAATACGTAAATAGATTATCAGATTATTTCCATACATTAGCTAGATATATGAACTTCTTACAAGGAGTTCCGGATGAACCTATGATATTAAGAGACTAATTAAAATATACCTTTTAGACTTATTAGTAATATTATATTTACTAATAAGTCTTTTTCATTTATTAAAAATTATAATAAATGAAAAAACTTATCAATTAATCTTGACAATGGTATAAAAATAGGGTAATATATAATCAACAAATAAATATTATTAATTAATATTTAAACTTAACAAGTACTTAATAAAATTAACATAATTTTATTATAATTACGTATACTTATATACGTAATAAAAATTAGGAGGTATACTTTATGGAAAGATTAGTTGGTAAATTAGCTCCAGAATTTAGAATGAATGCTGTAACTGGAGATGGAACAAAGTTAACTCAAGTTAAACTTGAAGATTACAAGGGTAAATGGTTAGTAATGTTCTTTTATCCATTAGACTTTACTTTTGTATGTCCAACAGAGATTACAGGATTTAGCAAAAAATATGATGAATTCAAAAAAGCAGGTGCTGAATTATTAGCAGTAAGCTGCGATAGTGAATACTCACATCAAGCTTGGATTAAAAATGGCTTAGGAGAAATAAATTTCCCTATAGCTTCAGATATAACAAAAGAAACAGCTAGAAATTTTGGTACACTAATTGAAGAAGATGGTATATCTTTAAGAGGATTATTTGTAATAGATCCAGAAGGATATGTTAAATATTCAGTAGTTCATGACTTAAATGTTGGAAGAAGTGTTGATGAAACTTTACGTGTATTAAGAGCACTTCAAACAGGCGGATTATGCCCAATTGACTGGGAAGAAGGACAAGATTTACTATAGTAATAAGATAAACAACCCATAGATAATTTAAATATCCCTAAATTTAAATTTTACTATAAACCCCTATATAATATAAAGATAAATAACCCTAATTTAAATTTAAAGCTCCAGTTTTACTGGAGCTTATTTTTTATATAACACTATCTTCTTTTTCTTTTGAGGAACGCACCTATACCTACAAGCATTGAACCAAATAAATAATTAGAAATTGGAAGTTCTTCGCCCGTTTTTGGAAGAGGCTTATTATTGGAAACTTGGCCCTTAATATTAAGATTCTTATCCTTATTATTGTTTACATTAGGATTTTTAGGATTAAATTTGTCTTTATTATCTAAAGAACCATTATTATTAGTATCAGTTTTTCCTTTTATATTTATAGATAAACTAATATTTCTATTGAAGTCTTTAAGCTTACCATTTACAGTTATAACGCCTGGAACTTTTGTATTTATTACTTTATCCCATTCTACTTGTACATCTATAACTTTACCATTTTCTAAAGTTACTTTTACGGTTTTTGGAAGAGTGTAAGAAGCACCATAATCTAAAGTTATAGGATTTAATTTTTCTATAGATTTTATTTCAGGATTAACTATAGAAAGTTTTAAATTAGCCTTTTCAGAAGTACCTTCCACAGAACCTTGTAAAGTATATTCGCCTTTTTTATTTACATCAGGTATATTATTCCAAGTTACATTTTTGTCTTCGAGGCTATTATTAGGTAATTTAACCTTTACTTTTTTAGGTAAAACTAGATTGTCTCCTACAAAAATCTTTATAGGTTCTAATGGGAGTATTTTTATGTCTTGAGAATTTTCATATACGTTTATTATTAAGCTAGTTTTTAGTGATGTTCCATCTACTGTTCCAATTAAATTATGAGAATCTACCTTATTATGATCAAAATTTGTCCAAGTTACTGGTAGTTCTTTTTGAGTTCCATTGCTTAATAATACTGTTACTTTCTTTGGAAGTTCAGGTTTAGTACCTTTTTTTATGAATATAGGCTCTAATGGAGTTATTGATTTTACAAATGGGGTCTTAATATTAGTAACTTCTAATATATCGCCATCTTTAACATCTGTAACTTTTACAGTTATATTACGATCAAATCCCCAGAAGTTTTCAGATATATTTAATGTAAAGTTATATTCTTTGTTATCATTTTCTGGTTTATCGTTATCAATTGATACTTCTAGAGTATTAGGATCTAACTTTATATCTTTACCATAACTATTTACATCTTTTATGGAAGACTTAAATTTAGTATTTAGATTAGTTATGTCTTCACCTAAATATGTAATTTTTATATGGTTTTTATCTTTTCCAGGAGATAATAAAAATACTTTTTCTGTATTTACCTTTTTAGAATTTAATTGTTTATTATTAAGCTTTTTATTTTCAAAAGAATTATTAGTAATATCATTTATATTTAGTTTACCTAAAGATGTATATAAATTTTCATATGCTTTTATGCTATTAAAATCATTTTCATTTAGGTTATTTCCTATCTTAGCTAAATTATCTAAGTTTTCTTGCGCTTTAAGTGAATTTTTTAATATATTATTTGCTAGATCTAAATTGGTTTTTACTTTAGTATTTAAAGGATCATTTTGAGATTGGCCTAAATTTGATAAGTTTTTAATTTTATTAGATAGATTATCTGTATTTACTTTTTGAGTGAAATCTACATCCTTATTCATGGCATTTTCTAATTCCTCAAGGGCAATTTCATGTGGGGAAGTAGAGTTAACATTAAACTTTTCAACCATTAATTCTTCTATAGACTCGGAATTCATTGATAGTGTGTATTCTCCAGCTAAATTATCACTAAAATCAAATACAGTATCTATATTTCCATTACTATCACTTTCTATTTCATCAATATGCACAATGTTTTTATCTTTGTCTTCAATAGCTATGGAGATATTTTCATTTGTCTTAGAATTAAGAGAACCAGTAATTTTTAAGGTCTCGTTGTTTTGTGAAATGTTAAGGTTGACTTTATTATTGTTTATAGATTTTAATAAAATAAACCCGTCTTTACCTTGGTTTTCAGAATTCTTTAAAGAAGGGTTTTCTACAGATTCTTTGCCTAAACTTTGAATAAGTGACTGACTATTTTGAAAATTTGAATTATAAGCTTGTACACTTATTGAAGAATTTAATGTTAAGAATACAGTAGAAGATAGTGCTGCAAGAAGTCTGATGTTTTTCTTGTTAATCATATATTATCCTCCTAAATATTAAATTTTCACCCCTAATATGTTAAGTATTTCTCTGATAATATCATAGTAATATTTATAAAAAAAGTCAATGATATAAGTAAAAAAAGTGCAGATGTATCTGCACTTTTTAATAGTTATCACATGATAATTCAAAGTAGCTTTGTGGATGGGCACAAGCAGGACATATATTTGGTGCTTTTTCACCTTCAAATATGTATCCACAATTTAAGCATTTCCAGATAGTTTTCTCCTCTTTTTGGAATACTTTATTATTCTCAACATTTTCTAATAATTTTTTATATCTTTCTTCATGATGTTTTTCAACAGATGCTATGTTTCTGAATACAGCAGCTATTTCTTTAAAGCCTTCCTCATCAGCTACATCTGCAAAAGCAGGATATAGTATAGACCATTCCTCGTTTTCTCCATTTGCAGCTGCTTTTAAATTATCTTTAGTATCTCCTAGAGTAACAGGATAAGCAGCTTGAATTTCTATGGCTTCATGTTTGAAATCTTCAGCTAAGAATTTAAAAAATCTTTTAGCATGTTCTTTTTCATTGTCTGCTGTTTCTAAGAAGATGTTTTGTATTTGTACAAATCCTTCTTTTTTTGCTATTGAAGCATAATATGTGTATCTGTTTCTAGCTTGGGATTCACCGGCAAAAGCCTTCAGTAAGTTTTCAGCAGTTTTTGTTCCTTTTAATGATTTCATACCATGACCTCCTAATATTTTATATATAAATATAAATACGTATTATAGTATATCAAAAATATGATAATATATCAAATTATTGGTTCTTAAATTTACATCAATTATTTACTTTGTTTTTTTATATTTTTCTATATATGCTTTATTTATTTTTATTTCTTGTTTTGGTTTATCTTTATCATCAGTTTCTACAGTAGCAATTTTATCAACTATATCCATTCCACTGATTACATGACCAAAAACTGTATGCCTAAAGTCTAAATGAGGAGTACCACCAACCTTTTCGTATTTTTTAATTACACCTTCGGAAAAGTTAGAATCATTAAGTTGTTTCATTTGTTCAATTATATTTGGCTGTACCTTGTTATTTTGTACTATGAAAAATTGACTTCCGTTGGTGTTAGGCCCTGCATTTGCCATGGAGAGTGCTCCTCTAAAATTATGTAGGTTTTGTGAAAATTCATCCTCAAAGTATTTTCCCCAAATACTTTCACCACCAGTACCAGTTCCTTTAGGATCTCCTCCTTGAATCATAAAATTATTTATAACTCTGTGAAAGACAACGCCGTTATAATAGTTTTTTTCTATAAGTTTTTTAAAGTTTTCTACTGCTTTTGGTGCTTCTTTCGGGAAAAGTCTAAACTTTATTGTACCCATGGTTGTTTCTAGTACAGCAATTTCTTCTCCATCTTTCATTTCTGAATATTGAGTTAGTTCGATTTTTGTTTCTTTCTTTTCGTTATTTGTATTTTTTGACTTACTTTCAGAAGTTTGTGATTGAGGTTTAGAAGAATTATTTTCTTTTTTTGTTTGTTCTTTATTGGACTTAGAACTTTCCTTTTTAGGTGTGCTTCCAGTACATGCAGTTAAGGAAAAAGCTATACTTAAACTTAAAGTTAGTGCTAGGAATTTTTTTATCATAATATCCTCCTTACAAATTAGGAATTTTCAAAGCATTATTATTATAACACATATGGAAAATATTAAGTATATTTTTGAAATACATATATTTAATATTTATTTAATTTTTTAATAAATAAGTATGAATCTAAGAATTGTTTATTTTAAATAAATAAAAACTTTCGGTAAAATATATTGAAATTATAAAATTATGTAATATAATAAAAATATCGAACAATATAATAAAAATACAAAAAAATATTCGTGATTATCTTAAGGTTAAGGGGGATAAAAATGCATCCAAATATTCATAGGGCTTTTGTAGAAAAGAAACTAAATTTTAATGTTGAGGCGCAAAACCTTTTAAAAGATCTAAAAGAAAATCTTTGTATAAAAGGTTTAGAAAATCTAAGATTAGTAAATAGGTATGATATTTTTGGAATAGAAAATGAGGAGTTTGAGAAGGTAATAAAGTATATTTTAAGTGAGCCTAATGTAGATGATGTTTTTGAAGAGAATATAAATGACAAAGGGGATAGACTGTTTGCGGTAGAATATTTGGAAGGACAATATGACCAAAGAAAAGATGCTGCGGAACAATGCATTAGACTTATACTCGAGGGTAAAGAGTGTATAGTTAAGAATGCAAAAGTCATAATATTATACGGAAGCATCTCTGATGAAGAATTTCAAAAAATAAAGAATTACTATATTAATAAAGTTGATTCTAAAGAGGCAAGTATAGAAAAACCTGAAAGTTTAAAGGTTAATTTAAATATTAAAAATGAAGTTCAAAGTTTATTAGGATTTACAGAACTTAATGAGGAAGGACTTAGGGATTTTATAGAAAAACAAAGTCTTGCTATGAATTTTGAAGATATAAAATTAGTACAAGATCATTTTAGAAAAGAAAAAAGAATACCTACTATAACGGAAATAAAGGTTATAGATACGTATTGGTCAGATCACTGTAGGCATACTACATTTAATACTATAATAGAAAATGTTGAGTTTGAAGGTGGAAAGTATACGGAACCGGTAAAAGAAACTTATGAAGAATATTTAAAGATAAGAAAGCAAGTTTATAAAAATAAATATAAAGAGAAATCTTTAATGGACATGGCTGTAATTGGGATGAAAAACCTCAGAAAGTTAGGCAAACTAGATGATTTAGATGAATCTGATGAGATAAATGCATGCAGTATAGTTATTCCAGTGGATATTAATGGAAATGAAGAAAAATGGCTTTTAATGTTTAAGAATGAAACCCATAACCACCCAACAGAAATAGAACCTTTTGGAGGTGCATCCACTTGTCTTGGTGGCGCTATACGTGATCCTTTATCAGGGAGAAGCTATGTATATCAAGCTATGCGTGTAACAGGATCTGCAGATCCAAGAATGCCTATAGAAGATACATTAAAAGGAAAACTTCCTCAAAGTAAAATAACAAAAGAGGCTGCAAGAGGATACAGTAGCTATGGAAATCAAATAGGCCTTGCTACAGGACAAGTTACAGAATTATATCATGAGGATTTTATGGCAAAAAGAATGGAGGTTGGAGCTGTTATAGGTGCAGCACCATATACGAATGTTAGAAGAGAAAATCCAAGTCCTGGGGATGTAGTTATATTGTTAGGAGGTAGAACTGGGAGAGATGGATGTGGTGGAGCATCAGGTTCATCTAAAGAACATGATGAAAAATCTATATTAAATTGTGGCGCTGAAGTTCAAAAAGGAAATGCACCTACAGAAAGAAAAATTCAAAGATTATTTAGAAATCCTAAAGTTGTAAGTATGATTAAAAAATGTAATGACTTTGGAGCAGGTGGAGTTTCAGTTGCTATAGGAGAACTAGCAGATGGACTAATTATAGATTTAGATAAGGTTCCTAAAAAGTATGAAGGCTTAGATGGAACAGAACTTGCTATATCTGAATCTCAAGAGCGAATGGCTGTAGTTATAGAGAAAGAAAACATAGACAAATTTATAAATTATGCTGAAAAAGAAAATTTAGAAGCAACAGTAGTAGCAGAGGTTACTGAAGAGAAAAAAGTAATTATGAAGTGGAAAGATAAAATAATATTAAATTTAGATAGAGATTTTTTAGATACTAATGGGGCAAAACAGTATATCAATATAAAAGTTGCCTCTCCATCTGAGGATGATTACTTTAAACAAAGAAGTGAAAATTACAAGGATAAAAATTTAGCAGAAAGATTTTTAAAGAATCTTCAAGATCTGAATATATGTTCACAAAAAGGTTTAACTGAAATGTTTGATAGTACTGTAGGAGCAGGAACAGTATTTATGCCTTTTGGAGGTAAGTACCAACTTACTCCTAATGAGGTTATGGCATGTAAAATACCAGTTTTGGAAGGAGAAACAAATACAGCTTCTCTAATGTCTTATGGATACAATCCTAAAATAGGGAAATGGAGTCCTTTCCATGGGGCAATGTATTCTGTAGTAGAATCTATTACTAAAATAGTAGCAGCTGGTGGGGATTACAGTAAGATAAGATTATCTTTTCAAGAATATTTCGAGAAACTTTACGATAATCCAGAAAAATGGGGTAAACCATTTACAGCTTTATTAGGTGCATTACATGTTCAAAATAAATTAGGAATACCAGCTATAGGTGGTAAGGATAGTATGTCTGGAACCTTTAAGGATATAAATGTTCCTCCAACCCTAGTTTCTTTTGCAGTAACTCATGCTAAGACATATAATTTAATTACTCCAGAGTTTAAAAAGGCTAATAATCATGTAGTTTTATTTAAGGCTGTGAGAGGAGCAGATGGAGTTACACATTTTGATATTTTAAAGAATAATTTTAATGTAGTACACAAATTAATAAGTGAACGAAAAATAATATCTGCATCATCAGTTAAGTATGGTGGAATAGCTGAAAGCATAGCAAAAATGACTTTTGGAAATAAAATTGGTTTTAAATTTAAAACTGAATTTAATAAAGAGAATATATTCTCCAGTGATTATGGTAGTATTTTAGCTGAATTTAACGGAGATATAAGTATATTAGATAAATATAAAGGTATTTCTTATGAAATAATAGGCAAGACATTGAAAAAAGAAGAAATAGTTTTAGATTGTGAGAATAAGATATCCATAGATAAGGCCATAGATGTGTGGAGCAATCCTTTAGAAGGAATTTTTAAAACTGAATACCATTCTGAACAAAGTGAAATTTTTAAATTTAGCATAGAAGAGCCTAAATTTATAGGAAAGGCATATAATAAGAAAAGTAATCTTCTTATTAAAGATGTAAAACCAAAAGTTTTAATTCCAGTGTTCCCAGGTACAAATTGTGAGTATGATTGTATGAAGGCTTTTGAAAAAGCTGGTGGTGATGCTGAAATATTTATATTTAATAATATGAATAATTATAAAATAAAAGAGTCTATAGATGAAATGGCAAGTAGAATAAAAGAAAGCCAGATTATAATGATTCCGGGTGGATTTAGTGCAGGAGATGAACCAGATGGTTCGGGAAAATTTATATCAGCTGTATTTAGAAATGAAAAGATAAAAGATTCCGTAAGAGAACTTTTAAATGTAAGGGATGGATTAATATTAGGAATATGTAATGGATTCCAGGCTTTAATTAAACTAGGTCTTCTGCCTTATGGTGATATTGTAGATATTAAGGAGGATTCACCAACCTTAACATTTAATGCTATAGGAAGACATATATCTTGCATAACAAATACAAAGATTGTGTCTACAAAGTCACCATGGTTTAATTTGGTACATGAAGGAGATATACACAATGTACCTGTATCACATGGAGAAGGTAGATTTTATGCAACAGAAGATGTGACGAAGGAATTGTTTTCAAAAGGACAAGTGGCAACTCAATACGTAGATTTAAGTGGAAAACCTACTTATGATGTAAGATACAATCCTAATGGTTCTTTAATGGCTATTGAGGGAATTACTAGCCCTGATGGAAGAATCTTAGGGAAAATGGGTCACTCAGAGAGAATAGGAAATGAATTATACAAAAATGTACCTGGGGAGTATGATCAAAAAATATTTAAATCAGGAATTGAATATTTTAAATAAAACACAATAATCACGAATTATAAATCTATAAAATTAATTAATATATGCATTATAACGAATTATATGAAGAAAATTAACAATAATGTATTGACTAGTGTTTTTTTTAGTGATAAAATTAAGTCATAAAATAAAAATAATTCTTAATATAAGCCGAAAATATGGTGAGGCGTTTCTACCAAAGACCGTAAATCTTTGACTATTAGGAATTATGATGGATTGCATTTTAATCCCCATCATAAGTCCTATGATGGGGATTTTTTTATATGAGGGAGGAATAAATATGAAGGTTGCTATAATTTTTGGAAGTAAGTCGGATACAGAGGTTATGAAAAATGCTGCAAAAGCATTAAATGAATTCAACGTAGAATATAAAGCTTTTGTACTTTCAGCTCATAGGGTTCCAGAAAGACTTGAAGAAGTTTTAGCTAATTTAGAGAGAGAAGGTTTTGAATGTATAATAGCAGGTGCAGGGCTTGCAGCACATTTACCAGGGGTTATAGCGTCTAAAACTGTGCTTCCTGTAATAGGAGTGCCAATTAAGGCTGCAGTAGAAGGAATGGATGCATTGCTTTCAATAGTTCAAATGCCAAAATCTATTCCAGTAGCCACAGTAGGAATAAATAACAGTTATAATGCCGGAATGCTTGTTGTAGAAATACTTTCAATAAAATATCCTGAACTTAAAGAAAAACTATTAAATTTCAGAAAAGAAATGAAAGAAAACTTTATAAAAGAAAGTGAAAAAGGGGTTGAATTATAATGGAAAAGTTAGAACAATTATATGAGGGAAAAGCTAAAAAAATATTTAAAACTGACAAAAATGATGAAGTAATAGTGTATTATAAAGATGATGCAACTGCTTTTAATGGGGAAAAGAAGGCGACTATAAACGAAAAGGGAATTTTAAATAATACAATTACATCTATGATATTTGAGCTATTACACGAAAAAGGTGTTAAGAGTCATTTCATAAAAAAATTAAGTGATAGAGAACAACTTTGCAAAAGAGTAGATATAATACCACTTGAAGTTATAGTAAGAAACGTAGCAGCAGGAAGTATGGCAAAAAGATATGGACTTGCAGAAGGTACAGAACTGCAAACTACAGTGCTAGAGTTAAGTTATAAAAATGATGATTTAGGGGATCCCTTAATGAATGATTATCATGCTGTAGCTATGGGGATTATAACTTTTGAAGAGCTGCAATACATATACTCACAAGCATCTAAAGTTAATGATATTTTAAAAGAGTTTTTCTTAAAAGCAGATATAAAATTAGTAGATTTCAAAATAGAATTTGGAAAAATTAATGGAGAGATACTTTTAGCTGATGAAATATCTCCAGATACTTGTAGGTTTTGGGATGTTAATACAGGAGTTAAATTAGACAAGGATAGATTTAGAAGGGAACTTGGGGATTTAGTAGAAGGATATAAAGAGTTATTAAGTAGAATGCAAAAATAATTAAGTTAAATGTCATAGGGAGATTGTTCTTCCTATGACATATTAGAATTAAGAAGATATTACATAGCTTTCTTTAAAAGAATTTCAAATTTATTTGTGGGGGAGAGAAGTTCATGTTAAGAGATATTAAAGATTCATGCAGCGTTTACAAAGACGAATTTGATGATAAATTTCATGATGAATGTGGTGTTTATGGGGTATTTTCAAAGGAGGGAAAACTTGATGTAGCGAGAATCACATATTACGGGCTTTATGCACTTCAACATAGGGGACAGGAGAGTGCTGGAATAGTAACTTCTAATGGAGAAGTAGAAATGAAATGTCATAAGGGCATGGGACTTGTTTCAGAGGTTTTTAATGAAAATATTTTAAATAATATGGTTGGAAATTCAGCTATAGGACATGTTAGGTATTCTACAGCAGGAGAAAGTTCTATTAAAAATGCCCAACCAATTTTAGGAAGCTTTAAACTTGGTGATATAGCTATAGCACACAACGGAAACTTAGTAAATGCGGAAGTCATAAGAGGATTACTAGAAGATGGTGGATGTGTTTTTCAAACATCTATAGATTCAGAAGTAATTTTAAATTTAATATCTAGAGGAGCTAAGAATGGCATAGAGAATGCAGTTGTAGATACTGTACAAGCTATAAAAGGCTCTTATGGTATTGTAATTTTAACTAAAGATGAACTTATAGGTGTACGTGACCCACAGGGTATTAGACCTCTTTGTATAGGGAAAATTGGAGAAAGTTATGTTATAGCTTCTGAAAGCTGTGCCTTAGATACTACAGGGGCAGAGTTTGTACGTGATGTAGAACCAGGAGAAATAGTTATTGTAAATGAAAAAGGTATAAGGTCAATTAATTTTGCAGAAAAGAGTAAAAGAGCAACTTGTTCTTTCGAATATATTTATTTTGCAAGACCTGATAGTGTTATAGATGGAATTAGTGTAAATCATGCAAGAGTAGAGACAGGAAAGAAGTTATTTGAGGAAGCTCCAGTAGAGGCAGATGTAGTAATAGGGGTTCCAGATTCAGGTGTTCCAGCTGCTATAGGATATTCAAGAGCTTCAGGTATTCCTTTTGATATGGCCCTTATCAAAAATAGATATGTTGGAAGAACTTTTATAAAGCCAACTCAAGAATTAAGAGAAAGATCTGTTACTGTAAAATTAAATGCTTTAAAAGAAGTTGTTAAAGGAAAAAGAGTTATTTTAATTGATGATTCCATAGTTAGAGGTACTACAAGCAAAATACTAATCCAAATTATAAGAAATGCAGGGGCGAAAGAAGTGCACTTTAGAGTATCTTCGCCAGTGGTAAATAGTTCTTGTTATTTTGGAATAGATACACCATACAGAAAGGATCTTATAGGTGCTAATAATGACTTAGAAGCAATTAGAGAGGAAATAGGGGCAGATACTCTGGCTTATTTAAGTATAGAAGGATTATTACATTGCCTGGGTAATGCTGAAAATTCAGGATTCTGCTTAGGTTGTTTCAACGGGATTTATCCAATAGCAGCTCCTATCAAATAATATTATATATGTAAAAAGTTTTATGAAATTTGTGAGCGTTATATAGAAAGGGGAAGGTAATTATGGATTATAAATCAGCAGGGGTTAATATAGAAGAAGGATATAAGGCTGTAAAGTTAATGAAGGAATATACAGAAAAAACATACACTGATGGAGTTTTAAATGGAATTGGAAGTTTTGCAGGAATGTTTTCACTTGGTAAAGGCTTTGAAGAACCTATTTTGGTTTCAGGCACAGATGGTGTAGGAACAAAAATTGATATAGCTTTTAGATTAAAAAAGTATGATACTATAGGGATTGATTGTGTAGCCATGTGTGTTAATGATATTTTATGTCATGGTGCAAAACCACTGTTTTTTCTTGATTATTTAGCTTGCGGAAAACTAGAATCAAAAGTTGCTGCGGAAATAGTTAAAGGAGTATCAGAGGGATGTTTACAAGGAAATTGTTCCTTAATTGGTGGAGAAACAGCTGAAATGCCTGGGTTTTATAGAGAAGGGGAGTATGACCTTGCGGGATTTGCAGTTGGAGTTGTAGATAAGAAAAACATAATAGATGGAAGTAAAATAGAAGATGGAGATGTTTTAATTGGTATAGCATCTTCAGGGATTCATAGTAATGGATATTCTTTAGTGAGAAAGGTATTTCCAGATTTAGAAGAGGATTTTAATGGGGAGATAATTGGAGAAACACTATTAACACCAACTAAGATTTATGTAAAACCTATATTAGAGGTTATGAAAGAATATGAGATTAGAGGTATGGCTCATATTACTGGTGGTGGGTTTTATGAAAATATCCCAAGAATGTTTAAGGAGAAATTTACTGCAGTTATAGAAAAAAATAGTTTCCCTATCCTTCCTATATTTAAGAGAATAATGGATAAGGGTGTAGAAGAAGATCATATGTATAACACCTTTAATATGGGCATAGGTTTTGTACTATGTGTAAAAAAAGAGAATGCAGAAGCGATAATAGAATTACTGAACTCCCTAGGAGAAAAAGCATATAAAATAGGTTATGTAAAAACTGGGGGTGTAGGTGTTTGTTTAAAATAGCTGTTTTAATATCTGGAGGAGGAAGTAACCTTCAAGCTATTATAGATAGTATAGAAAAAGGAGAACTAAACTGTTCCATAGAGTATGTTATAGCGGATAATGAAAATGCATACGGGCTTAAAAGAGCTGAAAAATATAATATAAAAACGTTAATTTTAGACAAAAAAGAACTTAAAGAAAACTTATCGGATAAGATTTTGAACACATTAAAAGGGAAAGTAGATTTAATTGTGCTTGCAGGCTTTTTATCTATACTAAAAGGGGATTTGATTAAAGTTTTTGAAAATAAAATAATAAACATCCATCCATCTTTAATTCCAAGTTTTTGTGGTGATGGGATGTATGGTATAAACGTTCATAAAAAGGCATTAGAGTATGGAGTTAAGATATCTGGATGTACAGTTCATTTTGTTGATAAAGGAACAGACACTGGAAGTATAATAATACAAAAATCAGTTCCAATTTATGGTGGAGATACACCTGAAGAACTTCAAAAAAGAGTATTAGTTGAAGAGCATAAAGCACTTCCTCTAGCAATTAAGTATATTATTGAAAATAAAATAAGCATAACAGATAAGATAGTAAACATACTATAAAACACTTATTTTAAACTAAATTTTAATTTAAAAGAGAAGGTGGAAAAAATGAAGAGAGCTTTAATTAGTGTTTTTTATAAGGAAGGGATTCTAGAATTTGCAAAGTTTTTAGAGGAAAGAGGAGTAGAGATTATATCTACTGGGGGAACTTATAAACATTTAAAGGAAAATGGAGTAAACGTTATAGATGTTTCAGAAGTAACGGGCTTTGATGAAATATTAGACGGACGTGTCAAGACCCTTCATCCAAAGGTTCATGGAGGAATATTAGCCATAAGGGAAAATGAAAAACATATGAAAGTTTTAAAGGAAAAAGAAATAACACCAATAGATATGGTTGTTGTAAATCTTTATCCTTTCTTTGAAAAAGTAAAAGAAGATTTAAACTTTGAAGATAAGATAGAGTTTATAGATATTGGTGGCCCTACTATGCTAAGATCTGCGGCTAAAAATTTTAAGGATGTAGTTGTAATTTCAGATACTAAGGACTATAAAAAAGTTATGGAAGAGATAGCTGATGGAAATAATGTATCACTTAAAACAAGAAGATATTTAGCAGGAAAAGTATTTAATCTAACATCAGCTTACGATGCTGCTATTAGTAATTTTATTTTAGAAGAAGAGTATCCAAACTACTTATCTTTATCTTATGAAAAAGCTATGGACTTAAGGTATGGTGAAAATCCTCATCAAAGTGCTGCTCTTTATAAAGATACTAACGGAGAAGGATTAATAAATAATTATACTCAGCTAAATGGTAAAGAACTATCTTATAACAATATAAAAGATATGGATATAGCATTTAAAGTAGTATGTGAGTTTGAAGAGGCTGCCTGTTGTGCATTAAAACATAATACGCCTTGTGGAGTAGCAGTTGAGAGCCATGGTGATGGTATAAAAGATGTGTACTCAAAAGCATTTCAATGTGATCCTATATCAATTTTTGGAGGAGTAGTAGCCTTAAATAGGACTGTAGATAAGAGTACAGCAGAGGAAATGGTTAAAATATTTTTAGAAATTGTTATAGCTCCAGATTTTACGGAAGAAGCTTTGGAGGTTTTAAGATCTAAGAAAAATCTAAGAGTAATTAAATGTGAACTTAAAAGAGAAAATAAAAAAGAACTAGTAAAAGTAGATGGTGGTATACTAGTACAAAGCACGGATAATAAATTAATAGATGAAATAAAAGTAGTTACAGAAAAAAAACCTACAGAAAAAGATATGAAAGATTTAATATTTGGCATGAAGGTTGTAAAATATGTAAAATCTAATGCTATAGTTGTAGTTAAAGATGGAATGGCTAAAGGTATTGGTGGTGGTCAAGTAAATAGGATTTGGGCTACAGTGGAAGCTCTAGATAGAGCTAAAGATGGAGTAGTCCTTGCATCAGATGCTTTCTTCCCATTTAGAGATTGTGTAGACGAAGCACATAAATACAACATAAAGGCTATAATTCAACCAGGTGGTTCCCGTGGTGATGAGGAATCTATAAAAGCATGTGATGAACATGGAATTGCTATGGTATTTACGGGTATAAGACATTTTAAACATTAATATCTAAAAAGTTATACTAAAGTATTGGGGGAATTTAAATGAAGGTTTTGCTTATAGGTTCAGGTGGAAGAGAACATGCAATTTTGTGGAAATTATCACAAAATAACAGGATAGAAAAGATATTTGTATGTCCAGGCAATAGTGGTATGGCTTTAGAAGAAAAATGTCAGTGTATAAACCTAAATACTAATGAAGAAATATTAAATTTTGCTAAAATGGAAGATATAAATCTTACAGTAGTGGGACCAGAAAAACCACTATGTGAAGGAATTGTAGATTTATTTAAAGAAAATAATCTTAAGATTTTTGGTCCATCTAAAAGGGGTGCAATGCTAGAAGGCAGTAAAGTTTATGCAAAAGATTTTATGAAGAAATATGGCATTAAAACTGCTGAGTATGCTACATTTAAAGAAAAAAATAAAGCTTTAGAATACATAAAAAAAGCTTCATATCCATTAGTTATAAAGGCAGATGGACTAGCAGCAGGGAAAGGCGTTGTAATTTGCGGAAGTGAAGTAGAAGCAATAGAAACCTTAGAAGATTTTATGACAAAAGATATATTTAAGGATGCTGGAAATGAAATTGTAGTAGAAGAATTTTTAGAAGGAATAGAAGCATCTATACTATCTATAACAGATGGAGAAACTATAATTCCATTTATTTCTTCAAAGGATCATAAGCAATTACTAGATGGAGATGAGGGTCCTAATACTGGAGGAATGGGGGTTATAGCACCCAATCCATATTGTACGAAAGAAGTCCTAGAAGATTTTAAAGAAAATATAATGGAACCTACTCTAAGAGGTATAAAGGAAGAGAGATTAGATTTTATAGGTATTATTTTCTTTGGCATAATGATTACTGAAAAAGGGACTTATCTTTTAGAATATAATGTAAGAATGGGAGATCCAGAAACTGAATGTATTCTTCCTCTTATGGAAAGTGACCTTTTAGAACTAATTGAATATGCCTTAGAAAAACAACTTAAAGATAAAAATATTTTATGGAAAAATGCTAGTACTTGTACCATAATAGCTGCATCAGAAGGATATCCTAAAGCTTACGCTAAAGGATTTAAAATAGAAACAGATAAAGATATGCAGGGAAAAATATTTTATGCTGGAGTTAAAAGTTCAGAAGATGGGATTTTAACCAATGGGGGAAGAGTTTTGGCTTTGGTGGAAATTGGAGATACATTAGAAGAGGCTACACAAAAAGCGTATAGGGAGATTAGTAAAATAAATTTTAATGGAATTTATTTTAGAAAAGACATAGGAAAAATATAAAAAAATATTAATGATGGGGTTTTCTAATAATTATATTTTATAGGTGAAGAGTGTTAACTTGTAGTATTGTTACAGGTTAATACTTTTTTTATTATAACATCAGTATACATGAATTTTTTATGGAAAAGTAATTGATATATAATTAAGCGTTGATTAAAATTAAGTGGGGTAATTATTTTAATAAAAGGAAGGTGAGGATTCTGGATATGTAGTAAGAAAGACTATAAGTTTCCAGAGGCATAATGAATAGAAATTTTAATAAACCAAGAATTGTTGCAAGTAAATGTTTAGGATTTAGCCCTTGTAAATATAACGGTACTATGGATAGCTCAGAATTCATTGAAGAACTAAAAAAATATGTAGAATTTATCACAGTGTGTCCAGAAGTTGGGATAGGTATGACTACTCCAAGAAACATTATAAGATTAATTGAGGATAGAGAGAAGAATATTGTTAATTTAGTCCAACCATCTACGGGAGAGAATTTTACAAAATTTATGGTGGAATTTTCAGAGGACTTTTTAAAAAGCTTAGGGGATGTCGATGGATTTATATTAAAAGAAAGATCTCCTTCTTGCGGAATAAAAGAGGTTAAAATATATAATGGCAGAGAAAATGCTATATGTGTAAAAAAAGGAAAAGGTGTATTCGGGACAATTGTGACAGAGAAATTAGGTCACCTACCTATAGAGGATGATGGTAGATTAAAAGACCATAATATAAGACAACATTTTTTAACTAGGGTTTTCCTTATGAGAGATTTTAGAGAGGTTGAAATTAAAGGTTCTATCGAAGAACTTTTTAAATTTCATGAAAAAAATAAATTACTTTTTATGGCTTATAGTCAAAAGGGATTCGGTTCATTACGGAAAATATTAAAGAATCAAAAAAAATATGAATTAGAGGAAATCTTTAATTTATACAAAAAAGAATTATGTAATGCCCTGCAGAGAGCACCTAGATATACTTCTAATATTAATGCTTTAATGAAAGCCATGGAATGTTTTAAAGATAGAATGGAGAATGAAGAATATACCTCTATATTAGAAGTTATAGATAAGTATAGGTATAATAAAGTTCCTTTTAGTAATCTTTTATATTTAGTAAGAAAAAGTGTTATAAGATTTGAAGAAGAGAAGCTATTAGAACAAAGTTTTTTTCAGCCTTACCCTAGGGAATTAGAGTATCTAACAAAATTATAGAATAGGGAAATTAAATATATATAATTTTAATGTGATATAATCTTATACTACTAGAAAAGCCCTCTTTATTTTAAGATTTTAATAAAGGTGGGCTTTTTAGTATATTTACAAAGACTAATTTTAAAAAAGTTTATTAATATAAGGAAATAATATTTTAATTCCAACAGCAAGAGACATTACTATAAATATAGGTTTTATAAATCTAGCTCCATTATCTATAGCAAGTTTAGTTCCAATTTTTGCACCTAATATCATAAATATTGCTATAGGAATGGCATAGCTATAAATGATTTGTCCTTTTATAGCAAACATTAAAAGAGCAGAAACATTACTTATAAAGTTTAGAAATTTTGCATTTCCAGTTGCCTTCGTAAAATCATGTCCAAAAATTTTTATAAAACCAAATATTAAAAAAGAGCCTGTACCAGGTCCAAAGAACCCATCATAAAAACCAAGAGAAAAAGCAAATATAATACCATATAAGATGTGTTTTTTACTTAAGGTAATTTCCTTATCTTCCATACCTAAAGTTTTAGAAAATATAGTATACACTCCTATAAATAGAATCATTATAAATACAATTCCTTGAAGGAAGTCTGAAGGTATGAATCCAACTACCACAACGCCAAGAACAGAACCTAAAAAAGTGAAAGGAATTAAATATTTTATAAGATTAAAATTTACCTTTTTACTTTTTGCGAATTTTATAGAGCTGGTTAAAGAGCCTGAAGTTGCACAAAATTTATTAGTTCCTAAGGTTAAGTGAGGAGGTATGCCTGCCATTAAAAAGGCTGGAACACTAATTAATCCCCCTCCGCCTGCAATGGCATCTACAAACGCTGCTAAGAATCCTGCTACACATAAAAATATTAATTTAAACATAAGTTGCACCACCTAAAAATTTACTAGATTATCTTATGAAGCAAATAGTACATATATAATTTTGGTATTAATATACTAATTATAATAGAAAAGATATTAAATAAAAAGTTATTTTATATAATTTAGATATATGTATTGAAATTTACCATATAAAGTGATAGTTTAGTAGTAAGAGAATGGTAAAATTTTTAAAATGGGGGGAAAATAATGAATAAAGAATTTTTCATTAAAAACAGAAAAAGGTTATCAGAACAATTAGAAGATAACTCTGTTGTTGTACTTTTTGCAGGAGATGCGCCTTATAAATCAGCAGATTATAAATACTCATGGGTACAAAATAGAAACTTCTATTATATTACAGGTTTTCCAAGGGAAAAAGCTATATTCATGTTAATTAAAATGGGTGGACAAGTTACTGAAAGTCTATACATTGAAAGACAAGACCCTGTAATGGCAAGATGGGTAGGGGAAAGAATATCTGCAGAAGAAGCTCAAGAAATTACAGGTATAGATAATATTAAATATCTAGATCAATTCCAAGATGCTTTTGGACGTGTTGGGGTAAGGCTAGGTCTTGAAGATATATATTTAGATCTTGAAAGACAAGAATATGGTATAAGAAAAACAGAAGCTCAAGAATTCTCAGAAGAAATAATCAGAAAATATCCACATTTCAACATTAAAAATGTATACAATAAAATAGCAGATTTAAGATTAGTAAAGACAGAAGAAGAAATTGAATTAATTAAAAAGGCAATTGAAATAACTAAAGAAGGTATCTATAATATGTGGTCTAATGCAAAACCAGGTATGATGGAGTACGAACTTGAAGCTTATTTTGATTACTCTTTAAAGAAAAATGGTGTTACATTTACAGCATTTAATACAATTATAGGTTCAGGACATAATGGAACAGTTCTTCACTATGAAGATAATAATTGCAAAGTAGAAGATAATACTTTAGTACTTTTAGATTTAGGTGCTCAGCATAAATTATATAATGGTGATATATCTCGTACATTCCCAGCTAACGGAAAATTTACTGAAAGACAAAAAGCTGTATATAATGCAGTATTAAGAGCTCAAAAGGCTATAGAAGCTGCTGTTAAACCAGGTGTTTTATGGAGAGATATTAATGAACTATCTAAAAAAGAACTTGCAAAGGGATGTATGGAACTTGGCCTAATTAAAGAAGAAAGTGAATTAATCAATTACTACTTCCATACTTTTGGACATCATTTAGGATTAGATACTCATGATGTTGGAGATTATAATATTCCACTAAAACCAGGAATGGTTTTAACTAATGAGCCAGGTCTTTATATTGCAGAAGAAAGCATTGGAATTAGAATAGAAGACGATCTACTTGTAACTGAAGATGGTTGCATTAACTTATCAAAAGATATAATAAAAGAAGTAGATGAAATAGAAGAATTCATGGCAAAAGCTAAAGAAAACCATAAATAAGTATATTTATTTAAAAGTAAGCAAAGGAATATAATTTATTTTTATAATATAAAGCACTATAATTTTTTGAAATTATAGTGCTTTAATTATTTATAAATATGCAGAAAATTTTAAAAAAGGGTGTTGACTTTATAAATATAATGCAATATACTATTTAGTATAGAATAAAATTTGTTTGTTATTCTAAATAATAGAAAAGGAGGTAGGCAATATGTGTAACTTAATGTTTTCCAAAGGAAATTCAGGAGTTTTAAAAAATTACAACAAAATAAATTTAAATGGTAACCCTATCTCTGTATATGAGGATTTGAGAAAATAAAAGTGAAGCTTTTATACATAGAGTTCTACTAATATTTTATTAGAGGACATCTTTAAGGTCATGGGGTATCATCCATGACCTTTTTATGATTATATGGGCCCGTATAGGCGTTTTAAGGTCATGGTTTTCCATGGCCTTTTAATTTTGCCATTTACAGTAAAAAGGAGTGATGATATTGAAACATATTTTAAAGTATATAGGTAGGTACAAGGTTTTAGTAATAGTACCAACCATAGCCATGATATTTAGCATAATATTAGATTTAATGATACCTTATCTTTCAAAAGAACTTATAGATAAGGTGATTATTGGAGGAAATAAGACTTTAATAGTGCCAATACTTTCAGCAATTTTAGTAATTACTATTTTAAGATCAATTATTGGATATATAAAAGAATATCTATTCGATGTTTTCGGCACATATGTTCATAGAGATATTAAGGTAGACTTATTTGAGCATATTCAAAAACTGCCTTTTAAATATTTTGATAATATGAATACAGGCGAACTTATGTCAAGAATAGGAGAAGATGTGGAGAATATTTGGAGAACCTTATCTTTTGGTTTAAGGCTTTTTATAGAAAATATAATCTATGTTATATTTGCATCTATTGCATTACTTTATCTCAACTATAAACTTGCCATAGCTTGTATTTTAGTTATGATACCTATAGGATTTATAGCTATAAATCTTGAAAAGAAAGAATCTAAAGTTTATGACGATATAAGTGATCATAATGCAGAAATGAACACAGTAGCTCAGGAAAATATAGCAGGTGTCAGGTTAGTTAAAGCCTTTGCAAGAGAAAAACATGAGATTTTAAAATTTTTAAATATGAATAAAGCATATTATAAACTTAATATGAAACAAGCTAAAGTACTTTCAGATCACTTTCCCTTTATGGAGTTTTTAACGAACTTGTCTATAGTTATTATGATAACTTTTGGAGGGTATTTAGTTATAAAGGGTGAGTCCATAGGAACACTAGTTGCTTTTAATGGATATATATTTAATTTAATTTGGCCTATGAGAATGCTAGGTTGGCTTACTAATATGTTAGCCCAAAACAAAGCATCAACAAAGAAGATATTTAAAATTCTAGATATAGACCCAGAGATTAAAAATTCAGATAATCCTATAAAACCATCTATGATAAAGGGTGATATAGAATTTAAAAATGTAAGTTTTAAATACAATAGTGAGGAAGTTTTAAAAAATATAAATTTCAAAGTAAGAAAAGGCATGACCGTAGCAGTTATGGGAACTACAGGTTCTGGAAAAAGTTCCTTAATAAACTTAATAGGAAGATATTATGATGTATCAGAAGGTGGGGTTTATATAGATGGTACTAATATTAAAGATTTAGACCTTTATACTCTAAGAAACTCCATGGCAGTTATCCCTCAAGAGGTATTCCTATTTTCTGATACTGTAGAAGAAAATTTAAAATTAGGTAAAAGTGAAGGAACATTGGAAGAAATTAAAGAGGCTTGTAGCCTAGCTTGTGCAGATAAATTTATAGAAAACCTCCCAGAAGGTTATAACACCGTAATAGGGGAAAGAGGTATTGGTCTATCTGGAGGACAAAAACAAAGACTTTCTATAGCTAGAGCTCTAATTAAGGAAGCACCTATATTAATATTAGATGACTCAACTTCAGCTTTGGATATGGAGACAGAATTTAAACTTCTTAAAAACTTAAATGAAAGAAAAAAACAAAGCACAACTTTCATAATAGCTCATAGGATTTCAGCGGTTAAAAATGCAGATTTAATTATCTTTATGGATAATGGAGAGATTGCAGAATATGGAACCCATAGAGAGCTGTTAGAAAAGAATGGTAAATATTACGAAATCTATAGTGAACAATTTAAAGACTTTATAAAAGAAAGTGAAGAAAAAGAGGTGATATAATGGCTATTAATGCAACAAGAGAGGACGAGAAAATAAGTTATCATTCTAAGTCCTATATAATAAAACGATTACTAAAATATTTAAAACCCTTTAAAAAAGAGGTTGCAGTAGTAATTACATTAATGGTGTTTGTTATGATTTGCTCATTATTAAATCCGTACTTATTAAAAATTGCAATAGACACTCATATTAAAAATAAAGATATAAACGGACTTGCTATAATAGCGATAATACTTACAGTATTAAACTTATTAGCAATGATTGCTTCAAAGAAAAGAATAAAAGATATGGCTAAGATTACAAATAAGATTTTAATAAATATAAGACATGAATTATATACTCATATTCAAAAACTTTCATTTTCATTTTTCGATAATAGGCCAGTTGGTAAAATACTAGCTCGTGTTATGGGAGATGTTAATGCTCTACAAGATTTATTTAATACTAGTGTTACAAACCTAGTTCCAGAACTTTTAAGTCTTATATCTGTAACTTTAATGATGTTTTGGATGAATTATAAGTTAGCCCTTTGGTCAATTACTATACTTCCAATACTTTTTATAGCACTTTTTTCTATAGAAGCAATATCTACAAAACGTTGGGGGAAATTTAGGCAAAAACGTTCCAACTTAAATGCTTTTACCCATGAAGATTTTTCAGGAATAAAGTTAGTTCAAAGCTATGCATCAGAAGAAAAAAGAGCAAATACTTTTAAAGAAATGACAGAAGATATGCTGAAAGCCTTTATAAGATCAGTAAGATTAAATGATTTTTTTTGGCCCTTGGTAGAACTTTCTTGGGGTGCTGGCTCAATACTTGTATATATTGCAGGAATTAGATTAATAAATAGTGGAGATATTTCAATTGGTACTTTAATATCCTTTACAATTTATATAACTATGTTTTGGAGACCTATAATGAATATTAGTGATTTCTACAATACACTAATTACTAATCTTGCAGCGGGAGAAAGAATATTTGAAATTTTAGATTTAAATCCACTCTTAAGTTCAGAGGATGGAGCACCATCAATGCCTAAAATTAAGGGTAATATAGAATTTAAAAATGTAGACTTTTCTTATGATAAGGAAACTAAGGTATTAGATAATTTAAGCTTTAAAGTAAATGAAGGAGAAAGTATAGCCTTAGTTGGTGCCACAGGAGCAGGAAAAACTACTATTATAAATTTAATTAGCCGTTTTTATGATGTGAATTTAGGTGAGGTTTTAATAGATGGAATAAATATAAAGGATGTAGATTTAGAGTCCTTAAGAAGTCAAATGGGTATTATGCTCCAAGATACCTTCTTATTTTCAGACACTATAAAAGAAAATATTAAGTATGGAAAGCTAGATGCTACAGATGAAGAAATCATGAATGCTGCAAAAGCAGTTAATGCTCATGGATTTATACAAGGCTTGGAGAAAGGCTATGATACAGAAGTAAAAGAGAGAGGTTCAAGACTATCTGTAGGACAGAGACAACTTATATCCTTTGCAAGAGCCTTACTTGCAGACCCTAGAATTTTAATATTAGACGAGGCAACCTCTAATATAGACACATACACAGAAATGCTTGTGCAAGAAGGTATTAAGAAACTTCTAAAAGGAAGGACATCCTTCGTAATAGCTCACAGACTATCAACCATAAGAGATTGTGACAAAATCATGGTTATAGAAGATGGAGGAATTAAAGAATGTGGAACTCACGAAGAGCTAATTAAAAAGAAAGGAACTTACTATAAATTATATATGACACAATATAAATTCTTAAAAGAGGGAGCTTAATCCCTCTTTTCAATTATAAACTTATGAAAATCATAATTTGATAGTTAAATATGGTCATATAATTATTTTTCAAATGTGAGGAGGAAATCAATTTGGGAGAAGCAAAGTTTTATTATAAAGATAATAATGCACCAAAACCCAATAAGTCCATTCACATAGGGACTTGTTCAATTATTAGATATAATGGAAAGGTGTTATTTGAAAAAAGAACAGACAGTGATCGTTGGGCTTTAATAGGTGGTGGACTTAAAATAAATGAAAGCCTTGAACAATATATAATAAGAGAGGTAAGGGAAGAAACTGGGTTAATAATTTCGGAAGAATCATTACGTTTTCTTAATATGTAATATTCTTATATTACGTATCAATTGTATTTTAGGGAGGGAGATTTTATGTACAAAGGTGAAAAGGTTAGATTACGTGAATATAAAAAAGAAGATATTAAATTAGCTCAAGGGTTTGTAAATGATGCGGAAGTGAAGAAAATGATAAATCCAGGCATTCCTTATTTATATACTTATGAAGATGAAGAAAAATGGTTTGAAAAAGTATCTGCATTGAATCAGACTTATGTTTTTGCTGTTGAAACATTGGAGGAAAATAAGTATATAGGTGGATGTGGTATAAATGAGCTTGATTGGAAAAACAGTATAGTAACTATTGGAATATTTATAGGTGATAAGGAATACTGGAATAAAGGATATGGAACAGATACTTTAAACATTTTAATTAAATTTATTTTTGAACAGATGAATATACACAAAATTAAATTAAATGTTTTTGAGTATAATAAACGAGCAATAAAATGTTATGAGAAATGTGGTTTTAAGACAGAAGGCATATTAAGAAAGGAGATATTTAGAGACGGGAAGTACTATGATGATATAATTATGGGACTTTTGAGAGATGAGTATTATAAGAAATAAATAGAGTTGACAACTATGAATGATAATAAAAGAGCTCAGAGTTTTTACAAAAAACTAGGGTTTAAAGAAATAGGGGTAATTAGAGATGGGTATTTTGATGGTAGAGTTGGAGAATTTGTAGATATTATATATATGGATTTATTGAAAGGTGATTTTGAAAAAAATATTTTTAAATAAGAGTATGTTTTAAACAAGGGTTGATAATTGCTTGATTTGTGAAAAGTAGCTTATAAAAGATAATGAAGATACATGGTGAAATAACTTTTAATAGTGTAAATGTTATAGATGGAAGAATGTCAAAATAAACTCCGCAAGATATGGTTAGAAATGCAGATGTTTTATGGCTGGCAGGCGGCGATACACCTACACAGTTCGCTTATTTGGAATCTTACGGCCTCATACCATGTATCAGAGAACAAAAAGGTGTGATTATCGGAATGAGTGCAGGTTCCATAAATATGACAAAAACTGCTGTGTGTACATTAACCTGCGAACACGATGAACTAAAAATATATGAAGCACTGGGATTAGTTGAATTTTCAGTTGAACCCCATTTTGATAAATATAATATAACCAAGGAGTTACTTATGATTTCCCGAAAATATCCATTGCATGGGATATGTGATGACGGTGCTATCATATGTACGAATGATAGCACTTCATATATAGGCGATGTATTCCTCATAGATCGTGGACATGTAACCCGAGTTTGATAAATAGTAAAGGAGGGAGGAATTGATATGGACAAATTTCAAAGTGGACTTCTAACAATTAGTTCAGTGAACTTATTAATTTTTATTATTTATACACTAGTAAATGAAAATAAGTCATCTAAGTGGTTTAAGTGGTACAATCAAATGGATAGTGAAGAACAGAAAAAATATAATCCTATAATTGCTGTCCATAAACTGAAGAGAGTACTTTTTTTAATAGTATTGGTTGGAATTTCTGGATTCTTGATATCATTCTATATTTCATCAATTTCTATAGTTACATTTGCTTTAATTCTTATCATACTTCTTGTTTCTATACGATATTTGGGACCAAGAGGGTGTAAGATTGAGAAGTGAATTAAATTTGTAAATTCTAATTTAATATTGAGTAATATAAATGGTGATTTATGGAGGTAATAACTGAGTATAAAAATCGAGGTATAGGAAAAACATTAGTAAAAAAAGCAATTGAGGAAACAAGTGATTTTTATATGATTGACCTTAGTTGTGACGACAATTTAACAAGTTTTTATGACAAATTCAACATGTTTAAAACTAATGCAATGATAGTTAGAAATTATGATAAACAAACTGGTGAATAAACTTTAGTTAAATAGCTAAATTAGAATTTGGAGAGTTGTTTACAGGAAGATTTTATTTAATGGAGGTAACAAAATGATAATACAAACTGAGTGAATGGAGCTTATTCCGTTAACTCCTAAGCAGTTAAAACTATGGATTGAAGACATTAATGCACTTGAAATTGATACTAATGATAGACATTTAAGCTGTAAAGATGATTAAACCTTAGTGGAAGCTTGAAAAAAATTGAAAATCAGTGTAAATAACTTTATACTAACTTAAATTGAGAGGAGATACAAAAGATGAATATTATTATTAAGGAATTATCAGAAGAATTATTTTTAACCACTGTAAAAATGATTACAGAATTAATGAACTATCATAGAAAATTAAACAATTCTCCTAAAAAGTATTGGTCAACTGATGAGGAATCTGAAGAAACATTAGAACAATGGATTAAAGATGGAACGGTATACAATGTATTTTTAGAACATAAGGCAGTTGGATTTTTCTTTGTGAAATTTGGAGGACAAGATGTAGCTTGGTTAGAAGACTTATTTATATTAGAGGATTATAGAGGTAAGGGAATAGGAAAAGGTGCTATGAGAAAGCTAGACGAGCTAATGGTTGAAAAGAAAGTAGTTTCAATGTTTGTTGATGTTATACCAAGAAATACAAGTGCCATAAAATTATATAGAGAGTGTGGATTTGACCATTTAAACTTAATACAGCTAAGAAAAAATTATGATAAAAATTTAGACAAAAATGAAGACGTAGAAATATTAGGATTTAAGTTAAAAAAATATTAAATACATAGAAAAATAAAATCTTCATTAAATAAATGTTTTTTAATATTAAGTTTAAAATCATAAAGTTTTTTCTGAAGAAATTTACTAGTATGTTAGAATTTTATTTGTAATATATTATAGAATATTATTTATATTTTTGGGGGATGGAGAATGGTTAAATACAAGACTATAAAATGGAATGATCATATTGCCTTAGGATTATATGCTTTTGCAGGATTTGGCATGGAAATTTTCCTTATTTTTTTGGAAAGTATACTAGTTGGAAAGTCAGTTAGTGAATTTGGGGTACTAGGGAATATTGTACATTGGTTGTTAACGTGTAGTATGTGGGGAACAGTGGCGTTTTTATTAATTAAACTTTCAAAAAAGAATAATTCTTTTGATGTGTTTATATATAAGGATAAACCAAGTGAAAAACAATTAAATTTTTCTTTAATTTTATTAATGATAACAACTCTAATTAGTTTTGTAGCATGGAAAGGATTTAAACCATTTATTGAATTTAATAGGAATGGTACTATTAAATTTATCTTTCAATATATTTATTATATTTTTGAAGCTTTATTGATTGTACTAACAATTACCTTTGGTCAAAGAGCAGGAGAAATGCTTTTTAAGAATAAGATGATTCCTTGGGGGGGATTTTTTCTTAGTATTACTTGGGGATTAATGCATATATTGATGCAAGACCTTACTACAGGTATATTTGCAGTTATAGTTTCAATTCTATATGGCATTGAATATATTTTGCTTAATAAAAATATTCGTTATGCATATCCATTGATATTTCTAATGTTTATATTATAAATTAAGTAAATTTTAGGTATAATTCAATTAAAAACTACTAATATAATTATTTAAAGAATAAGGTAAAATCAGAACGATATATTGAATGAAGTTAATATATTGTCCCTTAATAGAAAGATAGTAGGTTAAAGTTAGAGATTTATAATTTGTATAAAGAATTATTACTTTAAGATGTATAGGAGAAAAGTAAGTATGGACAAGATAGGAAAAAGAATAATGATTATAGGTTCTCCAGGTAGTGGCAAAAGTACATTCTCAAAAAAACTTGCTAAATTAATAGGAATACCACTTATTCACCTTGACAAAGAGTTTTGGAATTATGGATGGGTAGAGACACCTAGAGAAAAATGGATAAAAAAACAAGAAAAATTAGTTCAAGGAGATACATGGATAATTGATGGTAATTATGGTGGAACTTTAGATATTCGTCTTGAAAAGGCAGATACAGTTATTTGCTTCCAATTAAATAGAACTGTATGTGTTTTAAGCTATCTTAAAAGGGTTATAACTAATATAAACAAAGTAAGATCAGATATGGGAGAAGGGTGTCAAGAAAAACTTGACTTTGAATTTATAAAATATATATGGAATTTTAATATAGAATCAGAAATGAAAAAGATTGAAAAGGTGACTAAGTATAGGAATAAGCAGATTATAATTTTTAAAAAGAGAAGTGAAGCAGAAAAATTTTTAAACGAAATAGGTTTTAATTAGAATCATATAAAAAGATAAGTAAGTTTTATTGATACTGCTATTGATAATCAGAGAAATCTAATTAATGTTATAATTAGACATGGCAAACTATAATATAATACTCATTTGTAGAATTATATGAACTTGAAAGGAGTGTAAGTATGAATTACATAACTATTGGTGTAATTGCATTAGCAGGGCTATTATTATGGATAATAAGTAGCATTAGTCAGATACGAGGTGATATACAAAGAATAAATATAAATTTAAATAAGATTTCTGAACAAGTTGGAGTACCTGATACAATAACAGATGAATTAAAAAGCCTTATTTTAGAAGGGAAAAAAGTTGAAGCAGTAAAAAAATACAGAATTGCTACTGGACTTGGATTGAAAGAAGCCAAGGAATATATTGACTCTTTAAGCAAATAGAAAATTCAAATTTACTAATAATTTTTAAAACACAAATTAGAGGAAGGGATTTTTGATTTCCCTTAAAAATTTATATATTATTAGCACTATTCTAAAACATATTCTAAAAGACAATAAAAAAAGACTATTTTTAAAGTAATATAGTAAAGAAACTTTAAAATAGTCTTTTTTATAATTTATTTAATTTTAGAATACTTATTTTAGAGTATTATATATGTTTATTCTCTCAAAGGAGTTGTTTTTTCTTATAACGGGACAATAATTTTTAGATTTAACAGCGTTAATAAAATCCTCTTCATTTTTTATAGGATTTTTAAATTCTGTAGCATATGTACCAACTTTTTCAGCAATATGAGAATCACCGGCACCAAAACAGCCTAGTTTAAATTCCATAGCTATAGAATAGGCAGAAAGATTGGCATGAGGAGAAGTGCTTCCGTTAAAGGTTTCAACTCCATCTAAAAGAGTATGTAGATCTCTTATGTTATCACCTAATCCTCTATTGTTATTTCTATAAGGATGAGCGCAAATAGCTACACCACCTACATTTTTTACTATTTGTAGAAGTTCTTTCGCATGTAGTTTTTCTTCTGGCAAATTTTCAACTCCGAATACTAAAATATCCCCTTCATAAGTTAATATCTCAGCACCAACGATAACTAAAATTCCATCTCTTTCAAAGAAAGGTCCGATATCTTTTCTTAAACCATTACTTTCATGGTCAGTTACACAAATTCCATCTAGACCAATTTGTTTTGCTGTAGAAATAGCTTCATCTAGTGAAAGAAAGCTATCTTCAGAATATTTATTTTCATGTAAGTGAGTATCTATAATCATAATTAACATCCTTTCTAGTTAGCACATACTATTTTCTAAAAATATTTTATCATAAAAAAAATATATATAATCAACTATAGTTTTTATCAATAGATACTTAAACATCTATAAAATAAAACAATATAAGAATGTTTTGAAATATGTGATATAATTGCTTTTGTAATATTTAATAAAAATATGGGGGGACATATATAATGAAGAAAAAAAATAGGTTTTTATGTATGCTTATTTCAGTAGTAATGGTCCTTTCTCTAACAGCTTGTAATTCATCAAAAGCTACTAAAGAAAAGGAAGAAACTTCGAAAGATACAAATGCAAAAACAGAAGAAAAGTTGGGGGGGACTCTAAAAGTAGTAACTACTTCTGAAGTTTATAAACCATTATTTGATAAGTTTACTAAAGAAACAGGAGTAAAAGTTGAATTTTTATCCATGTCTTCTGGTGAGGTTCTTTCAAGAACTAAAGCAGAAGGTGGAAAACCAATGGGAGATGTTTGGTTTGGAGGCGGTATTGATGCCTTTATGCAAGCAAAAGAAGAGGGGCTATTAGAAAAATGTGATTTTGAAGAATCAGAAAAGATTGTAGAACCTTTTAAAGATAAAGAAAATTATTGGTTTAGCAAGGGATTAACCATAGTCGGATTTATTAGTAATAATGATGTTTTAAAAGAGAAAAAATTAGAAGCACCAAAAACTTGGGATGATTTAAAAGATCCTAGATATAAAGGTGAAATATTAATGTCTAATCCGGCAGTTTCAGGAACAAATTATGCTGTTGTTAATTCATTACTTCAAAATAAGGGTGAAGAAGAAGGATGGAAGTATTTTGAAGCATTAAATAAAAATATTCCTTTCTATTCTAAGAGAGGAAAAGATCCTAATCAAAAAACAGCAGCAGGTGAAATGGCTATAGGAATCACTTACATAGATAATAGTGTAGAAAAATTAAAAAATGAAAAGAATGTAAGTATAATATATCCAACAGATGGCATTCCATGGATGCCAGATGGTGTTGCAGTATTTAAAAATGCTAGTAATATGACGGCAGCTAAAAAATTTGTATCTTGGGTATATAAAGATGAAAACTTAAGAGAGCTTGCTAAGTTAGATGGAAAAGATACTATTAAGTTAATAAAACCAAGCCTTGAGGGAGTAGAACTTTCAATTACTAAGGATAAACTTTTAAAGCAAGACTTATCTTTATTTGGTAAAAATAGAAAAGTTGTTTTAGAAAAATGGGCTAAACTAGTTGGAGATAAAGGTGCAAGTAAATAATTTAAATAAAAAGGTATCTAAAATAGATACCTTTTTTGATAACTTTTTTGAGATTTTATTATTTCTAGCTATAATTTCATTAACTTTTATATTTATACTTTGGCCCATTATATGTGTAATAAAAGAAAGCTTCTTAATAGAAGGGAAATTTAGTTTAGAACTATATAAAAATTTAATACATAACAATAAACAACTTATATATAATAGTATTTTTGTTGGAATATTAACTACAATATTTGCCACTGTAATATCTTTAAGTATTTCAATTTACATAAGTTTTAGCAGTAGAAGAATGCAAAAGATATTAATGATTATTTTAATGATAACTATGATATCACCACCTTTTGTATCTTCCCTTGCTTATATAAATTTATTTGGTAGACGTGGATTTATAACCCATCATCTATTAAAATTAACAATTAACCCTTATGGATGGGGTGGTATAGTTATAATGGAAACTATATCTAATATATCCCTAAATAGTTTACTACTTATAGGAATTATAAAGGGGATAGATAAAAATCTTTTAATGGCTTCACAAGATTTAGGATCTTCATCCTCCTATGCAATAAAAAAAGTATTAATTCCCATTATTAAACCAGGAATAATAGTATGCGCTCTTTTAACCTTTATTAGATCTTTAGCTGATTTTGGAACTCCAATGATAATAGGAGGACCTTTTAATGTATTAGCTACAGAGGTATATATGAAAATTATTGCTGGTGGCAATATTTCCATGGCTTCTGCTATGAGCGTTTTGATTTTAATTCCTGCTTTAACAGCGTTTTTTGTTTACAGAATTTATATGAAGAAGTTTTCATTAAATTTATCAGGGAATAATAAAATAATTTCTACGGATACAGTTTTTAAAATAAAAGGACTTTTAAATATTATTTTAAGTATAGTAACTTTAAGTTATATAGTTGTAATGCTTCTTCAATACCTAACTATTTTTATATCATCCATTTCTAAATATAAACATAACAAATTTATGTTTACTTTTGAACACTATATAAAACTTGAAAATTTTAATCTTAATTGTTTTATTCGAAGTATTGTATATGCATTTATTGCAGGGGTATTAGGAAGCATACTAGGAATGTTAATAGCTTATTTTACAGAGAGAAAAAATATAAGATGTATGAAATTTGTAGATTTTGTTTCAACTCTTCCTTATATAATACCAGGTACTTTTTTTGGAATAGGATATATTCTAGCTTTTAATAATCCACCTTTAGAACTTACAGGAACGGTTTCTATAGTAATTTTAAATTGTATTTTTAAGCAGATGCCTATGACCACCAAAGTTAGTAGTGCAGTGATTTCTCAGATAAATGGAGATATTGAATATGCAGCAAGAGACCTTGGGGCTAAAAGTATTTATGTAGTACGTGATATTATATTTCCTAACCTAAAAAGAGCTTTTGCCTTAGGTTTTATAAATAATTTCACATCTACAATGACTACGGTAGGTTCTATAATATTTTTGGTTTATCCGGGACAAAAGGTTGCCACTTTAGAAATGTTCGATGCCATACAAACTGGCAATTATGGAGTTGGAGCAGCTATAGCAACTATAATTATATTAATTACCTTAATAGTTAATTTAGTTTTTTCTAAGTTTATTTTGAGAGAAAAGAGGTAAATCAGATGTATCTTCAAATAGATAAATTAAGTAAAACTTTTGAAAATAAAAGGGTGCTGGATAATTTAACTTTAAATATAGAAAAGGGGGAAATTCTATGTCTTTTAGGACCCTCAGGTTGTGGTAAAACTACCGCATTAAAACTTATAGGGGGATTTTTAAAAGAGGATTATGGTAATGTAAAGATTGATGGAGAAGATATTTTAAGTCTTCCACCGGAAAAAAGACCGGTATCTACAGTATTTCAGTCTTATGCACTTTTTCCTCATATGACAGTAATTGAAAATGTCATTTATGGTTTAAAGTTTAAAGGATATAATAAAAAAGATGCTATAAAACATGGGGAACAGTATCTAGAAATAGTAGGATTATTACCTTATAAAAATAAAAAGATATATGAATTAAGTGGAGGACAACAGCAAAGAGTTGCACTAATAAGGGCAATTATTATAAAGCCTAAAGTACTTCTTCTAGACGAACCTTTAAGTAATTTAGATGCTAAGTTAAGAGTTAAAATGAGAGAAGAGATAAAAGAAATTCAAAGAAAATTTAATATAACTATGATATTTGTAACTCACGACCAAGAAGAGGCTTTAAGTATTGGGGATAAAATAGCTATTATGAATAAAGGGAAATTGGAACAGATGGGAACACCACAGGAGATATATAATAATCCTAAGAATTTATTTGTATTAGACTTTATAGGTAATTCTAATGTTATAAGTAATAATGAAGGAAAAATACAATTTATAAGACCAGAACATATTATAATTTTAAAAGATAGTAAAGGAATTAAAGGCAAAGTTTTATCTAGAATGTTTATGGGATCTTATATAATGTATACTATTGATACAGAGATAGGTAAGTTAAACGTAAAGGAAACTAATTTAGAAGAACAAATATTAAGTATAGATGAAAATGTGTATTTAAAGATATTAAAAGAAGGAAATATAATTTAGATATAAAAAGTTATGTTGGAAGTTATTATTCTAACATAACTTTTTTAATTATTAGGTATTAATAACTTATAATCTAAACTTCTCTTAATGTAATTACAAAATACACTATAGAAAAAACATATAGTATAAAGAGTAATTATATAAATAACCTATAAATATATAAATTTATATTGCATAGTAGTAAAATCTATAATTGAGTAAAATGGCGATTTTTTAGTTTTATAATATAATTATAGACTAAATAATAAAAAACGATCAATTTATGATGAAAGATGTAAAATTATATTTTTAAAATTAATAGGAGGTGAGAATTGATATTATAGTTTAAGAGTTCTGATTAGTTCAGATATATAATTGCACGATTAGGAGTCACAATATTAAGAAAAATTACAACGGGGTATATCTGTAAAAGAAAAATAAGTAATACATTAGGGGGATAATTTGATGTTATCAAAAGATAAAATTGAAGATTTTTATAAGTACTTAGATTTAAAAAGAAAAATAATAGGAGTTAAATTTATTCATTCAGAAGAAGAATATAATAATATTCCTACAAAGGAATTAGATATAATGGCTTCTTATTGTTATATGGTTAAGTTGGCTTCAGAGAATAATAGTTTTAAAGCTTGCAATAAGAACTTTAAATGTAATTCATCAGCAATGGCATTGGGCATAAGAAGCACTAGTGAAAGAGTAACTTCAGGACAACAATATTTTTCTTATAAAACCTATGATAGTATTTCTAGAGCTAAAGCTGTTCAAAGGGAAATTACTTATATAGAACATAAGATTTATGGCGTTTTAATGATGCCATTGGAGAAATTCGATATATGTCCAGATGTATTTATTATAATATCAAATAATTATCAAGCTATGAGAATAGTACAATCTTATACATATCACAATGGAATGGCTAACAATATTAAATTATGTGGAAATCAAGGGGTATGCTCAGAGTTAACTGCTAGACCTTATGAAAATAATGATATGAACCTATCTATGTTGTGTTCGAATACTAGATTTTCTTGTCAGTGGGATGATTCTGAAATGGGAATAGGAATGCCATTCAATATGTTTGATTCAATTTATGATGGACTTATACATACCATAAATCCTATGGAATTAGATAAGAAAAAAGAAAAAATAGTAGAAAAAATGAATTCTATAAATAATAAGCTTGATATACAAATAGGAAAAAATTATTTCAATTCATCTGTAGGGTATATTGAATTAAATAAATAGGAGAGTAAACATATGAATAATTTAACTTGTAAAAAATCGGAGAATAAAAAGAAATTTAAATTTCCACACTCTTTTATAATTTTATTTATAATTATAGTAGCTATGACAGCATTAACATATTTAATACCAGCTGGACAGTTTAGTAGAAAAGTTGTTGATGGTAAGACTGTAGTTGATGTAAATAGTTTTAAGTATATACCAAGAACCCCAGTTGGAATATTTGAGATGTTTAAATGTATACCAAAAGGTATTCAAGAAACATCTCCACTTATAATAATGATACTTACTATTGGAGGAGCTATTAATTTAATTAATGGTACGGGAGCTATAAAATCAGCAATTTTACATTTAAATAAGTTAATAGGAAAGGAAAAAAGTCATTTTGTATTAGTTGGAATATTATTATTTTTTGGATGTCTTGGAGCCTTTCCAGGTATGCTAGAGGCTGCAATACCTTTTGCACCAATTACAATTGGAATTAGTTTGGCATTGGGATATGATGTAATAGTAGGTATGTCTTTACCTTTAATAGGGATAGTTTTAGGATTTACAGCAGGGCCATCTAACCCTTGGAATGTAGGTGTAGGGCAAAGTATTGCAGAACTTCCTATGTTCTCAGGTATAGTATATCGTTTAATAATATTTGCTATTTTTATGATAGTCTCTGCAATTTATGTATTGAGATATGCGAAGAAAGTAAAATTAGATCCTACAAAAAGTATGGTTTATGATATAGATTTTAGTCATCTTAACATTGACAATGGTACAGAAACTAAGTTTGATTTTAGAAATAAACTTGTACTATTAATATTTGTAATTACCATAGCTGTTATAGTGTATGGAACTTTAAATTTAAAATGGACAGTAATAGAAATGTCTGCAGTTTACATAATAGGAGCTATAGTAGCTGGAATAGCAGCGGGATATGATGGTGAGAAAATAGTAAATGAAATACTAGAAGGTGGTAAAACAATATTTACAGGGGCAATGGCCATTGGAATTGCAAAATCAATACAAATAATTATGAATAGCGGAAATATATCAGATACAATTATTAGGGCAATATCATCTTCTATAGCTGGATTTAAACCAATGGTAACTGGAGTTATAATGTTTTTAGTACAATCAATGATAAACTTTTTAATTCCTTCAGGAAGTGGACAGGCTATGATTACTTTACCATCAATGATACCGGCAGCTGATATTGTAGGATTAAATAGACAAATAGCTATCTTAGCATTTCAGTTAGGGGATGGAATAAGCAATCTTTGTTTTCCTACAGTTGGAGTTTTAGTTGGATTTTTAATGTATACAAAAATACCTTTTAATAAATGGTTTAAGTATATAATGCCATTAATCGGAGTATTATATTTAATAGCAATTATGTTGTTAGTAGTAGCAACAGGTATAAATTACGGACCTTTTTAAAAATTATAAGTTATTAAATAATATGTAAAAATAAGATTACTTTAATGATAGGTTTTAGTAAGATAAGTAAATATATTAATTAGAAGTAATAAAGGCTATTATAAAAGAAATCCATGAGGATACTATTATAATAGCCTTAAATAATTATGAGTGATTGATTTTCAGTATATACTATATAGAGATTTATTTTCCCATAGTTTTAAGTTTAAATTTCTTTAACTTCAACTAAAAATCTATACAAAAAAGCCGCTAAATGTTTTTGAGCGTAAGGCACTACATTTTCACTAGCTTCTCTTAAATCGCTAGCTTTTTTAGAGGTAGCTTTATCCTTAAAATTATAAGCATTAAAAGCACAGTCTTTAAGTAAAGCTTCACAATAATTTTCAAAATCCATATCATTATATTTATCATAAGTATCTTCTGCTGAGGATATAGCAAAATCTTTTCTATACATATCTACAAATCTTTCATAATCTGAATGGTTACTAAGCACTGCAACCAGATTTGCAGCATGGTGAGGTACATTTAAATCCTCAAGATAATGACAGGCTCTGCCAAGTTCTTCTATGGCGTATGGTTTATTTATATTATAAAATTTCTTAGCATTCATAGCATGTTCTTTAAATTTTATTAAGGCTGTATTTTGCTTTTGTCCTATATAGTTTTTACCTGTATGGGGATTGTAAAAGTGTGAAGAATATGGAGCATAAAAAGGTGATTTTTCATCAATATCCGGTTTATCTGCAAATTCTAATAGAGTATCTCCGTAAACATATAGCTTATCTGCAATTTTAGGGCTCATATCATTTTCTAGGATACCTAAAGCACGAGCAACCAAGTATTGATGAGTATGGTCTATACCACCACTTTGGAATCTATAAATATTGGAGTTTGGATTTTTAGTATTCTTTTTCTCCTCTTCATCACCGTGAAGAAGTATACCTTCACCAAAAATCTCATTAGAACCATTTGCTATTTTATAAACTTTACTCTTAATTTCATTCTTCTGAATGTTTTCCTTTGCTAAGGCACTAGTGCCTAAAGTAGAAAATAAAAGAGTTCCTATTAAAATTGAAGATAAAAATTTTTTCATAAAAATCTCCTCCTAAAATATAGTTTTAATCTCTTTTTTTAAATAATACATAAAGAAAATGAATTTAGTGTAGTTTCATTTAAGTTACTATAATTCATATATTACATAAAAAGATTCCATAAAACTACATTTATTAAGAGGGTTTAACAAATACTGTAATACTCTTAAAGAAATGAAAGATTACTTAAAATAATTAACATAAGTAATATATTAAACTAACTAAAAACACAGGATAAAACTCTATTTTAAAAAGAGAATATACTGTGTTTTTAGATATATTAAAGAATTTAGATATCATTCTCTAAATTTTTTAAGCCATTGTTGTCCTAAAAGTTTATTTATAATAATAGGAAGAGCTATAAGCATAAGAGTTATATACAATTTTACAGGTTTAATAAAATTAATCACTCCTATTATGCCAGTATAAAGCCCCATAAGTACAAAATAAGCCCTTTGAAATTTTACAAAGCTTTTATTTATTTCATTAAAATTTTCTTTTATAGCATTTTCATCAACTTCCCTTTCTTCTGGAAGGCTTAAACCTAAATATGCTTCAAATATTCCTAGTAAAATAATAATAAGTCCTAATATTTTTTGAGCCATTATAATCCTCCTTACAAAATATTTTAATTAAATTAGTATATAATAACTATGTTATCAAATCTAAATTTTCAATTCAAAGAAAGTGATAAAAGTTAAAAGAAAGTTTTCCTAAATAAAATATATTTATAGGAATTAAAGTAGTTATAAATTGCATAAATCGTGAGAAATAAAGAATTAACATCAATTACTATTTTAAAATAAGCTTTTATGATAAAATAATATGGATTAACATAAAGTTTAAAATTCAAATATAGATACAGATATATTACATAAGTAGGAGAGATAACATGAGAAAAGGAAAAAACTATGAATTTATTATAGAAGGAACAGAATTCCCAGGTATGGGGGTAGCCTATGTAGATGGAGTTAAAGCTTTAGTAAAGGGAACATTTCCTGGGCAAAGAGTTATAGCTACAGTTAAAAAGAAAAATAGTGAAAGAGTAGAAGCAAAATTAGTAGAAATTTTAGAGGATGTAGACTATAGAATAGAACCTAAGTGTCCTGTAACAGAGTTCTGTGGAGGCTGTACAGCCCAGCAAATCCCGTATGAAAAGCAATTAGAACTTAAAAAAGAGCAGCTTTTAAATCTATTTAAGGGAGCTTCAATTGAAAACTTTGAATTTCAAGGTGTAGAAGGAAGTCCAGATATATTTGCATATAGAAATAAAATGGAATTTACCTTTGGTGACATGGAAAAAGGTGGAGAACTAACCCTTGGAATGCACGTTAAGAATAGAGGATTTTCTATAGTAAATACGAGCTGTTGTGAGATAATAGATGAAGACTTTAGAAAAATACATAGTACTGTTATAGAATACTTTAGAGGAAAAAACCTAACTTATTATAAGGTTATGAAAAGGGAAGGATACCTAAGAAATCTAGTTATAAGAAAAGGACTAAACACAGGTGAGATACTAGTAAACTTAGTTACTACATCACAAGTAGAGCTTGACCTAACAGAACTTGTAGAACTTATAAATGGTAAGGATTATAATGGGGATATAACAGGGATAATACATACTATAAACGATTCCTTAAGTGACGTGGTTCAAGCAGATAGAATAGAAGTATTATACGGAAGAGAATACATATACGATGAATTATTAGGACTAAGATTTAAAATAAATCCTTTTGCATTCTTCCAAACAAACACAAAAGGAGCAGAAAAACTATACAGCATAGTCCGTGATTTTATGGGAAACACAGAGGACAAAGTAGTGTTCGATTTATACTGTGGCACAGGAACCATAGGCCAAATAGTAGCTCCAAAAGCTAAAAAAGTAATAGGAATAGAACTAATAGAAGAGGCAGTAGAAGCAGCAAAAGAGAATGCTAAATTAAACAATCTTAACAACTGTACCTTCATAGCAGGAGACGTAGCAAAAGTAATAGGGAACCTAAAAGAAAATCCTGACACAATAATACTAGACCCACCAAGACCAGGAGTGCACCCAGTAGCACTAAAATACGTAACAGAATTTAATCCTAAAAATATAATCTACGTATCATGCAATCCAAAGAGCTTAGTTGAAGATCTAAAATACTTCATAGGCAAAGGCTATGTAGTGGAGAAAGTTAGGGGGATGGATATGTTTGCGCATACACCACATGTGGAGTGCGTGGTTAAGATAAAAAGGAAATACATTTAGAACCTTGAGAAATCAAGGTTTTTTTCTTGTATAAAGAATACCACATGTTATATCTGTGGTTCTAAAAAGCTTTTAGCTATGAGTAAAAAAAATAAAACCTTCAATGTAAAATGAAAGTAGGTTTGCCGACCACAATCATTAAACAAAGGAGGTATATCCAATATGATAATAGTAGTTTATAACACAACAAGTGGAATTGTAAATATCATATAGTTTTCGCACCTAAGTATAGGAGACAAGTAATATATGGGAAGATAAAAGGAAATATAGAACAATTATTAAGAAAGCTATGTGAACATAAAGGAGTAGAAATAATTGAAGCAAATGCGTGCAAAAGGAAAGAGTTCATTAATGATATTTGATAGGCATGCAAATTTAAAATATAGATACATAAATAGGCAATTTTGATGCAAGGGTATTATGTAGACACAGCTGGTAAGAATAAAAAAGCAAATAGGTGGATATAAGAAATCAAATACGAGAATATATAGCATAAGAACAGGTGAGCTTAAAAGAATATGTGTACCTGTTTATGTATAATCCTGACTTAATAACTTTATAAAAATTATAAATATAAAAAGCTTTCTTTTATATGTTAAAATAGTAGTATTAGTGGAATATATATCCTTTACGGTATGAAGAATAGTTTATATTTATACAAGAATATATATTACATAAAAATAAAAAAAGTATATATGGAGTTAAACTATGATTAATAATATAACAAGGTATTTTAAGAGTGCTTTAATTGCAAAAAATCAAGGAATAATAGATTTTAATAACTCAGATAATGGATATGGAATTATTGCAATGAAGAACTTTAATGATGGAATAGTTGATTTAGAGATTTTAGAAAAATTAATCCCTGATAAAAAAGATAGTAATGATAACATTGAAGTAATAATAATACCAAAAACTGTGAAAGTAAATTTTAATGACAGCAAGAAAGCGAATGAGAATATTAATGAACTTACAGGGATATTATATGTACCAGCAAGTATAAACTCTAAGGGAGAGTTAAAGATTAATGAGAAATATGATAAGTGGCCATGGATACCAAGAGAATTTCTAGAACCAATGATTGAACTACAGTTAAGTTTAGGAAAAGTAGATGATGTAGATAAATTTTTATCTGATACTACAGATAAAAGAGAGAAGCTAGAAAGTTGGAATGATTATGTAAATTACATAAAAGAATTTTATGCAGAAGTAACAAAATTTGAGTTTGATAAAAATTATATTGAAAGAGATGATTTAAACATATCATTTGAAGAAAATGTATATATCGTTTTAGACGATATGGTAAATGCATCATTTCAAGTAGAGCAATTATATAGTGATATATTAATTAATAATGAAGATAAGCCATTGTATGAGAAATTTATTACACCAGTTATTGAAAAATCTAAAAATTTAATACCAAATGATTCACATTTAAAAATGATAGAACATAAGGGACAAATGGGGGGAGAATATCCATTAGCAGAATCCCAAAGAGAAGCTGTAAATCATTTTTCAGAGTTAAAAGAAGGTGAAATACTAGCAGTAAGTGGACCACCTGGAACAGGAAAAACAACATTATTACAATCTATTGTATCAGATTTATATGTTAAAAATGCTTTGGAAGAAAAGAAAGCGCCTATTATAGTAGCATCATCAACTAACAATCAGGCTGTTACTAATATTATAGATTCATTTGGGAGTATTGCAGGAATAGGAATTAAAAATTTAGAAGGGCGTTGGATTGAAGGTGTTAATAGTTTTGCATTATATTTTCCATCTCGTAACAAAAAACATGAAGCAGAAAGACGAGGATATCATTGTACTAGTAATAAGGGTGATGCATTTGCGTTAAATATAGATTCACAAGATAACCTTTTAAAATCTAAAGAAAAAATGTTTAAGAGTGCATCTAAATATTTTAATAAGGAAATTAAAGATGTATGTGAGTGTAAAGATATAATTTATTCAGAACTTGTTAATATTGATAAAAGAAAAAATAATATTATAGAATTATTACATGAAATAAAAACAATAATAAAAGAAAATACATTAGAGAAATATATTGAAAACTTAGAGATAGATATATTGCATTATCTTAATAAGGAAAAAGAACTAAATAATTTAAATATAAACAATAAAGAAAATATATCAAAATACAGGAAAAGAATAGATGAGTGGAATAAAATATATATGAAAATTCCATGGTATATTAGAATCTTGAAAAGATTTAAGGGATTTAGAGATAAGATAAGTATTCGATTAAATATACACAAAGAATCATATGAATATGAAATTATAGGAGATGCTAATTCTTTAGAAGAAATTCTTTTTAAATATGCAAAAAGAATAGAAGAGATTAATTATGAAAATTTAGAAATAGAAAAAGAGTTAAAATGCGGAAGAAATATTATAGCAAGTAAAAAGGATGAGAAAAAATATATAGTAAATTTAAGAAGTCATATAAAGGAAGAATTTATGGAATTAAAAAGGTATAGCTGCGATATTTACTATTCAAATAGTGCTAAAGACATAGAAAAATTAGAAAGAAGAATTAATAAAGACTTAGAAGAATGCTCTTTAGTAAAGATAAATGAATATATAGATACACGAATTAGATATATTGAATTTTGGTTAGCCGTTCATTATTATGAGTGTAGATGGTTACTGAAAGAAGATTATATTACAGATAAACAAAGAGGGAAAAATTTTGCTAATGTAATAAAATCTTTATATAGTAGATTAGCTATGATTACACCTTGTATGGTAATGACATTTTTTATGTTGCCTAAGCAATTTAAGGTTTATTATAGCAATGAAAAAATAAGTAGTTATTTATATAATTTTATTGATCTTTTAATTGTTGATGAAGCGGGACAAGTATCGCCAGAAATCGCATCAGCATCTTTTGCGCTAGCTAAGAAGGCAATGGTAGTTGGAGATGAAAAGCAAATACCTCCTGTTTGGGGAATTAACTATGCGTTAGATAAAGCATTAGCTATAAGGAGTAATATGGTAAATAAGGATATAACTTTTGAAAATTTAATGGAATATGGTCAAAACTGCTCACAATCTAGTGTTATGAAAATTGCAGTTAATTCATGTTGCTATGATAAATATGAGAAAGGTCTTTTCTTAAGTGAACATAGAAGATGTTATAATGAGATAATAGAGTACTGTAATGCTTTAGTATATAAAGGAAGACTTCAAGCTTATAGAGGGTTAGGAGAAAAGGATAAAAATTATCCAATCTCTCAATATCCACATATGGGATATAAAAATATAGAGGTTAGTAATTCAGAGAAAAAGGGATGTAGTAGAGTCAATGTAAAAGAAGCAGAGGAAATTACAAAATGGTTATCAAGTAATTATCAGGAAATAGTGAATTCATATATAGAGAAAAATTATAATTTAAAAGAAAATGAAATAATAGCAATTATAACACCTTTTAAGGCACAAGTTGGTATATTAAAAGAAAAATTAAAGATGCATTTACCTAAGTATGCAAGGAATATTGATGTAGGAACAGTTCATACGTTCCAAGGTGGTGAAAGAAAGGTTATAATTTTATCAACAGTTTATGGTGCAAATGATGGATGTTTTTTTATAAATGAAAATGAGAGCTTAATGAATGTTGCCGTATCTAGGGCTAAAGATGCTTTTTGGATATTTGGATCTAGAAAGTGCTTAGATGAAAATGGAGAGAGCTCAAGTGCATTACTTAAGAAGTACGTTAATAAGGAGATAAAATAGAGTAATATAATTAGTTTTAAATATATAGTATATAAATTTTGAAGAATTACATTTATTATAATATATAAATATAAAGAAGGTTACGTTAGTATATAGGGGGTGAGGTGGGAAAATGAAAAGTGCAATATTAGAAAAAGGCCAAGAAACATATAGTTATCTTGGTGAAATTTTTAATGCTATAGATAATGAGCAGCTAAGATACAATTGGTTAATTACAGATTGTGAATGCTATCCTATAAATAAAAAATATGAAAACCTATTTTCTAAGGAATATATTTGGCTTACAGGTGAAGAACTTACAGATATTATAAATGAAGAGGATATGCAGTTTATTTGGGGAGTTTTTTCTGGATTTCCTAAAGAAAATAATCTTGAAGAAGTTTTAAAATATGATTTACCATTTGCAGATGGGTATGAGGGATTTTGGATAGATGATGTAGGAATTCAGCATCCCCTTGCTAGTATTGAAATTGTTCCTTGGGATAGTTCTCTTACATTATTTACTAGTAAACATGATGATCTAGTAGATAAGTTTAGAGCTAGTTTTCCTTTATCAGAAGATTTATATGCACAAAACACAAGAGATAATTCTGAAATTAATTATATAGAAAAGTTGTTAATAGAGGAATTAGGCAGAAGAAATATTGAACTTAATGAAAAAACATTACATCAAAAATATTTTATTTGGAATAAGTTATATTCAGAAAGAAAATCTTTAGTTAAAGATGAAGATATTATAATCTGTATAAATAAAATCTTAGATGAAAACTTAAAATAATAAATCTATACAAATACTTTATGAAAAGTATTTGTATAGATTACATTAAGTAATTATCAAAGATTAGTTATCTAAATGGAACAATTATAAATTAAGCGTTGTAGTGTTAAGTTATGAAGTTACATATGATATGGAAATAGTAATCTAGGAATAAAAGAAAAATATTTCAAGGTCTATTGTCTTATTTCCATAAATGATATATAATTCAGTTAAAACCAAATATTATAGACAAGAGGTTGATATTTAAAAATACATTAAAAGGGAATATGGTGCAATTCCATAACAGCCCCCGCTACTGTGAGAAGGACGAAAGCTTATTAAAGAACATATTTTTATGTTTTTAGTCACTGGTAATACTGGGAAGACTTAAGCAAGTAGAATGATTTCGAGTCAGGAGACCTGCCTTTATGTTTTGCTACTCAAGCAATGTCGGTGGGATCTTGACTTGATTATTTTAATGGAAGTAATAAGTATTTTTATTGTGACTTATTATTTATAATTAAGTTTTTAATAATCTGTTTTAAGAGAGAACCGAATTTCGGTTCTCTTTTTATTTTTTGGTTAGTGTGAAAATTTAACGCTAGCTATTTTAATAGACTATATAATAGTCAATAAAAAATTATAAAGGGGGAATAAAAATGAAGACCAAAAGTATGAAGGCAAAAAGAATCTTTGGTTTGTTATTGGTGCTGTTCATGATGATAATGGCAGTTCCTACATCAGTTTCAGCTGCTGTAACTGGAGAAATTTCTTTAGAAACAACACTGACTGATGGTGTTACACTAAAAGGCAGTAAAAAAACATTTGACGTTATGGCAAGACTAGATGGTAAGAAAATTCCAAGCGAGGTTACTCTCAATGGGGAAGAGGTAAAGCCAAACTGGGATGATCAAAACAAGACAAGCTATACAATTAAATTTAAACAGGAAGGCAAAAATATTGTTGTTGTAAAGGCTTCTGCTAACAATAAAACAGAAACTAAGACCTATGCAATTACATACAAAAAAGCTTTAGATGGTGAATTGATTGGTCATGCCACATGCACAGTAGAAGCATTAACCATTGGTAGAGGCTTTATAGTTGAACCTATAAGGGTTCCTCTTTATGAAGGAGAAAATTCTGCGCAGGTACTTGATCGTATTCTTACTGAAAAAGGCTTTTCTTATAACCATACTGGGAGATTAGAGAGCTCTTTTTATCTATCAATGATAGGAGATGGTGGAGTATTTAAGAAAGGCTGCAAGGATAATGAAAAAGCTCAAAAATTGAATGCTCCTATAAATATCGAGAATAAAGTTCCAAGTAATCTGAAAAAAATTTTGGAGAAAGAAGGACACTGGCCACCAGATGAACTATCTGATTCTAAATCTTTAGGAGAGTTTGATTATACTTTTATGTCAGGATGGATGTACGCTGTAAACAATGTATTCCCAAATGTAGGGTTTTCAGATTCTTATTTAGGTGATGGTGATGTATTGCGTGCACAGTTCACTTTATTTGGATATGGTTCAGATATTGGTGGTGGATATGCTATGGGTGGTGAAAGCACAGACTTTTATAAAGTAGCTAATAAAGATCAGTTGTTATCATTGCTTTCATCTATAAATTCAGATAAGAATAAAGAAGAAATACTATCAAAAGATTTGGTTAAAACAACATATGAAGAAGCAATGAAAGTAGCATCTCAATTAGATGCTACACAAAAATCAATAGATGAGGTTTACGCAAAATTAAATAAAGTTTTGAAGTAGATGTTACATTAAAATATAGGATCACTTTTGGGGAAGGGGTTAAATATGATATTTAACAAAGATATTAAGATAATAAGAAAAATAATATTTATAATTTCATTTATTGTTTTTCTCTTTTCAGGAATTAGTTTAATTAATGTGATATATAAATCACACAAGAATAAAAAATTAAACGATGAATTATCTAATACACTTTCCCAAATAGTTGAAAATCAATTAAATAAAAATAACACTGATAATAGAAATCTTATTCAGGAATTACTTGATATAAATAGTGATATAAAAGGAAGTATAAAGATTGAGAATACAAAAATAAATTATCCAGTAGTTCAATGTGAAAATAATGAATTCTATATTAAAAATGATATTAAAAAGAATGAAAGTAAGTATGGAACTATTTTTATTGATTATAGAAATAAATTAACTAGTAATAGTTTATCAGGACAAAATATAGTTTTATATGGTCACAATATGAAGGACGGAAGTATGTTTGCAGATTTAAAAGGTTTTCGGGATAGAGAGTTTTTTAATAATAACAATGTAATAGAATTAACTATATTTCCTGAAAAATATAAATTTCAAGTATTCTCCGTCCTTATTATAGAGGCGGACTTTGATTATAGAAAGACTTTCTTTAATAATAGTAAAGATATGGATAGCTATTTAAAAAGAATACAAAAGTCAGCATTATATTTTAAAGATACAGAGTTAAATTGTAAAGATACAATAATTACTTTATCTACTTGTTCATACGAGAGGGAAAATTCTAGGATTGTGGTTCAAGGAAAATTAATTAAGGATTAATAGTTATAAAAATTTAGGATGTTAATTAAAATGAGTAGAAATATGTATACGTAAAGCTTACGACACAAGATGTTATATATAGTATTATAAATACTAAATTTATGTTTCTATAGTAATAAGTTGTTATATTAATAAAATGAGGGGAAGTGTATATTTTGAAGTTTAAAAGGAAATTATTGAGTATAATACTCATAATGTGTATGTTATTCGGAATGCCAGCTAGTGTTTTAGCGAAGGATGCAAAAGTTAATTCCATTTCAAATGAAAAATTAGAGGAAACTATTGAGGGGATAATAAAGTGGGCAAAACAAGGTAATGAGAAACTACTAAACCCTGAATTTTTACAAATGGCGGGAACCACACCTGGGGATTGGTTTCCAATAGGTATTGGAAGATATGGATATAAGGATGATTATGGTGCATACCTTTCTGCCATAGAAAAAGATATTACTGAAAGATATAAAAGTTCAGGTAAGTTACATCCTGTTAAAGCCACAGAATGGCATAGGACTTCTTTAGCTATTCTTGCTATGGGAGGAGATCCTACAAAAATTGGGGTTGACCCAAATGGAAAACCTATTAATTTAATTGAAGATGGTACCTATAATTGTGTTGGAAGAAGAGGAGTTAAAGGACAAGGTATAAATGGTGCTATTTGGTCACTTATTTCAATGGATAGTTTAAGATATGAGGTTCCAGAAGGAGCTAAATTTACAAGAGAATATATTATTAAATTAATACTTGAAGAACAGTTACCAGATGGTGGATTTAGTCTTGGTGGAAAAACAGCAGATCCAGATATTACAGGAATGACTATGCAAGCTTTAGCACCTTATTATAATAGCGATAAAGTGTATAAATATAAATCAAAGAAACTTAAGGATCAACAAGGTAATTATATAGAGTGTAGTAAAACTATAAAAGAAGTTCTAGATCAGTGTATTGATTTGATGGGGAAAATGCAACATGCTGATGGAGATTATTTTAGTTGGGGAACTCAAAATGTAGAAAGTACAGTTCAAATCCTTACTGCATTAAGTTCTCTTGGTATTGATTGTGAGAAAGATTCTAGATTCATAAAAAATGGTAAAACCTTAATTGATGGAATAATGAAGTATAGAAATGAGAGGGATGGAGGGTTTTTACATTCATATACATATGACCCTGCAAATCCGTCTTCTAAACCTGATGCATCAAACAATATGGCAAGTGAACAAACACTGTATGGATTGATATCCTATTGGCGTTTAAGAAACAATATGAGAAATGTGTATGATTTTCGACCTGAAACAAATCAAGGGGAATTTGTTATTAGGGCTAATGGGAATAATTATAATATAGCTGTTAATAAAGATAAGCAAGTATATTCACTTGAGCTTCCATCTAATGTTAAAAGCTTTAGCTTTGTAAATATACCAATGGGGCCTTATGATACAAGCAATATATCATTGAATTCTGAAATAAATGTTGTGGACAAGAATAAGATACAAATTGAAATAAAGAATAGAAAAAATGAAACAAAAAAATATGAAGTTAATATTAAGGTAACAGATGAGGCAAGAGTAAATGATGTAATAAATGTTATTAACAATCTTTCAGAAACAATTACATTAGCCGATGAGAAAAAGATTACAGAAATAAGTGAGAAATTTAATAATTTAAGTGATAGTGATAAGGAAAAAGTAACAAACATTGAAAAGTTAAATAGTGCGAAGCAAAAACTTCAGAAGCTTAAGGATGAACTGGAAAAGGAGAATATTATTAAACAGAAAGCAATCTTAGATAAAATTGAGAAATTACCAAAGGCAATTTCTATCGATGACAAGGCTAAAGTGTCTGAATTATTAAATTCTTTAAATGCCTTAGCGGATTTTCCAAAGAAGAAGGATATGCGTGAAAAATTAGTATCCATAATGGAACAAATAGAAGAAATAGAATCAAAGGTAAAATCACTTGATGATAAAATTTTTGGTGATATAGATCCTATGAACATAACTTTAAAGGATAAAAGTGCTGTTTTAGATATAATAGCTAAATATGAAAAGCTTAACGATAAGGATAGAAAGCATGTTGGAAATTATAATGATGTCTTAGTTGCTAAAAGAGTAATTGAGGAACTTGAAAATAACAAGGTTATAATAAGCGATGTATTTAAAAACATCATGGGTTCTGATAAAGTTTATGTATTTGAGGATAAGACTGTAGAAGGAAAAAAATACACAATAACTTTTCATGGATCTAAAATTATAGATCCAACAATTGATTTTAATACAAAAGTTTCATTTACATCTAAAAATGCCGATAAAATTAAAGAAATTTCTAAAGATGCTACTATTATAAGTTTTGCTCATGAAGGTAAGCTACCTGGTAAAGCAAAAGTTACTATTGATGTGGACTTAAAGGATGGAAAATACTATTTATACTATTTTAATGAGAAAACAAACAATGGAGAGTTAGTTAGTGAAATAGTTGTACAAGATGGTAAAACAACTTTTGAAATTAGTCATTGCTCTGATTATTTTATTAGTGAAAATTCAAAGCTTCAAGTAATTAACAATCAAAAGCCAACAAATAGTGAAAAAGAGGATATGGAAACAGAAGATACAGAAATAGATAATTTGGATGAGAGCGTTCCTAAAACAGGGGATAACTCAAATATTACCCTTTTAATTATCTTATGTATTTTTAGTGGTGGGATAATGTTATTTTTAAAAGGAAGATCAAAGTATAAGGTATAAATCTAAAGATAAAAGGGATGTTTTCAGATTTTGAGAACATCCCTAATATATAAAAGGGGGGTATGTAATATGAGAAGAAGAATAAAGTCATTAGTTCTGATTCTTTTAATGATTTCAGTTATATTTACAGGATGTAAGATAGAAAAACCTGATGATGTTGCAAAAGGTGGAAAATATGCTACTAATATAGAAAATACTTCAAAAGATAATTCAGAAGCAAAAGACTCAACGGATACAAAAGATTCAAAGGACAAAAAGGATGAAAAAAAGGACTCTTCTAAAGACAGTAATAAAGATAAAAAGGAAAGTAATAACCAAGATAAAAAAGAAGATAATAAGCAGGAGAAAAAAGATTCATCTAAAGACGGTAAAACAAAGAATTTAAATACATCAGGAAAAAATGTACAAAAGGGAGAAACAAGTACGAATAAAGGTAAGGGCAAAAATAGTGGTAAAGGAACTACTAGCAAAAAAACAAGGGCAGAATTAGTTGCAGAAGCCAATAAACATAGGGAAAGTGGAACGAAGGATCAATATTTAACTGACCCAACTCCTGAGGGAATGCCAAAACCAGTAGAGTGGCAAGGTAAAAAAATAGATAAATCTAAGGTTAGATATTGTACTCTTTCAGTGGATTGTTTAACGATTTTGAATAATATGAAGGATTTTAATAAAGATAAAATGTCTGTTCTACCTAGGAGTGGTATTATATACAAGGCGCGTAAAGTTGCATTTTATGAGGGTGAATCTGTATTTGATATGCTTAATAGAGAAATGAAGAAAAATAGAATACACATGGAATTTTCTATGACACCAATTTACAATAGCAACTATATAGAGGGAATTCATAATTTGTATGAATTTGATTGTGGAAGATATAGTGGATGGATGTATAAGGTTAATGGGTGGTATCCTAATTATGGATGCAGTAGATATGTACTAAAAGATGGTGATGTTGTAAATTGGAGATATACCTGTGACTTAGGCAGAGACCTTGGCTGTACTTGGCTTGGTAAAACCAAAGATGATTAAGGAGGAAGATTTATGAAAGATTCATTTTCAACTTATCATCCTATAATAAATTTTATGTATTTTATAGTAGTTATTGGATTTAGTATGTTTTTCATGCATCCAATATTCTTAGTGATATCTCTTATATGTAGCATGATATATTCAATATATTTAAATAGAAGAAAGGCTTTAAAATTTAACTTTGTGTACATGCTTCCTTTATTAATAATATTGATGTTGATAAATCCAGCATTTAATCATTATGGAGTTACTATTTTACTTTATGTAAATGATAATCCAATTACCTTAGAATCTATTGTTTATGGGGTAGCATCCGCCACAATGTATATATCTGTTATTATGTGGTTCTCCTGCTATAATTCTATAATGACATCAGATAAGTTTATGTATGTTTTTGGGAAAATAATACCTGCCTTATCATTAATAATATCCATGGCTCTTAGATTCGTTCCAAAGTTTAAAGCGCAGATAAAAGTAATTTCTAATGCACAGAAATGTATTGGTAGAGATGCTTCACAAGGAAATATAATTAAAAGAGCCAAAAATGGTATGAAAATATTATCTATTATGGTAACTTGGGCTTTGGAAAATTCTATAGAGACGGCAGATTCTATGAAATCTCGTGGTTATGGATTAAAGGGAAGAACAAGTTTTTCTAACTTTCGTTTTGATAACAGAGATAAAGTTGCTTTTAGCATATTATCAGGCTTAACATTGATTGTATTAATTGGAGCCTGGCTTGGAGAGAATAATATTAAATATAATCCAGCAATTGTATATAAGAAAATTTCGATTATAAGTATAGTTGTATATGTAGCTTATTTTTTACTTTTAATTACGCCAGTTATATTGAATATAATGGAGGATATAAAATGGTATTATATAAAATTAGAGGCCTAACATTTTCATATCCAGAATGTGAAAAACATGCCCTGAAAAATATTAATTTAGAAATAAATGAAGGTGAATTTATTACAGTTTGTGGGAAATCTGGTTGTGGTAAAAGTACACTACTTAGGCATTTAAAAAGTGTATTAACTCCACATGGTAAACGCAGTGGAGAAATTTTATTTCAAGATACTATTCTTAATGAGGTTGATTTAAGAACACAATCATCTAAAATAGGGTATGTATTGCAGAGTCCTGATAATCAAATTGTTACGGATAAAGTTTGGCATGAACTTGCTTTTGGACTTGAAAGTTTAGGTTTTGACAATAAGACTATTCGCTTAAGAGTTGCTGAAATGGCAAGTTTTTTTGGAATTCAAGGTTGGTTTATGAAGAATGTTACTGAATTATCTGGAGGGCAAAAACAACTTCTTAATCTTGCAGCTATTATGGCAATGCAACCATCAGTACTTATTTTGGATGAGCCAACTTCACAGCTTGATCCTATAGCGGCAACTGAATTTTTAGAGACGGTTAGAAAAATTAATCAAGAAATAGGAACTACTATTATAATAACTGAACATAGGCTAGAGGAAGTATTTCCAATGTCTGATAGAGTTGTAGTCTTAGATAATGGTGAAATAATAGAAAATAACACGCCTAGAAATGTTGGAGAAAAGTTGAAGAAAAGTAATCATGATATGTTTGTCTCAATGCCAAGTCCAATGCAAATATATGCAGGTATAGAGTGTGATTTATCATGCCCCCTAACTGTTAGAGAGGGAAGAAGTTTTTTGAATGAATTATTAACCAATAAAGAAATCCATGAGATAGCCTACGAGGAAAGTTTTCAATATAAAAATTCTGAGGTGGTTGTTAGCCTTAAAGATATATGGTTTAAATATGAAAAAAATTCAAAAGATGTTGTTAAGGATTTATCTCTTGAAGTTAAAAGAGGTACAATTCATGCAATTGTAGGGGGAAATGGTACAGGCAAAACTACAACATTAAATCTTATAAGTGGTATAAATAAGCCATATAGAGGCAAGGTTGTTATAAATAATAAAGAAATTAGTAAGTATTCAAATAAAGAATTATTTAATTGTAATTTAGGGGTTTTACCACAAAATCCTCAAGCACTATTTGTAAAGAAGACAGTGGAGAGTGACCTTCTTGAAATATTAGGAGGAAGAAAAATTTCAAAAGATGAAAAAGTGGAAAAAGTTAAGGAGATAGCAGAGTTATTAGAAATAGATGATTTCTTACAAATGCACCCGTACGATTTAAGTGGTGGAGAACAGCAAAGAGCTGCTATAGCAAAGGTACTTTTATTAAATCCTCAAATTTTATTGCTAGATGAGCCAACTAAAGGAATGGATAGTTGTTTTAAAAATAAGCTTGCAAAAATATTAAAAAAACTTACTTCTAAGGGAGTAACTATTTTGATGGTTTCACATGATATAGAATTTTGTGCTAAATATGCAGATATGTGTTCCTTATTCTTTGATGGTAATATTGTTACAACTAACACACCACGTAAGTTTTTTAGTGGAAATAGCTTTTATACTACATCAGCAAATAGAATGTGTAGACATATATTTAAAAATGCAATAGTAAATGAGGATGTGATAGAATTATGCAAACAAAGCCTGAAAAAAGTAACTCTTTAAGCAAACGCACCATTGTAGCTTCATTTATGATTTTAATTATAATACCATTAACTATAGCATTTGGTGTTATAGTTTTAAATGATAGAAAAGAGTATTTTATTAGTTTACTCATAATTTTTTATACTATGATTCCTTTTTTTATGATATTTGAAAAAAGAAGACCTCAGGCTAGAGAATTGGTGATAATTTCTGTGTTATGTGCAATAGGAGTGGCAGGAAGAGCTGCATTCTTCATGTTACCACAGTTTAAGCCTGTAGTTGCTATTGTAATAATTTCTGGAGTTTGCTTTGGTGGAGAAAGTGGGTTTTTAGTTGGTGCAGTTACAGGTTTTGTATCAAACTTTTTCTTTGGACAAGGGCCTTGGACACCATGGCAAATGTTTTGCTTTGGAATAATAGGTTTTTTGGCAGGAATTCTGTTCAAGAAAGGAATGTTACCCAAAAAGAGAATTTCCTTATGCATATACGGTGGTATTGCAACTTTTATAATATATGGAGGAATAATAAATATTGGAGCTTTAGTTATGTTTACTGGAAAGCTAAATTGGAAAGCTCTTAAGGCTACATATATCTCAGGAATTCCTTTTGATTTAGTCCACGCAATAGCAACTGTTTTTTTCCTCTTCATTATGGCTAATCCCATGATCGAAAAATTAGATAGAATAAAAAAGAAGTATGGGCTTGTGGAACCTTAATATAGAAATTAGTATTTAATTTCAAAATTAATAGTTATTTAAATATATAAATTTCCATAGGTTTATTCTAGATAACATAACTAAAAACAATATATTTATTTTAGAGTAACTGAAATATTCTAATTTAAACAATATAAAAAATCTCCATTTAAAGTGGAGATTTTTTCAAATGACAGATAATTTTTGTAATTAAATATATATATTGATATAATTATGGTGTAAATTGCATAAGGAAGTTATGGTAGTTTTAAATAAGGAGGTTGGTTTTTTATGAAAGAATGCACCTGTGGTAAATGCAATCATAGTATTTGTGCAAGTAAAGTTCCTATATTTTCTTCTTTATCAGAAGAAGATTTAATAAAAATTGTAAACATGACAGGACATGAGGTTTATAGAAAGGGAGAACCTATTTGCAATGAAGGAGATAAATCAGAAACTTTAATTATTATAAATGAAGGAAAAGTAAAACTTTGCAAACTTACTAAAGAAGGAAAAGAACAAATAATACATATACTTTCCAATGGCGATTTTTTTGGAGAGTTAAATCTTTTTAATGATAATGAAAGTTATAATTTCTCCGCTTATGCCATATCTGATGTAAAAATATGTACCCTTACAAAAAAGAAGATGGACGAGATATTAAAACAAAATCCAGATATATCTTTAAAGATTTTAAAAGAAGTGACTAAAAAACTTGCAGAAACGGAAACTTTAGCTCAAACTTTAGCTACTAATGATGTAGACACTAGAATAGCTAATATGATATTAGACTTTAGTAAAAGATATGGAATAAATAAAGAAAAAGGTATGGAGATAAAGCTTCCTATAAATAGAGAGGAAATGGCAAATTATGTAGGGGTTACGAGGGAAACTATAAGTAGAAAGTTATCTAAATTCGAGGATTTAGGTATTATAAAACTTGTTGGTAATAAGAGAATTATAATTAAAAATGAAGATGAATTAAAAAAGTTTATAGAATAGATTATTTTAAAGAAAAGTGCCTTGCACTTTTCTTATTTTTTTAAATTTGATTTAAATCATATTTTTAACCTCTAATAGTTTATATACTAAAGCCATAACAAACAAGAAAATAAAGCAAACAAAATAGATATTAATAACAAATTGGGGGTAATTAATATGATGAAAAATATAAATATTAAAGAAAAAATTTATTTAGTAGGAAAAGTTGATGATAGAGATGTACCGTTTCATAGATTAACTTTAACAAAAGGAACAACTTATAATAGTTATCTTTTACTTACAGAGAAACCTACAATTATTGATACCGTGGATATAAGTTTTGGAAGAGAATATATTCAAAGTTTAAGAGCATTAATAGATCTAGAAAAAATTCAGTATATAATAATAAACCATACAGAACCAGATCATTCAGGAGCATTAGGAAGTTTAGCATATAATGCTAAAAATGCAATTATTGTTTGTACTGAAAAGGCAGTTGATCAATTGAAAGCTATGTATAAACTTCATAATAGAAACTTTTTAGCAGTTAAAGATGGAGATACTTTAGATATAGGTGGAAAAATTCTGGAGTTTATGGAAACACCTTATCTCCATACAGAAGAGACTATGTTGACTTTTGTTAAAGAGGATAAGATATTATTTCCATGCGATATATTTAGTACGCATATGGCGAATTATGAATATTTCAATGATAAGGCTAAAGAGGACATATTAGAAGATTTTAAAACATACTACAGTTTAATAATGCATCCTCACAGAAGATATGTACAAAATATGATAAATAAAATAAGAAATTTGGATATAGAAATTATAGCACCATCTCATGGGTTTATATTAAGAGACAATACTCAAAAGTTTATAGAGATTTATGATGATATGAGCAAAAATACAAATATAGATAAAAAAGTTTTAATTTTATATTCTACAATTACAAATAATACCAAAAAGGTTTCAGAATTAATCAAAGGATATTTTGAAAAAGATAATATAAATGTAGAATTAGTTGATGTAAATAAAACATCAGATAAAGATACTTTAGATAAGGTTAAAGAGGCAGATGCAATACTTGTTGGGACATCTACAAAATATGCAGATATGATTGGAAGATTAGAAAACATTCTAAAAAGTTTAAAGAATATAGACTTACAAAATAAAATAGCAGCGGCCTTTGGGTCTTATGGATGGAGTGGAGAAGGTATTGAAGTTGTACAAGATTATTTAAACGAAACAAACATGAAAGTTTTAAGCACTTCATACATTATAAAATCTACAGGAATGACAGATGTTAAATTCCCAATAAGAATTAAATTTTCACCAGAACAAAATGACAAAGAAGAAATAAAGAGAGCGACTATATTTATAGCAGATTTATTATTAAATTCAATATAAGAATTATGTTAAGTAAGAGTTACACTAATTAATTCTAAAAAATAGTTTTGAAATTGGAGGAATTATTATGAAAAATATTATTAATGCAAATCAAAAACTTGGAGAGGTTGTTTCCATATTCCCAGGATCAAGTAGAATATTTAATAACGTTAAAATAGATTATTGCTGTGGAGGACATGATACTTTAGGAGAAGCTTTAAAGGAAAAGGGAATAAATTCATATGAATTCATAGAGAAACTTAATGAAGAATATGAAAAATTTATAAGTTCTAATGAAGAGTATATAGATTGGAGAAAAGAAAAACCAATAGATCTTATAAAAAACATAGTAGATACTCATCATAATTATACAAAAAGAGAGCTTAAAGAAATAGATGCATTACTATCAAAAATATTAAAAGTTCACTTTAAACATCATGGAGAAGAATTATTAAAGGTTCATAGGTTATTTGGACTCTTGAAAATAGAACTAGAGGAACATTTAATAAAAGAAGAAGAAAATTTATTTCCATTAATAGAGGAATATGAATTGACTGAGGATGAAAATGTAAAAAGGGAAATAGATAAATTTATAAAACAAACAGAAAATGAGCATGATGAGGCTGGAGATATATTAAAAGAATTAGAAGAAATAACAAGGGATTTTAAAGCACCACAAGGGGTTTGCACTACGTTTAAGTTAACTTATGATAAAATTCATAACCTAGAAAAAGATTTATTTATCCATATATATAAAGAAAATAGTGTGTTATTTGAAATACTTTAAAGCTTAAAATATCTATTATTTGGAACACTTTTAGATTTAGGAAGGAGAGAATTTAAATGAACAACAAAAAAATTAAGGAATTAAAAGAAGTTTTAAGAAATTTAAATAACGTTGGAATTAATGAAAAAACAAGAAAAGAAGCCTTAGACCTAGTAAAAGATATTGACGCAATAGATTTATCCATAGCAGAGCAACAACTTATAGAAGAAGGAATGGAACCACAAGATTTAAGACATTTATGTGATGTGCACATGGAAGTTTTAAAGGGTGAACTAAGTAAAGTGAAGGCTAATATAAGTAAAGGACATGTAGTTTACACTTTAATAGATGAACATGATAAGCTTTTGAAATTTTTAGAGGGGCTAGAAAAAGTAAACTCAGATATTCAAAAGACTAAAAGTTATGATGAAGCTAAAGATGAAATTAATACTCTTCATAGACTAGCAGAAAGTATATTAGACGCAGAAAATCATCATCAAAGGGAAGAAAAAGTTTTATTTGTGGAAATGGAAAAAAGAGAAATAACAGGACCTACAAGAATAATGAAAATGGAACATGACGACCTAAGAATTAGAAAAAAAGAATTAAAAAGACTTTCTGAAAATGCTGGTAAAATGGAATTTAATGAATTTAAAAGTAAAGTAGATAAAGTTTCTAAATATATAATTTTTAATTTAAGAGATCATATTTTTAAAGAAAATTATATTTTATATCCATCATCCTTAGAAGCAATAAAGGGAAAAGATATATGGGATGATATGAAAAAAAGATGTGATGAAATAGGATATTGTAGCTTTACATTTGAAAACTAAAATTAGTTCAATGGATATCATATGAGTGGTAAGTTTATTTGGCATACTGCCTACGACCGTTATAATATGTGCTTTTAAAGCAATTTATATACTATAGACATTTTATAAGAAAAATATTATATTCATATAATATCTATGGTAATTATGAGGATATATTATATAATAGAGTTAGTATTAATAAATTTATATTATTATACAAAGGTGGGGTTATAAATGAACTTATTTGACTTTAAAAATAGAGTGGTAATAATAGCAGGTGCATCAAGTGGATTAGGGGCCGATGCAGCAAGAGCATTTGCAGAACATGGAGCAGATGTAGTAATTATGGCTCGTAGAAAAGAAAAATTAGATACATTAGCAGAGGAGATAAATGCAAAAGGAGTAGGGGAAGCATTTGCTGTGCAGTGTGATGTGTCTAATGAAGAAAGTGTAAAAAATGCAGTTAATATGGTAAAAGAACGTTATGGAAAGATAGATGTTTTATTTAATAATGCAGGAGTTGCAATGTTGGGTACTGTAGAAACATTAAGTGATGAAGATTGGGATAAGGCAATTAATGTAAACCTTAAAGGAATTATATATATGAGTAAACACGTTGTGCCTATTATGAAAGAAAAGAATTATGGAAGAATCATCAACACAGCATCTGTTAATGCATTTCTTGCAGATAAACCAATGTCATTATGGAGACATTCTTACAATATGACAAAAGCTGGTGTAATTGGTCTTACAAAAGGTATGGCAGCATCTTATACACAATTTGGAATTACCACAAATGCAGTATGCCCGGGATTATTTGAATCTGAAATGACAGTAGACACACTATTTAAGGCAGAACAATTTATGCAGATGTATAACGGATTATGCCCAGCTTCTAGACCAGGAGCTAGAGGAGAATTAAATTCAGCAATTCTATTTTTCGCTTCAGAAGGTTCAGGATATGTAAGTGGACAGCATCTATTAGTTGATGGAGGCTTTTCAATAGTATAATAAAAGTAAAGATAACATCGTCACAATAATTATGCATGTGATGGTGTTTTTCTATATCTATTATATATATTTTCAATAGATAAATTGAAATTATATATACAATAACGGTTATAGATATAGTTAATGAATAAAGAAAAGCTATAAGTATTATATAGAATCTATATTACGTATTTTTGTAAATAATATTTAAGTAAAAAATTAGGAAAGTTAGGAGAAGAATTAATAATGACTGAACATGATAAAGGCTTATTCCAAGAAGATAGTGAAAAGGTAATAAAAAAAGGAAGGAAGCAAGGATTCATAGGAGGATTTAAACGAGGGCTTAAAGATACACTAGAAGGATCAGATGACACGTTTATTCAGAAGTTAATAAAGAAGCTTAATATTTAAGGGATAATTACAGGGTTCTAATATTTAGACAAATAGAGTAATTAAAGTCTTGGAGGAGGTCCAAGGCTTTTTATTTATTAATATATAAAATAATTTTATATATTTTTATGTATTGAAATATTACATAAAGGATTATGTAATACTAATACATGTCTTATAACTTCAAATTTCCCTCTTAATCTATGTAGGATAAAATATAAAAACTTGGCAATAATTTAAAATAAAGATTTTTTATTATAGAAAGTTAAAAAATAATTTTATTTATATCCAAGATTAAAAGAAAGGGGATGTTTGAGATAGAAAAATTTTTTATAAAGAAATTTCTTAATGGAATTTCAACGGAGACTTTTAAAATTAAATTTTGGGATGGTACAGAAGAAATTATAGGTGACGGAGAAGTTGCTTTTACCATTATTTTTAATAAGCCTATAAATAAGGGAAAGATTTTAGAAGATGCCTCTTTAGCTTTTGGTGAAGCTTATATGGATGGAGATATAGACTTTGAAGGAGATTTACAGTTTATATTAGAATCCATATATAAAAATAAAGACAGTTTTTTACATAGTCATAAGTTACTTTCTAAGGTTATGAAACTAAAAGGGACTTCTCTAAAAAAACAAAAAGAAGATATATCTTATCATTATGATTTGGGGAATGACTTCTATAGTTTGTGGCTTGATAAGACTATGAGTTATTCCTGTGGGTATTTTAAAAATGAAGATGATACTTTATATGATGCTGAAATGAATAAAATACATTATATATTAAAGAAACTGAATTTAAAAGAGAATCAAACCCTTTTAGATATAGGCTGTGGCTGGGGATATTTAATTATAGAGGCCGCTAAGTTATATAAAGTAAAAGCTTTAGGAATAACCTTAAGTGAAGAGCAGTACGAAGAAGTTAAAGAAAGAATAAAGAGGGAACACTTAGAAGAATATGTAGACGTTAAACTTATGGATTATAGAGAACTTGAAAAATCCAAACTTAAATTTGATAGGATAGTAAGTGTAGGAATGTTAGAGCATGTAGGAAGTTCTAATATACCATTGTATTTTAAGAATATAGATAAAGTTTTAAATGATCATGGGATTTTTCTACTACATTTTATAACCGGTATGTTTGAAACAGAAGGAAATAGGTGGATTAAGAAATATATATTCCCTGGAGGATATATACCTACTATAAGGCAAGTAGCAGATGTGTTTACAGATTATGATTTTCACATAGTAGATATTGAAAGTCTAAGGCTTCATTATATGAAAACGCTAATGTGTTGGGAGAAGAATTTTGAAGATAATATAGATAAAATACGTGAAAAATTTGATGAAAGATTTATAAGAATGTGGAGAATGTATTTATGTTCTTGTGCAGCATCTTTCCATTATGGAGTGGTGGATGTACATCAGTTTTTACTTACAAAAGGATTAAATAATGAAATTCCAATAACTCGTGATTATTTATATAAGTAGGTTATTAAGTCAATTATATAAAGTTTTTAGATACAAAATAGTTAGGTAGTTGAAATAAGATTTTTAATAAGTGAATTTAACTATACATTATAAGAAAATATAAAAAGTACTAGGTATATATATCTAGTACTTTTTTATATAAAGAAAATTATATAAGCCTGCTTTTAAATATATAATTGGGCTATTTAAGTATATATAAAATACAATATATCTATAGCTTTTGTATGGAGAAATTTTCTTGAATTTGTTATTATATTCATAGTATATTGATATAATTATATGAATAAGATTGGGGATGTATTATGAAGAAACAATTAGAAGAAAATCAAACTAAAGATTTATTGTCAAGAATAGGCATAGTTGTAGTTGCTTCAATTATTGGGGGGATAATAGGATTAGGTAGTGCTATATTAATGGATAAAAGTGGGTATAACGTTTATAGCTTAGTTCAATTTGTACTGTATTTCATCCTTTTTATAGCAGCATTTATGTTACAGATAATTTTACATGAATTGGGACATTTGATTTTTGGATTATACTCTGGATATAGATTTACATCCTTTAGAATTGGTACCCTAACGTTTATAAAGGAAGATGAGAAAATAGTACTTAAAAAGTTTAATATCCCAGGGACTGCTGGGCAATGTCTTATGATGCCACTGGATGGAAATAGCTGTGATTGTCCATATGTTCTTTATAATTTAGGTGGCATACTTATGAATACTCTAGTATCGTGTTTATGTTTAGTTATTTATACATTATTCCCCATGCCTGAAATAATACGAGCTTTTTTATATTTTGTTGCTATTAGTGGATTATATGATTTAATTATGAATGGTGTACCCATGAAAATAGGTGGTATTTCAAATGATGGATATAATATTATTTCTATTAAAAAAGATAAAGTAGTAAGAAATTCATATTATACTCAGCTTATGGTAAATGGACTTCTTTATCAAGGAGTAAGGATGAAGGATATCCCCTTTAAATACTTTGAAATCCCCCAGGGGGCTAATTTAAATAATCCAATGATTGGTGTTATAAAATGTTTTGAAGGTAGCTATTATCATGATAGGAAAGAGTTTGATAAGGCAAAAGAATGCTTTGAGAATTTATTAAATGATGCACCTAAGTTAATAGGCTTATTAAAAAATGAAATCAAATGTGAGCTTTTATTTTATGAAATTATAGGTGAGTGTAGGAAAGAAGTAATTGATGAATTGTACACTAAAAAATTAAAAAAGTACATAAAAGCAACTAATTGTTTTATAGGGAGAAAAAGACTGATGTATGCCTATGCCCTTATAATTGAAGAGGATAAAGCAAAAGCAGATAAGATTTTAAAGGAAATGGATAAAGTTAAAAAAACCTATCCAGTTAAATCTGAAATTGAAAGTGAACTGGAGATAATAGAATTTATAAATGAAAAATATGTTCTTGATATGGAAAATTAAAGACTAATATATAGAACCATAGGTAATAGCAATTATTATCTATGGCTTTTTCTTTTTTGGAGCATAAATAATACTTTTTGGAGTTGATAATAATTATCATTAAAGGTAAGCTTTATATAAAGTTAAACTTAATTTAGGATAAATTCTTAAGATTGAACCTTAATTGGATATACTTAAGAGCTATAAAATAAAAAATAAGGAGGAGTTAATTTGAGTGAAACTATAATTAATGAAAAAGAAAAACAAAAACAATTTATTTTATCCAATAATATGTGGAAAGTTATGTTTGAATTATCATGGCCAGCTATTATTGCTATGGTTTTATATGGCTTAAATTCTGTAATCGATGCTATATTTGTTGGGAAGTTTATAGGTGAAACTGCCTTAGCGGGAGTTTCAGTAGCATATCCTCTTTCCCAAATTAGCGTAGGCATAGGTTCTTTAATTGGAGTTGGGGCTGGCTCGGTATTGAGCATTGCATTAGGTAGTAAAGATAAGAGAACACAAGAACGTTTGTTAGGGAATGTTAACTATATTTCTCTTATTACAACGGTTGTTTACATGGCATTGGGACTAATTTTTTCAACACAGTTAGTAAAAGTTATGGGGGGAGAAGGAGCAGCTTTAGTTTTAGGAGATAACTACTTTAGAATTACAATTTTAGGTTCACTTTTTTGGATATATGGATTAGCAGGAAATATGATTGTAAGGGCAGAGGGAAAAATGAAATCAGCAGCAATAATGATGGGCTTAGGTTTAATTGTTAACATTATTGCTAACTACATTTTTATTGTAAAATTTAACATGAGAGTAGAAGGGGCGGCATGGGGAACAAACATTGGGATGTTTGTTTATACACTTATTGGTTGGATTTATTTCGGAAAAGGATATTCTTCATTTAAATCAAAGGTTTTTTCATTACATCGAGATAAAGATATTATAAAATCAATTATAAATTTAGGTATTTCTTCTTTCATTATGAGTTTTATGAACTTAGTACAAGCAGTTGTTGTTTTTAATGCATTATCTAAATATGGCACAACGGCAGATGTGGCCTTTTATGGTGCAGTATACCGTGTGTTTACATTTTTGCTTACACCGATTTTTGGATTAATGCGTGCACTTCAGCCAGTAGCAGGTATTAATTATGGTGCAAAACAGTATGAACGTGTTATTAGTTCTTTTAAGGTGTTTATATTTACATCTACTATATTAACATTACCATTTTGGATTGTGTCCATGGCATCTCCGAATCTTATTTTAGGATTAATATTGCCAAATAAAACATTTATAGGTACTGAATTAACATATTTCCGAATTTATATGGGTATATTGCCATTGTTATCAACGATTTTTATGGCTATGACATTTTTTCCTGCTATTGATAAAGGTAAACCAGCAGCTATAATCGGAATTGTAAGGCAGTTAATTTTTTATATACCAGTAATGCTGATTTTGCCCAAGGTAGTTGGGGTTTCTGGTATTTATTATGGAACTTTTGCAATCGATTCAATTATTGTGTTATGGACTATTATACTGATTAAAAAAGAATTCAATATATTAAGATCAAAATTAAATAGTTTATAAAAGTAAGACAAAATATAATTTTATATGGACGTTAGAAATAATCTAGCGTCTTTTTCATAATTAATTTTCATTTTTAAAGTATAAATGTTGATGATTATACTTATAGTTAAGTATTTACTTTTATGGTTGCTAGTGATATAATTGAAATTGATTATCAGTGATAGAAAATAATATAAGTACGGGGGTATATGAAATGTTTTTAGATATATTGGATATTAAAAAAAGTTATGGATCTGGGGCAAGCCATGTACAGGTTTTGAAAGGAATTAGTTCTGGAATTGACAAAGGTCAAATGTGTACCATCTTAGGACCTAGTGGCTCAGGGAAATCCACTTTTTTGAATGCTATAGGTGGATTAGATAGTGTGGATGCTGGTCATATAATTGTAGATGGTTTAGAAATTACAAACTTTAAAAGTAAAGAATTGGCATTATATCGTAGAAAATATCTAGGATTTATATTTCAGTTCTATAACTTAGTTCCAAATCTTACGGTAAAGGAAAATATTCAGGTTTGTGAATATCTTTCTAAGGAACCATTAGATATAAACGAATTATTGGAAGTATTAAATATGAAAGAACATGAGAATAAGTTTCCATCTCAACTATCAGGTGGTCAACAGCAACGTTGTGCAATAGCTAGAGCTTTGGTTAAAAATCCTAAATTATTATTGTGTGATGAACCAACAGGTGCATTGGATTATAAGTCTTCTAAAGAAATACTTATGCTTTTAGAGATGATTAATAAGAAGTATGGCACAACGATTCTTATAGTTACGCATAATACGGCAATTAAAGATATGGTGCATAAAGTAATTAAGATTAAAGATGGACAAATTGTCAATGAATATATTAATCAGCAGAGAAAATCTGCAAAAGCTTTAGAATGGTAGGGAGAGTTACAATGATAGTTAATAAACGAATTAAGCGAGAATTAAAGACCAATTTCTTTAGATATAGTGCACTATTTCTTATGATGGTATTAGGTATGTCACTTGTTGTTGGCACAGCAGCAGGTGTTGATTCTACAATGTATACTGTTAAACAATCTAATGAAAAGCATAATATAGAAGATGGAGAATTCTCTGTTTTTGTTCCTTTATCCACCATTAACAAATCTGAGTTAGAGAAGAAGGGGGTACATCTTGAAGAAACATTTTATATGGATTTTGACTTAGAGGATAATTCCACACTTCGAATTTTTCAGAATAGAAAAGATATAAATAAAATTGTTATAAAAACTGGTGAACTTGCTAAAAAGAGCAATGAAATCGTACTTGAGCAGCATTATGCTAGAAAGCATAGCTATAAAATTAATGATACCATTAAAATTGGAGGAAGAAATTATATTGTAACAGGAATATGTACAGTTCCCGATTATAATTTCATTTCTGAAAATGCATATGACGTGGCTTCAAATACAGAAAAGTTTAGTATTTCTTTCGTAAATGAAAATGAGTATAAAGCTCTTAGAGATGGTAGAAAGGCAAAATCTAGCGAAGAATATGTTTATAGTTATATCTTAAAAGGAAAAGTAACCCATGAGGAATTAAAAAAGTATTTGAAGGATATGGATTTTGATAAGTCTAAGATCACAAACAAATACATGAAAGAGATTATTGATGACATAGAGAAAAACAAGAAAGCTCTTAAAGATGGAACAAATAAATTGATCGATGGTAGTAAAAAAACAGCACATGGAAGTTCAGATTTTAAAAATGGTATTAAAAACTTAGAGAATCTAACCTATCTATTGAAGGCAGATGATAATGCAAGGATTAATAATTATGAAGATGATGTAAAAATAAATAAAACTACAGCCATGTTTGCAGGGTTTATATTTATGATTCTTTTTGCTTATATAATTTCTGTATTTATTATTCACAATATTGAAAGAGAAAGTTCAATCATAGGGGCTTTATATTCCATGGGATACCTAAAACACGAATTACTATGTCATTTTTTAATTTTACCTACTGTTGTAGTATCTTTAGGTGGAGTGGTTGGAACCTGTATTGGTTTCGCCATTATTCCAATAATGGCTAATGATAGTGCTAGCTATTTTTCTTTTATAGATGTGGTAAGCATATATCCGACTTACCTAATAATATATGGAGTTTTATTACCAATCATTATAACCATTATAGTTAATATTACAATTCTTAGGAAGAAACTTTCTCAGGAACCTCTTAAGTTGCTTAGAAAAGAGAAAAAACAACATATGGTTAATCATATTGATTTAGGAAATATGAGTTTTATTAATAAATATAGAATTCGAGAACAATTAAGAGAAATCCGTGGCAATATTACTTTATTTGCAGGTATGTTTTTAGCAATTTTGCTTATGACCTTTGCATTTAGTATGCATGGTAGCATTACTCATCTTGTTAAGCATACAACTGATGATGTAAAATTTAAATATATGTATATGCTTAAATTTCCACCAAAAGAGATACCAAAAGGGGGGACAGCTTGTTATACAAAATCCTTAGAGACATATTTTGATTTAATAGATGCTGACATGAAAGTTTCACTACAGGGAATTGATAAAAATAATCCATACTATGACTTTAATGTTGAATGTGATAAAAATGAGATTTATATATCTGATTCTGCCGCTTTGAAATTTAATTATAAAGTGGGGGATAAGATTACACTTAGAGATGGTGTGGAGGATAAAAATTATACTTTTACTGTTAAAAAAATAGTGAACTATTGTAATGGACTTTATTTTTTTGCTGATATTAATCATATGCGAGAACTTTTTTCAAAACCTAAAGACTACTATAATACATTATTATCAGATAGTGAACTTAATATTGATAATGAAAGAGTTCTTACAGCTGTAACTGATAAGGAACTTGTGGAAGGTGTGTCTCTATTTATGGACAACATGAGGGATACCATTTTAATGTTATTAGTTGTTTCTGTAATTATATTTATTCTCGTTATGTATTTGTTAATTAAAATGATGATTGATAAGGCAACCTTTAGTATATCTCTTATTAAAATGTTTGGGTTTAATGATAGGGAAGTAAGAAAATTATATCTTGGTAGTTCTTTTTATACAGTACTATTTTCAACTATTGTATCCATTCCCTTAAGTAAATTTATGATTGATAAAGCTTATCCTCATATGGTATCAAATGTTTCAGTAGGAATGGGTGCATACTTGTCACCATACTCTTATGGTCTCATTACATGCATCATATTTGTTTCTTATGTAGTAGTTAGTGTTTTATTGAGCCGTCACCTGAAAAAAGTTTCTTTTGTAGAAATACTTAAGAATAGAGAATAAAATTTAATAAAACCACTTTATTTTAATATAAATAGCACTTTAATTTTTATTTTAATATTCGATAAAATATTTGTATTGAAATTTAAATAAGAAGGAGAGTTGCAGAATGAGAATACAAGGAAATACGAATTTTTGGCATATTTTTAATTTACACAATAAGAAAAATAAAAGTATGGAAGAACAAGAAGAAGTATATAAAGCTAGGAAAGAAAACCAACAACTGGATCAAGCACTTTATCAACACGATATAGCTAAGGTATATGAAGAGCAGGCGAAAATTGAAAATATAGCTAAAAAGATTGCAAGAGGAGAGAGTTTAACAAAAGAAGAAATGGAATTAATAAACCGTGTAGATCCTGAAATGTATAGAAAAGCAGAAATGGCAAAACAAGAGGGGGAAGAATTAAAAAATAATATAAAACGTGCTAAAAGTAAGCAAGAAGCACGTAATATGTTAGCACAAGCTTGTATGAAATCCCAACAAATGACGCAAGTTGATCCACAATACGGAAGTCTAGTTATGGAAGCGATTAAAAACTCTGCTGAAGATATATTAGATTCAAATAAAATTACACAATATGAAAAAAATCGAATAGATTAATTTATTATTTTGTATTTATAAGAATATTCAGAAAATTATATTGTTAAATAATAGAATATGTTGTATAATAATATAAAGTAATAAACTTCTTTAAAGAACTTATTATTTAAAAAAGTGTAATTTGAAATTTGTATCAATAAACTAATTAAGTACTAAGGGAGGACGACATAATATGAAGATTACAAAGAAAGGCTTAAGATCATTATCACGCTTAATGTTAATTACTATGATAACAGGATTAACATACAATTATCACCTAGGTAGTAGCGTTAATGGGAATCGAGTAGTACTTGCAAATCCAAATACAAAAACAGATAATTTAATTAAGAATAATAGTGATGAAATAGACGAAAAGATTTATGGATTGTCTTATGATCCATATAAAATATTATCTTATAATGGAGAAAAGGTTGAAAACTTTGTTCCAGCTGAATGTTCCGAGAATTCCGGAAAATTTACTGTAATAAAACGTGAAAAGAAAAATATTTCAGATTCAACTACAGATATCTCAATAATGGATTCAATAAATGATAGAACTTATCCTGGTGCTATACAACTAGCAAATAGGGATCTTATAGAAAATAAGCCTAATTTAATTTCATGCGAGAGAAAACCTATTACTATAAGTGTTGATTTACCTGGTATGGGTGAGGATGGGAAAAAGGTTGTTAATTCTCCAACATACTCTTCAGTTAATTCAGCAATAAATTCTTTGCTAGATACATGGAATTCAAAATATTCATCTAAATATACTATACCTACAAGGATGAATTATTCTGATACTATGGTGTATAGTAAATCACAGTTATCTACAATGTTTGGATGTAACTTTAAAACTTTAAGTAAATCCTTAAATATAGATTTTGATTCTATATTTAAAGGCGAAAAAAAGGCTATGATTCTATCATATAAACAAATTTTCTACACAGTGAGTGTAGATGGACCTAATCGCCCATCAGATTTATTTGGTGATAGTGTAACTTCTAAGAGCTTAGCTTTAAAAGGAGTAAATAATGATAATCCTCCAGCATACGTTTCCAATGTTGCATATGGTAGAACTGTTTATGTAAAACTAGAGACAACATCTAAGAGTTCAAAGGTTAAAGCAGCATTTAAGGCATTAGTAGAGAATCAAGATATAAGTAGTAATGCAGAATATAAAGACATAATAAATCAAAGTTCATTTACAGCTACTGTTCTAGGTGGAGGAGCACAAAAACACAATAAAGTAGTTACTAAAGATTTCGATGTAATAAGAAATATTATTAAAAATAATTCAGTATATAGCCCACAAAATCCTGGATATCCTATTTCATATACAAGTACATTTTTAAAAGACAATAAAATAGCAACTGTAAACAATAGAACAGAATATATAGAAACAACTGCAACAGAATACGATAGCGGCAAAATAATGCTTGACCATAGTGGAGCTTATGTTGCTCAATTTGAAGTAACCTGGGATGAAGTTAGTTATGACAAACAAGGAAATGAAATAATTGAGCATAAATCTTGGTCTGGAAACAATAGTGATAGAACAGCTCACTTTAATACAGAACTATATTTAAAAGGAAATGCAAGAAACATTTCTATAAAAGCAAAAGAATGTACAGGCCTTGCTTGGGAATGGTGGAGAACTGTTGTAGATGCTAAAAATTTACCACTTGTAAAAGAAAGAAAGTTATCAATATGGGGTACAACACTATATCCTAGATATTCTATGGAAGAGAAATAAGGCAAATAAAAAATTATAAAATTAGATAAATTGAAGTAATTATAAATATCAAGTAACAGCCCTAAGAGTTAAAACTTTTAGGGTTGTTTTAATTTTTAAATTAATGTTAAACCTATGGATGTGGTATAATTAAAAATATTATTATGAAATGACATTAGGGGAAGGGGATGAGCTACCAGATTCCCAGAACTTATATTAGGAGGATTTTCTAATGAATATAGAAATAGCACATACTACACCATCAGCTAAAGAATATATTTCTTTGAGAAGGAAAACTGGAATGGGAACAAAGGACTTATTAAAATCCGAGATTGCTTTAAAGAATTCATTGTTTATTGTGTCATTATGGGATCATAATAAATTAATTGGTTTTGGCAGAGTTGTTGGTGATGAAGGTATAACCTATGTTGTTTCTGATATTATGGTGGATCCTGATTACAAAAGAAAAGGCCTAGGAAAAGTGATTATGAGAGAGATTGATTCTTATTTAGATAAAAACACAGATGAGTATGCGTATGTATGTCTCATTGCTAATAAACCTGCTGACAGATTATATTGTCAATTTGAATTTGAAGATGTTTATCCAAAATCTTGTGGAATGAAGAGAAAGCAAACTAAAACTACAGATAATATATTAAGACAAAAATAAATAGTATAGAATTATTATAGAGAGAGAAAGTAAATTTAACTACTTAAGTAAAGGTGAGAATATGAGCAAAGAACAAGTAAAAGTAAAATGTATATCTATGGATGAAGATGGTAAAGGAATTGTAAAAATAAGAGGTCAAGAAATTCGCATACCCTATTTAATTAAGGGAGAAACAGCTATTGTTGAAGTAACTCAAAAAAGAAATTTTATAAGTGCAAAGCTTGTTAGAATTGAGGAGAAATCAAAAGACAGAGTTGTGCCAAAATGTAAATATTTTAATCAATGTGGGGGTTGTCAATTACAGCACTTGTCTTATGAAGCACAGTCAAAATTCAAATGGGATAGCGTTGTAAAATTAATGAAAAGATATCATAAGGTTAATGAAATATTGACTATGAAAGAACCTTATTTTTATCGTAATAAAGTTCACTCCACATTAGCATATGATAAGAAAAGGAGAATTATATCAGGAATTTATGAGGAAAATACCCATAATGTAATTCCAATAGAACACTGTATAATACAAGATAGGCCTGCAGATAAAATAACTGCATCCATTCGTGAAATTATGAAGACTTTTAAAATGAAACCGTACAATGAAGACACGGGGCAAGGTTTTCTTAGACATATTTTAGTTAAAACAGGATTCGTAAGTAAAGAAGTGATGGTGGTACTTGTAGTATCATCTCAAGTATTTCCAGGGAAAAAGAATTTTGTAAGTGAACTATTAAAAAGACATCCTGAGATTACCACTATTGTTATGAATGTTAATAATCGTAAAACAAGTGCTGTGCTAGGGAATACAGAAAAAGTGCTATTTGGAAAAGGATATATTGAAGATACCTTATGTGGCTGTGTATTTCAAATTTCACCGAAATCCTTTTATCAAATAAACCCAATACAAACTGAAGTTTTATATAACAAAGCAATTGATATGGCAAACTTAAAAGGAAATGAAACAGTTATCGATGCATACTGTGGTATTGGCACTATCTCACTTATTGTCAGCCATAAAGTGAAAAATGTCATAGGTGTTGAGTTAAATAAAGATGCAGTAAAAGATGCAATAAAAAATGCAAAACGAAATAAAATAACTAATACTCATTTTTACAATGATGATGCTGGTAAGTTTATGGTTGATTTAGCGAGTAATAAACAAAATATTGACGTTGTATTTATGGATCCACCTCGTAGCGGAAGTGACGAAAAATTCCTATCTTCTATAATTAGTTTAGCACCAAAACAAGTAATCTATATATCCTGTAATCCAGTAACACAGGAACGCGATCTTAGATATTTAACAAAACACGATTATAAAGTAGAGGAAATACAACCTGTAGATATGTTCCCGCAGACTAAACACGTGGAGTGTATTGTGAAGATAGTAAATAAATAGAAATTGAATATTTAGTGATATGTTTTATTCTCTCTCAAGCTTAGGTTTGGGAGATTTTTATTTTTGGGAATTCAGCGTAAGTAGATATAAAATTACTAGCAATGTGATTCTCTGTAAGGTATTAATTGTAGTAGTATTTTCTAAGTACGGTTTTCTATGCACCGAGTTAATCACCATTTAGCAAAATAGGAACAGCTCCTTTTCAAAGTTGTTGTTATAATAAATCTATCATACGAATAAATATCAAAGGGGAAAGGTGATAAAATATGTTAAGTTATTATGGTAGATTATCTTCAGAAGTATATGATATGGATAAGCCTATAGGTCATTCTTTTGGGGATGTGGAATTTTACATGAGTAGATTAGAATCATGCAAGGGACCTATTCTTGAACCTGGCACGGGTACTGGCCGTATATTAATACCTCTTTTAGAAAAAGGATTAAATGTTGAAGGATTTGATAGTTCAAAGGATATGCTAAATATATGTAGGAATAATTGCAAGAAAAGAAATTTGAATCCTAAACTCTTTGAAACTAAGATGGAGTCCTTTTCACAAGATACCAAATACGATGCTATTATAGTGCCAACAGGAACATTTCTCCTACTAGATAAAAGAGAAAATTCAATAAAAGCATTACAAAACTTTTATAAGAATTTAACTAATGGTGGTAGATTAATCATTGATATATTTTTGCAAACGGATATTTCAATAGGCACAGTTTCTACAAAGACTTGGGAATGTTCTAATGGGGATATAATTACATTAGAAAATAAAGTTGTAGAGGTTGACTATATCAATCAATATACTATTTCCCATGGGCGATACGAAAAGTGGCGTGAAGGGGTACTTCTGCAAACTGAATTAGAGTATTTTCCATTACGATGGTATGGAGTAGAAGAGTTTAAATTAATACTTGAAAGTATAGGATTTAAAAATATTGTGATTTCTTCAGGTTATAAGTTTGGACAGTATCCATCAAACCCTGAAGAGATAATTACCTTTGAGGCTGTTGCTATTAAATAGAGATAAATTATTACTTCACTTGTTATAAGTCATCATATTTATGTATATATTTACAATAAACATACCTTAGATAGTTGATAAACATTAACAGTTAATAATTGTTATTGATTAACAAGAAAAATTATTATATAATCCTTAGTAGAATAATATTAAAGAGGTAGTTTAATATGATGGATAAAAAATACAGAGTATTATTATATTATCAATTTGTAAATATAGATGATCCAGAAGAATTTTCAAAGGAGCACTTAGCTCTTTGTAAAAGTTTGAATTTAAGGGGGAGAATCTTAGTTGCTAAAGAAGGGTTAAATGGAACAGTTTCTGGTAGCATTGAAGAAACTGAAAAATATATGGAAATACTTCAGAGTGATGAGAGATTTAAAGATATGGTATTTAAAATGGATTATGAGGATGAACATTCATTCAAGAAGATCTTTGTAAGGCCTAGAAAGAGCATAATAACTCTTCTAGAAGATGATGATGTAAATCCATTATCCCTTACAGGAACTCATCTTAAACCAGAAGATTTTCATGAAATGCTTAAAAGAGATGATGTTATTGTAGTTGATGGAAGAAATGATTATGAATATGAAATTGGACATTTTAGAAATGCTATAAGACCAGATGTTAAGAATTTTAAGCAGTTCCCAGAATGGATAGATAGGGAACTTAGTGAACATAAGGACAAGAAAATTTTAACCTACTGCACTGGTGGTATAAGATGTGAAAAGCTTACAGGAGTTCTTATGAATAAGGGATTTAATGATGTTTACCAGTTAGATGGTGGAATTGTAACCTATGGAAAAGATCCAAAAGTTAAAGGGAAACTATTCGATGGTAAGTGTTATGTATTTGATGAAAGAATCGCAGTAAGAGTTAATAATACAGAAGAAGATATTGTGATTTCTAAATGTCACCATTGTGGAAATCCAAGTGACAGATATATAAACTGTTACAATGATGATTGTCACAGTCATTATATATGTTGTGAGGAATGCGAAAGGGAACATGAAGGTTTCTGCAGTGAAAAGTGCAAGGAATATGTAATTAAAAGACCAGAAAGAAATGCTCATTTAAGACTTAAAAGAAAAGCTCAAGAAGCATAGTTTAAATTTATAGAAATTCTAAAGGAAATTATTATTAAAATTTAATAATAATATAGAAATAAAAGCGTAGATGTATTGTACTCAAATTTATGAGTACGTATATCTACGTTTTTTATGTGTGTAAATATATTAAGTTATTAGAGATGTGTTTATCTTGGGTAAATATATTTCTTAAATAAATCTCTTCTTAATAATATTGTAATGAATATGTCTAAATGGTATAATTGTGAAGGAAAAAATCGTATGAGGTGATTAAATGATAATTTGGGGATGGGGAAAAGTAACAAAAAAGATTATTGGATCAGTTTTTCAGAGTTCATGTAACTATTGTAATACTACTGAGGTTTGGAATCTATGTATTGTAAGAACATGGTTTACATTGTTTTTTATTCCTGTAATACCATATAAAAAACGATATTGCGTTGCTTGTCCAAAATGTTGGAGTTACATAGAACTTACACAGGAAGAATTTGAAAAAATGAAAGCTGAAATAAATTCTCAATCCAATAATATTAATGGAAATATTGTTAGTGATAATATTAAATATGCTGGGAAGACAGAAACTCAAATTAATTATTTGAAACAGATGGAGGAGTATGCCGATAAGTAAGTTATTAAAATCCTATTGTGATATTATTGTATTCTTAACGTAATATTGGTATAATACATTAAGAATAGATTGTTATAATTTTTTGATTGTTATAATTGAGGATAATTTCATATTTAAGCTAAAGAATACCTAATTCATTCATATCTTTATATTTTTTCAAAGGAGAGAAAATGTATATGAAAGAATTTAGTATTAGCACAAATGTTTATTTTGGAGAAGGATCTTTAGATAGACTAAAAGAAATTAAAAGTAAAAGAGTACTTATTGTATGTGATAAGTTTATGGAAACTTCAGGTGTAGCTGCAAAGGTGCAACAAAAACTTGTTGACTGTGAGGTAGCTATATACAGTGATATTGTGCCTGACCCATCCGTAGAAATTATTGCATCTGGAATTCAAATGTTACAAAGTTATAATGCACAGGTTATTATAGCTCTTGGTGGAGGTTCATCAATTGATGGAGCGAAGGCCATTAGGGAATATGCAAAGAAAATTACTGGAGGAGTTTCCACCATAGAAGAATTTTATGCTATACCTACTACAAGTGGTACAGGTTCTGAGGTAACAGAGTATGCAGTAATTACAAATAAACAAGAAGGATTAAAATATGCTCTTGCAGATAAATCTCTTCTTCCTACAGTTGCTATTCTTGATCCTGAACTAGTAAAATCCGTGCCTAAGGCTATAACTGCCGATACAGGAATGGATGTAATTACACATGCTATGGAAGCTTATGTTTCAAAGAATGCTACTGATTTTTCAGATGCTCTTGCAGAAAAAGCTTTTACTTTAGCTTTTAGATTTTTACCACAGGCTTATGCTGATGGAAATGATGTAATAGCAAGAGAAAAACTTCACAATGCATCATGTCTTGCTGGTATGGCTTTTAATGCAGCTGGACTTGGAATTACACATAGTTTAGCCCATGCAATGGGAGGCAAATTACATATACCACATGGAAGAAGTAATGCAATGATACTTCCCCATGTAGTTGAATATAATGCTAATTTAAATAAAGAGGCTTTTAATGTTGAATATAGAGTAGCAGCTAAGAAATATCAAAGGCTTGCTAAATTATTAAAGTTACATGCACCAAATGTACATATTGGTGTTAATAATCTAATTAAAAGCATTGTAGAGCTTCAAAATACATTAATGATTCCAAAGACATTAAAAGAGCAGGGTGCTGATATGGAATTAGCTAAATCATCAAGAGAAGAAATTGTTGATGCAGCTCTTAAAGATATTTGTACAACAGCAAACCCTAGGGAAACTACAAGGGATGAATTATTAAAAATTTTAGATAGAATTTTAGAGTAAAATAATATTGGATTTCATGCCACTCATTAATGGGTGGCTTTTTAAAATCAAAAGGAGAATGATGTAATGAGTATGATATCGCCAATATCTGAATTTGTAGGAACAGTAAAATGCGGAGATACAATAGGTCTTGTAATCCCAAATGTGAGTAGTGTTTTGAGGGATGAAATGGGATTAGATAAAAATCATCGAGCGATAGGTATTATAAGTAATAGAACCGGTGCGGGCTCCCAAGTTATGGCTGCTGATGATGCGGTAAAGGCTACTGATGCTAAAGTAGTAAGTGTTGAGCTTCCAAGAGATACAAAAGGTGGCGCAGGACATGGATGTTTAATCATACTTGCATCAGAAGATGTATCTGATGTAAGAAATGCAGTAGAAATTACTCTTAAAAATACAGAAAGAAATTTTGGAGAGGTTTATGGATTTGATACAGGGCATGTGGAATTGCATTATACTGCAAGGGCAAGTTTTGCACTAAATAAAGGTTTTAATGCTCCTATAGGAAAAGCTTTTGGAATAATTGTAGGGGCACCAGCAGGCATTGGAGCTGTAATGGCAGATACTGCACTTAAAACTGCAAATGTTGAACTTATTAGTTATTCAAGTCCAAGTAAGGGAACTTCGTATTCAAATGAAGTTATCATAACTATAACAGGAGACTCAGAGGCAGTAAGACAATCGGTGATTGCTGCTAGAGAAGTAGGATTATCTATTGCTAAATCAATGGGGGAAAATCCTGTATCCACTACAGGCAAACCTTATATCTAATATAGTGTTTATATTGAATTTTATACCACTCATTAATGGGTGGTTTTTTTGCGTATTTTGTTTTATTAAAGTTGAAAAATTATATAATTTAAAATATAATTTAAATTATATTTTAAACTCTAACTAAAAATATAAAAATAGGAGGGGCTAATATGGAAGATGAGCTATATTCAATAGGTAAAGTTGGCGAAATATGCAAAATAACCAAAAAAGCATTGAGATACTATGACAAAATGGATATATTGTCGCCTGATAAAGTAGACGATGAAAGTGGTTATAGGTATTATAGCAAGAAGACTTTATTATCTGTTCCAATGATAAAATATTATAAACAGAGTGGATTTAAGCTTGAAGAAATGAAGACCTTTTTAGAAGGAAAAACTTATGACTTTTTTCATAATAGCTTTAGAAAAAAAATTGATGAATTAAAAGAACTTGAAAGGGAAATAAATTTAAAAATAAGATCCGTTAAAGATTGGGATGACCTTATAGTTGAGGCACAGAATGTAATTGAGAACAATGTTTGTGATGTGTCTATTAAATATGTGGATAATCGTACTTTAACCTTTTTAGATCAAGATTTTAAGTATGATTATATGGATTCTATAATTAATATAGAATTTACTAAATACATAGATAATATAAATAATGCAATAACAGGACCTGTAATTATATGTTTTCCATCCTTTGAAGATAAGATTAGTGGAAAATGCAATAAAATGAGGATAATGCAAGAGGCAATTTTAAAATGTAAAGAGGATGCAATTACTGATTTTGGAGGATGGATGGCAGCGGCTTGTTATCATATAGGATCTCATGAAACAATTAATGAAACATATAAAAAAATAAAAGAATGGACAGAAAAACATAACTACATATGTGCTGAAGAGTCTTATGAAAGATATGTAACAGATTATTGGACAACTAAAAATACTGATAAATTTGTAACAGAAGTTTTAATTAAAATAAGTAGAAAAAAATAGCTTTATAGATTAAAAACATTAACTTTAGGGTAAAGTAAAAAGGCTAATAATGTTTAAAATATGAATAATTAATATTAATAAATAAAGTATATCCGCTTATATCAGTAGAAAAAGATAGTTTTATAATATTTAAAACATTAACCTTAGGGTAAAGTATAAAAGGGTTAAAGTACTATAATTACGGATAATGAATATTATGAAAGAAAATATATTCATTTATTTCAGAAAATTTAATCTTATTAATTGATACTGGGGCATTTTCATGTTTGTTATTTAAATAACATGAGAATGCCCCAATTTTCATGTTTAATAAGTTGTTTATTAAATTTGAATTGTAGTTATGATTATAAGATTATAAATTATTTAAATATTCTTGTGAAATATATGTTGACCTTGCCCTATGGGGAAAGGAATATAATTTACTTAAATAAAATACCTACAAGATGGAAAATGAAAAGGTGTTAAGTAGCTCTAAAATGAAATGTCCAAATTATAACAATCTAAAGCATATTTATTGCAAATTTTTATTTAATAATATAAATTTAAAAAATTATTTTACATATGAGAAGGGAGTTTTATTTTATGAGTGGAAATTCAAAAGCAGTAAGTTTAGAAGCAATTGCTGCAAAGAAGAAATTATCAAGTGATTTCTTCAAAAAAGGTATATCACTAGCTTTATTTTCAGGACTTGCCTATGGACTATATACGGCATTTCTAACTATGGGTATGACTAAAGGTGTTTGGGGTGACTGGTATGGTAATAATACCGCTGGTTTATCAGCTTTTGTTGTAGCATATTTGCTTGCAGCACTTGGTAATGCCATAAATGACACATGTAGTGCAGTTTGGTCACTTTTATATGCAGGAGTTAAAGGTAAATTTGGAGACTTTTTAAGATGTATCAACACAAAGCCAGGACGCATTATGATATTAGCAGCGCTTATTGGAGGTCCTATAGCTGGTACTGCTTATGTTATAGCTCTTCAAATGGCTGGTTCAATAGTTGTTCCAATATCAGCTCTTTGTCCCGCTATTGCTGCTATATTAGGTAAAGTATTATATAAGCAAGAATTAAATAAACGTATGGCATTTGGTATTTTAATATGTGTATGTGCTAGCTTTTTAATTGGTAGTACAGGTTTTGCTGGAGAAGTTTCATCAAAAACTCTACTTGGTATTTTAATTGCTGTTATTGCAGCTCTTGGTTGGGGATTTGAAGGCTGTGTAGCTGGATATGGTTCAGCAATGATTGATCCAGAAATCGGTATTTGTATTCGTCAAGTAACATCAGGTATATCAAACTTATTTATATTAGTTCCTGTATTTGGAATAATGGCTGGCGGAGTTAATATTTCAGTTGATCTTGCTGTACAAGCATTTACAAGTGGTCCAGCAATGGCTTGGTTTGCTGTAAGTGGTCTTCTATCATTTGTTACATTTATGACATGGTACGCTGCAAACAGCATGTGTGGAGCAGGACTTGGTACTGCATGTAATGGTACATATTCTTTCTTTGGTCCATTATTCTGTCTACTAGTATTAGGTGTATATGGTGGAATGGATGGATGGTCATTACCAGTTGTTGCTTGGATTGGGGCAATAATAATGATGATTGGTATTCTTACAATTTCTATGAATCCACTTGATTTATTTAGAAAAAAGAAGGAGGAAGTATAAATGAAACCTCTTAATTATGCGATTTTAAAGTATTTTACTAAAGTAGATGAAGCTTGTGCTGATGATGTTATAGAAGCATTAAAAGGTGAATATGGAAATTTTAAAGCACTTAAAAAGAAGGCTGTAATTAACGCTTTATTAACAGCAGAAGCAAATGGTCTTATAGAAGAAACAAGATTTGATTTAGACGGAAATAAACAGTTAAGAGTTTATTATCATGCACACGCAGAGGGAGCAGCTACAATTAATAAATATATAGAAGATTAATTTTATAATAAATTGTCTAAAGATTGCTACTATAGAAAACATATTGATTTTCATAAAAAGGAAAGAAATATAATCAGTAGTAAGTAAAATGTATGAAAATTCTAACAAGTAATAAACACTAATAGTTAAGAAAAAGTATATTTATTTTAAAAATAGGGAGGGGAACTTTAAAATGAGATACTATGGAGACGAAGCTTTAGGTCTTGTAGAAACAGTAGGATTAGTTCCTGCACTTCAAGCTGCAGATAAAATGCTTAAGGCAGCTAATGTTGAGTTGATATCATATGAAAATATTGGTTCAACCCTTGTGACTATTATGGTAAAAGGTGATGTTGGGGCAGTAAGATCCGCTGTAGAAGCAGGTGCTGAGGCTGCAGCAGCTATTGGTACATTAACAGCGAAGAATGTTATGCCACGTCCTATTAGGGAAGTTGGAAATATTGTTTCAGTACACGATATCGATTCATAAAAAAGGGAGGGAATGATGTACATATGGCAAGATATGAAGCTTTAGGATTAGTTGAAACTTTTGGTCTGGTTTTTGCTCTAGAAGCAGCAGACGCTATGTGCAAATCATCAAATGTTGAGCTTGTAGGATATGAAAATGTTGCATCAGGTTATATATCTGTATTGGTTCGTGGTGATGTTGGTGCTTGTAAAACAGCAGTTGACGCAGGTGTTGCAGCAGTTGAGGCAATGGAAGGTGGAAATCTCTATAGTTCAGTAGTTATTCCAAGACCACACGAAGATCTTGAAAAAATAATACAACGTTATGCTATTGAGAATCTTGTAACAGAATAAGAAAATGAATTTCTAAAGAAAAGGAGAGAGAAAAATGAATATTAATATTATTGATAATGATTTGCTCTCCATGCAGGAAGCTAGAATTCTTGTTGAAAATGCCCGTGAGGCACAAAGAAAATTAGCAACCTTCCCACAGGAAAAACTTGATGAGATAGTTGAGTCTATGACTGAAGAAGTTGAAAAACATTTAAAGGAACTTGCACAAACATCTAATGAAGAGACAGAATGTGGAAAGTGGGAAGACAAATATCTAAAAAATAACTTTATATGCGAATATTTAAAAAATAGACTTAAAGGTATGAGATGTGTAGGTATTATCAATGAAGATAAAGTTAGTAGGACAAAGGATGTTGGAGTGCCAATGGGGGTTATTATAGCGTTTTGTCCCTTAACTAGCCCTGTATCTACAACCATATATAATGCACTGATTGCAATTAAATCAGGAAATGCAATTATATTTTCACCTCATCCAAGGGCTAAAAATACAATTTTTAAAACAATTGACATTTTAATTAGTGCAGCAGAAAATGCAGGACTTCCAGAAGGTGCCCTTGCATATTTGCATACAGTAACTAAAAATGGTTCCTTAGAGCTTATGAATCATAGGGATACTTCTCTTATAATGAATACTGGAGTTCCAGAAATGCTTGATACAGCTTATAACTCAGGTAAACCAGTGATCTATGGAGGTAATGGAAATGGTCCAGCTTTCATAGAACGTACAGCTGATATAGTACAGGCTGTTAAAGATATTGTTTGTAGCAAGAGTTTTGATTATGGAGTTGTATCTAGTGCTGAACAATCAATTGTGGTTGATAGTTGTATTGCATCTATGGTAAAACAGGAGTTTATTAAAAACGGTGGATACTTTATGACAGAAGAGGAAGCTGAAAAGCTGGGTTCAATTCTTTTTAACAAAGATGGAAGCTTTGAATCAGAAATGATTGGTAAGTCACCACAATTTTTAGCTAAACGTGCTGGTTTTAGTGTTCGCGAAGATATAAAGTTACTTATTTCACAGCAAAAGTTTGTTTCTAAGAATAACCCTTACTCGAGGGAAAAACTGTGTCCTGTTTTAGCTTTTTATATAGAAGATGATTGGATGCATGCTTGTGAAAAGTGTATAGAATTGTTACTTACGGAGCGATATGGACATACACTTGTTATACATTCAAAGGATGAAGAAGTTATTCGTCAGTTTGTGCTTAAAAAACCTGTTGGAAGAGTACTTGTTAACACTCCAGGAACTTTAGGAAGTATGGGAGCAACCACAAACTTATTTCCTTCAATGACTTTAGGTAGTGGTTCTGCAGGTCAAGGAATGACTTCAGATAATGTTTCACCTATGAACTTAGTATATGTTCGTAAAGTTGGCTATGGAGTTCGTACAGTAGATGAAATTGTTAAAACAGTAGAAAACAAAGAGTATTCTACCACTGTAGTTTCAAGTGATAAGTTAAATGCACAGGAAATAGATAATTATAAGTTATTAGAGAATATTTTAAAAAAGGTTCTACAAGAATTAAAATAAAAAAATCATATTTAATATATGAAATATACTAAAGAATGCGAGGTAATTAATTTGGATATTAATGAATTTTCAAATAAATTTTCAGCTAAGTTTATGGAAGCTACTAAGAATATGTCTAGTGAAGAACGTGCTAGTTTAATGAAGATGTTTGCTAGTGTTTCTAAAGATATAGTAAATGAAGAACCAGCTACTTGCAATGTTGTATGTGGTGACAATAATGGTGAAATTCCCGATGGAATAACAGAACGTCTAATTAAGTTAAAAGAAAATTATATGAAACACGTTCCAACAATAACAACTCATAGAGCAAGAGCAATTACTAAAATAGCTAAAGAAAACCCTGGTATTCCTAAATCAGTTTTACGTGGAAAATGCTTTAAGCATTGCTGTGAAACTGCACCATTAGTAATTCAAGACAATGAGCTTATAGTTGGAGCGCCAAACGGACAGCCTCGTGCTGGAGCATTTTCTCCTGATATAGCTTGGAGATGGATGGTTGATGAAATTGATACAATAGGAACTCGTCCACAAGACCCATTCTATATTTCAGAAGAAGATAAGAAAATTATGCGTGAGGAGTTATTCCCATATTGGCAAGGTAAATCAGTTGATGAATACTGCGAAGATCAGTATCGTGAAGCAGGAGTATGGGAACTTTCAGGAGAATCTTTTGTTTCTGATTGTTCATACCACGCAGTAAATGGTGGAGGAGACTCTAACCCAGGATATGACGTTATCTTAATGAAAAAAGGTATGCTTGACATAAAGAGAGAATCAGAAGAAAAATTAGCAAATCTTAGCTATGAAAAACCAGAAGATATAGATAAAATCTACTTCTATAAATCATTAATTGATACTGCTGAAGGAGTTATGATATATGCTAAGCGTATGTCAGACTATGCTGCAGAACTTGCTGCAAAAGAAACTAACCCTAAGCGTAAAGCTGAATTATTAAAGATTTCTGAAGTAAATGCTAGAGTTCCAGCACATAAACCAAGTAATTTCTGGGAAGCAATTCAAGCAGTTTGGACTATAGAATCATTACTTGTAGTTGAAGAAAATCAAACAGGTATGTCTATAGGACGTGTTGACCAATATATGTACCCATTCTATAAAGCTGATATTGAATCAGGACGTATGACTGATTTTGAAGCATTTGAATTAGCAGGTTGTATGCTTATAAAAATGTCTGAAATGATGTGGATAACAAGTGAAGGTGGTTCTAAATTCTTCGCAGGTTACCAACCATTCGTTAACATGTGTTTAGGTGGTGTTACTAGAGAGGGACGTGATGCTACAAACGAATTAACATACCTATTAATGGATGCAGTTCGTCATGTTAAGATATACCAACCATCTTTAGCTTGTCGTATACACAAAGCATCACCACAGAAATATCTTAAGAAGATAGTTGACGTTATTCGTGCAGGTATGGGATTCCCAGCATGTCACTTTGATGATGTTCATATAAAAATGATGTTAGCTAAAGGTGTTTCTATAGAAGATGCAAGAGATTACTGCCTAATGGGATGCGTTGAGCCTCAAAAATCAGGAAGATTATATCAATGGACTTCTACAGGATACACTCAATGGCCTATATGTATAGAACTTGTTTTAAATCATGGTGTGCCATTATGGTATGGTAAGCAAGTATGCCCAGATATGGGAGACTTAAATCAATTTAAAACTTATGAACAATTTGAAGCGGCTGTTAAAGAGCAAATTAAATTCATTACTAAATGGACAAGTGTTGCTACAGTAATTTCTCAACGTGTTCATAGAGATCTTGCACCAAAGCCACTTATGTCTATGATGTATGAAGGCTGTATGGAAAATGGTAGAGGAGTAGAGGCAGGCGGAGCTATGTATAACTTCGGACCTGGAGTAGTATGGAGTGGTCTTGCAACTTATACAGATTCTATGGCAGCTATAAAGAAATTAGTATTTGAAGAGAAGAAATATACACTACAAGAAATGAACGAAGCTTTAAAAGCGGACTTCGTTGGATATGAAAAATTAAGAAAAGATTGCTTAGAAGCACCTAAGTATGGTAACGATGATGATTATGCAGATTACATTGCTGCTGATTTAATTAACTTTACTGAACAAGAACACCGTAAGTATAAGACATTATATTCAGTACTTAGCCATGGTACTTTATCAATTTCAAATAACACTCCATTTGGACAGCTAACTGGAGCTACAGCAAATGGACGTAAAGCATGGTTACCTTTATCAGATGGTATAAGTCCATCACAAGGATCTGACTACAAGGGACCTACTGCTATAATAAAATCTGTTTCTAAAATGTCTTGTGAAGATATGAATATTGGTATGGTTCATAACTTTAAGTTAATATCTGGTCTTCTTGATACACCAGAAGGTGAACAAGGAATCATTACATTATTACGTAGTGCATGTGCCCTTCAACTTGGAGAAGTACAGTTTAACTACTTAGATAACAATACCTTAATAGAAGCACAGAAACATCCAGAGCAATATCGTGACTTAATCGTTCGTGTTGCTGGATACAGTGCATTCTTCGTTGAATTATGTAAAGACGTTCAAGATGAAATTATTAGTAGAACTATGCTTAACCATTTTTAATTATAAAAATTTAAAGAAATATATAACTTAAACTTTTTACAATAAATTTTTATAAGGTCTGCAATCTACAGTATTATCTGTAGATTGCGGATTACAATTAAGATATATATTAAAAATCAAAGTAAATTAAACGGGAGAATGAAGAATATGAGTAATGGAAATTTAGGTATAATCGAACGAAAAGCGACGATTTTTAATATACAAAAATATAATATGTATGATGGAGATGGAGTAAGAACTATAGTGTTTTTCCAAGGTTGTCCACTTCGTTGTAAATGGTGTGCAAATCCAGAAGGGTTAATTAAGAAGCATAGAGTTATGTTTAAAAGTAATATGTGTGTTAATTGTGGTGCTTGTGTTTCTGCTTGTCCTGTAGGAATACATACTATATCTAATGAAACTTTAAAGCATGAAGTTAACCGTGATATTGATTGTATTGGATGTGGTAAGTGTGAGAAAGCTTGTCTTAAATCTGCTATATCAATAGTTGGAGAAACAAAAACTATCTCTGAACTTTTGGAAATTGTAGAAGAAGATAGGACTTTTTATGAAATGTCCGGTGGTGGAGTTACATTAGGTGGTGGAGAAGTTTTAATGCAACCTGAAGCTGCTAGAAGTTTATTAATGGCATGTAAGCAAGAAGGTATAAACACTGCAATTGAAACTTGTGGTTATACAAAGATGGAAACAATACTTAAGGTTGCAGAGTTTGTAGATTTATTCTTATTTGATATTAAAAATATTAATTCTGAAAAACATTATGAATTAACAGGAGTAAGAAATGAACAGATTTTAGAAAATCTTCAGGAATTACTTAAAAACAAATATAATGTAAAGATTCGTATGCCTTTACTTAAAGATATAAATGATTCAAAAGAAGAAATAGATGCAACTATGGAGTTTTTATTGCCATACAAAGATTATAAAAACTTTAAGGGTATTGACTTACTTCCATATCATAAGATGGGGGTAAATAAGTATAATCAATTAGGAATGGAGTATCCTATCCAAGGTGATCCAAGTTTGAAAAATGAAGATTTAGATAGAATAGAAGGATGGATTAAAAAATATGATTTACCTGTAAAAGTAATCCGTCATTAAATAAATTTTAAATAGATTATAAGATGGAAGGTAAGGTTTATGGGAGATTTTTCTGATAGAGGTATACAGCGTGTTATACAAGAGACAGTGCCAGGGAAGCAAGTTACTTTAGCTCATGTTATTGCATCACCAATGAATGATATATATGACCGTCTTGGAATTGATGAGACAGGGGCAATTGGTATTTTAACTCTGTCACCTTTTGAAACTGCTATTATTGCAGCAGATATTGCAACTAAGGCTTCTGATGTTAGAGTTGGATTTCTTGATCGTTTTACAGGCTCTGTTTTAATAAGCGGTGATGTTCAAAGTGTTGAAACAGCACTTAATGCAGTAAATGATACTCTACAAAATATGCTTGGATTTACTCCAGCTCCCATTACAAGAACATGAGAAAAAAGCGCATAATGGTAATTGGTCCTTCAAAGTCAGGTAAAACTACAATAGTTAATGCATTGAATGATTATGATGGTCCAGTAAGACCAACACCAGATTTAAGGTATGGTAAAAATACCATTGATGTTCCAGGTGCTTATATAGAAAATGCATGGATGTATAGTCATATAATTGCTACAGCTCAGAATGCATCTCATGTACTTATAGTGGTTGACCAGTCTAATTGTACTGAAGTATACTCCCATGGATTTGCAAAGTCTTTTAAATGCCCAGTATTTGGGGTTATAACAAAATGTGACTTAATGCCTGAAAATGAAGAGAAATGTTTAAGGCAGTTAAGGAACATAGGGGTACCAGAGCCATATTTTCATATTAGTCTTGAAATGGGAACAGGAATTGATGCTTTAAAAAAGTATTTACTTGAAAAAGGTGAGGAGTAAAGGTCAATGAGAAAATTTATTACGGAATCGTATTTGAGGGATTTATATAGAAAAAAACCTTTTGATACCTATAAATTAGAGCAAGAACAGCGCCTTACCCCTGGAGCAGCTCAGTATTTATCTGATAAAAAAATAAAAATTAATAGTGATATCAGTGATACTTTAAAAACGAATAAGAAGGCTTCTGAAAAAAAGCAGTTAGAAGAAATAGAAGAAATGAGAAACAATGATTTAAATTTGAATAAGAGGCTTTGCTTAAAGTTAAAATCTATAGAGGCAGCATTTCTTGTTACTAGTAGTGAAATATTAAAAGAAGACATCATTTTAGCACAAAATATTATAAGTTTAAATAGAAAAATATATAACATTAGAAATGTTATAAGTGGGAAAGCTAGTTTAGAATCTATTTGTTGTAAAGATTGCACAGGAATGAATTCATCAAACTTTACAACCGAGCTTGATGATTGTTTTGAAATAACAGAATTTCATATGCAACTAGAAAAAAGTAAGTCGATTTTAAAGATGCACGCACTTCGTTGTGAATTAAGAGAATTACAATTTGAGATAATTGATACATATAAAAGTGATGATGAGAGTTTAAAAAATAGAATTGAGAGGAATGTTAATTCAATAATCAATTCACTATCCCAATTAATTTGTTTAGCAGTAGGAGGGAAAGAATGTCAAAGAAAAGTGTAACTTTTGAATATTGTGATAAGATGGTTCAAAAGTTTGAAGAAGTTATAAAAAAACCAATTCTTAAGAAATCTTCTGTTTATTATACAGGTGTGGATTTAGGTACTGCCTGCGTAGTATTAGCTGTTTTAGATGAAAATTACAAGCCAGTTGCAGGTGCATATAGGTATGCCGATGTAGTTCGTGACGGTATGGTTGTTGATTATATCGGAGCAGTAAATATTGTTAGAGAACTTAAAGAGGAAATCGAGAAAAAATTAAATACGGAGCTTATTTATGCCGCTGCTGCAATTCCACCTGGAACAGATTCTTTAGATTCTGGAGCAATTAAAAATGTGATTCAGTCAGCAGGATTTGAACTTACATGCCTTTTAGATGAACCTACAGCTGCAAATGCTTTACTTAAAATTGAAAATGGAGCAGTTGTGGATATTGGTGGCGGAACAACTGGAATATCAGTTTTAAAGGATGGAAAAGTTGTTTCTGTTATTGATGAACCTACAGGTGGTACTCACTTTTCTCTAGTTATTTCAGGTGCATACAAAATGCCTTTTAAAGAAGCAGATAAATTTAAAAGAGATAATAAAAACCATAAAGAAATATTACCAGTATTAAAGCCAGTAGTTGAAAAAGTTTCATCAATTATTAATAATCATATCAAAGGTTACGATGTTAAGGAAATTTCTTTAGTAGGTGGTACCTGTTGTTTAAAGGGAATTGAAAAAATTATTGAAAAGCAGACAGGGATATATACTCATAAACCTAAAAATCCTATGTTTGTTACTCCGCTTGGAATAGCATTAAGTTGTACACAAGATATTATAGAATAATAAGGGGAATGGTTAGAATTGGATTTTAGAATTATAAAGTCACCTTCTGATAGTACTAAGGATATTCTTAAAAGACGAATGGGTGGAAATTGCAAATGCGATTTAGAAAATGTAGATGCAATAGGGCTTGTTCAAGGTAAACTTATAGATATGATTTATGCTGCAGATATTGCTGAAAAAGCATTTGGAGTTACCGTTGAAGATATTAGAGGAACATGTCCTCAGCATATGGTTTTGCTTGGGATTTTTGGTGACACATCATCAGTTGAATCAGCATTAGATGAGATTAAACTAAAAATGAAAGAGGTAAAAGCAATATGATAGCTGCAAAACTTGTTGATAATATATGGGCAACTAAAAAGGTAGAATCCCTTAATGGACTTAAATTTATGCTTGCTGAGGAAATTGGTCAAGAATATGTAGGCCGTAAATTTGTTGTTGTTGACATTATCGGTGCAGGTATTGGTGATAGGGTTATTGTTAGTACTGGATCATCTGCTCGTAGGATGTTAGGAAGTACGGATATTCCTGTAGACGCAGTTGTAGTTGGAATAATTGATGATGATTGTAATTTTGCTTAGAATATAATACTTCTTAAAATAATTAGAATGTTTTAAGCAAACATACAAAATTTTAAATAGGCATCTAAAATCTATAACTTTGAGATAATAACTTAAATAGAGTGTTAATTTTGATATGCTACTTATTCATTGGGAAATTGGAGAATGAGTTTCATATATGGATTTTAATATTATTTGAAAGGATGTGAAAAGGTGAAAAAGTTAATTTGTGCAAAAGACATAGAGGCATTAATATTAAATGAACAAAAAGTACTTTATATAGATGGTAGTGAAATAATTACACCATCAGCGAAGGATCTTGCAATAAATAATGGAATAGTGTTTACGACAGAAGCTACTACACAGGAAGTAGATCATTTAATAGATAAAAAAGTTCCAAACATAGACGGTATCGATAGTGAAATGATGCTTAATTTCATTAGAGCAATAATGGACAAGGGTATTCTACAAGAAATGATTGAATGTTTAAAGCCAAATAACCTTCCCTTTGAAGCTGAATGTGATGCTAGTGGACTTAAAGTTGTCAGAGGAAATACAGTAAAGATGGATGTATTTGATACTGGTAATCCAAATGCAAAAGTTCAATTTCAAGAACTGGTAAGTAAAAAAGAATCAAAGATGAGTGCTGGTTTTTTAATTATAGAAAAATCAAAATTTGATTGGGAGTTAACTTACGAAGAGATAGATTACGTTATAGAAGGAATTTTAACAATAGAAATCAATGGAAAGACATATACAGCTCATGCTGGAGATGTATTATTTGTACCATCAGGATCTAAAGTGGTTTGGGGTTCACCAGACAAAGCAAGGGTATTTTATACAACATATCCAGCAAACTGGGCGGATCTTTTATAGAATATTAGGAGGATTAAGCTATGCAAGCGCTTGGTTTAATAGAAACAAAAGGATTACTTGCATCTATTGAGGCAGCTGATGCTATGGTAAAATCTGCAGATGTAAGTATTATTGAAAAAACTTATGTAGGAGGCGGCCTTGTTACAATTTTAGTTACAGGTGATGTAGGTGCAGTAAAAGCCTCTATAGAAGCTGGAGTAGCAGCAGTTAAAATGCTAGATGATGAATTTTTAGTTTCAGAACATATAATTCCGCGTCCTCATGATGAGCTTAAAGGAATAATAGGACCTAAAAATCCGCCAGAAGGTTCATCATCTAATAAAAATGCAGTGTGTGAAGATAATGTAGAAAATATAGGGAGTCTAGAAGCTGTAGAAACTATAGAAAATACAGAAGATATAGAGACTGAAGAAAACCTAAGAGATATACAAAAGGCTGAAACTGTAGAAGAAGTTAAGAATAAGATTGAAGAAAATCAAGATTCAATAGATGAAGACTTAGATAAATTAGATAAGTTAGATTTAGAAAACTTGCACAAAGAAGATGTAGATAATTTAGTAAGCAAAAATGGTATAGAAAAAACCATTTTAGTATTATCTGAGTTAAAGGTTGCTAAGCTTAGAAATTTAGCTCGTGAGTATGAAGATTTTGTAATTAAAGGTAGAACAATTTCAAAGGCAGATAAAAATTTATTAATTACAAAATTTAAATTATATTACGATAAAAATTAGCTATTTTAAGGCTTGTGAAAGGAAGTAAGGATAATGGAAAACTTTGATAAGGATTTATGTTCAATACAACAAGCAAGAGATCTTGCTAGACTTGGAAAAGTAGCTGCCGATAAAATCGCTGACTACACTGAAGAACAAATTGACAAAATTTTACGTAATATGGTTAAGGTTGCAGAAGAGAATGCTGTTTGTTTAGCACAAATGGCAGTTGAAGAAACAGGATTTGGTAAGGTTGAAGATAAAACTTACAAAAATCATTTAGCATCTACTATATTATATAATTCAGTTAAGGACATGAAAACTATAGGGGTAATTAATGAAGATAAGGAAAATAAACTTATAGAACTTGCTGAACCAGTTGGTTTAGTTATGGGTATAGTACCTTCAACAAATCCAACATCTACTGCAATTTTTAAAGCTATGATATCAATTAAATCTCGTAATGCTATAGTTTTCTCACCACATCCATCTGCTGCAAAATGTACAATTAAAGCAGTTGAATTAATGAGGGATGCAGCTATTGAGGCTGGTGCACCAGAGAATATCATAAGCACTATAACTATGCCAACAATTGCAGCTACAAATGAGTTAATGAAAAGCAAAGAAGTTTCTATAATAATAGCTACAGGTGGTCCAGGAATGGTTAAAGCAGCTTACAGCTCAGGAAAACCAGCTCTTGGTGTTGGTGCAGGAAACTCACCAGCATATATTGAAAGAACTGCTAATGTAGAGCAAGCTGTTAGAAATATTATTGCAAGTAAAACTTTTGATTACGGTACAATTTGCGCATCAGAACAATCAATAATCTGTGAAGAATGCAATTACGATATAGTTGTAGAGGAATTCAAAAAGCAAGGTGGATATTTCATGACAGAAGAAGAAACTGATAAAGTTTGTAAGCTGTTATTTAAAAATGGACATGCTATGAATGCTAAATTTGTTGGAAGAAGTCCTCAAGTTATTGCACATGCCGCAGGGTTTACAGTTCCATCAGATGTTAAAGTTCTTATAGGAAAGCAAAATGGAGTAGGAGAAGGCAATCCACTATCTTTCGAAAAACTTACAACAGTTCTTGGATTCTATACAGTAAAAGATTGTCATGAAGCATGTGAATTAAGTATTGAATTACTTCAAAATGGAATTGGCCACACAATGAGCATACATACTGAAGATCATGATATGGTTATGAAGTTTGCTAGAAAGCCAGCTTCTCGTATTCTTGTTAATACTGGGGGAGCACAAGGTGGAACAGGTGCAAGCACAGGTCTTAACCCTTCATTTACTTTAGGTTGTGGTACATGGGGCGGAAGTTCAGTATCTGAAAATGTTACTCCTAAGCACCTTATAAACATTAAAAGAGTTGCTTATGGTATAAAAGATTGTGCAGCATTAGCATCTAATGATCCAACTTTTAACCGCATAAAAACTGCTGAAAATTGCCATGCAGTTCAAAATCAATTTATGAATATGAGTCCAGCTCAAATTGCTGCAGCTGCAGATGTTTTAAATAAATCTAAGAATTCTACAGAAAAGGATAATACTTGTACTGGATGTAGTACTGAAGGTATAAATAATGAAGAACTTTTAAACCTAGTTAACCAAATAGTTGCCTCTATGAAGGGAGCTAACTAATGGAGAATTACGAAGAGTTATTAAAACTTCTAGTAGAAGCTGTTAAAGATAAAGAGTTAATTGACGCATGTAAGAAAAATACAAATGAGATTCCAGTAGGAATTTCTAATAGACATATACATCTTTCACAAGAGCATTTAGAAATTTTATTTGGTAAGGGTTATGAGCTTACAAAAATTAAAGATTTATCTCAACCAGGACAATATGCTTGTAATGAAACTTTAACAATTTGTGGACCTAAAGGTGCAATTGAAAAAGTTAGGGTTTTAGGACCTACAAGAAGTAAAACTCAGGTGGAGGTATTAGTTGGAGATTGTATTAAGCTTGGAACAGTGCCACATGTAAAATTGTCTGGAGATTTAAGCAGAACATCTGGTGTTACAATAGTTGGACCAAAAGGATCTGTACAAATTGAAGAAGGACTAATAGTTGCACAAAGACATATTCACATGACACCTGTAGATGCTAAAAGTTTAGGAGTGCACAATGGGGAAATAGTATCAATAAAATTTGAGGATTTAAGAGGCGGAATATACAATAATGTAGCTATTAGAGCTAATGACGCTTCAAAACTTGAATGCCATCTTGATATTGAAGAAGCTAATGCTATGGGTATTAACCCAAAATCAAAAATAACAATAGTAAAATAAAAAATTATAAAAATCAATGTTTACAATTAAAATTAAAATAAATAAAAATATACTTAGGAGGATTTTAAAATGAAATATGATGCATTAGGAATGATAGAAACTAAAGGATTAGTAGCAGCAATAGAGGCATCAGATGCTATGGTTAAGGCAGCAAATGTATATTTAATAGGTAAAGAGCAAGTTGGAGGCGGTCTTGTAACTGTTATGGTTAGAGGAGATGTTGGAGCTGTTAAAGCTGCTACAGATGCTGGTGCTGCAGCTGCACAACGTGTTGGAGAATTAATATCAGTTCACGTTATACCACGTCCACACTCTGAGGTTGAAGTAATTCTTCCAGCAGCTAAAGAAACTGAAAAATAAGATTTTAATTAAAGTGTAATATATGAAAGTGTCGCTAAATTTAATTTAGCGACACTTTTATTTTGTTATTAGAAAATGAAAATGATATATGAAGTTAATAATAAAAAAATTTAAATAAACATAAGCTGATTGGTGATAAAACTAACTTATAGGAATTGGAATATAGTTATTTATGTTATCTTTAATCAACATCTATTTAAAAAATATTTTAAATAGATGTTGATTTTTTTGTATTATGAATACCACAGGTTATACCTGTGGTTCTAAAAAGCTTTTAGCTATGAGTAGAAAAAATAAAACCTCCAATGTAAAATGAAAGTAGGTTTGCCGACCACAATCATTAAACAAAGGAGGTATATCCAATATGGATAATAGTAGTTTAGCACATAGCAAGTGGAATTGTAAATATCATATAGTTTTCGCACCTAAGTATAGGAGACAAGTAATATATGGGAAGATAAAAGCAGATATAGGACAAATATTAAGAAAGCTATGTGAACATAAAGGAGTAGAAATAATTGAAGCAAATGCGTGCAAAGATCACATACATATGCTTGTAAGTATACCACCAAAACTAAGTGTATCTCAATTTATGGGATATCTAAAAGGAAAAAGTTCGTTGATGATATTTGATAGACATGCAAATTTAAAATATAAATATGGAAATAGACAATTTTGGTGTAAGGGTTATTATGTTGATACAGTTGGTAGAAATAAAAAAGTTATAGAGGAATATATAAAGAATCAGATACAAGAAGATATAGCATATGAACAGATGAGTTTAAAAGAATATATAGACCCGTTTACGGGTAAGCCAGTAAAACAAGGCAAAAAATAATACCCCTTTTAGGGGTAGCCTGTAAAAATTTTGCGGTTGGCAAGCCGTTCAATGTGCGAGTAGCACAGCCAGTAATATGCCCTTATAGGGCTAAAGCAAGCCACCCGTTTTACGGGTGGTCCTGACTCATGGTATTCTATATAATCTATTTAAATAAAATTTGAAATAGGTGATTGAATGGGAATAGCAGAGACCTTCAAAGTGTTGTCAGACCCTTTACGACGAAATATTATGGTTTCTCTAAAAAGTGGTAGATTAACAGCAGGAGAAATATCAGAAAAATTCAATATTAAACCAGCAGCTTTATCATATCATTTAAAATTATTAAAAAATGCTGATTTAGTAATGGAATACAAGCATAAAAACTTTATATATTATGAACTTAACACTACTGTTTTTAATGAATTGATAATTTGGATAAAACAATTTGGGGGGAATGAATATGAAAAATAAGATTTTATGGGCAGTGACTTTATTACCAATTTGTATGATTCTTGTAGCTATACAGTTTATGGAAGATAAAATTCCTGTACACTATGACTTCATGGGGAATATTGATAGATGGGGTTCTAAGTATGAGAAGCTTATATTTCCAATAATTATAATTATAGTGACATTATTTTGGTCTTTATTTTTAAGATATTTCAGAAAAAGACAGGTGATGACATCCGATGAAAAGTCAATTAAAGAAGCTCAGCAAAATGAAAAAGTAATTTATTATGTAGCTATTGGTATGGCTGTTTTATTTGGAATAATGAATTGTAGCTCTATGTATTCTTCTATGGTTGAAGTTAAAAATAATATGCAAACAATGGCAATAGATATAAATGTAATCACAAATGTTGTCATAGGTATTTTTTTAATTATAATTGGTAATGTCATACCCAAAAGCAAATTAAATTCAGTTGTAGGAGTTCGAACAAAGTGGAGTATGAAAAACGATATAACTTGGGCGAAAAGCAACAGATTTGGTGGAATTTTTTTTATGGTATCCGGATTGATAATTATTATTGAATCAGTTTTTATTGGAGGAATAGCATCAACAATTGTAATGCTTGGAGTAATAATAATAGATGGGATTATTTCATCTATATATTCTTATACTATTTATAAAAAACACTGAAGATTATGAGCGTAATAATGAGAAGAACAAACTGTAATTTAGGGCCGAGCTTTAATTTCATATTATTTATATTTCAAAAAGGAGAATAAGTGTAATGATAAACAAAATTGTTTATAGTTCTGAAGAAGATAATGAGTATATTCATTCAAGACTTCGTGAATACAACAAAAAATATATGAGAGGCTTTGATGATTATAATTTTCATATTAAAAAAGATGGTAAAATAATTGCAGGAATTGTTGCTGTCAGTACTTTTGATACATTAGAGGTGGAGTTCCTTTTTGTAGATGAAAATCACCGTGGAAAAAATCTTGGTACTGAACTGCTGCAATATGCTGAAAATGCTGCCCGAATAAACGGATTAAAAAGAATCCTGTTAAACACATATAGTTTTCAGGCTCCTGAATTTTATAAAAAGCTTGGTTATTCTGAGCTTTTTAAAATTGAACCTTGCTTCGAAAAATTCAGCCAATCATATTTCATTAAAAACCTGTAAATTAAATTGAGATTATGGAAACCATCAAATTTCTAATTTATTTAAGAGATTATGATGAATAACATTAATTAATATATTGTTAGAAAAATAATTATAGAAACATGAGATAACATTATATAAATAACTTTCTTTTAGGAGGTAATTTATATAGAAAATGGTGTAAAAATGTTTAAAATTTAGGAATATCAGTATGTGGATATTGTATTGCAATTCGATTTTCTGGTTTTGTATCCACTAAATAGAGAACAATTAAAAATATCCATTCTAATGGTTTCATTAAAAAATAAATCATATCTGCTATATAAGGTGATTTTATTTTAGTTGCAATAGGGTATCCATATTTATCATATATACCTCTTATAAATGCATGAAGCTTAGGTGCCCTTTCCTCAAGAATTTGTTCAAAGGCATTTGCAATACATAATTGACGATTTACCAATACCTTATGTCCATGACGTTTTCCCTCTCTTATTGGCTTTACAACTTCTTTATGTCCACCAGCTGCAACTGTACATAAATAATGTTGATCATAATATATATTTTGTGGAGCTATTTTTTGAGAAAAGGTCCAATCAGCTGTTTCTGTCCAAGCTTTTATAATACTGTCTGGTTTTTGACCAAAAAGAATTAAAATAATTATAATTACGCCTAATAAAGGTAACATTACAACAACACCTAGCCATGGCCAATTAGAGGAGTTGCTTATTATTTTATCAAGCTTAGAAAATTCACCATTACAGTCAAACTTCATTTCATTCTCTATAATTTTAGATTTTTGATAAATTAAACATCGTACTGTTTTTAAAATGATAATTATATAGTTAACAGGTAAGAGAATTAATAGAATCGAATGACTCCATATTTGAATACACCAAGTTGTGGATAGAATTATACCAAGATACATAGCGGCAATTCCAAGAACTGTAGCTAAAGGAGGTTGATTTTTTAAATCTATGAATCTACAATAAATATATCCAATAGAAGAAATTAGTAACATTGTTATTATAGTTGGCATTGTTTTCAGAAATATTGGTGAATGAATTTGCTGATTACTTAACTGAATATTCCAATCTGCAAATTTAACTTCTAAAAAGTTAAATAAAAAAGTAGAATAAAGTATTCCAAGACATAATCCAAAAACTTCTATTTTTTTCTGTGCAGAACTATTATTATCATGTTTAGGATTAAGTATAAAGAATATCAGATTTTCAAGAGTTAATGTTATAGGTAATGCAAAAAGGGTACCTAATAGGCTAGATTTAATTAAGCCAGATATTGAAGTTTGTCCTATAATGGTTAAAATAGTGTAACATAATAGGGATATACAAAAACTTATTCCAAAGGTAAATAAAATAGGTATTTTATAAAAATTGTCTACGAGTTTTTTTACTATTTTTATCATAGATAACTCTCCTTTTTGGTTATATATTTATTATAAACTATACTTTTTAAATTGCAAATTATTAACATTCTAATGTGGTTAATGAATTATTACTTAAAAGTTTTAGCAGTACATTAATATAAATAAAATTCTATTTAATTTTGATTTTTTAACTTCTAAAATAGTTTATTGCTGAGTTGAATAATATAGATAGCATTGGTTCTTGGCAAGATAATAACATTCAAATAAAATGTGCCAGAAAAGCTGTGAAATTAATAATTGAAATTCAAATATTATTAATTATATTGTATATAGGAAAGTCTAAAATTTTTTACTTATGATAAGGAGAAACCTATCTGTGGAGAACCAAAATTATTACAAAGTTATAAAATATTAAAATCAAGCCATTGATATAAAGAATAGTATTGGTTTGTGTTATAATTATTTTATTGAATTTTTGGAAAATGTAGAAAGATAAATAGGAATTTACAAAGAAATAGAAAATTGATATTTTACCATAGAGTTTTACTTTGCTTCATCAATCTTTTTGATGGTATCTTCACGAATAGCTTGTCTTAAAGATTTCAAATAATAGGAGAACGCAACTTTATCATCTGCGTAGGTTAAATTGAGTTCAAATTCTTTCGGAATCCAAGTAGACAAGTCAGACATATTGTGCTGAATCAATGCTTCAAGGCCATCAATGGCTTTATAAATCTGAGCTTCAACTGTTTTACGCTCTTCCATTTCCTCATAAAGTTCTCGCATTTCTACTGCATAGTCCTCTGGTAAGGAATGAACCCAGCTATACAGCAGATTTTCTTCAATCAGCTCGTGGTCTAGGTTCTTTTCAAAAGTAGGAATATCTCCAGTAAAACATTCTCCCAGGTCGTGAATAATGCACATTCTTATAACCTTATCCATATCAGCTTGGGGGAACTCATCCCTCATAAAGAAAGCCATCAAGGCCATCATCCAACTATGTTCTGCAACACTCTCGTGTCTGCCTTTGGAAGTATAGCAATGGCGAGTTGTATCTTTCAGCTTTTCGGTGACCAATAATGCATCCAATAATTTTCTTGCTTACATATTCATTCCTCCTATAAATTCAAGATGGTGTGAAGTATGACATCCATATTTCTTCTTTAAAATCTTATATTTTCAATGGTTACATCATTTTCAAAACAAAAAACAATGCTCTCCTATTTTCGTGTATAATTGAATAACAAAAACAAATATCTATGAAAGAAGGTCATTTTAAGTAATGGGTTTTTGTTAATTCCCATTCTCCGACAATGTCAAGATCAAAGTAATCGGAGACTTTATCTCGTGCTGAACGCGGAATCATTACAAATAGGTTTGGATGTTTAAGTTTCATAAATTACATCTTGAATTTTCCTTATACCATTATTTCATTATTTACGTTAGGAGTCAAGTATTACATACACTGGTAATATATTGAAATTAATTCATAATAGTAATTAACTGCGAAGTAAAGATTATTCATATAATCTTTAAGCAAATAGTAATTTATTTGTTAGCTAATAAGTTTCAATGCGAAGAATTAAATTACTACGTTTAAAGGTAAAATGGGGAGGTATTAAGAGCCATGAAAAAAGTATTGAGAAAATATGAGAATGTAATTAGAATATACTATTAAGAGTTCTACTTTTCATGGGTTAAATTAATAAATTTGTAGAGAAAGGAACAAATGTATAGTAGTGATATTTCAGTATGGGAATTACTGCAAAAGCAAATAACATGGAATCAGTTAAATTTTATACAGGATAAAAAATTATTGGATTTTGGTAGTGGAAGAGGCATTGCAGCACCATATTTTGGAAGTAGAAATTAAGTTATTGTATATGATAAATTTCAATTTAATGTTGGGTAATACAAATTCCAATTTGTTTAGATGAATATATTAAAAGTGGTAAAATAGAAGTGATGATTATATAGAAAAGTATTATATGTATAGGGAATTAAGAAATGCAAACAACTGGATAAGTTTAAAAGCCTATCTTATTTTTTTAGAAAAACATAATCAAAATTTGAATGAAAATTAAAATGGTTATATTGTAAGAGGAGAAGTGTTTGCCTTACGGTGCGGTGAAGCGTACCTGTGGAGAACCATAATTAAAAGAAGTTAGGTTTATAAACTAGAGGATTTGGTATATAATATTTGTATAAATAATTTTTGAAGGAGGTAATTTAATTGAAAAATAATGATATTAATTTATATGATATTTTTATAAATTATTCATATAGTCAATTAAAGGAATTGTTTAAAAATGCAAAAACAAAAGAAGAGCAGGACTTTTATATGACTTTGTCAAATTTAGTCTTACAAAAAGAACAGGCGAAAGTTATAGGTGAATAGTATGCCTACATATACAATTTTTGCTGGTGTTAATGGTGCAGGAAAGACTTTAATATATAAATCTATATACTATCATGAAAATAAAGATGAGAAAAGAATAAATACCGATGAAATGGTTGCAAGAATTGGATCTTGGAAAGATAGTAATCTTCAGATTAAATGTGCTAGAGAAGCTGTTAAGTTAATAAAGCATTATATTTTAAAAGGTATATCTTTTAATCAAGAAACAACATTATCTGGCAGAAGTATAATAAAGAATATAAACTTTGCAAAAGAAAAAGGTTTTTATATTGTTATGAATTATATAGGATTAGAAAATACAGAACTTGCTAAGGAAAGAGTTAAAATTAGGGTAAATAAAGGTGGACATGGAATACCTGATAAAGATATAGAAAGAAGATATTATGATTCGTTAAAAAATCTAAATGATGTAATTGAAATCTGTGATGAAGTAAATATATATGATAATACAGAAGTATTAAGAGAAATTATGTATTTAAAAAAAGGTAAGATAATATGGGTTGACAAAAAGATACCTAATTGGATAAAGGATATATTGCAAAGTTAGCTAGTAAAATTATAAAAGTTTTACTAGCTATTTTCACATAAAAATATAATGGAAACTTGAATTAGAAATACTATTAATTATATTGTATATGGGGAAGTAGAACTTTTTTAGTTAGGGTGAGGTGAGCTGTATCACAAGTAAAGGGGTGCGGTTTATCAAATATTTAAAAAGATATAGAATTAGATTTAATTCTATATCTTTTTACTATTATTTATAAATATTTTTATGAATTAAGTAGCAAAGACTTAAGCTCGTCAAAATTAGAAATCTCATAAGTAGGTTTTATTGAAGTTTTATTTATAGTTTTGTTAGGGTTATACCAACAGGTGTCTATACCAAAGTTTATCCCACCTTGTATATCAGAACTTAAACTATCCCCTACTATTAAAACTTTATTTTTATCAAAGAAATTTATATTTTTTAAAGTATGTTGAAAAATTTCAGGATTTGGTTTTGATATTAATATTTCTTCAGATATTACTATAGTCTCAAAAAATTTTGCTATAGTAGATTTTCTGATTCTTTTATCTTGAACTAAGGTAAGACCATTAGTTACTATAGCAAGTCTGTAAGACTTGTTTAGAGTTTCTATAAGCCCCATACTATTATCATATAAAAATGATGCATCGGCTAAATACTCCATATATAATTTTGCAAAGGTAGTTTCATCAAAAATTACCTCTAGTCTATCTGATAATCTTTTAAATCTTTCTACTTTTAAATTTTCTTGTGTAATAAGTCCTTGTTCAAACTCTTTCCATAGAGCTGTATTTATTTCTTTATAAATTTTCAAATGATAACTTTCATCATAGTTTATGTTAAACTTAAGCATTGTATTTTTAAATGCTTCTCTTTCAGATCTTTTAAAATCATATAATGTTTCATCTGCATCAAATAATATAACTTCATATTTCATAATATGTCCTCCCAAATTTATATAAATAATTTAATTACTAAGTAATTTAAGTTGTTTTTGCTTATAGTTTTCATCATATTTTGCATTAAGTATAATACCTATTAAAAATAGTATGCATCCTACTACCTTTCCTATAGAAAAAATATTGAAGTATAAATAATCTATAATTGCACTTGTAAGCATTTGATCTATAAAACGTAGTATAATTGTATACACTGTTGGTATTTTATGAACTATTACATTGAATATATAAGTAGTTAAAACACCTATAACTCCACCTAGAAAATGAGCTAAAGAAGTATTAGCTATAGTAGGAGTATTTGATGTGAATTTTAACATAATAAAGCAAAAAATAATAGAAGCTAATGTAGCAGCTAAATTTCTATACTTATTCAAATTTATTCACTCCTTTACAAGTCGTTATAAATAAAATAATATATTTATAAAAATTAGAACATGACATTAGTCATGTTAGGAGGTTTTATGAGAAGAATTTCAGATGCCAGACTTATAAAGCAGTATATCAAAAAACATAATATAGAACAGAAGTTTGGTTGTGAAATATTAAAATATGCACAACTTCATTTCTATGAAAAACAAGAGTATATATTAGAATCAGGGGAAAATCTTGAATATTATTATTTACTTGTAGATGGTAAAATTAAAATTTATTATCCTTTTGAAAATGGAAAATCAATGCTTTTAAAATTCTATAAAGATTTTAATACTATAGGAGATGTAGAACTTTTAAAAGATATGCCTATACTTTGCAATATTGATGCAGTAGAAGATACTTATTTGATAGCAATACCTGCATCTATACTTAGAGAAAAGAATTTTAATAATATAAAGCTTTTGCATCATTTAGTAGATTCTTTGAGAGAGAAGCTCTATGGAACTATTAATAACAGCTCATATAATTTTGTATATCCACTTAGTAATAGATTAGCTAGTTATTTAGTTGAACAACTTACAGACGAAGATTATATAATTTCAAAATACATGGTATTTCCTAAAAGTTGTGTCACATACAATTTATGCAATCAGAGTTAATATTACAATTGACACTTAATCTTATAATGTATATAATTATAGAAAATAAAAGCTATGAAAAGAGCAGTAGTTATAAAGTAGTATACAGGGAGCTTCTATTTGGTGAGAGGAAGTTATGAATTTATAATGAAACAAGTCTTGGAGCTGCATACGGATCTTATAAGAGTTTATTATAAGTGATACTATGACGTCGGTTCACGTTACAGAACTAGAGTATGATTTTTCTTAGGAATTTTAGGAGATGGTGTACTTGAGGAGTCTAAAATGATGACATTTTAGAGAATAAAGGGTGGTACCGCAAAATAGAATTTTTGCCCCTGTAGCTATAGTTCTACAGGGGCTTTTTGACGTAAAAAATTATAGTGAAATTTCAAGGAGTGATAAATATGATAAATAAAAGATTAGGAAGAAATGAAAGACCAGTATTTCCAAAGAGGGCTGTAATAACAGCTGGAATGCCTTATGGAAACAAAAACCTTCATTTTGGGCATGTTGGCGGAATGTTTATACATGCAGATATATTTGCAAGATTTTTAAGAGATAGAATAGGGAAAGATAATGTAATTTTTATATCAGGTACAGATTGTTATGGCTCACCTATTCTTGAAAGCTATAGAAAGCTTAAGGAAGATGGCTATGAAAAAACTATAGAGGACTATGTTAAGGCTAATCATTTAAGTCAAAAGAAAACCTTAGAGGATTACAATGTTAGTTTGAATCTTTTTGGTGCTTCAGCTATTGGAAGAACCGGGCAAATTCATAATAAAACTTCAGAAGAAATATTTAATACCTTATTAAAAAATGGCTATATAAAAAAGATGTCGGCACTACAATTTTATGATGAAGAGAAAAAAATGTTTCTTAATGGGAGACAAGTAACTGGAAAGTGCCCAATTGCTGGATGTAATTCTGACAAGGCATATGCAGAAGAATGTTCATTAGGACATCAATATATGTCATCAGAATTAATCAATCCTATTAGTGCATTATCAGGGAAAAGGCCACAGTTAAAGAGTGCAGATAACTGGTATTTTACATTAGATGATTCTATGGATATCATCAATGAGCTTAATGAGTTTTTAAAGAAAAACACTAACAGAAGAAAATATGAGCTTAAAGTTATAGATGAATTTTTAAAGAAGCCATTAATATATGTCCCAAGAAAATATATTGATGATCTTAGTGAGTTAGAAGCTAAATTTCCAAAGCATGAGACAATAGATGAAGAAAAGAAATCTTTTGTAACTTTTATTTTTGAAAACTTAGAAGATAGAGATAAAGCTAAAGAAATGTTAGATAATTTGAGTATTAACTATACAAGTGGTAAGACCTTGGTTCCTTTTAGATTATCAGGAAATATCTCTTGGGGAGTAAAAGTGCCAGATAGAGATGAATTAAAGGATTTAACATTCTGGGTGTGGCCAGAATCATTATGGGCACCAATATCTTTTACCAAGGCATATCTAGAGTCAATAGGGGAAAATTCTGAAAACTGGCATAGTTGGTGGTGTGATGAAGATTCCATGGTATATCAATTTATAGGTGAAGATAATATTTATTTCTATTCAATTGTTGCAATGGCAATGTTTATTGGACTAAAAATAGCTAAAGGTGAAGCTGTAGATGTTTCTAAAGTTAAGCTTCCGCATATTATTCCTAATAAACACGTTTTATTTATGGATAAAAAAGCTAGTAGTAGTTCAGAGGTTAAGCCTCCAATGGCAGATGAATTATTAAAACATTATTCAAAAGACCAATTACGCATGCACTTTATGAGCTTAGGATTATCCTCAAAGAGTGTTGGATTCAAACCGCAAGTTTATATGAATGAAGAAGAAAAAGTAGGTGTAGATCCAGTGCTAAAGGAAGGGAATCTTCTAACTAATGTGTTTAATAGGCTTCTTCGTTCATGTTTCTATACCTTGCAAAGCATGAATGAAAGTATTCCCAAGGAAGAAGTAAGCGAAAAAATAAAAGAATCAACAGAAAGAACGGTATTAGAATATGAAACCCATATGTATAATCAAGATTTTCATAGGATATCATATGTTCTTGATGCTTATATAAGAGAAATAAACAAGTATTGGTCTAACAATATTAAAAAGGAAGAACTAAAAAGACAAGTAATAGCTGATTGCTTCTATGCTTGCAAAGTAATAGCAGTACTAGTTCATCCAATAGCACCAGGAGGCTGTGAAAAGTTTAAAGATTACTTAAATATAGGTGATGAATTATGGAATTGGGATAAAATACTGGACACTCTTAATTCTTATTTTGAAGATGGTGAGAATTATAAGTTTAAGTTCCTTGAACCCAAAGTTGATTTTTTTGAGAAAATGGAGTATCAATATTATGGAAACTCATATAAATAAGATTGTTTATACAAAGAAATTAGAAAGGTTGGGTTAATTGGATTCACAGCACAGATTATTCATCATGAAGTGGGCCATTTTGAAGGTATAATAATCTAAGATATAGAATTGTTTATGATGAGATTATTAATTTCAAAAATATATTCAAGAAAAAGGAGTTATTATGGTTAAATTACGCAAAATGCTTGGAAAAGCAGATTCACCATATATCGTTTCTCTTATGAGGTTAATAGAAACACAAAGCAAAAGTACTATTGTAAAATGGTGTAATGAATATGCAAGTGAGCATATTCTACCTATTTATGAAAAGAATTATCCTGAGGATTTCCGTTTAAAAAATGCACTAAATGCATCTAATGAATGGCTAGAAGGAAAAAAAAAATTAACAGATGCAAAGAAAATTATTAAGGAAGCTCAAATAGTTGCAAGAGAAGTAGAAGGAAATCCAACTGCACAAGCTGCAGCTAGAGCAATTGGAGCAACTACTACAACTATTAATACTATTACAAGTTCTTTAGGCCTTGCATTTTACGGTGCTGCAGCCATAGCATATTCATCTGTTGGTGTTAATGAGAAGAGTGAGGTTTATGATGAGATTGCAGCAAGAGAGTGCAAGAATATGGAGGAAGCTTTACGCAAAGTGGCTATAATAGATGAGCCTAATCCAGCAAAAATAAATTGGAATTGTTAAATATAGAAATTTGTCTAAGAATACTCAACATTGAATTTGCGTATTTTTTATTGTAGTATTACATTATTATAGTTTAAATAGTATTATATTGAATAGGAGGATTTCATTAGTGGTGTTTTAATAAAGTGAAGGGGGATAAAATGAGAATTGGGATAGTACGACATTTCAAAGTTGATTATAAGGTTAATGGAATGATGAGTTCTAGTGATTTTGAAGAGTATGTTACTAGTTATGATAATGCGTTAGTTATAGAAAATAAAATTGATTTAGGTCATAGTCAATGGAGTAAATGTTATTGTAGTGATTTAAAAAGAGCTATAATAACAGCAAAGAGTATTTATGATAAAGAATTAGAAATAACGGATTTATTAAGAGAAGTAAAAATGTACCCAGTTAAAAAATCACAATTAAAGATACCTAGTTTTTTATGGAGCATTTCTTCAAGAATTGCATGGAAGTTAAATCATCATTCACAATTAGAAACAATAACTTATACAAGAAAAAGGGCAAAGGAATTTCTAAGTAAACTTGATTTGAATAGCGATGAAAATATATTAATAGTATCTCATGGCTTTTTCTTAATAACATTAATTAATGAATTGAAACTATTGGGTTTTAATGGTGGTGTACCTAGTGAAATGAAAAATGGATATTTATATATACTTGAAAAATAATGTTAGAAAGTTAATTTAGAGTAAAATGTGTAAATTTGACGGTTGAAAGCACTATTCTTTTCAAGATGGGTGCTTTTTTTCTTTTTCATTAAGTTCTATGCGAATACCAAGAAGTGTAAAAGAGATGCTTAAAGGTTAAAAGTAAGCCAGTGATATCCATAAGTATCATTGGCTTATGTTATAACTGCTATGTAAGTGTTGGGAAAATAGGTATATAAATAATAATTTGAGATTGAGTAATATAAATTAGAATTTTACGCTTGAAAATATCACCCTTCGTTTGACGGAGGGGTTTATCATGCGGCTGATCGGCCCCAACAGTTCAGGCAAAACAGATTGATGTTTCTGTCAACAGCTATATAATAGCGGCATTTTTACAGGTTGACAGTAAGCTTGTACTTGACTTACCAACAACTTATAGCGGCTGTAAAATTGAAAAGATGATTTTTGTTCCCCCTGCGATTTCTTATGCTCATAATATTATTACTGTTTTGCCTGTTAATGGGAAAATGGCTCTTACATATCATAGCATGGAGAATGGCAACGGTGCAGAGAAAAATTTCTTTGATAGGGGTATTAAAAATCTCATATTGTGGGCCAGACGCAAAGATATATAACTTAAAAGAGAAAAATGAAATAACAGCAAGTAAAATCAAGAAGTAATCTCTCTATTTCCTTATAATAAATGCAGGACGGTTGAAACGAGGTGAACAGACGAATGTACCAGTGGCAGAAGCAAATTCAAATAATCGTTGATGAAATTGACAAATGTATTAAAAATTATAATGATGAAGCCTTGACACTACGCTTTCTTTCTCGCAGGCTGGGTTATTCGGAATTTTATACAACGAGAAAATTCAAAGAAATATCGGGTATGCAATTTAGGGATTATCTGCGGCATAGAAAATTAGCCTTTGCACTAAAAGAGGTTCGGGATAGTGAAAAAAGTATTTTGAATATTGCTTTTGATTATGGTTTTTCATCACATGAAGCTTTTACCAGAGCTTTCAAGGGAACATATGGTGTAACTCCAAGTGAATACCAAAAAAAGCCTAATCCTGTCGTTCTTCGTACAAAAATAAACCCTTTCGACCGCTACTTTTTAGGATTGGGAGAGATTGGTATGATGAAATCTACAGATGATGTTAAAACTTATTTTGTAACCATTCCTGCACACAAGTTTTTACACATTAAAAACTATGAGAGTAATGGATATTGGGATTTTTGGCAAAAGCAAAGTCTTATTCCGGGACAGGACTGCGAAACAATTTGTGGCTTACTCGATAGTATCAAGGGCAAATTGGATGATGATGGTGGGAGCTAATCTAACAGTGGCAGCGGTCAGATTATGGCGTACATTAATGACCCGGACGGCAGACTCTGCGATTGGGGTATTCCACGTACAGAGTGTTATGGTGTACGTCTTCCTTTTGATTATAAAGGCGAAGTACCACCACAAATGCTTATGATTGATGTTCCTGAAGCTGAGTATATTGTTTTTGAACATGGGCCATTCGATTATGAGCAGGAAAATCGTAGTGTGGAGGAAAAGATTGAAAAGGCAATGGTAACTTTTGATTTTGCAGGCACTGGTTACTGCTTTGATACTTCCCCCAGTAGAATAATTTACTTTTATTTTAATCCGGAACGTTTTTTTAAGTATATCAGACCAGTGATGAAGTAAATAAAATGGACTGCTTAGACACTATTGTTTCTAACGAGAAAAACAAACAGGAAATAACAAGTTCCAATTTGTTCAGATTAATATATTAAAAGAGAGGGGATAGAAATAATGATATTATAAAATTTTATTATATGTATAGGAAATTAAGAAATGCAAATTAAAGGATAGGTTTAAAGCCTATCTTATTTTTTAGAGAAAAATATGATTAAAACTTGAAATTGAAATTTAATTAATTATATTGTATATTGAGAAATTCATAATTTTTTATTAAAGTTGGATAGGAAATTTCAGGATAAGTTTGTTAATTTGAAGGTATACAATAGATTTAGAAATAAAGCTTTAGTATGTCTTTATTTTATAATCGAGATTTTGAATTGCCATTAAATGTTTAAAATAGGCTCTTAAAACACTAGGGTACTATAACTGTTAACGCCTAAGAATTCAAGAATGTTAAGTTTGGGTGACATATTGCTAAGAGTAATTGGTAGTCATTATTAAAGAGAAAATGTAAACTTTGTTATATAAAAAGTATATTTATTTTAATATAAATAATTAATTGGGGGACAGAGTTTATGAAAAAAATGATAATGATGATTAATCCATTAAAGAAGGATGTAGATGATATTTCTAAAGGAGCATATGTAATTAAAAAATTACTTGGTTTTATTTTAGTATATATATCATCTAGTATTATTGCAGAGTGTATAGTAATATTAGGGTTAAATATAACAGGTTATGACTTTTTACATGGAGAGATGCCGAGCGACGATTTTATGATGTTAATTAAATGTTATGGTTTTTCGGTTCACTTAGCAATAACATTACTATATTGTAGATTTGTAGAAAAGATGAGCCTAGCGAGAATGGGGATAGTAAAAAAGAAAGTTGTAAAGTCATATTTTTTAGGAATAGGAATAGCAGCAATACTGCTCGGTAGTATATTTATTTTATGTGTATCTAGTGGGAGTATTGTATATTACGGAAAAAATGATGATATAAATATGATTTTAATTTTGGGTTATCTAGGATGTTTTATTATTCAAGGTGCCATGGAAGAAATTATGTGTAGAGGATTTTTGATGAATTCGCTTCTATATAAAGTTTCTACTAATAGAGCAATATTAATTAGTTCAGTTATATTTGCATTTCCACATTTTTCTACGCTTTTTCAGTTTAATATAATGATTGGAATTATAGGAATAGTTAATTTGTTATTATTTTCGACATTAGTATCTTTGTTGATGATAAAGTATAATAATATATGGGTATCGTGTGCTGTTCATAGTGTTTGGAATTTTACATTAGCTATTATAATTGGAATTAATTTAAGTGGTGCAAACAGTATATCATCTGTATTTAAATTTAATGTTAATGAGAATATGAAATTATTAAGTGGAGGTCAATACGGAATTGAGGCTGGATTAATTTGCACAATGGTATTGATTTTGTTTGTTATAGTATTAGGCAGAAAGGTTGAGAGATGAAAAGATGACGTTTAATAATAAATTATATTCTTTGAGAAAACAAAAGGGTTTATCTCAAGAAGAATTAGGCGGAAAGTTAAATGTTTCAAGACAGACCATTTCCAAATGGGAACTTGGTGAAACTACACCAGAATTAGAAAAATTAATAGCCTTAGGACACTTTTTTGAAATATCCCTAGATGAGTTGGTAATGGATGTAAAAGCAAAAGAAAGTACAAAAACAGGATTATTAGCAATGAATAGGTTTAAAACAATAATTGATAGTATTGATCAAGAAAAAGTTAAGATCTCTATAAAGAAAATATTGAAAATGGTACTAATAACTATAGTAATAATTCTTGTTATTGATTTAATTTCAATGATTGTGTACTTTGTGCTTAATGGCTTTCCGGTATAAATATTTATATAGTTTTTAAATATTATTATAAAATGTTTCATAGGACATGTTGTGAAATTACTGAAGAGAATTTAATTAAAAATTATAAATTGAATTGAATAAAATTAGATGATAAACTTAAAAATATATAAAATGCATAAAATGAAAGGGGGAAGATTTAGTAAGGGTTTCTACTTATAAGACTCTCTCTAACTAAAGATAAAATATGAGATTAGATAAATTTTTATCAGAATCATCCACTGAAGGGAGAAAGAGCATTCGAACCTATATTAAAGAAGGCAGAGTTAAGGTAAATGGAGAAGTAATAACAGAACCTGCAATAGAAATTAAGGAAGATTCTGATGTTATTGAGTATAGTGGTAAAGTTGTTGATTATACTGGAAAAGTATATTACATGTTTAACAAACCTGCAGGTTATATCACTGCAAGGAAGGATAAAGTTAATAAAACCGTATTTGATTTTTTTCATGATGCTAACATGAATGGAGTATTCCATGTTGGAAGATTAGATAAAGATACGGAAGGATTATTGCTACTGACTAATGATGGTGAATTTGAACATAAATTAATGTATCCTGAAAAGCATGTTGAAAAAACCTATTTCTTTTGGGCTTTGGGTTCCTTAGATGAGGAAGATAGGAAGGAATTGGAGCAAGGAGTTTACATTTCGAAAGGTGAAATACTAACGAAACCTGCAAAAATAAAAATTGATAAAAGTGGAATGTATAAAGAACTCAACTATAAAATGCCTATTGAGAATTTATATAATATAGATTCAGGTCAATATAATCAGCCTGTGGTTTCTGGATATCTTACTATTTCAGAGGGACGTAAGCATCAAGTGAAACGTATGTTAAAGGCAGTAGGGTGTTATGTTGTATATTTAAAAAGGATTTCCATTGGGGGATTAATGTTAGATGAATCCTTAGAAAAAGGTCAGTATAGGTCATTGACAGAATTAGAGGTTCAAAAGTTACTAGGAAATTTATGAAAAATTTTTGTGTTAAATTCTACTTTTGGTAATTTGGTGTATTTCTTTATAGAACGTTTAAACAATTAATTATAGTTTATGGGGCTAGAGTATTGTTAAAAATACGTGGTAGATAATAAAAGGGGGATTGAGCATTTTGGAGTATAAATTACTTAAAAGGTCAGAACTTTCATTATTGGGACAAGTTGATAGAAAAGAAGTAGTAAATGAGGTTTATTATTTTAGGAATAATAAGCTTGAAATAGTAAATGAATTTTATAATATTGAAAGTTGGAATTTGAAAGAACTTAATGAATATATTATTAGATTAGAAGATATATATGATAGGAATGGAATAATATATGGAGCATTTGATAACAATAAAATTGTAGGTTTAGCAGCCTTAGAAAGCAAATTTATTGGCAGAAATAATGACCAACTTAAACTTGATATGTTATATATAAGTAATAATTATCGTAAAAAGGGTATAGGAAAGAATTTAGTTAATTTGTTATCTAAAAGAGCAAAAGAGTTAGGTGCTAAAAGCCTGTACATATCGGCTACACCCTTTAAAAATACAGTAGGTTTTTATTTTTATATGGGTGCAAAAGTAGCCAGTGAAGTAAATAAAGAATTGTATGAATTAGAACCCTATGACATACATATGGTATTAGAATTATAATAATTAATCTTTTGTGATGGAATTTTCAAAATTATTTGCTTAATTTGATTGTAGTATGTTAAAATGATTTTATAAAATTGAATATGTTAAAATTAGGTTTAATAGATATTAATATCTATTAATTAAAAGGGAAGTGGGTTTGAATCCCACGCGGTCCCGCCACTGTAATAGATGAGTTCCTACAATTATGCCACTGGGAAACTGGGAAGGCTGTAGGAATGTTGATGCTTAAGCCAGGAGACCTGCCTATTTTAATATACTTATAACTCTACGAGCGATAGGGGGTATATATATGTTTGAAAAATATTTTTTTGAATAAATAGCCCTTTGACAATTGTTAAAGGGCTATTATTTATGGGGAAAAATATTTTTTTGGCATGGTAAATAATATAATCTATGTTATTAGCTTAAATAATTTACAAAATAAATTATTAAAATATCTTATATGTAATATATTTTCAAAATATGAGATAAGCATAATTAAATGGTATATTTTTTAAATTATATTCTTGATAAAAAATAAGCCGTATGATATTATTAAATGCAAATAATATGCATTTGCATTTAATAATAAGCATTTTGGAATATTCATAAAATGCAAAAGGGGGTAGGGAAGAGATTTAAATTAAAAAGTCATAGGATTAAAAATTATCTGTTATAAGAACGATATTTGGGAGGTATACTATGAAGAAAATACTTAGCATTATATTAGCTATATTAGTGATTGTAAGCCTAGGGGGGTGCTCACAAGGCAATGATAAGAAAAAGTCGGAAGCAAGTAAGAGTATTGAGGTAGAAGATATTAATGGAGATAAAATTGTTTTAAAGAAACCAGCTGAAAAGATATTTTTAGGTTTTTACATAGAAAATTATTTTGCTATATCTGGAGATTTTAAATTAGATAGAATTGTTGCAATGTCAAAAGGAGAAACAAAAGACTTAATGAATGCAATGTGGTCAAAATATGCAAAAGTAGCTCCAAATCTAGAAAATTGCATAGACACAGGATCCATTTATTTAGATAGTTTTAGTATGGAAAAGTTAATCGAAGCAAAACCAGATTTGGTTATCCTTGCACCTTATCAAGCTAAAAAGCTAGGAGATGGTATTAAGACAATTAAAAATCTTGGGATTCCTGTAGCGGTAGTTGATTACAATTCATTTACTTTAGATAAACATATAAAGAGCACAGAAATACTCGGTAAGCTTTTAGGAAAAGAAGAAAGGGCAAAGGAACTTATAGAAAACTATAAAAAGCAAATAAAAGATGTTGAAGATAGAGTAAAAGAAATACCAGAAAGTAAATTTAAATCAGTTTATTTTGAACTTGCAAGTCAAGGGCCAGAGACTTATGGAAACTCTTATGGAAGTTCTCTGTGGGGAAACATACTTAAAACTGCAAGATGTAACAACATAGCAAAAGAAAAAATTAAAGAGTACGGGCCATTAAATCCTGAATATGTTATTTCTACAAACCCAGAGGTTATAATTTTTTCTGGACAAACTAATTCTAAAGATGAGGGTAAAAAAAGATTTGAAATGGGCTTTGATGTAAAAAAAGAAAGATCCTTAGAAACTATGAATATGTATTTAAAAAGGCCAGGTTGGGATAACTTAAATGCAGTTAAAAATAAAGAAGTATATGGTGTTGATCACAGTGGACTTAGAACACTTTATGATTACGTATATCTTCAATACATTGCTAAAGCTATTCACCCAGAAAAGTTTAAAGATGTAGATCCACTAGCAAACTTAAATGAGTTCTATAAAAAGTATTTACCTGTAAAACCAGAGGGTACTTTTATGATAAAGGGGGAATAGGTAATGCAAACCCCAAAAGAAGTGCTGGAGGATTTAAATAAGGGAGAAGATATATACAAAAGTATTAACCGAAGAAGACTTCTTTTATTTGTTATAGTAACTGTAGTATTAGCCATGGTTTGTATTATAGATTTGGTTGTTGGACCATCTGGTATGCCACTATCTGATGTAATAAGTACATTGTTACAAGGACCAGGGAATACAAGTGTAAATTCAGCTGTAATGTGGTCTATAAGACTTCCAATGACTTTTACCTGTGTATTTGTTGGAGCATCATTAGGACTTGCAGGATCGCATATGCAAACAATATTAAACAACCCTTTAGCAAGTCCATACACACTTGGCATATCTTCATCAGCAGGCTTTGGAGCTTCACTTGCTATTTTAACAGGTTTTACTATTGGAAATATAGGTTGGCTTTCTATACCACTGATGGCATTTCTATTTTCATTTATATCTAGCTTATGTATTTATTTCATAGGTAAAAATAAAGGCATGAAATCTATAACAATGATATTAACAGGGATTGTTATTCACTTTTTATTTCAAGCACTACAATCTCTAGTTCAATATATGTCTGCACCAGAAGTATCTCAACAAATTGTATTTTGGATGTTTGGAAGTTTATTAAAATCCAGTTGGATTGGTGTTTTTGTTACAATGAGTATTTTTATCATTTGTCTCTTATTAACAACAACAGTAATATGGCAAATAACAGCATTATCTGCTGGAGAAGAAAGGGCAAGAAGTCTTGGAATAAATGTGGACAAACTAAAATTAAAGATATTTTTAATTGCAACATTACTAACAACTGGAGCGGTTTCTTTTATAGGTCCAATTGGATTTATAGGGCTAATCTCTCCACACTTTGCAAGGATGTCAATTGGAGAAGATCAAAGATATTTATCGCCTATTTCTGCTATATTTGGTGCTCTTATTATGGTTGTTGCTTCTATAATATCTAAAATGATAAAACCAGGTGCAATGATACCAATAGGAATTGTTACATCCATTGTTGGGGTACCATTCTTATTATTCTTATTACTATCGAAAGGAGCAGAATAATGAGTTTTATGAAGGCTGACAAAGTTTCAGTTAAGTTTAAAAATAAGGAAGTTTTAAAAGATATAACAGCTACATTTCACGAAGGCGAGGTAACTTCTATTATAGGGCCAAATGGTACAGGAAAGACTACATTTATAAAGGCTATATCAAAAATGATTAATTATGAAGGAACTATACATATGAATGAAAATCCAAAAGAAAAACTTCCTATGGATAAAATTGCGTATGTTCCTCAAATGAGTAGTAGTAACTCTAACTTAACTGTATTTGAAATGGTATTGCTTGGACATATGAAGGATTTAAGATGGAAAATTCCTAAGGAAAAATTAGAAGAAACAAATAGGATATTGAAAAAAATAAATTTGAGTCATTTAAGTCGTAATAAGTTTTCAAGTCTAAGTGGTGGACAAAAGCAACTTGTTATTATGGCTCAGGCCTTAGTTTCAAAACCCAAAATACTACTATTAGATGAACCAACTAGTGCATTAGATATAAGACATCAATTGCAAGTCCTAGATTTAGCAAGAGAATATACTAAAGAAAATAATGCTATTACTATTGTGGTAATTCATGATTTAGCTTTATCTACAAGATATAGTGATAAAATCATATTACTTAACGGAGGATATGTAGCAAAAGAAGGACTTGCAGAAGAAGTATTGGACCCATTTTTATTGAAAGAGGTATATAAAGTAGAAGTAGAAGTTTGTTGTACTAAGAAGGGGTATCTTAGCGTAACGCCAGTTAAATGCAGTTAGTAATAAAACATTATTTTATTAACGATTAAATACTAAGAACAAAAGGTTGAGAGGTTAGGGGAGATATGGAAAAACATAAATTTTTATTAGATTTAAAATTAATAAACATAGATATTAATGAAATTATGAACTTATGTAATGAACATAATGAATGTTGTACAGTTTTAAAAGATAAGCTTGATTATGTATGTGAATTTATATTAGATAGTTCTAATAACTTAAAATGGAATAAATATATATCAGAAAAAGATCAAGATACTTTAATAAGAGATTTGAGATATGCTACTGCAGCAGCATTAGGGTGTGTTGAAAAATGTCAGGCACGTAGTATATTAAGTGATAACCTAGATTCATTTAAGTATTCTGATGACCTAAGACTTGCAGTAGAAAATGAAATATTAGAATTTGATATAAATAAGAAGTCAAAAATTTTATTTATAGGTTCTGGTGCTATGCCAATAACAGCATTTACTATAAATAATGAAGTTAACTCTGAAGTAGTTTGTTTAGATATTGATAATGAAGCACTTGATTTATCAGAAAAGTTATCTAATAAATATGGTATTAAAAATATATCGTTTTCATCAAAAGATATACGTAATTTTGATTTAAAGAGCTTTAGCCATATTATAATAGCTTCTTTAGTTGAATCAAAACTAGATATTGCAAAGTACTTATTAGAAAATATCGATGATGATACAAAGATTATTTTAAGATATGGAAATAAATTAAAGAGCATATTTAACTATCCCTTGGATATAAAGAAAATAAGTAACTGTCAAAAAACAATAATAAAAGATAATAAATATATTTATGAAAGTGTAGTTTTGGAGAAAATTTTATGATGAATAAAAATATGAATAATAATTTAAAAAATACACTGATAATAGGTTCTGGCCCAGTTGCAATTAATATGATAATTAATTTATCCAAGGGATTTTCAGATGAAATTGGAGTAGCTGTTAGAGATAGTAACAAATCTTTATGCTTTGTAGAAGAATTAAAAAAGAATAATTTCATATTAAAAGGAAATGTAGCTAAAAAAGAATTATCTATGATGGAAGGAAGTTATAAACTAAAAAATTTATATGTAGACTATTCCGATATAAAAGACATTTGGGAAACCATGATATTGTGTGTTCCTTGTGATTGTTATATAGAAGTATTAAAAAGTTTAAACCTTAAAAAATTAGAAAGATTAAAAACCATTATTTTAGTATCACCAGAGTTTGGATCAAGTATATTAATTTCTAACTATTTAAAAATATATGGAAGAGATATTGAAATAATTAGTTTATCAAACTATTTTGGAGCTACAAAGTATACATCTACAGAATCTTTATTAGAAATAACAACAAAAGCTTTGAAGAAAAAAATATATATGGGTTCAACTCTAAAAGGTAGCAATAAGATAGAAGTTCTTGAAAGTTTTTTTAAAGAAGTTGGGGTTACTTATGAAGTATTAGATGAAGCACTAGAAGTAGAAAGTAAGAACATAACTGTTTTCGTCCACCCAGCTTTTTTAATTAATGATATTAGTTTAAATCAAATATTTGACTATGATAAAACCAATAAATATGTGTACAAGCTTTATCCAGAAGGCCCAATAACAATGAAAACTATTGAAGTTATGTGTTATCTATGGAAGGAAATATCTAATGTATATAGTCATTTGAAAATTAAACCTATAAATCTTCTTAAATTTTTAAATGATGATAATTATCCTGTGCTTGAGAAATCTATATCAAGAGAGGATATAGATAATTTTACTAAGTATAGTCAAATAAAACAAGAATATTTACTTTATGTTAGATATTCTTCAATATTAATAGATCCTTTTTCTATTCCTGATGAGGAGGGGAGATATTTTGAGTTCTCAAAAGTCTCTTACCCTAAAGTCTATAAAGATAACTTTGGAAAATGGAATATACCTAGGATGCCCTTTGAGGACTATAGAAAGATTAAGCTTTTATATAGCATTGGATCAATGTTAAATGTAGAGATGAGAAATACAAAAGAGTTAATAGATGTATTTGATATGTATTTAAATAGATTTATTAATGATAAAGGTAAAGAAAATATGAATGATAACATATTTAAAGATAATATCTTAAACAGTGCAAAAATTATAGTTGAGGAGCGATTTAATGAAAATAAATAAAGGTGTTTTATTAGCTATACTATCTTCTCTCACGTTTAGTATAATGAATGTTTTGGTGAAATCTGTAAGTGCCAGGATACCATCTAATGAAATAGCGTTTTTTAGGGGTATAATTGGAACGGTGCTAATATTGATTTTAATGAAAACTTCTAATATAAAGTTTTCTAAAGAACAAAAACCATTATTATTGCTTAGAGGTATGCTTGGAGGACTTTATATGGTAACTTACTTCTTTGCTATTTCTACAATGAAGCTTGGAGATGCAGCAATACTTGCTCACTTATCTGGACTTTTTGTAATGCTATTTTCATCAATTTTTCTAAAGGAGAAATTACCGAAAAATGCTTGGATGTTTATCATTATTATTTTATTTGGTGCCGCACTTATCATAAACCCATTTAGATACTCTACTTATTCTTTCTATGCCATCTTTGGATTGTTAAGTGCAGTTTTATCGGCAAGTGCTTCAATTACCATAAGAAAATTAGCAAAGTCTAAGAAACATCATCATTACGAAATAGTGTTTTATTTCTTAGCTGCATCTACTATAGTTGCTGGAGTATTGATGAGAAATAACTTTGTAATACCAACAGCAAAAGAATTAATCCTGTTAATCTTGTTAGGTGCCGTTTCCTTATTAGCACAAATATTCTTAACAGGTGCTTTCGGAAATGCTAATGCAGTAATTGTAGAAGTTGTAAGATATATAGGAATATTCTTTAATACCGCTTGGGGATTTATTTTATTTGGAGAAGCTTTATCTGTATATTCTATTATAGGAGGAATACTAATTGTTGGAGCATCTATTGTTTTATCTAGACAAAAAGCAGTTTCATAAGAAGAATAGTTGAAATAAAGGAATGAATTATTAAAATATTGCCTCAATTTAGAAAGGCAATTTTCTAGATTGAGGCAGAAGTTTTTAGTTGAATATAAATTTTATAAATTACAATTCAATTATAGTAATATTGAGTTTTACCATTGGTAATGATTAACTCCTCCAGTTACATCATTAGTTTTATCAAACCAAGAATCTAGAAGTTCAAACCAATTTCCAACTTTATTTATTTCAGGATCTTGTCCATCTTTACACCAACTTAATTTTCCGTAAGGATTCAATCCATATTTAACTGTATCTATTGAATTATACCAACTTTGCATAGTCCAATGAGGTATCTTGGTTGATGTATAATAAGTTGAATATTTTTTATCTCCATTAGGTAAGAATATACTCAATCCATTTTTTCCTTCTTTAAAATTATTACTAGGGTCTCCAAAAGAATAAACTATCATTTCATTTAATTTATTCATAGCATTTGAAGCTAAATCTTTAGTTTTACTACTAAAATTTTCACTTTTATTTATTTTTTCACATAAATCATACACGTCAAAATAAGGATATTCAACCCATTCTCCTTCAGAATATTCATCGAAGTAATGCATTAAATCTGTATGAATTCCACTTCCTCTTAATTTTTCAATTTCAGATTTTTTGTTTTCATTACTTAGATTAACAGCTAAATTATCTATGGCTCTTTTTACTGATTCAGCTTTCTTTAAATCATAAAAGCTTAAGTGTTGATCATAGCGACCATTGGCATGTGTTGAGTCTCTTTGCTCTTCTACAAATAATGCACCTAATTGCTCATTGGTAATGGTTGCAGGATCAAAGTTTTGTTCTTTACCACCTAAAGTTAAATCATCCTCATTATTAGTTCCTCCACCAGCTTTTATCCTATCGAAAATCTTATCATATTTGAATCCAGGACCCCAAACTACTGGGCTTGAAGCAACTAAAGTATCGGCAGAAAATCCTCCATTACCTGGTCTATACTGATACGCTACTTCTGCAGTTCCCATAAGGCATGCATCAAAGGCAAGTAAATCAACTGATTGTTTTTCTGTTAAATGATCTGAAATTTCACCCATATAAAGGCAGTCTGCTTCACCATTTTTATCAAGGTTACTATCATCCCAGCAAATTGCTCTATTTAATCTTGGATTTGATTTTTCCCTTGCACCACCACCATGATTAGCCATTATAAGCACATATTTATCAGCCTCATAATTAGATTTACAATAATCAATAAATTTTTTAAGAACTTCAGGATCCCCCATGTTAGCTTCATATTTACTAGTAGTACTTATTTCTGGAAATTCATTTTTACCGTCTAATCTATTTGCCTTATTGTGTTCAATCTTATAAAGACGTGTATCACTAAAATCTTCACCTAAAACTTTTTCGTCACTGCTATATCTTGGGGATCTGTCTACAAGAGCAATTAAATTTAAATTAGGACTATCCTTATATCCTGTTTTCATTTCCTCGATATCATTTAATAGACTTCCTTCCAAGTTATTATCTGCGTCGCAATAGTACATAATAGTTACTTTTTGATTTTTGTTTTTATTACTCTTGCTTGTAACTTGTTGTACTTCTTTTAAGTTATTATCCTTGGATTTAGTTACTGGATTTGCATATACGGGTTTGGAATTTAAAAATGAAGTAGTTATCAAAGCTGTCATTAATAGTGTTGATACTTTTCTTCTTAACATAATACATACCTCCAAAAGTATATTTTAAATTTAATTTATAGTTTTATAGCATCTATAAATTAAAATTTAATCCATATAAATACATTATGTACCATTATAAGAGTTATTATTTAAAGTTTTACATTATTTTTATATTTAATATATTCTATAATGTTTAGGATAATCCTTCTTAAACTTCAGAAAAAAATTATTTTTTTAATTTAAACTATAATTTCATTATAATTAATATTCAAGCATTACAATCGGGGGGTATATTTTATGGTCTTTGAATTTACTTATATATTACAATCTCAAAAAGGAAGTTATCTGAACTGTTAGATATATTAAGTGATCAATCATTTGTTTTGTTAAAAATCTACATTAGGTCTTTAGGTTCAAGGATTTAATATAGGACTCTTGCTTTTTATATTACGTGGTAAAAGCATTCTATGATATAATGATTACGTAATTATGGTAGTGATGGAAAAATCAAAAGCTGAATTTAACTATTTAGTAGAAGAGTATACTAACTTACAAATAATTTTTTAAAAAAGCAATTAATTAATAAAAGCTGATACTCCATTATTAGATGATACAAAAGATTACTTTAATCTTTATATATATGGCATTGATTATAGCTAGATAATCAGTATTGGGTTGATAAGGGCTGGATAAAGGATAAAATAAAATGATTGTTTTTAAAGTCATTATGAACAAATCTGTGCTTTCTAAATTAGTCATTTGGGTTGGAGGTTAAGTATGAATTTTGGGATATTATTAATAGAAACTGTACTTATAACAATGATTTTTAATTTGGTTATATTCATTCCTTTATGTAAAAACCCAGTTTGGTGGATTCATGATTATCCAAAAGATATTCAAGAAGAATATTTTAAAACTCATGAAAGAATACCATCAGAACCATTAAGTAAAACAGCTATAATTAAGAAAGGAATATTTCTTTTACTTAGCCTTATAGTACTTGTTATTCTAATGGGTTTAGCCCAGGTAAAAACCTTTTTAGAGGGTTTCTTAGGAAGCTTTTTTATTTGGGTTATAATTAATATTTGGGATTGTTTCTTTATGGATTGGATTTTATTTGCTAATATTAAGGCAATAAGATTACCTGGCACTGAACATATGAATAAAGAATATCATCAAAAAAAGTATCATTTTGTTCATGGAGTAATAGGAATATTAATAGGAATATTCCCATGCTTATTTGTAGGGGTATGTATTTTATTAATTAACTTATAAATTCTATTTGCAGGGCAAAATGAAAGGAGAAAAAATGATAAATAAAAATAAAAGTTTAGCATGGTTAGATGAACATAAAAAAATTACTCTTGATGAAGCAATTAAAGATGTTAATAATCCAGTTAGAGGTATTTACGGTATTTTTGTGAAAGATGAAGAAATGAGATGTGTATATGTAGGACGCACATCCAGTATATACCAGAGGATGTTCAGCGCTGAGGGACATATAACTAAGTTGATGAATGAAAATCATACAAATTTACAGCTAATGGCTGCAGTGCAAAGTGGAAAAGAAATAGTTATAAAAATATTAGAAAAGGTTCCGTTCAAGTTTGATAATTACTATAAAGATATGCAACGCTTAGCATCAGCAGAAAATAAATATATTGATATTTATCAAGAGAAAAATCAGTGCTTAGAACAAGTTCCTGAGGGAACAAGGATAAGTGAAAATGAATGGGAAGATATGAAACTCCAAAATTCCAATTTGAAGGGGAGATAGGTGTGGATATATGTAAAGAATTTTATAGTGAAGAAAATCGTAGTACGCCATTATTGCATTTACAAGATTGTCTAGAAAGTCATACAAAATATTTGCAAGGATTGAGGATTTAAAAACTTATCTTGATAAGAATAAAAATAAAATGCCTATTAAAACTTAATCTATTTCTTTTGTGGATAGCTTATTTTTATATGCCAATTTTTTATTGTGCTAGTGACATCTTATGTATACATTTTATGGTTTATAAAGAAAATAAAAATTATAATTACACTATAATAATTTTATAAAAAATACAAGTAAATAAGTTTATATAATAATTTTTGTAATATAATGTTGAAAAATATTTGATTAATCTGATTATTATATGTTAAAATGATTTTGTAAAATTGAATATATAGAGAATAGGTTTAATAGATATTAATATCTATTAATTAAATGGGAAGTGGGTTAGAATCCCACGCGGTCCCGCCGCTGTAATAGAAGAGTTCCTGCAATTATGCCACTGGGAAACTGGGAAGGCTGTAGGAATGTTGATACTTGAGCCAGAATACCTGCCTGTTTTTAATTTGAGAGCAACTCTACGAGCGATAGGGGGTGTAATGTCTTAGAATTTTTTTGATATGTGAACCCTTAACTTTGTGTTAAGGGATTATTATTTTATAGGGATAATTTGTTTTCAAGAGGTGAAATATGAAAATAGCTATTGGTGTATGTGAAAGAATTAATGGAATATGTACAACCATGGGATGCTTTAGAGCTTTCAATAACAGAGATAAAACCTTCAGTAGGTATAAAAATCAACAGTTAGAACTTGTATCTTTTTTTACCTGTGAAGCATGTTCTAATAAATCTGATGAAAATTTAATCAATATAGCTAAAAAATTAGAATCAGAAGGTGTTCAAAAACTTCACTTAGGTGTTTGTATTGTTAAATGTGAAGTTGAAAGGCTCAAAGAAATAAAATCAATATTTGAAAAGTATCATATAGAGGTAATAGAAGGTACTCACTAAGAATATTAGTAAATTTACAAAGGGGAGAAATTTAAATGAAAAAGACGATAAGTATAGTTTTGGCAGCATTAATTGCAATAGGAGTAACTGGATGTAGTGGTAAAGATACAGCAACTAAACCTAAAACAGAAACAAAGGTAGAGGATAGTAATAAACAATCGTCACATTATCCTGTTACAATTACAACATATGATTATGCTAAGAAGCCTGTTAAAGTTACATTCCAAAAGTCACCGGAAAAGGTTGTTGCAGTTTATCAAAACTCAATAGAAACATTATTAGCATTAGGATTACAAGATAAAATTGTTGGGGCAGCTGGATTAGATCATGATGTTAAAGTTGAATATAAGGATGCTTTTAGTAAGGTGAAATATTATGAAAAAGTGCCAACAAAGGAAGAAGTAATCGGATTGCAACCTGACTTTATATTAAGCTGGTATTCTTTATTTGGCGATAAAAAACTTGGTGATGTAGGCTTTTGGCATGAGAGAGGTACAAATACATATATGGCTCAAAATAGTGGTGTTATTAAACAAAATACACTACAAAATGAGTACGATGATATTCTAAACGTAGGTAAAATTTTTAATGTGGAAGATAAAGCGAATAAGATGGTTAACACAATGAAAGATGAAATTGAAAAATCTAAAAACTTTGTTAAAGGAAAAAAAGCTGTAAAAGCAGTAATCCTTGAAGTGGAGAAGGAAGGCGTATACAGAATCTATGGAGAAGATAGTATAGGTGGAGATATAGCAAAACAAGTTGGAGCAGACTTGGTAGCGAAATCAAATGGAACTATAGGAAATGAAGAGTTAATAAAGCTTAATCCCGACGTTATTTTTACTGTTTACTATGGCAAAGAAATCGATAGAGATTCTGCATTAAAAAGTATTATGGATAATACTGCACTTTCAAGTATTTCAGGAGTAAAGTCTAAGAGAGTTCACCCTATAATGCTAAGTGAAGTTTATGCTAGTGGTATTAGAACACTAGATGGTATAAAAACAATTTCAAAGGGCTTATATCCTGAGCTATATGGGAGTAAATAAGGATGAAAAAAATTGGTAAACATAGAGAACAAAATGGTTTACTTAAGGGAACACCTGCTTATGTAGGTGTTTCCATTGCACTTATGATCATTTTGATTTTTTCTATTTTAATAACTGTAACTATGGGTTCAGTAGATATTTCTATAAAAGATGTATATAGTATAATAATCTATAAGATATTAGGCGTTGGGGATGCGAATATTTTATCTAAGGGTCCTGTACACGACATTGTATGGTTTGTAAGACTGCCAAGAATTATTCTTGCAGTTGCTGTAGGCATAGGTCTTTCAGTATCTGGAATTGTCATGCAAGCTATTGTAAAGAATCCTTTGGCGGATCCTTATATACTGGGAGTTTCTTCAGGGGCATCTTTAGGGGCTACACTTGCCGTAGCACTTGGAGTAGGTGTTTTTTTGGGTGGTAATTATGTAGGGATATCAGCTTTTATAGGAGCATTTTTAATATCAATACTTGTGTTAAGTCTTGCAAATGTTAAGGGAAGAGCAAACTCTACAAAGCTTTTGCTAGCAGGTATGGCATTAAGCACTGTATGTTCAGCATTTTCAAGTTTTGTTATATACTTTACTAATGATAGAGAAGCTAGTAAAACAGTAATGTATTGGCTTATGGGAAGCCTTGCCGGTGCAAAGTGGGAGGTTATAGTAATAATTTTCCCAATTGTAATATTAACTACATTATTTTTTATGACGCAATATAGAACTCTCAACTTGATGTTACTTGGAGATGAGGTTTCCATAACTTTAGGTAAGGATCTACATAAATATAGACAGTTTTATCTTATAGTTACATCTATTATGATCGGCTTTATAGTATACTCATCCGGTATGATTGGATTTGTTGGACTAATTATTCCCCATTTAGCAAGAATGATATTTGGTACGGATCATAAAAGAATTGTTGTAATATCAGCACTGATAGGAGCTATATTTTTAGTTTGGGCGGATGTTTTATCTAGAATAATAATACCAGGAAATGAACTTCCAATAGGTATATTAATTTCTATGATAGGTGCTCCAAGTTTTATATATTTAATGGTAAGTAAGTCATATGGATTTGGAGGTAATTCTTAATGGAGTTAAAAACTTTAAGCATAGAAGCATATTTAGGGGAAAGTCATATTTTAAAAGGCCTAGATATCAATGTAAAGAAAAAAGAATTTGTAGGAATTATAGGACCTAATGGTAGTGGTAAAAGTACACTTTTAAAATGTATATACAGGACATTGAAACCTTCTATGGGAGCTATATTATTAGATAATAAAAATATTAAGGATTTTTCTATTAAGGAAACTGCGAAAAAAATGGCTGTGGTATCACAACATAATAATTATAACTTTGACTTTACTGTTGCTGATATGGTTTTAATGGGACGATCACCACATAAAAAGTTTATAGAAAAAGATAATGCTGAGGACTATAGGATTATGGAAGAATCCTTGGAAAAGGTAGGCATGAAAGAGTATGTTAACCGAAGTTTTTCAAGTCTTTCAGGTGGAGAAAGGCAAAGAATAATTCTTGCAAGGGCATTGGCACAAAAAACTGAATGTCTAATATTAGATGAACCTACAAATCATTTAGATATAAAATATCAACTACAGTTTATGGCTACAGTAAAGAAACTTGAAATTACAGTTATATCTGCTATTCATGATTTAAATATTGCCGCATTATATTGTGATAAAATTTATGCTATGAAGTCAGGTAAAATACTTAGTTATGGAACTCCAAAGCAAGTACTAACAGAGGAGTTAATAAAATCTTTATATGAAGTGGATGCTAAAGTTACTGAGGATAGGGAAACTGGTATCTTAAATATTATGTATAAACCATGTATATAAATATGTAAAATAGTAAGATTTATTTTGCATTAGCATAATATACTTAATGAATAGATTTAAAGTGAATCTTATTAATTGTACAATAGAAAATATATTTAAAAACTTTTAAAGGGACATATAGCTGTCCCTTAGTTATTTTAGAAGTCTTCTTTGAATAGTTTTTCAATGGTGTTAACATCATTAGTAAATTTCAAGGGTCTTACTGCTGGTCCTTCTATTATTTCTCCTTTATATGAAAATCTTGAACCGTGACAAGGGCAATCCCAGGATTTTTCAGCAGGATTCCAATTTAATTCGCATCCCATATGTGTACATGTGGTGTTTACTAAATACAGAACGCCATCTTCATCCTTATATGCTCCAGCTCTTTTTCCTTCCAATTCTAAAACTTTTCCTTCTCCTTTATTGAGCTCTATATGTTCTGGTAATGTAGAAAGTTTACCATCTATAAGATTTTTTGCTACACTGAGATTTCCAGTCATAAAGTTTTTAGCAGATCCAATAATATTTTTACGTGATGGGTTATATACGTCTTGCCATGGGCTTTCTCCTTTAACAATCAAGTCTCTAAGAAGTATTGAAGAAGCTATACTATTTGTCATGCCCCACTTTCCAAAACCAGTGGCAATATACAAGTTGGGTGTATCTGAAGTGAAATGGCCCACATAAGGTAATCCATCTAAGGTCATGCAATCCTGGGTAGACCAATGGAAGGGTATATCTTCTACAGTAAAGGTGCTATTTGCAAAATCTATTAAGTCTTCATATTGTTTTAGGGTATCTTTACATTGCCCAGTTTTGTGGCTATTGCCACCTACAAGTATAAGTTCATGATTTTCATAACTTTGAGCTCTAAGTGAACGTGTAGGTTCTTCAGCATTTATATACATTCCACCTGGATATTTCTCTTTTGCTTTAATTGCAACCACATAAGATCTCTCAGGAAAAAGTCTAGTAAAGTACATTCCATGTTTATTATAAAAAGGGTAATGAGATGCAATAATAACTTTTTCGGAAGTAACTTTTTTCCCCTGTTCAGTTGTAAGTATATAGTTCTTATCTTTTGTAATATCAATTACTCTACTTTCTTCAAATATGAGAACTCCATTATTATGTATAACTTTGGTTAAACCAAGTACGTATTTAAGTGGGTGAAACTGAGCTTGATTATCAAAACGAACTGCCCCCTTAATGGATATTGGAAGAGGTGTTTCTTCTACGTAAGATGCCTTAATACCTAAGGTTGATGCTATTTTAGCTTCTTGACTAATTTTTTCAATGTAGTCTTCTTCTGATGTGTATATAAATGCAGATTGAGAAATATAATCACAGTTAATATTATTTTCATCTGCAATTTTCTTTATTTCACTAATGGCAGACTCATTAGCCTCAGCATATTGTTTTGTTAACTCTAATCCTATTTGATTTTGAATTTTACTATAAATAATATCATGTTGGGATGTGATTTTTGCTGTTGTATGCCCTGTAGTAGCTTGAGCTATATGATTGGACTCAAGAAGTGCTACTTTTAAACCTTCTTTCTGTAACATGTACGCACATGATACACCTACTATGCCCCCACCAATTATAGCTACATCTACATTTATATCTTCATTTAAAGGTGGGTAGTCTGTTATATCTGTAGATGCCATCCAATAAGATTGGGGCGAGTTTTTAAAGTTCATTTGATTATCTATATTCATACTTTGCCTCCATATATAAATTCTTACAGATCTATTGTTTACTTTTATAAGGAAAAGTATTCATAATCATGGGTGGGAAGAGGGCATAATTTTAATGTATATAGAAAATTAAATTTTTACGTAATCAATCTAACTAATACGATTTATAAAAAAATAAAAGAATTTATCTATATCTTTTTCAGTTATGTGATTTTTTAGATGTATAAAGTTAAACTCTCTTTGAATAATAAAATCGGATATTTCAATCTTAGCAATGTTACCATTATTTATTTCCGACATTGCAGCATCTTCATACATAAAGCTAATACCTAGATCGCTTTTCACCATTTCTTTTATAACATTTACATTTCCAATTTCTATTGTATCTTTAAAGTTTTCAAGGGTTAGATTTTTATCAAAAAGTCCTCTTTCAAGCACTTCGCGAGAGCCTGAGCCTTTTTCACGAACTATTATTGTTTCATCTTTAAGATCATATAATAACACAGTTTTTTTTGATACTAATGGATGAGTTATAGGTGCTGTAAGTATAAAATTAGCGTTTTTATATAATTGAGTTTCATAATTTGCTTTGTTAAATAGCCCTTCAACTATGGCAAAACTAATTTCCCCCTTTTCTAGCATATCCAACACTTTTTTTGTGTTATTAACATACATTGTTATTTCATATTCAGGAAACTCTTTTATGAAGTCTCCAAGTAATGGGGATATGGTGAATTCACCAATAGTCAATGTAGTTGCAAATTTTAGTGTCTTAATTTTTTTATTTGTTTCTTTAAGTTCTTCTGCAATTAATTTTTCATTAGCTTTTGCACTTAATGCATACTTGTGAAAAAGTTCTCCTGCCTTTGTAAGTTTCAACTCTCTATTTTTATATTCTAGAAGCTTACAACCATAGTTTTTTTCTAAAAATTGAATATGCTGAGTTACTGCAGGCTGAGTTATACAAAGTTCTTCTGAGGCTTTGGTATAACTCTTATTTTTACATACAGCTAAGAAAGATTCTATTCTTAAATCTAGCATTTTATAAGCACCTCTATAAATTTAATTTATTAATATATAAATATTTATAATTAGATTTTATAGTAGCTCAGTGCTAAAATCAAGAAGTAATATATTTAAGGAGCTGAATTTTATGTCATGTATAAAAAAATATTTAGTAGGGATATTTATTACAGTAATACTTGCACTTGTATCAAATTTTTTAAGTGGATTAATTCCATACAAATTAATAAGTGCTGGGGTTTTTGCACTACTTTTAGGAATGGCTTTAAATCCAGTAGTTTCTAAACAAAATATACTTAATGAAGGATTGAAATTTACTTCAAGTAAGGTTCTTAAAATTGCGATTATACTTATGGGAGCATCTCTTAGTTTTTCACAAGTAGTAGAGGTTGGTAAGTTTTCATTGATTGTTATGACATTTACTCTTATAACAGCTTTTGCTGGAGGATATATATTAGGTAAACTTTTTAACATGGATTGGAAGCTTTCATCACTTATTTCTGCAGGGACAGGCATCTGTGGGGGTTCTGCCATTGCAGCTATTGCACCAGTTATAGAAGCAGAGGATAGTGATATTGCTTATGCTATATCTGCTACATTTATATTTGATATTGTTATGGTAATTCTCTTTCCTATAATGGGAAAGTATTTTGGAATGACAGATTTAGGATATGGATTATGGGCTGGAACAGCTGTAAATGATACCTCATCTGTAGTTGCTGCTGGATATGCTTTTTCTGATGCTGCAGGTAAATTTTCTGTTATAGTTAAGCTTACACGTACTTTATCTATTGTTCCTGTAGTACTTATATTTTCATATATTAATGAGAAGCTTAAGAGAAAAAATGATCAACGAGAATTTTATTTAGAAGAAAAACATAAAAATCATGAAAAGCGAAAGGTTAATATTAAAAAGATTTTTCCTTGGTTTATAATTATGTTTATTGGATTAGTTTGTATTAAAAGTGCTGGAGTAATTCCAGATACCTTCAGTAAATATATAACTAGTACAAGCAAGTTTTTAATGGTTATGGCCTTAGGAGCTATTGGACTTCAAACAAATTATAAAAAGCTTTCAAAATCAGGGTTTGCTCCTATGGTTCATGGATTTATCATATCAGCTTTAGTTGTTATAGCTGCATTTTTAGTACAGATGTTTATAGGTCAGATATAGTTTGTTTCATAATATATGTTTAAAATATTCATAATTTATAGTATAATATGTAAAGGGATGCCAATTATGGTATCCCTGTTTTATTAATATATACTTATTTAATATACCCATAAAATAATTGAAGAACTATAGACTTTAGGTGAGGAAATATTAATTATTTTTATTATGTTTAAAATTAAAGTATATTAAATAAATTGACATAAACTTTAAAATATGTTATATAAAAATTAAAGATATTAGCACTCAAGTATAAAGAGTGCTAATAATTAAATGCATTGATTGATTAATATATAAGTTAATAACTTATATATTATGTTTTCTTTTATTGGAAGGGAGAGAGGTAAATTGGAAACAAAACAATTTAAAGCAGAATCTAAAAGACTTTTAGATCTTATGATTAATTCAATTTATACTAATAGGGAGATTTTTTTAAGAGAACTTATTTCTAATGCTAGTGATGCAATTGATAAAATTTATTACAAAGCATTATCAGATGATTCCTTAAGCTTTGAAAAGGAGAACTATTATATTAAACTAATGGCTGATAAAGAAAATAGATTATTAAAAATCTCTGATACTGGTATTGGAATGACAAAGGAAGAACTTGATGATAATCTTGGAGTTATAGCTAAAAGTGGATCTTTACAATTCAAAAAAGAAACGGAATTAAAAGATGGATATGATATAATTGGTCAGTTCGGTGTAGGATTTTATTCTTCATTCTTAGTAGCTGATACAGTTACAGTTATAAGCAAAGCCTTTGGAAGTGATGAAGCTTACAAGTGGGAATCTAAAGGGGTAGATGGATATACTATTGAACCATGTGAAAAAGATTCCTTTGGTACAGAAATCATACTTAAAATAAAAGAAAATACAGAGGATGAGAATTTTGATGAATACCTAGAACAGTATAAAATAAAGTCAATAATTAAGAAGTATTCTGATTTTATTAGATATCCAATAAAAATGGATATAACTGAAGAAAAGCTTAAAGAAGGTAGTGAAGGAGAATACGAAGAGTATACAGAAGAACAGACTGTAAATAGTATGGTTCCAATATGGAGAAAAAATAAAAAAGAACTTAAGGATGAGGATTATGAGAACTTCTATTCTGAAAAACACTATGGTTTTGATAAACCAATAAAGCATATTCATATTAGTGTTGATGGTATGGTAAGTTATAATGCAATTTTATTTATTCCAGAGAAGACACCATACGATTTCTATACAAAGGAATATGAAAAAGGTTTAGAATTATACTCAAATGGTGTTCTAATTATGAATAAGTGTGGAGATTTACTACCTGATTATTTTGGGTTTGTTAAAGGAGTAGTAGATTCAGAAGATTTATCACTTAATATATCTAGAGAGATATTACAGCACGATAGACAGTTAAAACTTATTGCTAAAAATATAAAAAATAAAATAAAGAGTGAGCTTGAAAACTTATTAAAAAATGAAAGAGAGAAATATGAGGAGTTTTATAAGTCTTTTGGATTACAATTAAAATATGGTGTTTATAGTGATTTTGGCATACATAAGGATGAGCTACAAGACTTATTAATGTTCTATTCATCAAAAGAGAAGAAGATGGTAACTTTAGATGAATATGTTTCAAGAATGCCAGAAGATCAAAAATATATCTACTATGCATCAGGTGAGTCTATAGAAAGAATTGAGAAACTTCCACAAACAGAGGTTGTATTAGATAAAGGATATGAAATATTATACTTTACAGAAGATGTAGATGAGTTTGCTGCAAGTGTAATGGCAAACTATAAGGAAAAAGAGTTTAAATCAGTATCAAGTGGTGATTTGGGTATAGACCAAGAAGAAAATGAGAACTCAACTAATTCTGATGACCAAGAGAATAATGATTTATTTGAACATATGAAAGAGATATTAAAAGATAAAGTTAAAGATGTTAGATCATCAAAGAGATTAAAAAATCATGTTGTATGTCTAGCAAATGATGGGGAACTTACTATTGAAATGGAAAAAATACTAAACTCCATGCCTAACAATCAGAACATAAAGGCAGATAAAGTTTTAGAAATAAACATAAATCATGATGTATTTAAGTCACTGAAAGAAGCTTATGAAAGTGATAAAGATAAATTTAAGTTATATACAGATTTATTATATAATCAAGCATTACTTATAGAAGGGTTAGCTGTAAGTGATCCAGTAGAGTTTACAAATAATATTTGTAAGATAATGAAATAGATAATATTAAATAAAAATTAAAGAGGATGTCTTAAAATGATTTTAATCATAAAAAGACCTCCTCTTTTTTATTTAGATTAACAATCCTGCTATGGTAGCAGTCATAAAGGCTGATAATGTTCCAGCTAGGACTGCTCTAAGTCCAAGTTTAGCTACATCTTTACGCTTTTCTGGAGCTAGGCTTCCAATAGATCCTATTTGAATAGCTATGGAACCAAAATTAGCAAATCCACAAAGAGCATAAGTTAATATAATTATGGTTCTTTCACTTAAAGCTTTTTGTGCTATTAATGGGGACAGATTACCATAAGCTACAAATTCATTTAAGACAATTTTTTGACCTAGAAGATTTCCAGCTGTTGCTATATCACTTGTTGGAATTCCCATAATATATGCAACAGGTGAGAATAACTTACCAAATACCCAGTTTAAACTTAGGAAACTTGCACCAAAGAATCCACCAACAAAAGATATAATATAATTTAAGAAGGCTATTAATGCTACAAAGGCTATTAATAATCCACCAACGTTTATTGCTATTTGAATACCTTCAATAGCTCCATTAGCAGCAGCTTCTATAATGTTAGTTGCAGTTTTTTCTTGTTCTAATTTTACTCCATTTTTAGTTACGGGTTCTTCTACTTCTGGTATCATAATTTTAGCAACAACAAGTCCTGCAGGTGCAGCCATAACGCTAGCTGCAAGTAAGTGAGAAGCGTTAACCCCAAGGGCAACATATCCAGCCATAACACTTCCGGCTACAGTGGCCATACCTCCAACCATAACAGCAAATAATTCTGAAGAGGTCATATCTTTTAAATATGGTTTTACTATAAGGGGAGCTTCATTTTGGCTTAAGAATATATTAGATACTGCAGAAGTTGTTTCTGCACCACTAGTTCCTAAAAGTTTTGCAAGAACCCTAGAAATTATGGATATAATAAATTGCATAACTCCAATATGATAAAGTATTCCCATAAGAGCTGAGAAAAATATTATTGTAGGCAATACTTGGAAAGCAAAAATAAATCCTATAGAATCATTATTTAATAAGTTTCCAAATAGAAATTTTGCCCCTTCTCCAGTAAAGCTTAGAAGTTTGTCTATAATTTTACCTAAAAGTCCAAAGAATTTTTGGCCTAAAGGAACTTTTAGAACTAATATAGCAAAGATTCCTTGAAGAGCGAATCCAAGAACAACTAGTCTCCAATTAATAGCTTTTCTATTATTAGAAAATAGATAAGCTATTCCTAAAAAAACAATTAAACCTAAAATACCTATTAATTTATTCATGAGCACGTCTCCATATGTATAGATTTTAGCTAATATAATAGAAAAACATTAATTATATTAAAATACCACCTATAAATATAATTTATATTAAAACATTTTTCAATATAATTTTTAATTCAGACTGAATATATAAAGAGATATAGAATAAATAATTCATTGCTTTGAGGTATAGTGTTTCCTCTAGAAGGAAAAATATTAATAAATGGTGACGCAAAAAAATATTATAACATAAAAGTTTTATAAGGAATATAAAATGATAAGAGGTAGGATTTATCTATGACTATAATAAGAGAAAAGGGACTATCTCAAGATAATGCTTTGAGATAGTCTCATAAATTAATTATATTATTTCCTTAAGAAGTTTTGAAAAGTATTCCACATGTTCTTTCTCTTCGTCAAGTATGGTTTTAAGCATGTCTTTAACATCTTCAGACTTAAGTCCTTTATACATATGAGTATAAAGTTCTACTGTAAGCTCTTCAGATTTAAGAGCTTGTTTTATAGATGATTCTAAATTTTTAAAAGCATCCTTAGGCTCTTCTTTTTTATCAAATACTTTATTTTCAATTAATTTTCTTAGATATTCACTTACTTCAGGATCACTAAGATAATCTGAATTTAATTCATCTTCATTTTTTTTAGAATACTCATCGAAGAGCTTTTGAAACTTTTCTTTATGCATAAGTTCTTGACCTGCTGCCATAACTAAAAATTCCTTAACTTTTCCATCAGTATATTTAGCACCATTTAAATAAAAATTACGTCCTTCTTCTTCAGTTAAAATTGCAACCTTAAGCATCTCAAGTATACTAAAATTATTTGACATATAATTCTCCACCCCTTCTACTAATTGCCTATTAACTAAATAATACATTACAAGGACATATTTATCAATACTTAAGGAAGTACTACCTAAGCAAAAATATTATCAATATCAATATAAATTTATAAGATAATCATATTAAATTTGGTTTTGTATTTATTTTACCAGTATTGGAACTTATATTGATTTTTTGTTACAAACCCCATATAATTTATATGGAATGAAAATCAAAATCATTTAAATTAGGTATATTATTTAAAGCGATTAGGGGAGTTGAGGAACTTTGAAAACTAAAAAAAACATTGTACGTATGTATGATAAATATATTAAAGAAGAGTTTCATTGCAAAACCTCAGAAGAACTTTTAGGCAAGAAATATATTATTGGCGAGCAATTTGGAGTTGGCAATTTTTCAAGAATGAAAATAGAGGATGGATTAGAAATTTCAAAGCTTGATATGTATTCAACAAATATGTATTTTGATAATAGGGGATATGGGGATCAGATTTTAGAAATGGGATATTGTTATAGTGGAATTACGAAAATTTTAGCTTTGCCTAGTAATAAAGAATACGTTCTTAAGGAAGGTCAAATTTTTTTATATAAAGTATCAAATGATGTAGATTATTTTAAATTTAAATATGATAAATGCAGGACTATTTCTATCCATATGCATTTTGATACTATTAAGGATGCCGTGAATCCAATATGGGAACACAAGGTAATAATGGACTGGGAAACACAAATGAATAACGTATTTGAAAAAGATATATTAATAATTGAGAAAGCTAGTTATGATATAAAAAGGATAGCAGAAGAAATAGATACCATTCCAATTAACAATATGATAGGATATATGAAGTTAAAGTTTAAGACTATAGAATTTTTATCTACTTTTTTTGAAAGAAACTCCAATATAAAATCAATCCAAAATTCAGAAGATGGGGAAAAAGAAATTATAATTAAGGCTAAGAATATAATAAATAAAAATATTCAAAGTACCCCATCCCTTAAGGAATTAGCTAGTAATTTAAATATAAGTTTATATAAATTACAAAAAGCTTTTAAAAATACTACAGGCAATACAGTTTATGAATATATAAAGAAATCAAGAATTGAAAAAGCAGAATATTTATTAAAAAATACGGATATGTCTATTTTAGAAATTGCAAATGAAGTGGGCTATGAAAATCCAAGTAAGTTTTCAAATGTCTTTAAAAGTTATAAGAATTTGAATCCATTACAATATAGAAAAGCAAATACTAATCAATATAAATAATAATGTTATTTTTCTAAAAAAGTTATTAAGAATGCTCTAAATTCAATAAAAATCCTATATTTAGGTTTTTGTTTTTGGAGCATTTTTTGTTTTTTTTGGAGTTGAAGTTGAAAATGATTTTCAATTATAATGAATGCAAGGTTTATTTCATAATTTTATTAAAATAAAGAAGAGGAAGGGGAGTAATTATGAAAGAAAAATCAAATTTAAGTTTTCTTCTAGAGGTATCCGACAGGGAAAAAATAAAATTATATATATCAGCTTTGTTTAGTATAATAAGTTCACTCTTTGCTATAGTACCATATATTCTTATGTATAATATAATATTGGAGCTTTTTAATGATTCGGTGAATTATGAAAGAATTAAATCCATGGCTATAATTGTAGGCATTATTATAATTTTGAGGATGGCTATATTCCTACTGTCAGGAGTATTTTCTCATATAGCAGCTTTTACAATACTATATGAACTTAGAATAAAGGCAATAAATCATATGTCAAAGCTTAATATGGGTTTTTTTACTGGAAACACTATAGGAAATGTTAAAAAAACAATTAATGAGGATATAGAAAAATTAGAAAATTTTATAGCTCATCAAATTCCAGACTTATCAGCAGCTATTGTAGCTCCTATTATAATTATAGGATATCTTTTATATTTAAACTGGAAACTAGCCTTAGTTTTATTTATTCCTATTATATTAGGATTTTTAAGTCAAATACGCATGTTTAAAGGTATGAAAGAAAAGATGACTCATTATCATGAGTTAGTTAAAAGACTTAACTCTACCATTATCCAATATATAAATGGAATGAATGTAATGAAAGCTTTTAATTTATCTGCAAAGTCTTTTAAAAACTACAAGGATATTACCGAAGAATATGCAGATTATTGGATTGATTTAAGTATGAAAACCGCCCCTCTTTATGGTGTGTTTTTGGTTCTTATAGATTCAGGACTTTTATTTATAATTCCTATTGGAGGAGTTATGTTTTTAAAGGGAAGTATAAATGCATCTACTTATGTAATATTTCTAATTTTAAGTGCAAACTTTCTTACTTCTTTTAAACAACTATTAGAATTTGGAGGAACTTTCTCAATGTTGTTAGAAGGAGCGGGAAAAGTAAGAGATATACTTAATAAAGAAGTACAGGTAGAAGGTAATAGGTTATTAAATAAAGACATTAATGGAAAAATAGAGTTTAATAATGTTACATTTAAATATGATAAAGAGGATATTATAAAAAACCTATGTTTAACTATAGAGCCTAAAAATATAGTTGCTCTTGTAGGTCCTTCAGGTTCAGGAAAAACTACATTAGGTCAACTAGTGGGAAGGTTTTGGGATGTAGAAGAAGGTAATATTACTATTGATGATATAGACATAAAAGATATAAAGATGGAAGAGCTTATGGATAGGGTATCCTTTGTATTTCAAGATGTATTCATGCTCCAAGATAGCATATTAGAAAATATTAGAATGGGTTCTGATAAAAACATGGATGAAATTATAGAAGCTAGTAAAAAGGCACAAATTCATGATTTTATAATGAGTTTACCTGAGGGGTATGAAACATGCCTTGGAGAGAATGGAATTAAACTTAGTGGGGGAGAAAAACAGAGAATTTCTATTGCAAGAGCTATATTAAAGAATAGCCCTATTGTAATTTTAGATGAAGTTACTTTTTATTCAGATATAGAAAATGAAAGTAGAATACAAGAGGCACTTAGGAATTTGTTAAAAGGAAAAACTGCTATAATTATAGCTCATAGGTTATATACAATAAAAAATGCAGATAAAATTGTAGTATTAGAAGAAGGTAAAATTATAGAGCAAGGTACTCATAATTATCTTATGAATAAAAAAGGCTTATATAAACATCTTTGGGATATGTATGATTATGAAATTACAGAAACGCCACAAGTAGCAGGAGGTATGTAATATGATAGGAGACATAAGGATATTATTAGGTGACCATAGCAAAAAACTTAGAAAACCCATAATTTTATTAACTATAGATAGCTTATTTAATATGTTTTCTTATTCAATGTTGTATTTTGTATTATTGGATTTAATTGACTCTCAGTTAAGTTTTGCCAAAATTAAAAGTTATACTATAGCAATGATAATAGCATTTATATTTAGAGCTATAGTTAATGCCATAGGATATACAGGAATACAGGCTAAAGGTGCTAGAGGCATTCAAAGTATGCGTATATCCCTAGGGGATCATATTAAAAATATAAATTTAGGATTTTTTAATAAGAATAGTATAGGAAGTTTATCTAATATAATGACTAATGATCTACAAGATTTTGAAAAAGTAATAACTCATAGCACTAGTGATTTAATAAAAACAGTAGTTCTTAGTTCCTATCTTCTTATAATAACATTTTTTATTGATAGCCAATTAGCTATTATTCAGTTAATTTTTGTATTTGTAGCTATGCCTATTATTTTTATAGGAGGTAAAAAAGTCTCTGCCATAGGTAAAGAAAAAAAGAAAGTTATGAATGAAGTTATATCAAGAATGGTTGAGTACCTTAGTGGTATACAGGTATTTAAGGCTCATAATTTAGCAGGGGAGAAGTTTGAGAGATTGGAAAAATCCTTTAGGGATTTAAAGAGGGAAAGTATAAGGACAGAAGTATCTATTGTACCTTTTGTGCTTATATTTCAGATAATAGTTGATTTAAGCTTTCCTGTATTACTACTTATAGCTACAACTAAATTTGGCGTGGGAGTTATTGATAAGAAAGCCTTTTTAACATTTATTGTAATAAATATGGCACTTACAAATGTATTAAGAGCTTTTGGTGCCCAATATGGAACTTTTAGATATATGAAACTTGCATCTCAAAAATTAATAAACACCTATAACCATCCAGAAATGAGTTATAACCATGAAGAGGCAAACTTTAAAAATCATAACATTGAGTTTGATAATGTAAGCTTTGAATATGAAAAAGGAGAAAATACTATAAATAATTTAAGTTTTAAAGCAAAGGAAGGAACTATGACAGCTTTAGTTGGCCCTTCAGGCTCTGGAAAAACTACAATTACGAGCCTTATAGCTAGGTTCTGGGATATAAATAGCGGAACAATAAAAATTGGTGGACAAGATATAAAAGAGATAAAACCTGATTCACTATTAAAACACATAAGTATGGTATTCCAAGATGTATATCTTTTAAATGATAGTATATATAATAATATAAAGTTAGGAAATGAAAGTGCTACTAAAGAGGATGTAATAAGAGCAGCTAAAATTGCCAATTGTCATGAATTTATAGAAAAACTAGAAAATAAGTATGATACTATAGTAGGAGAAGGGGGCTCAACTCTATCAGGTGGAGAAAAGCAAAGAATATCTATAGCTAGAGCAATACTCAAAGATGCACCTATAGTATTACTAGATGAAGCTACAGCTTCCTTGGATGCAGATAATGAACTAGAAATTAGAAAAGCTATAAAGAAACTTACTTTAAAGAAAACTGTTATAGTCATAGCACATAGGTTGAATACTATAAAGGATGCTGATCAAATTATAGTATTAAATGAAGGCCATGTGGAAGAGCTGGGTAGTCATAAAGAGCTTATAAAAAATAAAAAGAGATATTATAATATGTATAATGAGATGGAAAGAGCTAAAAATTGGGCAATATAAAAATAGATATTTTAGATAAAAACGGATGGTTTTAAACGAGACCACTGAAAAACTTATAGTTTTTCGGGGGTTTACTTTTTACATAATTTAAAAGACTCAAGTTTATACCATTTTGTGGTATGAGCTTGAGTCTTTTTGTATTATTAAACCCTAATCGGGTATATTTACTGATTGCTTAGAGTCAATATTCTCTTCAAGTTTACAGCAAAAATGGTCAATGCACCTTGCATTTGCATGCCAACAAGACCTGCGGCTGACGCAACATCATACCCATGTCTATGTTTCATTTCACTATTTTTAGCTTCAATTTTATATCTCTCTTTTGATTTTTCTTTAAAAAAATCAGTTTCTTGAAATTCAATATGTTTTTGATGCGTATTCGTTTTGATTGAAACTGAGTATGATTTAGTTTTAGCACCTTCTTTATAGCACCCTTGTTTTAAAGGGCAACACTGACACTTTTTAACATCAAAAAAATAAGAAATTACTGTACCTAGTCCATCTTTGGCATGTTTTTTAGGTCTAGTACTAGTTTTCTTAGTACTCATATGGCCAGCTTCACACGCATACATATCTGCATCTTTATTATATTCAAACTTCGTTTTAGTTTGTCTTTTGTTACCATGAGATACTGATTTACTAAGCTTTGCAATTAGATTTTTTTCACTTTCATTTACATATTCTATATTTTCTTTTTCTGAATAAGCTGCATCTCCAATAATATTTTCTATGTTTAAGCCAGAGGCTTCGCTCTTTTCAATAAGTGATTTTAGTTGTTTTCCATCGTGTTTTTCTCCCGAAGTAACTACAGCAGCAGTAATAATACGTTCCTCAGTCATTGCAATATGAGTTTTATACCCAAAGAAAGATGTATCAGCAGTTTTGTGTCCAACTTTTGCGTCAGCATCTTTAGAGAATGACAAAACCTCTAAATCATCTTCGATTGTTTCTTTTAATAAATTTAATTTTTCTTTTACAGCTGGATAACTTGAAATGACCTCTTCTTTTTCAATAACTGATATAAGTTTTTGACAATACTCTATTTCATCCTCAAGAAGACCGTTGTTAACTTTATTAGGAAACCTTGCTTTCATTGACTCATCAATGTTATAAACTGACTTTCGAAGTTTTTTAGATTGTTCAATTAAAACTTCCCTAGGTGTTTTTTGATTGTATCTAGCTTTGGTATGAGTTGAATCAACAATAATTGATTTTGATTTTATAATTTCCTTTTCCAATGCTATTTCTACGGTTTTAGAAATTAGCATGTCCATTAGATTAGTGTCCTTTAAGCGTAGCTTTCTAAATTTAGTTAAAGAACTTGGATTAATTACATCCTCCTCCGGAGCCATATCTAAGAAATATTTAAAAGACATATCATATTTAGAGCGTTCAACAACATCTACATCAGAAATATTGAAAATAGTTTTTAGTAAAAGATATTTAAACATTCTTATTGGGTCAATCGCTCCGCGACCGTTATTATTGCAATATGTAGAAACTAATTCATCGTAGATGAATGAGAAATCTACCATTTCTTTAATCCTTCTCAACATATTATCTTTAGGGATAATCCTATCATATATATCACCATATTCGCTTAATATCATCTTTTGATGCATTAACATAAAATCACCTGCTTAAATTAGTAATATAAAAATTATACTAAAAAATAGACATAACATCTACACAAACTGTAGTGTTATGTCTATTAAGATTAGGAGGGTACTTTTTCAGTACCCTCGTTTTAAACTATCCGTTTTTATCTTTATAAATAATTTATTTTTTAAAATTTAAGATTTTTTATTGTTATTAATTTCTGGTATGGGTCTTCTTAAGAACATATTACCAAAAGCTTTTTTATCAAAAGGTATTAGTGGCCATAGATAAGATTGATTTCCAAAGGCTTTTGTAGTACAGATTATAACTAAAATAATTATTAATCCAGCAAAGAAACCTATTGTTTTAAATAACCCTGTTGATATTATTAAAAACAATCTAAAGATACGAATTGACATACCAAATTCAATACTTGGTGATGCAAAGGTACCTATACCAGCAATAGCCATATACAATATAGTTTCAGGAATAAACCATCCAACTTTTACGGCTAATTCACTTAAAATTAAACCTCCAATAACACCAAGGGAAGTTGATAATGTATTAGGAGTATGGATAGATGCAGTTCTTAAAAAATCTAAACCAAACTCTAAAAGAATAAGTTGTATAAAAAGAGGTATAGAACCTATTTCTTTAGGACCTATAAATTTAAGCCAAGAAGGTAAAATATTTTGATTATACACTAACATCAACCATAAGGGTGAAATTATAAGGGCTAAAAACATAGCAAGAAATCTTACCCATCTTAAGTATGTACCTACTAGGGGATTTTGATAGTAGTCTTCTGCATGTTGTGTAAAATGAAATATTGTTACTGGTAACAGTATTACACTTGGAGAGGTATCTACTATTATTGCAATGTGACCTTCAAGAAGATGTGCGGCTACAACATCTGGCCTTTCTGTGAATCTTACTTGAGGAAGGGGGTTATACCATTTCTTTTTAATTAAAAGTTCTTCAAGGGTTTTTTCTGCCATAACCAGTGCATTAACATTTATTTCATCTAGTTTGTTTTTAAGCTCATCTAAAAGCTTATGGTCTACTACATTGTCAATATATCCTATTGCTACATCTGTTTTTGATTGACTTCCTACAGTTTTTAGTTCAAATATTAGTTGGGGATCTCTTATTCTTCTTCGTATTAATGCAGTATTAAAAATGATAGTTTCTACAAGTCCATCTCTAGCACCTCTTGTAACTTTTTCCAAATCAGGCTCTTGAGGGCCACGTACAGGATATTCTCTTACATCTAGTAAGATTCCTTCATTTTGTCCATCTATAAATAAAGCAGCACCACCAGAAAGAACAGAGGTTTTCATAGGCTCTAAGTTGTTAAAGGTATCCACTTCTATATATGCAATGTCAGTTTGAATAAGTTTTTTTATAAGATTAACGGAAAGTTCTTTTTCTTTTAATTTTTGAAGTCTTTCCAGTATAAAAAGTAAAATTTGATCTTTTGCAAAACCATCAATAAAAACTAAGTAAGCATTTTTGCTTCCTACTGTAATATCTCTACCTACTATATCAAAGCTTTTATCTAGTGCTAATTGATTTTTAACTAACTGTATATTTTTATTTAAATCTGAAGATAAATTCACTGAATTCCCTCCTTACTTAAGATATTTTATCCTTAATTTATAATTTTATTTATATAAGAATAATATGACTTAACTATTAGTTAAGTTTTATATAGCATATTTAACTGTTAATCCATTGGTATATAAGTTAAAGCAAGTTATACTAAGTATATAGAATTCATGAATCCTATAATAACTATATGGAGTGATAAATAATGGATAAATTATTAATAGGAGAGGTTATTTATAGATTAAGAAAAGAAAAAGGAATTACCCAGGAACAGTTGGCAAATTTTATTGGGGTATCCACAGCGGCAGTATCGAAATGGGAAAGTGGAAACTCATATCCAGATATAACTTTGTTACCAGTTATTGCAACAATCTTTAATGTTACTATTGATATGTTATTGAATTTTAAAATTGAACTTTCTCATGAGGAAGTTATGAAAATATACAGTGAATGTGAAAGTATATTTAGTATTAACAATTTAGAAAAAGCAATAGAGGTGAGTAAAAGTTATGTAAATAGGCATCCAGGAAGCTATTATTTAAAAAGTAGAATTGGCTTTTTATTTAATTTGTATTCATGGAAAGGAAGATAAAGCAATAGATACTTTAAATAAAATTCCTAAAAGTCAGTGTGATCCTAATATGATACTTGCAAGTATCTATATTGAAAGGAATGAATTTAAGAAGTCTAGAGAATTATTGCAAAGTAAATTATATCAAAGCATAAACAATATATCTCTTGTATGTATGGGACTTGCCAATTCATATTTTAAAGAAGGAAAAGATTTAAATATTATAGAGAGATATTATAATTTAATAATTGATATAAAAAATACATTATCACATAAAGGTGATTTGACATTACCTTTATCAATGGATTATCTGAATTTCGCCTAGTATTATCTAGAATTAAAGGCTTCGAAAAAGGTTATTGAAATGCTAAATAAAATGACAGAAGATATAAGGGTGAATGATATAAATAAGCTAGATAATATTACTTACCTTTGGTGTTTTAATGAGATTGAGGTTAGACCTAAAACAATAACAATGAATTTATATGAAAATATATTTAAAATCTTTGAACACTCAGATTTTGATATAATTAGGGAAAATGAAGATTTCATAAAAATAGTAAATGAGTTAAAAGATTTAGAGAAGGGATATTTAGATAGGGGGCAGAGAAATTATTAATTTTATCATAGCAAAAATAGACTAAAATTTATCAATGATTTAAACAACTTATGTTATTATTAGAGTTAGAAAATAAAATTTTAAGGGGAATATATGATGATTGATGTAAAGGGGAAGTATAATGATGCGATTATATATACTGAGAATATTGAATCGGATGCAATAAAGCAAATAGAAACATTGTGTAATCAAGAGTTTATAAAAGAAAGCAAAATAAGAATAATGCCAGATGTACATTGTGGGTCAGGTTGCACAATAGGTACAACCATGACAATTAAGGATAAAGTTGTTCCTAAACTTGTAGGTGTTGATATTGGTTGTGGAATGGAGGTTATAAAAATTGAAAATCGTCATATTGAGCTACAAAAACTTGATAAGATAATTTATAGGAACATACCTTCTGGTTTTAATATAAGAGATAAAGAACATAAATTAAGTGATGAGATTAATTTAAATGAGCTTAAATGTAGAGATGAAATTAATCATATTAGGGCACGTAGAAGTATTGGAACATTAGGTGGAGGTAACCACTTTATAGAAGTTAACAAAGACAATGAGGGAAATCTTTATATAGTTGTACACTCAGGAAGTCGTCATTTGGGACACGAAGTTGCAAGTATATATCAAGAAGAAGCTTATAAATCACTTAATAAAAATACAAAAAAAGATATTGAGCTATTTATAGAAGAGTTAAAATCAGCAGGAAAAGATAAAGAAATACAGAAGGAATTGAAAAGAAAAAAGAATGAAACTATTACAGATATACCAAAGAACTTAGCATATTTATCAGGAGAACTATTTAATGATTATATTCATGATATGAAAATTGTTCAATATTTTGCAGAACTAAATCGCAAGGCTATGATTCAAGAGATAATTAAAGGTATGAAACTTAGGGTAATAGAGCAATTTACAACTATTCATAATTATATAGATACAAAGAATATGATTTTAAGAAAAGGTGCAGTTTCAGCTCAAAGTGGCGAAAAATTGTTGATACCAATAAATATGCGAGATGGTAGTCTTATTTGCATAGGAAAAGGGAATTCAGATTGGAATTTTTCAGCACCTCATGGTGCTGGAAGGATTATGAGTAGATCAAAGGCTAAAAATTCATTTACACTTAACCAATATAAAAAAACAATGACTGGTATTTTTACTACATCTGTAAACAAAGAAACTCTAGATGAATGCCCTCTTGCATATAAACCTATGGAAGAAATAGTACACAATATTGGGGATACAGTAGATATTGTTCATAACATAAGACCAATATACAACTTTAAAGCATCAGAATAAGGGTAGCCCAATTGGACTACCCTTATAATTATTATAGAACTTAAAGTCAATCTAACATACACTAGAGGAATAATCTTAATAAGGTACTTGCTAAGATTAGCATAAAGGCTCCTCCTATACGAGAGGATATTTGTGCAAATGGCATAAGTTCCATTCTATCAGCAGCTGATAAAACTGCTACATCTCCTGTTCCACCCATGTTAGCCATGCAAAGACCTGCTGTAATAGAGGATTCTATAGCGTAAAATCCTACTAATTTTCCGCCTAAGGCAGAACCTATTATAGCACCTATTATAACAGCTAGCACTAATATTAAATATTGGAAGCTAAATGCTGTAGCAACTTGAGATAGATTTGTATATGCAATACCGATACCTACTAAAAGAGCACTTGTTAAATTTGTCATTACGAAGTTGAACCATTGTTTTGATGCAATCTCAATTTTTCTAGGAAGAATACCACAAATTTTAACAAGTGCAACTGTGATAATCATCCAAGCATAAGTGTGAACAGCTGGCAAGAATTTATTTACTATATTTCCAAAGGTGTAAAATGTTACTGCCATTAATAGTCCAATGCCCATCATTTTAAAGTTGATACTTTCATCTTCATTTTTCTCTATAACAGACTCTTCGTTATTAGTTTTCATTAACTTTCCATTACCTGACAAGCTAGGCTTTGCTTTCCCAAGTCTATCAAGTAGTCCTCCAGCTACTATAGCCATAGCATTACCTAAAGCCACCGCTGGAACCATAACAGATAGCATTTCTCCTGGGTCTACTTTCATAGCTTCACCGAAAATCTTGGCAAGTGGTACAGCACCTGCACCCATTCCTCCACCCATAATAGGTATTCCTATATAAAATATAGCTTTTTGAACTCCATATCCTGTTAGTCCACCTACTAGAGCTACAAATCCAATTGCACCTAGTACGCTACATATAATTACTGGCAAATATCTTAAAGATGCTTTTATTAATAAATCTCTATTTATCCCAAGTATACTCCCAGTTATAAGTGCAGCTATATAAAAATCTAAAAAGCCACCATCTTTCATAAAAACATCAACATTTTTTATAACATCATTAGGAAAAACTTTAAACATTACTAAAGCTGCGGAACCAAATATAACAACGATAGCTCCTCCGCCTAAAAAAGTATTTATAATAGGAGTTTTATTACCAATCTCATTAAAAATTGCCCCTATTACTATCATAAAAGCTAAAGCACCTATCATCCCCATAGGTAGTTTTCCAATATACGTTGCAATCAGTATAATTAAGGATATAATCGCAAAGGTTTGTACTGGAAGTCCCATAATTTTATATCCTAATTTTTCAGATTTTCCAATAGCATTCATAATTAATTCACCCCTTAAGTTATTCCCTTCTATAAAGTTTTATGATTATTACATAGATTTAGTTACGTATAAATGTATTATACCCTTAGAAAATTTTTTCATAATAACTTTACGGAAATTATTTGAAAATTGACTAATTAATCTGTAACTTTAATATACAACATTTTTCTATATTAATCAATAATAGTTATTAAATTAACATTATTATTATATGATAATAACGGTATAAATACATTAGTGATTCTTAAAGATAATAGCCTGTACTATACGGGATAGTTTTGATAAAAGTACTATAATTAAGCCAATAAATATGAAAAAATTATTTTAGTATATTTAGTGTAAGAATATTCTCATTTTAAATAGTTTTAAAGGGTGAGACAAGAAATTATCTAATATAAAAAAGTATCCATCTTTAATTATGGATACTTTTTTGTGATTGTAATATTTAGACTTTTTTAAATTACTATCATTATTAATAAAATTATATAGTAATTACATTTTAGTTGATATATAATATCAACTATTATTAGATATCAATAATTAAAATACTAAGGAGGATTTAAGATGAAGAGATTAACCAGTGTATTACTTACAGCTATGATAGGAGTTGCTTCTATTTTTGGATCAGGGTGTGCTACAGAAAATAAGGATAAAAGTACAGAAAGTAGTGAGGTAAGAGTTGTAAAACATGCTGGAGGAGAAGCTAAGATTAACGGAACTCCGAAGAGAATTGTTGTACTTGAAATTGCCTTAGCTGATGCATTAGCTGCTTTAGATGTGAAGGCGGTTGGTATAGCTGATGATAGTGATTCAAAGCTTGTAATAGATGAAATAAAGAACAAAGTAGGAAATTATACTTCTGTGGGAAGTAGATATGAGGTTAATCTAGAAAAGGTTAGTTCATTAAAGCCAGATCTTATTCTAGCTGACCAAAAGAAACAAAATGCTGTTTTAGGAGAATTAAATAAGATAGCTCCTACCGTTACAGTGGATTCTTTTAATGGAGGATATAAAGAAAGTTTAGATGCTATACATATAATAGCAGATGCTGTCAACCAAGGAAGTAAGGTTAATGATATATTAAAAAAACATAATGAGACTATAGCAAAATATAAAGAGCAAATACCAAAGGATGAAAAGAGAACAATACTTCCTGCAGTGGTAACTAAAAGTGGATTCCATGCACATGCAGATCATTCTTATGTAGGCTCATTCTTGACAGAGCTTGGACTAAAAGATCCTCTAAAGGCAAAAGATTCTTATAATAAGTTATCTATAGAAAAAGTTGCAGAAATAAATCCTGACGTTATGTATCTAATGGTTTCAGATGAAGATACTGTTATAAAAGAATGGAGCAATAATCCATTATGGAAGAACTTAAAAGCAGTAAAAAATAATAAGGTGTTTTATGTATCAAGACCTAAGTGGGCTGTTTCAAGAGGTTTAATTTCTTCAGAGGGAATTGCAAAAGACATAGTAGAAACTTTATATAAAAAATAGGTAAGTACATTAATAATTATAGGGGAATTAAAAGTTTCCCTTATAATTATTTTTAAATTAATAGGTGGTGATTTTATGAAGAAAAGTAATTTTATTATAATATCTCTATTTTTAATATTTCTAGGATTTATTTTAAGTATGAGTATCGGGCCTATAGAGGTTTCTGCAAAAGATATATATAATAGTATCTTTAATTTTACAGGTACGAAGGCGGAAAATGCTATTATTACTGTTAGGCTTCCTAGATTTTTGTTATCTATATTAATAGGGGTATCTTTAGCAGTTTCAGGAGCGATAATGCAAGGACTTACTAATAATCCATTAGCATCACCACAACTTATTGGAGCTAACTCAGGGGCAGCACTTTTTGTGGTTTTTTTTATATACATATTTGGAGGTAAAAGTAGTTTATCAATAACAATGATAGGATTTTTAGGGTCACTAGTAGGTGGTGTTACAGTATACACACTTTGCGGAAAGGATTTTTCACCTATAAAGTTGAGTCTTGCAGGGCTTTCTGTGCATCTTCTCTTATCATCTATAACTCAGGGAATTATAATAATAAATTCAAGAGTTAAAGATAATATTATTTTTTGGCTAGTAGGGTCTTTAGATAAGGCCAAATTAGATTATATGACATATAATTACACATTTTTATTTATTATTATTTTTATTTGTATTTTTGCGGGTAAGAAGTTGGACATGCTTTCATTAGGTGATGAAGTTGCATTATCTTTAGGAGAAAATATAAGAATTATAAAAATATTTTATATGTTTATGGCGTTATTACTTACAGGTTTTTCAGTAGCTTTAGCAGGACCTGTGGGATTTGTGGGTTTAGTTATTCCCAACATGGTTAAAATCGCTTTATCGGATAGGAAGAGAGATATTATGATTTATTCAGCTTTAGGAGGAGCTTTACTTCTTATATACTCTGATATAATATCTAGACTTATTTCATATCCTTTTGAAACACCAGTAGGTATAGCTACAGCTATGGTAGGAGCTCCATATTTCTTATGGTTATGCAAAAGGAGGAATAAAAGTGAAAAGTAAGTATTTATTAGTGACTTCTATATTATTATTAGTAGTAGTATTTGGTATTAGTTTTGGTGGTGTTAATATACCTATAAGTCATGTATTTAAGGAGTTATTTCTATTCAACCATACAGAAAGTCATTATATAATTATAAACTATAGGTTGCCCAGGGTTCTTATTGGATTATTAGCAGGATTTGGACTTAGCATATCTGGTGCATTATTTCAAGGGGTTATAAAAAATCCACTTATATCCCCTGATGTAATAGGTATTACTAAAGGATCAGGAGTTGGAGCAGTTATAGTTCTATTAATGTTCCCAAATGCTCAATGGTTATTACCGATAGGAGCGTTTACTGGGGCTATAGTTGTTTCAATATTACTTTATTTTCTAACTAGAAAAGAAGATTTTTCACCTAAGAATATTGTTCTTATAGGTATGGCCTTAGGTATAATTTGTGGGGCTTTTATAAATTACATGATAACAAGATATTCTTTTGATATAAATTCTGTATTAGTGTGGCTTACAGGAAGCCTTTGGGGAAGTAATTACTTAAAGGTTACTATATTAGCTATTTCCATTGCTATAATTTTACCTTTAGTTTTAATAAATTACAGGTCTTTAAATAACCTAATTCTTGGTGAAGAAATAGCAATATCTATAGGAGAAAATTTAATAGGTTCAAGAATTAAGCTTATGCTACTTGGAATACTTCTATGTAGTATATCAGTCTCTTATGTAGGGTCTTTAGGGTTTGTGGGATTAATAGCACCTCATATTGCGAAAAAAATTGTAGGTTGGAATAGTAAATATAATTTAATGATGTCTGCTTTGATTGGCGCTATATTGATATCCATAGGTGATTTGATAGGAAGGATATTAATGCCACCTATTGAAATTCCTGTTGGAATATTTACAGCAATTTTTGGAGTTCCTTATTTGTTATATCTTTTATCTAAAAATGAAAGGAGAAAGTAGCATGATATCTATAAAGGGAGAAGAGTTGACATATTTATATGATAAAGAAGAAATACTTAAAGGTATAAATGTTGATATTAAAAAAGGAGAGATAACTTCCATAATTGGAGCAAATGGATGTGGGAAATCAACACTTTTAAAAAATCTAACAAGAATTTATAAACCTAAAAGTGGAAAGGTATTTATTGATTTTAAGGATATTAAATCATATGGCTATAAGGATTTAGCACGAAAAGTTGCTATATTACCACAAGGGCCAGAAGGACCAGACGGAATAACCATTGAGGAGTTATGCCATTTTGGAAGGAATCCTTATAAGGCTTTTCTAGAGGGAAAGAGCAATAAAGATGAGGAAATGGTTGAGTATGCTTTAAAGGAAACTAGATTATATGATATAAGAAATAGAAGATTGAGAACCTTATCAGGCGGACAAAGACAAATGGCATGGATAGCTATGTCTTTAGCCCAAGAGACAGAGATTTTATTTTTAGATGAGCCTACAACTTATTTAGATTTAACCCACCAAATAGATATATTAGAACTGTTAAAAAGGATAAATCGAGAGAATGGTAAAACCATAGTAATGGTAATACATGATTTAAACCAAGCAGCTAAATACTCTCATAATTTAATTACTTTGCGTAAGGGTAAAGTTTATAGTATGGGAAATACCGTAAACATATTTACAGAAGATATGATTAAGGATGTGTTTTCTGTAAATTCAAGAATCATTGTTGAACCAATCAATAATGATTTAATATGTATTCCTATAACTTAAATTCTAATATAGAATTGAGATTTTATCTTCTTGTCATATCGATGGGAAGATTTTTATTTTTAATAGAGCATTTATTGAATTTCATAGATATTGTATAAAATAAAGGGATAAATTAATGTTGTTCTATAAGATGCTTTCACTATGGGTTTAGGGAAATTGTATTATAATATTAATTGTTGTATAATGAATAAATTATTGTATAATGTATTTATGTTCAAAATTAATAACTTTTGAAAGAAAAATTGCATTTTATTAACGAAAGGATAGGGAATGGCGAAATGTATATTGTAATTGTGGGAGATGGGAAAGTAGGATACAATTTAGCTAAACATTTATCCCAAGAAGGAAATGATGTTACCGTTATTGATAAGAGCTTGGATGCACTTAAGCGTGCTATGGATAATCTAGATGTAATGTGTATTAGGGGTAACGGTACTAGTGTAAATGTTCTTAAAGAAGCTGAAGTAAAAAATGCAGATGTAGTTATTGCAGTTACTGATAGTGATGAAAGGAATGCTCTTTGTTGTTTAGCAGCAAAAAAACTTGGAGCACATCATACTATTGCAAGGATTAGAGATCCTGAATATGCAGAGGAACTTTCAATGTTAAAAGAAGAACTAGAGATTGATATGGTTATCAATCCTGAAAAAGAGGCAGCCATGGAAATTGCACAATTAATAAAATTTCCATCTGTATCGAGTATAGAAAATTTTGCTGATGGTAAAGCAGATTTAGTTAGTTTTAGACTAGGTGAAGAGGATACCATAGTAGGAAAATCAGTATCAGATATTGACTTAAAGAATTGTTCTGTACTATTTTGTGCTGTGGAAAGAGGCGAGAAAGTCTTAATACCTACAGGTGATTTTGTATTACAAGGTAATGATAAGGTTTATGTTATAGGAGATCATCCTAATATAACATCATTTTTACAATACTTAGGTAAATATCAAAAGAGTATTAAGAATGTAATGATAATGGGTGGAGGAAGGATAAGCTATTATCTTACTAAATTAATTAATAAATCTGGAGTAAGAATAAAGATAATAGAGAAAAGTTATGATAAGTGTCAAGAATTAAATGAGTTATTACCAGAGGCAATTATTATAAATGGAGATGGAACAGAGGAAGAACTTTTAGAATCAGAAAATTTAAATGAAAGTGATGCTTTTATAGCTCTGACAGGTAGAGATGAGGAGAATATAATATCATCACTATTTGCATTAAATTCAAATATACATAATGTTATCACTAAGATAACTAGAGTAAATTACAATGATATAGTAAAAAAAGTTGGAGTTGAAAGTGTTATAAGTCCTAAAATGCTTACAGCTAATAAAATAATAAGATATGTAAGAGGACTAAAGAACAAACAAGGAAACTTTATTGAAAACCTATATAAAATAGTTGGGGATAAGGCAGAGGCATTGGAATTTGTGGCTAATGAGACTACTACATGCATAGATATACCTTTAAAAGATATAAAAATTAAAAAAGGAGTATTAGTTGCTTGTATAGTTAGGGATCACAACATAATAATTCCTGGTGGAAATGATTCTATTAAGAATGGTGATAGTGTAATTATAGTAACAGAAAGAAAGCATGTAGCAGATATAAATGACATACTACTAGGAGGAGAAGTTTAATATGAACTATTTAGTAGTATTTAAAATATTAGGAACTGTAATAAAATATGAAGCGCTAGTTATGGTACTTCCTCTTATTGCATCTTTATTTTATGGTGGGGAAGATGCATATAGTTTTATTATAACCATCGCTATAATGCTAGTTGTGGGAATCCCCATGTCTTTTATAAGACCTAAGAAAAAAACCTTCTATGCTAAGGAAGGTTTTTTGTCCGTTGCTATTTGCTGGGTAGTTATATCTTTATTTGGAGCACTTCCATTTTACATAAGTAAATCAATACCTTCTTTTGTAGATTGTATCTTTGAGACAGTATCAGGATTTACTACTACAGGTGCCACTATTTTAACACAAGTTCAGTCACTTCCTAAAGGTATATTATTCTGGAGGAGTTTTACACATTGGATAGGTGGTATGGGAGTTCTAATTTTTACATTAGCACTAATGCCTTCTGTAGGCGGGAATACCATACATTTATTAAAAGCAGAGAGCCCTGGCCCAACTCCAGGGAAAATTGTTCCTAGAATAAAGCAGACTGCTAAGATAATGTATTTAATATATTTTGTAATGACAATAATTCAAATAGTATTACTTTTATTTGCAGGTATGAATTTCTATGATGCCCTAGTTCATGCTTTTGGTACAGCAGGTACTGGAGGGTTTTCTAACATGAATAGTAGCGTTGGGGCATATAATAATGTTTATATAGAAGTTATAATAACTGTTTTCATGTTACTTTTTGGAGTGAATTTTACTGTGTATTTTCAGTTGATTACTGGAAATATAAAACAGGCCTTTAAAAATGAAGAAGTTAAATACTATATTGGTATGGTATTAGTGGCTATGGTGATAATTGCATTTAACATTAGAGGACTATATGGTAATTCACTAGGACAATCCTTTAGGCAATCTTCTTTCCAAGTTGCATCTATTGTAACAACCACTGGTTATGCTACTACTAATTTTGATTTATGGCCAACCCTTAGTAAGGCAATTTTAGCATTATTAATGCTTACAGGATGTTGTGCAGGTTCTACAGGAGGCGGAATTAAAACCGTACGTATAGTACTTTTATTTAAAGCAGTAAAAAGAGAGATTAATAGAATTGTTCATCCTAGAATGGTTAATTCAGTAAAATTAGATGGTAAGGTAGTTGATGATGAAACTACATCTCAGGTTGGATTATTTATATTTGCATATGTAGCTATTATTGTAATAGCAGTGCTTATAGTGTCTATAGATGGTATGGATATGGAAAGTACAATTACATCAGTGTTTGCAACCATTGGTAATATAGGACCTGGATTTAAAGTAGTAGGTCCTATGGGGAATTTTAGTAGTTTTTCACCACTAAGTAAAATTGTATTTTCATTTTGTATGTTAGCAGGAAGATTAGAATTATATCCAATGTTAATTATGTTAAGACCATCAATATGGCGAAAATCATAATATTTAAACAAAAAGCTATCAAAAATAATATTTTGGTAGCTTTTTTTACTTAGTAAAATTTTATGTAACCTTTGTTACCGAAATTCATTGTAGATTTATATAAAATGTATATAGATTAAATAAGACAATATAATAAAGTTTATATATGGAGGAATTGATATGAGTTTATATTTAGGTAAAATACATTACTGGTTATATAATAAAATAGTTTGGTTTGAAAGCTTGGAAAAGGAGATAATAAGTTGGGCAGAGAATAATCATCTACCTGTAGAGGAGTGGCACAGAGAGATTTTGGTAAGATATGATGCACCTACAGAAAATAAGCCCTTAGAAGAAATAATAGATACTTCAAATATTCATGGCTGGCTGCAAGGTAAAATTCATTCAGCAGAAGGAAGACAGGCTGCTTTAGTTACAGCTGTATTAAAGGAGAAAGAAGAATATAAAAAAGACTTAATGTCTATATTTAAAAAACAAGGAGAAAAGTGTGGAGTAGAATATGGGGAGAAAAACTGTCCTACATCACCTGAGGATATTTATAATGCTTTAAATGATTATATACTAGAAGGAATGCCTTGTGATAGAATAAATATAATTTTAACATCTAATGAAAATGAAATTTCCTGGGAAGGTAGAAAGTGTCTTCATGCTGAACATTGGCAAGCTGTAGATGGCAGTGTTGAGAATTTTTATGATCTTAGGGGAGAATGGATTTCTGCTTTCGTAGCTTCTTTAAGTAATGAGTTTCATTTTGAAACTCTGGGAAAAGGTGTTTATTCAATTAAAAGATAGATAATAGGGAGGTTTAAATATGAGTGCAATTCAATTAATGATAGATGAACATACTAATATAAAACGTATGCTAGTTGTTATAAGAAAGTATTGCTTTAAAATACTTAAAGATCAAGAAGTGAATTATAAGGACTTTTATAAAATTATTGACTTTGTAAGAAACTATGCAGATAAGCATCATCATGGAAAAGAAGAAGATTATCTTTTCAATAGAATGGTTGAGGAGATTAAGGGGCCAGCAGAAAAACTAGTAAAACATGGTATGTTAGTAGAGCATGATCTTGGTAGATTGCATATGCAAAACCTAGAGAAAGCACTTAAATCTTTAGAACATGGTGTGGAAGAAGCAAAATTAGATATAATAGCTAATGCTGTGGGATATTCAGACTTACTATATAGACATATAGAAAAAGAAAATGATATTGTCTATAAATTTGCAGAGAGAAGCTTATCAAAAGAAACTTTAAAACAACTAGATTTAGATTGCGAAGAGGTAGAAAAAAAGGCAAGAGAAAAAGGAATTCAAGAGAAATATATAAAACTTATAGAGGAATTTGAGAAAAAGATTAAATAGGAAATAGAGACATAGGAATATATAAATTAGCTTCAGTTAACTACTGAAGCTAATTTAATTTTAGTGATTTAAATAATTTAAAATCGTTGACATTAACCTTGCGTGAAGGTGTATAGTAGTCTTATCAGGAGGTGAGCGAATGGAATATACGGTGCAAAAGATAGCTAGTATGGCGGGTGTTACTACAAGAACCCTTAGGTATTATGATGAAATTGGAATTCTTAAGCCGGCAAGAATTAATTCTTCAGGATATCGTATTTATGGGGAATCAGAAGTGAACAGGTTACAGCAAATAATGTTCTACAGAGAACTAGGAGTAAGTTTAGAGAAGATAAAGCAAATAGTAACAGAACCTTCCTTTGATAGAACTAATGCACTTAGAGAACATCGCGAAAAACTTCTTGAGAAAAGAAAACAACTAGATTTGTTAATACACAATTTAGATAAAAGTATAGCTTTAACGGAAGGGAGAATGGAAATGACTGATAAAGAGAAATTTGAGGGATTTAAGAAAAAAATAGTTGCTGATAATGATAAAAAGTATGGTGAAGAAATTAGAAAAAAATATGGTAATGATGAAGTTGAAAAATCAAATAAAAAGGTATTAGATATAACTAAAGAAGAGTACGGTATAGTTACAAGTCTTGAAGATAAAGTAAAGAAAACACTTCATGAGGCTTTTAAAACTGGTGATCCAGCAAGTGACTTAGCTCAAAAGGTAGCTGATCTTCATAGACAGTGGATAACATATTATTGGAGTAAGTACAGTAAAGCGGCATATGCTGGTATTGCAGAAATGTATGTTGCTGATGAGAGGTTTAGAGCATATTATGATGAAAATCAGTCAGGAACAGCGGAATTTTTAAGAGATGCAATTTTGATTTATACAGGAATGAAAGAGTAATATAAGTAAAGAAATTATAAAATGAGTTAAATTTAAAGGTAGGAGGTAATGAACTGACCCCTGTCAAGTAGACAGGTAAAATAATTAAAAATGTATAAGATGATGCGACCACTTTTCTGATCGCATTTCTTATGCGATTTGTTTCTGTTTCTTTGCTTCTAATTCTGACTTATAAGCTTGTATACGCTTATTCTCTGGAATCGGATATTGTTTAGGTTGCTTTGACTGTAAAGCAGCATTTCTAATCTCCATAGGTGTCAGATTATCAAAACGTTCCTGATACCTTCCAGAATTATAGTACTCGATATATTCTGCTATTGCCTGTCTTAGTTCTTCTTCCGTGCTGAAATTAGATATATAATACATTTCTGATTTGATGATTCCCCAGAAGCCTTCTGTTGGTCCATTGTCAATACAACACCCAACTCGTGACATTGATTGCGTCATTCCCTGTTCTTGAAGCTTCTTTTGAAATACTTTGCTTGTATATTGAAATCCTCTGTCACTGTGAAACATCGGCATAGCATCGGGGTTCTTTGACAAAGCTAAATCATAAGTATCAAATACAAGCTTATTGTCATTTCGATTACTTAATACATAAGACACCACAGATCTATCATAAAAATCTAAGATAGCACTCAAATACACTTTTTTATTGCTCGTTGGTACTTTGAATTCTGTTACATCAGTTGCCCATTTTTCATTAGGCTTTGCAGCCTCAAATTCTCTATGTAAAACATTCCCTGCCGTTGTTTCTGGAGTAGAATGACGATAAGGTTTTTTATGATTACGAATTACTGATTTAACGCCTAATACATGCATGATTCGTTGAATTCTTCGTCTACTATAATGCTTGTCTTTATCACGATTGATATAGTTACGCATTCGGCGGTATCCCAAGGTATGTTTGAATTTTTCATCGTATTCCTTAATCCATAAAGCTATTTGTTCATTTTCCAATTCATCTGCAGTCTTTTCACGATGAAGCCACTTATAGTAACCAGCACGAGAAACGTTTAATTGCTGACACATACAACTTACATCCCAGTTCTTTTCTTGATTGAAATACTGGATAGTAAGATATTTAGGCTCCAATTTTCCCTTGGCTAGAATCGCCTCCTTTCGAATTCCTTCACTTTTTTTAACAACTCTACCGTCATATCCCTTTCCTCAAGCTGTCGCTTTAAACGTTTGTTTTCACGACGAAGTTTTTCAAGTTCATCTACTTCTTCATCTGATTTATGACGTCCACGATTGTCTGTTAATCCTTCTTCTCCGACTGCATCATATTTATGTACCCAATTATAAACTTGACTATAGGAAACATCATACTTTTCAGCAGTAGCTTTATAATCTCTTTTGTGTTCAATACAATATTTGACGATATCTTTACGCTCATTAAATGTTGTTTTTCTTCTTGCTTCAGCCATATAGACCTCCTGTTTTGGATCATAATCTTTGAGTTCCATATCGCTATTATACTTCAAAATCCATTGTTGTAGGGTATTAACTCCTGGAATATTATATTTTGCAGCAAGCTCTGTGACTGACCCGATTCCAGCAATGTATTCTTCAACAATCTTGATTTTAAATTCTTTAGAATAACTTTTATTCTTTTGGCTTGTATCAAATGCTGTGGCTCCATGAATTTGATATAAAAGTACCCATCGTCGTACTGCTTCACGACTTGAAATTCCAAGGCCTAAGCATATTTGTTGCATACTTTTTCTTCCACTTAAATAATCTTCAACAGCCATTATTCTTTGTTCTGCTGAATAACGTGATCTAGACATAATAAAATCCCTCCAAAATAGATTTGGTTATTTACCGTGTCTACTTTAGAGGGATCATATCATAAACTCTCCTACCTTTATTTTTTTGTTTATAAAAATTATATACAATGATTTTTTAACATATATTTTTAGATACAATAAACTAGTAAAATGGATATAATAATATATTATAGGTAATACACTTTATAAAATTCTGTAAAAATCAAAAGAAAAGTGGTTTAATTTATTTAAATTAATTATAATAGTATTATTTAATAGTAAATACTACTTGATAATTATAATTAAAAGGAGCTTAATAAATAGTATAATAAAAATGTAAAGTTTATTTTATGAATTTAATTGAACTTTGTTTATAAATGGGAGGATTTAACTAACATGATAGTAAATATAAATAATTTAGAAAAAAGTTATAAGGATTTTAAAGCAGTAGACATTACTGAGTTAAATATAAAAGAAGGAGAAGTTTTTGGTTTTCTAGGTCCTAATGGTGCCGGCAAAACTACTACTATAAGTATTTTAAGTGGACTATATACTAAGTTTAATGGTGATGTAAAGATTTTTGATAAGGATATTAGGAAAGATTCTTTCGAAATAAAAAAGCATATGGGAGTAGTGCCACAGGATTTAGCTTTGGTAGATGATTTAACAGCTTATGAGAATGTAACTTTCTTTGCAAGATTATATGGACTTAGGGGGCAAAAATTAAAGGATGCAGTAAAAGAGACTTTAGAGTTTGTTGGTTTATGGGATAGAAAAGGAGATTTTCCAACAAAGTTTTCTGGTGGTATGAAGAGAAGGTTAAACATAGCCTGTGCAATTGTTCATAAACCAAGACTTATAATAATGGATGAGCCTACAGTAGGTATTGATCCACAATCAAGAAATAATATATTAGAAACTGTAAAAAAATTAAATGAGCAAGGTTCAACTATAATATATACTTCTCATTACATGGAGGAAATTGAAGCAGTTTGCACAGATATTTGTATAATGGACCATGGAAAGATTATAGCAAGAGGAAATAAAGAAGAATTAAAGAGTCTTATTAATAAAGAAAATGGAGAGAAAGTTACCTTAGAAGAGGTATTCTTAAACTTAACTGGAAGAAAGTTAAGAGACTAGAGGAGGTGAATGACTATGAATTTTCTTACCATAGCTAGATATAGGATAATACAGTATATTCGAGATAGAAAATCCTTAATATCTATGCTTGTGATACCTATACTTTTAATAGCAATACTAGGTAATGCTCTAGGAAATAGTGAGGATTTTGCTGCTAAGAATATAGGGAAAATAAATGTATTATACATTAATAATCTTAGTGGAAATAGTGGAGATAACTTTGAGAAGTTTATAAACTTAAAAGAATTCTCTGATATTATAAGGCCTACTAAAATAAAGAAGATAGATGAAGGAAAGAGACTTATAGAAAAGAAGGAATATGAGGCTTTGGTTATATATGATGAGAGTATAAATGGTAAGTTCAAGGTGGTTGGTAGCGATTATAATAGCTTAAAGGTATCAATAGTTAAGAATATAATCGATTCCTATTCAGATAAGGCAAATAATTTTGAGGCATTATCTAAATTAAAAGCTAGGGATTTTTCAATAAAAAAATATAATAATGTGGATTCAGAAGTAGTAACTATTTCAGGAAAGAAGCCTACAGCAACAGATTATTATTCAATAACAATGCTTATTATGATTATAATGTTTGGAGCAATTTATGCTAACTTTGCTATAGATAAGGATTATTATAGTGTTGTAGGTGGAAGAATTAAATCAGCACCAGTGAGACTTTGGGAGGTATTCTTAGGAGAAGGAATTGGAGTTGTATTTACTCTTTTATGGCAAATTATAATCCTTTTACTATTTGCTAGATTTGTATTCAATGTTAACTTTGGTAATAGCTTGCTTGTTATACTTATAACAACATTATCTTTAGCCATTATGTCCACTATGCTAGGAATATTTGCATGTATGGTAACTAAAAAAGGATTGTACGGATTAGCATTTTTAAACATCCTAGTTCCTATATTTACTTTTCTAGGTGGTGGTTTTGTTAAAATAGACTTTGGTCAAGGAATCCTTGGTAAATTATCACATATGACACCAAATTATTTAGCCCAAGATGCTATATTTAAAAGCATTTATGGAGGAGGTTCTAAAGAAATATTATTAAATATTTTAGGAATTTGGATTTTGACTTTCATACTATTTATAGGGGCTAAGATTGCTGGAAGGAGGGACATAGTTTAATGACTGTTTATTTAACGAATTTAAAAAGATTGTTTAGAAATAAAATAAATATATTATTTATAGTAATTTTACCTATTATATTTATGCTTATTGCCTTTTCAGGGTCTAATGAAACAGAACCTTTAAAGGTTAATATAGTCGATAATGATAATACAGAGTTTTCACATAAACTTATAGATAATGTAAAATCCAAGGGGACAGTTCTTTTAGATAAAGAGGAAAATATACAAAAGAACTTAGTAGATAATAAAATAGACTATGCTATAGTAATACCAAAAGATTTTGCAGAAAAGATAATAAAAGGTGAAGATGTAGCTTTAAAGAGTTACGAAGTAAAAGAAGGAAACGCAGCTATGTCCATAAAGCTTTCTTTAGATGGATATTTAGATAATGTAAAAAAAATAGCTTCTCAATCTAATGGCGATGAAGAAACTTTTTATAAAGGAATTAAATATTATGAAGAGGGAAGTCATAAAGTTCAATACGAAAGTGTAGATAAGGGAGAGGAAAATAAGTCAAAGACTGCAGCAGCTCTTGGGTTTATAGTTATGAATATGTTATTTTTAACTACATCTACAACTAATATGCTTATAAAGGATAAGGAGAAAAATCTATTTACAAGATATTTTACTACTCCTTTGAGTAGAGGGAGATATATTATAGAAAATCTTCTAAGTTTTTTAACTGTGTCTGTAGTGCAAGTTATATTATTCTTTTTATTCATGAAATATATGTTTAAATTTAATTTAGGTGATAGACCTATTGAGGTATTAATACTATTTATAATATTTGCAGTATTTACTGTTTCTTTAGGATTATTTATAGCTACTAACTCTAATGATTTAAGACAGTCTGGAGCTATAAGTTCGCTTATTAACATACCTTTTGCTATGCTTGGAGGATGTTTCTGGCCTAGAGATATTATGCCTAGTTTCTTAAAAAAGTTATCAGAATTTATACCTACTACATGGATTAATGTAGCTAGCACAGAGGTTTTATATGGAGAAAGTTTATCACATGTAACAACTAATATATTATTGTTAGCTATTCTATCAATAATACTACTAATATTTTCAGTAATGAAATTAAGAAATAATAATTAAATATAAGGTTTCTCTAGTAACTCATAGTATACGCCTTTCATATAATGCTTTTAAAAGTGATATAGGAAAGGTGTATTATTTTTTATGAGAGACTTATTAAAATATAAGAACATAAACTTATATCCAGCGCCTTTAAATACTGTAGGTGGTGTTAAATGGGGATATATAGACAAACGAGGGAAATTTATAATTAAGCCTTTTTATGAATTAGCCTTAGATTTCCAAGACAATGCACTTGCTATTGTGCAAATAGGCAATTACTATGGGATTATAGATAGTGGAGGAAACTATATAGTGAAGCCTAAATATAATTCTATAAGTGAATTTTCAGAAGGTAGAGCTATAGTTATTGATGATGAGGGTTTTAAGATAATTAATGAAAAGGGAAAGGAATTAACTAGTAAAGCTTATAATTATATAGGGAACTTTAAGGATGAAAGAGCTCAGTATAGTGTGGTAACTTCTAATGATAAATATATTTATGGATATCTAGATAGGGATGGTAAAGAGGTTATTCCTGCCAAGTATGAGTATGTAAATGATTTTAATGAAAAAAAAGCAATAGTTAAGATTGGAATTGCTCAATATGCACTAATAGATATTAATGGAAATATATTAAACAAATATGGATATGAATTTGTAGGTAATTTAAGTGAAGGGCTTTTATTATTTAATGAAAAGCCGGGAGGAAAATATGGATTTATAGATACAAAAGGAAATGTTATTATAAGTCCACGATTTACTTATGCTCAAAATTTTAGTGAAGGAAGAGCCATAGTGAATGTTTCAGAAGGAATTAGTAATAGATATGGCCTTATAGATAGAAGTGGTAATTATACAATAAGTCCACAATATAATGATATAATTTTATTAGGGGAAAATAGAGTAGCACTTGGAATAGCTATAGATCAAAATTTACCTTTTATAGGTTCCAAATATGCTATTTCAGATATAAATGGCAACATTCTTACTAATTATATTTACTATGGAGTTTCAAATTATAAAAGTGGAATTGCATCTGTTTATGACTATATAAATACATTTTTTATTGATAAAAAGGGAAATATGGTCAAAAATCTACCTGTAGTAGAGGGAAGCGGATTTTTAACTATAGAGAATAAATTGATAAAGTCTTATGTGGATTATAAAATTTCTTATTTTGATAAACAAGGAAATTTAGTATGGAGCCAAAATTCAATTATACCTTTAGATAATCAGTATAGAGTTATAGAAAAGAAATATAAGCCTAATAAAGATTATCTAGTATATTATCCAGAGGTTCGTGGTATGCAGGATAGTAATTTAGAAAATAAGGTTAATAATCAGCTTAAGATTCTATCACAGGTAAAACCAGTAAAAGAAAATATTCAACTAGAATATAGCTATTTAGGGAATTTTAAAATAGAATTTTTTAAGAAAAAATTATTAATATTAGAGCTTAATGGTTATAATTATACATTTGGAGCAGCACATGGTATGCCAAGTAAGATATATACTAATATAGATTTAGTTACGGGACAATTTTATGAATTAAAAGATTTATTTAAAAAAGATAGTAATTATGTAAAAGTTTTAAGTGATATAATAGGAGAAATAATAAAAAATGATCCAGAATATGAGTATGTATTTCCAGATACTTATAAGGGTATAAAAGAAAATCAATCTTTTTATGTATCCGAAAATATATTATATATTTATTTTTATCCTTACGAAATTGCTCCTTATGCTGCAGGTTTTCCTACTTTTAGGATACCTTATAGGGATATAACTACTATAATAAATAAATTAGGTGATTTCTGGAGAGCTTTTAATTAATATTTTAAGGAAACATATAGAGCTTGAGCAGCTCCTTTCCTACTCACCAAGGGGCTGTTCAGTTTAGATTTTAAGTATTTTTAATAATTTCACATAATAATTATGAAATGAAATAGTATTAAAAGTTTTTACATAGATAGATATAAAAAGACAATATATTAATAATTTGTAATAAAAACGAATTTTTTAACTTTTGCACAAAATATTCAAGGAAGAAAGCTGTAACTTTATATGTATATGCCTAATATAATGGTATTAGTGAGTAATTATTATATTAGGAGGTCTAAATATGTTATCAGGTACTGAATTTATAAGACAGTCTTTAGAGTTACATCTTTTTTTTGCAAGAATTATGAAAGAACACTCATTTTTTTTGCAAATAGGATTTATGCAAAAAGATTCAAGACTTAGACGAGAAGCAGATGAGTTTAGAATGGATTTTGATAGACTTTTAGCAGATGTTGTAGATTTGTCTAATGGTGTTGTGAGTAAAAATGTATTAAGATCTTGCGAAATAGTAACACCTTTTACTGCAAAAGCTGAAAAGGTATCAGCATGTCTTACGGGTGTAGATATTCCTATTGGACTAACTAGGGCAGAAGAAAAGTTAGTAGGTAGTAGTTCAAATATATGTGATTGTAAACTTGAAGAAAGAGTATGTAGAGTTAATGAGAGGGCTATTAAGTTAGTTAGTGGCTTAATAGACTTTAAAACTAAATTATTATCAGATGTTTTATCTTGTAGGGTATTTACAGCTAACTATCCTCTTCTTATAGATCATATATTAAGGGAAGCGAAGTTATATCGTAGCATGATTCAAAAGCTACAAAATAATGAAAAAGTTAATTTAGAAAGGGAAGCAGCTGAGCAGGAAGTTTTCTGGAATAGAATTATGGCAGAACACTCAAAATTCATCCGTGGACTTCTTGATCCTACTGAAGAGGATCTTATAAATATAGCAAATAATTTTGGAAATGAATTTGATGAGCTTACAGAAGAGGCGAAAGAAGCCCTTGATATGACAATTCCAATTTCAGAAGTTACAGAAGAGAGCTTAGATGCAACTAGGGAAATAAGACAATTTAAAACACAAGCTACAGAAGGATTAATAAATTGTCAAATTAGGTCTATAATAATACCATTACTAGGTGATCATACCCTACGTGAAGCAAATCACTATTTACGCTTATTAAAAATATTTGAAGAAACAGTATAAAATATAATATAGGGTATTCTTGACACTTAAAACAAAAATAGTTATAATAACAGACAATAATTATTTCGTATAACCCCAATAATATGGTTTGGGGGTCTCTACCAGGAACCAATAATTCCTGCTTACGAAGAAGATACAATCTTTAATGTATCTTCTTTGTAGGTGGGATTTTTTATTATAAATAAGGTTTAAAATATGAAAATAATACAAAATTAAAGGGGATGAGGAAATGTTAATAAAGTTACCTAAAATTGAATTACATTGTCACTTAGATGGGAGTCTTAGACCAGAGACCATAATTGACATAGCGAAAAAAGAGGGTATAAATTTATTTTCTTTTGACATTGAAAAGGTGATGGAATCAGTTGTAGCACCTTTAGATTGTGAGTCATTAGATGAGTACTTAGAAAGATTTGCAATTCCTAATAAGGTAATGCAATCTAAAGAAAGTTTAAGAAGAATTACCTTTGAACTTTTTGAAGACGCGGCAAAAGAAAATGTTAAATATATGGAAGTGAGGTTCGCTCCATTACTTCATACTTTAAAGGGATTGACTGTAGATGAAGTCATCGAAAGTGTAATACAGGGACTTAAAGATGCAGAAAAAGAATATGATATAAAAGGAAATATAATATTAGGTTGTATGAGAATAGCAAATGAGGATAAAGCTTTTGAAGTTGTTGAAGGCGGTAAGAGATTTTTAAATAAGGGCGTTGTGGGTATAGACCTTTGTGCCTCAGAAATAAAAGGATTTGCTCATGAATTTAAAAATGCTATAGGTTTAGCTAGGGAATATGGTTATAGGGTGACAATTCATGCAGGGGAGACTGGCATAGGGGAAAATGTTTTAGATGCAATAGAAGTTTTAGGAGCTGAGAGAATAGGTCATGGTGTATATATAAAAAATTGTAAAGAGGCATATAAACTTGTAAAGGATAGAAATATACTTCTAGAAATGTGTCCAACAAGTAATATTCAAACTAAGGCAGTTGAATCTTATGAGGAACATCCATTTTATGATTTTTATAAAGCAGGAATTAAGGTGAGTGTTAATACAGATAACAGAACTGTATCAAATACCGATATGACAAATGAATGTGAAGTGTTATTTGAGAAAATTGGAATAACAAAGGAAGATTATAAAAAGATTTATTTAGATAGTGTGGATTCTGCATTTACAGACGAAGATACAAAGAACTGGTTAAAGGAATTTATTAAGTAAAAATAGCCAGGATTAAACAAGGTATTGAAGGATAAAAAGCGAGAACTTATTATGAGCATATGTGTTCCTAGTATTTAAATATAAGTAATAATTGATTGATTTTTATGCCTAGTACTATAGAGTTTGATTATTTGTATAATTTAGAGTATTTTATAGATATATAAAATACAAGGAGATAATAAATGAAAACTACAAGGATTAATAAACAAAAAAAAGTTATAAAAATAATGGTTGAGTTTTATTGTAAGAAAAAACATAATACTAAGGGGGAATTATGTGACCAATGTGAAGAATTGTTAGAATACGCTTATTTACGTCTTAATAAATGTAGGTACGGAAATAATAAGCCAAACTGTGATAGTTGTAAAACTCATTGCTATAAAAAGGAAATGAAAGACAGGATGACAGAAGTTATGAAATATTCAGGGCCTAGAATGTTATTACATAATCCCAAAATAGTTATTGCACATTTTATAGATGGATTTAAGTATAAACCTAAATAAATAATGAAAAAAGCTGGTTCTTAGGAATCGGCTTTTTTCATTATCCAAAAATAAAAGGTACTATTGTACATAGAAATATTTCTATTATGATATAGCCTTTCTAATTTATAAAATACGTGGTATTTTAGCCAGTTAAATAAGGGGTATATAAACTAAAAAACAAGGTGTTTTCAATAAAAAAACAAGAATTTTTATAATATAATATATAAATTTTTAACTTGCGAGAACATAGATGGATACTTAGTTAAGCTAAGGTGCAAATAAAAATTAATATTAATTGAATTGAGAAATCAATTGAAAATTATTAGTAATTACAATAAAATGAAATACGAAAATATAAAGGGATATAAAAATTTTATTTGGGAGGAAAATAGATGAACAAAAATTTCAAATTAAATTTAGGGATTAAATCTTAAATAGTTATGTCATAATGAAAAGCTTTCATAATACAAGTAAATTTAATTAAACGGGGGTAAAATAATGAATAAAAGTTTATCTAAAAGAGTTGCGATGTTAGTGATTTTAACTAATATTGCTACTTTAGGGAACACAATTATTTCAATGCCAGTATACGCTCAAGAGAATAATATAGCAAAAGCTACAGTAAAAAATATTAATGAAGTCAAAGAAAAAAGTGGATTATATGAAGTATCAGTAAAAACATTACAAGAAAAAAGTGATTCTCCATCTATGGCAGGAGGTTATTTAGAAAAAGTAAATTACGAAATTAAAGATGGTAAAAAATTTTTTATATTTTCATTGGATAGCATAGATTGGATGAAAAATATATCAGTGTCCATAGACGGGAAGGAAGTAAAACCTAATTTAACAGATATAGTTAAAAAAGGAACTAGTGATGGTAAAGGTGAACAAAAAGGGAAAATAAAATTTGAAGTTGAGAATTTTGATTCAAAGTTAGTATTACACATGAATGTAGTGCCGATGGGAAATGCAAGTGTTGCATTTAGGGTAGTGCCAGAAAAAGGTACACTTAAATTAGTAAAGGAATATAAAGAAGCTGTTTCAAAGGAAACACAAAACACAAAACCAGACGTACAACCGAATCCAAGTTCAGAAGTAAAATCAGAAACAAAACCAAATGTGAAGCCAAATCCAAATTCAGAGATGAAACCAGGAACCAATATAGAGGTGGTAAAAGAAGGGTTATATGAATTAAAAGGAAAGGCATTAAAAGAAAGTTCAAGTCAAGTATCAATGTCAAATAGTTATTTAGAAAAGGTAGAGTATGAAATAAAAGATGGAAAAAAACATTTAATAACCAATTTTACTTCCTTTGATATTATGAAAAATATTAAAGTAATAGTAGATGGAAAAGATGCAACAACAGAAATTGAAAAAACAGATAAGGGTAAAAAGGGGAAAGTAAAATTTGAAGTAGCAGATTTAGATTCAAAAGTTACATTTAAAATGACTGTAAATCCATTATTTTTTGATATGAATGTATCATTTGATCTCTCTTTAGAAAGAGATACCCTGAAATTAATAAAGGAATATAATGAAGACAAATCAGATTCAAATCTACCTATTGGCGGAAATAGCAAGCCTGAAAACAAACCAGGAGAAAATATTAAGGATGAGTCAAAAAACAAAATTGCTGACGGAGTTTATACTGTAAATTTTCAAGCTTATAAATTAGATAATCCGAAAGATACGTCTATGCTAGGAGGATTCTTTGATAAAAACGTAAAACTTCAGGTTAAGGATGGGAAGGCTAAATTAACTTGGCTTAATATTTGCAATGCCAACATGTTATATGATTTTCGTATTGAAAGTAATGGAGTATTTGCAGAGAGTAAGTCAACTCCACAAGGAGAACCTACTGTTTCTGGAGAGTATATGATGCAAACTTTTGAAACCGAAATTTCAGATCTAAGCATACCTCATATAGGAGGAGTTCTTGTAAGTGCTATGGGAGGACAAAAGAGTGATATTGGTAATCATGAGAAATATACAAAAGTAAAATTTGTATTTGATAAAAATATTGAATCAGGCTGGAAAGGCTTTGAAGAATATAAAAAAGTTAAGGAAGATAATAAGGTTTTAAACGAAGCTTTAATAAGAAACGGCTTGGATAAAGATAAAGATGGAATAGTATCTTCAAAAGAACTTTCAGAGGCACAAGGTACAATAGATTTATCTGATTTAGGAATAAGTGATATTTCTATACTTAGTAAGCTAGGTGCTGATGTTACTGAATTGTATCTAAATGGAAATCAAATTAAAGAATTACCTAAAGGAGTTTTTGATAATTTAACAAATTTAAAGGTTTTATATTTAAATGGTAATAAGATAAATAAACTTCCTAAAGGTATATTTGATAAATTAAAAAATCTAAATACTTTAGGACTTTCAACAAACCTCATTAGTGAACTGCCAGAAGGAATATTTGATAATTTAGGCAATTTAACTGAGGAGTTAAGTATAGGTAATAATAAAATTACTGAGTTACCTGAGCATATATTTGATAATTTGAGCAAATTAAAAAGTTTGGGGCTTTCAAAAAATAACTTAAGAAGATTGCCAGATAATATTTTTAATAAGTTATCCTCTTTAAACGGGTTATATATTTATGAAAACCAAATAGAAAATATTCCTGCAGGAATTCATAATTTGAAAAATCTTAGTAGATTATCTATTAATGAAAATAAAATCGAAAGCATACCTAAAGAAGTTGCAGAATTAAGAATGTTAAGCGATTTAGATTTGTCAAATAATTATATTAAAGAAATACATCCAAGTATATTTAAAAATCTCCAAAATCTAACTAATCTGAACCTTAGTGATAATCAAATAACTTCTATACCAGATGATGTTTATAAGAATATCCCTAAATTATTAATATTTGATGTATCTTTAAATAGGATAACAAATATACCTGATACTTATAAGAAGTATATAGATAAGAAGAGTGAAAGATTTTATCCACAGAAACTAGGAGCAAATTTAAGCCTGACTGCAAAAGATGGCAAAATAAATAGTAATTATGATTTATCAGTTTTAGATCTTCTTTGTTGGATAAGAACACCGAATACTTACAATGGTGAGAAGATTCCGAAAACCGCTCAAGAGTATAAAATATATTTAAAGGATAGATCAGCTAAGGAACTTTTAAATGACAAAGGATATGATTGGACAATTAAAACAGAGTTGCAAAAGAAAAATTCTAATGGGAAGTACGTTACCATAAAAAGTAACTCTACTGATGAAGAATTAGATACAAAATATTCTTATGAAGATGGGAATATGAAACATGGGGATGAATATAGAATTATTAAATCAGTTTATGCAGGTAACGGATCATATAAGAATATCATATTTACTGATATAGCAAAAGCTGTAGCTAGCAAAGAAGAAGAAAAACCACAACCAAAACCAGAAGATAGATTACAAAAAGATGGTTTATATAGTACTAAATTTAGAGTATTAAAAGAAAATAGTGATGAACCATCTATGGCAAGTCAATATGTAAAAGAAGCAAATTATGAAGTTAAGGATGGCAAGAAGTACTTAGTAGTAACTTTAGATAAAGGTGAGTGGCTAAAAAATATATCGGTTAAAGTAGATGACAAAGACGTAGTTCCTGAAGTTAAAGTCATAGAAAAGAATGAAAATGGGGATGAAAAAACTGAAGTAAAATTTGAAATAGGAAGTATAGACTCAAAGGTGTACTTACATATGAATGTAGTACCTATGGGTAATGCAAAAATAGGGTTTAGGTTGGCTGTACAGAAAGATTCATTGCAAGAAATAAAAGATAATAAAATAGATGGTAATGGAAAAGAAAATCAAAAGCCAGAACCAAAACCTGGGACAAAGCCAGATATAAAACCACAATCAAAACCAGATGTAAAATCGCAGGAAAATAAGATTAAAGATGGATTATATAATGTGAACTTTAGAACATTAAAAGAAAATAGTAATGAACCATCTATGGCAGGTCAATATGTAAAAGAAGTAAATTATGAAGTTAAAGATGGAAAAAAATATTTAGTAGTAACTATAGATAGAAGTGATTGGATGAAAAATCTAAGAGCTAAGGTAGATGGTAAGGAAATTATTCCTACTGTGATGGACAAGTCTAAAAATAAAAATGGTGAAGAAGTAAGTAGAGTTAAATTTGAAGTAGCAGGTTTAAATTCTGAAGTGATGTTAACTATGAATGTAGCTCCAATGGGTAATTCTAAGGTTTCATTTAGAATTAAACCTATGGAAAATACTTTAAAACTTATTAAGGGATATGAGGAGCTTAATAACAAAAGTTCTAAAGGTAAAAAAGATGACCTAGAAAAAGATAATTTAAATATGAAAGAGCTAGTAAATGTAGATCCTTTAAAATTAAAAGAAACAACAAAAGCTTCTAAAAATGATAAAATGATAAAAAAATTACCTCAAACGGGATTGCCTATTAATACAGGGATTTTAGGAACTTTAGGTTTATTAATGTCTGGTGTAGGAGTTTCATTAAAGAAGAAATATGTAAAAGGAGAAAAGAAAAATGAAGAGTAAATTTATAAAGATTACATTAACTACAGCTTTAGTGGCTAGTATATTAATTCCATCTAAGAAGGCTTTTGCTATGGATATGAATAAAAAAGTTGCAAATCCAGCAGGTAATTTAATTAGTGTAATTGCTATACAGAACAATAAACTTAAAGATGGAAAGTATAACGTAGGAATTCAGACTTTAAAAGAAAAAAGTGATGAATTATCCATGGCAGGTCAATACGTTGATAGTAATGCTGTAATAGATGTTAAGGATGGAAATATAAGCATTGGTATTAAGATTATGAGAAATGATTGGATGAAGAATATAAAGGTTTCTGTAGATAATTCTAATGTGGATTATAAACTTATAAAACATGATAATGAAAATAAGGTAGCCACTTTAAAATTTTCAATACCAAGTACAAAATCTAATATCAAATTTCGCGCCAATATAGAACCTATGGGAAATACAGAAGTTTCATTTAGGACAAAACTTAAGGATGATATGCAAAAAATATCTGATAAAGAGAATAAAGAAGATAAAAGTAATGGTAATACTGAGAAAAACACAAAAAATGTAGAAGGTAAAAAAAGTAATAAGGGAGTAGCTAAAAGTAATGCAAAAGAGTTGCCTCAAACAGGACTGCCAATAAAAAGTAGTAATTTATTTGTAGTAGGTGGGTTAAGTACAATAATTGGAGCTATGTTATTTAAAAGAAGAAAGTAAACTATTTTAAATTAAAACTCTGTTTTAAGAAGACTATAACTCTTTTAAAGCAGAGTTTCATTTTATTAGATTATGAGGAGGCTGTATTATATGAAAAAGTTTTTAGCTCTAATTTCGGTATTCTTAATAAGTTTTAACTTAATTTCTTGTGGAAATCCAAATAAAGAAGTATCTAAAGAGACTATTAATAAGCCTTTAAAAGACATTAAAGAGCCTAGAATAGTTGCAGGAAGCATAGCTGTTGCAGAAATTTTATCAAATTTAGATATTAAAATGGTTGGAAGAGCAAGCACTCAATATGGTATATCAGATAAGATAAAAGATATTCCTGAAGTAGGATTACCCATGAATCCTGATTTAGAAAAAATAAAGGCATTAAAGAGCGATGTTTATATGACATCAGGAGCTTTACAAGAAATTATAGGAGATAAACTAAAATCGAGTGGTTTAAATGTAGAATATTGCGATTTGGACTCTTATGATTCTGTAAAAAAAACTATAAACGATATATCTAAAAAATATAACAAAGAAGAGAAAGGGAAAAAAATCCTTGAAAGTATAAATAAAAAAGAAAAAAGTATACTGGATGGAACAAGTGGAAACAAAAAGATAAAAGTTATGATTTTATTTGGTGCGCCAGGACACTTTATGCTAGCAAGTGAAAATTCTTTTGCTGGTAGCCTTATTAATAAACTTGGAGGAGAAAATATAGCAAGTAAAGCCAATATGAAAGGACAATATGTTCCTTTTTCTTTAGAAACGGCATTGAAAGAAAATCCAGATGTGATTTTTAGAATGTACCATGGATATATAGACGAGGCTAAAAAACAAACAGAAAATGAATTTAAGATAAATCCTCAGTGGAAAAAATTTAAGGCCGTAAAAGAAAATAGAATATATGATTTAGATCCAAAAGTTTTTGGAGTTACTGGAGATATAAATATAACAGAATCACTAGAAAAAATGAAGGATTATTTATATAAATAATTGGGAGAATGATGAAACGTATGGCGAAAATAAAGGATAGTACTAAAGTATGGATAATAGTTTTATGTATTATAGTATTAGCGATATTATCAATTTTAACTATTGGTATAGGAAGTGCTGATATATCTATAGGTAATATAATTGATATATTTTTAGGTAAAGGTGATGAAATTAATGCAAGTATAGTTATGGATATGAGACTTCCTAGAATAATTCTTGCTATATTTGTGGGAGCAAGTTTATCTATATCAGGAGTTCTTTTACAAGCAGTTATGGGTAATCCACTAGCGGATCCTGGAATAACAGGAGTTTCTTCAGGAGCTAGCTTAGCTGCTATTTTGGTAATGATTTATTTCCCGCATTTATATAGAATATTACCATTAGTGGCTTTTTTCGGAGCTATTTTAGCTTGTGTAATGGTATTTGCACTTTCATGGGATAATGGGTTAAATTCCTTAAGAATAATATTAGCAGGTGTAGCTGTTAATGCTATATTTTTAGGGGCAACTTCCCTTATGTCTATTTTAAATAGTGATAAAATTCAAGGAGTACTATTATGGATAAATGGAAGTTTAGCCTACAGAGGATGGAGAGAAGTTAAATATATAGTACCATATACTCTTATAGGTATAATCCTTTCTTTCCTTTGTATAAAGGGTGCCAATATTTTAGCGTTAGGTGATGATGTTGCTACAAATTTAGGACTTAATGTTAATAGGACTAGAATATTTATATCTTTAGTTGCAGTTTTTTTAGCAGGTATTAGCACTTCAGTTGTAGGTATAATAGGATTTATAGGGCTTATTGTTCCCCATATATGTAGGTTGATAATAGGTTCGGATCATAAATTTTTAATACCAATGAGTTCTGTAGTTGGGGCTATATTGCTTCTTTTGACTGATACCATAGCAAGGTTTATAGCAAGACCAATAGAATTACCAGTAGGAGTAATAATGTCTATGGTAGGCGGTCCATTTTTCTTATTCTTATTAAGGAGGAGAAAATCCAATGCTTAAGGTAAATGACTTTACAATAGGATATGATAATAAGATTATAGTTAAAGATTTTAACTTAGATATTGAAAAAGGAGAGATTGTTACTATAATAGGTCCCAATGGTTCTGGAAAATCTACAATTTTAAAGTCTATAGGCAAACTTTTAAAGCCAATGCATGGTACTGCTTATTTAGATGAGAAGTCACTTTGGAATATGAGTAATAGGGATATAGCAAAGGAAATGGCTTGTTTATCTCAGCATAACTCTACACCTAAAGATATGACTATTAGAAAAATAGTAGGTTTTGGAAGAAGTCCTCATAAATCTTGGTTTCAAACTTTAGATAAAGAAGATGAAAAAATAATAGATTGGGCTATAGAAAAGACTCATTTAAAACATTTAGAGAATGAAAATATAATAAATATATCCGGGGGAGAAAGACAAAGGGCTTGGATAGCCATGGCACTTGCACAAAAGCCTAAGATATTACTATTAGATGAGCCTACTACATATTTAGATATAAATAATCAAATTGAAATATTGGAACTAGTAAAAGAACTAAATATGAAACTAGACCTAACTGTTATAATGGTTTTACATGATTTAAATCAAGCAGCAAAGTATAGTAGTAGAGTTTTAGTTATAAAAGATGGGGAAATACAAGCAGAGGGTAAACCGGAAGAAGTTTTAGATCAAGCATTAATAAGAAATGTTTATAATGTAGATATGAATATACTAAAGGATAAACTAGGTGAGAGAATTATCTTTATCCCTAAGGGTGTATATAGAAAAGAGGAAGTTATATAAGAATTATATAAGAAGGTAATAGGTATGAAAAGAGGTATTGGATCTACTTTATTAATTGTATTTGGCATAATACTTATGTTATCATCTTTTGGATTGAAGTTCTATTCTAAAAAGAAAGAATCTAACCTAGTTAATAAGTTAGATAAAGAGTTTAATAAAGAGTATATTAGGAATAAAAATAAGAATTCAGAAAAGATTGTAGAGAAAAGGAAAGTAGATATTGGGGATGGCATAGCTATAATGCAAATTCCATCTATAAACTTAAAAACAGTAATTGTAGAGGGTATTGAAAAAGAACAAATTAGATACTATGTAGGACACTTTACAGATTCAGTAATGCCAGGAGAGGAAGGAAACTTTTCTATAGCAGGTCATAGTAGTCATATATATAATGAGCTTTTGAATGAACTTTATAAAGTTAATGTTGGAGATGATATAAATATAAGAACATTAACAAAGGAGTTTAAATATAAGATAGAGAAAAAGTTTATAGTAGAACCTACAGAAGTTAGGGTATTAGATCAAATTAAAAATGAGAAGGTTATGACCATTGTAACTTGTACAGAAAAAGGCAATAAAAGATTAATAGTAAAAGCTAAAATTCAAAAATAATTAAAAGATATTTTAAATTTTTATGGTAGATAATGATTTTAAATAATAGGAAGTAACTTACAGTATTAATACTTTAAGTTACTTCCTTGTTTTATGGGTTTGAATTAAATTTTTAATTTAATTACTATAGTATTCATAAGTTTGAATATAGAAATAACTTTATAAAGTGGATATATTTAAATCAATTTCTTTTTCGATATTTTGTAATGTGAATTTATCATTAGGTGTTGTAAACAAGTATGCAATTCCACTTTCACCAGCTCTTCCAGTTCTTCCTATACGGTGTATATAGCTTTCTGCATTTTCAGGCATATCATAGTTATATATATGAGTAACCCCAGTTACATCTAATCCTCTTGATGCTACATCTGTGGCTATTAAATATTGAATATCACACTTTCTAAAGGATTTCATTATTTTTTCACGTTTTGATTGTGCTAAATCTCCATGTAGTTTTTCACAATTATAACCTTTTTTATGCATAAACTCTTCTAATTCATCAACTCTTCTCTTTGTTCTACAAAATATAATAGCCATAAAAGCATTATCTTTATTTAGAATTTTACATAAGTCTTCTCTTTTTTCTCTATCTGTAGTTTCTATTAAAAATTGCTTTATATTTTTTAGAGTTACTTCTTCTTTTTCTATTGATATCACTTTTGGATCAATCATATACCTATAGGCAAGCTTTTTTACATCAGAATTCATTGTCGCTGAGAAACAAAGTGTTTGACGTTTTTTAGAAGTTTTTTTTATAATAGATTCAACCTCGTTTTTAAAACCCATAAGAAGCATTTGGTCAGCTTCATCTAATACTAAGGTTTTGATTCCTTTAAGGTCTATAGAACCACGGCGTATATGATCTAGAAGTCTTCCAGGAGTTGCAATTACCAAATGAATATTTTGATTTAGTTTTTTTATCTGAGAACTTACATCTTTTCCGCCATAGGCAGATAGAATATTTATATCTTTAGCTTTTTTTAGTTTAATAGCTTCCTCAGTTATTTGAATGGCAAGTTCCCTTGTTGGAGTTATTATAAGACCTTGAATTTTGTTTGAGTTAGGAGATATATTCTCGAACATTGGAAGAAGGAAAGAAAGAGTTTTTCCAGTGCCAGTTTGAGATTCAGCTATAATATCAGTTCCACTTTTTATTAAGGGAATAGTTTCTGATTGAATTGGAGTTGGCTTATTTATACCTGAAATTTTAAGTATTTTTATTAGTTCATTATTAATTCCTAAGTCTTTAAAGTTTATCATTATAATTTACCTTTCAATATAATTTTAATTTAGTTTTTATATTTATAAACTTGTTAAGTATAACATAGTTTTATCTTAATAAAAAGATAACATGGATATATTAGAGATTATAAATGTATTATTTACATAGTTATATCAGTTTTATTAAGAATAATTATTATATTTGAAAAATATTTTAAAATTTTTTTAAAAAAGGGCTTGAAATATTTTATATATGTTGTATACTTATAGAGAACCTTAATTCAGAAGTAAATGATTTATGATATTAATAGTTTTGAAATTATTTAAAGTTAATAATAACTTGTTGTATAAATTTCGAAATTTTTATTAATGATTATTTTTACAAAGAATTAAAGGAATAAAAATTTCGGAGGTACGAAAAATGAACGGAATAGTAAAATGGTTTAACGCAGAAAAAGGATTTGGATTCATCACTACAGAAGAAGGAAAAGATGTATTTGCTCACTTTTCACAAATTCAAAAAGAAGGATTCAAAACTTTAGAAGAAGGTCAAAAAGTAACTTTTGACGTTGTTGAAGGTGCAAAAGGACCTCAAGCTGAAAACATCCAATTAGCTTAATTTTAGAAAAAAACCTAAAGATTTATCTTTAGGTTTTTTTATTTTTTGCTTTTAACTTAATAATAGATAATATTTATATTATAGGAGTTTAATCTTTAATAAGAAAAATAAGTTACCTTGGCTAGAAGTAGTCAAGGTATTTTTTATGAATAAGGAAAAATATTATGGAAACCATATAATTAAGTGGAAAACTGCATGGATAGGAAGTGATTTTATGAAAGCGTCATCTAAAAATAATAAAGGTAATGAAGATGGAAAAATTTCAAATAATAATATAGATCAATATAATTTACATAGTTCACTTCAAGAAAATATAGATTTATTTAAAAATGTTATTCTGAAAAATAATGATACTGTGATTTATAGGGAGTTTAGAAATAAGAAATCATCACAGAAGTTTTGTTTGATTTTCTTAGATGGAATGGTTAATAGAGAAGTTATAAATGAAAATATTTTATATCCTTTAATAAATGATAGGCTTAAGGATGAAGATAAGGATGTCATAAAGTATATAGAAGAAGAAGTTGTAATAGTTGACGATGTTAAAGAAGAAATCGATTTGGATAAGCTATTAACAGCCCTATTATATGGTGATTCTTTATTACTCGTAGATGGCTCAAATAGTGCATTAATTCTTAATACAAAAGGATGGGAAACTAGGTCTATATCTGAACCTCAATCAGAAACTGTAGTAAATGGTCCAAGGGAAGGATTTAATGAGTCTATAAATACAAATAAGAGTTTAATAAGAAGAAAAGTTACTTCTCCACATTTGAAATTTGAGTCTAGAGAAATAGGCTCCAGAACTAAAACTAAAATTTCTGTTGCTTATGTAGATGGCATAGTAAACCCTAAAATATTAAAAGAACTAAAAAAGAGATTAAACAAGATTGATATAGAAGGTATTTTTTCTAGCGAAACCATAAGAGAATATATAAATGATAATCCATTATCGCCTTTCGCAACTATAGGAAAGACAGAGAGACCAGATGTAGTTGCATCAAAATTGCTCCAAGGAAGAATAGCTATACTTTGTGATGGTTCCCCTGTTGTGCTTACTTTACCCTTTTTATTTTTAGAATATTTTCAGGTAAATGAAGATTATTATGATAATTTTATTTATGCATCTATAAATAGACTTTTAAGGGTATTAGCTTTTATATTAACTATAGGTACCCCGGCTATTTATATTGCATTTACAACCTTTCATAAGGAAATGATACCTACAAAGTTAGCACTAAGTATATATATGGCTAAAGAAGGTGTACCACTTCCAGCATCATTAGAAGCTATTATAATGTTGATAACTTTTGAAATTATTAGGGAAGCTGGTATAAGATTACCTAAACATATAGGTGCTGCTATAAGTATAGTGGGGGCTTTGGTTTTAGGTGATGCCGCAGTTAACGCCAAATTTGTAAGTGCTCCTATTGTAATTGTAACTGCAATTGCGGGTATATCAGAACTTATAGTTTATGAAATGAGAGCAGGCGTTATTGTATCTCGATTTATATTTCTGATTTTAGCTTCTTTTCTTGGTATATATGGAGTTATTTTTGTTGGCATGGGATTAACTATACATCTTATGTCTATGAAAAGTTTTGGAATACCTTATATGTTAAAACTTATTGACTTAGATAAATATAATATAAGAGATACAGCTATAAGATTCCCGTGGTGGGCTTTACGCTATAGAACAAAATTTATTTCTGAGGATATTGAGAGAAGTAAAAAATACATTAAGAGAAGGAATATGTAATGAAAAAATATATAAATAAAATAATAACTTTATTTATATTAATCTGTATTTCTACAGTATTTACTGGTTGTTGGGATTATTCAGAAATTACAGATTTTAAATATGTAGCTGGTATGGCTGTAGATAGAGATAAAAAGACTGAGGAGTATATATTGACCATGGAAGTTTTAGATGCTTCACCTGATGGAAAGAGTATAACTTCAAGTATGGTTCAAAGTAGAGGAAAGACTATACATTCAGCTTTAAGAGAAGCTATTAAAAATACAGGCAATATGATGCAGTTATCTCATGCTAAGCTCTTTATTGTAAGTAAAGATATAGCAGAAGAAGGCATAATTCCTGTACTTGATTTAATAAATAGAGATGTTGAGGTTAGAAATGATATGTGGGTTTTAATCTCTAAAGATAAAACTGCAGGGGAAATACTTACTCAGGATAAGAATGAGAATAAAATATTATCCTATGACCTAGCATCTGCAGCTAAGAGTAGTAACGAAATAGGAGAGTATAAGTCAATAGAGGTTTTTAGGCTCATTGATTACATATCTACTAAGGGTATTTCGGCAGCAGTACCTATGATTAGTACTGTTAAAGATGGAGGAAAGCCTACAGTTGAAATTTTTGGAACAGCTGTATTTAAAGGTGATAAAATGATTGGAGAACTAGACAAAGGAGAAAATTTAATTTTCCAAATCTTAAAAGAAGATAATGTAAAATTCGTATATCCTATTGTTTTAGGTGAAAATCAAGCCGTAAGTTTAGAAATAATGAAAGTAAGTAAGAAGTATAATATAAGTAAAGAAAAAAATATACCTTCTTTAGATATGTACATAGATATGGATGTAGCTTTATCAGAACTTGCAGAAACAGGTATAAATTATATAGCAAAAGAAGATAGAGAAAAGTTAAAGGTGGGTGCAGAAAAAGTTATAGAAGCTCAATCCAATGCTCTAATAAAAAAGCTTCAAAATGAATATAAAAGCGACATAATAGGTTTTGGATCGATTTTTAAGAAAAAGGCACCTAAAGAATGGGAAAAGGCTTCAGGTAATTGGAGTGAAACTTTTCAAAATATAGATATAAATGTTTTTGTTAATCTTAATATAAAATATAGTGGGCTTACTAATAAAAATATAGAAATAGGAGATTGATATGATATATTTAGTACTTTTATTTTACTTTAGTATATCTATTTATGAAGTAAAGCATTTATATAATAATGATTTAAAAAGGGAAATTCCTTTATATATTTTCATAATGTCCATAAGTGTTATAATTAGTTCTTTAGAGGCATTAAATATAGAGGTACCTGATCCTATGATACCTTTCAGCAAATTTTTAAGAATGTTTAATATATTTTAGGAGGAATTATGAGGAGAGAAATAGTTTCCAATAAACAAATGCAACTCCTTATCTTTATATATTGTATAGGAGCATATTTATTATTTAGCATTGGCGGAGAAGTAAAGGAACATGCTTGGATGGCTACTATTCTAGGCGTTATTTTTACTATTCCAGTAGTAATTATGTATGCAAAAACCATGGAGTCATATCCAGGAAAAAACTTATTTGAAATTATAGATATAATTTTTGGAAAGTGTTTTGGCAGTATTTTAAATATGATATTTATTTTTCATCTTATTTTTCTTGGGGCTTATATATTAAATGATTTTACTGATTTTATTAAATTGACAGCTTTATTTAATACACCTAAGTTTATACCCATGTTATTTATAGCTCTTTTAAGTATATGGATATTAAAAGAAGGTATTGAGGTTTTAGCTGCTTGGTCACATTTTCTTATTAGAATAATACTTATATTTATTGTTCTAATATGGATATTGTTAATTCCACAGATGAAACTTACCAATATATATCCTATATTTTATATAGATATCAAAAGTATATTAAAATCAGGATTGAGTATAGTAACCATACCTTTTAGTGAAGTAGTTATATTTCTTAGTTTTTTTGATTATATTAATAAGGATGAAAAAGTAAAAAATATATTTATTAAGCCCCTACTAATAGGAGGAGCATTAGTAACTTTGGCTACGTTAATAGATATAATGCTTATTGGTGGTGAAGGACACTTTTCATACTATTATCCGGGATATGAAGGAATAAGAAGATTAAAATTTGAAGGTGAATTTCAGAGGGTAGAAATAATAGTTTCTATAGCTTTTGCTATAATACAATTTCTTGAGATTAATGTTTGTATATTAGGGGCATCCAAGGGGTTAGAAAAAGTTTTTAGCTTAAACAATTATAGAGATATTTTAATACCAGTTGTGTTGTTGCTGTCAAACTTTGCTTATCTAATATTTGGCAGCATTGAAGAATCTATGAATTTTATTAAAACACTATGGCCTATATATGGTATAATATTGCAAATAATTCTCCCAGGGTTAGTTTTTATAGGTGTTTTGGTAAAAAAAATAATTGTGCCCAAATTTAGAAAGGTTAAATAAATAATATATACATTCTAGATAAATACCTGTGCATAGTTTTTAGTAAATTACACACAAGTATTTATTAATATTTATATCTTAGATGCTTCTTCTGTTTTAGTTGAACTTTTCACCATTCTATTTATTTCAGTTAGTTCTTTTGGTGTTAGGTATCTCCAGTTACCTTCTGGAATATTTTTCAAGGTTACATTCATAATTCTAACACGCTGAAGTTTTTTTACATTATATCCAAGATACTCACACATTCTTCTAATCTGTCTATTAAGACCTTGAGTTAATATTATTCTAAAAACATAGTTACTTTCTTTTTTTAAAAAACACTTTTTTGTTACAGTACCTAATATAGGTATGCCATTCCCCATTTTTTTTATAAAATCTTTAGTTATAGGTTTGTCTACAGTAACTATGTATTCTTTTTCATGGTTATTTCCAGCTCTTAAAATTTTATTTACAATATCCCCATCATTAGTTAGAAATATCAGTCCTTGAGAGGGCTTATCTAACCTTCCAATATGAAATATTCTTTTGGGATAATTTATATAATCAATAATATTTCCCTTAATACTTCTGTCTGTAGTACAGGTAATCCCTGTAGGCTTATTAAAGGCGATATATACAAATTCATCACGGCTTTTTAAAGGTTTATTATTAACCAAGACTTTATCTTCATCTGTAACTTCTATTCCTATTTCTGCTACTTTCCCATTTACTTTTACCTCTCCTGCTTTTATTAATCTATCTGCTTCTCTTCTTGAACAGATTCCTTTTTCACTAATAAATTTATTTAGTCTCATAAAATATTTCCTTTCTTATAAGTTAAATCATAAGTAAAAGTATGTACCTAAATTGCATAAATATTAAAACTTATAGTCAATGTAAATTATATAGGTAATTTTTAAAAATTACAACCAAAGTAGTATATTGCTACTTAATGGTTATTACATATGATAAAATAGTATTATGTAAGTATTAGATATTATTACATAGGATTATAAACATATTAAACTGTTAGTGTATAAATTTTTTTATTAATATAATGAATCTTTCAGAATTTTAAAAGCTATTAAAGGAGGATTAGAGTGAGATTATTAAATATAAAAAAAGATAAAGAGGAATTATCTAATAAACTTAAAATAGCAGGTATAGCTGGAGGACTTGGAAGCTTACTTAGTCTTATAGGAGTAGGGGCTGTATCTATTTATACTGGTTTAAGATTAGTAAAACCCAAAAGAGTCGTTATAAAAGAATTGCCAAATGAACATGGTCTGGAGTTTGAAGAAATAACATTTAAGAGTAAGCATGATAATACACTATTAAAGGGGTGGTGGATTCCTGCTAAATTTAATGGAGATTTTAATTCAGATAATAAGACTGTTATTTTTGCTCATGGGTACGGAAATAATAGGGGGGTATATAGCATATCTGTAATAAAACTTGCTAAACGATTATGTATGGAAGGATATAATGTTTTAGTTTTTGATTTTAGAGCTTCAGGAGAGTCAGAAGGGAAATATGTTACTATTGGTAAGTTTGAGAAATATGATCTTTTAAGTGCCATTGATTTTGTGGTAGATCAAAGGAAGTCAATAAACATACATCTGATAGGTTGGTCCATGGGAGCTGCAACATCTATATTAGCAGGAGCAGAATCTAAGTATGTAAAGTGTGTAATTGCAGATAGTCCATTTGGAAATTTAAAAGAATACCTTAATAAAAATCTTTCCTATTGGTCAGGGTTACCTAATATACCTTTTAGATCTATAATATTAGGCGTATTACCAAAAACTTTAGGAATAGACATAAAAGATGTAGATACAGTGAAAGCAGCAGAGAAATTTAAAGGTAAACCTCTATTTTTAATCCATAGTAAGGATGATAGTGCAATTCCGTATGAAGAGAGTATAAGGATATTTGAAGTGCTAGATAATAAGGAAAGCAGTAAATTATGGATTACAGAAAAAGCGGAGCATATACGATCTTATTTAGTGTATAAAGATGAGTATGAAGATAATATTGTGGATTTTTTAAATAAAAATTAATTTTAAATCTCCAAATACTACATTTAAATTTTGTAGTATTTGGAGATTATTTTTATTAAAGAAAGATTATTTTAAATCGATATATTTAGTATTACGTAATTTAAATGTATAAAATTCATGTACTTATAGTTAAAATCAATAAAATTTAAAATTATACGGAGGTTATAAGATTGAAAAAGGTAATCAGAAATATAAGGATAACTCATATTATATTATTTTTGGCTTGTACTGGAACATTAGTCAGTATTATTATTGGAAGTTTTGGTTTCATAGCTACTTCTAAAATAAATTCAAATGTAGCAAATATGTATGATGACCAACTAATGCCAATTACATATATATCGACGATTAAGGAAAATTTTATGTCTATAAGGTTAAATCATGCTAATACTAAGATAGGTTTCAATCCAAAGTATATGACTGATATAGAGGAAAATGAAAAGGCGATACTTGATAGTTATAAAAAATATACGTCTACTCCATCAGATGAAACAGAACAAAAGTATTTACAGAGTTTTAGTGATAATTATAAAATCTATTTAGAGCTGGTTAAGAAATCTATTGCGGATATGGAAGGTGGAAAAAAGTTATCTAAGGAAGAGGCAGAAAAAATAAGCAATATTGGAGATAAGATTGAAAAGTGCTTAGATGATCTTAATAAATATGATATTAAATATGCAGAAAGTGATAAATTCGAAAGTGACAAAATATTTAAAATAAATAGAAATCTTCTTATAGGAATTTTAATTACTTGCACATTAATATTTTCTTTTATAGCTATACTTACTATAAGAATCATAAAGACCTATTTAAATAATGTGGATAATATGCTAAAGGAACTAGCTTCAGGAAACCTGGATTTAGATATTAAAGATGAGGGCAGAAATGAATTCGAACATATGAAGATGAATATCGGAAATACTGTAAAAAGTTTTTCTCAAATTATCAAGACTTTAAAGGAAAAAACAGAATTAATAAATGTTTCTTCAGAGAATCTAAGTGCAATTTCTGAGGAGATGGCATCTTCATCTGACAATGTATCCAATGCAATAAATGATGTAGCCAAAGGTACAGGTGATCAAGCAGAGAGTTTAGTTGATATTACTAATATACTAAATGAATTTAGTGTTTCTGTAAATGAAATTGTAAGTAGTTTAAGTGAACTTAATATTAGCGCCAAAGATGTATCTAAAACAGCTAATATTAGTAGCGAAAAGATGGTGGAACTAGATAGTTCCTTTAAATTTGTTGGCAGTACTTTTAAAAATTTTGCAGAAAAAATAGAAGTTTTGGGTAACAGTATCAATAAAATCGATGAAATAACTATTTTAATAAATAATATAGCTGAACAAACTAATCTATTAGCATTAAATGCTGCAATTGAGGCAGCACGAGCTGGTGAGTCTGGTAGAGGTTTTGCTGTAGTGGCTGATGAAATAAGAAAATTAGCAGAGCAAAGTAAGGAATCTTCAAATAATATAAGTGTGCTTATAAATGAAATATCAAAAGAAACTAAAAATATTGTACAACATACAGGGGATATAGATGGCAGGTTAAAAAATTCATCAGATGTTATAAGCGATTCTCTTGTTTCGTTTAAAGAAATTATTACATCAATTGAGGATGTAGTTCCTAAAATAAATGCTTTAAATAAAACTGCAGAGGACATAGAAAAAGAAAAAAATAATATTTTTGAAAGGGTAGAGGGAGCATCATCTATTGCAGAAGAAATATCAGCATCATCAGAAGAAATAGCTGCATCATCACAAGAAATGAACTCATCTTCCCAAGAGGTTGCAAAAACAGCTAATGGATTTGCAAGTTTAACCATGGAGTTACAGGAAGGAATAAATAGATTTAAAATCAGATAATTATAAATTTTTTATATTTTCTTCTTGACATTAAATTTTTAATACTGTAATATGTTACTTATGTAAAATATAATATTTATAGTTTTAGGTTTCTTTTATAAGAATTAATAGGGAAAACGGTGTAAATCCGTTACAGCCCCCGCTACTGTAAGCACAGACGAGTCCTAAAATCCACTGAAGTTCTACTTTGGGAAGGATGGATAAGAATGAAGTGCAAGTCAGGAGACCTGCCTAATATTTAAGCATAGTTTTCGGTGGGAAAATAACTTGCTCTCATATAAAAAGTAAACTTTAGTGTTACTTTTCTTATCTGCGCATATAAAACTCCGAGAGGAGTTTTTTTATTTTATATATTAAACTAGTTTAATATATCTATTAACATAGATTTATTAAAATAAAAATTTCCAAATTTTTAGTATCACTGAGAGCTATATCAAGATAATTTTTTAAATTACTTGGTATAGCTTTTTATTTAGAGGATAAAAGGGGAGACAGATATGAACAAAAGTTTTAAATTTATGAGTAGATTTTTTACATTAGTAGTATGTTTTGTAATTTTAAGTGTTGTATTGTCTGCATGTGGGTATGGAGAAAGAAAAGAAAATATTAATAATTCATCAAAAAAAGTTGAGGAGCAAGTTAATGTTAAAGATATAAGATTAAAAGAAGATGGAAATAAGGTTTATGTATGTTTAAAAGATGCTTTTAATTCTGTAGGCAATGAATACATTACTAAGGATTCAAAAGCTGAAATAAAAAGTGGTATGGAAACTTTAAAAGTTACAGAAAGAAGTAAAGAAATAGGAACTACATTTTCTAAAATAATTATTCCAGATGAAATTATAAATGTAAATGGAGAACTTTATGCAAGTTTAGGGTCTTTAAAAGAAATTATAGATGGGAGAGTATGCTATAGTAAAGATACTAAAAAAGTGACTATTAAACCAGAAATGAAATTAGAATATTCCAAAGGATTTTCAGTTAAATATTTAAAAGGTGGAGTGAAGAAAATTACTGATGGAAATAATAGAATATTAATTTTAATTCCAAGAGAAAAAGAAGTATCCCAGGCTTATAAAAACGAAAATGTTGTTAAGATACCAGTAAAAGATGTACTTGTATCATCTTCAAATCACGCTTCTTTCTTAAAATCTTTAGAGGAGATACCTTCTTTAACTGCTGTTATTTTAGATTCAAATAGATGGAATATAGATGATATAAAAAAGGGGATAGAAGAGAAGAGGATAAGTAATGTATGCCAAGGAGGGGATTATGATTATAACAAAATTAGAGTTCTAAATCCAGAAATAGCATTTACTTATAATGGAGAACAAGCGCAAGCAGATTTAATGAAAAGGTTAGATGATATTAAAATACCTTATGCTGTGGATAATGCATATATTGAAAAAGATCCTTTAGGAAGAATGGAATGGATAAAGTTTATAGCTGCCTTCTATGATAAGGAAGAAGTAGCGGAAAAGGTATTTAATGATGCCGTTTCAAATAGATAAATATAGAAACTTTTTAAAAAAAGCTATAGCATGAAAATACATCTAGATAAATGTGAGATTTTAGTTTAAACAGTTAATAACCCCATATATAAAATAGCTATATTCCTATTGAAGTTAATTTCCATAAGAATATAGCTATTTTTATAATCATTATCATGATCATGAATATAGAAATTCAAATTATTATTTTAAAAATTTAATTTCTATAAAGTAGAATATCGCACCAAATAGTAAAGCGGGTATAGTGGTGACTACAGTAGCCCAAAAGGATGATTTTTTATCCATGGCTATAAGAGGGAAGAGTGCATCGCCATCTTGAGATATAGCATTAGATAGTAATGCTGCAAATGGAACAAATCCTTTGGTAAATAGGGTTACAAATATTATTTGAGGTCCACATCCAGGAATTAGCCCTATTGAAGCACCTACTATAACTGATATAAATCCAGTAGCTGTTAGCCAGCCTTGAACTACTGATTCTCCACCCATAAAATATATTGAAATTTCATAAATAATATAGGCTACAAAAACCCAAGTGTTAACAAATGCAGTTTCGCCAGCATTGTGAATAAAAGTTTCTTTGAGAGAAAACATCTTACTTTCAGTTTCTTCATGGGTGTCGTCTCCGAGAAATTTATTATTAATAATCATATAAACTATAGAAAATATAGTTCCACTTATACCTATAATAGAACCTAGATGAGGTATAATCATTGAAGTATTAACATCAATTTGAGCAAGTAATGCTATACCAAGTACTAAACCAATTGTTATTAGAAGCCAAAATATTTTATAACCTATACCATGAGTGAATTTATGACTCCAAATACTTAAAGAAGTTTCTTTTTTACTATGGTGTAATGCTATATCTATATAATCCCCCTCATTATGACCTATGTGAAGGGCATTGTTATTATGGCTAGTACAATTTTTACACTTCCCTTTTTCAAACTCAGTTTGTACATTTTCTAATCCCTTATGAGAAGCTACCTTTTTTGACTTCTCAATATTTTTTCTTAAGCTTAATTTTTCTTCTAAATTTAGATAATCCACTAAATATCCAACTAGTATAGCTATTATAAAAGAAAGAATACTAACTAAAATATAGTGTTTCATGGAAACTGTAATTAGTACAAAAGCAGAATCGCCCATAGTAGCAATCAAGGTTGCAATTACAGTTCCAAAACTTACACTTCCTTTTATAAATAGCGGCATTACTAAAATTGCACCACCACAACCAGGAGTAAGTCCTAAGAAGGCGCCTATAGCTGGTTGAAGCCTTTTACTATTTTCTATACCTCTTACTAGTTTCCCGCCTTTTTTATAGTCTAGGTATCCAAAAATAATTAATACAGCACCTACAAATACTCCTACTTGAAGAAATGCATCTTCTGCAGATTTTAATATAATTCCAATAATATCATTAAACATAGTTTTTCTCCTTTCGATAAAGTATTATCAGTTATTATTGATAATCAATATCAATTAAATTATAAACTATCCATAGGGATAAATCAATACATTTTATTCGAAATTTAAGTAGGTTATGCTATTTTAATTATAAATACTTAATGATATAATCATATTAATTAGAGTATCGAAATATATTAGGGGGGATCATATGAATTTAAAAGAGAGAAGAAATCTTATATTAAATGGGGATATGTATAAGGTTATAGTTACATTATCCATACCTATTATGATTAATAATTTGATTCAAACTTTCTATAATCTAGCTGATGGAGTCTGGGTAAGTAAGCTTGGTTCTGTTCAATTTGCAGCAACTTCTTTTGTATGGCCTGTAAACTTTTTATTTATATCTATAGGTATTGGATTGTCTATTGCAGGGACCTCTTTCTTGTCTCAGTTAATAGGTGCTGAAAAGGATAAAGAAGCAGGGGAATATGCAAGTCAACTTATTGTAATCTCTTTTATATGTTCCATAGTTTTTGCCGTTATAGGATACTTAATAACACCTATGGTAGTAAAGCTAATGGGGGCAACAGGAGATCTTCAAAAGTACAGTATTATATATCTTAGAATAACTTTTTTAGACACACCTTTTATGTTTTTCATTTTTAATTTTAACTCTATATTAACTGCACAAGGAAATACAATCACTCCTACTATACTTAGTGGTATAAGTGCTATCTTAAATGTAGTTTTAGATCCTATATTTATATTTACTTTTAATATGGGGATAGCAGGGGCAGCTATAGCTACTTTAATTTCCAAGGCAATTTTAGCTTTCATAGCATTATTTATGGTTATGCATCCTAAAAGTAATATAAGACCTGGTTTTAAGAATTTTAAATTCAATTCATTTATCATTAAAAGAATTATAAATGTTGCTTTGCCTTCTTCGGTAGGTCAATCAGGTTCCGCTTTAGGTTTTATAATTTTAAATAGTTTTATAGCATCTTATGGAACTGCTACCATTGCGGCATTTGGTATGGTAAATAGGATAAGTTCTCTTATAATGCAACCTGCCATGGGGGTTGGAGCTGCATTAACTTCTATTATAGGTCAAAATTTGGGATCAAATAAAATGGATAGGGTAAAAGAGGGATTTATAAAGTCTTTTAAACTTACTGTTGTATTTTCGATAATTGGGGCTATGGTATTAATATGGAAAGATAATGCTGTTATAAATTTCTTTATTCAATCCAAAGATGATATGGAGGTTATAAACCAGGGTATAACATATCTTAGATTTACTTCTATTTCACTACCATTGATGGGGGTTTTTAGTGTTCTACAAGGTGTATTCCAAGGTTCTGGCCATACTAAATATTCTATGGCTATGGAAATAGGTAGGTTATGGTTTGTAAGACTTCCAATGATATTAGTATTTAAACACTTTACTAGTATAGGGGCTACAGGAATATGGTTTTCTATGTGTTTTAGTAATCTTATAGTATGTATTTATGGATTTGTGGTGTATAAAAAGGGGCATTGGGAAAATAAAATTATAAAAGCATAATAATATGATATAATTATATATTATATTGGTTTGGAGGTATAAGATATGGCAGATATTAAACCTAAAATAGCTGCTCTAATGGAATGTGACCCTAGTTCCGGTATAGAGTCCTATGAGTTTATGCTTATACAAGGAGAAATTATAGAGCTTTCTTATAAGTCTGTTAGAGATAGACTTATTGTTACGAATAAAAGGTTGATAATTATTAATATACAAGGACTTATTGGCAAAAAGAAAGAGTATATGGTTATACCTTATTCTAAGATATCAAGTTTTTCAGGAGAAACTGCTGGAACTTTTGATATTGATGCTGAGCTTAAAATATGGTGTTCAGGACTAGGATCTATAGAATTTGAATTTTTAAGAAATACAGATATAAAACCGCTTGTTAGAATTTTAAGTGAACATATATGTAGGTAATATGCATAAAAACTAATATAAAACCACTATGAAACTTATTTTAATAAATTTCATAGTGGTTTTTGTATAAAATCTATTTGTTTTTACTTAGTTATAAAGGTGTTTAACATCCTTAAATAAAGAGGTGTTTTTAATTATTATCTTATATAAGATAAGGCCTAAGGCAAAATTTGCAAAGGATGTTGGTACAACTACAGCTAAGAATAAAGATATAAATGATACAGGAATGCCTACTAGGATTGAAGCTATGAAAAGAAATGTGCTTCCACTTATTATGGTGCCTAAAATAAATATAAGAGAAGGCTTTATAATATTTCCACAGTTCATATACCTATGAATTAAATAAATCACGTTGCCAGTTACTAATTTATCTATAAAGTTTGGAAGCTGACCACCAGGAAAACCTGTGGTTAAAGAAGATAAAATACCGTAAGCTATACAAGTAGCAATAGCTTCTTTGTAGCTATCAGTAAGCATCAAGGATATGAACATTGTAACTAATAAAAAGTCCGGTTTAACTCCCATAAATACAGGAGGAACTATAAAGTGAAATACAACTCCTAATGCCAGAAGTATAGAAATTGAGGTTAATTTTTTTACATTTAATGATGGTTTCATAATAATATCTCTCCTTTAAAATTAAATTCTTTATAATAGATTTTTTAAGAAAATAATACTTTCACCACATTTTAATTCCTCCTTTCATAGGTTAGTCTAAATAATTTTATATAAAATAAAAAAACTCCACCCTAAATATTAGGGCGAAGTTTAAATTCGCGGTACCACCTAAATTAGATTATAGGAATATAATCTATCTCATAACTGGAGCACTAACATGCTCTGTCCTTTTTAACGGTAGGCTTCCGGTAATTACTACTTGCAAAAGCTTTCGGATTACTTCTCCAAGGTCCATTCACTAAAAATATCATAATTGGTTCTCAGCTTTCCCAACTCTCTGGATATGATAGTTTTTAGTTACTCTTCCTCATTAACGAATTTTAAATATTTAACTATATTTTATCATAGGACATATGTCCAATCAACAAGTAATTTAAAAATGTTTTTTGTAATATGTTATTAAAAAATAAGAATGAAATTAGGAACTATTATAATGTATTAATTTAATAACCACATGGTTACAGTTATTTATGTGAACATATAGACTAATTTTAAAATAGTTGTATTTCAGATAAAGGAGATTTAAATTTATATAGAAATACTATTATAAAAATTAATAAGCTGTAGTAAAATAGAGTATATAATTAATTTTAAGGGGGAATAGCTATGCAAAAGTTTAAAGACTATAAATACGAAAGACCTAATATGGCAGAAGTTGAGAAAAGTCTTAAAGGTTTAATTAAAGAATTTGAAAGTGCTACTTCCGTAGAAGAACAAGATGAAATTTTAAAAAAAATAAATTCTATTAGAAATCATGTTGAATCTATGGCTAGGTTAGTGGAAATAAGAAATTCTATTAATACAGTAGATAAATTTTATGAAGAAGAGAAGGCTTTTATGAATGATAATATGCCTATATATGAGGGAATAATATCAGAATATTATAAGGCTTTAATAAGTTCTAAATTTAAGTCTAAGTTAGAAGAAAAGTGGGGAAATCAGTTATTTAAAATGGCTGAAACCAGTATAAAAGCTTTTAAACCAGAAATTATTGAAGATTTAAAAGAAGAAAATAGATTAATAACAGAATATGATAAGCTTAAGGCTTCAGCTAAAATAATGTTTGAGGGAGAAGAAAGAAATCTTTCTGAATTAGAACCTTTTATACAATCAAAAGATAGGAATATGAGAAAAAGAGCCTATGAAGCATCTTCATCTTTCTATATTGAAAATGAAGCTAAGTTTGATGAAATTTATGATAAATTAGTTAAAGTAAGAACTAGAATGGCTAAAAAATTAGGATTTAAAAATTATGTAGAGCTTGGATACATAAGAATGATGAGACTTGATTATAATGCTGAAATGGTAGCAAACTACAGAAAACAAGTTTTGGAATTTATTGTACCTGTAGCTGAACAATTAAAAAAGAGGCAAGCTAGTAGATTAGGGCTTACAGAATTAAAATATTATGATGAACCACTAGAATTTTTAAGTGGAAACGCCACTCCAAAGGGAGATTCCAATTGGATAATAGAGAATGGAAAGAAAATGTACAAAGAATTATCACCTGAGACATGTGAATATTTTAACTTTATGATAGATCATGAACTTATGGATCTTTTAAGTAAGAAAGGAAAAGCTGGTGGGGGATATTGCGAAATTATACCAGAATTTCAATCACCATTTATATTTGCAAACTTTAATGGAACTTCAGGGGATATAGATATTTTAACTCATGAGGCAGGGCATGCTTTTCAAGCTTATGAAAGTAGGCATTTAGGAGTACCTGAGTACGGATTCCCAACTAGTGAGGCAGCAGAAATACATTCTATGAGTATGGAATTTATAACTTGGCCTTGGATGAAACTATTCTTTAAAGAAGATGAGGATAAGTATAAATTTAGTCATTTAGGTGGGGCATTAACTTTTATACCTTATGGTGTAACAGTAGATGAATTCCAGCACTTTGTATACGAGAATCCAGAAGCTACTCCTGAGGAAAGAAAAAGTGCTTGGAGAGAAATTGAAAAGAAGTATTTACCAAATAAGGATTATGAGGAAAATGATTTTCTAAATAGAGGGGGATTCTGGTTTAAGCAAAGCCATATATTCCAAACTCCATTCTATTATATAGATTATACCTTAGCACAGGTTTGTGCACTACAGTTTTGGGTTAAATCTAGAGAAGATAGAGAGAAGGCTTGGGAAGATTATTTAAAGATATGCAAAGTTGGTGGTAGTAAATCTTTCTTAGAAATAGTGGAGCTTGGAAACTTGAAAAATCCATTCCAGGATGGTTGTATTTTAAGTGTGGTAGAACCTGCAAAACAATGGTTAGATTCAATAGATGATAGTAATATGTAATAATTAGTTTATTCAATTTGAGGTATAAATACAGATACTATTGCTAATAATAAAAAAGTTATCATATCCTATTTAAAACTATGAAAACAATATTGTTTTCATAGTTTTTTTATGAAAAACTTTATTAAACACAAATTTTTTTGTGTTTAATTATAAAAATATTCGTATTTACTATTGAAAAAATTTAAAAATATATTATTATAATAAGAGTGAGCATAAAAACCTAACGAAAGAGGGATAATATGGAGAAATTTTTTAAACTAAAGGAAAATAATACGAACATTAAGACGGAAATAGTAGCTGGTATTACTACTTTTATGACTATGGCTTATATACTTATAGTTAACCCTTCAATACTTTCAGCAGCTGGCATGGATTCAGGAGCTGTATTTACAGCAACAGCAATTTCAGCAGTTATATCTACATTGGTTATGGGATTGTATGCGAAACTTCCTTTCGCACAAGCTCCTGGTATGGGACTTAATGCATTCTTTGCATTTACAATTGTAAAAGCCATGGGATATTCTTATCAATTTGCATTAACAGCGGTATTATTAGAAGGACTTATATTTATATTATTAACTGTTTTCAATATAAGGGAAGCAATTGTTGATGCTATACCACTTAATATAAAAAGAGCTATATCTGTTGGAATTGGTATGTTTGTTGCTCTTATAGGACTAGAAGGAGCAGGAATTGTAGTTCACCCAGAGGGCGGAGGATTATTAATTGCATTAGGAAATATAACAAAAGGAACAGGACTTCTTGCTATTATTGGGATATTATTAACAGGTATATTAATTGCAAGGAATGTTAAAGGTGCATTATTTATAGGGATGCTCTTAACTTCTGTTATAGGAATACCTATGGGTATAACTCCTATGCCAAAGAGCTTAGTTAGTATGCCACCCTCAATTTCTTCAGTGTTTTTTAAATTTGAATGGCATAATATATTTACAGTAGATATGGCCATAGCATTATTCACTCTTTTATTTATGGATATGTTTGATACTATTGGGACTTTGGTTGGTGTTACTACAAAGGCAAAGATGTTAGATAAAGATGGTAAAGTTCCAAATATGAAGAAAGCACTATTAGCAGATGCTATAGGCACTACAGCAGGCGCATGTTTAGGAACAAGTACTGTAAGTACATTTGTAGAGAGTGCCTCAGGAGTTGCAGAAGGTGGAAGAACTGGTTTAACAGCAGTATCTACAGCAGTTATGTTCTTTTTAGCATTATTCTTTGCACCAATATTTGCATCCATAACTCCAGCAGTTACAGCATCAGCCCTAGTATTAGTTGGTTTATTTATGATAGAGCCTATAAAAGAGATAGATCTTACTGACTATACAGAAGCTCTACCTGCTTTTTTAACTATAATAATGATGCCTTTTGCATATAGTATATCTGATGGTATAGTTTTTGGTGTAATATCATACATAATATTAAAATTATTTTCAGGAAGATTTAAAGAAGTTACAATACCAACTATTATAGTTGGAGTAGTATTCATATTGAAATTTTTAATATAATATAAAAAAGCACCTAAATGAATTGTAATAAAGTTTATTTAGGTGTTTTATTTTTGCTATATATGCTAAAAATAAAATAAGCTTATTAAAATTTTAATATTTTGTTTTGAAAATCTATCTTTAATGGTAGAATATAAAATGAACTTTAATAAAATTAGGAGAGAAGAGAATGGAATATACTTTAATTGCGACCTCAACTTTTGGTCTTGAAAAGGTTGTGGCAGATGAACTTAAGGAATTAGGTTATGAAGATTTAACTATAGAGAATGGAAAGGTTACCTTTATTGGCGATGAAATGGACATAGTAACTTGTAATATGTGGCTTAGAACTGCTGATAGAGTTTTAATTAAGATGGCAGAATTTAAAGCAGAAAGTTTTGAGGAACTTTTTCAAGGAACTTTAAAAGTAGAATGGGGAGATATTATTCCTGTAGATGGATTTATGCACGTTACAGGGAAGTCAGTAAAGTCAAAGTTATTTAGTGTACCAGATTGTCAGTCTATAGTAAAAAAAGCTGTAGTAGAATCTATGAAAAGAAAATATGATGTAGAAAAGTTCCCAGAAGATGGTGCTGAATATAAAATAGAAGTTGCTCTTCTAAAAGATATAGTTACATTAACATTAGATACAACTGGTCAAGGATTACATAAAAGAGGATATAGAGAAAATGCTGGAGAAGCTCCAATGAAAGAAACCTTGGCGGCAGCTTTAGTACTTTTAAGTGGATGGGAACCATCTTTAGCATTTGCAGATACTTTCTGTGGTTCAGGTACTATAGCCATAGAAGCGGCTATGATTGCTAAAAATATGGCGCCAGGACTTAATAGACATTTTGTATCAGAAAGATGGGGTATAATTCCTGAAGATTTATGGAGTGATATTAGACGTCATGCTAAAAGTTCTATAAATAATAAAGAATTTAAAATACTTGCATCAGATACAAATTTAAGAGTGCTTAGAACTGCTATGGCTAATGCTGAAAAGGCTGGAGTATCTGAATACATTAATTTTCAAAGGTTAGATATGAAAGATTTTTCAAGCAAAAAAAGATATGGAGTTATAGTAACTAATCCTCCTTATGGTGAGAGGCTAGGGGAGTCTAGAGAAGCAGAAGAACTATATAAAACCATGGGAAGTGTGTATAGTCAACTTAAAGACTGGTCATATTTTGTAATTACATCTCATCCAGAGTTTGAAAGTTGTTTTGGAAGAAAATCAAACAAAAACAGAAAATTATATAATGGTAAAATTAAATGTTACTATTATCAGTATTTTGGAGATAAGCCACCTAAAGAGCTTTAATAATATTTTGAAATAAGAGGTATGATATTTAGAAACAAATACGTAAATGCTTTATAAATAAGTATTACGTGTTGATATTAATTATCAAATATAATATAATTTATTTTAGATAAATTAAATAATAATTTTAGGTACTTAGAACCTATAAGTTATAAGGGAAAGTGGTGAAATTCCACTGCAGCCCCCGCTACTGTAAAGCTGACGAATCCTAAATTGGACCACTGAAGTTTATCTTTGGGAAGGTAAGGAAGTAGTATGAAGCAAAGCCAGGAGACCTGCCTAATAATTGTGTTTAGTCTTTCGGAGGGAAGGATGAGGCCAGTTGCTAAAATCAGAGAATACAATTTTAATGGTATTTATAATTTTTGTGATTGATAAAAGCCTCTTTTAGAGGCTTTTTATTATGGAGTTTATTTAGCTCCAAATATTTTTACATATTAATATAAAATTTATAGATGGTGGTGTACTTATGAAAAAAGTATTTAAAAATTATTTAGCTTTACTCTTATGTTTTATTATGTTTTTTGCTGTAGGCTGTGGAAAATCAAGTGAGTCTTCTACTGATACTAAAAGCGATACTTCAGTTTCTAAAAAGGATAATTTAGAAAATAACCATAAAGAAACAAAGGTAGAAGAAAAGAATGAGGAAAAAGGTAAGGAAAATAAAAACTCAAACAATTCAAATAAAGAATTGACTAAAGAGTCTGTTAAAAAAGAAGAAAATAAAAAAGGTAGTAAGGATAAAGATACTAACTTAAATAAGAATGCTAAAGATAATAGTAAAAATAATAATAGTAATTCAAATAAGAGCTCCAGTGCAAGTCAAAGTAATGATACAGAATTAAAAGGGACAAGTAATAGCTCAGGTAATAAAGGAGAAGTTACAACTAAAGATAATTCTTCTAAATCTAAAAAACCGGTTAATCCTGCTAAGAAGCCTGATGAAACTTTCACTTTAGTTATATCTAAGAATACAAAAAGTTATACGGGAGGAAACCCTCAAGTTTTACTTAAGAAACAATTAAAAATACAAAGTGGAAAAAGCCTTATGAGCTATCTTAGAGAAAATTCTAGTGTAATTGATGAAGGTGGATTTATAAAGTCCATAAATGGAACTAGAAGCCTTTACCCTATTCCAAATTCTAAAAAAACTGCTGATCAAAAGAAAAATGGAATTATGGGCATAGATTGGTTTATTTATTCAAATGGTAGCAAAATAAGCGTAGGTGCAAATGATTTATATCCTAAAAATGGAGATGTGATTTTATTTGATTTTCATGAATGGAATAAGGGTGAGTTCTCTGTTAACAGATTCTTGAATGAATATTATATAGCTTAAGGTAAGGTGCTAAATTATGCTTACGTATAAAAATAGAAATTCATATCTTCAAGGATTACATCCATTAAGTGGAGTCATGCTTTTATTGTTATACTTGATAACTTTTATAGTGATGGACAATCCTCTATATATAATTTTAATAATGAGTTCCATATTATTTTTATCCTATATAGATGGTTCTTTTAAGGAGTTATTTAGATATATTAAACTTATTATACCTTTTGCACTTTTAATCATAATAATAAATCCTATATTGGTTAAGAATGGTGAAACGGTGATATATGAAGGAACCATTAATTATCCTATATTTGGGACATTAAGGATAACAGTAGAGGCAATATTATTTGGATGCTTAAATGGACTTAGAATAATATGTATAACTTTAGTATTTGGATTTTTTAATCTTGTTATACATCCAGATAGAGCTTTTGCTTTCTTTTCGAAATATCTTAAAAACTCCGCTCTTTTAATGAGTATGACCATACGATTATTTCCAAGTATGATAAAGTCTTTTAACTCTATAAAAGAAGTAGAAAAGTTAAGAGGTAATAAATTAGTTTATGATAATATGAAAAAAACACTAATTAGTCAGGGAAATATAGTTAATATACTATTTTTATCTAGTATGGAAGATGCCTCTGATATGGCGGAGGCAATGTATTCTAGGGGATATGGTGCTTCAAAGAAGAGAAGCTCTTACTTTAAAGAAAAGTTTAAAAAGGATGATTTACTAATAATTTCTCTGTGTCTAATAGGCCTTATAAATTTGTTTTTATTAAAAGTTAAAGGATACACGGATTTAGAGTTTTATCCTAAAGTTCAGAATCCTATAGAAAGCTTAAATGTTTATGGATATATATTCTGTGCAATTTTATTTTCACCATTTTTTATAAATTGGAGGTGGAAAACTTGGAAGTAATCAATATAGAAAATGTAACATTTAATTATCCAGAATGTAGTGAAAGCGCTATAAAAGATATAAATCTTAAAGTAAATGAGGGTGAATTAGTACTAATAGTAGGGCCTTCTGGGTGTGGAAAGTCTACTCTTATAAGACTCATAAATAGACTTGTACCTAGTTATTGTGGTGGAACTATAATGGGTAACGTATATTTGAAGGGTAAAAATATTGAAGACATGGCTCCTCTTGAAATAGTAAAACAGGTTGGCATGGTATATCAACATCCTGAAAAGCAGATTATTCTTCAAGATATAGAAAGGGAAATTGCTTTTGGACTTGAAAATTTTAATACTGATATAGACTCTATGAAAAGGAATGTTGCAGAGGTTATATCTTTATTAGGACTTAATGATATTAAAAATAAACAAACAGATGAAGTATCCGGAGGCCAAAAGCAGAGAATTGCTATAGCTTCAGTGCTTTCTATGGATCCCGATATAATTTTATTTGATGAACCAATATCTCAACTAGATCCAATAGGTGCAGAAGAGGTTTTAAATTCAATAAAAAAATTAAATGCTGAAATGGGAAAGACAGTAATTTTAGTAGAGCAAAGACTTGATAAATGTTTTTCTATGGCAGATAGGATAATATTTATGGAGGGAGGAAATATTATAGGTGAAGGAAAACCACGTAATATTCCTGAAAATATAAATAAAAAATATCATCTTCCAAGTTTAACATATTTATTTAAGAGTTCTGGGCTAAAAGAGTATCCCGTAGATCTTAAAGAAGCGAGACAATCTATAGAAGGAATAAAAATAGATAAATTAAATAATAGTAACACTCTAGCTTCAAAAGAGCCTATTATGGAAGTTAAAAAACTTAAGTTTTCTTATTCTAAAGGAGAAGAAATTTTAAAGGATATAAGTTTTAATCTAAATAGGGGAGAAGTTCTTACTGTTATGGGTGAAAATGGAGCAGGTAAGAGTACTTTATTTAAAATTATTACTGGACTTATGGAAGGATATAAAGGGAATATATCTATAAAAGGTAAAGATATAAGGAAGATGAAAGAAGAGAAACTTAAGTATATAGGCTATTTATCTCAAAATCCTAATGATTATTTTGGCCGTGAAAATGTTTTTGAGGAAGTGGGATATACTTTAAAGAATATAGGTGAATATAATAAGGATAAAATAGAAGAGGTCTTACACCTTTTAAATATAAATCATTTAAGAAATAAGAACCCAAGGGATTTAAGTGGTGGAGAAAAACAAAGAGTTGCTATAGCTTGCACACTTGTCACAGACCCAGAAATTTTAATTTTAGATGAACCTACAAGAGGAATGGATTCACTTGCGAAAGAGAATCTTGGGGACATAATTAATACTTTAAAGAATAAGGGAAAAAGTATAGTATTAGTAACACATGATACAAATTTTTCTGGTGATTATTCAGATAGAGTTATGCTATTATTTCATGGAGAGATTATCGCTATAGGTAATGCTGAACATATTCTATGTGAATCTATATACTATTCTCCCCAAGTCTCTAGGTTATTTAAAAATAAATGCAAGGTAATAAAATCAGAGGAAGCTTTGAATATTTTGAAGGTGAATAAATATGAATAAAAATATAAAAGTAGGGCCTTTAATAATAATTTCATATATAGTATTACTTATTACTATGACTTACTTAGAAATAGGCATGGAAAGGGTTATTGAAGTATCTACTGTATTTTTACTGATTTCTTTCTTTGTTTTATTTGAGAGTAAAGAGATGAATTCTAGAATCATGTGTGCTGTTGCTACATTATCTGCTTTAGCTGGAGTATTAAGAGTTCCATTTGCTGTAATACCTGGTTTTCAGCCTGTTACTTTTATTGCAGCTGTGTCAGGATATACTTTGGGTCCTATTAATGGATTCATGGTAGGTGCTATGAGTGCATTTATATCAAACTTTTTCTTAGGTCATGGTCCCTGGACCTTGTGGCAAATTATGGCTTGGGGGCTTTGTGGTGTATTCTTCGGTATATTTAGTAAGATAATTAAAAGGTTTGGCTTTAAAAGCTTTATAATATTATGTGGAATTTGGGCATATATATACGGATTGATATTAAATCAATGGTATGTTTTAAGTTTTATAAAACCCATAACTTTAAAAGCTATTTTCTCAGGAAATATATTGAGCTTTTGCCAAGATACTTCTCATGCACTGGGAAATATCATGTTTGCTTCAGCATTTGGAAAAACCTTTATAGAAGTTCTGCAGAGGTATAATAGACGGAATAAAGTCATTAAAGTAACTCAAAATGACCACATAAATATGAAACGTATATAAATAATATAACCAAAATTTAAATGGTTATTTATAAGTAAAATATCCATACTATTAATATAACATTGAATAAATGAGGTGATAGTATGAAGAAGAAAGATAAAAGAGAGTGGACTAAAGAAAATTACTTAGCAAATGGTTCTAAAACTCAGAATCAATGGGCAAAAAATAAGTTAGATACAACTATAGAGCAACCAGGAATAAATGAAAGTGGTATAGAGATAAAGAAAAAAGGATTCTAAGTTAGTAATATTATAATAAGCTTTTAAAAGATGCTGTTGCAAAACTAAATATTTAGTTTTGTGCAGCTTTTTTATTTTGAACACAAAACCTAAAATATTATCATACTTATATTAAAGCGATGGTTTTTTAGGAGGAGTACTATGAAACTGGATGCCGTATTTCAAGGCGGCGGTGTAAAGGCCACTGGCCTGGTAGGTGCCCTTTGTAGGATAGAGGAATGTGGGGTACAGTGGATGAAGCTTGCAGGTACATCTGCAGGTGCAATTATAGCATCACTTATAGCCGTTGGATATACCGGAGAAGAGATAAAATATTTAATGTATGACTTAAACTATACTGATTTTAAAAGTGAGAGTTACATTAATAAAATACCCTTCATTGGTAAAATACTTGGACTTGTACAAAATAAGGGTTTATTTAATACAGGTGTTATAGAAGAATATCTTAATATATTATATAAAAATAAGGGTAAAAGAAAATTTAAAGATTTATATGTAAATGGAGAATCAACACTAAAAATAATAGCATCAGATGTAACTAATAAGAAGTTGCTTATTCTTCCAGAGGATATAAAAGAATACGGAGTAGATCCTAAGGAATTAGATATAGCAAAAGCAGTTGTAATGAGTATAAGTATACCTTTCTTTTTCCGACCTACAAAGCTAGATTATAAGGGGGAAAAGTGCTTTATAGTTGATGGAGGATTAACTAGTAACTATCCTATATGGATATTTGACGTGAAAGGAACACCTAGATGGCCTACTATTGGCTTTAAACTTGAAAAGAGTCATAAGAATCACGTATTTAATAAATTTAATAATGGTTTCTTTCCTTATGTATATGATGTAATGGAAACTTCCATAGGATGCTATGATGAAAAGTTTTTAAGTGATAAAGATAAGATAAGAACTATATCTATACCTACTTTAGATGTAAAAACTATAGAATTCAATATTAGCAAAAAAGAGAAAAAAGAATTATTTGATATCGGATATAAAAAGGCTGATGAATTTATAAGAAATTGGAGTTTTAAAGAGTATATAAGAAAACATAGAAGCCAAAAAGTATTAAGGATGGGCTAATTTATTAAAAAATAAATTATTAAAATAATATATATTAATGTAAGAAAAAATAAGAGTTAATAGGAAGATAAATTTTCAAATTAACTCTTATTTAAAGAAGTTATTCTAAACCAATAGCATTTACAGGACAAGAAGTTTCTGCATCTTTTGCGCTATCTTCTAAAGAAGAAGAAATTTCTACATCTTTAGCAGCAGCCTTGCCATCATCATCCATAAAGAAAATATCTTCACATATTGTGGGACATAATCCGCAACTTATACAAGTATCTTTATCAACAAAAGCTTTCATAAAAATACCTCCTTAATAATAATCTAAGATAAAGTGTATTATCATAGATTATCTTTCCCAAAAATAAATTAATTATAGGCTAAATACTACGGTTAAAAGCATTTTAAATTGTTCTGTTGCGTGCAATGCATGAGGAATTCCAGAAGGCATTACTATAGTTTCACCTGCTTTTACTGAGAAGTCTTCCTCGCCAACAGTAATCTTAGCTTCTCCATCTAGTATATATACCATGGCATCTCCAGAAGAAGAGTGGGAGCTTATCTCTTCGCCTTTATCGAAAGCAAAAAGTGTAAGACTCATTGTTTTTCCTTGAGCAAGTGTTCTGCTCACAACCCTTCCTTCTTCATAATCCACTAAATTGTCCATAGCTAGAACTTTACTAAAATCTATATTTTTAATTAAATGTTTATTTTCCATAAAAAATCCTCCTTATATAAGTTATTTTTAAATTTCTAATTTATTATTAACTATATAATATCATTTTATAGGAAATAATCCGTAACATATGTTACATAGCTAGTAATAATTAAAGATTATTAGTTTTATAAATAGAAATGTACTCTATAATAGGATTTTCTAAAAACTATAAATTATGAGTAACGGAATATTTTATTTTAAATTTCGGTTAGATCTTCATCCACTTTAATAATGTAAATACATTTGAGCAAAAGTATAATTATTTTTAAAGTTAATAAAAGAGGACTTACTTTGACAAAAATAAATAAAAATATTAAAATAAATGTAAACCAAAAATATTGGGAGGTTTACAATATGGACAATAAGGTAAAATTTGATATTAGAGATATTACATTATGTGCTTTATTTGCTGCTATAATAGCAGTGCTTGCACAAATTAGTATTCCTATAAAACCAGTTTCCTTTACTTTTCAAATTTTTGGAGTGGCTTTAGCAGGAATTATTTTAGGGTCAAAAAAAGGGTTTATTTCTGTAATGGTTTATATTTTATTGGGTTCTATAGGAGTTCCAGTTTTTGCAGGGATGAATGGAGGGATTCAAGTTTTAGTTGGACCTACGGGGGGATTTTTAATTGGATTTCCATTTATGGCTTTAATAGTTGGATATTTTTCAGAAAGGAATGGTAAAGTAAGTTATATTTTTTTAGGAGCAATTATAGGATTAGTTTTAACTTATTTAATTGGAAGTATGCAACTTGCTTTTGTGGCAAAAATGAGTTTTTCCAAAGCTTTATGGGTAGGCGTAATACCTTTTGTAATTCTAGATTTATTTAAAATTGCTATAGTAGTATTTATAGGTTGTAACATTAGAAAAAAATTGATAAATAGAGTAAGATATAATTAAAGAGTTATATAAAATATAAGTCTGTCTCCTTATAATTAGATAAAGGGGCAGATTTTTGTTTTAATTATACTTATTTAAGGGTAAAATAGAATAGTCAAGGAGGGTAAAATACCAATGAATAGATTTGAAGAGTTTAATTTAGATAAAAAGATATTAAAAAGCATACAGGATATAGGATATAAGAATCCTTCCGAAGTTCAAATTAAAGCTATACCAGGAATATTAGCAGGAAAAGATTTAATAGTAAAATCACAAACCGGTAGTGGAAAAACAGCAGCATTTTCTATTCCAATTATAGAAAACATTGAAATTGAGAAAAATGAAATTCAAGCTTTAATTTTAACACCTACAAGGGAACTAGCTGTTCAAGTTATGGATGAGATAAATTCTCTTGGTCTATATAAGAAAGTGAGGGCTATTTCACTATATGGTAAACAACCTATGAAAGTTCAAAGAAATCAACTTTCTCAAAGGGTTCACATAGCAGTAGGAACTCCAGGAAGAGTGATGGATCATATAGAGAAAGGTAACTTACATATAAATAATATAAAGTATTTTGTTATAGATGAAGCAGATGAAATGCTTAATATGGGATTTATAGAACAAGTTGAAGATATTATAAATACTTTACCTAAGAATAGACAAACACTTATGTTTTCTGCTACATTTTCTGAGGAAATAAAAAAAATTGTGAAATATCATATGATAAATCCAGAGATAGTTGAGATAAATTCTGAAAAACTTACTGTGGATAAGATAAATCAACTTTATTATGAGGTTAGGGAAGAAGATAAGATAAGGCTATTAAAGGATATTTTTAAATTAAAAGAAATTAATCAAGGTATCATATTTTGCAGAACAAAGAAAAATGTTACAAGTCTTTTTTTAGATTTTAAAAAAGAAGGATATTCTATTTGCGAAATTCAGGGAGATATGGAACAAAAAGATAGACTTAAGGCATTAAAAGATTTTAAAGAAGGTAGATATGTTTTTATTGTAGCTACAGATGTAGCCTCAAGAGGAATTGATGTAAGTGGTGTTACTCATGTTATAAATTATGATATTCCTTTAGAATTAGAATCTTATGTTCATAGAATAGGTCGAACTGGAAGAGCGGGCAATAAAGGTGAAGCTATAACTTTTGTTACTCCTTATGAACAAAAATTCTTAAAAGGCATAGAGGAATTTATAAATTATAATATTCCAAAAGAATTCCCCCCTAGTAAGGAAGAGTTAGAGAAGGCAAATAATACAATACAAAAGAGAGTAATCAAAAAAAATACGCCTTCTTTTGAAGTAGTTAAAATAACAATTAGTAGTGGAAAAAAGAAAAAGACACGTAGAGGTGATATTGTAGGAGTTTTAGCTAAAGATATAGGAATACCAGCGGATAGTATAGGTGTTATTGATATTTTTGATAATTATAGTAATGTTGATATATTAAATGGTTTTGCAGAAAAAGTACTTAAAAATAAAGAAATTAATATAAAAGGAAAACCTGTTAAACTTTATAAAAGTAAGGAATAGTTAAGAGATTGTCAAATTGACAATCTCTTGTTTTTTATTAAGATCTAGTAATATGTTAGGGTGTATATGAAAATTTAAATTAAATGATACAGATTTGTAATTGGTATGTAAATATTAGAAACATATAAGTTGTTAGAATATATACATGATAGGAGGTAATTTACATGAAAAAGAAAATAATATCAAATAACAAATTAATAATACTTATGATTATATGTTTATTAGGAATGGTTGTAACTATAGAAATATTAAATTTACAATCAAATTCAAAGAATGAAAAAGTTAAAAGTGTGTCTAATAGTAAAGGTGGACAAGTACATAAGGAAAATAAGAATAAAGAATTACAAAACAAATCAAAGGAAAGTAGTAAAAAGGGTGATGAAGAAAAAGAAGGATCTATAAAGAAAGAAAATTTTATTGAATATCATGGTAATGTAGAGCATATTTTCTTTCACCCATTAATTTTAAATAATACAGCTGCATTTACAGGTCCTAAATGGCATACAGATAATATGGATGATTGGTTTGTAACCCTTGGAGAATTTAAAAATATATTAAATTCTCTGTATAATAAAGGATATGTATTAGTAGATCCAAATGCTTTATATGAAGAATATACTTCAGGGAATAAAAAGCTTTTAAAAAAGAAAACATTAGAATTACCTAAAGGTAAGAAACCCTTAATAGTTTCTATTGATGACTTATCTTATAACGAAGGTATGAGAAAGGCTACGGCACTTAAACTTATACTAGATAAAGATGGAAGCATAGCTACTTATAGAAAAGATAATAATGGAAAAGAAATTATAGCACATGATGAAATAGTTAATATAATGGACGAATTTATAAAACAACATCCAGACTTTTCATTAAATGGTGCTAAGGGAGTAATTGCACTTACTGGATATGAAGGGGTATTTGGATATAGGTCCAATCTAGATTCACCAATACGTGAATCCGAAGCTAAGAAGGCAAAGGTAATAGCGGATAAACTTAAAGACAATGGATGGAAGTTTGCAAGTCATAGTTACGGTCACTTGGATAATAAGGAAATAAGCTATGAAAAGTTAAAGCTAGATGCAGATAAATGGGAAAAGCTTGTAAAACCTGTGGTAGGAGATACACAAATCTATATTTATCCCCATGGAACATCAGTTCCTGAAAATAGTGATAAGTTTAAATATCTACAATCTAAGGGATTTAAAATAATTTATTCAGTAGATAGTAGTTCCTCAGAGATAATATCTAATAATTCTGCAGTTGTTAGAGCTGGAAGACTAGCAGTAGATGGCATAAGTATGAGAAATAGAAGAGAAAAGTTTTTGAAATTCTTTGATTCAAAGGAAGTATTGGATTTAAAATCAAGACCAAAAAGACCGTATAAATTTTAGATAAATAATATTTTAGATTTTTATTAGAATAAATTCCACTTGGTATAAAAAAAATTAAAAAAATTTATAAAATCCTATAAAGTTTATTTTTAATACAGCGATATTAATAGTGTAAGGTTTAAAAAACAATCTTACATAAATAAAAATTAAAATGGCAAGCAGGGAAGTTTGCCTCAAAATTCAAGGAGGGAATTTATTATGATAATTAATCACAATATGAATGCTATGAATGCTCATAGACAAATGGGAATCAACACAATTAATTCTGGAAAAGCTATGGAGAAATTAAGCTCAGGCTTAAGAATAAACAGAGCTGGAGATGACGCTGCAGGACTTGCAATATCTGAAAAAATGAGAGGCCAAATCAGAGGTCTTGATCAAGCTTCAAGAAACTCTCAAGATGGTATATCAATGATCCAAACAGCTGAAGGTGCTTTAAATGAAACTCATTCAATTCTTCAAAGAATGAAAGAATTAGCAGTACAAGCATCTAACGATACTAACACTACAGAAGATAGAGCTCAACTTCAACAAGAAGTTAACCAATTAACTTCTGAAATTAATAGGGTTGGTAATACAACTGAATTCAACACTCAAAAATTATTAAATGGAAACAAAGCTGGAGATGCTGCTAAAGCTGGAGATATAATCAAAGCTAAAGCAGAAGATGTTAAAGCTGGTGAAGTAAACTTTACTGTAAAAGGTCTTGAAGATGGTAAAAAGCTTAATATATCAGGAACTGACGTATCTATAGCTACAGCAGATTTTGCTAATGCAGGAGCACTTAAAACAAAGTTAGAAGGTGGAATTGCAGACACTGATATAACTGTTACAGGAGATAATACTGCTGGATTTAAAGTTACTATAAAAGAAAAAGCTACAAAAGAAGGTACTAAAATAACAGCAGCTACAGTAACATCAGAAGCTGGTACACTTTCAGAAGTATCTGGACACAAGGGTGTTAAGGTTGGTGATACACTTGAAACAGTATCTGCAGATAGAGAAGGAAGAGTTAAGTTACAAGTTGGTGCTAATGAACACCAAAGTATGTCAATTGAAATTGGGGATATGAGATCAAAGGCTTTAGGAATCTCTGGAGATGCTGATGCAGCTGCAGCTGATGGAGCTAAATTCACAAAAACTACTGCTGTAACAGATGGAACTAGCGATGCTACAACAGAAGCAGGATTAGATTTATCTTCTCATGCTAATGCAACAGCAGCTGTAAAGGTTTTAGACTCTGCTATAAACACAGTTTCAACTCAAAGATCTAAACTTGGTGCATACCAAAATAGATTAGAGCATACAATCAACAACTTAAATACATCTTCAGAAAACTTACAAGCATCTGAATCAAGAATAAGAGACGTTGATATGGCTAAAGAAATGATGAATTTCTCTAAAAACAATATACTTGCTCAAGCAGCTCAAGCAATGCTTGCTCAAGCAAATCAACAACCACAAGGGGTTCTTCAATTATTAAGATAGTATTAAAACAAAGGATGGGTATATACTCATCCTTTATTTATGCTTTGATATAATATTTTTAAGTAAAAGTTAAATGCCTATAGATGAGATCACTATAGGAATTTTTATAATAAGTTATTTTTAAGATTCACTTTTTTTATCATAGAATTCTGATTTAGCTTTATTTAAGGTCTTTTTTAGAAAGTTTTCTTCATCTTCTGTTGTATTTTCTATAAAGTCCTTTATTCTAGGAGCATTTTCTTCAGAAACATCTGTTACATATTCAAAACTATTACCTAAACCATCTTTTATTATATAAGTTTGGGTATCTGAACTTTTTCTTAGTTTTTTTATACCATTTTTAAGATTTTTCTTTAAACTTTTACCAGCTTTTTTTACACCTATAGAAAAATCCTTGCTATTTTCTGATTTGAAAAGTTTATAAGTTAAGAAAGCCCCTCCAGCTGCTAATAAGCTACCTACTAAAAATTTATTTACATCATTCCTTCTTTGCATATCTATAATTACCTCCTAATGTAAGAGTGTATTCATAAATTTATGAATACTATGTAGAAAAAGAAAGTTAAGAACAATAAATTATATTACAAACATTTTTAGTTTACCCTTTTAAAAATTATTTATTAGTTATAAATAATTATATCACAAATTTTAATAAAAATCGATATTTTACAATTAAATATTATAATATTAACAAAAATATTAATGTTCTGTTTTTTAGGCAATAGTTTTAATTAGATTGTTATAAGAAAAATAGGTAATAAAGTTTTAATAAGTAAATAAAGAGTACTAACTTATTAAAGTCAGCACTCTTTATTTTTATGCGTAAATTTTTATTTGCTTAGCACAAATTAATATATTTCACCTTAAAGTTGTTTTAAAATTAAAATGCCCAGTCACCGTTTTTAAAGATTTCAATTTCTTTTCCATCTTTTGTAGTAGCAGTTATATTTAAATCTTCTGTTCCTACCATAAAATCAACATGAGTTAAGGAATCATTAACTCCAGCCTTAGCTAATTCTTCTTCATTCATCTCAGTTCCTTTTTCTATACATACAGAGTATGCTTTGCCAATAGCAAAGTGACAAGAAGCATTTTCGTCATATAGGGTGTTATAGAATACTATGTTAGAATCTGAAATTGGAGAATGGAATGGAACTAAAGCAACTTCTCCAAGGTAGTGTGAACCTTCATCAGTTTCTATTAGATGTTTTAAAGTATCATATCCACTTTCAGCAGAGAAGTCTACTATTCTACCATTTTTAAATGTAAGCGAGAAGTTATCAATTAAGTTTCCACCATAATTTAATGGTTTAGAACTTACAACAGTTCCGTTTACTCCTGTTTTTAAAGGCATAGAGAATACCTCTTCAGTAGGCATATTTGCAAGGAATTCTATACCATCTTGAGTATGTTCAGAGCCGCCTAAGAAAATGTATCCTTCAGGAAGTTCTACATTTAGATCAGTTCCTTTATTGTTTTTATAATGAAGAGTTTTCATATTTGCAGCATTTAAAAATTCTAGTTTTTCTTTTAAATTGCTTTTATGGTCTTCCCAAGCGTTTACAGGGTTTTCTCTGTCTACTCTTACTATTTTAAATATGGATTCCCAAAGTCTTTCTATAGCTTCTTCTTCTGAAACACCAGGGAATACTTTTTTAGCCCATCCAGCGGTTGGAACAGAAATTACTGACCAAGCATTTTGGTTGCTCATTAATTTTTCATTAAATTCTTTAATTGCAAGTCTTCTTGTTTTTTGAGCTGCTGCTAATCTATTTGGATCAACATCTTTCATAAGTTCTGGGTCTGCAGCATGAATGCTTAAGAAAGCAGCTCCATCTCTTACATTTTGAATATATAAATCTCTTTCATAGTCAGGCATAGATTCAAAAACTTCATCTGGAGCTTTCATAAATCTTATTTTAGAGAATTTCTCATCACTCCAATTCATAACAACATCTTTGGCACCTACTTCATAGGCTACCTCTGCTATCATTCTACTGAATTCTGCACACTCTATTGGAGTGTTTATAACTAATTTTTGGCCTTTCTGAATGTTAACACCAGATTTTACTGCTAAATCAGCATATTTCTTTAAAAAATCTTTATTCATTTTAATTTTTGCCCCTTTCTAAATATACTAACAATTATTATAATTCTACAATGAATAGAGTATTCCTTCAAAAAATACAAAAATAGAGCATCAAAAATAGATGCTCTATTTTAATTTATGCTTTAGCCTCACTTTTGGTTTCTGCTGTAGCTTCTTTATCTCGTTTTGCCCAATTATATTTCTTAAAGTAAACCTTGTATAAAATAATTTGTGCAATTACATATAGTACAGCGGCTATGTAGTATGGAATTCTATAGCCATCCAGATATAATCCCATAAATGTAAATGCAGGAATTTGCATTACGAATCCAGCTATAAAAGAGGATAGAGATTGAGTAATACATCTAAAACTAGATTGAAGTCCGGTTACAGTGGCTCTTTTTTCTGGTTCAACAAATTCAAGTATTTGAGTATATGCAAGTGGCATATTTAGATTCATAAGACCAGACCTCATTAAGAATGATACAGTTATAATAGGAATTAATAATTTATCTCCAAATACGTGTGCATTTGCAATTGCCATCATAAATGGTATGGAGAGAAGGGAAGTGATTCCTATAGTATGGATTGTACCAATTTTCTTTTCAATTATTGGACATAATAACATACATATAACCATTACGAAGTATTTTAAAAATGTAATATTACCTATAGCAAGAGGGCTAAGTTTCAATCCATCTTTCAAAAAATTAGCCATAAATGGAGTGAATAATCCAGCTCCTAATCCTATAAGACCACTATAAATTAAGAATATGACAACTTCTCTATTTGCAACTTCTTTGAAAGATTCTTTTAAAGATTTCTTTTCTTTTTTCTCTTCAATTTTTAATTTTATATCATTCATGAATAGAATAGGAATTAAGCTTAATCCCGATAATATAGCTGTTATGACTAAAAAACCTTTATAAGCGGCAATTTCAGTGATTCCAAAATGATTTTGAAGGAAGACTATTCCGTTACCAGAAAGTTTAGAAACTAGCGCTATAACACCCCAATTTCCAGCGTACATAATTGAATATATTGTGGTTCTTTGTTTTTCCGTAGTTAAAGAATTAAGAATTGGTGGTGGCAATATATCCCAAGCTGAACTTGGAGGTCCTGCAAGCAAAGTTGCTAAAATTAGAGTAAACATATTTGGTACATAGGCTGTTATACCAAAACTGATGGCTCCAATAACAGATGCAAAAATCATCATCTTTTTGAAGCCAACTTTATTTGTAAGCATCCCCATAGGTATAGCTAGAACTCCAAGTAAAATAGTATTCAGACTTAACATAGAGCCTACGGCGACCGTACCAAACATCATTTGAATTAATATTGTGTAAACAGTAAAGTAAGCTCCCCATTGAATAGCAAATAAAAAGTAAGATAATAAGAACAGTTTGGCATCTCTCGGAGATTCCTTGATGTCTAACCAATAGTTTTTTAATGTTGACAAAAATAAGCCCCCCCTTAAATATTAAAAATAGATTAATAACTAACTAATTACAATTATAAAATTATTTTCTGAATATATCAACAATTGATGTTAGTGGAAATTTTACAATATATATCATAAAATTTAACCTTAAGATCACTTTCTAATATAATTAGTATATTATATTAGAAAGTGATTAATTTTAAGGTTATTTATTAGAATGTTTATCAATGTGGTGTAATAAATGTTGAAATTTGTCTATGAAATATTAAATTTATTACTAATAGTTTATTTATAATAATATTAAAAAAGTATATAATATAAAATTTTTAATAAAGCCATTAATATATATTAATACTATAAATAACAAAGAGCATCTTCTGATAGATGCTCTTTCTAAAAACTATTTATTTTAACTAAGTAGTAGCAAGTTCTTCTTCTTTCTTTTGATTACCTTTTTTTGATGGCCAATTATATCTTTTATAAAAGACTTTAAATAGTATTACTTGTGCTACAGTGTATAGTATTCCAGATATATAATAAGGAACTCTATATCCATCCATAGTTAAGCCAAGCACAGTAAATGCAGGTATAGACATTACAACACCAGCTATTGCTGAAGAAACTGAAGATAATCCAGTTCTAAATGTAGATTGAAGCCCTGAAACAGTAGCTCTTTTATCTGGTTCAACAAACTCCATTATTAAGGTGTTCATAATTGGCATATTTAAGTTCATAAGCCCAGATCTCATAAAGAAAGAAACAGTAAGTATTGGAACCATAGCTCCACCAAATTTATCACAGTTAGCTATAACTAGCATAAATGGTATTGAAAATAATGATGACAGTCCAAGTGTTACAATTCTACCAAATTTCTTTTCAAAGAATGGACAAAGTAGCATACCAATAACCATTGCAAAGTATTGTACAGACATAACATTACCAACTGTTTTTGGGTTAAGTTTTAAGCCCTCTTTAAAGAAGTTAGAGAAGAATGGGGTGAATAACCCTAACCCTAATCCTATAAGTCCAACATATACTAAGTATACAAGAACATCTTTATTTGCAACTGTTTTAAAAGATTCTCCTAAGGATTTCTTTTCCTTATTTTCTGGAATTTGAATATCTATATTTGAAAGCATAAGTAAAGGAATAATTGAAATCATAGAGATTACACAAGTTAGTATAAAGAAATATTTATATGCTTCTAATTCAGCAATACCCATGCCATTTTGAATTCCTACAATTATATTTCCTGAAAGTTTAGAAACAATTGCAACTATACACCAGTATCCAGCAAACATTATAGAGTAAATAGTTGATCTTTGTTTCTCATTAGTAGTAGCGTTTATAAGTGGTGCACTAAGTACATCTGTTGCAGCAGCCGGTGGACCTTGAAGTGCTGTAAATACTAAAAGTAAAATAATATTTTTAGTATAAAGAGTTAATACCATAAATAAGGTGTTAAAAACGGCACCGAAGATCATCATTTTTTTAAAACCAAATTTTTTGTTAAGAATTCCTACTGGGACTGCGGATAATGCAGAAAATAAAGTTGATACGGACATCATTAAACCTAATGCCTTAGTATCGAAAGAATTTTGAATTATAACCATATAAGCAGTCCAGTACGACCCTCCTTGTAGTGCCCAAAGGAAATAAGCAACTAAAAACAGCTTAGCATCCTTTGATGAATTTTTTATGTCGCTTATATAATTTTTAACAGCTGACATAAATGAGCCCCCCTTTTTTATATAATTTAATACTATAATAACAATTCAATACAATTATAAAATCATTTTCAGAATATATCAACAATTGTTATTAGATAAAATACTACAAAAAAATTAATAGGTCCCATGTTAGGTGAAATATTTTTAAGTTTAATTAGGTTAATACTTTAAAAAGTACTTATAATAAAAACTATTATTAAAAATAACAGAGAAATAATATTATAAATGTTGAAATATATATATTTAAAGCTTTATATATCATTAATGATTTATTTATAATTTAAATATTAAAAAGGTAACCTTTATAGTAGTTATTATAAAGGTTACCTTGATTTAAGTTATATAATTTTATTTAGAAGTTAGCTTGCAGCAACTTCTTCTAAGTTTTCTTTAGCCACAGGACGGTTATATTTCTTGTAGAACACTTTAAATAGTATAACTTGTGCTATAAAGTATAGTGCTCCAGCTATGTAATAAGGAACTCTATATCCATCCATAGTTAAGCCAAGTACACTAAATGCAGGGATAGACATTACTACACCAGCTACTCCTGAAGAAATTGATGATAATCCAGTTCTAAATGTAGACTGAAGTCCTGAAACAGTAGCTCTCTTATCAGGCTCAACAAATTCCATTATTATAGTGAACATAATTGGCATATTTAAATTCATAAGTCCAGATCTCATGAAGAAGGCAACAGTAAGTACTGGAACCATAGCTCCACCAAATTTATCACAGTTAGCTATAATAAGCATAAATGGTATTGAAAGTAATGAAGATACTCCAAGTGTTACAATTCTACCAAATTTTTTTTCAAAGAATGGGCATAGTAACATACCAATAACCATTGCAAAGTATTGTACGGAAATAACATTACCAATTGTTTTTGGATCAAGTTTTAATCCGTTTTTAAAGAAGTTAGAGAAGAATGGAGTAAATAATCCTAGACCTAATCCTATAAGTCCAACATATATTAAGTATATAAGAACATCTTTATTTGCAACTTCTTTAAAGGATTCTCCAAATGATTTCTTTTCTTTCTTTTCTGCAACTTCAAGTTTGATGTTTGAAAGCATAAGTAGAGGAATAATTGAAATTAATGAGATTGCACAAGTTAAAACAAAGAAATATTTATAAGCAGTTAGCTCAGGTATATTCATGCTATTTTGTATACCTACAATTAAGTTTCCAGATAATTTAGAAACAATTGCAACTATACACCAGTACCCAGCAAACATCATAGAATAAATAGTTGATCTTTGCTTTTCAGTAGTAGTAGCATTTATAAGTGGAGCACTAAGTACATCTGTTGCAGCAGCAGGAGGTCCCTGAAGTGCTGTAAATACTAAAAGTAAAACAAAACTTTTAGTGTAAAGTGTAACTACCATGAATAACGTATTAAAAATAGCGCCGAAAATCATCATTTTCTTAAAACCAAATTTTTTGTTAAGAATACCTATAGGAATAGCTGATAATGCAGAGAATAAAGTTGATACTGCCATCATTGTTCCTAATTGAACAGTACCAAAAGATTCTTGTACTATAACCATATAAGCAGTCCAATAAGACCCCCCTTGTACTGCCCAAAGGAAGTAAGCAATTAGGAATAACTTAGCATCCTTTGATGAATTTTTTATGTCGCTGACATAGCTTTTTATAGCTGACATAAATAAGTCCCCCTTTTCTAAAATTTTGTAGAATTAAATAATATAATGTAAAATCATTATACTATAAAATTTGAATTGTTCAAATATTTTTTAAATTGCAAACTTAGGAATAACTAGAATAAAAGGAATAATATAAGATAGATTATAGAATTAGTTTTAAATTAATTTAAAAAAGAATTAATGTATTAACAAAAAAGCTCTATAGTGAAAATTAAGAAAATTACATATATAATAATATTAAGTAACTATAACTAAAATATAGGTATTTTTAATTAAAAAAACATGTACATATGCCTATATCTAAAAAACAAATTGGGTAGGAAGATTATAAAACTGATATATAATTATAAAATAAGCGTAAAAAATGTAATATTAAAGTATAAAAATAAAATAAAAAATATTTTATATTTCAATATATTGAAAATTAAGAGGCTTTTATAAAAATTGAATTAAATTAAATGTTTGCATTTAAATTATATCTTTAAAATTCATTATGATGAAATTTGTATTCTTAATTATACTGTTGATTATAAAGAGATAAAGAGGAATTAAATGTGGATAAATGAAAAAACAGTGGTGTTATAGTTATTGATTCAAAATAATAGGCGTACTATATTATAATTAAACTTAGATTAGAAATTGAATTTTAAGATAAATTTTTTTTATTATGATAAGTATGGTATAATTGAATAATATAATTTCATCGTTTAATGATTGGAGATGAATATAACAATGAGTAAGAAATACAATAACTTATATAAAACCAATAAGAGATATATTTTATTAGCATCTTTTATTTTGTTTCTTTACCTAGTAGGAAATAAAAATTTAAATATTATACATGTTTCTCTAAAACATGATTTTGAAAAAAATTATATTAATGCGAAGGCCTTATTAGATGATCCTTCTAAAGAAATAAAATTTTTAGACTTGATATTGGTAGATAGAAATGGCGATTCTAAAAAAGATCCTAAAAAAGCTATGGAAACTTCGCTTAGAGGTAAGTATAAGATAGAAAATACTACATATATAAAAAATGGTATTACGTATGTTAAAAATTTAAAGGATGTAGGGGTACTTGTCAATAAAAACAGACGCATAACATCTTCATATGAACCTGAAGAACTTTCTCGTGTTAATATACCTTTTCATAGAACTAGTTTTTCAAAGGAAAATATGATGGTTAAAGAGGCTGCTAGGGCGGCAGAAAAATTAGTTGGAGACGCTTCAAATGAAAAACTTTACTTAAAAGGTGTTTCAGCGTATAGATCTTATAATAACCAGGAAACTACATATTCATACATAAGTAAGACTAAAGGAGAAGAACATGCTGATGTATACTCGGCTAGGCCTGGGCAAAGTGAACATCAAACAGGGTTTGCTATAGATCTGGGCATTCGAAGCTTAAACTATGATCTAAATGAAAACTTTTCTAATACCAAAGAGGGTATTTGGCTTTCTCAAAATTGTTATAGATATGGATTTATAATAAGATATCCCAAAGGAAAGGAACATATAACAGGTTATTCTTTCGAACCTTGGCATATTAGATATGTTGGAGTAGAATTAGCAAAATATTTGACAGAAAATAATCTTACGCTAGAAGAGTTTTATTCTTTTAAATAAAATTTAGTATTGTTACTGTGAAAAAGGGCTTATAAAAATAAAGTGCTATTGTACTAAAATGCAATAGTTCTTTATTTTTATAAGCTTTTATAATTCTCACTATACTCTCTAGATGGTATAATAAGAGCCCAAAATACGAAGAATATAATAAAATATAATTTAAAAAGGATGATTTCAATGCGAAAAAGAGTTTTTTTGAATATATTTTTTATTTTATGTTCCTCAATTTTTTTTATGTCCTGCACAGGAAAATTTCAGGTTATAGATCGGGGTGATGGGGGAGATGAAATTTATTTAAACAAACAAGATGGTGTGAGTTTTGAGATTCCTAAAGTGTGGGATAAAAATTATAAGATTATCACTTCTAGAGATAAAAGATATGGCAAAAAGTTAACTTTTAAAAAAAAGGATAAGAAATGCAACGTTATACTTTTAGAAATATGGATTTTGAATGAGGAATATTGGAGTGAATTTAAAGATGTTAGGAAGTTTAAACTTATAGGTAAAAGCGAAAAAGGCGTAGTAGTTTATTCAAGAGGTAAATTAGATAGCATATTAGAAAATAATGGATTGGACATTATGCATCATAAAGAAGAGAAAAAGAAAGATATAGAAAAAATGTACATTAAAGATGAAGAAATTAGCGATAGAATCAAAATAATTAGAAATTAATAAAAAAATGAAAATAGAAAAATTCATTTTACTAAAAATTTATGTTTACTTTCTATAACAATCTTTGTAAACTGTAAATACTAATGTAGTATTTTTTAGAAAATAATAATCTGTTAAAAAGTATATTTAGGAACTAAAAATGAATAAATTTATAAAAACTATTTACAATATCTAAAATAATGTATATAATTTTTATTAAATAGATTATTTTGGTATTAAGGGGGTGATTGAAAGAATAAACAGAAAATTGATATAATTCAATAAATAAAATCTAAAGAGAAATATCTAAGTAATACACAAATCTAATATTAAAACCATTTTAATATTAAGAATATTTTGTTAATAGGTAAAGGTTAAAAGGCATTCTATTATTAAGGTTAAAAGGTATTAATTATTAAGGGGGATTATCTATGAAAAAAAATATTTTAAAGATTCTTATGGATAGTTATTCTAAAGAATCTAAAATTCAAACTGTACGTAGGGTTACGAGTGTATCACTTTTAGCGGTATATCTTACTATGAATACTTCAAGTTTAGTTTTAGCAAAACCAATAGAAAATACTAATGATACTAGTATAAAAAATGTGGAGAAATTAAGAAATGCTCCAAATGAAGAGAATAGTAAAAAGGTAGAAGATAGTAAAAATGATAAGGTAGAACATGTGAAAAATATAGAAGAGGCAAAGGTTGAGCAAGTTGCACCCGAAGTAAAATCTAAATCAACTTTAAGAAGTGCTTCTATAGCGAATACTAATTCTGAGAAATATGATTTTGAGTATTTAAATGGTTTGAGCTATACTGAACTTACAAATTTAATTAAAAATATAAAGTGGAATCAAATTAATGGTTTATTTAATTATAGTACAGGTTCTCAAAAGTTCTTTGGAGATAAAAATCGTGTACAAGCTATAATTAATGCTTTACAAGAAAGTGGAAGAACTTACACTGCAAATGATATGAAGGGTATAGAAACTTTCACTGAGGTTTTAAGAGCTGGTTTTTATTTAGGGTACTATAATGATGGTTTATCTTATTTAAATGATAGAAACTTCCAAGATAAATGTATACCTGCAATGATTGCAATTCAAAAAAATCCTAACTTTAAGCTAGGAACTGCAGTTCAAGATGAAGTTATAACTTCTTTAGGAAAACTAATAGGAAATGCTTCTGCTAATGCTGAAGTAGTTAATAATTGTGTACCAGTTCTAAAACAATTTAGAGAAAACTTAAATCAATATGCTCCTGATTACGTTAAAGGAACAGCTGTAAATGAATTAATTAAAGGTATTGAATTCGATTTTTCTGGTGCTGCATATGAAAAAGATGTTAAGACAATGCCTTGGTATGGAAAAATTGATCCATTTATAAATGAACTTAAGGCCTTAGGTCTATATGGAAATATAACAAGTGCAACTGAGTGGGCATCTGATGTTGGAATATACTATTTAAGTAAATTCGGTCTTTACTCAACTAACCGAAATGACATAGTACAGTCACTTGAAAAGGCTGTAGATATGTATAAGTATGGTAAAATAGCCTTTGTAGCAATGGAGAGAATAACTTGGGATTATGATGGGATTGGTTCTAATGGTAAAAAGGTGGATCACGATAAGTTCTTAGATGATGCTGAAAAACATTATCTGCCAAAGACATATACTTTTGATAATGGAACCTTTATTATAAGAGCAGGGGATAAGGTATCCGAAGAAAAAATAAAAAGGCTATATTGGGCATCAAGAGAAGTGAAGTCTCAATTCCATAGAGTAGTTGGCAATGATAAAGCTTTAGAGGTGGGAAATGCCGATGATGTTTTAACTATGAAAATATTTAATAGCCCAGAAGAATATAAATTTAATACCAATATAAATGGTGTAAGCACTGATAATGGTGGTCTATATATAGAACCAAGAGGGACTTTCTACACTTATGAGAGAACACCTCAACAAAGTATATTTAGTCTTGAAGAATTGTTTAGACATGAATATACTCACTATTTACAAGCGAGATATCTTGTAGATGGTTTATGGGGGCAAGGTCCATTTTATGAAAAAAATAGATTAACTTGGTTTGATGAAGGTACAGCTGAATTCTTTGCAGGATCTACCCGTACATCTGGTGTTTTACCAAGAAAATCAATATTAGGATATTTGGCTAAGGATAAAGTAGATCATAGATACTCATTAAAGAAGACTCTTAATTCAGGGTATGATGACAGTGATTGGATGTTCTATAATTATGGATTTGCAGTTGCACATTACCTATATGAAAAAGATATGCCTACATTTATTAAGATGAATAAAGCTATATTGAATACAGATGTGAAATCTTATGATGAAATAATAAAAAAATTAAGTGATGATGCAAATAAAAATACAGAATATCAAAACCATATTCAAGAGTTAGCAGATAAATATCAAGGAGCAGGCATACCTCTAGTATCAGATGATTACTTAAAAGATCATGGATATAAGAAAGCATCTGAAGTATATTCTGAAATTTCAAAAGCTGCTTCTCTTACAAACACTAGTGTAACAGCAGAAAAATCTCAATATTTTAACACATTCACTTTAAGAGGAACTTATACAGGTGAAACTTCTAAAGGTGAATTTAAAGATTGGGATGAAATGAGTAAAAAATTAGATGGAACTTTGGAGTCCCTTGCTAAAAATTCTTGGAGTGGATACAAAACTTTAACAGCATACTTTACGAATTATAGAGTTACAAGCGATAATAAAGTTCAATATGATGTAGTTTTCCATGGGGTTTTAACAGATAATGCGGATATTAGTAACAATAAGGCTCCAATAGCAAAGGTAACTGGACCAAGCACTGGTGCTGTAGGAAGAAATATTGAATTTAGTGGAAAAGATAGTAAAGATGAAGATGGTAAAATAGTATCATATGATTGGGATTTTGGCGATGGTGCAACTAGTAGAGGCAAAAATTCAGTACATGCTTACAAAAAAGCAGGAACATATAATGTTACATTAAAAGTAACTGACGATAAGGGTGCAACAGCTACAGAAAGCTTTACTATAGAAATAAAGAACGAAGATACAACAACACCTATAACTAAAGAAATGGAACCTAATGATGATATAAAAGAGGCTAATGGTCCAATAGTTGAAGGTGTTACTGTAAAAGGTGATTTAAATGGTTCTGATGATGCTGATACCTTCTATTTTGATGTAAAAGAAGATGGTGATGTTACAATTGAACTTCCTTATTCAGGGTCATCTAATTTCACATGGTTAGTTTATAAAGAGGGAGACGATCAAAACCATATTGCAAGTGGTATAGATAAGAATAACTCAAAAGTTGGAACATTTAAATCTACAAAAGGAAGACATTATGTGTTTATATATAAACACGATTCTGCTTCAAATATATCCTATTCTTTAAACATAAAAGGATTAGGTAACGAGAAATTGAAGGAAAAAGAAAATAATGATTCTTCTGATAAAGCTACAGTTATACCAAATTTCAATACCACTATGCAAGGTTCACTTTTAGGTGATGATTCAAGAGATTATTATTCTTTTGAGGTTAAGGAAGAAGGCGAAGTTAATATAGAACTAGATAAAAAGGATGAATTTGGTGTAACATGGACACTACATCCAGAGTCAAATATTAATGACAGAATAACTTACGGACAAGTTGATGGTAATAAGGTATCTAATAAAGTTAAATTAAGACCAGGAAAATATTATCTACTTGTTTATAAATACTCAGGATCAGGAAACTATGAGTTAAGGGTAAATAAATAATTTATCTTATAAAAAAGAGTGTGCCTAATACATGGCACACTCTTTTTATTTATTTTTTTCTTTTAAAAGATCTCTGATTTCACCAAGTAACTCTTCTTCTCTTGAAATTTCAGGAATCTTAGCTTCTTCAACTGCTTCTTCTTTTCTTTTAAATCTGTTTATTAGTCTTATAAATAGGAATATTGAAAAAGAAATTATTAAGAAGTCCAATATATTTTGTATAAATTGACCATAATTAAGAGTCAAAGGTTTTTCTGAATTTAATCCATGAAGTGTAAGTTTTGCGCTAGTAAAATTAATTCCACCTAAGATAAGTCCTAGAATAGGCATTATAACATCATTTACTAAAGATGTTACAATCTTTCCGAAGGCACCACCTATGATAACACCTACAGCAAGATCGACTACATTACCTTTCATGGCAAATTCCTTAAAATCTTTCCACATAAAAATCCTCCTAAAGTATTTAATATTAATTATTAAATAACAAGTATAATCTTATATTTAAATTTAACATTAATTATACTAAATATCAATATGAAATTATTAAAAGTTTTACATTTATATGATATAAATAATATTGGTATTTAATATTATCAGGTTGATTGTTCTTTGTGTTCTTTAAATTTCAAAAAATATGATATAATATAAGAGATAGTATCGTTGTTTGATATATCTATTTAAAAAAAATTACTTAGTTTTGTTAAGAGGTGTTTTAAATGAAGATTATGTTTATATCTGATATTCATGGTTCTTTATATTTTTTAAATAAAGCATTAGAAAGATTTGAAGAGGAAAAAGCAGATTATATAGGGATTTTAGGAGATGTATTATATCATGGACCTAGAAATGATTTACCAAAAGAATATAATCCAAAGGATGTTGCAAAAATCCTAAATAGGTATAAAAATAAAATAATAGCCGTAAGGGGAAATTGTGATAGTGAAGTAGATCAAATGCTTATAGACTATCCAATGCTTAGTGATTATAGTATAATTTTTTTTAATAACAAGAAAATATTTTTAACTCACGGACATATTTTTAATAAAGATAATATGCCTCATTTTAATATAGGAGATATTATGATAAGTGGTCATACTCATATTCCAAGTATAGAACATATAGACGGGGTAACTTTTATAAATCCTGGTTCTATATCTATACCTAAAGGTGGAAGTGAAAATTCTTATGGTATTTTAAATGAGGATGGATTCTCAATTAAAAATTTAAATGGAAAGGTTATATTAACTTTAAATATATAATAGACTAAAGGAGGAATAAGAATGAATACAATAGAAATGGTTTTAAATAGTTTAAAAGAGGCAGGGGAACCGCTAAAGGCTGGAGAGATAGCAGAAAAGACTGGTATTGACAAAAAAGAAGTGGATAAAGCTATAAAAAAATTAAAAGCCGAAGAAAAGATAACTTCTCCTAAGAGGTGTTATTATACTATTGCATAATATTATCTCACATGATAATATTAAAATATATTAAAAAATAATAAAATGTAATGTTTAGGTTCTATTTGTAGATTAATAGGGAAAGTGGTTGAATTCCACTACAGCCCCCGCTACTGTAAAAGATGATGAAACTCAAAAATGCCACTGTATTTTTATATGGGAAGGTAGAGGAGTAAAAGGATTCTTAAGTCAGGAGACCTGCCTAAACAAATATAAGTAAACTTCGGAGGGAAGTGTAATCTTAATTTATATCCTAGTATAAAGCTTTTATGGATAATTATAAGTTTTATATTATAGTACTGTAAGATTGAACCCTAACCTTCTGAAAGGTTAGGGTTTTTTATCTATATGGGGTTTATTTAAGATTTACATATATATTAATTATTATATAGGGAGGAATATTAATGAAACAATTTAAAAAGTGGGGTGTTTTTACTTTCTTATTATTAACCTTTATGACAACTCCTTTGTATGCTAAGGCTATGCATATAGCTGAAGGCTATTTGCCTATGAAGTGGGTAGTTATATGGTTCGTAGCTTCAATCCCATTCTTTATTTTAGGAATTATTAGGATAAAGGATATTTTTAAGGATGAGCCTAATAAAAAGATGTTAATTGCATTAGCAGGTGCATTTGTTTTTATGTTATCTGCATTAAAAATCCCTTCAGTTACAGGTAGCTCATCACATGCTACTGGTACTGGATTAGGAGCAGTTATTTTTGGACCTACAGTAATGACAGTTTTAGGCGTTATAGTTTTACTGTTTCAAGCAATTTTACTTGCACATGGGGGACTTACAACCTTAGGTGCGAATACTTTTTCTATGGCCGTAGCTGGACCAATGGTATCTTATTTTGTATATAAAATGTCTAAAAAAATGGGTGTTAAAGCTTCTGTAGCAGTGTTTATTGCTGTTACATTAGGAGACCTAGTAACTTATATAGTTACAGCAATTCAACTTGCTATAGCTCATCCAGATGCAGTAGGCGGATTTATGGCATCATGCATAAAATTTTTGGGTATTTTCGCTGTAACTCAAATACCACTAGCTATTGCGGAAGGTATATTATCTACAATAGTATTTAATCTATTAATTGATTATAGAAAAGAGGGGATAATTCATGGGGAAATCTAAAAAGAATATTATACTTCTTATTTTAGTGGTTATTCTTGTTATCTCTCCATTAATAATTAATTCTAAGGCTGAATTTTTAGGAGCAGATGATAAAGCAGAGGAAGCTATAACGGAAATTAATCCTAATTATAAACCTTGGTTTGAAAACATTTGGGAACCACCTAGTGGTGAAGTTGAGAGCCTTATTTTTGCTGTACAAGCTTCCCTTGGTGCAGGAGTAATTTGCTACTTTTTTGGATATTTAAGAGGGAAAAAGAAAGTTATTGATACAGCCAAAAAAGGTTTGAAATGTGAAAAATAAAGAGTAACATAATTCTAGATTAGCCCATGAGTTTCTCATGGGCTTTTATATAGTAGGATGCTTCTTTGAAAATTAAAATATATAATGTATAATTCATATTAAATAATAAGTTATTCTAGTTAATAACTTTATTTAATAAATTAGGAGGTTTTTTTGTGGAAACGTTGATAGACAAAAAGGCTATTAAGAAAGATAGGTCAATAAGATTTTTTACAGTTTTATTAGGTACACTTATTTATTCAATATCGGTTAATATGTTTATAACTCCTCATAAGCTAATTGCAGGTGGTGTAGCTGGTATAGCGCTAATTATTCAATATATAACTAAGATTCCTTCAGGATATTTTGTATTTCTCATAAATATACCACTATTTATAATTGGAATTAAAGAGCTTGATAAGGAATTCGGTGTATATAGTTTAATTGGTATGATTTCTATGTCAATTTTCTTGGTTATAACTAAGGATATTACATCAGTATTTAAAGTTAACGATATATTAGTATCTACTATTTGCGGTGGAGCATTTTGTGGATTAGGCATGGGAATAATATTTAGAAGTAGAGCATCTGAAGGTGGTACAGATATAATATCTGTTATTGTAAAAAAACGTTATGGGGTTAAAATTTCAACTATAACATTTATTATAAATATTTTAATAGTATCAGTGGGTGGATTCTTAGGTACATTTGAGATTGCTGTATACACCATAATATCTATGTACTTAAAATCTATGGTTTTAGATAAAGTTATAGAAGGATTGGATAAGAAAAAACTTATATTTGTTGTGACAAGGGACCCAGAAGGGGTTAAAAAAATCATCTTAGAAAAACTAGGTAGAGGCGTAACTTTTCTTCATGGAGAAGGTGCTTATACAGGGGAAACTAAAAAAATGATATATTCTGTAATGAGTTCAAAACAATTGGCTAGATTCAAACTTCTTATAAACACAGTAGACTCTAAAGCAGTAATTACTATTATGGATGTATCAGAGGTAGAGGGGAAAGGGTTTAAAAAAGCTGCATTTTAATATATTGTAGTTTAATATGAGAAATTAAATAGTATTTTATACGAATTCTAAATAGCGCTATATTATTAGTGCTATTTTTATTTCTGGGACAATTATATTAAAGTTACATATTATATATAGAAATTAATTTTAGGGGGAAAAAATTTGGTGCTACAGAAAGAAAAGTTTAACTTTAAGACTGTAAAAGGAATATCTTTAAACCAATTAGATCAACATTATGAATTATATGGGGGATATGTAAATAAGACCAATGAGATATGGGGTATACTTGATACGGAAAAAAACTTTGGTGAAGGAAATCAGATATATAGCAAGATGCGCTCACTAATGAAAGGGCAAAGTTTTGCTTTAGATGGTGTAAAGTTACATGAATTATATTTTCAAAATATATGTGATAGCGGAAGGGGGATTTCTATTCAACTTTTAAGTAAAATAAAGAGGGATTTTGGAAGTTTTGAAAGATTTGAAGAAATTTTTAAAAAGACTGCACTTTCCGTACGTGGATGGTGTATATTAACTCTTGAACCAAAGGATTCTAAACTTCATGTGCTAGGGTTAGATGGCCATGATGAGGGCGTGGTTTTATGTTCCATACCTTTGATTGTGTTAGATGTGTATGAACATGCCTATATGATTGATTTCGGAATAAATAGAAAAGCTTATATAGATACCTTTATGAAAACTTTAAACTGGGACATTGTAAATAAAAGATTATTTATGGGAGAAAAAATTTTGAGTCACATGAGTATGATAAAATAGTATCATTTTAAATTCTTAAACATAGATTAATAGTGTAATTTATTTCAGGAGGGTTATGAATGAAAATAGATTTAGATAAATACGATAGCCTCGAGTTAAGTAATGAAGATTATGCCATGGTTCCTATTGAGATGGATATGGAGTTTAAAGTTGGGGAAGAAGAATTGGCTAGAAGTTCAGATGAAACATATGTAGAGGATTTTATGGAAAGTTATTTTGAACAAGACCTATATAGAGATGAAGACTCGGAAGAGTTTGATGAGGAAGAGTTTCAACAAGAGTATGATATGTGGAGTGAAGAAGAAGAGAGAATTTTTAATGAAGAATATATTAAAGTAGATGAGGAAAAATATGAGGAATTCGAAGATGAATTTTTTAGAACAGAAGATTCAATAAAACCTAATTTTGGTGTGCCTCTATTTATAGAAGAAAGATATTTAGTTAATGAGGAATATTATAGGAATGAAGAAAACATGATATCAGAAGAAAAAGAAGATATGGAGAGAGATAATCGAGTCGATAGAATATTTATGAGAATTGCGAGAAGTAATCCAGCAATAATAAGAAGGTTAGTTAGGTGTGGTATACCACGACGTGAAGCTGAAGCAATTGTTAAAAGTATTATTAGATTAACTTTGATGTATTCTTAAAAAGTATTTAGAGAAATAGTGCTTGTATAAATAGGTTTCTGTTATTACATAGAATACCTTTGTATAAGTGCTATTTTTTTATGTTTTTATAATTTAATAAATTAAAAGGAAAATATTAAAATGCGTAGAATTTTATTACTTAGAGGTGGTAAGGGCTATGTTGTATATGGATTTTGAAGCGGAAGGTATAAAGGTTAGAAATGTAGTGAAAGACGACATTAAAACAATTAATGATGAGATAATTAATAATAATTGTTTTATGCAAAATACTAATGTTTTAAAAAAAGAAGATTTATATGAAAGATTTTTAGAATACTATTTAACTGAAGGAGAAATATTTCTTAAATTTTTAAATAAAGAAGATGAATTCCTAGGATTTTTAAAAGGTAGAATAGAGTTTAAAAGTTGTAATATGGCATGGATTAATTGTCTTTTTATAAAAGAAATATATATAAAGAATGGACTTGCCAATAGTATACTAAAAAACATCATAAAATTTTTAAGGAATTATCATGATGTAAATACTATATACACTGGTGTTGCAAAGGATGAAAAAGAATATTTGGATTTTTGGAAGGGGAATGGATTTCAAGTTTTAAGGGTATCAAAAGAATTTTACAATATAAACGAACAAAAAAAAGATATGATTATTCTAGGAAAAAGTTTCATGGTATAAAGTAAAAACTTATATATATGTGAAATTGTATAATTTAGTAATAAAAAAAATTATCTCTCATAGAATTTAATAGAAATAACTTTTACAATGGAGGGATAAAAATGAAATATACTAGATATAACATAAAGGGAAATAAGAAACCTAAAAATTCTAATAACATAATTATTTTATTAATAATAAGCGTAATAATTGCTTTTTTATTAGCAACAATATTTAAAAGTTTTATATTTAATAAATCTGGGATTGGAGATAAGCTTCCGTCTATAAGTCTAGATAATTTAAAAAAAGAGTTTAATTTGAAAAAAGAGCAGAATAAAACTGACAAAGATATTAAAAGTAATATAGATAAAGATAAAAATAAATCAAAAGAGCAGGAAGTAAGTTCGAAAAATAGCACTAAGGTAAAAAACGGAAATGAGCATGAGAGTATTAATAGTAACGAAGGGTCGTATATGACATTTTATAGTGTTCAGTGTGGAGTTTTTAAAAGTGAGGAAAATGCAAAACACGTTCTAAGTTCTGTTAAAGAAGTTGGAGCTCCCTTTATATTGAAAGAGGGAGATTTATATAAGGTCATAAATGGAGTTTTTTTTCAAGAGGAATCAAATAAGGTTATAGAAGAACTTAAAAAAGGTAATATTGAAGGTGCCAAGTTCAAGATTACAATATCTAAGGATAATACTAATACAGAGCAAATAGGAAAATTGTCAGATGCATTATTAAAAGTATTAAATAAACTAAATGAAAGAAACATAAAAGAAATAAAAACGGATAATATAAAAAAGTGGACAGCCGACTTAAAAGAAGGAAATAAGAAAGAAAAGAATTATACTAATTTAGTGAGTTTGAAAAAGCATATAAATGAGCTTCCAAAAGAGTTAAAAAAAGATAATTTAAAAAGTAATTATGAATTTTTATTTAAACTTTTTAAAGATATAAAATAATATGTTACACATAAGAGGATGGCTTTGGCTATCCTTTAGTTTTCTTTAAAATTTCTTTAATAAAGAATTACAAAAGCTTTACAAATTTAAAAATTTTATAAAATGAATATATACATACTTGTTTATAAATTTATTAAATGATAAACTATATAAGATGTAAAAAGAAAAGAGTTTTTTGACAAATAACTCTATTTCTGTCTTAAAAAGACAACTAAGATAAAAAAGTTTAATACAAATATATATTAAATGTAATATTTTTGGCAATAATTTAATTAGGAGTGATACTGTGGAAATTATACTTGCCTCTGCTTCACAAAGAAGGCAGGACTTATTTAAAGAATTAGTAGATAATTTTATTGTAGTGAAAAGTGATTTTGATGAAGAGACCATAAGCTTTGAAGGTAACCCTGGAGAATACGTTAAAAAAGTATCTAAAGGAAAGGCTTTAAAAGTTTATGATAATTTAAACAATCCACAGGGAAAGGTAATTATTTCGTGTGATACAGTGGTTTATCATGAAGGTAGGATCTTGGGGAAGCCAAGGGGGGCGGAGGAAGCCTTTCACATGCTTGAAAGTTTGAGTGGGAGAACACATGAGGTTTACTCCGGATTTACTATATATAATTGTGAGTCGAATATAATAAAAGAAGATTTCCAGTGCACAAGAGTAACTTTTATGAATTTATCTAAAAATGAAATAAATGAGTACATTAATTCAGGAGAACCTTTTGATAAAGCGGGTGCTTATGGGATTCAAACTGGTGCATCCAAGTTTATAGAGAAAGTTGAAGGGTGCTATTTTAATGTGGTTGGATTACCACTAAATAAATTATATTTAACATTAAAGGGTATGGGGGTAATTGTATAATAGAAAGGTGATAAACTTTGAAAAATATAACCTTAAAAGAATTACCTCAAAATGAAAGACCTAGAGAGAGGCTCCTAAGATATGGGCCTGAGGCACTAACGAATAGTGAGCTTATAGCTATAATTTTAAGAACTGGAAGCAAGGATGAAAATGTGCTGTCTTTAAGTGCTAGGATAATAAAAGAAAGAGGCGGACTAAATGGTCTTTTAACATCCACAAAAGAAGATTTTACTGATCTTAAGGGAATAGGTAGTGCAAAAGCATCGCAGCTTATAGCTATAGCAGAACTATCTAAACGTTTTAGAAGTTATAGGTCTGGTGAGAATTATAAGATATGTTCTCCTAGAGATGCTGCAGAATATGTAATGGAGGAGATGAGGTACTTAAAACAAGAAATATTAAAAGTAATTATGCTTAATACTAAAAATAAAGTTATATATGAAAAAAACGTATTTCTTGGTTCTGTTAATTCATCCATTGTTCACCCAAGGGAGATATACAAGGAGGCGATTATTAAAAATTCAACTTCTATTGTAATCTTTCATAACCATCCTTCTGGAGATCCTACACCTAGTAGAGAAGATCTTAATGTTACAAATAGGATACAAGATAGTGGACGGATTTTAGGCGTAGATTTACTTGATCATATAATTATTGGAAATGGAACTTATATAAGTTTAAAAGAAAAAGGAATATTGTAAAACGAAAGGAGAAAGTTAATGGGATTATTTGGGATTTCAAGAGATATGGGAATAGATTTAGGTACTGCTAATACTTTAATATATGTTAAGGGTAAGGGAATAGTTTTAAGAGAACCTTCCGTGGTTGCAATAAATTTAGATACTAATAAGGTTTTAGCTGTAGGGAATGAAGCAAAGGAAATGATAGGTAGAACACCAGGAAACATTGTTGCTATACGTCCTATGAAAGATGGTGTAATTGCAGACTTTGACGTTACAGAAAAAATGCTTAGCTATTTTATAAAAAAGCTGTGTACAAAATCAGCATTTGCAAGTCCAAGAATAGTAGTTTCTTATCCTTCAGGTGTTACGGCAGTTGAAAAGAGGGCTATTGAAAGTGCTACTAAAAATGCAGGAGCTAGGGAAGTTCACTTACTGGAAGAACCTAGAGCAGCGGCTATAGGAGCTGGACTGCCAGTTAATGAACCAACAGGAAGTATGGTTGTAGATATTGGTGGAGGAACTACGGAAGTTGCTATACTGTCTTTAGGTGGAATTGTTACAAGTCAATCCTTAAGAATTGCAGGGGATGAACTTGATAATTCAATAATAGCTTACATAAAGAAAAATTACAGTTTAGCTATAGGTGAGAGAACTGCAGAACAGATTAAAATTAATTTAGGGACAGTATTTAAAGAAGCTGATTCTGAGGAAGAGATAAAAAGTATGGTTGTAAAAGGAAGAGATTTAGTTACGGGTCTTCCTAAGGATATAGAGATTACAGAGGAAAATGTAAAAGAAGCCTTAAGAGAACCAATAGAATCCATATTAGAAGCAATAAAAGTTACGCTAGAAAAGACGCCGCCAGAATTAGCATCAGATATTATGGACAAGGGAATAACCTTAACAGGTGGTGGTGCATTATTAAAGGGATTGGATAAATTAATACACTATGAGACACTTATGCCTGTAAGTATAGCAGAATCACCGTTAGACTGTGTTGTCATAGGTGCCGGGAAAGCCTTAGATAATATAGGTATACTAGATAAGAAAAGAAGATAAAAATGAAGTTTCTTAAAAAGAATAGGCTAATTATAATAATACTTATATTGTGTGTGGGGTTTTTAGTTCTTATAGCATATACAGGTAAAAGGGATAATATAAATATGGTTGGTAATGGTGTGGGCGTTATTTTAAATCCGATCCAAAGAGGTTTATATAAAATAAATTCAAAGATAAAAGGCACAGTTAATTTTGTTTTTAATTTTGGAAGTGTAAAAAAAGAAAATGAAATGCTATTGGAAGAAAATAATAAATTAAAGGCTAAACTTATTGAATATGATAATTTAAAAAGTCAGAATGAAAGATTAAGAAAAATGTTAAATTATAAAGAGAAAAATGACTATGATTATATCGGATGCGATATAACGGGGGTAGTTGGAAATAGTTATTTAGAAGGGTATATAATTAATAAGGGTTCTGATAGTGGAATAAAAAAAAGAATGGTTGCGATAACCCACGAAGGACTAGTGGGACAAGTGACTTCAGTTGGAACTAATTGGGCTATCGTGCAAACAATAGGAAACGAAAACGTATCTATAGCTGCATTTAATCAACGTTCTAAAGATAATAATGGAATAGTAAAGGGATGGAAGGATCAAGGTAACAATCCAATGGCTAAGATAGAAATGTCTAATTTAGAAGCTGACATAAAAGAAGGGGATAATATAATAACATCAGGTTTAGGTGGAATTTATCCAAAGGGCATTTCCATTGGCAAGGTTACTAAGGTGGAAGAGGATAAAGGGCAATTTGTTAAATATGGCATAGTGAATCCTTCTGTAAAGCTGAATAAACTAGAGGAACTATTTATAGTTGTTTCCAGGGAACAAAGAGAAATAGAAGAAGTGAAATATTAAGGAGAAATCACTATGAAAAAATTTTTTACAATAGCATTATGTGTAGTGGTATGTTTAATGTTGGATAATACATTAATGCCTTTTATAGCGATTAAAGGATATTTTCCAAGTCTTCTTTTAGTATTTGCCATATCCTATTCTATATTAAATGATATGGAGCATTCTATAATAATAGGAGTTACTACAGGATTGCTTCAGGATATTTATTTTAATGGAACACTTGGGGTAAATGCACTTTCAAATTTAATTGTTTGTATAATAGCAACTCAAATAGGAAGGGCTATTTTTAAAGAAAAGTTTTTGATGCCAGTTATATTCAATTTTGGATTAAGCTTATTAAAAGGAATTATACTTATTGCTATAACATTTTTTATAAAACAAACTATTACACTTAAGTCTGCTTTTTACATAAGTTTGTATAATTTTGTAGTAGCTATATTTATGTACCAATTTTTATTTAAGCTTTCAGAAAAGTCTTTTATGAAAAATTATTGGAAATTTTAAGGGTGGTATAAATGAAAAAGAAAAAAAGAGCTTTTAATAGGTTTAATGGTTTTTTAATATGCTTGGCATTTATATATGTTACTCTGATTTCAAGGCTTTTTTATCTTCAAATAGTAAAGGGTGATTTTTATAATGAAAAAGCCAACTTTAATACACATAAAATGGTACTTAAGTCTGCGCCACGTGGAGAAATTAAAGATAGAAATGGCAACATATTAGCTACAAGTAGGCAAAGTTCTATGCTTATATTTACTGAAACAGAGGAAAGTAAGAAGAATTTTTATCCTACAATGAAGAAAGTAATTAAAATATTAAAGGAGAATGGGGCTGGGCTTGAAGATGATTTTCCTCTTAAAATAGATCCTTATAGATTTGAATTCAATACATCTAATCAAAGCGCTATAGAATGGAATGAAACCAGATTTAAAAAAGATAGGGGTATTGATGAAGAAATTCTAAGAAAACATTTTGGAGATAAAAAACTTGCTGATTTAAAAGAAGACCAAAAAAAGTTAATAGATAATGAGCTTAAAAAATACACCGCAGAAGAAGTTTTTGATATTTTAGTAAAAAAAAGATATGAAATATATGATCTTGTAAAAGAAGATTATTTTAATGAAAAGATGAATAGTTTTTCTAGCAAATCTGATGTAAATAGAGAAAAAATTAATAAGGAATTAGAGAAGGAATGGAAAGGCTTATCACGAGAAGTTAAGACTCAGTATCTAAAGCAAAAGAGTGACTTGAAGACTATTAGAGATTTTGTTCTTATAAAGGACAAAATAAAAATGCAAAGTTTTTCGGGATATAAGCCAGTTATAATTGCTAATGACTTAAAAGAGGAAACTGCTTATATTTTTGAACAGTTACAATCAGAATTGCCAGGGGTATCCATATTAAAGCAACCAATTAGGGAATATCCTAATAAAGATCTTGCATCTTCTATTCTGGGATACATAAGAAAGATAAATTCGGATGAAGAAAATAAATATGCAGAAAAGGGCTATGATGCAAGTTCTGATTATATTGGAGCAGCTGGTATAGAGGAAAAGTATGAAGAACTTTTAAGAGGAACTAAAGGTGAAGAAAGTATAGAGACAAATAAGTATGGAAGAAAGGTAAAAAGTTTAGGAGAACAGACTCCTTATCCCGGAAATAATATACACTTATCCATAGATAAAGATGTTCAGAAAATAGCTGAAAAAGCCCTTGACGATCAACTAAAAAGATTACAACAGCTTAAAGATAGGAAACCTAGTGGAGAAAAGGACGATGTTGATAAGGGGAATGCAACTAGAGGCGCTGCTGCAGTTATAAATGTTAAAAATGGGGAACTCATAGCCCTTGTAAGCAGGCCTGGATATGATCCAAATTTATTTACAACTCCAGGAAAACTTTCTCCAGAGGAATACAAAAAATTCTTTAGTCCTGATTTAGAAAGTTTTGGTAGAAATTACATAAAAGAGAGAGGGTTACTTAGTCTAAGTACAATTAATGGAAAAAATATCTCTTCCATGAATCCAAAACAAAAAGAAGATTTTATATTAGATGAAATGTTCCCATTAGCTAAAGGAATAGAAGGAAACAAAACCATAAGAGAGGATATATATGATATATATCCAAAACCATTTTATAATTATGGTACAAAATCATTAATACCACCTGGTTCTATTTTTAAACCAGTTACGGCTGTTGCAGGACTTGAGGAAAATGTTATTACAGAAGGTACAAGGATATATGATGCTGGTCCATATAATAAAAGATATAGGCAGTATAAAGGTGCCAGTTGGAAATATAACTTGTATAAAGGAAGTCATGGAAATCAAAACTTGATTGAAGCCTTAAGAGATTCTAATAACTATTATATGTATGAAATTGGGGATAGACTTTTTAGTAAAGGCGGCGTAGAAACAAAACAAGGTTTAAACATGATTGCAAAATATGCTTGGCAATTTGGATTAGGGGCTGATCCAGATAAAAATCCTGTATATTCAACTGGAATTGAATTAGATGAGAACTTTGGACAGGTATATAATTTTGAAAGTGGTAGAAAGACCTTATCTGTTTTGTATATGTATAATTTATATGATTTTCTAAATAAGGGAACGGCTTCTATTTGGGGTATAAATTATAAGGGAATAAATATTGTTCCAAATTCTAAGGACGATTCTAATGTTAATGAGATAAAAAAGAAACTTAGTGATAAGATAAAGTTACAAATGATTAATAATAATAAAAATATGAAGAATGCGCAAGTAGAGATAAAAAAACTTTTAAAAGATTTAATTAAGTTTTCAAAGGATTTAAATTCAAAGAGATATACGGAGAAAGATATAGATGGTATGGTAAATGCTATTCAATCTTCTATAAATGATGCTGCTGGAGAAATAAAAAGTGGTACTAATCTTTACAATGCATCTATAGGACAAGGATTAAATCAATTTACCCCAGTACAACTTGCCAATTATGTAGCAACACTTGTGAATGGTGGTAATAGATATAAGGTTCACCTAGTGAACAAAATAACTGATCCTGATGGTAAGGTTATAAAAGATTATTCTAATAAGCCGGAAATAGTAGAAAAGACTAATATAAGTCCTGCTACTGTTGCTTCTGTAAAAAAGGGAATGCAAGAAGTTACTTCAGAAGGTGGTACAGCTGCTAATGTATTTAAAAACTTCCCAATTAATAATGGTGGTAAGACTGGTTCCTCTACTTTTAGTAATACTCAAAATGAAGTAGGAAGAACTTCTTATGGTAACTATGTAGGTTTTGCACCTTTTGATGAGCCAGAAATAGCAGTAGCAGTAGTCCTCTTTGACGGAGGACATGGAGCATACGCAGCGGAAGTAGCAAAAGCTGTATATGAGGGATATTTTAAGAATGAGATATTAAAGCAAAAGCCAAACTATAAATTTGAGTATCCTGATATTTTAGGATTAAAGAAAGATGAGCCTAAGAGAGAGAATAAAGAAAATAAAAACAACACAAAAAAGGAAGAAAAGTTAAAAAGATAATAAAAAATAGTCAAAACTAAGGATAGAAATAGCACTGTACAGTGTACAGTGCTATTTTATTTATTTTATTAGCTATATAAGAAGGATTTTAATTTTTTTTGTTGAAATATATTTATGTGGTTGTTTTGGAGGGCTTTTATGAAAAATAATGGAATTGTATTAAAAGGCAATCGTGAAGGTTTAAATATTATTATAAATATGAATGCTTTTAATGACTTTAGTGAAATGTCAGATATGCTTATTGAAAAGCTTTCGAAATCAAAGAGATTTTATAAAGGAAGCACTTTGAAAATTACTACAGAACTGAAATACATAAATGAAAAAGATTTGAGAAAGCTAAAAGACATATTGTTTGATGAGTTCTTAGTAAAGGATTGTGTTTTTGAAGATACTGAAGAAGAAGAAAATAAGGTTTTTAATGGAGTTATAGAAGGAAGAACAAAATTTATCACAGGAGCTATTAGAAGTGGTCAGATTATAAATTATCCTGGAAATATAGTCATTATAGGTGATGTGAACCCAGGCGCTGAAATATATGCAGAAGGCAATATTGTTGTATTAGGATCATTAAGAGGGCAGGCACATGCAGGAACAAGTGGCAATTTAAAAGCTTTTATTGCAGCTTTAAAGTTACAACCACAAATAATTCAGATTGCAAATATAGTGACGAGGGCACCGGAAGATGGTGTAAAACCTTCTTATCCAGAAATAGCTAAAATAAGACAAAAATATATAATTGTAGAACCTTATTTACCTAACAAATATTTTTAGAGTTGGAGGGAAGTTTAATGGGTGAAGTAATAGTTATTACATCCGGAAAAGGTGGAGTAGGAAAAACTACAACTACTGCTAATATAGGTACTGCATTAGCGTCTCTAGGGAAAAAAGTAGTAGTTATAGATGGAGATACTGGACTTAGAAACTTAGACGTTTTAATGGGTCTTGAAAATAGAATAGTATTTACCATTTTAGATGTGATTGAAGAAAGATGTGCTTTAAGAAAAGCTTTAATAAAGGACAAGAGGTTCGAAGGTTTATATCTTCTTCCTACAGCGCAATGCAGAGATAAAGATGATATAAAAGCAGATGATATGCTTAAAATAACTAATGAACTTAAACAAGATTTTGATTATGTAATTATGGACTGTCCTGCAGGTATTGAACAAGGGTTTGAAAATGCCGTAGCAGGTGCTAACAGAGCTATTGTAGTAGTAAACCCTGAAATAACATCTGTTAGGGATGCAGATAGGGTTATTGGGAAATTAGATTCTAAAGGTATTTCTAATAATTCTATTATAGTAAATAGATTAAATTACGAGATGACTAAAAATGGTGATATGTTAGGTGTAGATGATATAATTGAATGCCTTGCTATTAAACTTATAGGCGTAGTTCCAGAAGATAAATCTGTTGCCATTTCTACTAATAAGGGAGAACCTATTGTTTTAGATTCTAGTGCTAATGCTGGAATTGCATTTAACAATATAGCTAGAAGAATAATCGGGGAAGATGTTCCTTTCCAAGAATTTGGGCAAGAACCTCATTCAGGTTTTTGGGCAGCTATAAAAAAATTGTTTAAAGGAAAATAGGAGGTAATAAATGGATTTGCTGAAATTTTTTACAGGGAAGACTTCTACTAAGGATTCAGCTTCTAATAGATTAAAACTTATATTAATTCATGATAGGGCTAACGTTTCACCAGAACTTTTAGAAAGAATTAAAGTAGACTTATTAGAGGTTATTACTAAATATGTGGAAATAGATACTCAAGAGTTGGATGTAAAAGTCACAAGAACGGAAGAAATAGAAGGAAGTTCACCAGCCTTAATTGCTAGTATACCGATAAAGAGTATTAAAGAATAATAGTTAGACTGTGAATTCATTAATTTTAAATGAACTTCACAGTCTTTTTTATATAAGATAAAAATTTATGTTATAATCTATTTGTAAAAAAAATTGGAGGGGAAATTAATATGTTTGAGAGGCTAAAGATGAACTCGAGACTTTGGAAAGAACTAGATTATACTATGCTTATAACTAGTATTTTAATAGTTCTATATGGAGTTATAAGTATATATAGTATAGTAGGAACATTAAATGCAAAAAAACAGCTAATATGGCTTATATTATCATTAATAATTACATATATAATTTTACACTTTGATTATAGGGTTTTAAATAACTATATACCTATTTTTTATTGGGGATCTATAATTTTATTAATACTAAATAACTATGTTTTAGGGTCTGTAGTAAATGGAGCAAGGGGATGGATTAAGTTAGGGCCTATTAATATACAATCAGCAGAAGTTGCAAAACTAGCTTTAACTCTAATGTTAGCTAAAAAATTAGATGAGATGGATGGAGAGATAAATGATATAAAAAACTTTTTTATATTGACCGGATATGCTCTCATTCCAATGATTCTAATAGTGGTTCAGCCAGATATGGGGATGACCATGGTATGCTTTTTTATAGTACTTGGTATATTTTATGCAGCAGGGCTTAATTCAAAAGTTATATTAGGAGGACTTATAAGCTTAGTTTTATTGATTACCATGGTATGGAATTCTTCTCTAATGCCTAACTACTGGAAGGGTAGACTTTCTTCTTTTATTAACCCAGAAAAATATGAAAGCACATATGGTCACCAAATTATACAATCTCAAACAGCTATAGGGTCGGGTCAGGTATTAGGGACCGGATTTTTAAAGGGTAAACAACTAAAGTTTGTACCGGAAGCACATACAGATTCAATAAGTGCTGTTATTGGGGAACAATGGGGTTTTATTGGAATGTTAGTTTTATTAGGTCTATATGGAGTATTATTTTATAGAATAATAAAAATTTCAATTACATCTAAAGATATTTTTGGATCAATGATATGCGTTGGCATAGTTTCCTATTTCATGTTTGCAATAATAGAAAATTTAGGTATGAATATAGGCATAATGCCAGTTACTGGTATAACTTTACCATTGGTAAGTTATGGTGGTAGTTCTTTACTAACCAATTATATATCTTTAGCATTAGTTTTAAATGTAGGTATGAGAAAAAAGAAAATAAACTTTTAATAAAATATTTTTAGCATTATATATTATTATAAAGCCATGGTTAAATAATTTTTACGATTTAGCTATGACTTTTTTTATTTAAAGATATATGAGTTTACTATCTATCATATATGAAAAGCAAGTTAAATATAATAGATAGAGAAATATTTTGGGGGGATAATCTTGGGGAGTTATAATTCTTGTTATGAAAGATATTATAAAAATATAAAAAAAGGTAAATGTATATCTAAAAAAAATTTTATTAATAATGATATTAGTATAAATAATAAAAGATATTATGATTATGAGTTATATAGAAATAAGAAAGTTAGAAGATTTAGCAAGGCGTATATGCAAAAAATCCTAATAAGACATCTTTTTGGTACGTTCTGCCTTTTGATCATAAGTATATCATTTAAATTAAATGTGACACCTAATAGTGAAAAGATATATAAAACTATTAAGAAGGAAATACAGAAGGAGTATGGAGTGAATGATTTTTTAAATGGTGTAAGAAGTTTAGATTATGAATTAGTAGGAGATTGTATTAATAGAGAGATAGATAAGATAAAAGAACTTGATATAAAAGAAAGACTAGATTTTTTTAGTATAGAACCTTAAATATGAAATTAACAATATATAGTGGAGGTAGATTTGATAAAATTTACAAAAGCTTTTTTTATATATTTTTGCATACTTTCAATAATTGGATTTAAACGAGAGATACTATTTTCTCTCATTTTTGTTTTGATTCACGAATTTACCCACTATGTAGTTGCTAGGATGCTTAATTTTTCTGCATATGATATAAAAATATTACCTTTTGGGGCTGTACTTAATCTTAAAGATATAGATGACGCTGAACCATTAGAAGATTTAATAATTTCTATATCAGGACCTTTAATTAATATAATTCTATCTATAATATTTTATATATTATATTTTAAATTTAAAGTAGAAATATATTATAGTTTTTATATAAGCAATCTAGTTTTGGGTATATTCAATTTAATACCGGCATTTCCTCTAGATGGAGCTAGAGTGCTTAGAAGTATATTAAGTATGAAGACTATATACAAAATAGCAAATACTATAACTTTAAATATAAGTATTTTTTTGGGGAGTCTAATGTGTATTTTATACTTTATATGTTTCTTTAAAGGGGTAAATAGCATAAATCTAGGGTTAATTTCTCTACTTATAATAAGGACTTCTATAAAGGAAAAGGAAAGGGTGGCATATATAATTATGGGGGATATTATAAAAAAAAGAGTGAAGTTTTTCAAAAATGGATATTTACAAAACAGGAGTATTTCTATATTTTACAAGAAAGATTTGATTAAAGCCCTAGGTCTTATAGATAAAAATAAATATAATATGTTTTTAGTTTTAGATGAAGAATTAAGGTTAATTGGTACTATTTATGAGGATGAAGTAGTAGAGGCTTTGAAAATTTATGGTAATATAACTTTAGAGGATTATATCAATATGGAGAATTAATTGTTTAAACTAAATAACAGTTTTTTAAAATTATATAATGTGATAGAATTATAAGATGTAAAAGAACATAAGGAGGAATCTTGATGAACAAAATTTCTGACCACATTTTATATAAGGTAGAGAAACCTGCTAGATATACTGGTGGAGAGTTTAATTCCGTAGTTAAAGATAAAGAAAATATAGATATTAGATTTGCTTTTTGTTTTCCAGATGTTTATGAAGTTGGTATGTCACACTTGGGTAGTAAAATACTTTATTATACATTAAATCAAAGAGAAGACACTTATTGTGAAAGATGTTATGCTCCTTGGCCGGATATGGAGTTAGAACTTAGAAAAAATAATATACCATTATTTACTTTAGAAACAAAAGATTCTTTAAAGCAATTTGATATCATGGCTTTTACCCTTCAATATGAAATGAGCTATACTAATGTATTAAATATGTTAAATATGGCAGATATTCCTCTAAAATCTGAAGAGAGAGATGAAAACGATCCTATAATATTTTTTGGAGGACCTTGTGCATATAACCCTGAGCCTCTCTATGCTATAGCAGATTTTTTTGCTTTAGGAGAAGGGGAAGAGGAATTAAATGATGTTTTAGATATTTTTAAAGTTTATAAAAAAGAGAAAAAAAGTAAAAAGTGGTTTTTAAGAGAACTTTCAAAAATTCAAGGTATTTATGTTCCAAGTCTTTATGAGGTTACTTATAAGGAAGATGGAACTATAAAAGAATTTAAGCCTAAAAGTGATGAGGTTCCACAGGTTGTTAAGAAGAGAATTATTACAAATTTTTCTGAAGTAGAATTTCCAGATAAACTTATTGTACCTTATACAGAAATTGTTCATGATAGAATAACTATTGAAACCTTCAGAGGATGTACTAGAGGATGTAGATTTTGTCAAGCAGGAATGATATATAGGCCTGTTAGGGAAAAGTCTAAGGAGAAACTCCTAGAACAAGCTGAAATTCTTATTAAGAATACAGGATATGATGAAGTTTCTTTAATTTCATTAAGTATATGTGATTATTCTAATATAGAAAATTTAATAAAAGAGTTAGTAGAAAAGTATGGTGAAAAAAAGGTGGGAGTATCGCTTCCATCCATAAGAATAGATTCATCATTTGTAGATATATTAAATGAAATACAAAAGGTAAGGAAAACAGGACTTACTTTAGCACCTGAAGCAGGGACTCAGAGGATGAGAGACATAATAAATAAAGGAGTTACAGAGGAGGATTTAATAAATTCAGTCAGTGTAGCATTTAGATCTGGATGGGCTACAGTGAAACTGTACTTTATGATAGGATTACCTTATGAGACTATGGATGATGTTGTTGGTATTGCAAAACTTGGAGAAAAAGTTGTCGAACAATATTTCAATGTTCCTAAAGGAGAAAGAAAAAAAGGTTTAAGAGTGACCTTAAGTACTTCGATTTTTGTTCCAAAGCCTTTTACACCATTTCAATGGGCAGCTCAAGATAAGATGGAAGATGTAAAAGAGAAAATTACTTCTTTAAAAAGCAATATCAAAAGTCGTGCGATCTCTTACAATTGGCATGACTCTCCGGTAAGTTTTATGGAGGCTGTAGTTGCAAGAGGAGATAGAAGAATTTGCGATGTTATTATAAAGGCTTATGAAAAAGGTGCCAAATTTGATGGGTGGAATGAATATTTTGATTTTAGTATTTGGGAAGAATCCTTTAAAGAATGCGGGGTAGACCCAGAGTTCTATGCATATAGAGAACGTTCATATGATGAGATTTTACCCTGGGACTTTATAGATGTAGGGGTAACTAAAGATTTTTTAATTAGGGAGAATGAAAATGCTAAAAATGTAAACGTTACACCGGATTGTAGGGAAATATGTTCAAATTGCGGTATAAACAAAAACTTTAAAGAAGGGAAGTGCTTTGAAGGTGCGTTACTTGATAAAATTCACAAAAAATAGCGAAATAAAGTTTATATCCCATTTAGATTTAATGAGAACTATACAAAGAACTATAAGAAGAGCTGGAATAGATGTACAGTTTTCTAAGGGATTTAACCCTCGCATGAACCTATCATTAGCACAACCTTTGGCAGTTGGAGTATATTCTCATGGCGATTATTTAGATCTTAATCTTTTAAGTGAAGAAAATGAACAAATTATAATAGAAAAGTTAAATAAAAATGCACCAATTGGAGTAAAATTTTTAGAGGCTATAAACTTAGGGGATAGAAAGGTACCGCAATCTATGGCCACTGTAGAAGCTGCGGTGTATGTTGTAAGGTTTCAACTATTACATAAAAATATAATTGAAGAAGAGTTTAGGCAATTACTTGAAATGGAAAAGTGGGAAGTCATTAAAAAGGGAAAAAGTGGAGAAAGACTTGTAGATCTAAAGCCTATGCTAAAGGATATTAAATTCTATGAAGAAGAAAAAGAATTAATGTTAAAGATTTTGGTAAGTTGTGGTTCGAGAGAGAATTTATCTCCACAAATTTTAGGAAAATTTATAACCGAACATTGTAAATCTATAGATAAGGGTAAATTTATAGATATTAGAAGAGAAGAAACTTTTGCTATGAAAGAAAATAAATACATACCTCTTTCACAATTTTATAAAGAAGAAAAGTAAGTGATAATATGAAAAAGATATTTATAGAAAAAAATTTACAATACCTAAGAGTTTCTATGGTAGACCAAGGTGGAGAACTATCTCTTTTTATGATAGAAAAAGATGATGGCAATCCTAAAGTGGGTGAGATTTATCTTGGTGTTATAGAAAGTATGGTTCCGGGAATAGAATCTTATTTTGTTAATATAGGCAAAGATAGAAATTGTATACTTCCATTTAAAAAGTCTCATAAAAATCTAAAAATAGGTGACTATATTATAGTAGAAATACTTAAGGAAGAATTAAATGAAAAATGCGCAAAGGTTACATCTAAGTATTCATTAGGTGGAGATGCTATAGTTTTGACATTAGGTACGGGAAAAATTTTTTATTCAAGTAAGATAAGAGATATAAATTTTAAGAAGAAAACAAAGTCCCTTATAAAACCTCAAAATATGGATATAGTGTATAGAAGTAAGGCAGAAATATTAAGAGAAAATGAACTTTTAAAAGAGTATGGAGCTTTAAAAGAAAAATTAATTAGTATAGCAAAAAAAGGTGAATATTCAAATAGGAAGTGTTTACTATATAAAAGTCACGGTATTCTAAAGGAACTATTATCTATATTAAATTTTGAAGAGAAAAATGAGATTATATTAAATGATAAAGAAATTCAAAGCTTTTTTCAGGAATATAAATTAGATTTAAAGGATGAGTATAAACAAAATTTAAGTTTGAGTTATATTGAGGATGAGTGTCTTTTTAATAAGTTTTCAATAGAAGATAAGATTTTAGAATTAATTGATAATAAAGTTCTAACTAAAAGTGAAGGAAACATAGTAATTGATAGAACAGAAGCTATGACTTTGATAGATGTAAATTCTGGAAGAGAAGGCTTTAATGGTGCTATAGTAGGCAAAAACAATATAAACTATGAAAGTGCTGAAATAATACCAAAAGAAATAATAAAGCGAAATATAAGTGGCATTATAATAGTAGATTTTGTGAATACTAAGAGTGAGAAAGAAAAAGAAAAAATTATAAAAATACTTAAGCATGGATTCAAAAATGATAGAAATAAGGTTAATATATATGATTTTACTGAACTTGGACTAGTTCAGATAGTAAGAGAGAGAAGGGGTAAATCGGCTTATGAATATCTAATAAGTGATTATAGTGGTAAGCTTATTAGATATGAAAAGCTAGACTTTAATTATTTGTTATTTTATATAAGAAATAAATTAAAAAGTCTTTATATAATATCTGAAGAAGATTATATTTATATAGAAGTACCATCATATTATGAATTAGAATTTACAAATTTAAAGGATTACATAAGTAGTTATCTAAATTGTAAAAAAGCAAATATTTATATAGATTTTAAAGAAGAATTTCATGATATAAATATTAAAAGAATCTATTTAAATGAAGAAAAAAAATCTATGAGTGGGATGAAATTTTAGTAATAAATTATCTTTACAAAAAAATATATATATGATAAAATGGCTTTTGTAGGCCGCACACAATGGTTTTTTTAAACGTTAATATTAACGTACCTAAGTGGCGAGATTGGATAGAGGAGGTGCTTTCGATGTACGCAATAATTGCAACTGGTGGTAAGCAATACAGAGTTCAAGAAGGAGACGTTTTATACGTTGAAAAATTGAATGCTGAAGTTGAAGCTACTGTTGAATTAAATGAAGTTTTAGCAGTAGGTAAAGAAGAAGGTTTAGTTGTAGGTAAGCCTGTAGTTGAAGGAGCTAAAGTTGTTGCTAAAGTGTTAGAGCAAGGAAAAGCTAAAAAGGTTATAGTATTCAGATACAAACCTAAAAAAGACTACAGAAAGAAAAAAGGCCACAGACAACAATATACTAAACTTCAAATTGAGAAAATTGAAGCTTAATAATGATTACTGCAAACTTTAAAAGAAAGCATAATAAGATTTTTTCATTTAAAATTTCAGGCCATGCAGGATATAAGGATCCAGGTTATGATATTGTTTGTAGTGCTGTATCTGCTATATCCTTAAGTATAGCAAATGGAATTACAGATATATTGTACATAGAGCCTTTAATTAATACAGGTGATGGTCTTTTGAGCTTAGATTTAAGCCATGTATCTTGTGACCAAATTGAAAAGTGTCAAATTCTATTGGAGACAATGCTTTTAGGAATAAAGACTGTGGAAAATGAATACGGAAAGTATATTAAGGTAGTTGAAGAGGAGGTGTAACGTCATGTTATTAATGAACCTTCAGTTATTTGCTCATAAAAAAGGGGTAGGTAGCTCTAAGAACGGAAGAGACAGTGAATCTAAAAGATTAGGTGCTAAACGTGCTGATGGTCAATTTGTTCTTGCAGGTAACATTCTTGTAAGACAAAGAGGAACAAAGATTCATCCAGGTCTGAATGTTGGAAAAGGTGGCGACGATACTTTATATGCTAAAGTAGACGGCGTTTTAAAATTCGAAAGAGTTGGTAAAAACAAGAAAAAAGCAAGCGTTTACCCAGTTGAAGTTGAATTAGAAATAGCTGAGTAATATATGTTAATAAAGCACCCAATTATAGGGTGCTTTTTTAAAATTAAATTATAGGAGTGTTTATAGGTGAATTAGATTTTTAAATGGATATATTTTGGATTTAAGGCACTCGTGAGATGGCTATTTTCAATTTGCGTTGGAACTTTTTTTAGAAAATAAAAATGCTTCACACAAAAATACACCTTGATATGGGAATAGAGCAGTTTTATAATGTTCATTTTAAATACAACTTTTAAAATAAGTATATAGTTTTAAAAAACATAATTATGGATATATTAAAAGAAGATAGCACAAATTTTTATATTTATACATTAAGATAGGAAAGGTAATTTATTTGTGTATCTAGTTTTAGGGACTATGAAACTCACATAACCTTTTCTTGAGTCAATATATAATATAGTTTATGAAATAACTAAAAAAGAAAGATGATTTACCAATTAATTTTTAAAAATAAGTAAGGTAAGGTGAAAAAATGTTTATAGATACTGCGAGGATTTTTGTTAAATCAGGTGATGGAGGCGATGGTGCCATTGCCTTTAGAAGAGAAAAATATGTAGATTTAGGTGGTCCTGCTGGTGGTGATGGAGGAAAAGGTGGAAATGTAATTTTGGTAGCCGATAAAAATATGACTACACTAATGGATTTTACTTATAAAAAAAAGTATTTGGCTGAAAAAGGGGACAATGGAGCAGGTTCTAAATGTTACGGAAAAGATGGAGAAGATTTATATGTTAAAGTTCCAATGGGAACTGTTGTAATAGAGTATGATTCAAACAAAGTAATGAAAGACCTTTCAAATCATGGAGATACTTGCATAGTAGCTAAAGGTGGAAAAGGTGGAAAGGGAAATGCAAAATTTGCAACACCTACAAGACAAGCACCGCAATTTGCTGAACCAGGCATGCCAGGGGAAGAAAGATATATTAAGTTAGAACTTAAATTACTTGCCGATGTGGGCTTAATAGGATTTCCTAATGTAGGTAAGTCTACTTTACTGTCTGTAGTTTCTAAAGCTAGACCTAAAATAGCAAACTATCATTTTACGACCTTAAAACCTAATTTAGGAGTTGTAGCACTTAAAGGTATAGAAAGCTTTGTTATTGCTGATATTCCTGGATTAATTGAAGGAGCGGCTGAAGGTATCGGACTTGGAATTGACTTTCTGAAACATGTAGAGAGAACAAGACTTTTAGTACATGTGGTTGATATTTCAGGAATAGAGGGTAGAGATCCAGTAGAAGATGTTAAAAAAATAAATGATGAATTAAAGAAGTATAGTGTGAAGTTATGGGATAGACCTCAGATAATAGCTGCGAATAAGTCTGATATGCTTTATGATGAGGAATTATTTGAGAGTTTTGAGAAAGAGATAAAAAATTTAGGATATAACAGAGTATTCAAAATTTCTGGAGCAACAGGTGAAGGAGTAGAAGAATTAATGAAAGAGGCTGCAAGAGTTTTATCTACAATACCTGTTACAGAATTGGAGATATCTGAAGAAGATAAGTTTATTGAAGAGGAAAAGAAATTTACTTATGAAATAGATGATTCTGTTGAAGGTGTATACCAAATTACAGGAAGCTTTGTTGATAGGGTTCTTTATGCAGTTAATGTTAATGATCCTGATTCTTTAAGATATTTCCATAAGGTGCTTAAAAACAAGGGTATTTTTGAGGAATTAAAATCAATGGGAATAAAAGAGGGTGACCTCGTAAGAGTAAATGATTTTGAGTTTGAATATTTATTATAATTAGGAGGACTATGATGATAACTTCAAAAGAAAGAGCGTATTTAAGATCTCTTGCACATAATATAGATCCTATTTTTCAAGTTGGTAAATTAGGGATAGAAGATAGCTTTTTAAGCCAAGTAAGAGACGCTTTAGAGGCAAGGGAATTAATTAAAATAAACGTATTAAATAATAGTGGAATTACTGCAAGAGAAGCAAGTGAAATACTATGTGAAGAACTTCAATGTGAAGGTGTACAAATTATAGGTAATAAGGTTGTTATATATAAAAAGTCTACAAAAAAACCTAAAATTGAATTATAATATTAGTAAGTGCTAGATAACCTAGCACTTACTAATTATTTACCTAATTATGAAAAGGAGTAGTTCTATATGCTTAAAAAAGGTATTTTTGGGGGCACTTTTGATCCTATACATAATGGGCATTTAAATATAGCCTATGAAGCTTTACATAGATTAAAAATGGATGAAATATATTTTGTTCCTACCGGAAATCCTCCTCATAAGAATCTAGGTAATATAACATCAGCTAATTTAAGATACGAAATGGTTAAAATAGCTATAAGGGATGAAAAGGCTTTTAAGGTTTCAAATTATGAAATTAAAAAGACTAATAGGGGATACACGTATGAGACCTTAGAATATTTCAATAATAAAGAAAAGAATACTATATGGTATTTTATTGTTGGAGCTGATTGCTTATTTAATATAGAAGATTGGAAAAATACATATGATATATTCAATAAGTGCATTCTTGTAGTCTTTGGAAGAAAGGGGTATAATGAAAAAGAATTACTAGAACAAAAAAAACATATAGAAGATAAGTATAATACAAGTATAATATTTATTAATACACCACTTTTAGAGATATCATCCACGGAAATAAGAAATAAAATAAACGAAAATATCAGAGTAGATTTTTTAATGCCCAAAGGTGTATACAATACCATAGTTAATTTTAATTTATACAAGTAAGGCTTTAGGCGGTGAGGTTATATGTGGACAGAAAACGAAATACAGCAGTATCTTAAAAGATTTTTAAAAAAAGAAAGATATGAACATACTTTAGGTGTAGCAAAATCAGCAGAAGATTTAGCAAGAAGGTATGGGGCTAATATAGAAAAAGCTAGGTTAGCATCCTTAATCCATGATGTAGCCAAGTACAAAAGCAATAAAGAAATTCTTACTATCTTAAAAGAAGAAAATATCAATATAGATTATGTTATAGAAAAAAATCCTCAAATTATGCATGGGACTTGTAGTGCGTATATAGCAAAGCATGAAATGGGCATAGAAGATGAGGATGTTTTAAATGCTATAACCTATCATACTACTGGAAGAGAAAATATGTCTTTACTTGAGAAGATAGTCTATCTAGCTGATCTAATTGAATGTGGCAGAGATTATCCTGGAGTTGAAAGTATCAGAGAAGAATCAATAAAAGATTTAGACAGAGCTCTAATATTATCTTTTGATAATACAATTAATTTTGTTATTAAAAGAAAAGGATTAGTACATCTGAACACTATAAAAGCTAGAAATTATTTATTAAGCAATATTTAGTGAGGTTATCTATGAGAGAAAAAAATGTAAAAAAGAAAGATGTTAACAATAAAAAGACAGTTAGGAATAAAAAGAGAAGGAAAAAGAAAAAAGTATTTAGAAAAATTATTTTCCTATTAGTAATTTTTTTGTTAGGTATGGGAATATATACGTTATATAATATAAGTAAACTAAATAATAAGGCTGAAAAATTAGAATCAAGTATGCCTGAAAATAAGGATTTTGTTAATATCTTAGCAATGGGGGTAGACATAGGAGATCCTAAAAATCCAAATGATCCTAAAAGAACTGACACTATGATTTTAATTAATTATAACATTAAAAATGATAGACTTGCTATGATATCTATTCCTAGAGATACTTATATTGAAATTAATGGGCGACCTAAAAAAATAAATCAAGCCCATGCTATAGGTGGAGTTAAAACTGCTGTAAGTGAAGTAGAAGAACTTTTAGATCTTAAAATAGACTATTATGGAAAGATAGATTATTCCGGCTTTAGAACACTTATAGATGCTATGGGTGGAGTCGATATGGAGATTGAAAGAAATATGAAGTATGATGACGAAGGTCAAGATTTACATATTGATTTTAAAAAAGGCACTACAGTTCACTTAGATGGGAAAAAGGCAGAGGAGTTCTTTAGATGGAGAAAAAACAATGATGGTACAGGATTTGTTGATGGAGATATTGGAAGAATTAGAAATCAACATCAGTTTATGAATAAGGTTTTTGAAAAGATAAAAAGTCCTTCAATAATACCTAGAATTCCAAGCATAGTAAACACCTTACCTGAATATGTAGAAACTAATATGAGCTCTACAGATATTTTAGCTTATGCTATGAAATTTGCTAGGGTAAGCAAAGAAAATATGTATGTAAAAACTTTGGGCGGAGAAGGTAAATATATTAAAGGGATATCTTATTTTATCTATGACCCTAAAGCAAGTTCAGAAATACTAGGAATGATACATAATCCAGGGTATACCCACATTGTTAAAGATAAATTTAATATAAAAATATTAAACGAAACTAATAAAGTAGGATTAGCTAAAAATATGAGCGAAAATGTATCTAAAAAAGGATATAAAAATATAACCACAGGAAATATTACAGGTACAGATAAAACAAAGATTATTTTTTATGGTATAAATGAAGATACAGCAAAAATAATAATGAAAGATTTTAATATATCTAATGTTGAATTTAAAAAAGAAAAAGAAGGTGAGTTTGATGTGGTCGTGTATTTGGGACATGATCATGAATATATAAATAATTAACTTAGGGGGAATTTATAATGAAAGAAATTATTTCTACAGAGAAAGCACCAAAAGCAATAGGACCTTATGCACAAGGGGTAAAATTCCATGAATTTATTTTTACATCAGGTCAACTACCTATAGATCCAATAACGGGAGAAATGGAAGTTAATGATATACGAAGAGCTACAGAGTTATCCATAAATAATATTAAATCTATTTTAGAAGAAAAGGATAGCTCTTTAGATAAAATTATAAAAGTAACTATTTTTGTAAAAGATATGAATATGTTTACAGATATAAATGAGGTTTATGGAAAATTCTTTAGTGATAATTCACCAGCAAGATCTTGTGTTCAAGTAGCTAAATTACCTAAAGATGCTTTAATAGAGATAGAAGCAATAGCTTACGCATAGAAATATATATAGTTTTAACAATTTGGAAAGGAACTTTTAAAAAATAATGAGGAGCAATTTTTTACAAATAAGAGTAACGGAAGAACTGGATAAAGTAAAGCTTAGAAATTATCTCAAATACCATGTAGGCCTTTCTAGTAGACTTATAAAAAAGGCTGCTATGGAAAAAAGAATCTTGGTAAATGAAGAAATTATAAAGCTTAATTACGTAGTAAAAAAAGAGGATGAAATAAAGATTGATTTAAATAGAGAAGAAAGTCAAAATATAACTCCTCAGAATATTCCTATTAATATTATTTATGAAGATGAAGATATTATAGTAGTAGATAAAGAACCTTTTATGGTTGTGCATCCAACTAAAAGTCATAAAGAAGGTACTTTGGCAAATGGAGTTCTTTATCATTTTAAAGTGAATGGTGAAGGTTGTATAGTAAGGCTTGTAAGCAGACTAGATATGGACACTTCGGGGCTTGTAATAATAGCTAAAAATCAACATTCTCACATGAACTTAGCTAAAGATATGGAAAACAATAATATAGATAAAATTTATCTTGCTATTGTGCATGGTAAGTTAAGTGAAAAGAGTGGAAAAATTGACTTGCCTATAGGTAAGCCTTCTTTCGAGTCTATAAAAAGAGAAGTAATGAAGGAAGGTCAAACATCTATAACTCATTATGAAGTTCTTGAAGAGTATAAGGATGCTTCTTTGGTTAAGTTAAAGCTAGAAACAGGAAGAACTCATCAAATAAGGGTTCATTTAAGTCATATAGGTCACCCTATATATGGAGACGCCTTATATGGAAAAGAAGAAAATGAGTTAATTCAAAGACAAGCATTACATGCATATAAATTAAAATTTCTTCATCCTAAGAATAGAAATCAAATGAATTTAGAAGCTTCTATACCAAAAGACATAAACGATTTATTAAAAAAGCTTAAAGTTAGTAAAATTTAGTTTTACTAACTTTAAGCTAATTTTTTTGAATCTACCTACGACGTGTTTTTCTAAGATTTTTTTTATAGGAACTATTTAAAGTTCTTCTTGATCTTTTATATCTTTTACTATTTGATATTATAGTTAGTATGATTAGTACTGCTATAATGAATAGTATAAAGTATATAAGATATTTTAGTATTTTGTTTTTAAAAAATGAAGTGTTTTTAGATTGTGAAAATACAGATTTTATAGAAGTATGATCTTCATTGCTTACGAGCTTTATAGGATAATCTTTTCCTGCATAATTTAATTTTAAATCTGTTATAAAATCACCTTTTTTAATATCCTTATCTTTTAAGTTTAAGTCTCCTAAATTGAGAGTTGGTATGTTTAATTTTTCATCTTTGCCATTTAAAATGGAAGAAAAAACATCTCTATCGGATACTAAAGAAATATTTTCATTTTCACTGATTTTATAGTTATATAGTGGTTCATTTTTTGAAACTATTTTTTTTGTTGTAAAGTTATTAAAGGCATAGTTAAATAGAACGACAGAATCCTTGTAAAATTGTTTATCTTTATCATGAATTAAAGATACAATATACTGTTGATTTTCTTTTTTACTACTTACAACATAAGAATGTAGGGAATCAATAGTATAACCTGTTTTTGCAGCTTCACAAAATTCATAATATTGTTTTCCAGTTTTATGAATAAGTTTATTACCATTCCATAGAGGTCTTGGATTTTTAGATTTATTAGTGGGAGGTATATTATACTGAGGAGTTTTAGATATCTCTAAATATTCCTTATGCTTTGTAACCTCTTTCATTATTAAAGCTAAATCACGAGCTGTTGTTCTATGCTTAGGATCATAAAGCCCATGAGGATTAACAAAATTAGTGTTTGTACAGCCAAGTTCTTTGGCTCTTTTATTCATTATGTTAGCAAATTCTTCTTTACTTCCACCTATATGGTCTGCAAGGGCTGTAGCACAGTCGTTTGCAGATGATAAGAGCAGAGCATATAATAAATCTTTTACCTTGAATTTTTCACCTTCGAATATGTATATTTTAGAACCATCTACATTTTCACAGTTTTTCTTTACAATAACTTCATCATCTAATTTACAGTTCTCTAAAGTCAAAAGGGCAGTCATTATTTTTGTTGTAGATGCTGGAGCGTATCTAGCATCTATATTTTTCCCGTAGATTATTTCTCCAGTTGACCCATTCATTATTACAGCACCGTCTGCAGAGACAGTAGGTTCCTTAGGTAGTGGATTACCTAAGACTGTTGTTAAATTTAATCCTAAAACAGATAAGGATAAAAAACAACTAAGTAAAAAGTACAAAATATTTTTATGAAACCTTTTCATAAAGTCACCTCAGTTAATTAAAAGAATTATATATTAATTAGTATATCAAAAATATGTTAAGTTTACGAGGAGATTTAAGATATAAATTTAAGAAATTGGCAATAATTTTACTATATACTAATTAAATTATAGGAGGTAGTTATGAAAAATAAAGAAAAGATTTTTGGTTCTATTGGTATTCTCCTTATTTGTGTAATTTTATTTATTGGAGGATATTTCATTAATAATAATAAAAATAATCAATATAAAGACATTTTTGATGATTATGATATGGAAAAAACTGAAACAGTATATAAGTCTAAAAACCCTAAGGATATAAAGCAAAATAAAAATAATAAGGATAATCATAAAGACGGGAGCGAAGAAGTTTCAAATCATAAAGGTGAGGAAGTAAAAGGAGACGAAGATAGTACAATAAAAGTGGATATAAAAGGAGCTGTAAAAAAACCTGGAATATACACTTTAAGTGCAGAAAGTAGGATTTCTGACATTGTGAATATGGCTGGTGGATTCTTACAAGAGGCAGAACTTATAAAGGTGAATTTATCAAAAAGATTACAGGATGAAGATTTAATTTACATACCTAAAAAAGGTGAGAATATAGACCCTAGTATAGAAGCTGCTTTAACACAGGGGATAGATAATAAAGCAAATAAAGAAAATAGCCATAAGGCTAATGCTAAAGATAAAAGTGAAAAAATAAACATAAATAAGGCAAGCGTAGAAGAGTTAAAAACATTACCTGGTATAGGTGAGACACGAGCTAATAGTATTATCCAATATAGAGAAGAAAAAGGTGGATTTAAGTCTGCAGATGAACTTAAAAATATATCAGGCATTGGAGATAAAACTTTAGACAAATTTATACATAAGGTAGACATTAAGTAATTATTATTATAAAATATGCTTGAATACTCAAACTATATTTTTATATATAAAAGAGTGAACAAATGAGGTGATACTTATGAATAAAAGACTGACAGAACTTTCAAAAACTTCTGGATGAGCAGCTAAAATTGGGCCGGAGACCCTTTCAAAGATATTAAATAAATTACCTAAAATGGAGGATGAAAATCTTTTAGTTGGTATAGAAACAGCTGATGATGCTGCAGTGTATAAGCTAACTGATGAACTTGCAGCTATTCAGACTTTAGATTTTTTTACTCCTGTAGTAGATGATCCATATATGTTTGGACAAATAGCAGCGGCAAATTCCTTAAGCGATGTTTATGCAATGGGAGGCAAACCCTCTGTAGCTTTAAATATAGTATGTTTTCCTAATTGTCTAGACATAGATATTCTTGGTGATATACTAAAGGGTGGTGCTGATAAAGTTAAGGAATCTGGAGCGGTTGTAATAGGTGGACATTCAGTTTCTGATGATGAGCCCAAGTATGGTCTTTCAGTTATGGGAATTGTACATCCTGATAAAATATTAAAAAATTATGGCTCTAGGCCTGGAGATATCTTAATTTTAACTAAACCATTAGGAACAGGAATACTTAACACAGCAATTAAGGCAGGATTAGCATCAGATGATGCATATAATAAAGCTGTAAAGGTTATGAGCACCTTAAACAAATACTCTGCAGAAATTATAACTAAATATGAAATTTCAGCTTGTACTGATATTACGGGCTTTGGAATAATGGGACATTGCTATGAGATGGCTGAAGGGTCTAATGTCACACTAAAGATTTATAGTAGCAAGTTACCATACATAGAAGAAGCTGAAGAATATGCTAAAATGGGATTAGTTCCAGCGGGAGCATATAGTAATAGAAATTATTTAGAGGGAAAATATGAAATAAGAAGATCACAATCATGGATAGATGATTTATTGTTTGACCCACAAACTTCAGGAGGATTATTGGTTTCATGTTCTATGGACGAAGGGGAAAAGATAATTAAAGAATTAAATACCTTAGACATAAAGTCTTCTATTATAGGAGAGGTAACAGAACTTAAAGATAAATATATTATTGTGGATTAAAGGAGAATATGGGATATATATGAATAGGGAATTATTAAGAAGTCTACCTAAAACTGATGAGTTATTAGAAAATGAAAAGATAAAACAGGCATTAAAAAGCTCTATGAGAAATGTTGTTGTACAGTCTTTAAGGGATTCCATAGATTTTTATAGAAAAGAGATTTTAGAAGAGAAGATAGAAATCTTTACTACAGAAGAAATAATAGATAAAACTCTTGATATACTAGAAAGTAAAAATAGTAATAAACTTAAAAAAGTTATAAATGCTACAGGTACTGTTATTCATACTAATCTTGGCAGGTCTATTCTTTGTAAGAAGGCAATAGAGTCTGTAATAAGCGTAGCAGAGAATTACAATAATTTGGAGTATGAGCTTTCTACTGGGAAAAGGGGTTCTAGATATTCTCATATAGAGGAACTGTTAACTCAAATAACCGGAGCAGAATCTGCTTTAGTAGTTAATAATAATGCTGCAGCAGTAATGCTTGTTTTAGATACTTTATGTAAAGAGAAAGAAGCTATTGTATCTAGAGGAGAATTAGTAGAAATAGGAGGATCTTTTAGGGTTCCAGAGGTAATGCGTTATAGTGGAGCTACACTAGTGGAGGTAGGAACTACAAATAGGACTCATATCTATGATTATGAAAACAATATAACAGATAATACAGGTGTACTCTTAAAAGTTCATACGTCAAATTATAGAATTTTAGGATTTACCGAGACAGTACCTCTAGAAGAACTTGTTAAATTAGGTGATTCTAAAGAAATACCTGTAGTTGAAGACATTGGTAGTGGAGTTTTAATTGATTTTAGTAAATATGGATTTACATATGAGCCTACAATTCAAGAAAGCATCAAAAAAGGGGTTGATGTAGTAACCTTTAGTGGGGATAAGATGCTTGGTGGACCACAATGTGGTATTGTAGTAGGAAAGAAAAAATTTATAGAAAAAATGAAGAAAAATCAAATCACTAGAGCATTAAGAGTTGATAAGATGACATTAGCAGCCTTAGAAGCTACGATAAAATATTATCAAGAAGAAAAAGAGGCTATAGAAAATATACCAACTTTAAATATGTTACTTACGGATAAGTTGAAATTAAAAAAAGACTCTATGAGATTGAAAAGAAGATTAACAAATAAAATTAAGAAGATTCAATTTAAAGTAGAAGAAGACTATTCAATGGTAGGTGGAGGTTCTATGCCTACTGAAACTATAAGCACCTATGTAATAAAGGCTAATTCTGAGGAAATTAATGCAGAGAAAATAGAAAAGTTTTTAAGAGAATATAAAATACCTATAATCGTTAGAGTTTATGGTGGAGAAGTTATAATGGATATTAGAACTTTATTTGAAAAAGACTTTAGTACTATTGTTGATGCATATACAGAGTTAGAGAAAACAATTTAATAAGGATTTTATTTTAGAGGAGGGTGCTTATGAAAAATATAATTATAGGGACAGCTGGGCATATAGATCATGGAAAGACAACATTAATAAAAGCACTTACTGGTAAAGATACAGATACTTCAAAAGAGGAGAAAGAGAGGGGCATTTCTATTAATTTAGGATTCACTTACTTTGATTTACCCTCTAAAAGAAGAGCAGGAATTATAGATGTACCTGGTCATGAAAAATTTGTAAAAAATATGCTTGCAGGTATAAGTGGCGTAGATATTGTTTTAATGGTTATTGCAGCAGATGAGGGTGTAATGCCCCAAACAAGAGAACATTTTGAAATTCTTCAACTTTTAAATGTTAAAAAAGGCATAATAGTTTTAACTAAAACTGATATGGTTGATAGTGAATGGATTGAGATGATAGAAGAGGATTTGAGAAGTTATTTCAAAGGTACATTTTTAGAAAATTCACCTATTCATAAAGTGTCTTCTAAAACAAAAGAAGGAATTGATTTACTTATAGGAGATATTGATAAATTAACGGAGGAAATATCTGAAAAAGATGTGGAAGGACACTTTAGACTTCCAGTAGATAGAGCATTTTCTGTAAGTGGTTTTGGTACAGTAATCACGGGTACCATAATTAGTGGCTCTGTAAGAGTTGGAGATACAGTAGAAATTTACCCCAACAATATAAAAACTAAAATCAGAAGTATACAAATCCATGGGGAAAGTAAAGAAGTTGGAGAAGCAGGTCAAAGATGTGCACTTAATTTATCAAATGTTAAACTAAGTGAGGTTAAAAGAGGAGATGTTATATCTGGAGAGGGGCTTATGGAATCTTCAATGATCATTGATTGTAAGCTTTATTATTTAAAATCGATGGACAAACCTCTATTAAATAGACAAAGGGTAAGATTATATCATGGTACTAATGAGATTCTGTGTAGAGTAATAATTTTAGATAGAGAAGAATTAAATCCAGGTGAGAGTACATTTGTTCAATTAAGATTAGAGAGTGAGTTAACATCTCAGAGAAATGATAGATTTGTAATAAGAAATTATTCCCCTATGTATACTATTGGTGGTGGAATTATTATAAACCCTGTGAGTAAGAAGACTAAAAGATTTGATAAAGACTATATTGAAGAGTTAAAAATAAAAGAAAGTGGAAAAACAGAAGGAATATTAGAAAGTGCTATTAAAAAAATGAGCAAAGATTTTCCTGAGATAACTACACTTGTTAAGGCTTTAGGTAAGAATGAACAAAATATAGAAGGAAATATAGAAGAATTAGTAAGTCAGGGTAAGGTTATAAAACTAACTTCCGTAGATAATCCCATATATATTCACAAAGATTATATAGAAAGTAGAAAAAAAGATATAATTAATATTTTAAAAGCATATCATTTAAAGAATCCACTAAAGATAGGAATGGGAAAAGAGGAAGTTAAAAATAAAATATTTGGTATAAAACTAAAACAGAAGGCTTATGACGAGATTTTAAACATTTTAAAGGAAGAAAAGGCTGTAAGGTTTAGCGAGAATTTCTTGTTCTTATATGACTTTGATATAAAACTTAGTAAAGAACAAGAAGCAATAAAAAATAAAATAATATATGAATATAAAAAGGGTGAGTTTAATCCTCCTAAAATATCAGATATAATGAATGATGAAAAAGATAAGAAAACATTTAAAATGGTTTATGATATGTTAGTCGATAATGGAGCCTTAATAAAGCTTTCTTTAGATAGTATTCTTTTAAAGGAATACTATGATAGGGGTAAGGATAAAATAGTTAAGCATATAAAAGAAAAGGGGAAATTATCTACATCAGAAGGTAGGGAGATACTAAATACTAATAGAAAAACTGCGGTATCACTTCTTGAACACATGGATTCACTAAAAATCACTAAAAGAGTAGAAAATGACAGAGTTCTATTTTAGATTAGATTAAATAATACTTTAATCTACAAAACATACTAAAAAGAATGAAGAAGTTATCTAAAAATACAAAAAAATCATTGATTAATAACTATCTATATGATATACTAATGCTTGTGTTAAGGGAGTAGATAGGTGCTGGTGTGCCTGCCAGTCTTCAAAACTGAGTTGTCGTGCTAAGACCACGATGGGTGGGTTCGATTCCCACATACTCCCGCCAAAAAATGACATATAATGACGGGTTAGGATACATATTTTATTTGCTATCCGACCCGTCTTTTTAATTATATAGAAACTTATTATTTAAATATAATGGGAAGTCACAATTTATGTGACTTTTTATTTTTTTGGTATATATTTAATTTTTTTATATTTCGATGCAAAAGGTATATATTTTATTTATTTTAATTAAAAATAAAATTAAAATAAACTAAAATGTTTAATATGATGATATAATATAAAAAGATGTTTAATTAAATTATAATCATAATTTTAATATATTTATGAATTTTTATATTTATATAAAGGGTGGGGACTATATGAAAGATTGGTATAAAACTTCATACAAGAATGTATTGGAGGATTTACATTCAGATTTAGAATTAGGACTTAATTATGATAAAGTAGAAAGAAATCGAGAGGCTTATGGTAGAAATATTATAAGTAATCCTAATAGTACTTCCATGTTTAAATTATTTTTAAAAGAAATTTTTCAAGCATGGTTTATTTGTAGTATTATTCTTATGATAATTTTATATTATTTAAATCTTAGATATATATTTGTTATTTCATTTGGTTTAGTTGGTATTTTATTTTTATTTTTTTTAATTTTAGACTTAGAAGAAGAAAAAAAATTAAATTCTTTAGCGGTATTAAATGATGCTACTGCTAAGGTTATAAGAGAAGGAAAAGAAGAAATAATTAGGGTAGAAGATCTAGTTGTAGGTGATATAGTATTTTTATTCAAGAATAGTTATGTACCAGCAGACATAAGGGTAATTGAAGTTAATAAATTAAAAGTAAACGAATTGCCTATAACAGGAAAGGACTATTTAGTGGAGAAGTTCCCTGCAAAGTTAGAGGGAGACTTAAGTATAGATAAAATGAGTAATATGGTATTCAAATCGACTATAATAAAAGAAGGTAGCGGATTAGGAATAGTAGTTTCTACAGGAATGGATACTAAAATAGGTTCTTTTATGAAAACATTAAGCCTTCACGAGAATCATAAAGAGTTTTTCATAAATGAAGTAAGAAAAGTCATGAATAAATTTGCTTTAGCCGGGATAGGTTTAAGTTTATTATGCGGTGTTTTTGGATACACCTTAGGTGTAGAAAGACAGATACTTACAGAGATTATAGCTACTTTAATTTTTGTAACCTTACCTGTACAAAATATAATAGTGTTAGTTATCATATTATTTATATATATGAAAAAGAAAAGAACGGATGGAGTTTTTTTGAAAAATATTTCTTGTATAAAACATATAGCTAAAACTCAAACTTTATTTTTAAATAAATATGGTATATTAAGTAAAGATGAGATGATTATAAGAAAAATTTTTGTGGATGATAAGTTGTTGTTTATTAAATCTAAAGGTAGTTTTGAAATACAAAAAATATATAAGGACCAACAGGAAATAACTAAAAAAGATATTAATAATTTTAATTACGCTACTTTAGAGAGACTTATTAATATTTCTTTACTATGTAACGATTCCGATTATACAAGAGAAAATGAGGAGTTTAAGGGAGCTTCTAAAGAAATAGCAATGATAAAATTTGGACTTAATAATTATATAGATAAAAAAGAATTAAATAATAAATATAGTAGGATATTTAAAGTTCCTATAGAAGGAAATAATGGTATAAAAACTACAGTAAATAAGGTTGAAAATAATTATAGGGCAAATGTAGTTGGGAATCTGGATGTGATTTTAGAAAATTCAACCCATATATTAAAAAGTGGTATAGAAGTTGAACTTAAAAATGAAGATTTAGACAAAATAAAAGAAAGTGCACTAGATATGGCTATTGAGGGGATGGAAATTACAGCCTTTGCTTATAGAAACTTTAACTATGAACCTTCTAAGGATGAAAATATAGAAAGCAATCTTGTATTTGTAGGGCTTATAGGTTTTCTAAACCCTATAAAAATAGAAACATATAGTTTTAAAGATACCTGTAATGATTTAAATGTTAATCCTATAGTATTTACAGATGATAATAAAATGGTGGCGAAGGTATTTGGAAAAGAAATCGGTATTATAGGTGATACTAATGAAATTTATTCTGGCGTAGAATTTGATTTTATGTCTTTAAAAGAATTAAATAATGTTGTTTCTAAGGAAGTTTTATTTTCTAAATTAGATGAACATCATAAAGAGATAGTAGTAAAAGGCCATAAAGATAAAAAATATTATACTTTAGCCATAGGAAATAAATTAATTGATTTGCCTTATATGAGTAAGGGAGATATAAGTATTTCTATGGGGAAAAATAGTAGCAATATTGTTAAAAAAATAAGTGATGTGTTCATAGACGACTTAAATATAAATAAAATATTTAAATTAATATTTGAGAGTAGGTTCATAACTAGATTTTGTAAGACCTTAATCTATGAGACTTTCTTATGTTCTAGTATTTTTATTTTTTATTTAATTTTATCTTTAATTTTAAATAAGGGTAAAATATTATCTTTATATGAGGTGTTTTTGATTAATATTCCTTTAGTAATTACCAACTGTATAGTAATACTTATGGAAGATAAAAGGAGTATTTTTAATAGAGAAGAGCCTAGAACGTATTATGGTGAGAAAGATTATAATCTAAACCTTTCTTTTTTGTTAATGAAATCTATTGGTATAGCTTTGATATCATATGTTTTTTATAGTTATAGTGTGAGTAGGTTTATAGATATACCTAATAGTCTTATATTGTTTTTTAATTTGGGTATTGGAATAGTTTTTACACCATTAAATTTAATAAACAATGGAATTATATTTAAGAATCTTGTATCTAATATACTAGTTATTTTAAATATACTATTTATGTTTTTTATTACAAGTGTATTAGGAAGTATGAAAGGGTTTAGTTTTATTATGTTTAGTAAAGAACACTATGTTTTTATTACGGCAATATTAATCATTCACTATATATTCAGTCTTTCTTTTAAAAAAGTTTCTTATGCCATAGAGGAAATGTACATGGATTATTATTAATAAATATGCAATTTCAAAATTTTGCAACTTAAGCAGAATAGGAGTTTTTAAGAAAAGTGGCTTAGTAATTTACTAGTTATGGTTTATAAATATAACTGTAGGGGTATAATCTTACTATTATTATTTATTTGGAGATAATAAAATGAAGAATGAAAAAATATTAGTAGGAAACCCTATAGTTTATTATGCCATAGCTTTATTTTTAGGAAGTTTTAGTTTCACAATATTCTATGAAACTGTTATTATTTTTGTAGTCTTTACTACAATCTTTTTTTTGTTTATTTACTTTACTATTGATATAAAATTTTCCAATATAATAGTATTATTTTATATTTTAGGATATTTTTTTAATATATTTTATTTTTCTTATAATTTGCCTAAAAAACATAGTGAATTAGTTGTAGATATAACATACGATAGAGGATTTTTCAAAAGAGGAGCTTTAGATGGAAGATATGTTAATTTACTAGGTTGTAATAAGGAATTAAAAAAAGGAGATAAAGTATATATAAAAGGAGATTTTGAAAGAAATATAGATATTTCTGCAGGAGTAATAGGTGAAATTAAAGTAAACAGTTCAAGAAAAATAGGTGAAAGCAGACTTATAAAAATAAATAATATAAAAGATAAAATGTATAAAGAATTTAACAGTATATTAGGTGAGGAAAATACAAGCATATTAATGGCTCTTGCATTTGGAGAAGAGGATTATATATCTTTGGAAGATAAAGAAGATTTAAAGACCTTAGGGGTGGTTCACGCCATTAGTGTATCTGGTTTTCATATGATTATAATATTTAAAATTTTAGATTTTATTCCTATGCTAGGTATTAAAAGTTTTATAGCATTTTTATATGTTATTTTTACTGGAGGAAAACCATCTACCTTACGTGCTTTTCTAATGATATTAATTTTAAAACTTTCTCCCAAACTATTTAAAAATTATAGTGTGTTAGGAGCGCTAAGCTTTTCAAGTTTACTTATTCTATCTATACGACCATATTATGTAGTGAATCCAGGATTCGTACTCTCTTATTTATCTGTAATTGGAATAATTTTATTTAATAAAAAGATAAGTAAAAAACTATACGTTCTTCCTAAATATCTAAGAGAATCTTTAAGTTTAACCCTATCTAGTCAAAGCCTATCAGCACTATATTCTATAGTGTTATTCAAAGAATATTCTTTAGGTGGATTTCTGGGGAATATTTTCTTAATTCCTATATATTCTATACTAGTAATTTTGGGTAATATAGCCTTAATATGTAGAATGGTAACTCCTTTATTTAATTTTATATGTTATACTATCTTATCTTTAATGGAAGGGTATAACATTGTAAAAAAAGTTCTTCTTTTAATAGTACCTTCTAATATAAAATTAGATTATTTTCATGTGATTTCTATCGTAATTCTATTTATATCATATATTCTAATAAAAAAAGGGTATAAATATGCTAAGTTTAGCACAATATCAATTTTAATTTTTTATTTTCTTTCCACATTTAGCTTTACTCCAGAAATCCATTTTTACAATTTAGGCCATAAGGAATGTGCTATAATAAAATATAAATGGGATAAGATTGCTATTTGTAAGGATCTAGATGATTTAAAAAGAATAAAGGAAGTTGTAGATAAGAGTTTTATAATAGATAATGGAACTACAGAAGAGATAAGTTTAAATAACTATTTTATAAAGGGGAAAACTAACAAAGCTTGGGGTGACAACTTGGTTATAGAGGTAAACAGTGAAAAAAACAACTCTGTAATAAGCACATTACCACAAAAACCTTTGAAAAACTTCTATAATAATTGTAAAATAATTGAGGTTAAAGGTAAAAAACTTTATAATAATTATGGGAAGGTATATGCGAAATTATACTTAATAGAATAGACACCTTTAGGGAGGTAAAAGTTTTGATTCACAATAAGGAGTTTTTAAGGAACTTAAAAGAAGGGAAAATAAATAATTCCTATATATTCTGTGGAACAGATGAAAATATGATTAAAGAAAGTGTAGAAAAAATAAAGAAAAAAGTTTTAAGTACAGATTTTATGGATTTAAATTATGTGGCGTTCCATGGCGATAAGGTAACAGAGGATCAAATATTAAATGCTTGTGAAACGCTACCTTTTATGAGTGATAAAAAAATAGTTTTAATATATAGAGCTTCATTTTTAGATGATAAAGAAACTAAGGGTGAGGGTGAGAAGGTATATAAATTTCTTCAAAAATACATAAAATCTGTTCCGTCCCATTGTATGTTGATCATGTATTATGTGTTTGGGTCAGACAGAGATAAGCCAAGCACTAAAGTTAAGAGATTAGATGGGGTAGCGACCTTAGTAAGAATAGATAAGTTGAAGGGAGAAGAATTAAAGAATAAAGTTAATAAGATTTTTGAAAAAAAAGGAAAAATTATCGGTAAAACAGAGCTTGCTATATTTTGTAATGAAGTTCAAAGCAACTTGTATATAATAGAGAATGAAGTTGAAAAGTTATGTACATATACAGGAGAAAGAGAAATAAAAAAAGAGGATATATATATATTAACACCTCAAAAAAATGAGAATGATATTTTTAATTTAGTAGATGCCATATCCCAAAATAATATAAAGAAATCATTAGAAATATTAAATGAATTAATATTTCGGGGGGAAGTACATTCTCACATATTATATATGATACAAAGGCAGTATAAACTACTTTTAGACGTTAAGTTAAGAGTCCTAAATGGAGAACATAAAGATAAAATAGTTGCTGAGTTAAGGCTAAACCCTTTTATATGTGAAAAGCTTATTTCACAGTGCAGAAGTTTTTCATTAAATTACTTGAAATCTATGGTAGAAGAAAGCTTGAGATGTGAAAAAAATATGAAGACAATGTCTTTAGATTTGAAGACGGAAATAGAAATGCTTATAGTAAAAGGTGCTATTATAAAAAAAGATGCTTAAGGAAAACATATAAGTTATAATTTATAGCTTATATGTTTTTATATTTATAAAATAATAACCGGTGGATTCCACCGGTTTTTAATTATGCCATTGCGTTTAATTTAATTGCAAGTCTAGATTTTCTTCTAGAAGCTTTGTTTTTATGTAGTATGTTTTTTGTTGAAGCCATATCTAAAGCTTTAACTACTTCATTAAACTTAGCTGTAGCATCTTCTTTGTTCCCAGCTATAACAGCAGCTTCAAATTTCTTTATAGTTGTTTTTAAAGCAGACTTAACCATTGTATTTGCAAGAGCCTTATTTTCACTTACTCTTATTCTTTTTTTAGCAGATTTAATGTTTGCCATTCCTTTCACCACCTTATCATCTAATCACATGAATATAACTATACAGCTTATAAAACTGTTTAATAGTTCATATTAACACGTGATATTATAGCATTATTTTGCTATTACTTCAAGTATTAATTAAAACTTATTAAATTGGAATACTAATATATTTTTAGGAAAACATATTTATAAGAAAAGAAAACTTGAAATATAAAAAATATTTGTTTTATTATAATAAGGAGTGATATCGTGTTAAAAAATATTAGAACAGATTTAGCCCTAGAAGCCCAAGAAATGTATAAGGAAGAAAACAAAAATTATATTCCTGGGACTGAAGTTAAGGAATATATAGAAGATGGTATTAAAATTACTGATGTTAGAGTTGTAAGTGAAGAAGGGGAAGAAATAATGGGAAAACCAAGAGGATCATACATAACTATAGAAATTCCCGATTTTGTTTATTATGATAACAATTCTATGGAAGATATAAGTAAGGTTATGGCGAAGACTTTACAGCCCTTAATTAAACTTGAAGATAGTATGACTGTACTTGTAGTTGGTCTTGGAAATTGGAATATCACCCCTGATGCTGTAGGGCCTAAGGCGGTATCTAAGCTTATGATAACAAGGCATTTAAAAGAACTTGTTCCAGATAGTATAGATGAAGGCGTAAGACCAGTTTGTGCCATAGCACCTGGAGTTCTAGGTATAACAGGAATAGAAACTAGTGAAGTTATAAAAGGCGTAGTAGAAAAAATTAAACCTAATTTAGTTATATGTATAGATGCATTAGCATCAAGAAGAACTGAGAGAGTTAATAAGACTATTCAAATAAGTACTACAGGCATATCACCAGGGGCTGGTGTTGGGAATAAAAGAACGGAAATAAGTGAAAAAACATTAGGAGTACCCGTAATTGCTGTGGGGATACCGACAGTAGTAGATGCGGCTACACTAGCCAATGATACTATAGATCTTGTGTTAGATCAGATGATAATGAAAGCTGAAAAAGGCGGGAAGTTTTATAGTCTTTTAAAAAGTATAGATAAAAATGAAAAAGAATTAATGATAAAAGAAATATTATATCCATATGTAGGAGATCTTATGGTTACACCTAAAGAAGTAGATATGGTAATAGAATCCATAGCAAAAATTATTGCAACCGGGGTTAATATAGCTCTTCAACCTGCACTTGAATTAGAAGACATAAATAAGTATATAAATTAAACAGTAATATTGGAAAAAACCTCCTCATATACTATATAGAAAGTTATATATGGGGAGGGGTAAAATGAGTAACAAAGGCGTTAAGTATAATATAAGAAAAGGTAAGAATAATAGATGCGTTTTTAACAGAAACATAAATATTTCACAGAAGAAAAAAATATATTCTTTTTTTATTCTAAGTATATTTGTTGTAAGTATTTTAATTCCAAACAGAATCAATGCAAGTACGGGAAAGGGAAAAAATGATTTTCTATATACAAATTTAATAAAGTTTACTTTTCCGAATATAAAGATTATAAGTAAGGATAAAAATGTTAATCTCCTAGGGTTATTGTTGGGAAAAAAAGACTCTGAAGATTTAATAAAAAATGAGGTTTCTTACTTGAAGAATTATAAACAAAATAAGGGTGCTTTAGATAGTGCGGAACAACATAATTCAGATGAAGATGATAAAGATAGTGAGGCGCTTTTTATTCTGGATGATAAATCTGTCACAAAATTTAAAGATAATGTACAAGAAAAAGAGATAGTTACTCAAGATAGTAAGAATTTTAAAAACTCTCCATTTAAAAATGAAAAAAGGCCTGAAAAACCTCAAGTATTAATATATCATTCCCATACACATGAAGGTTTCATTCCAGGGAAACCACAGGAGAATAATAATGAATATAATATAGTTGCTGTAGGCGAGACATTGAAGAATAATTTAGAACAAAACTTTAATGTAAATGTAATTCATGATAAAAGTGTCCATGATACCACCTACACGAGAAGTTACCAAAATTCAGGAGCGACTTTAAGTAAATATCTAAAACAATATGGGGATTTTGATTTGATAATAGATTTGCATAGAGATTCCTTAAACTCTAAAGAACCAGTAGTATGTAAAGTCAATGGAGAAAATGCTGCTCGTTTTATGTTTGTTGTAGCTACAGAAAATCCGAAATACGCTACAGGGAATAAAAAAGTAGTAGAAAACTTAGTTAATATATCAAATAAAAATTATCCAGGACTTATTAGAGGTAAATCAATATTTGCATATAGAAGAGGTATGGGATACTATAATCAAAACAAAAGTTCAAATTCAGTTCTAATAGAAATGGGTGCACAATGTAATAATATCAGTGAAGTTAAAAATACAGCAAAATATTTATCTCCTATAATTGCGGAATATCTTAAAACAAAAAAATGATATTTAAATGAATAAAATTAATAAAAAAGTACATCCTTATAATGATAAGGAGGTGCTTTTTTGTTAGCTAGAAAAAAGAGGAATGTAACATTTTTAATTGTAGTTTGTATATTTGTGATAGGGTTTTTAAAGATTAATTTTGAAATAACTAAGACTTTAGGTGAAAACAATACTTCACCGATAAAAACATATTATAATCAAAATCCACTTGCGCTAAAAATAGATTTTAAAAAATATAAAATACAACTAAGTAAAGATATTATGTTACAATTTAAAGAAAACCTACAAAATATCATAAAGTAATTGACAAATACTCTCTATTTTATGATATAATTTTAACTGTCAATTCTAAAGAAAAGTAAGCCTTCTAAGTAAAAAGAAGGTTTTAATTTTATTATTGGGGGTAAAAATATGGAAAGTAATAGACAGAAATATATAAGAAATTTCTGTATAATAGCTCATATAGATCACGGAAAATCAACACTAGCAGATAGATTATTAGAAAAGACTGGAACTTTAACTCAAAGAGAAATGGATAATCAAGTATTAGACAATATGGAACTTGAAAGAGAAAGAGGAATTACAATAAAATCACAAGCTGCTAGATTAGTATATAAGGCTAAAGATGGAAATGAGTATATATTAAATTTAATTGATACTCCGGGGCATGTAGACTTTAATTATGAAGTTTCAAGGAGTCTTGCTGCTTGTGAAGGTGCTCTACTTGTAGTAGATGCAACTCAAGGAATTCAAGCACAAACCTTAGCGAATTGCTATCTTGCAGTAGATAGTGATTTAGAGATTTCACCGGTAATAAATAAAATAGACTTGCCAAGTGCAAGACCGAATGAAATAAAAGAAGAGATTGAAGATGTAATTGGTATAGAAGCTAGCGATGCACCACTTATATCTGCAAAAACAGGACTAAATATAGAAGATGTATTAGAAAACGTAATAGAGAAGATACCAGAGCCTTCTGGTGATGAAAATGCACCTCTTAAAGCCTTGATATTTGACTCTTACTATGATAGTTATAAAGGTATTGTAAGCTATGTTAGAATAAAAGACGGTGTTGTAAAAAAAGGTTCTACTATAAAGCTAATGGTTACAGATAAAACCTATGATGTTGTTGAAGTAGGTGTTTTTACACCTGGATATCTTCCAGTAAATGAATTAAGGGCTGGAGATGTTGGTTATATCTGTGCATCTATTAAGAATGTAAAAGATGCTAGAGTTGGAGATACTATAACTGATGCAAAGAATCCTACAAAAGAGGCATTAAAAGGTTATAGACCAGCTATGCCTATGGTGTATAGTGGTATTTACCCATTAGATGGTGCAAAGTATGATGAATTAAGAGAATCATTAGAAAAACTTCAGTTAAATGATGCGGCTCTTGCCTTTGAACCTGAAACATCAATTGCTTTAGGATTTGGATTTAGATGTGGGTTCCTTGGGTTACTTCATATGGAGATAATTCAGGAAAGAATTGAAAGAGAATTTGGTATAGATATTATAACCACTGCTCCATCCGTTGTTTACAAAGTTTATAAAACCAATGGAGAAGAACTTGAGATTACAAATCCAACTAATATGCCAGAACCATCTGAGATAACTCATATGGAAGAGCCTATAGTAAAGGCATCTATAATTACACCTTCAGAATATGTAGGAGCCATTATGGAACTTTGCCAAGATAGAAGAGGGAATTTTATAGATATGCAGTACATAGAGACTACAAGAGTTGTTTTAAACTATGATATTCCATTAAATGAGATCATATATGATTTCTTTGATGCCTTAAAGTCAAGAACTAAAGGATATGCATCTTTTGATTATGAATTAAAAGGATATAAAGAGACCAAACTTGTTAAGCTTGATTTATTACTTAACAAAGAAAAGGTAGATGCACTTTCTTTAATAGTTCCAGAGGAAAGAGCATATATGAGAGGTAGAATAATTGCAGAAAAATTAAAGGAATTAATACCAAGACAGTTATTCGAAATACCAATACAAGCTACTGTAGGTGCTAAGGTAATTGCAAGAGAGACTATAAAGGCTATGAGAAAAGATGTTCTTGCAAAATGCTACGGTGGTGATATATCAAGAAAGAGAAAACTTCTTGAAAAGCAGAAAAAAGGTAAGAAGAGAATGAGACAGTTAGGAAACGTTGAGGTACCACAAGAAGCATTCATGGCAGTGCTTAAAACAGATGATTAAATTAATTTAAATGAGGTAAGAATATGAAGGAAAAATCATTGTATATTCACATACCATTTTGCCCTAAGAAATGTCTATACTGTGACTTTAGTTCCTTTGCTAACATAGAGTATTTAATGGATGATTATGTAGATGCACTATGCAAAGAAATACTTTTCTATAAGAATATTTATAAGTTTAAAACTATATTTATAGGTGGGGGAACTCCCACCTTTTTAAATATACAAAATTTAGAGAAGTTAGGCGAATGCATAAAGGAATTAGATTTAAGTAAAGATTTAGAGTTTACTATGGAGGGTAATCCGGGAACTTTCAACTTACAGAAATTAAAAGCAATAAAAGGAATAGGAGTAAATAGATTAAGTATGGGTGTGCAATCTTATGATAACAATCTATTGGATAAGATCGGAAGGATTCACACTGCAGAAGAATTTGAAAAGAATTATTTTTTATGTAGAGAAGCTGGATTTGATAATATAAATTTAGATTTAATGTTTGGATTACCATCACAAAAACTAGAACATTGGAAAACTACATTGCAAAAAGCAGTTTTACTAAATCCAGAACATTTATCTTGTTATAGCCTGATAATTGAAGAAGGTACACCTTTTTATAAAATGTATAAAGATAGAAAGGGATTACCTACAGAAGAAGAAGAAAGAGAGATGTATAATTATACATTACAATTCTTAAAGCATAAAGGTTATAAACAATATGAAATATCTAACTTCGCTAAAGAAGGTAAGAAGTGTAAACATAATCTAGCTTACTGGGACCTAGAAGATTATTTAGGGTGTGGAACTGCTGCACATTCTTTTATAGAGGGTAATAGAATGGAGAATGTTACATCAATAAAAGATTATATAGACAGAATCAATTCTGAAGAGTGTTCTATAGGCCATAAGCATGTAAACTCAAATACTGAAACTATAGAAGAATTTATGTTTATGGGACTTAGAAAGATAGACGGGATAGACAAAAATATTTTTAAGAACAAATTTAATATTGAAATTCATGATATATATAATAAAGTAATTGAAAAATATAAGAAATTAAATTTATTATATGAGGATGAAAATAAATTAGCTTTAACTAAAGAAGGTATAGAATTTTCAAACACAGTAATGGCCGAATTTATTTTAGACTAAAAAGCATATAACGTAGTAAAACAAAGAAAAATCTATATTTATTGCATAGTAGGCAGAGAAATTCATTTAATAGGTTATAATGATAAAATATGATATATAAATTATATTGACAAAAAAAAATACTAGTGTTATTTTAAAAACATAGTCATTAGCACTCAAAGTTGATGAGTGCTAATAAAGAGGTGATAATGATGGAAGATAGAAAAATAAAAATTCTAGAAGCCATAATTAGGGATTATGTTGTAACAGGAGAACCTGTAGGCTCCAGAACAATTGCTAAAAAGTATGATTTAGGAGTTAGCTCAGCTACAATTAGAAATGAAATGGCTGATTTGGAGGAATTAGGTTATCTACAGCAATTACATAGTTCTTCCGGTAGGATACCATCAGACCTTGGATATAGGCTATATGTAGATAAGTTAATGCAATTAACAAAACTTACAGATGAAGAAAAGTTTTTAATTCAAAATAAGCTTATAGATAGGGCTATATACGAACTAGATAAAGTTGTTAATGAGGCAACAAGAATTTTAACTAGTCTAACTGATATGGTGTGTATAGTAAAGACACCGTCACTGAAAAAAAGTACAATAAAGCAAATTCAGCTGATTAGTATAGATAGAAATACTATACTTGTGGTAATAATAACGGATAGCGGACTTATTAAAAATGATATAATAAGAACGCAAAAACCTATAGAATCACATATACTATTAAAGTTAAATAATTTAGTTAACTTAAGACTATCAAATCTTTCTATAGAAGATATGGACCTTGAAGTTATAAACAATTTAAAAAATGACTTGACCGGTCATGATGATATTTTTAATGCGCTTATTCCTACTTTATATTCAACCCTTAAAAATATGGAATCTTCTAAAGTTTATGCAGAGGGAACCGTAAATATATTAAATTATCAAGAGTATAGTGATATAGAAAAGGCTAAGGAATTTTTTGAATTTGTAAATAATGAGGAGAATTTAAGACGATTATTAAATTTAGACGATAAAAGTAAAAAAATAAGAATAAATATAGGTATGGAAAATAATTTACAGCAAGCAAAAGAGTATAGCATAATAACGGCTTTTTATGGATTTAAAGATAAACCTCTTGGTACTATAGGGGTAATAGGGCCAACTAGAATGAATTATGATAGAGTTATTTCATCTATTATAAGTCTTGTAGAAGAATTAAATATTAATATTTTAAAAATATATAAATAGGTTCTATTATAGAAAATGAATGGAGGAATGATGTTTTGGTTATAAATAATGCTGATGAAAACATAAATAAAGAATCAGTAGATTTAGATGAACATATAGAGAGTGAAGAGTGCTGCTCTAACTGTGAAACTCAGTGTGAATGTGACAAAGAGGAAGCTAAAACAGAGCAATCTAAAGAAGAATTATTAGAGAAAGAATTGGAAGAACTTAGGGTGGAACATTCCAAACTAAAGGACGAGAATAAATTTACAGCAAATAGGCTTAAAGTTGTAGAGGATAAGTATTCAAGTCTTTTTAATGAATATGAAAATTATAGAAAAAGAACTGCAAAAGAAAAGGAAAACATCTTCAATGATTCTTGTGGAGATGTACTAAAAGAATTTTTACCTGTTTTAGATAACTTAGAAAGAGCAATAGATGCTGGTGGTTCTTTAGAGGAACTTAAGATAGGTGTGGAAATGACTTTGAAAGGTTTTAAAGCTGCCTTTGAAAAGTTATCAGTTGAAGAAATATCAACTAATGAAGGATTTGATCCAAATTATCATAATGCAGTAATGCATGTTGAAGATAAAGAGTATGGTCAAAATCAAATAGTTGAAGTTTTCCAAAAAGGATACAAAAGAGAAGAAAAAGTTATAAGACATAGCATGGTAAAAGTTGCAAATTAGCTAAATTACTAAAATCTTAATATATTGAATAAAATTTCGTAAACTAGGAGGTACAAAAAATGGCAAAAATTATAGGTATTGATTTAGGTACAACAAATTCTTGTGTATCAGTTATGGAGGGTGGAGATCCAGTAGTAATTCCTAACGCAGAAGGAGCTAGAACAACTCCATCAGTAGTTTCTTTTCAAGCAGATGGTTCAAGATTAGTGGGGCAAGTTGCAAAGAGACAATCAATTACAAACCCAGATAAAACAATAATTTCTATTAAAAGATATATGGGAACTGACCATAAAACAGTAATAGATGGAAAAGAATATACACCTCAAGAAATTTCAGCAATGACTCTTCAAAAATTAAAAGCAGATGCTGAAGCATATTTAGGAGAAAAAGTTACAGAAGCAGTTATTACTGTTCCAGCATATTTTAATGATAGTGAAAGACAAGCAACTAAAGATGCTGGTAAAATCGCAGGATTAAATGTAAGAAGAATTATAAATGAACCAACAGCAGCAGCACTTGCATATGGTCTTGATAAAATGGATTCAAACCATAAAATATTAGTATATGACTTAGGGGGAGGAACTTTTGACGTATCTATTCTAGAATTAGGAGATGGAGTTTTCGAAGTTCTTGCTACTAATGGAGATACTAAATTAGGTGGAGACGATTTCGACCAAAAAGTTATAGATTATATAGCAGACACATTTAAAGCAGAAAATGGAATTGATTTAAAAGGAGATAAAATGGCTCTTCAAAGATTAAAAGAAGCAGCTGAGAAAGCTAAGATTGAATTATCTTCATCAAATCAAACAAATATTAACCTTCCATTTATAACAGCTGATGCTACAGGACCAAAACATATAGATATGAATATAACAAGAGCTAAGTTTAATGAACTTACAGCTGACTTAGTTCAAAGAACAATAGAACCTATTAAAAAAGCTTTAAGTGATTCAGGCTTAAGTATTAATGACATAGAGAAAGTTATATTAGTTGGTGGTTCTACAAGAATACCAGCAGTACAAGAAGCTGTTAAGAACTTTACAGGAAAAGAACCTTCAAAAGGAGTTAACCCAGATGAGTGTGTTGCAATGGGAGCAGCAGTTCAAGCAGGTGTACTTACAGGCGAAGTTAAAGATATATTACTTCTTGATGTAACACCATTAACTCTTGGAATTGAAACTCTAGGGGGAGTAGCAACTCCTCTTATTGAAAGAAATACAACAATACCAGCTAAGAAGAGTCAAATATTCTCAACAGCAGCAGATAGCCAAACTTCAGTGGAAATTCATGTAGTTCAAGGTGAAAGACAAATGGCTACAGATAATAAAACATTAGGAAGATTTACTTTATCAGGAATAGCTCCAGCACCAAGAGGAATTCCTCAAATCGAAGTAACTTTTGATATAGATGCTAACGGTATAGTTAATGTTTCTGCAAAAGATAAGGGAACAGGAAAAGAGGCTAACATAACAATTACAGCTTCAACAAATCTTTCAGATGATGATATAAATAAAGCTGTAGAAGAAGCACAAAAATTTGAAGAAGAAGATAAGAAGAGAAAAGAAGCAATAGATACTAAAAACAATGCTGATCAAATAGCATATCAAACAGAAAGCACTTTAAAAGAATTAGGTGATAAGGTATCTGCAGAAGATAAGAGTAAGGTAGAAGCTAAGCTAGAAGAATTAAAGAAAGTTAAAGATGGAGAAGACATAGAAGCTATAAAGAAAGCTACAGAAGAGTTAACTCAAGAATTCTATGCTGTATCATCTAAAATGTATCAAGCAGCTAACCCAGAAGGTGCCCAAGGTTTTGATCCAAATGCGCAAAATGCAACAGGAGCAGACCAAAATACAGATAAAAAAGATGATAATGTAGTAGATGCAGATTATGAAGTAAATGACGATAAATAAAATATAAATAAACAATTTAATTAAGGGAAGGGTTCTTACCCATCCCTTAATTTTAGGGTAAAATTATTTAAAAGTTTTAGTAGGCATTATATAGTATAAACTTGATTTTGTAATTAGGTGGTGAAAAGCATGGCAAGAGACTATTATGAAGTATTAGGAATAGAAAAAGGTGCTGATGATGCACAGATAAAAAGAGCCTTTAAAAAGCTTGCTTTAAAATACCATCCAGATAGAAATCCAGAAGACAAGGAAGCAGAAGAAAAATTTAAAGAAATAAATGAGGCTTACCAAGTTTTATCAGATTCAGAAAAAAGAGCTAGATATGATCAATTTGGAACAACTGATTTTTCTGGCGGATTTGATGGAGGTTTTGGTGGCGCCGGATTCGACTTCTCAGACTTAGGCGATATTTTTGGAGATATATTTGGTGGAGGTTTTGGTGGTTTTGGGGGTGGTAGAAGAAACCCTAACGCACCAAGAAAAGGTGAAGATTTAGAAACTACTATAAATTTAACTTTTGAAGAGGCAGTATTTGGATGCGAAAAAGAACTTAAAATAAATAAGCATGAACACTGTACCACATGTAAGGGGAATGGAGCGAAGCCAGGAACTTCACCGAAAACTTGTGATAAGTGTGGTGGGACAGGTAGAATAACCATTCAAAAAAGAACTGCATTTGGTGCTTTCTCAACTCAAACTACCTGTGATAAATGTAGTGGATTAGGTACTTATATAGAAGAAAAATGTACAACATGTAGGGGAACTGGAAGACTTAAAAAGCAAAAGAAAATTTCAATAAAAGTTCCTGCAGGAGTTGATACAGGAAATATAATACCTATTAGAGGACAGGGTGAACCTGGTGATAATAAGGGTCCTTCAGGTGATTTATATGTTCATATAAGGGTGTCAAATCATAATATTTTCGAAAGAAGAGGTTTTGATATTTATATAGACCAACATATAAGTGTAGGCAAGGCTATTTTAGGAACAGAACTTAAAGTTCCTACGGTAGATGGTGAAGTTATATATAAAGTACCAGAGGGAACTCAATCTAATACGGTGTTTAGACTTAAAAACAAAGGAGTTCCTAAAGTAAATGGAGTTGGTCGTGGTGATCAATATGTTAAGGTTATAGTTGATATACCTAAAAAGTTAAGTGAAGAACAAAAAAAGGCACTACTTAACTTTATGGAAGCTTCAGGTGAAGAAGTACAAGTGAAAAAAGAAGAGCATAAAGGTTTATTTGATTCTCTTAAGAGAAAAAAATAGATTTCTTAAGGATGGTTTAATTATTAGTTTTACTAATAATTAAAAAACCATCCTTTTTATTTTATAATGATTTAAATGTTTTTATAAAGTTTATTGATGCAAAAGTGTATTAATGGTATAATACATTTAAAAGTATGTATTAATACGTTAATACATAAATATTTACATAAAGGGGTGGGGTTATGATCCAAGTTAAAAATGCAACTAAAAGGTACAAAAAAATAATGGCAATGGATGGATTAAGTTTTGATGTAAAGGAGGGGAAGATTACAGCGCTTTTGGGTTTAAATGGTGCAGGGAAATCTACTTCTATAAAAGCTATTATGGGGATTGTCAAATTGGACTCAGGGGAGATTTTATTAGATGGTGGACCTGTTAATTATAAGACTTATGATAAGTTGGCATTAATACCGGATGTAAGTATTCATTATCCTAATATGACTATAAAAGAAATGTTTCAGTATATGGAAGTTTTTTATAAGAATTGGGATATGAAAAAAGCTTATAAAATGTTAGAAAAATTTAAATTAGAGGGCAATAGAAAGATTTCCGAATTATCCAAAGGAAATTTAGCTAGGGTAAAACTTATATCAGGTTTTGCTCAATGTCCAAAATACTTATTAATGGATGAACCTTTTTCGGGCATAGATATATTTGCAAGAGAAGATTTTATAAGTTCTATGATAAATTACATGGAGGATGGTATGGCTATTCTTTTAACTACCCATGAAATTAAAGAAATAGAACATATAGCGGAAGAAGTTATATTAGTAGATGAAGGTAAAGTTGTAAAGCACTTTGATGTAGAGAAAGTAAGGGAAGAAGAAGGTATGTCTATAGTAGATAAACTAAGGGAGGTATATAGGGGTGAATAGTAAGGGCGAAAATAAATTTTTAGTTCTATTAAATAATGAAGTTTCCCGAAGCGTAAAATTTATGATTCCAGGATTTATATTATTTTTTATAGCACACATATTAATAGTGGTTAGAGGGATAAATTATTTTAATAATGAAGTAAAGGGGTTTATTGGAGAGGGGAAAAGCATATCAGAGTATGTTAGCACAAGGGGGCTAATAAGTCTTAATAAAGTTTTTGAGAATAATCTTATTTTATTTTTGATTTGCTTTGGTGTTGCATTGATTCTTGTATATGCTATAGCTATATGGCTTAGAGAGTGGTACGGAAATAATAAAACTATATACACTTTATTAGTTTTACCAATATCCAAGCATAAGATTATTTTATCTAAATTCTGTGCTATATTTTTGTTGGGAACAACTTTTATATCAACTCAAATAGCGACTTTATTTGTAGATAATATAATTTTTAAAGCTTTTCTTAATAAGGAAGTAATGCAAAAAAGTAATCCTATAGAGGCTTTTTTAAATGGAAGTCGCATGCGAATTTTCCCCAAAAACCTTATAGAAATGAGTATTTATATACTAATTATTATAGCTATAGTAATGTTTATATTTAATGGAGTTTTAATAGAGAGAAGTTTTAAATTCAAGGGGATAATTTTAGATATAATATTATGTGCTGTAATTATAGCAGTATATATTATGCCAAGAACAAAAATGCATTTTTTTCTTGATGAATATTTGCTATATATAATTTTAATATCCATAATTATAGTTTTATTTAATTATTTTTCTGCTTATTATCTGCTAAGAAAAAAAATCAATATTTAAGGGGGGAGTAGAATGAAGAAGATTTATACCAGAATATTTCTTATATTTTCTATAGTGGTTATGGGTATTTATGTGGTTAATATTAAGGGGCAAGCAAGTAAAGATCCAAAGATATCAAAATTAGCTGGGGATATAAGTGTCTTGGGAAATAAAAAAATTAAAGTTATTAGTAGCAGTTCTATACTTAGGGGAAAGGAGCTATTACTATCTAAAAATGATGAAAAAGTAAGAAATGTGAAGATAGATTTTATGAACGTTAATTCAGAAAGGATTTTAAAAGACAGAAGTTTTTATAGAGGAAATGTTGATAACTCTGGAAATAAAACCTATGAAGATGATAAAGTAAAAATATTTATAGATAGTAAATTTCAATATGTTAGTTCGACAGGTAAGAGGTTTGAAACCATAAAAGTATCTTATAGAAATAAAGGGGAAGATTTACTTAAAAGATTTAAGTTTGATATACCTATTAATAATGGTTATTTACAAGTTTTAGATTTTAAGCCTGAAGGAAATAATATAAGGCTTGCTTATATTGTTAGGGGAGAGATGAATAAGTTAATAATAACGACCATTGATCCTATAAAGGAAAGTATTAAAGAGGATAAATCCATTTTACTTGAAGATATTGTGAATGAAAAGTCAGATTATAGTGTATCTGGTTATATATACAATAATAAACTTTACATAAGTACATCTATTTCAAAAGAAGGTAAGGATGAAACTTATATAATGTCTATATTAGATTTAAAAGATTATAGTATTAAAAAGCATAACTATAAACCTAAAAGTGAAAAGATAATTCACTCTAAGACGGAATTAGGAAATGTCCATATAGATAATACTAAGATAAATAATAAAATTTATTATACAAAAAATCAAGGTTATAATATATATCTATGGAATTTTAATATGGATAATAATAAATTTGAAGAGGGTAGAGAAATTACTTTAGATACAAAGATTATAGAAAAGTTAAAAAGTGAAAAAGAGAAAACTGATATGTATATAAGATTAATAGAGGTAGATGGAAATAAGGCGTATTTTATAATTTCAAAATGTAGTAATGATGGTGTAACTATATTAAGTAAATATATTAATATAGTTGATACAGAAACAAATAAGAGTTTATATTTAGGGGAAATTAGTGCTTCTCAAGATAATAGTATTGAAGTTCTTAAGTAAATATAAAATAAAATTATAAGAGGGAGATATGACTATGAATATTAAAATTAATGATAAACAACCTATATATCTCCAAATAATATCTCATATTAAAAAAGAGATAATTGCTGGTAACATAAAATTAGGAGAAACAATACCATCTAGAAGGGAGCTTGCTGACATGATAAAAGTTAATCCCAATACAGTTCAGAGGGCGTATAAGGAGATGGAGATTATGGGACTGATTACTACTATGAGAAATTCTCAAAGTGAAATAACCTTAAACAAAGATTTGCTTAATGATATAAAAACTCAGTATATAGAAGAAAAATTTGAAGAATTTATAGAGAGTATGAAATCTATAAATATGGAAAAGAAAAAGGTGTTAGAGATCATAGATAAAAAATATTAAATATATTTTTAAACTGGAAAAATCTTTTTGTGAAAATTTATTGACAAAAAGATTTTTTTATCATAAGATAGTTTGCATAGAAACTAAAAGGTATGCATGCAAACTATTATAAGCTTATTAGGAGATAATAATATCATAATGTAAAATATACTGCTTTCTTTAAAAGTGTATTTTTAATAAATTAATTTTAACTTAAAATCTTTAAATACAATTTAATTAATAATTATTAGGAGTAAGCAATGAGAAATGATTCTTTTGAAATAGCAATGCTAATTAGGGAAATATATTCAAGTACTATGTGTATAGTTAGTGAGAGCTTAAAAGGTAGTGGTCTTACGCATCAGCAAATTATGGTGCTTAAATTAATCGCTCATAATGGACCAGTTAACATATCTCAATTATGTAGGGAGATGTCTTTAACAAAGGGAACTGTGTCAGGGATAATTTCAAGGTTAGAAGAGGCCGAATATGTAAGAAAAATTAAAGACGAAGATGATAAGAGGAATACTTATGTTACATTTTCAGGTAAGGGAAAAGAATTTGTAAATTCTTTTAGAAATAAAATAAATGAAAGCTTTGATAAAATATTTGAAAACTTCACAGAAGAAGAAATAAAGGAATTGAAAAATAACTTAATTAAATTTAAAAAAAAAATAAAATAAAGAATAGGAGATACGAAAGAAAATGGATAGTAAATTAATTTTTGCGATTATTACAATAACATTAGCACTTGTGTTTTATACAGTAGGTGTGTTTGGAGAGAGAAAAGCAAGAAGTCTTAATAAAAAGCATGTAATAATATTTTGGCTAGGACTGGTATGTGATACCATAGGTACAGTTACAATGAGCAAGATAGCAAACTCAGGCACGGCAGAGGTTACCCAAAATGGCTTAAATATTCATGCATATACAGGACTTGTAGCTATAGTATTAATGTTATTTCATGCAGTATGGGCAACTTGGGTCTTATATAAGAAGGACCAGGCTAAAAAAGAAACATTTCATAAATTCAGTTTCATAGTTTGGACTATTTGGTTAATTCCATATGTAATAGGTATGATAGTTGGTATGTCTTAAAGTTATATATTATAATTTAATGGGTTAAACTCTAAGTCGAGTTTTACCCATTTTTCTTTAATGTAAAGGTTTTTAAGAGTTTTAATTTTATGTGGAGAATTTGGGTAAGTTATTTTAAGTTTAAATTGAAGGAGTCTTATTTTACTTGTATAATTATTTGTAGACATAAAATGATTACAAGTGTAAAATATAAAATTAGTCGAAGAGTTATCAGAAAGGATTGATATACATGGAAGGAACTTGGAGAGAAGTTAGAGTAATAACTAAAAGTGAGGCTCTAGAGCCAGTATCAGGTATATTTTATGGATTAGATTGTAAAGGTGTTGCTATAGAGGACCCTAATGACATATTAGATAGGGAACAAGGCCCTTTAACTTGGGATTTTGCAGATATAAATATATTGGAGTATAAAGGGAATGCTGCTGTTGTAAAAGGTTATTTTGCAAAAGATGATGATATTAAAAGTATTATATCTTACATAGAAGGAAAAATTAACGAACTTAAAGATATGGGTATTGATGTTGGGAACGGTAAGGTAGAAGATAGGGAAATTTATGAACAAGACTGGGCAAATAACTGGAAAAAATATTATAAGCCAACAAAGATAAGTGAAAGAGTAGTAGTAAAACCTACTTGGGAAAGTTATGAAAAAAATCAAGATGAACTTATAATAGAGTTGGACCCAGGAATGGCCTTTGGAACTGGCACTCATGAAACTACTAGAATGTGTATAAAAGCACTAGAAGAAAATTTAACAAAAGAGAGCGAAGTATTTGATATAGGAACAGGGTCAGGAATACTTGCGATTGGTGCTAAAATATTGGGAGCTAAAGAAGTTAAAGCGGTGGATTTAGACCCAGTAGCTGTAGATGCGGCAAAGAAAAATGTAGAGATTAATAAAATAGATGGAATAGAAGTTTTAGAAGGGAACCTAATGGATGTTATTCATGGTAAGGCTGATATAGTAGTAGCTAACATTATAGCAGATATAATCTTATTTTTATGTGAAGACGTTAAAAGTTTCTTAAAGCCAGGTGGAAAGTTTATATCTTCTGGTATAATACTAGATAGAAAAAATGATGTAGAAGAAAAACTTAAAGAAGTAGGTTATAAAATATTAGAAGTTAAAAATGAAGGGGAATGGGTTTGCATAGTAGCTACATTATAATTTCGTTTTAGGAGAGGAGAAAATATGCATAAATTTTTTGTTCCTATAGAAAATTTTAATGAAAACGAAGTTGTCATTTTAGGTGATGATGTTAAACATATATATAAAGTTTTAAGACTTTCAGAAGGGCATACTGTAAGTATAAATAATTGCAATGGAAAAGAATACTTAGGTGAAATAAAAGAAATTTCTAAAAAAGAAGTAAGGGTTAGTATAATAGATGAATTAGAATCCTCTTTTGAAAGTCCTATAGAAGTTTATTTATTTCAAGGATTACCTAAAAGTACTAAAATGGACTTGATAGTTCAAAAGAATACGGAATTAGGGGTAAAAGAAATAACTCCTATTATAACAGGAAGAGTTGTTGTTAAGGCAGAACTAAAGGAGTTCAAAAAGGTTGAAAGATGGAATAGAATAGCACTAGAGGCTTCAAAACAATGTAAAAGAAGCATAGTTCCTAAGATAGGAGATCCTATAGAAATTAAAGAATTGATATCCTCTTTAAAGGACTATGACCTTGTTATTGTGCCTTATGAAAACGAAGAAAATCATGGGTTTAAATATGTTATGTCAAAGATTGACAAGAGTACTATTAAAAAGGTTGCTATAATAATTGGACCTGAGGGTGGATTTGAAGAAGATGAAATTAATAGCTTAAAAGAGATGGGAAGTTATATCGTAACTTTAGGGCCTAGAATATTAAGGACAGAAACAGCAGGATTTACTGCAGTGTCTCTAGTTTCTTATGAATTAGGTGACTTAGGAGGAATAGTATAATGAAGGTAGCTTTTTCAACCCTTGGCTGTAGAGTTAACGTATATGAGTCTGAGGCCATGGCAGAAAAATTTATAAAAGAAGGATATGAGCATGTTTCTTTTGAAGAATTTGCTGATGTTTATGTTATAAATACATGTTCAGTTACAAATATGGGTGATAAGAAGTCTAGGCAGATGATAGGAAGAGCAAGAAGAATTAATAAGGATGCAATAATTGCAGTTGTTGGATGCTACTCTCAAATATCTCCAGATGATATAAAGCAAATAGAAGGTGTCGATGTAGTCTTAGGCACAAGGAATAAAAGTGAGATAGTATACTGGGTAAATAGATCAAGAGAAGAGAAAAAACAATTTGTAGAAGTAAACGATGTTTTAAAAAATAAAAAATTTGATGAACTTGACATAGAAGAATATCAAGATAAAACAAGGGCATTTCTAAAAATACAAGATGGGTGCAATAGATTTTGTTCATACTGTTTAATACCATATGCTAGAGGTGCCGTTTGTAGTAAAGAGCCTAGTAAAGTGATAGAAGAGTGCATGAAACTTGCATCTCATGGCTTTAAGGAGATTATTTTATCTGGTATACATATTGCATCGTATGGGCTTGATTTAAAAGAAGATATAGACCTTGTTAAAATTATAAGAAAAATAAATGAAATAGATGGCATAGAAAGAATTAGAATTGGTTCTGTAGATCCTAGCTTTTTTAAGGAAAATGTTATAGAAGAAATAGCTAGTTTTGAAAAGCTTTGCCCACACTATCACCTTTCTCTTCAAAGCGGATGTGATGAAACCTTAAAAAGGATGAATAGACCATATAATATAGATGAATACAGAATAACAGTAGAAAACTTAAGAAAATATATAAAAGATGTTTCCATAACTACTGATATAATAGTTGGATTCCCAGGAGAAACTGAAGAAGAGTTTAATAAGACCTATGAATTCTTAAAAGACATAAAATTATCCAAAATGCACATATTTAAATATAGTAATAGAAAAGGAACTAGAGCTGATAAGATGGAGAATCAGGTTTATGGTAATAAAAAGGAAGATAGAAGCTCTAAATTGATAGAACTTAACTCTAGGTTAGAAAACGAATTTATGGAGAAGTTTATAGGTAGGGAGTCAAAAGTTTTATTTGAACAAAAACTAAAGGGTGAAGAAAATGTATACGAAGGATATACTAGAAACTATTTGAAAGTTATTTGTAATAGTGATGAGAATATACAGGGTAAAATTTTGGATGTAAGATTAAGCAAGATTGAAAATGATTATATATATGGTATTATTATATAATATATCCCTTGTTTTTTAAGGAGGTGAAATCGGTGACAGATTGTATTTTTTGCAAGATAGTAAAAGGTGAAATACCATCAGAAAAAATCTATGAAGATGAATTAGTCTACTGTTTTAAAGATATTACTCCTACAGCACCAATTCATTACTTAGTAATTCCTAAAAGTCATATTGCTAATTTGAATGAACTTACAGAAGAAAATAGTAAGGTTATATCAAATATTTATATGGCAATAAAGAAAATAGCTGAAGAGTGTGGAATTAGTGAAAATGGGTATAGAGTGGTTACTAACTGCGGAGACCATGGCGGACAAACAGTTCATCATATTCATTTTCATTTAATAGGTGGAAGAAACCTAAATTGGCCACCAGGATAAGCTAAAATCAACGCAATTTTATATTGACATATTCTTTGAAAATGTTGTATAATTTATACCGTGCTATTTATTCCCACAATAGTTCTAAATTATGCATTAAAACAAGCGGAGGGAGGGATATAGATGTCAGAAATAAAAGTAAGAGATAACGAGTCATTAGAAAGTGCTTTAAAAAGATTTAAGAGAGAATGCGCTAAGTCCGGTGTTCTTGCTGAAGTAAGAAAGAGAGAACACTACGAGAAACCAAGCGTAAGGAGAAAGAAAAAATCAGAAGCTGCGAAGAGAAGAAAGAGAAAATAGTTTGTTTTGAAAGAGGGTAAGTTTCAATGTCCTTAAAGGAAGTATTGCAACAAGATTGGAAAGACGCTGTAAAAGCTAAAGATAAACTTAAAACTAGTGTAATTAGTATGGCAAAAGCAGCTGTTCTGCTTTATGAAAAAAGTAGTGCTTCAAGTGAGGTTACTGATGATATAGTAATTGATATTATATCTAAAGAAATAAAACAAAGACGTGAAGCTATTGTAGAGTTTGAAAAAGGAAACAGAACTGATTTAATTAAAGCAGCCCAAGAAGAAATCGAAATACTTTTAAAATACCTTCCTCAGCAGTTGACAGAAAATGAAATAAAAGAAATTATTGAAAAATCAGCTACAGAAGTGGGAGCAAGTAGTATGAAGGATATGGGAAAACTAATGTCTGCCTTAGTTCCTAAAACTAAAGGAAAAGCAGATGGTAAATTAGTCAGTACCTTGGTAAAAGAATACTTAAATAAATAAAAAAGCAGAGGCTCAGAGAAATCTGAGTCTTTTTATTTTATACAAAATTATCTGAATCTATCATTAAATTAAGGAATCTTTCATAAATTTAATATGAAAATTTCTTTTGTGAGGTGATTGTTTTGGGGAAGTTAATAAAAAATTCTAAAATGAAGATAGCAAAAACTTTTGATATGCCAAGAGAAGCTCTTTTTGATATTCCTAGGTTCACTATAACTGCAAATAAAGAGATAACAGTAGAGAATCACAAAGGTATACTTAGTTTCAAGAAAGAAAAGATAAAGCTTAAAACATCTATAGGAGATATATCTATAAAAGGAAATGATTTTGAAATACTGTTTCTTGGGGCTAATACTATAACATTAAGTGGTAAATTTACATCTCTTGACTATGAAAGAAGTGATATGGAAAATGAATAGAGGTAAGATTAAATTAGAGATAGTATGTATTTCTCCGGAAAACTTTTTAAATCTTCTATGGAGAGAAGGTGTATTTATAGAAGATGTTAAGAAACACAGCATAGCTTCCTATAGCTTTAAAATAAATGCTAAAGATTTTAATTACTTAAAACAATTATCAGAAGAAAATAAGGTTAGGATAAAAGTTATAAAATCTTTTGGATTATTTAATTTAATAGGAAAAATAAAAAAAAGAAAGGCTTTTGTTTTAGGTATATTTTTATTTTTATTTATAATTTATTATTTTTCTCAATTTATATGGTTGATAGATATTAATACTGAGAACAATGTATCTCCTTATGAAATTAGAACTAAGTTAAATGAAGTAGGGGTTAAGCCAGGTATAAGAAAAAAAGATTTAAATATATTTAATTTAGAGAACATCATTTTAAATAGCAATAAAAGCGTAGTTTGGACTAGAGTAAGGATAGAGGGAACAAAATTAAAAGTTGAGATTTCAGAGAGACAAAATCCACCTAAAATTAAAGAAGATAATATTCCATGCGATATAGTTGCAAAAAAAGATGGTGTAATTCAAAGGGTATATACTAAATCAGGGACAGCAATTGTAGAAGAGGGACAGGTTGTGAAAAAAGGAGATATATTAGTTAAAGGGGAACAGGGGAAAGAAGATAGCAAATATGAAGTAAAAGCAGAGGGAGACGTAATAGCGAAGACTTTTTATGAAAATACTAAAAAGATCAAGATTCCAATTGTAAAAAGAACTAGGACAGGGAAGACTTTCACTAATAGATATATAAAGATTAAGAATAAAAAAATTTATATTAAAAACGATTTAAATAAGTTTAAGAAGTATGATAAAATAGAAGATAATAATGGAATAATAAAAAAAGAAGTATATTATGAAGTGGAGGAAACTAAGTTTACAAGACAAGATGAGAAGAAGATGGTAAGTGAAGAACTTATTAAATTATATTCGGATATAAGAATAAACTTCAATAATGATATTAAAGTTATCCAAAAGATAGATGATTCAAATAGGGAATCTGATTACTATGATTTAAGGGTGCTTGTTATTGCTGAAGAGGACATAGGAGAAGACAAAGCAATCGAAAGAGAGAAGATAGAAGAGAAAAATCATGAAGAGATAGAAAATCAAAATTAAAATATACCTAAATAAAAGGTGGGAAACTGTATGATTAAAAAAGAAGGGTTAAGAGAGTTTTTTAGTGGCAAAAGAAAAAAGGCCTTAATCTTTTTAATTAACTTTATATTAATATATGGAATATTGATAACCGCTGTATTACCCGAGAAGTACTCTTTAAAAGAAGGAGATATTGCTAAAATAGACATAAAGGCACCTAGGGATGTTGAAGACCAATTGTCTACAAAAGAAAAGAAAAAGGAAGCTATTATGTCTGTACCAGATCAATATACCATAGATAGCGATGTTAAAAATGCATCAAAGAAAAATATAGATTCTATTTTCTCTAAAGTTATGGAGAAAAAGGGACTTGTTAAAGATTCTAAAAGTAATACTGAAGAAGATATAAAGGAATCTGAAAAAAATAAAAAGGAAGTTATGAATAATTTAAAAGGTGAAATAGGGATAGATATAAATGATTCAGAGTTAAATACTTTAATAAAATCTACGCCTAAGGAAATGGAAAATTTAAAAGATATTATTACAAAAACATTAAATAAGCTTTATGATGAATATCAAATTAATGCTATAACACCGAAAGAAGTTAGTGAAAAACTGAATGAAGTAGAATTTTATGACAATAATAAAGATAAAAGTGAAAATACTAAAAAACCATATGATAAAATTAATACTCAAAAACAAAAAATAAGAGATGATGATAGAAAAAAGGCTATATATTTCATAGATGTAGAATTAAGCAAATATGATCTAAATAGAGCTGAAAGAAATGTTTCAAAAACTCTAATCTCCTCACAGATTAGAGCTAATGTATTTTATGATGAAGAAAAGACAAGATCTTTAAAACAGGAGGCATTGACAAAAGTTGAATCTATTAAGATAAAAAAAGATCAAACAATTGTGAAAGAGGGAGAACCAGTTACTAAATATCAGGTAGAACTTTTAAGAGAACTTGGATTTCTTGATGATAAAAGTAACTTCCAATGGTATGTTTTCCTTGGACTTGCACTTTTAATAGCATTGATTCTTTTGATACAAGGGGCCTATTTATTCAAATATCATAAGGACTCTTATGAGAAAGATAAGATGTTGATATTAGTCAGTATAATTAATATTTTATCCATTATACTAGCTAGGAGTTTAAATTTTATAACACCTTATTTAATACCTTTAGCCTTTGCACCAATGATTTTGACATTACTTATAAATTACAAATTGGCTACTACAATTAGCATTTTAAATGGGATATTTTTAAGCATAGCTGTTAAATTTAATCCGCCTGTAGTGATTTTAATAATGTTAAATGCAGTAATATGTTCTATATGTATAAAAAAGATGGATGAAAGAAGCGATATTTTATATTCTTCACTCTATATTGCTATAATAAACTCTTTGGCAACTTTTAGCCTTGGAGTATTACAATCAAATAATAATATATTAGATTCTTTATATAAGTCTTCAGCCATGCTTATTGCAAGTATCTTATCGGGTATATTTACTATAGGTTTTTTACCAGTGTTTGAAAGTGCATTTGATGTGGTAACAACTATAAAACTCTTAGAACTTGCAAATCCAAATAATCCATTATTGAAAAGACTTTTGACTGAAGCACCAGGAACATACCATCATAGTATGTTAGTTGCTAATTTATCGGAACTTGCAGCTGAGGCTATAGGTGCAAATTCAGTTTTTGCAAGGGTAGCATGTTATTACCATGATGTAGGAAAGTTAAAGAGGCCATATTTTTTTAGAGAAAATCAAATGGGTGGAATTAATCCACATGATAAAATTGGTCCCACATTAAGTACTCTTATAATTACTTCTCATGTTAAAGATGGAGTGGAGCTTGCTAAGGAGTATAAGATTCCAAAAGCGATACAAGATATAATAATCCAACATCATGGTTCTTCTTTGGTAAAATATTTTTATATAACTATGAAGAATAGCACAGATAAGCCAGAGGATGTGTTGGAGGACGATTTTAGATATCAAGGTGCAGATCCTTTATCCAAAGAAGCAGGAATTATTATGTTGGCGGATGGAGTTGAGGCAGCAGTTAGGTCTATAAAAGAACCTAATAAAGAAAAAATAGAAAAAATGGTGGATAGCATAATAAAAGCTAGATTAGATTCAGGACATTTAGATAATTCAGATCTTACCCTTAGAGATTTAAAAGATATTAAAGAAGCTTTCTTAAAGGGATTGTCAGGTATTTATCATGAAAGAATTGAATATCCTAAATTATCTAATATGGTTAAAGGAAAGAATAACAAAAAATAGCTAGAGAGGTAGAATTCATGTTATTAGTTGATAACAGACAAAATAAACTATTAATACAAGAAGATATAGTAGAATTAATAGAAAAAATGATTCACTATACTTTACAAGAAGAAAAAGTAACATTGGATTATGAGATAAGTTTAATATTAGTAGATAATAAGGAGATAAGAGATATAAACAGGGAAACTAGGGGTAAAGATTCTATTACAGATGTACTATCCTTTCCTATGCTAGAATACCCCAATCATAAAGTGTTTAAAGACGTATATAAGGATTATGGTTTTAATGATATGGATTTGGATGAGGGTAAATTAGTTTTAGGAGATATAGCACTCTCTTTAGAAAGAGCAAAGGAGCAATCTGAAGAGTTTAATCATTCTTTTAAAAGGGAAGTGTGCTATCTTATAATTCATTCCATATTACATCTCCTAGGTTATGATCATATAGAAGATAATGATAAAGAGGTAATGCGAAAGAGAGAAGAAGAAATATTAAATAGTTTTAATGTTATTAGAGACCTATAGAAGTTAGTTTTTATATGTGACAGTAATTACTGTCACATATTTTATATATAAGAGTTTTAAAAGGATGGTAAGTATGAAGAATAAAAACTTAGTTGAAAGCTTTAATTGTGCTATTATGGGGATCATAGCGGCTATTAAAAAGGAAAGAAATATGAAAATTCATATTGGTATAGGAATATTAGTTTTAATTTTTAGTCTTTATTCTAATATTACAAAGACAGAATTATTTATGGTTTTATTTGCAATTACCTTAGTTATAGTAGCAGAAATGATAAATACCTCAATAGAACATGGCTTGGATGCTTTAATGGATAGTTATCATCCACTAATTAAAATATCTAAGGATGTATCTGCGGGAGCGGTTTTAATAGCAGCTATCAATTCTATTGTAGTAGGATACATAGTATTTTGGGATAAAGTAAAACCTATAACAGAAAGTATAATGGATAGAGTTATTGAATCCAATCCACATACTATATTTTCAATCTTAGTTATAGTAAGTATAACTACTGTACTTTTAAAAATAAGAACAGGTAAAGGGACACCATTAAAAGGAGGAATGCCTTCAGGACATAGTGCTATTGCTTTTTCTATAGCTACTATAATTGGCTATCATTCTAAGATGGCATTAATTACTTTACTTGGATTTGTTTTAGCATTCATTGTGGCGCAAAGTAGAGTCGATTCAGAAGTACATTCCATATTAGAGGTAATACTAGGATGCATTTTAGGGTTTTTAGTAACTTTATTAATACTTATATTAATTTAAAATACATGATATAATATAAAATAAATATAATGGAGGTTCTTTATGGATTTGAAGGAATTAATTCGTAGTGCGATAGAAGCAAGAGAAATTGCATATGTACCATATTCAAAATTTAAAGTTGGAGCAGCATTAATCACAGAGGAAGGAACCGTTTATACAGGATGCAATATTGAAAATGCATCTTATGGTGCCACAAATTGTGCAGAAAGGACAGCCATATTCAAAGCAGTATCTGAAGGGAATACAAGAATAAGGGCTTTAGCTGTAGTAGGAGATCCTAAGTATTATACCTTCCCTTGCGGAATATGTAGGCAGGTAATTTCAGAATTTTGCACAGATGATTTTAAATTTATAATTGTAAAAAATGAAAATGATTATATGGTAAAAACTATGGAAGAAATTTTACCAAATGCTTTTACTAAGGAAAGTTTAAAATAGTAAATTTATATATAAATTATAAAAACAAAATGCAAATTAGAGGTATATTTGCTTTAGGAGGAAAAATGTTTAAATCAGGATTTGTAACGATTATTGGAAGACCAAATGTAGGAAAATCAACTTTAAATAATTTTATAATGAAGGAAAAGTTATCTATAGTATCTAGTAAGCCTCAAACTACTAGGAATAATATTCAAACTATATTAAATGAAAAAGATTATCAAATAGTATTTGTAGATACTCCAGGTGTTCATAAACCAAGACATAAACTTGGAGAATATATGGTAAAAGTTGCAATAGATGCTTTAAAAGAAGTGGATTTAGTTCTTTTTATAACAACCCCAGAAGGAGAAATAGGAAAAGCTGATCAACATATCTTAGAACAATTAGAAAATGTTAAAGTACCAAAATTTTTACTTGTGAATAAAATAGATGAGTATGAAGAGATAAAGTTAGCACAGACCATACAAAAGTACTCCGAAAAGTATAAATTTGAAGAAATTATTCCTATATCTGCCTTGAAAGGTAAGAATATTGATGTATTAATAGAAGAAATGAAGAAATATATACCTGAAGGACCAAGATATTATCCAGAAGATATGGTAACAGATAGGCAAGAAAGATTTATAGTTATGGAAACTATAAGGGAAAAAGCTTTGAGATTATTAGATAAGGAAGTTCCTCATGGTATAGCAGTAGAGATACTTTCTATGAAGCAAAATGATAAAGGGATATATCATATAGAAGCTAACATGCTTTGTGAAAAAGCATCACATAAAGGAATAATAATAGGGAAAAATGGTGCTACTTTAAAAAGAATATCTCAGTATGCTAGAGAAGATATCGAAAAGTTTTTAGGAGTAAAAGTTTATTTAAGAGTATGGGTTAAAGTAAAAGAGGACTGGAGAGATAGTGCAAACTTGCTAAAGGAACTCGGATATAAAGAATAAATGAACTAGAATTAATTAAAAATTCATATGTTTTTTGTAAAAAACATTGGAAAATAATTTATAATAGAACTAGGAGATGATTTCTCTGAGCACATTTAAAACTAGAGGAGTAGTTTTAAAAACTCAAGATTATAAAGAAAATGACAAATTACTTTGGATTTATACAGAAGACTTTGGAAAAATTTCTGCCATTGCTAAGGGTGTAAAAAAGAGAACAAGCAATCTTGCATCTTCAACATTAACATTTTGTTTCAGTGATTATATACTGTATAAAGGAAGAAGTCTTTATATAGTAAATGAAGGACAGCTAATACACTCTTTCCAAGAGTTCATGCATGATTTAGAAACTCTTACATACTGCTCCTATTTAAATGAACTTGTGGATATAGCATTGGTAGAAGAAGAAAAGAATTTCAAAATTTTTAAGGATTTAGTTACAGCATACTATTTAATAAAAAATAAAGTAGGAGACATAGAAGTTTTAATACGAACCTTTGAGATAAAACTACTATTTAATACAGGGTATGCTCTAAACCTAGACCGTTGTACTAATTGTGGTGAACAACTAAAAATGTCAAACAATATCAGTGCGGAAAATTTTGGGGTTACTTGTAGAAAGTGTAGGAGAGAAAATAGTATTAAAATTTCAAATTCTACTTATAATATATTAAGATACGTTATTAATCTTCCTCTAGAGAAAATCCATAGATTAAATGTAAATAAGAGTGGTAAAAAAGAATTATATACATTAACTAAATCTTTTATTTTAGAAGTTTATTCTAGAAAACCGAAAAGTTTAGAAATGTTTAACTATATTATTAAGGAGTGATTTAAATGGAAAATATAACTCTTGAAAAAATAGACATAATTAGGGAAAGAACAGGTGTTAACTATTCTGAAGCTAAAGAAGCACTTGAACTTTGTAATGGAAGTGTAGTAGATACCTTAGTTTATTTAGAACAACAAACTAAAAACAATTCAAAAGAAAAAATAAGTGAATTTTTAGGGACAAAAGATGAATTTAAGCAATGGCTCAATGATATGATACAAAAAGGAAATGTTACTAGAATTAAAGTTAAAAAGGATTCTAGAGTAATTGTTGATATACCGGTTAATGCTGGAATAGCAGCTGGAATAGTTAGTATGATATTTCCTGCCATATTAGGTATAGGGGTTATAGCAGCAATTGCAACTAAAGTTACCATAGAAATTACAAAAGAAGATGGCACTGTAGAAGTTGTAAATACTGTAATTAAAAATGTAGTTGATGATGCAAAAAATAAGATGAATGAGTTTACAAAGGATATTAAAGGAAAATTCAATGATGATGAGAACAATACTGAAGGAAACAAAACATATTCCTATACAGTGAATTTTGATGAAGATCCAATCCCGGAAAACAAGGGTGAAGTAAAAGTAGAACCAGTAGAAAATAGTTCTACGAAAAACAATGAATCTTCTTTAGACGATGAAAAATAATATCTAAATAATAAAAGAAAGGACTGATCATAAAGGTTCCTTTCTTTTTATTTTATTTTAGTTTGTTTAAAGTATGCAATAAAAATAAAAAAAACTTTATTATGTTACATTATTAACTTAATATTGTATATAATATATATTGTAATATGAGTAATAATACATTATAATAAAATTAAATACAAAACAAGCAATAAATATTAAGAAGCTTCCGTGGAAGAGGGTGAAAAAGATTAAATTAACAGATAGGCAAGAAGAAATAATTAGATTAGTAAAAGAAAATCAGCCAATTACTAGCGAAAAAATAGCTGGGAAATTAAATGTAACTAGAGCTGCACTAAGACCAGACTTAGCTATTTTAACTATGACAGGTATATTAGAGGCGAGACCTAAAGTTGGATATATATACTCAAAAAAACCCTCTTATAGTATAATTTATGATCATTTAAAAGGTGTGAAATCTAAAGAGATTATGAGTAATGTATCTTTAGTCCAGGAAGAATGTAGTGTTTATGATGGCATAGTTCAATTATTTTTAAATGATGTTGGTACATTATTTATTGAAAATGAGGAAGAGGGCTTAGTTGGAGCTGTATCTAGAAAAGATTTTCTTAAAATAGCTATGGGGGGAACTGATATGCATAAAGTCCCTATAGGAATAATAATGACTAGAATGCCAAATATAATTTTTATATCAGAAGAAGATTGTGTATATGATGCTGCAAAAAAAATAATAACACATGAAGTTGATAGCTTACCAGTGGTAAGAGTATCTAAAAAGGATGGAAAGGATTTCAACAAAGTGGTTGGAAAAGTTTCTAAAACTAATATTACTAGATTTTTAATTAATTTAAGTGAGAATGGGTAAAATTTAATTTGGGTGGGGCAAATATGTTCCCTGGGTTTGGGCTAAATTCTCTTAATTTATCATAATAAACTATGAATAAAATAAGGAGTTGGCACTATGGAAAAAAATAAGTATGTGTATCTATTTAGTGAGGGAAATGCATCTATGAAGGACCTTTTAGGTGGAAAAGGAGCGAACCTTGCTGAAATGACTAAGTTAGGTATACCAGTACCAGAAGGATTTACTGTAAGTACAAATGCTTGTATGAAATATTACGAAGATGGAAAACAATTATCAGAAAACATAGTAGAAGAAATTAAAAATGCTATGAAAAAGATAGAAGAGGTTACAGGTAAAATATTTGGCTCAAAAACTAATCCTTTGTTAGTTTCTGTTCGTTCTGGTGCTAGAGTTTCTATGCCAGGAATGATGGATACTGTGTTAAATTTAGGATTAAATGACGAAACTGTAGAAGCTATAGTTGGACTTACAGGAAATAAAAGATTTGCATACGACTCTTATAGAAGATTTATTCAAATGTTTTCAGATGTTGTAATGGGGCTTGAAAAAAGTTCTTTTGAAAGAATTATAGATAAAGTAAAAGAAGAAAAAGGTGTTCAATTCGATACAGAATTAAATGAAGATGATCTTATAAAATTAACTATATATTTTAAAGAATTATATAGAAGAGAAGTTGGAGAAGAATTTCCACAAGATCCTATGAAACAATTAATAGGCGCAGTTAATGCGGTTTTTGAATCATGGAATAATGCAAGAGCTATAGTGTATAGAAGGTTGCATGATATACCTGGTGATTGGGGTACGGCAGTAAATGTTCAAAGAATGGTATTTGGAAATATGGGTAACAACAGTGGTACAGGAGTTGCATTTACAAGAAATCCTTCTACGGGCGAGAATATAACTTTTGGTGAGTATTTAATAAATGCTCAAGGTGAGGATGTTGTTGCAGGTATTAGGACACCAGAACCTATTTCAAAACTAGAAAGAGATCTTCCACACTGTTATGAACAGTTTATAAATATATCTAAGTCTTTAGAACAGCACTATAAAGATATGCAAGATATGGAATTTACCATTGAACAAGAGAAACTATATTTTTTACAAACAAGAAATGGTAAAAGAACAGCTCAAGCAGCTTTAAAAATAGCCGTAGATTTAGTAGAGGAAGGGCTTATTTCAAAAGAAGAAGCTATATTAAAAGTTGATCCAAGATCTTTAGATAGCTTACTACATCCAAACTTCGCTAAAGAAGAGTTAGAAAATGCTAAATCTATAGCAAAAGGTTTACCTGCATCACCGGGGGCTGCTTATGGTAAGGTGTATTTTACAGCAGAAGATGCAAAGATGCACCATAATGCAGGGGAAAAGACTATACTTGTAAGGCTTGAAACCTCTCCAGAGGATATAGAAGGAATGATAGCTGCAGAGGGGATATTAACTGTAAGAGGTGGTATGACATCACATGCAGCAGTAGTAGCAAGAGGTCTTGGGATTTGTTGTGTTGCTGGATGTGGAGCTATAAGAGTTAATGAAAAAGAAAAATTCTTTGAAGTAAACGGTGAAATCATTAAAGAAGGCGATTATATTTCTTTAGATGGAAGTACAGGCAAAGTGTATCCTAAAGCCATAAAAACTAAAGCACCAGAGATTAGTGGGTATTTTGAAACATTTATGTTTTGGGCAGACAGCATAAAAAAACTTTCCGTTAGAACTAATGCTGACACACCAAGAGATTCAAGACAAGCTATAAAGTTTGGTGCAGAGGGTATAGGACTATGTAGAACAGAGCACATGTTCTTTCAAGAAGATAGAATCGCTGCTGTTAGAGAAATGATATTATCCAAAACAGAACAACAAAGAAGAAAAGCTCTAGAAAAAATTCTTCCAATGCAAAGAGAAGATTTTATTGGAATATATGAAGCTTTAGAAGGAAGACCAGCCACCATTAGATTCTTAGATCCACCACTACATGAATTTCTACCAACAGAGGATGAAGATATTGCAAATGTAGCAAAAGAACTAGGAGTTACTTTTGAAGAACTTAAAGGAACTATAAGTTCACTACATGAATTTAATCCGATGATGGGTCATAGAGGATGTAGGCTTGCAGTATCATATCCTGAAATTGTAGAAATGCAAACAAGGGCTATAATAGAAGCAGCTATTATAGTAAAAAAAGATAAAGGTTATAATATAGAACCTGAAATCATGATTCCTCTTATAGGAGAATTACAAGAATTGAAATATATAAAAGCTATTGTATGTCAAGTTGCAGATAATATTATAAAAGAAGAAGGCGTAACTCTTAAATATAAGGTAGGTACAATGATAGAAATACCTAGAGCAGCATTAACAGCTGATGAGATAGCGGAGGATGCGGAATTCTTCTCTTTTGGAACTAATGATTTAACTCAAATGACTTTTGGTTTCTCTAGGGATGATGCAGGTAAATTCTTAGTAGATTATTATGATAAGGGAATTTACGAGCAAGATCCATTCCAAAAAATAGATCAAAATGGAGTTGGGAAACTTGTTGAAATGGCAGTTGAATTAGGTAAGAAGCAAAGAGAAGATATAAAGTTAGGTATTTGTGGGGAGCATGGAGGAGATCCAAGTTCTATAGAATTCTTCCATAAAACAGGACTTCATTATGTATCATGTTCGCCTTATAGAGTTCCTGTAGCTAGACTTTCAGCAGCTCAAGCACAAATTAAAAATCCAAGATAGTATATAAGAACAGTCCATTGAGGCTGTTCTTATATTTTTTCACCAAATTTATCTTCTATATAAGATTTTAAATTTAAAGAGAATTCTAGTTGATCTGCACCATATAATACAGATTTTTTTAAAATTTTATAGAAGGATTTCTTGTTACATTTTTTTATATTTCTATAATAATCTCTAGATATTTTCCAGTATTTTTGCGGAAAGCTTAAATAAGCTAAAATATATCTATAATCATCTATATTTAACTTGTTTTTGGCGTTGTATTGGCTTAAAAGAGATATAGCTAGAGAAGTATTCCACTTAGTACTATCTCGTTTTAGTATTCTTCTTAGAGCATAGGAAATATCATGAGCAACATAATCAAGGGATACTTTATCAAAATCAATTACCCATAGGTCCTCAGGGGAATTTCCATAAAAAATTATGTTTTTATTTACATAATCTCCATGACATAAGCTTTTAGTTAAGTTTAAATTGTTTATTCCATAAGAAATAGAAGAAGATATTTCTCCAAGTTTACTAAAAGTATTAAAGTGTTCAATATATAGTTTTGAAAAAGAGTCTTTATAATTAAAAGCTAAATTGGAGTACTGCAAAATATTTTGCCAATGTTTATGGAGTGAGTTGTAAAGAATGTTGCAAGAGTTTATTATTTGGCTATTGGGTATAGGGAAAAAATCATAGGCAACATGGTGCATTTTACCTAGATTAGGCATAATGGAATTTATATGATCATTGTTATCATAGTTGCATTTTTCACCCTCAATCCATGGAGTTAAAATAAATAGCATATCGTTATAATTTACATATCTTGAATTGTTTTTGGTGGGAAGTATTCTAGGTACATTAATATTAAATTGATACCACCACTCTATAGCTGAATAAACAAAAAGAAGCCTTGATGAATTATAATAAACTTTTTTTAAGCAATACGTATTTTGGTCAGATGTAACTTTATAAACTGCTCTTTGTTTATCAGTATTTTTAAATTTAATATCTTCTATAGTTGATCCTTCTAAGTTATATAAGGGGAGAATTCTTCTACCTATGTTCTCTGGAGATAATATGGAACAGGTAGTGTATAATGAAGCCTTATGAGGCATATAATCAACTCCTTTAAACAATATCTATATAAGCATATTATATAAGCAGGTGGATTATCACAAATTATAAAAAGGAATTTTTATTTGGTATATAGAATAAGATATCTAAGCTAGAATAAATATAGTACGATTAATTAAGTTAACCCATAAAACATTTAATTTATATAAAAAAATTGCATAGTATTTAGGAAAAAAGGGAAAGAATAGAAAGAAAATAATTATAAAAATAAAGGTTTTTTTAATAAGACAAAGAATATATATATACGACAAAGAGTTTTAATTTAAATTAGAATAAAAGAAGGGAAATCACTTTTTTTGTCGAATATATTATAAATCACACTAATATTAATATATTAAAGGCTAGGTGGTAGTTTTTTGCTTATTCAAGAGGATATAATTGAAAAAATAAAAGAAGAGAATGATATAGTTGATATTATTTCTGAAAGTATAAGGCTTAAGAGGGCTGGGAGAAATTATATAGGACTGTGCCCTTTTCATCATGAGAAAACTCCATCTTTTACAGTTTCACAAGATAAACAAATATTTAAATGCTTTGGATGTGGTGAGGCTGGTAATGTAATTACTTTTTTAATGAAGACGAAGAATTTATCATTTCCAGAGGCTTGTGAAGTATTAGCTGATAGGGCTAATATACAAATTTCATTTTCTAACGGAGGAGAAGTCAAGAATACTAATAAAAAACTCTACGATATAAATGTCGAATCTGCAAGGTATTTTTTCCAAAACCTAAAAAATAATAAAAGAATTATATCATATTTGAATGAAAGAGGATTATCGGGAAAAACCATTGCAAAATTTGGGCTTGGGTATTCAAAAGATAGTTGGAGCTCTTTATATGAGTATCTTAAAGGTAAGGGGTATTCTGAATCAGATATATATTCATTAGGACTTATAATTAAGAGTAAGAATAATAAGTTTTTTGATAGATTTAGAAATAGAGTCATCTTTCCAGTATTCAATGCAACAGGAAAAGTTATAGGATTTGGTGGTAGAGTTTTAGATGATTCAAAACCTAAGTATTTAAATTCTCCAGAATCTAAAGTTTTCAATAAGGGCACAAATCTATATGGGCTTAATTTTGCTATAAAAAATAATAGTAAAAGAAGTTTAATTATAGTAGAAGGATATATGGATTGTATATCTCTACATCAGGCTGGGATTACAAATGTAGTGGCATCTTTAGGGACAGCATTAACTACTGGGCAAGCTAAATTAATGAAAAAATACGCAGATAAAATATACATAGCATACGATGCAGACGTAGCAGGTGAAACTGCAACTTTAAGGGGACTTGATATATTATTAAATGAAGGTTTTAGTATTAAAGTAGTGCACATACCAGAAGGAAAGGATCCAGATGATTATGTGAGGCGTCATGGAAAAGCAGGCTTTTTAGAACTTATACAAAATTCAATTCCTTTAGTTCAATATAAAATTGATAAAGCAAAAGAAAAAACAAATTTTAAAGATGAGAAATCACTTTCAAATTTTATAAAAGAAATTAGCGAAATTTTAATTAATTTAGATCCTGTAGAGAGAAATCTATATATAAAAAAGATTGCTGATGAAACTTATATTAGTGAAGATGCTATTTATGATTTTTTAAACGAAAAATTACATAAAGACACAAAAAATACTAAATATGTGAATAATTCTAGTGATGTTAGAGCAAAATTATATAAAGAAGAACCTTATATGAGAGCGGAGAGAGCATTATTGAAGTTGATGGTTAATAAGGTAGGTTTAGACTACATAATTAACAATTTAAATGCAGAAAATATAATTAATAATGCTCATAAAAGAATTTTTAATATTGCATTAGAAAATAAAGATTTAGAGTCTGAAGAATTAAAAAGAAGGATAGAACTTTCATGTCAAGATGCAGAAAGTGCTAAAGAATGGATTAATATTATTGAACTTAAATTCTTACCATTAGAAGATGAGGAAAGTAAGAAGATTTTCATAAATGATTGTTTGAAAGAAATAAAAAAATCAAAGTTAGAGGAGTCGAAGGGGCAAGTTATGGGTAAAATTAAACATTTTGAGGAAAGTGGAGCTTTTGAAGAAACACTAAAGTATGTTGAAGAACTTTCAAAAATCGATGAAGAACTTAGAAGATTATAAATCTACGAAAGGAGGGAACTGCATGAAGGATAAGACAGAAAAAATGAAAGTTGTTAAAAGTCTTATAGAAAAGGGGAAGAAAAAAGGAAGTCTCACATATCAAGAAATAGTAGATGAATTAGAAGAAGTAGATATAACACCTGAACAGATAGAAAAAATATATGAAGTCTTAGAAAGTATGAATATAGATGTTGTAGGTAATGTAGAAGAGGAAGAAGAGGAAATAGATATTTCTATACCAGAAGGAATAGCAATTGATGATCCAGTTAGAATGTATTTAAAAGAAATAGGAAAGGTTCCTTTACTTAGTTTAGAAGAAGAGATATCTCTTGCTAAGAAAATAGAAGAGGGAGATCAATATGCTAAGAAAAAACTAGCAGAGGCAAATCTTAGGCTTGTAGTAAGTATTGCAAAACGATATGTAGGAAGAGGCATGTTATTCTTAGATTTAATACAGGAAGGGAATTTAGGTCTTATTAAAGCTGTAGAAAAATTTGATTACAGAAAAGGATTTAAATTTAGTACCTATGCAACATGGTGGATAAGGCAAGCAATTACACGAGCTATAGCAGATCAAGCTAGGACTATTAGGATACCAGTTCATATGGTAGAGACTATAAATAAGCTTATAAGAGTTTCAAGGCAATTACTACAAGAACTAGGAAGAGATCCTGTAGCAGAAGAGATAGCTACAGTAATGGAAATGCCTGTAGAGAAAGTAAGAGAAATAATGAAGATAGCACAAGAACCGGTTTCTCTTGAAACACCAATAGGTGAGGAAGAAGATAGCCACTTAGGTGATTTTATACCAGATGATGATGCACCTGCACCAGCAGAAGCGGCAGCTTTTACCATGTTGAAAGAACAATTAATTAATGTTTTAGATACATTAACTCCAAGAGAAGAAAAAGTGTTAAGACTTAGATTTGGACTTGATGATGGAAGAGCTAGAACTTTGGAGGAAGTTGGAAAAGAGTTCAATGTAACGAGAGAAAGAATAAGACAAATTGAAGCAAAAGCATTAAGAAAGTTAAGACATCCAAGTAGGAGCAAGAAATTAAAAGATTATTTAGATTAATAAAAGCACCATCAATAGTGGTGCTTTATTTACTTTTATTTACAAAAGCTATTAAAACTACTTGAAATAAAGATACAAATATTGTAAAATTAGAATGTAACTTTAAAAGGTAGGTGTTGAGAATGTATAAACCTAAGAAAAATTTTATGAGTTATTTTATGATTATGACTCTTATAATACTAAATATCATATTAATTTATATTACAAAGAATTTAGCATCCTACACCTTGTGGACGATAATTAAGATATCATTAATTATATTTGATTTGTATGAAATTTACTATATAATTTTTGGTATGACTTTAAATTATGAAATAAATGAGAAATCTGTAATAATAAAAGGTTATTCTGGAATTAAAAAAATTACCATAGATTTTAAAGACATAATAGGATATAAAGTTGAAAAGGAAATAGATGGTATAAAATTATCAGGAGTAATTTTTAGTGATTTTGCAATAGGTAGATGTTATATAGAAAGACTAGGTACTACTAGAATGTATATAACTTCTAAAGATGAGGTTATATACATTTTAACAAAAGAAATGAATTTTGCTATAACCCCAAAAGAAGTGGAAGGATTTCGAAAAGCATTAGAGAATAGTAATGTTAAGTATATTGATCATGATGTGAAAAGTTCAGTTCAAGAAGTAAGTTTACACAAGGATAAAATATTTATGATTCCTTTAGTAATTACATCTATATTATCTTTTATTATGATTATAGTTCCTTTTATATATTATTTAAAAGGCGGTATATCTTATACTATGCCAATTGGATTTGACGCAAGATTTAACCCCACAAAATTTGGTACGGGGAAACAGTTTGCTTTTCAACAGATGATTTATGGTTCCTTAAATTTAGCATTATTATTTTGTATGTATTTTGCATCTAGTATAAATGCAAAATATGATAGGAAGTCTTCATACAAATATATATATATTGCATTAGTAGTTGCAATTACATTTACAGTAATGCAATTTAAAATATTATCATTATATTTATAACTTGAAGGTGATTAAATGGAACTTAGCAAAAGATTATATGCTATAGCAAGCTTTATAGAAAATGTAGATTCTATAGTAGATATAGGAACAGATCATGCCTATATACCAATTTATCTTATTAAAAATGATATATGTAAATTTGCTATAGCTGGAGATATAAATATAGGACCTATAGAAAAAGCAGTTAAGAATATTAAAAGAGAAGCCTTGGATGGAAAAATAGCAACTCGTCTTGGAGGCGGTTTTAAAGTTATTAGTAAAGGAGAAGTTCAATGTGCCATAATAGCTGGCATGGGTGGGGATTTAATAAAAGATATAATACAATGTGATCTTGAAAAATTTAAATCTTTAGATTATGCAGTAGTCCAACCAGTACAAAATGCAGACGTATTTAGGAAGTATATCTATGAAAAGGGCTTTAAAATTATAGATGAACAGATTTGCTATGAAGAAGGTAAATTTTATGAAGTACTAAAAATAAAATATGCAGAAGATATTATACAAGTTGATCCTATATACTATGAAGTAAGTAAATTTTTATTAGATAAAAGAGATAATACAGTTAAGGAATATGTAGAGTATTTGATTAAAAAATATGAAGAGATTGCAAGCTATATAAAAAGTGATACAGAAAACTCAAAAAAAAGATGTAAAGAATTATACCTTAAAATAAGTAAATTAAGGAGTTGTTTATATGACTTTGACCATTAGAGAGTTAATTAAGATTATGGAAAAGTATGCACCAACTAACTTAAAAGAGGATTATGATAATGTGGGACTTATGGTAGGAGATACTGATATGGAAATACAATCTATTTTGATTTCATTAGATTGTACCATGGAAGTTATAGAGGAGGCTATTGAAAATGGTTGTAATCTTATAATATCACATCACCCATTGCTTTTTATAAAACCTAAATCTATAACTTCAGAAACAGTAAAGGGGAGAAAAATAATAAAGCTAATAAAAGAAAATATAGCGCTGTATTCTGCCCACACTAATCTAGATTCCGTATCTGACGGATTAAATGATTTTGCTATGGAATTACTAGGTTTTAAAAAATACTCAATAATAGAAAAAAATGATTTAAGAGAAAATTCTGGTATCGGGAGATTGGTAGAATTAGATAAAGAGATTTCTTTAAAAGAAATTTGCGAAAAGGTTAAAATTGCATATAATATAGAAACTTTAAAATATAGTGGTAATTTAGACAAAAAAATAAGAAGTATAGCTTTAATAAATGGAAGTGGATCAGATTTCTTTTATAAGGCTAAATCATTAGGTGCAGAATGTATAATAACTGGAGATACAACTTATCATAATGTACTTGATCTTTGTGAAGAGGGTGTATCAGTAATAGATGGAGGTCATTTTAATACAGAATGGCCAGCTATGGCTGTTGTAAGTAAAATTCTTCAAAAGAATTTAAAAAAATTAGGATATGAAAATAAAATTATATTATCTGAAAAGACAAAAGATACGTATAAGTATATATAACTTCAATATATATACAAAAAAACAAAAACAAACCTTTTGATTTTTTAATCTTTATATGATAACATAGTTAGTGCGAGTAAACCAGACAGTCGCTGCTGCTATCTTAGCAGGAGAGGAAAGTCCGAGCTCCATAGGGCAGGGTGCTGGGTAACTCCCAGTGGAGGCGACTCTAAGGAAAGTGCAACAGAGATATACCGCCTAGTTTTCTAGGTAAGGATGGAAAGGCGAGGTAAGAGCTCACCAGCACATAGGTGACTATGTGGCTATGTAAACCCCATCTGGAGCAAGATCGAATAGGGAGACATTATGGGGCGGCCCGTCCCGTCTCCGGGTGAATCGCTTGAGCTTATTGGTAACAATAGGCCTAGATAGATGACTGTTTAATACAGAACTCGGCTTATAGGGTTACTCGTACCATTGAGAACACTAGGTTTTATACCTGGTGTTTTTTTATTTTGCCATACTTTCCCCATACCCTAAAACCTTAATAAATTATTTAATTTATGAGTGTCATCTTTTTTATTATAATTGTATTTTCTTTAAAATTTACATTTGACTATTCTAAGCACCTAATTCACCACGTGGCAAACCAAGTTCTAATGGTATTTCCCCTATTGTTAAAACATATGGAATAAATTTATCACGTTTAGGCCGTTCTATATATTTACAAGGATTATCTTTTATTAATTTAAGTTTTAGTGTTCTATTAAATATTGTATTTAGAATAGTATAAATCATCTGTAGAGTCTTATATGTCTAAATAAAAATAAGTTAATATAACTCAAATTGAAAAGTTTTAGCTATTTTAAGGAGGAGATATATGGATTTAACAAGTATTGGTTTGGTGGTAGCAATAGTAATGAGATTATCAGAAGTATTTAAGCGTTTAGAGCTTAATTCTAAGTTAATACCAATATTAAATTTAATTTTAGGAATAGTTACTAGAATTGTTTATAGTGGATTAGGAATTAAGGAGGGAATTGCAGGTGAATTCTATTCAGAGACTAAAAATACAATAGAAAATTTTAAGGGATAATTAAAAGAATAGTTTATAGTTAGTTATTGTAAATTACTCTTGTCTTTTTATTTATTACAAAATAATATGTAAATATACAATACTTGTCTTATTTTTCATGATATTGTACAATAAAAAAAGAACCTAAGTGTTGTAGAACTGGTTCTGTAAATTTAATATTATGCTTTAAAGAAAGTTTATTTTTTATATGATCATATGATATCAATTTATTTCTAGCAATAAAACTCAGCAATAAGGTCATAGAATTAGAAAAGAAAATAATATCAATAAAAGTGGTTTTGGAGTAAGTAATGTATATAAAAGAGATAAATTTATTGACTATATAAAAGAGGAATATCATATAATGGTTTAGTTTTCACTATTTCTTAGTATTTATCATTATAGGTATATATGAATTAAATATTTTTACATTAGGGGTGGAATTATGAAAAGAGGAAGCAAGCTTTCATCATTGTTGTTAGCTATTTTTATGGTATCTTCCATATTTTTAGGTGGATGTGCTACGAAAGATAAATCTGTTAGCATAAACAAGAATGCAGAGCATAGTAACGCTGCAAAAGAACTCAAAGTTCATTATATAAATGTTGGACAGGGTGATAGTATATTAATTCAGCAAGGTGATAAGAGTATGCTAATTGATGCTGGTAACAATGGTGATTCAGAGTTAGTAAAGTCTTATATAGAAAAACAAGGTGTAACTACTTTAGACTATGTAATTGGGACACATCTACACGAAGATCATATAGGTGGTTTAGATTATGTTATAAATTCTTTTAAAATAGGTAATATATTTATGCCTAAAAAAACTGCAACAACTAAAACCTTGGAAAGTATATTAAATGCAGTTAAAAATAAGGGATTAACAATTAAACAACCACAAGTAAATGAAAGTTTTCAGTTAGGAAATGCTAAATTTACTGTGTTAGCTCCTAAGCAAATTTATGATAATGAAAATGATTGCTCTATAGTTATTAAATTAACTTATGAAAAAAATTCTTTCTTATTTACTGGAGATGCTGAAGGTACTTCAGAGATGGATATGATAAAGGGGAGGCTTGATTTAAAGGCTGATGTACTGAAAGTTGGATATCATGGAAGTAAAACTTCAACAGCTGCTAATTTTTTAAGGAAGGTTAATCCTAAGTACGCTGTAATCTCTGTTGGCAAAAATAATAAGTATAGACACCCCAATCAAGGAGTTATGAATACGCTTAAATATAAGGATATAAAAGTTTATAGAACTGATGAAAATGGAACAGTAGTAGCAATATCTAATGGGAAAGATATAAAATTTAATTGTAATCCTGGAAGTTATACTGGATATACTATTAAGGCTAATAATAGTTCTAAACAACAAGATAGGAACGACACTACAGTAGTAATACCAACTATATCTAAAAAAGATACTCTTGAAAATAAGTCAGAAGAAACAAAGCCTACACCTAAAGCTATGGTGTGGGTATCAAAAAGTAGTGACAAGTATCATTCAAAACCTAAATGTAGAAACATGAAGCCTAAAAAAGCTAAAAAGATATCACTTAAAAATGCTAAAAAGCAAAAATATACCCGTTGTAGGAAGTGTTTTAAATAAGGTGTTTTTGTGAAAAAAAGAAATAAGATTAAATAATATATTATAATTCGATATATGCTCTAAAGATATAATTACCAACATTTAAATAGATAATAATATATAGCTGAATATAAACTTTTTATAAAACATAACCTGGCTTATAGGGTTACTCGTATCATTGAGAACACTAAGTTTTATACTTGGTGTTTTTTGTTTTGCCATAATTTTGTCGTCGTATATTAAATTATAAAAATGAATATTTTATTAATAGCAATAGTTTTAAAATTTTCTTAGCTTGTTAGGATAAAATATAGGAAGAATAAAGATGATAAAATAAGCCTTATAACGCCTTATATTTTCTTTATTGAACAGTTTTATTATTTTAGCTGTCTATTATAAAGGGAGAATATAGTATCAGTAAATTTAAAAAACATTTTTAATTTATAAGTCAGAAATAATTTTCAATAAAAGAATTAGAGGTACTTTTCAGAAGGGGGACATTTTTACATAAATTAATTATTTGATTAGCCAATTTTTTATCACAATAAATAATAATAATAATATAATAAAAACACTACTTTATTTTAATTTGTAGTACTTTTTATTATATTAATTTATATTTGGGGTGATAAAAGTGAATAATCAAAGAATCTATTGGGAAAAAGAGATCGAAACCCTGAAGAGAGATGAACTAGAAAAGTTACAACTTAAATATTTAAAAGATGAGATAAACTTTGCTTATGAAAATTCTGAGTATTATAAGCAAAGTTTTAATAAATCAAATATTAGACCAGAAGATATACATTGTCTAGAAGATATAAGAAAATTCCCTTTTATTAATAAGAGAATAGAAAGGGAAAGTCAGATGGGAAAACCCTTATTAGGAGATTTGGTGGCAGTAAGTGAAGAAGATGTGGTGTTTATATCATCTTCTAGTGGCTCTACAGGGCTTCCAACTATAAGTCCTTTTACTAAAGAGGATTTTGATGAGTTTCAAAATATAGAAAGTAGACTATTTTATGCAATGGGAATGAGAAAGGACGATAGATATATTCATGCTTTAAACTTTTCTTTATTTGTTGGAGGGCCAACTGTAATAGGAGCGCAAAATCTAGGAGCATTATGCATTTGGGTAGGCACTGTACCTTCCGATAGACTTTTATTTATATTATCTCAATATAAACCTACAATTATTTGGACGACTCCATCCTATGCTTGGTATTTAGGAGAAACTGCAAAAAATAAGGGAATAAATCCAGCTAAGGATTTAAGTATAAGAAAAATAATAGTAGCAGGAGAACTAGGGGGTTCCATAGAGTCTACAAGGGAAGCTATCGAGAAATTATGGGGAGCAGAAGTATATGATTTTTATGGAATATCAGATATATTTGGAGCTTGTGCTGGTATGTGTAGTGAAAAAAATGGTCTTCACATAGCTGAAGATCAAATACTGGTAGAAGTACTAGATACTAATACTTTAGAACCGGTATGCCCTGGAGAAAAGGGGGAGCTAGTTTTAACAACTTTAAAGAAGAAAGCACGTCCAATGATTAGATTTAGGACAGGAGATATAGTAACTTATAATAATGATGTATGTAAATGTGGTAGAACTCACAAAAGGATCAGGATTATAGGAAGATTAGATGATGTCTTTACTTGTTCTGGGGTGAATGTGTTTCCAAGTGATATTGAATATATCGTAAGAGAATGTGAAGGATTAACTGGGGAATATCGAATAAGGGTTTTCACGGAAAATCATATGACCAAATTTAGCGTTGAAGTAGAAAAATCTGACGATGTAGGTCTAGATAAGAAATATTTAAGTGAAAAAATAAATAGTAAAATTAAGGCTCATCTAGGTATAAGACCCAAAGATGTAGTGGTTCTAGATAAAGGTAAACTTCCAAGAGTAGTGCATAAGGCTAAAAGAGTAATTGATTTAAGAGATTAAATAATAAATACATTTTATGTAAAAGGATTAAGAAGTTTGGAATAAAAGGTTACAATCTGCATACAACTTGTGTAATTTATAGAAATATAAATTCATATATACTATAATGTATAGTGAAATTTTAATTATTTTTATAAATTAGGAGTGTGCTATGAAAAAGATATTTAAAATACTAATTCCAGTGATAACCGTTTTAGGAATTAGTATAGGACTAATTTATTATGAAAAAGATACTGTGGCATCAGAAGTATCAACATTCAAAAAAACTTATGATGAAAAAAAATATGATGAAGCTAAGAAAATATACAATAATAAACACAATAAGTTTTTTTATAAAAGATTTAAATTCCATAAAGATGTTTTGTCTTATTTAGAGGTGAATTTAAGTAACTTACAAGATCAGTATTTAAATGATAAGATAAAGGCTGATGAACTTAACAAAACTATTAATGATCTTAAAGGGTACAAAAATATTGATTTAAATAAGATAAATAATTTAGAAAAAAGTATTAAAAATAAGGAAGAATCTAAGAAGGCTTATTTAGAAGCAGAAAAATTTCTTAACAAAAAAGAATTTAAAAATGCCTTGAAAAGTATAGACCAATCTATTTCTTTATATGAAAGTAACAAGAATAAATCATTTAAAGAAAAGTTATTAAATGATTATAAGTTATACACTCTTAAAAAGGTGGACAAACTTATAAAATCAGAAGATGTAAATGATGCTATGACTTATTTAAGAGAAAATAAAATTCCACTTTCTGAGAAAGAATTGAAAGATAAAGAAAAAGAAATAAATGAAGCAAAAAAAAGAATTGAAGAAGAAAGGAAAAGAAGAGCAGCAGAAGAAAAGGCTAGGAGGAAACTGGAAGCTGCAAGTGGTGTTGGAAACGTTCAAGAATTTGTAAATTCTAACGAACTTATCAGTGGTTCAAATTATTTGTTGTTTGTGGATAAGGGAAAACAAGAGGTAAGTGTGCTTAATAGAAGCGGAAATACGTGGAGTGTATCAAATACTATGAAATGTAGTACAGGACTTAGTGGTACTCCAACCCCTAGTGGAGTATTTAGAGTTAGCTCTAGAGGAAATTGGTTTTTTACAAAAAACTTTAAAGCAGGTGCTAAATATTGGGTAAGTTTTTATGGGAACTACTTATTTCATTCTTATCCAATGAATCCAAGCCATCAGGTTTTAGACTATACATTAGGTAGACCAGCCTCTCATGGGTGCATTAGATTAGCTACAGAGAATGCAAAGTGGATATTCGATAATATACCAAATGGAACTAATGTTTATATAAAATAAGAATTTTAAAATAAGAGAATCGCTATACTTTATGGTGATTTTCTTATTTTTTAGCATAATTAGATGTATATATAAATTAACTTATAACTAGGGAATTTTATTAATATAAACAAAAAGTTAAGTGTAATTATGTGTATAGTAATTAGATTTTTCTATAACTTCAGGCTTATTAATAAATTATTAATATTGAAAATAAAGTATTAATATAATATAATATAATATAAATCATAACAATAGGTAATGTAAACAAGTTAAGGGGGATTAGTGATGATGAGTAAAAGTTTACCATCTAATAAAGAAATTAAGGCTAGTGCAAGAAAAGCATTAAAAGGCAAATGGGGCATATCTATCTTAGTTTGCTTTTTGTATTTTTGTTTTACTGCATCTCTTAATATTGGGATGAGTATAAATAAGTATATAAATTCTAGCAACACTACAACACCATCAAGTTCAAGTGGTTCATTAATAGTTAGTATAATTAATCTGTTTATTGCAGGTGCATTTTCTTTTGGAATATGTCATTTTTTTCTTAATATATTAAATGAAAAAGAAACTAGGGTATCTGATCTATTTAGAGGATTTAAACATTATGGAGGTACTTTTATTGCTAATCTATTAGTTACAATATACACAATATTATGGTTTATATTATTTTCTATACCAGCATCTATATTGATAATATCTGCTTTAGTGAGTACTGGTGGTGGTCTTACTAGCTTAAATATTACGTCTATTATAATAATTGCATTAGTTATATTGTTAGTTTCTGTTATTTTTAGTATTGTAATCTTAAGATACTCTATGACATACTTTATATATGCAGATAACCCTGAAATAGGGGGCGTAGATGCTATAAAAGAAAGCGTTAGCATGATGAAGGGGAATTGCCTTAAATTATTTACTTTAATGTTAAGTTTTATAGGATGGGGAATCTTAGCATGTTTAACCGTTGTAGGTATTCTTTTCTTAATACCATATATAAATGCTTCTTTAGCAGCTTTTTATGAAGAGTTAAAAGAAGATGAAGAAGATATAGAAGTAATCGATACTTTATAATAATAAAACCTCAATGAAATTTCATTGAGGTTTTATTATTATAAAAATTTCATGAGTTTTAATCTAACAACTTAATATGTTACCTTAATTTTATCATTGTATGAAAATTAAGGTATTTTTAAGGTATATTTAATAGAAATGATATAATATTTTTTGTGAAAAGAGTTAAAATAATAAGTAATAAGGAGGGGTATATATGATAGATAAAAAACAGGATGAATGTAAGGTAAGTGGATTAACTAAAGAAGAGGTAGATGTACGGGTTAGAGAAGGAAAAATTAATACGCCCCCAAAGAATCCCTCTAGAAGTTTTGGCGAAATTGTAAGAGCAAATTTATTTACTATATATAACGCTATAAACTTAGTTTTAGCCATAATTGTTATTATTGCTGGGTCTCCTAAAAATGCACTTTTTGCCGGAGTTATACTGAGTAATACTGTAATTGGAATAGTTCAGGAGGTGCGAGCAAAAAAGACCTTAGAGAAAATGTCATTGGTTAATGTTGCAAAAGCTAAGGTTTTAAGAGATGGAAAAGAAGAAATTATTTTAGCAGAACACTTAGTCTTAGATGATATTATCTTACTTACTCCAGGAATACAACTTTTAGTTGATGGAGAATTAATTCAAGGAAATAATGTGGAGATGAATGAATCCATGCTCACTGGTGAGTCAGATAGGGTTATAAAAAAAGATGGAGATGATTTATTTTCAGGAAGTTTTGTAGAAAAAGGTTCTGGTTATGCAAGGGTTACAAAGGTTGGATCTAATACATATGCTGCTAGTTTATCTATTGAGGCTAAAAGATTTAAACGTATTAATTCAGAAATTTTATATTCTGTAAATAAAATACTTAAAATGATAATATGGTTTATACTTCCCATTGGAATATTACTTTTAACGATGCAAATTATGTTTAATCAAAAAAGCTGGCAAGATGCAGCTATAAGCTCTGTAGCAGGAATAATTGGAATGGTTCCGGAAGGGCTTATACTTCTTACAAGTCTTACTTTAGTTATGGCTGTAGTTAGACTTTCCAAATGGAATACACTAGTACAAGAATTACCAGCTACAGAAGTCTTAGCAAGAGTAGATATTCTATGTCTAGATAAAACAGGAACTATAACAGAAGGAAGATTGAAGATGAATAATTTAATACCTCTTATTAATAGTAAAGATATAAATTATATTGAGGATATGTTAAATGGGTTTATTCATTCTTTTCCTAATGAAAATCAGACTTCTGACGCTATTTTAAATAGGTATAATAATAAGAATAATATAGAAGTATTAAGCAAAATTCCATTTACATCTGATAAAAAATGGAGTTCAGTTACTTTTTTAGATGAAGGAATTTGGATTCTTGGGGCACCAGAATCTATTCTAGGTGATAATTACGATTTAGTAAAATCAAAAGTTGAGGAAGCTGCCACAAAGGGGAATAGAGTATTACTTTTTGCGAGGTATAATAGTGACAATATTGAAGAGATCTTAGATAATGATAAAGTAGAAGCTGCTGCTTTAATTTTAATAGATGATGTTATAAGAAAAGAGGCTCCGGAAACCCTAGAATATTTTCATAAGCAAGGTGTAGAAGTGAAGATTATATCTGGAGATAATCCAATTACTGTATCAGAAGTAGCAAAAAAGGCTGGAGTTAGAAATGCAGAAAGATATATAGATGCTAGGGAATTAGGTAATGATGAAAAAAAGCTTTCAGATATATTAGATAGTAACACTGTCTTTGGGAGGGTTACTCCTCACCAGAAAAAAAAATTTGTAAAGGCGCTTCAAAGTAAAGGTCATACTGTTGCTATGACTGGGGATGGTATAAATGATGTTTTAGCTTTAAAAGAGTCTGATTGTGGGATTGCTATGGCAAATGGTTCAGATGCAACTAAGGCTGTGGCTCAGTTAGTATTATTAGATTCTAACTTCTCAGCTCTTCCTAAGGTAGTTTTGGAGGGAAGAAGAACTATTAATAATTTAGAGAGGGTGGCTAATTTATATCTTTCTAAAACAGTATATTCATTATTGTTAGCTATATTATTTTGTGTTTTATTTCTTCCATATCCAATTATGCCAATACAGCTGGGATTAATAGGATCTGTATCTATTGGAATTCCATCCTTCTTTTTAGCTTTGGCACCCAATAATTCTATAGTTAAAAAAGGATTTTTAAAAAGAGCCATAAGTCTTGCCATACCTAGTGGTATATATATAAGTCTTATAACTGTACTTATATTTATCCTTGCGAAGAATAAAGGACTTAATTTAGAGCAGTGTAGAACTTTATCTACTATAGTTATAGGAGGGTGTAGTTTAATGTTACTTTTAGAAATATCAAAACCTTTAAATAAATTTAAAGTTATTTTAAATTCCTTAATGAGCATTCTTTTTATAGCACCGTTTTTTATTTCTATAGGTAGAAGATTTTATATGTTGGAAAAATCACCGATTTTATATATTAGTATAGCAATAGTTTTAATTTTAATATATCCTTTCAGTATAAAAATCTTAAGTAAGCTTTTAGGAGATATAAAACTTCCATTTTTAAAGGTTGAAGAATAATTCTAAACATAGGGTTGTACGTTATAAAAAGTTAATAAATAGTATAAAACACTGTTATGAGTTGTTAAAAATTTAAATAGCTCCTAACAGTGTTATTATTTTGTTATTCATTATTTCCATAAAATTGATTTGATTTTTAAATAATATGCCTTAGGTGTTCAGCTAAATCTTCTTTGAATTTTCTTGTTTTTTAACAGTTTAGTAAGAGTTATAATTTTTTTGTAATTAATTAAATATATATTGATTTATTACAGAATATATAATTATAATTTTACAAATAAATCCATAAGATATATATTTGATTATTTTATCTACATAATTTATAATTTAAATGAAATTATTTCATATATAACATATAAAAATATGTAAATAATAGTTATTCTTATTAAGAAATATTTATATATACATTGTGAACTGAAGATTAATCATTTTAACACTAAGGAGGAATAATAATGAATAAAAAAACAACATTAGCATTAACCGCACTAGTAGCCTTGGGTGCTAATAATTGTATAAGTAAAAATGTACAAGCAATAAATTATAGAAGCAGTAATTACACTAACCAAAAAAACCACTTTTCTTATGGACCAACTATAAATGGTGTACCTGTTAAAAAACAACTTATTACAACAAATTATGATAAAGGAGTTAATATTACACCTAAGTATATAGTTATACATGATACAGATAATACGGATGTAGGTGCAAACGCCCAGGCTAATAGGGATTACTTTGAAAACCATCCAAATGTAAAATCTTCAGCACATTATGTAATTGATGAGGCTAATATTATCCAAGCATTAAATGATACATCTAAAGGATGGCATTCCGGAGAAGTATATAATCCTAAAAGTAATAATTCTAATTCTATTGCCATTGAATTATGTGTAAATAAGGATAATGATTTTAATAAGACATTAAAAAATGGTATAGCTTTAACTAGATATCTTATGAATAAGTATAATATTCCTGCAGAAAATGTTATACGACATCATGATGTAACAGGAAAGATATGTCCTAAAGTTATGATGAAAAATGGTGCTGAACTTTGGAACTATTTTAAGAAGTCTATAGAAATTGGTACAAACACATCTTCTTTTAAAGCGAATGCAAAAATAATTGGAGTTAAAACAAATCTAAACGTTAGAAATACACCAAACATAAAGGGTACCATATTAGGATATATATTAAACAATGACAAGATTGAAGTTATTAGTTCTGGGCAAAATTGGTATAAGGTTAAATATAATACTTACTCAGGAATTAGGACAGGCTATATAAGTGCTGATTATGTAAGATTTCTTTAACCATATTAATTTTATAATAAATATAAATATGTCAAAATAAGTGGAATTTCAGCACTCTTAAATTAAATAGGAGTGCTTTTTAAAATTCATATAAATATTAGAAAATTTATATGAATGTGTTATAATCATAGTGAAAGGAGGTATTCCAAAGCTTTTATTAATATTTTAGTTTAAATTACATATTAATATTTTACATATGCAATCATTATTTAGTAATTATACGCGAATATAAGGGGTATTTTTAAAATGAAAAATATAATAAGAAATATATTAATTGCTTTTGTTGGATTAGCTTTAGTATTTTATGGGGTAGGGAAAGTTGCCAATATTTTTACTAAGAAGGAGAGCTTTAAGAAGATTGCGGCGACAAAAAAACTTAATCCAAAAGACTCTTTAATTGAAACAGTAAAAGTTAATATAACTAACAGTAAATTTAATTGGGCTGAGTTAAAGAAAAAAGAAGGTAACGATAAAAAAGAGACTTTATTTATAAATATAAATACTAAAAGTAAAGAGAATATAGAAAAAGATATTTTGAAAGTAATTACAAAACTTCAAAAGTCTAAATTAAAAGATAATTTACAAGGAGTAAACTTTGAAATAAATAAAATTGAAACTAATGATAAAGGGGAAGATTTAGAATTAGGGAAAGTGGGAGTGTTTTATATATCCGCGAGAGAGTTAAATAAATTATCTTTAGATGAGTTAAAAGAAAAAGGAGCATTTAATCTAAAGAATGTTTATAAATACTGGGATAAATCTAAGTAGTTTTTTATATAAGAATCATATATAAAGAGGAACATAGTAAATATAAATTAAATTATTTTACTATGCTCCTCTTTTTTTAATTTATTTCACGGCTCTTTTTAAAGGCGAAACCTGATAGTACTGTAGCAATTATAATAAATATTAAAGGTAGTATAAATTTAGCAGAAAAGGGACTTAAAATGCTTTCACCCATAAGGGAGTAACATAGAGTTTCAGGAATTACTCCTAATAAAGAAGCTAGTATAAACGCTGAATAGCTGATTTTGGTAAGTCCACAGGCGTAACTCAAAGGGTCGTATGGGAGTACTGGAGGAAGTCTTAATAAAAATAATATCTTAAAACCTTTTTTTCCCATGTTATTATTTAAGGCTAAAGCTTTTCCTTTTAGCATCTTGTCCACAAAATTTTTACCAAGGGATCTAGAGAGGTAGAATGCTAAAGTTCCCGAAATAAAGAAGCCTATCATATTTATTATAAAACCTTTAACTGGACCAAATAGTATTCCACCAGCTATGGATAACATTGCGGCAGGGATAAAAATGGCAAATGGTTTTAATGAAAAAATAAGAATAAAAGGTATTATGGCATATTTACCATAACTTTTTATAAAAGATACAAAGTCTTTTAAATTGGTATATTGTATCCAATATTTTTTAGTACACAATAAAGTAATAATTATAGTTATAAATATTACTATTAAAGTCATATTTTTAAAATTAAATTTTGTTTTCATATTGATTTCAACCTTTCACAAATTAGTGAACATCTTCACATTATTAAATATATACACTATTGTATTAGAAACATATGTTTTAATCAATTTAACTTTATAAAAAAATGTCAAAAATATGATTACAATTTTGTAATATTAGATTATAGTTTAAATTTGTTGAAAATATAATCATAATAATATAAACTTTTTGTTATATTATCTCTTAATCTTAATTTAAATACTAAAAAGAGTTATAATATATTAATAAGATGCTTTCTTGGAGGTATAGTTATGGATGAAAGAATTATAGATTTTAATGAACTTAAAACCAAAGCAAAGGATAAAGATATTGATAAATTTGAGCAGTATATATATTCCCTATATTATTCTTTCGCGCAAGGGGGAATTACTATGGCGGATTTATCTAAAAAGATAATGGACTATATGCAAGAAAATAATATATCTAACGAGAAGTTCTTTAATATACAAAAAGAACTTATGAAAAGATATGGATTTGACATAGAGAATATGTCAGAAGAGATGAAAAAATTAGGAGTAGATTTGGCTGGTTTTCAATCTCCCAATTCATATGGTGACGCAAGAAAGTTTATGAGTTTTGAAGAAAAGTATAAAAGCAGAATAAAAAATGGAGTAATAATTAGTTATTTAATAAATAATGAAAAAAATGATTTAGAAATTATTATAGAAAATGAAAAAGTTACTTTGAAGAGTGAAAAGTCTATAGACTTAAATGATTTAGAGTTAAATGAGTTTTTATGTTCTTATAAAAAGGTTATAGAAAATAAACCTTTGGCTGTATATATTTGTGAAAATGTTAGATATTACACTTATTAATGAGAAAAATATTACCTTTACAATACAAATATATAATAATATAATCAAATTGTAATTAAATAAAAAATCCATGTAAGTGGTAGAGGTTCGTAACCATCCCTCTATAAAAAACTAGGGATGTAAGCTAAGAATAATTATATCTTGGCTTTTTTCCAGTACCTTTACTTAGAAATGGTTTGTTTCTAAGTTTTTTTATTTTTTGCATATGAGGAGGAAATATGAAAGATAAAAAAATACAAAGTATAGTAATTATAGCTTTTGGAGTAAGCATGAACTTTATTGGAACTCTTATTGCGTTTACCTTTAAGTTACCTATATGTCTAGACTCTATAGGAACTATAATGAATAGCTTTTTGTTAGGGCCTTTAAGTGGAATTGTAACTGGAATTATGGGTAGCTTTATATGTGGAATAACCTTTGATATATATTCCTTATATTTTGCTCCAGTTCAAGTAGCTACAGGTTTTTTTGCAGGTTATCTATATAGAAAAAGTTATTTAAAAGGAAGAATACTTCCAATTAGTATACTAGTAATATCTCTATTTTCAGCTTCTATAGGTGCTGTAATTTCCGCTTATGTTTTTAATGGAATAACTTCATCAGGATCTTCTATTATAGTAATTTTTCTTAGAAATATAGGATTAAATAAGGTCTTATCTGTATTTATAGTTCAATATCTAATAGATTATATAGACAAATTTATATCATGTGCATTAATTATAACTATACTAAACAGAATATCTAAAAACTCAATAATAAGAAGTTGCGGAGGGGAAAATGGAGAGATATAACGTTATACATAATAAAAATAATAGAGAAATAGTATTGTTAAAAGGGCTTCCATGCGTATGGGGGAAATGTGCCTTTTGTGATTATATTACGGATAATAGTGATGATGTTGAGGAGATAAATAATATTAATTTTAATATTTTAGATAAAGTCACAGGGGAGTATGGTGTATTAGAAGTTATAAACTCAGGGAGTTGTTTTGAACTTCCCAAAGAAACCTTAGAAAAAATTAAGAATATAGTAAAAGAAAGAAATATTAAGAAGTTGTTTTTTGAAAGTCACTGGTGTTATAGGAAGAGGCTTAAAGAAATGAGAGAATTCTTTAATATTCCAATAATATTTAAGATAGGTATAGAAACTTTTGATGATTTTTTTAGAAATGAGGTTTTAAACAAGAATACAAAATTTGAAAACTATGAAGATGTTGTTAAAGAATTTAAATCTGTTTGTTTACTTATAGGAATAAAAGGCCAAACAAAAGAGATGATTAAAAAAGATATAGCTATTGTAGAGGAGAATTTTCCATTTGCTACGATAAATATATTTACAGAAAACTCAACATCATTAAAGAGAGATGAAGAACTGATTAAATGGTTTTTAAAGGAATATAATTATCTAGAAGAAAAGAATAATATTGAAGTTCTTTACGAAAATACAGACTTTGGAGTAGGAGATTAAATATAGAATTTAGTACTAAGTTTGGTCCAATGTTTCATAGTAAATCTTTTTAAATTTAATATTAAAAAGGGATTTATTATATTAGTTTTTATAATAAATCCCTTATATAAATTTTATCTATCTTTTTAAATTTTTACGAGCTGGTTCTAAATCTCTAAATTTATACCCGCTAATGGAATTTCTACTTTCCTCTTCAGTCTCTAATAAAGCATTAAAATGAGAAAAGTCATTTGTTGGGACCTCTTTTTTTCTTTTGTTGGACATAATAAAAACCTCCTTTTTATAAAATGAAGTATTTATATAATTATTATGTGCAAAAAAATAGTTTATAAACTCAGATTAAATTTCCTATACAAGTTTCATTTTTATAAAAAGCTTATAGACTATATAAATATTATGTGAAATTTGTATAGTTTGTATAGTTTTTTCATAAACATTATGTGATTAATCTAAAATATGTAAGCCCCCTTACATTAATATAACTTTTATAGTAGAATTAAATCGTAAAGAGTAATATTACAAGTTTATATATGAAAAGGAAGTGATCCCAATGAGGTTTGAAGAATTATTTAAATTAGGTGGAAGTTATAATGAGTTTTTATTAGAAAAAGAGGGAGAGTATAAGGAAAAATTGGAATCCTTAGTTAATGAGATTAATATAACTTTAGAACTAAAAAAAAGGATTGAAAATATAAGTGAAAATATAAATATATTAGCTGTAGCTGAATTATGGTGCCCTGATTGCATAGTAAATGTTCCATCTATTGTATATATATCGGATTTAAACTCAAAAGTAAGCATTAGTTTTGTAAAAAGAGAGGGTAATGAGGAATATTTAAATAATTTTTCTGTCGAGGGAAAAGTTAAAATACCTACCTTTATAATTATGGATAGGGACTTTAAACTTAAAGGGGCATTTATAGAAAGACCAAATAGTATAAAGGATTTAGAAAATGGAGATGACCAAGTTAAGCGAATTGTAGGAATGAAAAACTACAGGCAAGGAAAATGTTTAGAAGAAGTTATTGAGGAAATATTAGATATAATAGAAAGTTAAGGAGTGGTAAGAATGAAACCACTAGCGGATAAAATAAGACCAACTACTTTAGAAAATGTAGTTGGTCAAGAACATATTTTAGGTAAAGATAAGATTTTAGAAAGAATTATAAATTCAAAGAATATAACTAGTATGATTTTTTATGGACCTCCTGGAGTAGGGAAAACAACTGTAGCTAACATAGTTGCAAAGAAGGCTAACAAAAATTTTTATAAGCTAAATGCGACTACAGCCTCTATAAAAGATATTCAAGAAATTATAAAAGAGTTAGATACCATAGAAAATATAAATGGAGTTGTACTTTACCTAGATGAAATTCAAAACTTTAATAAAAAACAACAACAATCTATGTTGGAATTTATGGAAAGCGGAAGGATAACATTAATTGCAAGTACAACAGAGAATCCTTATCATTATGTATATAAGGCTATTTTAAGCCGCTCTTTGGTGTTAGAATTTAAACCTATAGAAAAAGAAAACATTATAAAGGCATTAAAAAGAGCTATAGAGAACTCAAATAATGAATTGGGAGGAGACTTAGTTTCAGTTAGTGAAAATGCTTTTGAACATGTAGCAATAATATGCAGTGGAGATCTTAGAAAAGCATTAAATATATTGGAAGTTGCCTTAGTTTCTACACCAAGAGATTTAAACGGTAAGATAAATATAACTTTAGATACAGTAGAAACATGTAGTGGTATAAAATCTTTAAATTATGATAAAAATGGGGATAGTCATTATGATATTTTAAGTGCTTTCCAAAAATCTATAAGAGGAAGTGATGTTCATGCGAGCATACATTACCTTGCAAGGTTAATTAAATCAGGAGATTTAATATCTATATGTAGAAGACTTTTAGTAATTGCTACTGAAGATATAGGACTCGCATATCCAAATGCAATAACTATTGTGAAGGCCTGTATAGACTCTGCCGTGCAACTGGGATTTCCAGAGGCAAGAATCCCTCTTTCTCAAGCGGTGATATTGCTTGCCACAGCACCAAAATCTAACTCTGCATATAAAGCTATAGATAAGGCTCTATTTGATCTTGAAAATAAAAACATAGGAGATATTCCGCTATATTTAAAAGATGCACATTACGGAGGATCCAGTAATTTAGATAGAGGAAATGGATATAAATATCCTCATGATTATCCTAATTCTTATGTAAAACAGCAATACCTACCTTCAGAAATAAAAAATGAACAGTACTATTTTCCAGGAAATAACAAGATGGAAAATGCTATAAAAAATTATTTGAAGTTTCTCATTTGATATTGACAATGATAATATGTTTTGCTATTATTAATCCAGAGTAAAACACTCGACTTTAAGGATGTGATTAAATGAAATTATCCACTAAAGGAAGATATGGTGTAAAGGCTATGGTAGACCTTGCTATAAATAATGAGAGTAGGGAACCAATTTCTATAAAGTCTATAGCGGAACGACAAAATATTTCTGAATACTATTTAGAACAGCTTTTTGGAAGTTTAAGAAAGGCTGGTTTAATAAAGAGTATTAGAGGTGCTGCGGGAGGATATGTCTTAAATAAACCTCCTCAAGATATTACAGTACATCATATTATGGAAGTTTTGGAAGGACCAGTTGAGATTTCTAATTGTCTAGTAGATGATTGTTGTGACAATATAGAAGGTTGTCCTACAAGACTTTTGTGGAAGAAACTAAAAGAAAGTATAGAGGAAGTTACATCTTCTATAACTTTACAGGACATGGTAGATGATTATAATAGTATGAATACGGTTAAAATAGAGATTTGATTTTAGATATGTGAGAGAATATTTAATATTATTCAAGGGAGAGAAAGATATGAAAAAACAGGTGTATATGGATCATGCGGCAACCACTTATACAAAAAAAGAAGTTTTGGAAGAAATGTTACCATACTTTACAGAATATTATGGCAACCCATCTTCTATCTATTCACTATCAAGAGAAACTAAAAAGGCAATTGATAATGCAAAAGATAGGGTATCAAAAGCTATAAATTCAGAAAATAGTGAAATATACTTTACTGGTGGAGGTTCTGAAGCAGATAACTGGGCAATAAAAGGAATTGCTTTGGCTCACAAGAATAAAGGAAATCATATAATAACAACTAAAATTGAGCATCATGCAGTATTACATGCTTGCGAGTATTTAGAGAAACATGGATTTGAAGTTACTTATCTACCAGTTAATGAAGAAGGGCTAGTTGAAATTGAAGAATTTAAAAATGCTATAACAGATAAAACTATACTAGCAACTATTATGTTTGCTAATAATGAGATAGGTTCAATTCAACCTATAAAAGAAATAGGAGAAATATGTAGGGAGAGAAAAATCATATTCCATACAGATGCAGTGCAGGCTGTAGGTCATATTCCCGTAGATGTAAAAGAAATGAACATAGATTTACTTTCTATGGCAGCACATAAGTTTTATGGACCAAAGGGAGTGGGTGCCCTTTACATTAGAAAAGGTATAAGAATTGATAATTTGGTTCATGGTGGTGCGCAAGAAAGAGGAAGAAGGGCAGGAACAGAAAACATAGCAGGTATAGTAGGACTTGGTAAAGCTTTAGAACTTGCATGTGAGCATATGGAAGAAAATAATAAGAGAATCAAATCTTTAAGAGATAGATTAATGGAAGGTTTATTAAAAGTTCCACATAGCAGATTAAATGGACCTAATGATAATAGAAGGTTACCTGGAAACTTAAATATTTGTTTTAAGTTTATTGAAGGAGAATCTGTACTTTTATTATTAGATGCTAAGGATATTTCTGCATCTAGTGGAAGTGCTTGTACATCAGGTTCATTAGATCCATCACATGTATTATTAGCTATTGGACTTCCACATGAAATAGCTCATGGTTCTTTAAGATTATCATTAGGCGATGGAACTACAGACGAAGAAGTGGACTATGTTTTAGAAATTATTCCTGAAGTTGTTCAAAGATTAAGAGATATGTCACCATTATGGGATGACTTTTTAAAGAAAGGGGATAAATAATTATGATATACAGTGAAAAGGTTATGGATCATTTTACTAATCCAAGAAATGTGGGAGAGATTCCTGAAGCTAATGGAATAGGAGAAGTTGGAAATGCTAAGTGTGGAGATATAATGAAAATATATCTAAAAGTTGAAGATAATATAGTTAAAGATGCTAAATTCAAAACTTTTGGATGTGGTTCCGCAATAGCATCTTCAAGTATGGCTACAGAATTAATTATTGGTAAGAATTTAGAAGAAGCGTGGGAACTTACTAATAAAGCTGTTGCTGAAGCTTTAGATGGACTTCCAACAGTTAAAATGCACTGTTCTGTATTGGCTGAAGAGGCAATTCATAAGGCTATAAATGATTATAGAGTAAATTCTGGCTTAGAGCCTTGGGATTATAAAGAGCATCATGATATTCATGATGAGGTACATGGTCATTAAACACTTTACATAAGCTCCTTTAAAAGGGGCTTTATTTTTATAAAACTTATGTTGAAAAGGTGAGAAATTATGAAGAAAAAAGTAGTCATTGGAATGAGCGGAGGAGTAGACAGTTCTGTTGCAGCATATCTTTTAAAAGAGCAAGGATATGATGTTATAGGTATTATGATGAAGCTTGCTCCAGACGATGAAGAATATACTCTAAATGAGGGAGGCTGTTGTTCGCTTTCTGCAGCTACAGATGCGAGAAGAGTTGCAGATACATTAGATATTCCATTTTATGTAATGAATTTTAAACAATCTTTTAAAGAGAATGTTATAGATTATTTTATAGATGAATATTTAAAAGGACAAACACCTAATCCCTGTGTCAGATGTAATAAAACTATTAAATTTGCTGAATTTTTAAGAAAGGCTAAAGCTTTAGGCGCGGACTATATAGCTACAGGCCACTATGCTGAGATAATAAAAAAAGAGGATAGATATTTACTTAAAAAATCAGAAGATCAAAAAAAAGATCAAACTTATATGTTATATAATTTAACGCAAGATCAGTTAGCTCATACTCTAATGCCTTGTGGAGGTTATGAAAAAACAGAAATAAGAAAAATAGCTGAAAAAATAGGACTTGATGTATTTAGAAAGAAAGATAGCCAAGAAATTTGTTTTATACCAGATAATAATCATGGAAAGTTTATATTGGAAAGTGCAGGACCTAATAAAGTTAAAGAAGGCAATTTTGTAGATAGAGATGGAAATGTTTTAGGAAAGCATAAGGGAATTGCCTATTATACAATAGGACAAAGAAAGGGGCTTGGATTATCTCTAGGTAAACCTTCATTTGTAACTGATATTATTCCTTGGAAAAACCAAGTTGTAATCGGAGATGAAAATGAGTTATTTAAATCAGAACTAATAGCGAAGGATATCAATCTTATTTATACAGACGTGTTACAAGAGCCAATGGAAGTAGGAGCAAAAATAAGATACGCAGCAAAAGAATCTCCAGCTATTATATATCCCATGGGAGAAGGTAAGCTGAAAGTCAAATTTAAAGAAAAACAAAGGGCTATTACAAAAGGTCAATCAGTTGTGTTTTATAAAGATAATTTTGTAGTAGGTGGAGGTATTATAGAAGAAATTTTATAATAGGGTTTAAATATAATTATAGAAGATTTATAATATATAGTATATTTCATATATATTAAGGGGATGAATTTTATGATGGAATATAGTGATAAAGTATTGAACCATTTTTATTGTCCGAGAAATGTAGGTGTCTTAGCCTCTGCTAATGGCGTTGGAGAAGAGGGAGATGCTAACTGTGGAGATGTTATGAAAATTTATCTTCAAATAGAGGATAATAAGATTATAAATGTTAAATTTAAAGCTTTTGGTTGTGGATCTGCTATAGCATCTGCAAGTATTGCAACAGAGCTTATTAAGGGGAAAAATATAGAAGAGGCTTGGAAGATTACTAATAAATCCGTTATTGAGGCATTAGATGGACTTCCATCAGTTAAAATACATTGTTCTGTATTAGCTGAACAAACTATTCATAAAGCTATAAATAACTATAGATTATCCAAAGGACTAGAACCGTGGAAAAATGATAATTTGCATCACAATTAATTGAATATAAAAATTTTAAAGAATAGCACATTAAATTTAGTGCTATTCTTTAATTTTTTGAATATGAATACTATTTTTAGGTTATATATAAATTGAAAGAATATATTTACTATAGTTAAGAAGGGAACTTTATGTATAGAATAAGAGATTTTTACGGTAAAAATATTATAAATGAAAAAGGTAAGATTATAGGTAAAGTAGTAGATATAATTATAGATATTAATAATTGTAATATTTGTGGTTTTAGTGGAAAAAAGAATGGGTTGTTTTCTAAAGAGTTTTATGTTCTAAAGAAAGATTTAATATATATAGGTGAATCTATAGTTACAAGACGCTTATGCAAAAAGGAGATGTTTACTTTCAATAAAATAAAGGGTATGGAAGTTGTAAACCTTAAGGGAGATGTTATAGGTATACTAGAGGATATTTTATTTTGTGAAGAGGAGTTTAAAATTTTAGGACTAATGCTATGTGAAAATTTTTTTAAAAACTATGTCGTGGGAAAAAGAATAGTGTTACTTAAAGATATTATCTTAGGAGAATCAGAGGTTTTGTTTATTAATAAACAACCATATTATTTTTATAGTAAGTTAAATTTTTCAAAAGATAAAGGTGAATGTGATGAAAAAAATTAATAAAAATAGGTTAGTAAAAGTTTTAATAATAATATTAGTATTAATTGTAGTTTATTTTTTACTTAAAGTTACCTTTATACATACATTATTAAAAGTAATTATATATTCCTTATTATTTACATATGCATTAAAACCCATATATCAATATATGATAAAAAGGGGAGCAAAAAAGCAGATATCAGCATTGGTTTTGGTGTTACTACTCTTTATGTTAGGAATTGTATGGATGGTAGTTTTAGTTCCACAATTTATATCAGAAGTAGTGAGCCTTAAAAGTAATTTTTATAAGGTATTTGAATATATCAATAATTTACTAAGTAATATAAAGTTTCTTCAAAATAATTACTTATTTAATAATATAATAAAAAAATTATTTAGCTTTGGCAGAAAATTTATTGAGGATATCATTTTTTATATTATGGCTATAGGTCAAAATATTGCTACATATCTAATTATACCCGTCTTCGTCTATTATTTTTTAGTAGACAGTGAACTATTTTTAGAGAAGGGGCTATATTTTGTTAGTTGTAATAAGAGAAGAATTATAAGGCGGGTTATAAATCATATTGATTGTATCTTAAGTAAGTATATTTTAAGTCAGATTTTTTTGAGCATACTAACCGGTATACTGACCTATATAATTTTATATTTTCTTAAGGTAAAAAGTCCTTTAATGTTGGCTATATTTAATGGAGTCATTAATATAATACCCTTTTTTGGGCCGGTAATTGGAGCTATACCATCTATTATAATTGCCTGTGCTACTTCTTTAAAACAAGGTTTATGGGTTACCTTTTGGATTGTGATAATGCAACAAATAGAAGGCAACTTTCTTTCGCCTAAAATTGTAGGAGATCTTGTTAACATACATCCTGTATTGGTTATATTTTTACTTATAATAGGTGGCGAGATAGGTGGCTTTATAGGAATGTTGGTTGCAATTCCTATAGGAGTGATAGTCAAGGTTATTTTTGAAGATATAAACTACTACTTTTATTAAGATTAATTATATGTAATAGAGTATATAGAAAATATAAAAAACTTTACTTAAGTATACTATTACAGAGTAATATTGACATACGTCACGATTTTCCTTATAATCAAACTAAAATAATAGGCAAATACTAGAGATTAAAGTTGATAAATTTCTTAATATAAGGCTTTTATCTCTTTTAGAGGAGATAAAGGTTTTTTATTTCTTAATTAATGGTTAAGCTAAGGTTGGAGGAGATTAGAATGAAGCAAATGGGATTAAATGAGTTAAGAGAATCCTATCTTAAATTTTTTGAAGGAAAGTCGCATTTAAGGTTACCAAGTTTTTCATTGGTACCTCAAAATGATAAAAGTTTATTACTTATAAATGCAGGGATGGCTCCTATGAAAGCCTACTTTACAGGACTACAAACACCACCAAGCAAAAGAATAACTACTTGTCAAAAGTGTATAAGAACAGGAGATATTGATAATGTAGGAAAAACATCAAGGCATGCTACCTTCTTTGAGATGTTAGGAAACTTTTCTTTTGGTGATTATTTCAAAGAAGATATAATTCCGTGGTCTTGGGAATTTATAACAAAAGAATTAGAAATACCTAAAGATAAACTTTATGTTACTATCTATTTAGATGATGATGAAGCGTATGATATTTGGACTAAAAGCACAGATATTGACCCTAATAGAATATTTAGATTAGGTAAGGAAGATAACTTTTGGGAACATGGAACAGGTCCTTGTGGACCTTCATCAGAAATTCATTTTGATAGGGGAAATAAAGTAATAAGTTCTGCAGAAGAATTTTTAGAATCAAGCGAAAAAGATATTGTAGTAGAATTTTGGAATCTAGTATTTACTCAATTTAACAAAGAAGAGAATGGAGAGTATAGTAAACTTAAAAATCCTAACATAGATACAGGCATGGGACTTGAAAGAATAGCTACTATAATGCAAGGAGTTAACACTATATTTGAAATAGATACTATTAAGAGTATTTTAGAAGAAGTTTCTAAAGTTTCTGGAGTTAAATATGGAGAACAAAAGGAACAAGATATATCTCTTAGAATTATAACGGATCATATAAGAAGCACTGTATTCATGATAAGTGATAATATTCTTCCATCTAATGAGGGAAGAGGTTATGTTTTAAGACGATTAATTAGAAGGGCAGCAAGGCATGGAAGACTTTTAGGATTAAAAAATCCTTTCTTAAATGGATTATGTGAAGTAGTAATAGAGAATTCAAAAAATGCATATCCAGAATTAGAACAAAAGAAAGATTATATTAAGAAAATAATTAGACTAGAAGAAGAGAGATTTTCAGAAACTATTGACTCAGGTATGGATATTTTAATTTCATATATAAATGAATTAGAAGAAAATGGACAAAAAGTATTAAGTGGAACTAGAGCGTTTAAGCTTTATGATACTTATGGATTTCCATTAGAACTTACTGAAGAAATTCTTGCAGAGAAATCATTGGATCTAGATACTGAAGGCTTTAAACTTGAAATGGATAGACAAAGAAAAGTTGCAAGAGAAGCTAGAACAGAATCTAATTATATGGGGACAAAGCTTACTGTAGCAGACCAAATTTCAAGGGATTTAACTACTGAATTTAAAGGATATAATAAAACTTCTCTAGAATCTGAGGTTGTTCTTATAATAAAAGAAGAAGAGTTTGCAGAGAGTGTAACTAAAGGAGAAGAAGCTATCATTGTTGCCTCTGAAACACCTTTTTATGCAGAAATGGGTGGACAAATTGGTGATAAAGGAGTGTTTGTAGGTAACTCAGCTAGTGGTAGTGTTTTCGATTGCCAAAAGAATATATCAGGTAAAATAATGCATTTCATTAAGATCGAAGAAGGGAAATTGAATAAAGGTGATAAGATAAAACTTTCTGTAGATACTGAAAGAAGGGAAAGGATTTGTAAAAATCATACTGGCATCCATTTAATACATTCAGCGCTAAGAAAGATTTTAGGAGAACATGTTCATCAATCAGGCTCCTATGTAAATGAAAATAGACTAAGATTTGACTTCACGCATTTCCAAGCATTAACAGAGAAGGAGATTAAAGCTGTAGAAAAGCTTGTAAATGAGGAGATAATGAGTGCAAATAATGTTGTAACAGATGTAATGACTATTGAACAGGCTAAAGAAAGTGGAGCAATAGCTTTATTCGATGATAAATATACAGATGAAGTTAGGGTTGTATCTGTAGGAGAATTTAGTAGGGAATTATGCGGAGGAACTCATGTTAATAATGTAGGTGAACTTGGCGGATTTAAGATTGTTTCTGAATCAGGGGTAGCTGCAGGTGTTAGAAGGATAGAAGCAATAACTGGAAAATCAGTTATTGAGTACATGGAAGAGAAAGAAAACATTTTAAAAGAAGTTTGTAATCTTATGAAATGTTCTGAAAAAGACTTATTAAATAAAATTCAAAATCAAATTGATGAAATGAAAGAAAAAGAAAAAGAATTACAAAATCTAAAAAATGAAATGTCAAGATCTTTGGAAGAAGATTTCTTAAAAGAAGTTAGCGAAGTAAAGGGTATTAAAGTAATTTATAGTGTTGTATCAAATATGGATAATGATATTTTAAGAGAATTAGTAGATAGATTAAGAGCCAAATTAGGCTCAGGAGTAGTTGTCTTAGGTACTGAAAATGAAGGGAAAGTAATGTTCACAGCTATGGCTACTAAGGATGTAATATCACTTGGAGTTCATTGCGGAAAAATTATAAAAGAAGTTGCAACTATAGCTGGTGGCGGTGGTGGCGGAAGACCAGATATGGCTCAAGCTGGAGGGAAACTACCAGAAAAATTAGAAGAGGCAATAAGTGCAGTGCCACAAATTATAGAGAAACTTGTAAATTAATTTAATAATAAATTAATTTTTAAAATTTTTCAATTTATGATAAAATGTATATATAATCTATCATACTAAGATGAATTGAGGTGATCTAAGTGGTAGATGATAGAACTTTACAGTTTAATACAGTTAGAGATAAAAGTGCAGTAACTAAAGAAATACTAACAGAAGTATTTAACTCTTTGCAAGAAAAAGGATATAACCCTATAAATCAGTTAGTAGGTTATTTTATATCAGGTGATCCTAGTTATATTACTAATTATAACGGAGCAAGGGCCACGATAAATAAGTTAGAGAGAGATGAGATACTAGAAGAAGTATTAAAACATTATTTAGATGTTAAATAAAAATGCCCTCTTGGGCATTTTTATTTTTAGTTTATAAATAATCGGTGAAATAGTTTACATATAAATTTTTAGTTTGAAGGAGATTGAAATATGAGAATTCTAGGATTAGATATAGGTGATAGAACTATAGGTGTTTCAATAAGTGATCCCTTAGGTTTTACAGCTCAGGGAATAACAACTATTAGAAGGAAAAATGAAAAATATGATTTAGAAGAACTTAGGATAATTTGTAATGAATATTCAGTAGAGAAAATCGTATCTGGATTACCTAAAAATATGAATGGTACATTAGGTCCACAGGGTGAAAAAGTTAAAGAATTTGCAGAAAAAATAAGAGAAACTTTAAATATAGAAATTATATATTGGGATGAAAGATTGACTACAGTAGCAGCACATCGTGCTATGCTAGAAGCGGATTTATCTAGAAAGAAGAGAAAAAAAATTGTGGATAAAATAGCATCAACGTATATTTTACAAGGTTATTTAGATAGTATACAGAAATAAAACGAATAAACATTAAAAAAAGATGTACAATAATAAATGTTGAGAGGTGTTAAAAATGGAGAAAAAAATTGAAACTATATTATTAACTGATGAAAATGGAAATGATGTAGAATTTGAAGTTGTAGAAAAGGTATTAGTAAGGGATGATAAGTATTTAATTGTATCTTCAATAGATGATGATTCAGATGAAGCCATAGCACTTAAGATGGAAGATGCTAAAGATGGAAATTGTATTTTTAAAATGGTTGAAGATGAAAAAGAGTTGCAATTGGTAGAAGCAGCTTATGAAGAGACCTTTGAGGAAAATTAAATAGAAATAACTAGAGTTTTACATTATCATATATATTATCAATTGACAATTATTCTTTATTATATTAAACTATAGATAAACTTAGAATGAAAATCCAAATTTAATATATTTAATATATAGTTTAAAGGAAATGAGGGAAAATAAAATGTCTAAATTGTCTCCTAATAAGTTAGTTGAGTTAAAAGATGTTCTAAAAAACAAAGGATATAAATTAACTCCGCAAAGAAGAGCTATTTTAAATTCAATAATTGAAAATGATGGTAAACATTTAACTGTAGAGGAGTTATATGAAGAAGTAAAAAGGGATTGTCCTGAAATAGGTCTTGCTACAGTTTATAGAACAGTTCAATTATTAGAAGAAGTAGGATTTATATGTAAGTTAGACTTCGATGATGGATGTAGTCGTTATGAACTTGTAAACGAGAATGAAGAGCACCATCATCATCATTTAATATGTAATGATTGTGGTAAGGTTATAGAGGTAGAAGGGGATTTATTAGGGGAACTAGAGGATAATATAGAAAAGAACTATAATTTTAAGATAATGAACCATAGTGTGAAATTTTATGGTTTATGTGATGATTGTAGCGAACATGAGAATGAATAAAAGGTAAAACTTTTATTTATAAATAAATTTACGTTTAAATAAAATTTAAACAAAGGAGGGTAGGACTTTGCGAAAAGAGAAAGATAAAATTAGAATTATACCTCTTGGGGGACTAAATGAAATCGGTAAAAATCTTACTGCTTTTGAGTATAAAAACGAAATTGTAGTTATAGATTGTGGGTTGAAGTTTCCTGATAATGATATGCTAGGTATAGATGTAGTTATACCAGATGTAACATATCTCGTTAAAAATAGAGATAGGGTAAAAGGTATATTCCTAACTCATGGTCATGAGGATCATATAGGAGCATTACCATATGTATTAAAACAAATAAATGTACCGGTGTTTGGAACAAAGTTGACTTTAGGAATGGTGGAATCTAAATTAAAGGAACATGGATTATTGAGTTCTACAATATTAAGAAGGGTGAACCCTAAGGATGTAGTTAAACTTGATAGCATATCGGTGGAATTTATTAAAACAAGTCATAGTATAGCTGACTCTGTAGCTATAGCTATACATACACCTATAGGCATAATATTCCACACAGGAGATTTTAAAATTGATTTTACTCCTATTGATGGTTCGGTTGCAGATTTTGCTAGGTTTGCAGAACTTGGTAAAAAGGGTGTTTTGGCAATGCTAGCTGATAGTACAAATGTAGAGAGACCGGGATATACTATGTCAGAAAGGACTGTTGGAGAAGCCTTTGAAAATATTTTTATGAAAGCTAAGGGGAGAATTATAGTTGCTACTTTTGCATCTAATGTTCACAGAATCCAACAGGTATTTTCAGCAGCTCAAAAATATAGAAGAAAAGTAGCAGTTTCGGGAAGAAGTATGGATAATATAATATCTGTTGCAACAGAACTTGGATATTTAAAAGATACAGAAGATACCTTAATAAGTATAGATGATATTAGTAAGTACCAAAATGATAGAATCATTGTAATTACAACAGGTAGTCAGGGTGAACCAATGTCAGCTCTAGCTAGAATGGCTGCATCGGAGCATAGAAAGCTTAATATTGAAAAGGGAGATATGGTTATAATATCAGCAACTCCTATACCAGGTAATGAAAAATTGGTATCTAAAGTTGTAAACCAACTATTTAAAAAAGGTGCGGATGTTATATATGAGGCATTGGCTGATGTCCACGTATCAGGTCATGCTTGTCAAGAAGAATTAAAATTAATCCATACTCTTATTAAACCAAAATTCTTTATTCCTGTTCATGGTGAATATAGACACTTAAAACAGCATGGAGAACTTGCTATGAAACTTGGAATGAATGAGGAAAATATTCTTTTAGGTGAAAATGGAGACATTATTGAAGTTGGAAATGATGGTATAAGAAAAAATGGTTCTGTAATAGCAGGTCAAGTATTTGTAGATGGACTAGGTGTTGGTGATGTAGGAAATATAGTATTAAGAGATAGAAAGCATTTATCTCAAGATGGAATATTAACCGTGGTAGTGACTATTGAAAGAGAAACTGGCAAAGTAGTAGCAGGGCCGGATATTATATCTAGAGGCTTTGTATACGTAAGAGAATCAGAAGATCTTATAGATGAAGCTAAAGAACAAGTAAGAATTGTTCTTAGACAGTGTGAAGAGAAACATATTAAAGAATGGGCCACCATTAAATCTAATGTTAAAGACGTCTTAAGGAATTTCTTATATGAAAGAACAAAAAGAAATCCAATGATTTTACCTATTATAGTAGAAGTTTAGTCGCTTTTATTTGACATTTCATAAACATGATATTAGAATAAAATAAGGCTTAAATTTTAAATTGGATACTCTAGTGTATCCAATTTTTGTTTGGGAAAAATTTAAAAGACACAAATGAATAACTTGGAGGAGTTTTTATGAATATATTCGAAAGAAATGATATAAGAAACATAGCTATTATAGCTCACGTTGACCATGGCAAAACTACTTTGGTTGATGCACTTTTAAGACAAAGTAATGTCTTTAGAGAAAACGAGAGGGTAGAAGAAAGGGTAATGGATTCGAATGCCCTTGAAAAAGAAAGAGGCATTACTATACTATCAAAAAATACCTCAGTAATGTACAATGGAATAAAAATAAATATTATAGATACTCCAGGACATGCTGATTTTGGTGGAGAAGTTGAACGTGTACTTAAAATGGTAGATAGTGTTCTTCTTGTAGTTGATGCATATGAAGGTGCTATGCCTCAAACAAAGTTCGTTCTAAAAAAGGCTTTAGAATTAAACTTAAAACCAATCGTTGTTATAAATAAGATTGATAAACCTAATGCAAGAGCAGAAGAAGTTATAGATGAAGTTTTTGATCTATTTGTAGAATTAGGTGCTAATGATGAACAACTAGACTTCCCTATATCTTATTGTTCAGCTAAATCTGGCATTGCAAAACATAATCTTTCAGATGAAGATAAAGATATGGTACCTTTATTCGAAACTATAGTTAAAAATGTTAAAGCGCCTGAGGGATACTTAGACGAACCAGTACAGTTACTAATATCAAGTATTGACTATAATAATTTTGTAGGTAAGATTGGTATAGGCAAAATAATAAGAGGAAAATTAAAGAAAAATCAGCAAGTAGCTCTTATGAGAAAAGATGGCAGTCAAAAAAGTGTTAAAATATCCAACTTATACGTTTATGATGGATTAAACAGGGTTGAAACCGAAGAAGCACTTTTAGGTGATATAGTTGCAGTATCAGGAATTCCTGACATAAATATTGGAGAGACTATAGCAGATATAAATAATCCAGAAGCATTACCTTTTGTAGAAATTGACGAACCAACTTTAAGTATGAATTTCTTGGTTAACAACTCTCCTTTTGCAGGTAAGGAAGGGGAATTTGTAACATCAAGACATTTAAGAGATAGATTAATGAAAGAACTTGAGACAAATGTTAGTCTAAGAGTTGAAGAAACAGATTCTGCTGATTGCTTTAAAGTAAGTGGTAGAGGAGAGCTACATTTATCTATTCTTATAGAAACTATGAGAAGAGAAGGATATGAATTCCAAGTTTCAAAACCAAGTGTTATATATAAGCATGAAAACGGTAAGAAACTTGAGCCAATGGAAGAATTAACAATAGATGTACCAGAAGAATTTATGGGAGTAGTTATGGAAAAACTAGGACCTAGAAAAGCTGAGATGAAGAATATGACGTCAGCTGTAAATGGATACGTAAGATTAGTATTTGAAATACCTTCAAGAGGGCTAATTGGATTTAGAAATGAATTTATGACAGATACTAAAGGTAATGGTATCATGAATCATGTTTTAACAAGCTATGAATCATATAAAGGAGATATTCCAGAAAGAAGCAAGGGATCTCTAACTGCTTTTGAACAAGGTACAGCTATTACTTATGGATTATTTAATGCACAAGAAAGAGGAGTGCTATTTATAAATCCAGGTGTAGAAGTATATGAAGGTATGATTGTTGGAGAAAACTCAAGACCTGGAGATATAGAAGTAAATGTATGTAAGAAAAAACATTTAAGTAATACAAGATCTTCTGGTTCAGATGACGCTTTAAAATTAATAACTCCTAGACAAATGAGTTTAGAACAATGTTTAGAATTCGTTGCATCTGACGAACTTGTGGAAGTTACTCCAATCAATATTAGATTAAGGAAGAAAATATTAGATACAGCTCAAAGAAAGAGATTATCTAATAGAAATAAATAATATAACCCTTTAAAAATGGAGGGAAACCATATGAGTGGAATAATGCATGATTACATGGAGACTTATATTAGAAGCCTCATAAATGAAGATGATAACATACTATTAGAAATTGAGAAATATGGGATAGAAAATAAGGTTCCTATAGTTCAAAAGGAAACTGCAAACTTTCTAAAATTTATGGTGCATGTAAAAAAACCAAAGAGAATATTAGAACTCGGTACAGCAATAGGTTATTCTGCCATACTTATGGAAAGAGCTTCTACAGAAAATATTTATATTACTACTGTAGAAAGAGATGACAATATGGTTATAAAAGCAACTGAAAATATAGAGAAATATGGATATGAGGATTACATAAAGATAGAAAAGGGCGAATGCGAAGAAATCCTAGATAAGTTATGTAAAGAAAATACAGAACCATATGATATTATATTTATGGATGCAGGAAAGGGACATTATAGTCACTTTCTTCCTTATTGTCTTAAATTATTAGACAAAGAAGGCATAATAATAGCTGACAATGTGCTTTTTAGAGGTATGGTGGCATCTAAAGAGTTGATAGTTAGAAGAAAGATTACTATAGTAAAAAGAATGAAAAAATATTTAGAAGAAGTAAGTAATGGCGAATTTATAACATCTATCCTTCCTATGGGGGATGGTATTGCTATTACTATAAGGAGGAACTAAAAGTGAAGAAACCTGAATTGCTAGCTCCAGCAGGTAACTTAGAAAAGTTAATGACTGCTATAGATTTTGGAGCTGATGCTGTTTATTTAGGGGGCAGTAAATTAAACTTAAGAGCTTTTGCTAATAACTTTAATTTAGATCAGTTAAAAGAAGGTATAGAATATGCACATACTAAAGGAAAACGAGTTTATGTAACCTTAAATGTTTTTCCTCACAATGAAGATTTAAATGGGCTTGAGGAATATCTTACTGAACTATATAACTTACGTGTAGATGCAGTTATTGTGTCAGATCCAGGAATTATAATGACAGCAAGAGAAGTTGTTCCAAATTTAGAACTTCACTTAAGTACACAAGCTAATAATGTAAACTGGAAGGCTGCCCAATTTTGGTACAAACAAGGTGTAAAAAGGATAGTTCTTGCAAGGGAATTATCAATTGAAGAAGTAAGTGAAACGAAGAGAAGAATTTCAGAAGATATGGAAATAGAAGCTTTTGTTCATGGTGCTATGTGTATGTCTTATTCCGGAAGATGTCTTCTTTCAAATTATATAGTTGGAAGAGATTCTAACAGGGGTCAATGTGCTCAACCATGTAGATATAAATATTATTTAATGGAAGAGAAGAGACCAGGTGAATTCTATCCTATAATAGAAGATGATAGAGGTACATATATAATGAATTCTAAAGATTTATGTATGATACAACATATACCAGAGCTTGTACAGGCAGGTGTGGATTCTTTTAAAATTGAAGGTAGGATGAAAAGTGTATTTTATGTAGCATCTGTTACAAAAGCATATAGAGAAGCTATTGATACATATTTTGAATCACCTGAAAACTTTAAATTTAAGGATAGATGGTTAGATTATTTAATGAAACCAAGTCATAGAAAATACTTTACGGGATTTTATTTCCATGAAGAAGATAAACAGGTATACGATAATTCAGCCTATGAAAAGAAGTATGATATTATAGGGGTAGTTGAAAGCTTTGATAAAGAAACTATGACAGCTACAGTAAAACAGAAGAATAAAGTAAAAGTAGGAGAAACACTAGAAGTTTTAAAGGCTAAGGGTGAAAATGTAGAAGTTACTATAGAAGTAATGAAGAATGAAAAAGGTGAAAATATAGAAGCTGCAGCTGCTGCTCAAATGATTTTCACTATTAAAATAGATAAAGAACTTAAAGAAAAAGATATTTTAATAAAATCACATGATATTATAAATATCTAAGGAGGATAAGTGATGGAGCAGCCACTTGTTATTGGAATTACTGGAGGATCTGGTTCAGGTAAAAGTACGATTGCTAAAGAGATATGCGATAAATTTGGAGAAGAGTCACTTTCAATTTTAGAGATGGATTCTTACTATAAAGATCAAAGTTTTCTTTCTTTTGAAGAAAGAAAACTTACGAATTATGATCATCCAGACGCTTTTGATATGAAACTATTAATACAACATGTAAAGGATCTTATTAAAGGTGAAGAAGTACAAAAACCTCTATATGATTTTGAAGTTCATAACAGAAAACAAGAAACCTTAACTATAAAACCTAGAAAGATAATAATTGTAGAAGGTATATTAGTTCTTTTAGAAAAAAAACTTAGGGAGCTGCTAGACATAAAAATATATGTAGATACAGATCCAGATGTAAGATTTATTAGACGTCTTGTGAGAGATATAAATGAAAGAGGAAGAACTATAGACTCTGTCATAGAACAATATCTTGGGGTTGTAAGACCTATGCATATGCAATTTACAGAGTATACTAAAAAATATGCAGATATTATAGTTCCAGAAGGTGGGCATAATAAAGTAGCTATAGATTGTTTATCTTCTAAAATAGAAAGCATTCTTCAAGAGGAAAGATAATTTCATATAATTTGTATAAAGCACCTCATTTTGGGTAGAATTTTACCTAAAGTGAGGTGTTTTTATGTTAAAAGAAAAAAAATCTATACTGTTTTTTTTACCTCCTAGAAAATATGAAAATAGACTTATAACGGTATCTATAATTTTAATTATGGTTTTTCTATTCTTTATAGGAAGGTATGCTTATATAGTTATTATAGAAGGAGAACAGCTTAAGAGTAAAGCTAATAACCAATTTTATTATTCAGAAAGCATAATAGATAGAAACTATAAATTATTAGATAGGAATGGTAAGGATCTTATAAGTTATGATAAAAAGTATTTTGCGGTAATTGATCCAAGCTTTTATATAAGATTTAATCCAGACAAAAATAATGATAATATAAAGAAAGCTAAATATATTCTAAGGGATTTTAATAAAACATATAATTTTCCTGATGAATTAAAAAAATTGGATTATGGAAAAAAATTAAAATACGAAGTGGATGAGGAGACATATGATAAATTAAATCAAATAACTTCTATAAAGGGATTTTATATGTATTCTTATGACAAATCTAAGTTAGAGAAGGATTGGAATATATTAAGTATAATGGATAATGCTAACAATTATTTAGATAGTTCTCCAAAAAGTTCTGGAACCTTAGAAAAAACTATGTTTGATATAAGGAAGGAAAATAGAAGCGATAGAGTACTAGTACAGAAAGAGGTAGATAACAAGCTGTATAAAGAAGTTGTGAAAAAAGAGGAGAACAATTTAAACTTTAGGCTTACCTTAGATAAAGATATTCAAAAGGTAGTGGAAGGTGTTATAAGAGAAAAGGGTCTTGAAACTTATAAGGATATAGGTGTAATACTCATGGAAAGTAGTACAGGAAAAATACTATCAATGGCACAAAAAGACGATAAGAGACCCAATATTAATATAGGAGCTGCATCTAATCATGGATATTTTCCAGGCTCTATTTTTAAAATCATAACGGCTGCAGCAGGGATAGATAAAAATATAACATCTATTAATAAAGTTTATAAAAGAGATAAAAACATAAAAGAATATAATGGATTTAATAGCTTGTCTCTAAAGCAATCTATAATACAATCTTCTAATGATATTTTATATCAATTGGGCGAAGAAGTAGGATTTAAGAATATATATGATTACTCAAAAAAGTTTGGATTATTAACACCTATGTTAGGCCTCCAAGATGAAGTTTCTGGAGACTTTGAAGTAGATTTAAACCATGTATCAAGAGATGAAGTAAGACACAGTGCCATAGGACAAAAAATAAGGATAACTCCTCTACAAGCTATAAATATACCTAATATAATAGTGAACAAGGGGAATTTCGTTAGACCTTATATTATAGATTCTATAGTGGATGATAACAATAAGGAAGTAAAGGAAATACACACTGTAGCGGAAAAGGTAATAAAAAACAGCACTGCAAAAACACTAGAAAATACAATGATACAAGTTGTTGAAGCTGAAAATGGTACAGGTAGAAATGCAAAAGTAAAAGGTGTAAAAGTTGGAGGAAAAACAGGAACATCAGAGTATTACGAGATAAAGGATGGAAAAAGAATAAAACATTCAGATGGGTGGTTTGCTGGTTTTTTTAATTTGAAGGGCAAGAATTATTCTATGGTAATTTTAGTAAGAGATATAGATTGGATGAAAAAAAGTTCTGGTGGTAAGGAAGAAGATGGAGGAAGCGTTGCTGCACCAATATTTAAAGATATTGTAGAAATTTTAAAGGAAAAAAATTTATTAAAATAATTAAATAGGTTAACATTTCGGGAAATAATTCATACTATAGTAATAAGCACTAATAGGAGGCACTACTTTGGTATTAGCACAATGCTTATTGCAATTTTTAGGTAATTTAACTTTCTTTACTGCTTATGTTTCAGGAAATAATTCCTTTCCTCAACCACTAGATGAAAAAGAAGAAAAATACTACTTAGAAAAGTTAAGTAATGGAGATGAACTATCAAAGAATATATTGGTTGAAAGAAATTTACGGCTAGTTGCCCATATAGTAAAAAAATATTCTTTTACGGGAAAAGAAATGGATGATTTAATATCTATAGGAACTGTAGGACTTATAAAAGCTATAGATTCCTTTGATACATCAAAGGGTACAAGACTTGCAACATATGCTGCTAGATGTATAGAAAATGAGATATTAATGTTAATTAGAAATAATAAAAAGATAAAGTCTGAGGTGTATTTACAGGATCCTATAGGTATTGATAAAGAAGGAAATGAAATATCTTTGATGGATGTTTTAAGCAGTGACGATGATTCTATTATTGAGATAGTAGAGATGAAAATACAGGTTAAAAAGTTATACGAAAAAATTCAAACATCTCTTTCTGAACGCGAAAATATTATAATAAAAGAAAGATATGGACTTTTCGATGGTAAACCAAAGACCCAAAGGGAGATTGCAAAGTCCCTTGGTATATCTCGTTCTTATGTATCTAGAATAGAAAAAAGAGCTTTGAAAAAATTGAATAAGGCTTTAAATGCTAAATAATTTATTTAAAATACAAAATACTAATTGTCTGAAATGTTTTGTAGGAAAATAAGGAAAAATGTTGAACTAAATATTAATTCATGGTAAATTTAAGAGAGAGAGAAACTTTTACTGTAGAGTTAGGAGGAGCAAAATGATAAATTTAGATCAGTTATTGGAAATGGCTGTAAATAAAAATGCTTCGGATGTACATTTAACTGTAGGAACATACCCTTATATAAGAGTAAATGGAGAATTAGTTCAAGCATATCATGAGAAGTTAACTGTAGAGAATACAAAAGAGTACTCACAATTAATTTTAGGAGAAGACTACAAAATATATGAAGAAAACGGAGAAATAGACAGTACTTATTCCTTATCAGGTATAGGAAGGTTTAGAGTAAATATATACAAACAAAGAAATAGTGATGCTCTTGCTATTAGAACAGTTGGTGGGAAGGTACCTTCTTTAAAAGAATTAGATTTACCTGCATCAATCAAAGAACTAGCTAGCAAGAAAAGAGGATTAATATTAGTAACTGGTCCAACTGGTAGTGGGAAAAGTACTACTTTAGCTGCCATGATAAATGAAATAAATAATGCTAGGTGTGGACATATTATTACTTTAGAAAATCCTATAGAGTTTTTACACAAACATAACAAATCTATTGTAAATCAGAGAGAGATAGGAAAAGATAGTAAAAGTTTTGAAAGTGCACTTAAATCTCTTTTAAGAGAGGACCCAGACGTAGTTTTTGTAGGAGAACTGGATAGTTTAGAAACTATTACAGTTGCTTTAAGGGCAGCTGAAAATGGACATCTAGTTTTATCATCGCTCCATACTATAGGAGCATCGAATACTATCCATAGAATTGTAGACGTATTTCCACCATACCAACAAGAGCAAGTTAAATCTCAATTAGCAGCAGTGTTACAAGGTGTAATTTCACAACAATTAGTACCGAGAGTTGATGAAAAAGGAAGGATAGCTGCTTTAGAAATAATGCTTTCTACACCAAGCATTCAAAATCTCATAAGGGAAGGAAGAATATCCCAAATAGAGTCTATTATACAAACAGGAAATAAATTAGGTATGAAAACTATGGACATGTCTTTAGTTGAACTATATAAAAAGAAAGTTATATCAAAAGATACTGCAATTACATATGCGGTTGATAAAGAGATAATTACTAGAATGATGTTATTATAATCAAAAAAATAATATTAAAGTTGACTAGCCTAAAATAAAAATTTATGTTAAAGTTATTTGCATAAATTAAAATTTTTAGGCTTTTTCTATAATTAGGTTTTGTTTTAAAATATAATATTATGATATAATATTTATAGTATATATAATTAAATTTTACCTTATTAATTTAAATATACATTGAAATAAAAAATATATATAAAATAAAAGGAAAAATAAGTTTTATGTTGAATATATAACTTTGAGGATTCTCGTAAGGAGGTATGATTCATGTATGATTACATAGTAGGACTAGATATAGGATCTTCAAAAATCTGTGCTTCTGTAGGAAAGATTAATAGCCAAGGTTCAATACAGATTATGGGAATAACCTCCTTTTCTTGTAGCGGACTAAAAAAAGGAGTCGTTGTTGATATTGACAAAACCTCAAAATCTATTGAAAAATGTATTTTTCAACTTGAAAAAATAGTTCAATTTAAAATAAATGAAGCTTTTATAAGTATTCAAAGTGGAATTTGTGAATTTATAAACAATAGAGGGGTTATAGCTGTTTCAGGAGATGATAGAGAAATTACAGAAGGTGATGTTAATAGGGCTATCGAGGCAGCAAAGCTCTTATCCATTGATAGGGATAAAGAAATAATTGGTGCTGTTCCAGAACAATTTATAATAGATGGATATGATAACATAAAAGATCCTATAGGAATGAGTGGAGTAAAATTAGAGGTGGAAGCTAAAATTGTACTAGCTCAAAGCACAATAATAAATAATCTTATAAAAAGTGTAAATAAAGCGGGTATAAGAGTATTAGGTGTCACACTCCAACCTATAGCATTATCATCAGTATTACTAAAGAAGGAAGAGAGAGAAAAAGGTGTAGCTATAGTGGATGTAGGATTAGAAACTATCAATATATCTATTTTTAGAGATAACAAGTTACAGAAAGATATATTTATACCTTTAGGCGGACACAATATTACAAAGGATATATCATTGTGTTTAAATATATCTTATGAAGAAGCAGAGAACCTAAAATTAAAATGTGGAAGCGTAACAAAAAATAATTTTGAAGATGAAAAAATAATTTTAAAAACTTCTAAGCATGATGAAAAAGAAGTTATGTACTTTACAGTAATTGATATAATAAATGCTAGAGTAGAAGAGATGTTGAAATTTATGAAAGCTTTCATAAAGGAAAGTGGAGAGTATGAACAAATTTATAATATAGTACTTGTCGGTGGTGGAGTTTCATTATTAAAAGGCATAGTAGATTTAAGCGAAAATATTTTCAAAAGACCTATACGAATCGGTGTTCCAGAATACATAGGTGCATCTAACACTTTATATGCAGGAAGTGTAGGAATTTTAAAAGATGTATTTGATAATACAAAACCTAAAAATTCTTTAAGTAGTAAGAAAAGATATCATAAAGAAGTAGAAACAGAAGAGGAGTTTCATGAAGAAAATACACAAGAAAAATCCTCTGGTTTTGTATCTAGGATAAAAGAGTTTTTTGCTGATTTTTTCTAAATTAAGGAGGGAATACTGTGATAGATATTGATATGCAAGATCTTACCCAGATAAAAGTAATTGGTTGTGGCGGCGGCGGTAACAATGCTGTTAATAGAATGATTAAAGAAGGTTTAAAAAACGTAGAATTTATTGGCGTAAATACAGATAAACAGGCTTTGATATTATCTCAAGCGTCACAGAAAATACAAATTGGTGATAAACTAACTAAAGGACTTGGTGCAGGAGCGGATCCTGAAATTGGTAGAAAAGCTGCTGAAGAGAGTAAGGATGAGATTGCAGAATGCATTAAAGGTGCAGATATGGTTTTTATTACAGCTGGTATGGGAGGCGGAACTGGGACTGGTGCTGCACCTGTAGTTGCTGAAATTGCTAAGGGCATGGATATCCTAACTGTTGGAGTCGTAACAAAACCATTTCCATTTGAAGGAAGAAAAAGAATGGTTCAAGCTGAGATGGGGATTAAAGAATTAAAGGATAAAGTAGATACCTTAGTTACCATACCTAATGAGAGATTACTTGCTATGGTAGATAAAAAAACATCTTTAATGGAAGCTTTTACACTTGCCGATGATGTTTTAAGACAAGGTGTTCAAGGTATAGCTGACTTAATAACAATTCCTGGTCTAGTTAACTTAGACTTTGCAGACGTTAGAACTATAATGGTAGATAAGGGACTTGCCCACATGGGGGTTGGTAGAGCTACAGGAGAAAATAGAGCAGCAGAGGCTGCAAAGCAAGCAATTTCAAGTCCGCTTATAGAAACTTCTATAGTTGGTGCTACAGGGGTACTATTAAATGTAACTGGTGGATCAGATTTAGGATTATTAGAAATGGATGAAGCCTGTGAAATTGTAAGAGAGGCGGCAGATCCAGACGCTAATATTATATTTGGTGCAGTAATAGATGAAAGTTTAAATGATGAAATAAAAATCACTGTAATTGCGACAGGTTTTGATACAGAAAAAATGGAACAAGCTAAAGCTTCAAAATCTGAAAATAAGCCAAGTGAAACTATTAAAGAAGAAGAAACAGTTGCAGTAACAAAAGATTCTGACGAAGAGGATGAAATAGAAATTCCAGCTTTTTTAAGAAGACAAAGCAAGTAGAAATTACATAAAATAAGATTTGTCATGTATTTAGTGACGAATCTTATTTTTTTTATTCTAATTTTAGTCTATATGAATATATTGTTGTTATATAGGAGAATATACATATTTAAATTTTAATTATAGCAATAGAAAGTGACAAAATTTTAATAAATCAAGATGTATAATAAATGTAAGGGAGGGATATATATGGAAATATATTTAGATGTGCTTATTATTGAAAATTTAATAGTGAATTATTTTTTAATATATTTAATGTGTAAAACTTTAAATATAAAGTACAGTATTTTAGCAAATATAATCTCCGCTTCTGTTGGAAGTCTTTCATTATTAGTAATGTTATTTTTGCCTTTAAGTAATTGTATCCAAATAATACTTAAAGTTTCTATTGCGTTTTTGATGGTTTATATATCGATTAGAAAAAATATAAATCTTATTTTAAAGGGTGTTTGTGTATTATTTCTTTATACCATAGCGTTAGGTGGGATTTGTATTTTCTTGAAGTATAACGAAACTGGAGTTATGCCTAAAAATTCATATGTAATTAATTTCACATATAAAAAATTAATGTTAGGAATAATAATCACTTCTATGTTCTTGCAAAGAATAATACTATTCATTAAGGACAAGCTATTGATAAAAAATTTAATTTATGATGTAGAAATAAATATTAATGGAAGTTATAAAACTATAAAAGCATTTTTAGATACGGGAAATGAGCTTAGGGAGCCAGTAACAAATTTACCTGTAATTATAGTTGAAGAAGATGTGTTTAAAAATGTAGATATAAAAAAAGAAGAGTATATAATTCCATATAGAGTTGTAGGAGGGTATGGTGGTAATCTCAAAGGAGTAAAAGTAGATGGATTAAGATTTTTATCAAATGGAGAAAATTCAGAAGTTAAAAATGGCATTATTGCTTTTTGTAATACTAGTTTAAGTAAGACTGGAGAATACAATGCTTTATTATCTAGAGGGATTTTATAAAATTGGAGGGTGGAAAATGATAAATTTTAAAATTATCGTAAATAGAATTATTTCTAAATTTAGCATATTTGCAAAAAAAGTTTTTTACATAGGGGGTAATGATGCTTTACCACCACCACTTACAAAAGTAGAGGAAGAAGAATTATTAAATAAAATCGTACAAGGAGATGAGAAGAAGAGATCTATTTTAATTGAAAGAAATTTGAGACTTGTAGTTTATATTGCAAGAAAATTTGAAAATACAGGAGTGAATATTGAAGACCTAATTTCTGTAGGTACCATAGGTTTGATTAAAGCTGTTAATACCTTTGATCCTAATAAAATGATAAAGCTTGCTACCTATGCATCCAGATGTATAGAAAATGAAATTTTAATGTATCTTAGAAGAAATAATAAAGTGAAATCAGAAATTTCTTTTTATGAACCATTAAATACAGACTGGGATGGGAATGAACTTTTATTATCTGATATATTAGGTACAGAAAATGATATAGTTTACAATATGATAGAAGATGAAGTTGACAAGCAATTACTTTTAATTGCTATGAAGAAATTAAATGAAAGAGAAAAAGAAATTGTAAAGCTTAGATTTGGATTAAATGGACAAGGTGAAAAGACTCAGAAGGAAGTAGCTGACATGTTAGGCATATCCCAATCATATATATCTAGATTAGAGAAAAGGATAATAAAAAGATTAAAAAGAGAAATTAGTAAAATGTTATAAGGTTGTCTCATGTATAAAATTTATTTCATAAGGGGAAAATTCTAATGCAACTATACTGAAGGGATGGATGACCTTATGATAATTAACAAAGTTGAAATTTGTGGAGTTAATACAGCTAAACTCCCTATATTAAAAGAAAAAGAAATGATGGATTTACTTTTAAAGTTAAAAGAGGGCGATATAAATTCTAGAGAAAAATTTATAAGAGGAAATTTAAGGCTAGTACTAAGTGTAATCCAAAGATTTAATAATAGGGGGGAAAATCCAGATGATTTATTTCAAGTAGGCTGTATAGGATTGATTAAGGCCATAGACAATTTTGATTTAACTCAGAATGTAAAATTTTCTACTTATGCTGTTCCTATGATTATAGGGGAAATTAGAAGATATTTAAGAGATAACAATTCTATAAGGGTAAGCCGCTCCCTTAGAGACATAGCATATAAAGCATTACAAGTTAGAGATAGGTTTGTAAAAAAATTTAATAAGGAGCCTACTGTGACAGAGATAGCAAAAGAATTGGAAATACCGCGAGAAGAAGTAGTCTTCGCACTGGATGCTATTCAGGATCCTGTATCCCTATTTGAACCTATATACCATGATGGTGGAGATGCTATTTATGTTATGGACCAAATTAGTGACAATAAGAGTTTAGATGAGAACTGGATAGAAAACATATGCATTAATGAAGCTATGAAAAAATTAAATAATAGGGAAAAGTTAATATTAAATTTAAGGTTTTTTAATGGTAAAACACAAATGGAAGTTGCAGATGAAATTGGAATTTCTCAAGCACAAGTGTCTCGTCTAGAAAAATCTGCATTAAAACATATGAGAAAATTCGTATAAGGCCTTTTGGCCTTATATTTTTAGTATAAACCATATGTTTTTTGCATAATATATCATAAGATGTTTATAGGGGGTAGATATTTTGGAGGATATTAAAGAAGTTCAAGATTTATTTTCTTTAAATAATATTAGAAGCATGGAAGTGGTAGATTTAGATTCAGGTAAGAAATTAGGATTTATAAAAGATCTAGTTATAAATTGTGAAGATTATAAGATAATATCTATACTTCTACCGGAAGAAAAAGTATCTTGGTTTGGTAAAGAGAACTATTTAGAAATTCCTTGGAATAAAGTTCATAAGATAGGGGAAGATGTTATATTAGTGCAAGGATTAGAAGAAACAATAAATTTAAGATGATTAATTTAATATCTCTTGCATTAGGTATAGAAAATACAGAGCAAAAATGTTAATATAAGAGTAACAATTTATATTATTAAAGGAAGATGCTAGTATGAAATGTCCATATTGTAATTACAGTGAAAGTAAAGTAGTAGATTCTAGGTCTACTGATGATAATTCAGCTATAAGAAGAAGGAGAGAGTGTCTTGGGTGTGGAAAGAGATACACTACTTATGAGAAATTTGAAAATATACCTATTTTAGTAATTAAAAAAAATTCAAGCAGAGAATATTTTGATAGAAATAAAATAATAAATGGGTTAATTAAGGCTTGTGAAAAAAGACCTATATCTAGAAATAAAATTGAAGAAATTGCTGATGAAGTTGAAAAAAAGCTTTACAATGACATGATAACTGAAGTAAATTCAGAGTACATAGGTCAAATAATAATGGATATATTAAAAGAAGTGGATGAAATATGTTATGTTAGATTTGCTTCTGTATATAGACAATTCAAAGATATAAATACATTTATGGAGGAAATCAAAAACCTAATAGATAATAAGGAATAAAGCCCTATAGGGCTTTTTTTATGTATAATAAAAATACGTTAAAATAGTTAAAAGTAAGTTAAAAGTTCTATTGAAAAACTTTTAATAGGAATAATAGATGTTAAAATATACTTATAGATAATAGGAGAGGTGAATTATGAAAGAAATACAGATTAAACAATACAAGTTTATAGGTACTAACTATGATAATGTAAATATTATATTTTCTACAGCTGAATGTGGGTTAGATTTTAATAAGAATTCAGATGAGGGAAGAAAAAATTTAGAAAATTTAAAAGAGTGGTTTGAATTAAGTGATGTAGGATATTTAAATCAGGTTCACGGGGATAGAGTTATTAAATATAAGGGAATTACAGAAGATGGAGATGCAATTATAACAGGTGAGAGTGGGGTAGCTATAGGAGTATTTACTGCAGATTGCGTTCCTATATTACTTTTAGATAAAAAGAATAAGGTGTTAGCTGCTATACACAGTGGATGGAGAGGAACTTTAAAAAATATATCTAGTAAAACTATAGATAGAATGGTGAGTGAATACTCTGCTAACCCCGAAGATATTTTAGCTTACATCGGACCTCATAATGGGGCATGTTGTTTTGAAGTGGGGGAAGAGGTTATAGAACAATTTAAGAGTACAAAAGAGTTTAAGGAAAGTATGATAGAAGGTAGAAACTTAAACTTAGCAGAGTATATAGAGAATGCTCTTGTAACAAGTGGTTTAAAGAAAGACAATATAAACTTGATACCAATATGTACTTATTGTAGTAAGGATGTAAAACTTCATTCATACAGAAAAGGAAAAGATGGTTATGGAAGAATGTTTTCTTTTATATATAAAAAATAATACATTAATCTAATATGAGTTAAGGGGAGTGTGCATAAATATGAAGGACTCAAAAATACTTATTGTGGATGATGAAGAACATATTCAAGAATTAATAAAATTTAACTTAGAGAAAAATGGATATAAGGCTTTTTGTTCTAGCAATGGTATGGAAGCTATTGAAATCGCTAAAGAAGAATTACCGGATTTAATTCTTTTGGATCTAATGTTACCAGGAATGGATGGTTATGATGTTTGTAAAGCAATCAGGAGAGAGAATACTCTGTCTACGGTACCTATTATAATGATAACAGCAAAAAGTGAGGAATTCGATAAGATACTAGGATTAGAATTAGGGGCAGATGACTATATAACAAAGCCATTTTCTATAAGAGAGCTTTTGGCAAGGGTTAAAGCTATTCTTAGGAGAACTGTTATGCAATATGAGGACAAGTGTTCTAAGTTTGGGAACATATCGGTAAATTTTGAAAAACATGAGATTTTAAAAGAAAATAATAAGGTAGAACTTACTTTAAAAGAATTTGAATTACTAGAGATACTTTTAAAAAATAAAGGAAGAGTAATGACAAGGGAGTTTTTATTAGATAAAATATGGGGATATGAGTATATAGGGGAAACGAGAACCGTAGATGTCCATATAAGACATCTTAGAAAAAAGCTAGAGGACGATGATAAGAATCCTAAATTTATTCAAACGGTAAGAGGTATAGGATATAGATTTAGCACAGGAGAATAGATATGAGAAAAAAATTAATGTGTTGTTTTTCCTTTGCACTTATTTCTATATTGATAGTAACGTCTTTTCTACTTATTAGAGTATTTGATTATAAAGAAGAACAACTAACAAAGACTTATTTGAGAGCTAATAATAAATTAATGGAAAAATTAATTAATGAAAATAAGATTAGCAACAGGTACAAATTTAATAGAGAAGAAGTAAGAGTTACCTACATTGATAAAGATGGAAAAGTTATATTTGATACTCAATTAGATAAGTATGAACTTAATAACCACTCTAATAGGGAAGAATTTAAAATGGCTATGGAAAAAGGTGAAGGAATAAGTATTAGACATAGTAGTTCTGCAAATAAAAATATGATGTATTTAGCTACGAAGCTTACAAGTGGAAATATAATAAGGAGTTCTATATTTGTGGATAACCTTAAAATAATTGATAAAAAGTTTTTAAATTATTATATGTTTATAATAATTATGATACTTTTACTTGCCTTATGGTTATCCATAAAACTTACCTATATTATTGTTAAGCCTATTAAAGATTTAGATTTTACCACTTCTAGAATAGCTAAAGGGGAATTAGATAGGAGAGTTAGTATTACAACTAATGATGAACTAGGGAAACTAGGAGAAAACTTTAATTTTATGGCTCAAAAGTTAGAAGAAACTATTAAGGATGTTTTAGATAAGCAAAATAGATTAGAAGCTATATTAGAATGTATGGATAGTGGTATAATTGCTGTAGATAGGAGCTTTAAAATTATTATGATTAATCCATATGCTGAAAGGATATTTGGAATAAACAGGAATATAATAGGTGAAAATTTACTAGATAATATAAGAGATTTTGAACTTGAAAAAATATTAACTGATAATAATGATGATTATAAAGAGATTAAAATTATGTTTCCAGAAGAGAAGGAGCTTAGGATAAAGACTACAGATATAATTAATAGAAATGAGCATATAGGTACTGTAGCCGTAGTTCAAGATATTACAGATATTAAGAAACTAGAAAATATGCGTTCACAATTTGTGGCCAATGTATCTCATGAACTTAAAACTCCATTAACATCTATAAAAGGTTTCGCAGAAACACTAAAAGAAGTAGAGGAACCTGAACTTAGAGAAAAGTTCTTGGGAATTATAAATAACGAATCAGAAAGACTTACAAGACTTATAAATGACATTTTAACTCTTTCACATATAGAGCAACAGAAGGAACTAAAGGAAGAAGTAATAAATATAAATGACGTATTGAATGAAGTATGTATTTTAATACAACCTACGGCAAATAAAAAACAAATTAAATTAACATTAGAAGATACAAAGGTGGGTAGTATATTAGGAGATATTGATAAGTTTAAGCAAATGTTAATTAATCTTATAGACAATGCAGTTAAATATACAGAAACTAATGGATGTGTTAAAATAATACCTAAATCGTACGAAGGTTATTTTTCTATTAGTATAGAGGATAATGGGGTTGGTATTGCAAAAGAGGAGATCCCAAGATTATTTGAAAGATTTTATAGAGTAGATAAAGCGAGATCTAGGGCCAATGGAGGAACAGGTCTAGGACTTGCTATAGTTAAACATATTATAATTCTATTTAATGGGAAAATAGAAGTGGAAAGTGAGCTTGATAAAGGAAGTAAATTTATTTTAAAAATTCCATACAATTATAAAAATATATAATATAAAAGCACCTTGTCTTATGGCAAAGTGCTTTTATATTATATTTGAACTTACTATATTTCTAAAGATTTTGTTAATTAAATTTAACATGCATACAATCTTAATTAACCTAACCATAATAGTTACTTAACCTAAATACCATATTATTTTAATTATAGAGAATATAGATAATACTAAAAGTGTGGAGGGGATAATTAATGAAAAGAAAAGGGATTAATTTATTAATAGGATTACTAAGTATTTCAATGGTTATAGGTTTGTTTACGGGATGTGGGAATGGGAAAAAGACATCAGAAAGTATTAAAGAAAAAAGTAAAAATGAAGAAAAAATACAAAAGATTACAGGAACAATAACTGCATTAGGTTCTTCAGCACTTCAACCATTGGTTGAACAATCAGCTAGGAATTTTAAAATTAAAAATCCTAAGGCTACAATAAATGTACAAGGTGGTGGAAGTGGCTCTGGAATTAATCAAGTAGCAGATGGAAATTGTGATATAGGAAATTCAGATGTTCCTGCTGAAGCAAAGTTAAAAAATAAATCTAAATTAAATGAATTAAAAGATCATAAAGTATGTGCAATAGGCTTTGCTATGGTAGTTAGTAAAGATGTTAAGATTGATTCACTAACAAAAGAGCAAATACAAAAAATATTTGAAGGAAAAGTGACTAATTGGAACCAATTAGGAGGAGAGAATAAACCAATTAATATTATAAATAGGGGGGCATCTTCAGGTACAAGGGCTACTTTTATAGATACTATAATGAAAGGTAAGAAAGAGAAAAATGGATTAGGTACCACTCAAGACTCTAGCGGTGCAGTTAGAACAGCTTTAAAAAGTACTGATGGTGGTGTAAGTTATTTAGCATTATCTTATTTAACAGACACTGTTAAAGAAGATATGAAAGTTATAAAAATAGATGGAGTAGAAGCTAATAATGAAAATATAATAAATAAAAAATATCCATTTTGGTCTTATGAACATATGTATACTAAAGGTGAAGCAAAGGGGGTAGCAAAAGAATTTTTAGAGTACATGGTTAGCGAAGAAAATAAATATATAATTGAAAAACTTGGATATATCCCAATGAGTAATTTTAAATAAATAATAGGCCAGCAAAGCTGGTCTTTCTTAAATAAAAACTTTAATGAGGCGATACTATGAAGAAAAAAGGTTTTTATCATACGTTAAAAACAGAATATTTAGGTAGAAGTTATGCAACCATTTGTGGGGTTGTTATAGTGATTCTAACCATTTCAATTATTACTTTTCTTACTTTAAAGGGACTAAAAATATTTACTCAAAATGGAGTTTCAATAATTAAATCTATTTTCTCAGGAAATTGGGCACCAGAAGCGGATATTCCAACTTTCGGAGCTGCAAAATTTATTTTAAGCTCTACTTTTGTATCCTTAGGGGCGGTCGCAATAAGTGCGCCCACTGGCATAGCTCTTGCTATATTTATGAATTTTATTTCTCCTAAAGTTGGTAAAAGTATTTTAAAGCCTGCTCTAGAATTGTTTGTGGGGATACCATCAGTAGTTTATGGATGGATTGGAATCACAGTTCTTATACCCTTTATAAAGTATATAACTGGGGGAGTAGGGTTTAGCTTACTTGCTGGGATAATAGTGTTAAGTATAATGATTTTACCTACTATTGCAAGTATATCTGTAGACTCACTAAAAACTATTCCTAAGCACTATATAGAGGCATCTTATGCATTAGGAGCTACAAGATGGCAAACTATATCAAAAGTTGTTTTACCGGCAGGAAAAAGAGGTATATTAACTGGAATAGTACTTGGAATTGCAAGGGCATTTGGGGAAGCACTTGCTGTGCAGATGGTTATTGGTAATGCTGTTAGGTATCCATTAAACTTACTAAAGCCAGCTACCACAATAACAAGCATATTAACTATGGATATGGCCAATACTGTAGAGGGTACACTTTGGAATGATGCATTATGGTTTTTAGCCTTACTATTACTTTTTATATCATTTATATTTATTTTACTTATTAAATTCTTGGGTAGAAGGAGTGATGTCTAATGAATAAAGAAAAAGTAGATAAGATATGGACATGCATTCTTTACATTATATCCACATTAGTTGTATTATTATTAGTTTCATTATTAGGATATATTCTTTTCAGGGGAAGACATTTTTTTAGTTTTAATTTTTTATTTGGCTCCCCTAAAATAGGAGAATCTGGTGGTGGTATAGGGCCCCAATTATTTAATTCAATTTACATGCTTGTAATATCCTTAATAATATCAATTCCTTTAGGTATAGGAGCGGGTATTTATCTCGCTGAGTATTCAAATGAAGGTATTTTTATAAGAATAGTAAGACTATGTATTGAGACTATGGCATCCTTACCATCTATTGTAGTAGGTTTTTTTGGACTTTTAATATTCGTTATTTCCACTGGATGGGGATTTACAATTCTATCAGGAGCTCTATCAATTAGTATTTTAAATCTACCTGGATTAACTAGGGTAAGTGAAGATGCAATTCGTTTAGGAGGAGAAGGAATAAGAGAAGCGAGCTTAGGACTAGGAGCCACAAAGTGGCAAACTATAATTAAAGTAATCTTACCTAATGCCTTTCCTAAAATTTTGACAGGAATAATACTTGCAGCTGGAAGAATTTTCGGAGAAGCAGCGGCGCTTTTATATACTTCTGGCATGAGTGCTCCAGAAGTAAGCTTTAAATTATCAGAACTGTTTAGTAAAAATTCAGCTTTTAATGTTTTTAGACCTGGAGAAACACTTTCGGTATATATATGGAAAATTAATTCAGAGGGAATGATTCCTGATGGAGATAGAATAGCTAATGGAGCATCAGCAGTTTTGATCCTGATGGTTCTAATATTTAATATATCTTCAAGGATAATAGGTGACAAAATATATAAATCATATACAGGAAAGAAATAAGGTCTATAAAGGGGAATGTATAAATGAATATAATAGAGGCAAAGAAATTAAATTTTTATTATGGAAATAATCATGCTCTAAAGGATATAAATATAAAAATTGAAAAAAATGAGGTTACAGCTCTAATAGGACCTTCAGGTTGTGGTAAATCAACATTTTTAAGAACGATAAATAGAATGAATGACTTAATTGAATCAGTTAAGATTACAGGAGAAATAACTTTTGAAAACAGAAATATATACTCACAAGATTATGATGTAATAAAACTTAGAAAGCGAATAGGGATGGTATTTCAAAAACCTAATCCTTTTCCAATGTCCATATACGATAATATAACATATGGTCCTAGAATTCATGGAATTAAAGATAAAAATAAGTTAGATGAAATAGTAGAAAAAAGCTTAATCGGAGCAGCCATATGGGATGAAGTGAAAGATAGGCTTCATAAAAATGCTTTAGGATTATCAGGGGGACAACAGCAAAGGTTATGTATTGCAAGGACCCTAGCTGTAGAGCCAGAAATTATTTTAATGGATGAGCCTACTTCAGCCTTAGATCCAATATCTACATCTAAAATAGAGGAATTAATGGATGAAATTAAAAAAAATTATACAGTTATAATTGTGACACATAATATGCAACAGGCAGGTAGGATATCAGATAAGACCGCGTTTTTCTTGAATGGAGAGATTATAGAGTGTGGAGTTACGGAGAATATATTTTATAATCCAAGTGACAAAAGGACAGAGGATTATATAACAGGGCGTTTTGGATAATATTTTTAAAATTACAAAAAGGAGGTATATAGTATGGTTAGAACTTCTTTCGATACAAGTCTTCAGGAATTGCATAATCACATTCTTAGAATGGGAAGTATAGTTGAAAAACAAATATATAATTCAGTTAAATCTCTTATTGATACGGATATTGAACTTGCAGATAAAGTGATTAAAAATGATGATCTAGTTGACACTGCAGAAAAAGAAATAGAAGATATGGCAATTAAACTTATAGCTACTCAACAACCTCTAGCTGTAGATCTAAGGGATATATTTACAACTACTAAAATAGTAACTGACCTAGAAAGAATAGCAGATCACGCTGTAGATATTAGTAAAATAACTAAAAAACTAATTGGAGAAAGTTATATAAAAGAGCTTATCTTTATTCCTAAAATAGCTTATATAGTTAATAATATGGTAAAAGATTCCTTGGATGCCTATGTACAAAGTGATGTACATGGAGCCTATGAGGTATGTAAAAGAGATGATGAGGTAGATGCACTATACAAAAGTGTTTTTAAAGAAATGGTTGAAGTTATGGGGAGAGATGTTAAGTATACAAACCAAGCAACACAATTTTTATTTGTATGTAAATTTTTAGAGAGAATAGCAGATCACGCGACTAATATTTGTGAGTGGACTATTTACATGGTTACTGGAAAACAAGTAGATTTAAATGAATAGAAATTTAAAAGATAATAAAATTATGCTATATTATCATATTTTAAAGTGAGTATAAAATACTTAAATTCCAGTAAAAATGCAATTTTACTGGAATTTAAGTATTAAAGTTCTGATTTTAAGTAAAGAATATTGACAATTGTATAATAAGTGAGTATATTTAAAATATACTCATTAAGTATACTTTTAGGAGAATAAATATGAAAATCACTCAAGAAGCAGACTATGCGTTAAGAGTTATACTCTATTTATCAAAATTGGGTTATGGAGAAAAAGTAGAAGCGAGAATTATATCTGAGGAAGAAGGATTACCTCTAAGATTTTTACTAAAACTTTTAAGAAAACTTACAAAGTCAGGAATAATAATATCTTTTAGAGGTGTTAAGGGTGGATATGCATTAAATAAACAGCCTAAGAATATAAATTTAAAAGATGTAATAGAATCAATAGACGGGCCAATTTGTATAAATAGATGTATATATGATCCTGAGTATTGTAATGCAGGCAAAAATGGGAAATGTGAAATTCACAGAACTTTATGTAAAGTACAAAGAAACCTTGCTAGTGAATTAGAATCCATAAATTTTCAAAAAATTTTAGATCAAAAGAAGTAAATAGTTCTATAAAGAATAAATGAAAATAGCATATGTAAGGTTTATTAATGCAAAAGTATACCGAAAAGGTATATTATTAAAATAAAAAATTTATTGATAAAAGTTAAAAACATAAATGAATATATAAATAAAGGAATTAAACAAATTCCTTTTATAAATAAACAAAACTATACCAAATAGGTTAACATTATAGGAGGATGGGTATTTCAATGTGTACAAATTGTAAAACTTGTAAATCAGCAGATAAAGTTCTTCAAGGATTTATATCTAATATGGATATGGAAACTTCTCATCATAGGGTAGAGAATCAAAAAATAAAGTGTGGTTTTGGGCAACTAGGAGTTTGCTGTAGACTTTGTTCAAATGGTCCTTGCAGAATAACTCCAAAATCACCAAGAGGAGTATGCGGTGCTAATGCAGATACTATAGTTGCAAGAAATTTTTTGAGAGCAGTAGCAGCAGGAGCAGGATGCTACCTTCATATAGTAGAAAACACTGCAAGAAACTTAAAAGCCACAGGTGAAAATAAGGGAAAAATAAAAGGTGAAAAGGCCTTAAATAGGTTAGCAGAACTCTTTGAAATAGAGGAAGATGATATATACAAAAAAGCAGTTAAAATAGCAGATAAGATTTTAAAAGATTTATATAAACCAAGGTATGAAAAAATGGAAGTAGTAGAAAAAATGGCTTATAAACCAAGGTATGAAAATTGGAAGAATCTTAATATATTACCTGGTGGAGCTAAATCAGAAGTTTTTGATGCTATAGTAAAGACTTCTACAAATCTAAATAGTGATCCTGTAGAAATGTTATTACATTGTCTAAATCTAGGTATATCCACAGGTGTTTATGGATTAACATTAACAAATTTATTAAATGATGTAATGCTGGGGGAACCAGTTATAAGAAATGCTAAGGTTGGATTTAGGGTTATAGATGAAAATTATATAAATATTATGATAACAGGACACCAGCATTCAACTATAGCGCATCTTCAAGATAGATTAATAGAAGAAGATGTAGTAGAGATGGCTAAGAAACTTGGAGCTAAAGGTTTTAGATTGGTTGGCTGCACCTGTGTAGGACAAGACTTACAATTAAGGGGAGAATATTATAAAGAAGTATTTTCAGGGCATGGTGGAAATAATTTTACCAGTGAAGCTATAATTGCTACAGGAGCAATAGATACTATAGTATCAGAATTTAACTGTACATTACCGGGTATAGAGCCTATTACAGAAAATTTAAAAGTAAAAATGATTTGTTTAGATGATGTAGCTAAAAAATCTAATGCAGAATACATAGAGTATTCCTATGAAGAGAGAAAAAAAATAAGTGAATATATTATAAAGGAAGCATTAGATGCATACAAAGAGAGAAGGAGATATGTCACAGTAAACATACCTAGAGATCATGGATTTAATGATGTTGTAACCGGAGTAAGCGAAGTGTCTCTTAAAGAATTTTTAGGTGGAACTTGGAAACCATTATTAGATTTAATAGCAAAAGGGAAAATAAAAGGAGTAGCTGGAGTAGTTGGATGTTCTAACTTAACAGCTATGGGACATGATGTATTTACAGTAGAGCTAACAAAAGAACTTATAAAAAGAGATATAATAGTTCTTTCAGCAGGATGTTCTAGTGGAGGACTTGAAAATGTAGGGTTGATGTCATCATCAGCAGCTTCTTTTGCAGGAGATAATTTAAGAAAAGTATGTGAAAGTTTAAAAATTCCACCAGTACTTAACTTTGGACCATGCCTTGCTATAGGAAGACTTGAGATTGTAGCTACAGAATTAGCTAAAGAATTAGGTGTAGATTTACCACAACTTCCATTAGTGCTTTCAGCACCACAATGGCTAGAAGAACAGGCATTAGCAGATGGAGCCTTTGGTTTAGCATTAGGATTACCATTGCACCTTGCTATATCACCATTTATAGGAGGTAGTAAGGTGGTATCTAAAGTGTTAACAGAAGATCTTAAGAGCTTAACCGGAGGACAACTAATAATTGAGGATGATGTGAAAAAAGCTGCGGATAAACTAGAAGCAATAGTTTTAGATAGAAGAGAGAAATTAGGACTTAAATAACAATACTAATATTTACATTTTTACATTGATCTGAATTTAAATTAAATATTATATCAGATCAATGTAAAAATATTAGTCATGAGATTAAATTTAAAGTAGCTTTTAAATAATCTGTTAAGAGGAGAATTCTTTATGAAAAGAATTATGATAAAAAAGGATTTATGTGAAGGATGTTTAAACTGTGTTCTCGCCTGTATGGCAGAACATAATGAAAAAGGGAAATCCATATATGATTTAGATCTAGAAGATAAGGTTAATGAAAGCCGAAATCATATAGAGTTAGATATGCTGGGAAATAAAACCCCTATATTTTGTAGACATTGTGGTAATCCAGAGTGTGTAAATACTTGTACAACTGGAGCTATGGATAAAGATGAAAAAACTGGTGTAGTATCTTATAATAAGGATAAATGTGCAACCTGTTTTATGTGTGTAATGAACTGTCCTTATGGAGTATTAAAGGCAGATGAAAAAAACAGTAAAGTTATAATAAAATGCGATTTATGTAATGGAAGAGAAATACCTAGATGTGTAGAAAACTGCCCTACAGGAGCTATTTATGTATGGAAAATTTAAATATACGCTAAAAATTTAAGTAGATACAATGTATTAGTTGAAGTTCTTAATAAAAATATAATTATCATTCTATAGTTTAGAAGAGAGATTATAAAGTAGAATGCAAATAAATTAGCAGATATAAGTATAAAATTCTCTTAAATAAAAGCTTAGTTTTATAATATTATAAAAATATTAAGGCTCGGGAGGTTAAAAGTATGAAATATGTAATACTAGGGGTTAGTGCAGCAGGAATTTCAGCAGTTAAAACTTTGAGAAATTTAGATAAAGATGCGGAAATCGTTATGATTTCTAAAGATGATAAAGTATATTCAAGATGTCTATTACATCATTTTATAGATGGCAATAGAAAAATAGAAGAATTATCTTTTATAGAAAAAGATTTTTTTACTAAGTATAATGTAAAATGGAGAAAAAATAAAAAAGTGGAGATTGTTGATATAGATAAGAAGACAGTGAAAATGCAAGAAAATATTTCAGAGCATTATGATAAATTACTCATAGCATCAGGTTCTTATGCTTCTATACCACCAATTAAGCATTTAAGAGAAGCTAAAAGGGTATATACTTTAAGAGATTTAGATGATGCAATAGTCATAAAAGAAGAGGCTAAAAAAATTAAAAAAGCAGTAGTAATAGGTGCAGGACTTGTAGGGATAGATGCTACTATGGGGTTATTAGGAAACAATGTAGAAGTAACTGTTATAGAGATGGGAAGTAGGATACTCCCCTTACAATTAGATCAAAGAGCTTCAAAGACATACGAAGATTTGTTTGTTAAACATAATGTTGTTATAAAGACTAATGTAGCAGTTAAGGACGCTTTAATAGATGATAATGGAAATATATCTGGAATAAAATTAAGCAATGGTGAAGAAATAGACTGTGATATTGTAGTGGTAACAGCAGGGGTTAAAGCAAATGTAGATTTCATAAAAGATGAGAGAATAAAGATAGAAAAAGGAATAGTGATAAATGATAATTGTGAAACTTCAGTTAAAGATATATATGCTGCAGGAGATGTAACATTTAGAGCACCTATATGGCCAATAGCTATGAAACAAGGAAGAATAGCTGCTTATAATATGGTAGGAGAAAAAAAGCTATTGAATGATAACTTTGGAGCAAGAAATTCCATGAACTTTTTAGGGGTATACACTATATCTTTAGGAATAATAGAACCTGAAGATGAAAGTTATAAAGTAGATATAATACATAAAGGTGAAATATATAAAAAAATAATACATAAAGATGGAATTATATATGGAGCTATACTTCAAGGGGATATAGCCTATGCTGGAGTATTAACAGAGCTTATAAAAAATAAAATAAATATATCAAAAATAAATAAGGATATATTTGATATAAGTTTTGCAGACTTTTTTAATATAAAAGAAGATGGAGAATTTAGTTACGAAAAATAAGGAAGTTTACTAAATTCTATTTTAAATTTTATTTAAGCATTCATAAAATTTTTTAATTAATATACTTAAGTATAAATAGGTAGATAGTACAGCAATGTTTATATAATTTGATATTATATGAATTTTGTAAAATAATATAATATCTTATCGGAGATTTAGTACCTAAATTTCAGTAAAAATAAAATTTTAACTGAAATTTTGATGCTAAATCTCTTATTTATGCGAGTAGATTGACTTAAACTAGAAATTGATGTATTATAATTTGATGTATAATTATAACTAAGGAGGATCTATGAAAAATTATATAAGCTATATAAAACCTTATAGTATAGCCGAAGAAGCTGGCATAGAGGTTGGAGATTTTTTGATTTCAATAAATAATAAAAAAGTAAATGATATAATTGATTATAAATTTTTAATAACAGAAGAATACTTAACCCTTAACATAGAAAAGTCTTCCGGAGAAATATGGGAAGTTGAAATTGAGAAGGATTATGATGAAGAATTAGGTTTAGAATTTAAACAAAGCATAATAGATAGTGCTCGAAGTTGTACGAATAAATGTATATTTTGTTTTATAGATCAAATGCCTAAGGGTATGAGGAATACATTGTATTTTAAAGATGATGATTCCAGACTTGCTTTTCTTCAAGGAAATTTTGTTACTCTAACAAATATGAAAGAGGAAGAAATTCAAAGAATTATAGATTATAAAATTAGCCCTATTAATATATCAGTACATACCACTAATCCAGAATTAAGAGTAAAAATGCTTAAAAATAGATTTGCAGGTAAAGTATATAAATACATGGAACGTTTTGCAGAAGCGGGTATAATAATGAATTGCCAAATAGTACTTTGTCCTGGTATAAATAATGGTGATGAATTAAAGAATACTATAGAAGACCTATATAAATTATATCCTCAGATTAGAAATGTAGCAGCAGTTCCTGTAGGCATAACTAAATTCAGAGAAGGCCTGCATGAAATAGAGATATACTCAAAAGAAACTGCAAAAAAAGAGATAGAGGAATTAAAATTCCTTCAAGAAAAGTACATAAAGAATATAGGTAATCCTTTTATAAGGCTCTCTGATGAATTTTATGTATTAGCTGAAGAAGAGATACCTGAAACAAAATTTTATGGGGATTTTGGGCAAATAGAAGATGGTGTAGGGATGATAAGAGCTCTAAGAAATAATATAGAAGGATCTTTAGAGTATTTAGAAAATAATAAAAAGGTGTCTTTTACCATGGCAACAGGTACATCAGCTTATAGAGATATAAAGAATGTAGCAAATGTAATAATGAAAAAAAATCCTAATATATCTATTAATGTAGAGAGAATTTTAAATAATTTCTTTGGAGAAACTATTACAGTGTCAGGCTTACTTACTGGAGTTGATATAATAAATCAATTAAAAGGAAAAGAATTAGGAGATTACATAATATTACCAGATAATATTATAAGAAAAGGGTATGAACTTGCTGAGGATGACAAAAAAATTCTTTTAGATGATTACACTATAAATGATCTAGAGAAAGAGTTGCAAAGGGAGATTATCCTATGTGATTATACAGGAGAAGACTTAATTAATATAATAAATGAATTTAGTAGGGAGGAATAAATATGGCAAAACCTATAGTTGCAATTGTAGGAAGACCTAATGTAGGGAAATCTACACTATTCAATAAGTTAGCAGGTGAAAGAATTGCTATAGTTCAAGATACACCAGGTGTTACAAGGGATAGAATATACGCTGAGTCAGAATGGTTAAACCATAAATTTACTATAATAGATACTGGAGGTATAGAACCAGAATCAGAAGATATTATATTTTCACAAATGAGAAGACAGGCAGAAGTTGCTATAGAGACAGCAGATATTATTATGTTTGTAGTAGATGGAAGACAGGGTATGACGGATTCAGATAATGAAGTCGCTCAGATGCTTAGAAAAAGTGGAAAGCCCATCCTATTAATAGTTAATAAAATTGATAAATTGAGTGATGAAGATAATATATACGAGTTCTATAATTTAGGTTTGGGCAATCCAATTAGCATTTCAGCCAATCAAGCGCTAGGTCTTGGAGATATGTTAGATGAAGTTGTAAAGAATTTTAGTGATCTAGAAAATGAAGAAGATGCTGAAGAAGACATAGTTAAAATTGCTGTAGTAGGGAAACCTAATGTTGGTAAATCATCTCTTATAAATAAAATTTTAGGAGAAACTAGAAATATTGTTAGTAATATACCTGGAACTACTCGTGACTCAATAGATAGTTATATTGAAACTGAAGATGGCAAATTCATATTAATAGATACAGCTGGCATAAGAAGAAAAAGTAAGGTTAAAGAAGAAATAGAAAGATACAGTGTAATCAGAAGTTTAGCATCCATAGAAAGAGCGGATGTATGTATTCTTGTAATAGATGCTGAAGAAGGGTTAACAGAGCAAGATGAGAAGATAATTGGATTTGCTCATGATCAAAATAAAGCCATTTTAATTGTAGTAAATAAATGGGACATAATGGATAAAGATCATAAGACTCTTGATATTTATACTAAGCAATTACAACAAGGACTTAATTTCATGCCTTATGCTGAATATATGTTTATATCCGCTAAGACAGGTCAGAGGGTACATAAGGTCTTGAAAACTGTCAAAAAGTGTTATGATAATTATTGTTATAGAGTACCAACAGGTCTATTAAATGATGTTATTAGTAGAGCTGTTATGATGCAAGAAGCTCCAGTTATGTGGGGAAGAAGATTAAAGATATACTATGTAACTCAAGTTGGAATAAAACCACCAACATTTATTTTCTTTGTTAATGATCCAGAACTTGTACATTTCTCTTATAGAAGGTATTTAGAAAATCAATTAAGATTAGGATTTGATTTTAAGGGTACTGGAATTAAGTTTATTTTTAGAGAGAGGAATGACAAGAATGCGTAAAGCTACTTTTATAGGAGGGGGCAGTTTTGGAACTGCTCTTTCCATAGTATTATCAAGAAAAAAGGATTTAGATGTAGTTATTTGGGATAGAAATAAGGATGTTATACAGGATATAAACTTAAATCATAAAAATTCGAAATATTTAAACAAAATAACCTTAGGGGAAAATATAAGGGGAGAATTAGATTTAGGGAAAGCCTTAAAAGATTCTGAATATGTTATCCTATCCTTACCTTCTCATTTAATTCGTGAGTATAGCAAAAGAATTTCTAAATTAGTTAGAGAGGATACTATTTTAATAAGCATTGCAAAAGGATTAGAGGAAGGTACTTTAAAAAGAATGTCTCAAATTATTGAAGAAGAGATTCCATATAATCCAGTTGTCATATTGTCAGGACCTAGTCATGCAGAAGAGGTTAGTATAGGTACACCTACGGCTATAGTAGCATGTTCCAAACAAAGGGAAAAAGCAGAAGAAGTTCAAAACTTATTTATGGATGATAAATTAAGGGTATATACTAATGATGATATTATTGGTGTTGAACTAGGTGGTGCGGTAAAAAATATTATTGCTCTAGCTGCTGGTATCTTAGATGGGGCAGGATACGGTGATAATGCTAAGGCTGCACTAATGACTAGGGGCATGAGTGAAATAATTAGAATAGGCACTAAGCTTGGCGGTGACATTAAAACTTTTTATGGTTTAACAGGTATGGGTGATTTAATTGTAACCTGTACAAGTCTTCATAGTAGAAATAGAAGGGCAGGTATATTAATAGGAAGGGGCTTGTCTATGAAAGAGGCTTGCAGTGAAGTGAGTATGGTAGTAGAAGGGATTAGAGCTTGCAAGTCTATATATGAGCTAAAAGAAAAAATAGGGGTTACAATGCCAATTACAGAAGCTTTATATAATGTACTTTATAAAAACTGGGACGTAAAAGAAAGCATAAAAGATCTTATGACTAGAGACAAGAAAGATGAAATAATAGATTTTTAATAAAATTTGGTTATAAATATTTTTCATACTCAATATATATATACTGTTAGAACGTATATAGGAGGGTATATATATTGGAAAAATTTGATATATATAAAGATATCGCGGAAAGAACTCAAGGTGATATTTATGTCGGGGTAGTGGGTCCTGTGAGAACTGGAAAGTCTACTTTTATAAAGAGGTTTATGGACCTTATGGTAATACCTAACATAGATAATCCACATAAAAAAGAAAGGGCTAAGGATGAATTGCCTCAAAGTGCATCCGGGAAAAGCATTCATACTACAGAGCCAAAGTTTGTACCTAACGAAGCGGTAGAAATTGGGTTTGATGAAAATACTAAATTTAAAATTAGAATGGTAGATTGCGTAGGGTATATAGTAAAGGGAGCTTTAGGGCACAAAGAAGAAGGTAATTCTAAAATGGTCACTACTCCATGGTATGATTATGAAATACCTTTTGAAGAAGCTGCTGAAATAGGCACTAAAAAGGTTATTAATGAGCATTCTACTATAGGGGTAGTAGTTTCTACAGATGGTAGCGTAACTGGAATAAACCGTAATGATTATATTGAGGCAGAAGAAAGGGTTATAAATGAGTTAAAAGTTATAAATAAGCCTTTTATAGTAGTCTTAAATACAAAACATCCTGAAGCAGAAGAAACCTTAGAGATAAAAAAATCTATGGAAGAAAAATATGATGTACCGGTGCAAATAATAGATGCTCTAAACATGACAGAAGAACATATTAAAACTATATTTGAAAAGATTTTAAAAGAATTTCCTGTAAAAGAAATTAAAATTAACATGCCAGAATGGATAGAAAATCTTAATCCTCAACATTGGCTTAAAGTTGATTTCTTAAATGTTGTAAAAGACCTATGTAAGAATATTTTTAAACTTAGGGATGTTAAACAATCATTTAGATTGGTAGAGGAGTTTGATTTTCTAAAAGGATCTAGGCTAAATGAGATAAATATGGGTGATGGTACTGCGAGTATTGACCTCAATCCTAAAGGAGATTTATTTTATAGAGTATTAAGCGAAGTTAGTGAATGTGAAATTAAAGGTGAGAGTGAACTTTTAGGTATTATGAGTGATTTTTATGAGGCTAAGAAAGAATATGATAAAATAAAGAGTGCTTTAAGAGATGTAACAGAAACGGGATATGGCCTTGTAGCTCCTCAATTATCTGAAATGAGACTAGAAGAACCTGAAATTGTAAAACAGGGAACTAGGTACGGGGTGAAATTAAAAGCTAGTGCACCATCACTACACTTAATAAAAGCAGATATTCAAACAGAAGTATCTCCTATTATGGGTACAGAGAAACAAAGCGAAGAACTAGTTAAGTCTATTTTAGAGCAATTTGAAAATGATCCATCTGAAATTTGGCAAAGTAATATGTTTGGTAAGTCTCTTGAAGTATTAGTTAAAGAAGGTCTTCAGAAAAAATTATATAAAATGCCTGAGGATGTTCAAATTAAAATACAAAAAACCCTTGAAAAGATAATTAATGAGGGTAATGGAGGACTTATCTGTATAATATTATAATAATTTATAGGCAATTTGAAAAATCAAGTTGCCTATAAATATTAATAAGTATTTTGAATATTAACTGGGTGTAGCGCAGATGGTAGCGTACAAGAATGGGGTTCTTGGGGTCGCGAGTTCAAGTCTCGCCACTCAGACCATAAGGCAATAAGTATGTATATACTTATTGTTTTTTTGTATTATGAATACCACAGGTTATACCTGTGGTTCTAAAAAGCTTTTAGCTATGAGTAGAAAAAATAAAACCTCCAATGTAAAATGAAAGTAGGTTTGCCGACCACAATCATTAAACAAAGGAGGTATATCCAATATGGATAATAGTAGTTTAGCACATAGCAAGTGGAATTGTAAATATCATATAGTTTTCGCACCTAAGTATAGGAGACAAGTAATATATGGGAAGATAAAAGCAGATATAGGACAAATATTAAGAAAGCTATGTGAACATAAAGGAGTAGAAATAATTGAAGCAAATGCGTGCAAAGATCACATACATATGCTTGTAAGTATACCACCAAAACTAAGTGTATCTCAATTTATGGGATATCTAAAAGGAAAAAGTTCGTTGATGATATTTGATAGACATGCAAATTTAAAATATAAATATGGAAATAGACAATTTTGGTGTAAGGGTTATTATGTTGATACAGTTGGTAGAAATAAAAAAGTTATAGAGGAATATATAAAGAATCAGATACAAGAAGATATAGCATATGAACAGATGAGTTTAAAAGAATATATAGACCCGTTTACGGGTAAGCCAGTAAAACAAGGCAAAAAATAATACCCCTTTTAGGGGTAGCCTGTAAAAATTTTGCGGTTGGCAAGCCGTTCAATGTGCGAGTAGCACAGCCAGTAATATGCCCTTATAGGGCTAAAGCAAGCCACCCGTTTTACGGGTGGTCCTGACTTATAAAAATTTATAGATGTAACAATTTTAAAACTTTGAATATATTAAAAGTGAGTAATAATATTAAGGAGTTTTTATATGAAATGGCAGAATACCTATGTTTCTAAATCTTTGCAATGTAATTTGTTTTTTATGAGAATAATGAAAGAACATTTATATTTTATTAGAAATGCAACTAATAAGAAGGAGAAATTTTTAATTAATAAGAATTTGCAATTAAGCGAAAGAGCTAGGGAGATTTTTTGTAGAACCATATATTTAAGTAATGGACATATTCATAAAAACACAATTAAATATGGGGAATTTATAACCCCATATACTTTGAAGTGTGAAATTAAATCTATGAAATACAATAGAGATCTAATAGACATTAACCTAACAAAGGCTCAATATATGATTTTAAAAAAGAACTATGTAGAAGAGTATATTCCATTAAAATGTGAAGATGATATAGAACATGAGGTAGAAAGGCTTAATTGTGAAGTGTTAAAATTTTTAAAGGAAGTTATATATTTTAAAGAATTTATATATAAAAAATTTATAGACTGCAAAATTTTCTTTAATATTTATCCTAGCTTATTACATCACGTAAAAATGGAGGCAGAATTCTATAGAAAATTAGTGTTAAATCTAGAACATAATAAACATTGTAAAGAAAGTATGTTGAAAAAAGAAAAATTACTTTTTTGGAACCATATAATGGAGGAACATGGAGGCTTTATTTCGGGATTATTAGATAGGAATGAGAGAAAATTAATAAATAAATCAGAAGAATTTGCTAAGAAGTATCATAGATTAGAATACAAAATGAAGCATGAAAAGAATTGTTTAGAAAAAAATATTAGGGACTCTTTAAAACTTACTAAAGATTTTAGGGGGTTCAAGCAGGAAGCAACAGAAGGAATTTTGTGCTGCAAAATCAGGGGTATAATAGATCCGCTTCTTTCTGATCACGTACTAAGAGAAGCAAATCATTTTATTAGAATTTTAGAAGAAATAAAATAGCATAAAATTATTCCTTAAAGGAAAGTATAAGTATGAGATTAAAACATAGGAGGAGGGGTAATATGCAAAAGAACTTCCCAAAAGGGGAATATGAAAAAGCTGTAGAAAAAGCTAAACATTTATTAGGGAAAGGTATAGGCTTTATAGAGGTAACAAATGAAACTGGGTTAAGTGGTGAGGATATAACAAAGATACAAAATAAGATTATTCAAAAGAAGAATGATTAAAGAAAGGAAAACATATGAGTAACGATATAGAAAAATATGGGAAAGAAGGATATAAGCTTTTAAATATAAAAAGAGATATTCAAAAAAATACGGGACAAGAAATATGTAAAGTAGAGCTAAAAGCTTTAGATGGTAAAATTAAAACTCTAGAATATGATGATAACTGTGGGGATGAGGTTGAAAAAATAATATTCACTTATCTAAAAGATAAAGAAACATATTCTTAAAATAAAAAGACCAGAAAATTTAAATTTTCTGGTCTTTTTATTTAAATTCAACTGACAGAATTAAAATAAAGATATATAATAATTAAGGTATTATTTAAGAATTTATAAAGTATCATTAATAGATTTAGGGGGCGTTATAATGAAAAAAGTAGCTATTGTATTTAATGGGGGAACAATTTCGATGAAGGTGGATCCAAAGCTTAAAGCTGCTATTCCGACTTTAAGTGGGGAAGAAATCATGTCTATGGTAACTGGAATTGAAAACTATGCAGAAATAGAAACTTATACCTTTTCGAGCTTGCCAAGTCCTCATGTAACACCAGAACTTATGATGGATTTATCAAATTATATAAAAAAACTTTTAAATAGAGATGATATAATAGGTGTTGTAACTACTCATGGAACAGATACACTAGAAGAAACAGCATATTTCTTAGATTTAACTCTAGATTCTGAAAAACCTGTTATAGTTACGGGATCCATGAGAAACAGTTCTGAACTTGGGTATGACGGACCAGCTAATTTATCAGCATCAATTTGTACTGCTATATCTCCTAAGTCAAAAAGAAGAGGCGTTTTAGTATGTTTAAATGATGAATTAAATTGTGCTAGTGAGGTTACAAAAGAGCACTCAATGCATTTAAATACGTTTAGAAGTCCTGAATTTGGTCCAGTAGGTATAGTAGATAATAATGAGGCTATTTTTTATAGAGATAATTTAAATAAGCAAAAAATTATAACTGATAGTCTAGAAACTAGGGTAGACCTTATAAAGACAGCAGCGGGTATGGATGGAAAATTAATTGATTTTTGTGTAATGGAAGGTGCTAAAGGAATTGTAATTGAGGCCATGGGAAGAGGTAATATACCACCTAAAATGGCGGAAGCTGTTGAAAGAGCTATAAAAAGAGGTGTAGTAATAGTATTAGTTTCTAGATGTTTTAAAGGTAGAGTTTTAGATACCTATGGTTATCCAGGTGGAGGAAAGGGCCTTAGAGAATCAGGAGTGATTTTTGGTGATAGGCTTCCTGGACAAAAGGCTAGAATAAAATTAATGCTGGCTCTAGGATATACTAAAAACATAGATGAAATCAGGGAAATATTTGAGCAAGATTTATATAGATAAAGATTAGATTGAAATATAACGAACTATTTAATGATAAAAAGTAAAAATGTTCGTAAAAGGTATTGACAATAGATTTTGGGTTTGATAATATAGACATATAAAATTACAGAAACAGACGCTTATATAATACTGATAATATGGATCAGTAGTTTCTACCGAATACCGTAAACATTCGACTATGGGCTTATCTTCAATTATTTTTGTATAATTTTAACTATAGTTTTTGAAATTTATGCACTAATAAAAGCCTTAAGATAACTCATCTTAAGGCTTTTATATTTTTTTATAGGAGGTAACAACAATGGAAAAAATTTTTAAGCTCAAAGAAAATAATACAGATGTAAAAAGGGAAATCATTGGGGGAATTACAACCTTTTTAACTATGGCGTACATAATAGCTGTTAACCCCGATATTTTAAGTGTAACAGGGATGGACAAAGCAGCTTTAGTTACTGTAACTTGTATTACAGCTGCTTTTGCTACTATACTTATGGGTTTATATGCTAACTTACCTTTTGCCCTAGCTTCTGGCATGGGATTAAATGCATATTTTGCATTTACTGTGTGTAATCCAAAAGGTATGAATATACCTTGGCAAATGGCTTTAACAGCTGTATTTATAGAAGGAGTAATTTTTATATTACTTTCCTTAACTAACGTAAGAGAAGCAGTTGCTAGTTCGATTCCTAAAAATCTTAAATTAGCTGTAACAGCTGGTATAGGTTTATTTATTGCTTTTATAGGTTTCGTTAATTCAGGGGTTGTTGTAGCTAATGAAGCTACTAAAGTGGCTAAAGGGAATTTAACTTCTCCTACGGTGATTATAGCACTAATAGGTATTTTGACTATTGTAATTTGTGAAGTGAAAAAAATAAGAGGAGGAATTTTGCTAGGAATTCTTACGAGTACATTAATATCATGGATGTACGCTTTTATTTCACCAGAAGCTGCAGCTACATATGGAATAGTATTACCTAAAGGGGTATTTGAGTTTGCTAGTATTAGGCCTATTGCTTTTAAATTAGATTTTACCTACATAGTGGATCCAAGTAAAATAGGAAACTTTATTATGGTAGTGTTTTCTTTCCTATTTGTAGATTTTTTCGATACAGTTGGAACCCTAGTTGGGGTTGCTTCTAAGGTTGATATGATAGATGAAGAAGGTAGAGTTAAGAATGCAGGTAAAGCCCTCTTAGTTGATGCTATTGGAACTACTGTTGGAGGTGTCTTGGGAACTTCTACAGTAACTACAGTTGTAGAAAGTTCTGCAGGAGTTGCAGAGGGAGCAAGAACGGGTTTTGCATCTATTATAACAGGAATACTGTTTTTAATTGCAATGTTCTTTTCACCACTATTTATAAGTATTCCTTCATGTGCTACAGCACCTGCACTTATAATAGTAGGTTTCTTTATGATTCAGAATGTAGCTAAGATAGAATTTAATGATTTTACAGAAGGAGTTCCAGCTTTCTTGACAATAGCTTTAATGCCTTTAACTTATAGCATAGGTGATGGGTTAATTATTGGAATTCTATCTTATGGATTAATAAATGGCTTATACAATATAATACAAAGGATAAACGGAAAAGAAAGAAAAAAGGTTCCTGTTGTATTATATATACTTACTGTAATATTTATAATTAAATTTATAAAATTATAGCACATATAAAGTATAAAAGACTCTACCCCTATAAGGTGTAGAGTCTTTTATACTTTATATACATTTTGCATATGATATATATTGTACTTTAATTAAATGTGTAAATGTAATATAATACTAGAGGCTATTATTTGAAAGCAATTGTATGAAATTGAAATAATTATTATATATAGAGGTTGATTTTTTTAGTAAAATATGTTTTAAATATTATGATAAGAATAAAATTTAAAAAGAAGAATTTATATTATGCAAAATTAATAGTATAATTTAAGTAGAGTAGCTTGGAAGGTGGATAGATATGGTAAAGAGTATGACGGGTTTTGGTAGAGGAAGTGTTACGGAAGGAAGTAAGACTTTTATAATAGAAATGAAGAGTGTTAATCATAGATTTCAAGAAACTTCAGTAAAACTTCCTAGGACTTTTCTTTCACTAGAAGATAAAATAAGAAGGCTTATAGCTGATAATATTAAAAGGGGCAAAGTAGATATTTACATAACCCAAAAAGATTATGAGAAACAGTCTACAAACGTAGCTTTAAACTTAGAACTTGCAAAAAGTTATTTGGAGTCCTTAAGAATTATTAATCAAGAATTAGGATTACGTGATGATATAACCGTAGGATCATTATCAAGGTTTCCAGAAGTGATAACATTGGATCAAAAAGAAGAGGATTTAGATAAAATTTGGAGTATGATGGAAGTTGCTTTGAAAGAAGCTTGTGATAAACTTTTAATTATGCGTAACAAAGAAGGGGAAAAATTAAAAGAAGATATTCTAATAAAATTATGTAATTTAAAAGAATTATTAATGAGAATAGAAGAAAGATCACCTAAAGTAGTAGAGGAGTACAAAAACAAGCTTTCAGGACGTTTAAAGGATTTATTAGATGATAAACAAAATTATGATGAAGGAAGAGTTGCAATGGAGATTGCAATTTTTGCTGATAAAGCTAGTATTGATGAAGAGTTAACAAGATTGAATAGTCATATAGAACAAATGAGGTCAGCTTTTGAATTAGATGAGTCTATCGGTAGGAAACTCGATTTTATAGTTCAGGAGATGAATAGAGAAGCAAATACTATAGCTTCAAAGGCAAATGATTTAGAAATATTAAAGCACACTTTAGGTCTTAAAACAGTAATTGAGAAGGTAAGAGAACAAGTTCAAAATATCGAGTAAAATTTATGGGAGGTTCATTATGAATATTAAATTAATCAACATTGGATTCGGAAATATAGTATCAGCTAATAGATTAGTTGCTATAGTAAGTCCAGAGTCTGCACCAATAAAAAGAATAATTCAAGAAGCTAGGGATAGAGGAATGTTAATTGATGCTACCTATGGTAGAAGAACAAGAGCAGTTATTATAACAGATAGTGATCATATTATATTATCAGCTGTTCAACCAGAAACTGTAGCTCATAGATTATCAGTAAAAGGTGAAGAGGCTATGGATGAGGTGGAAGAATAAATGTTTCAAAAGGGGTTATTAATAGTAATATCAGGACCTTCAGGTGCAGGTAAGGGTACTGTATGTAAAAAACTTTTGCAAAATAAAAACTATTGGTTATCAGTATCAGCAACAACTCGCATCCCAAGAGCAGGAGAAATTGAAGGGAAAAGCTACTTTTTCTTAGAAAAGAAAAAATTCGAGGAAAAATTAAGTAAAGGCGATTTTTTAGAATATGCTGAAGTATATGGTAATTATTATGGAACTCCAAAAGATAAAATAGAGGAAAAATTAAATGAAGGTACTGATGTGATTTTAGAAATAGATATACAAGGTGCACTTAAAGTTAAAGAAATATGTCCAGAGGGAGTATTTATTTTTATAATGCCACCATCTATGGAAGAATTAAAAAGTAGGATCATTGGAAGAGGTAGTGAAACAGAGGAAAGTCTAAATCTAAGATTTAAATCTGCATTTAAAGAACTGAACTATGTATCTAAATATAATTATGTGGTTATAAATGATATTATAGACCATGCAGTAGAAAATATAGAATCAATTATTAAGGGTGAAAAATGTCGCGTAGATAGACAAAAGGACTTATGCGATAAAATAACAGGAGGAGTAAAATATGAATAAATCTGACTCAATGATAAATCCAGCTATAGTAAATTTATTAAAAAATGTAGACAATAGATATTCTCTAATAATATCCACTTCAAAAAGAGCAAGACAAATTATTGATGGTAATGAAAGGCTAGTTGAGATATCTTCAAATAAACCATTGACAATTGCCATAAATGAGATTAATGAAGGAGCAATAACAGTTGAGAGAGTAAAAGAGGGTATAAAGTAAAATGTCTCAAAATAAATGTCTAGTTATTGGTGTTTGTGGAGGTATTGCTGCTTATAAATCTTTAGATGTAATAAGCAAATTGAGAAAAAAGGATATTGATATCCATGTAATAATGACTAAGTCTGCAAAGGAGTTTATAACTCCTTTGAGTTTCCAAAGTATAAGTCAAAATATGGTTATTCATGATATGTTTGAAGAACCAAAAGCATGGGAGATTCAACATATATCATTAGCTAAAAAAGCTGATTTAGTAGCAATTATTCCGGCTACAGCAAATATAATCGGCAAGGTTGCCAGCGGAATTGCAGATGATATGTTATCAACTACTATAATGGCAACGAAATCTCCAGTTATTTTTGCACCAGCTATGAATACTAACATGTATATAAATCCTATAGTCCAAAATAATATACATAAACTAAAAGAGTTTGGATATAAATTTATAGAACCACAAAAAGGGAGACTTGCATGTGGAGATCATGGCATTGGTAAACTTGCAGATACTGAGGAAATAGTAGAATATATTTATAGTGAGATGTATCCAGTAAAGGATTTGGTTGGAAAGAAGGTTTTAGTTACTGCAGGTCCAACTATAGGAAGAATTGATCCAGTAAGAATATTTACTAATCGTTCCTCTGGCAAAATGGGATATGCAATTGCAAAGGAAGCTAGAAATAGAGGTGCTGAAGTCATATTAGTTTCTGGACCCACTAATATAAAGCCTCCTTTAGGTGTCAAAGTCATAAGTGTAGACACTAACGAAGAAATGTATAATGCTATTATGGAGAAATATAATGATATGGATATTGTAATTAAGTCAGCAGCTGTTGCAGACTATATACCTAAGAATTATAGTGAAGAAAAGATTAAAAAAGGTACGGGTAGTTTAAATATAGAACTTGTTAGGGATAAGGATATACTATATGACTTAGGACAGAAAAAACAATCTCAAATACTAGTAGGATTTGCTGCTGAAAGCAAGGATTTAGTTGAGAATGCAGAAAAGAAACTACAAAAAAAGAATTTGGATTTTATAGTAGCTAATAATATAAAGAGTTCTGATACTGGTTTTTCTTCAGATTACAATAGTGCAACTGTTTTGTCTAAGTATGGGGACACGTTTTATATAAATAAAATGAGTAAAGATGAATTTGCTAAAAATTTATTTAATTTAATAACAGAAAAGCGCTAATGCGCTTTTTTGTTTATTAATATAAAAATAGAAAAGGTGATTTAGTGAATAAATTAGCTAATGTGGTTATTAATTCTTTAAGTTCAGCAATTGATCGTTTATTTACTTATAGAATACCTAAAGATTTAGAAGAGCATATAAGAATAGGCCATAGAGTTAGAGTGCCTTTTGGAAAGGGAAATAAATCTTCAGAGGCCTTTGTTATGGAAATTTATGAAGAAGATAAAAGTAGTAATGAAGGAATTAATATAAAATATATAAATAAAATATGTGAAAAATATCCATTAATTACTTATTTAGATATCCAGCTTATAAATATTATGAGGCGTAAGTATCTATGTACTTATATGGAATGTATTAAGGTTTTCTTACCTACTGGTATCAGTAAAGGAGTCACTTTTAAGAAAAAGGAAGTCTTATATAAAATAAGAGAATTAGAGGGGAATTATATAAAAGAACCTTATACTACGATTATAAATTTAATAGATAAAGAAAAATTAATAAAAAGTGATATAAAAAATAAATATAATATTTCTATATCCTCTGTAAATACTTTAATAAAACATGGATTTATAAGTACTAAAGAAGAAATAGTAAATAGGTTTCCAGTGAAATTTTATACTCATTATGAAAAAAAAGAATTAAATTCAATGCAGAAGAATGCTTTGAATACTATTATTCATTCTCACAAAAAGAAATTTTTAATTCATGGTGTTACTGGAAGTGGAAAAACAGAAATTTATTTAAATTTAGTAGAACATATGCTTCTAAATAAAAAACAGTCTATAGTTTTGGTGCCAGAGATTTCTTTAACACCTCAAATGATTGAAAGATTTAAAGGTAGATTTGGAGAAGATGTAGCTGTATTTCATAGTAGGCTCTCAGATGGAGAAAGATTTGAGCAATGGATGAGAGTTAAGACTGGAGAGGTTAATGTAGCAGTAGGTGCAAGATCAGCACTATTTCTACCATTTAAAGATTTAGGTATAATTATAATTGATGAAGAACATGAAGGAAGCTATAAGTCAGAAACAGATCCTAAATATAATGCTAAAGATATATCTTTTTTAATAAGTGACTTAAAAGGATGTAAGGTAGTTTTAGGATCTGCAACACCTAGTTTAGAAAGCTACTATGAAGGAATAAATGATGAAATTTCCATAATCAAGCTTCTAAATAGGGTTTCAAATAAACTATTACCTAGATCTACAATAGTTGATATGAGGGAAGAATTAGAGCAAAATAATAGATCTATATTTAGTAGAAAACTATTTGATTCAATAAAAGGTTGCTTAGAAAGAAATGAGCAAGTAATATTATTCTTAAATAGAAGAGGATTCTCTCCTTTTGTATCCTGTAGAAAATGTGGTTATGTATTTAAATGTAAAAACTGTGATATAAGTTTAACATATCATGCTAATGGGAATTTAGTATGTCATTACTGCGGGTATAAGGAAAACTCAGTGAACATATGTCCTAAGTGCAAAAGTAAGTATGTAAAACATTTTGGTGTAGGTACAGAAAGAGTTGAAAAGGAAGTGAAAAAATATTTTCCGCATAGCAAAGTTATTAGGATGGACTTTGATACTACTAGAAGAAAAGATTCTTATGAGAAACTATACAATGTATTTAAGAATAAAGAAGCAGATATTTTAGTAGGAACTCAAATGATAGCCAAAGGTCTAGACTTTGAAAATGTAACTTTAGTAGGTGTTTTAGCAGCAGATATTTCTTTAAACTATCCAGAATTCAGGGCAGCAGAGAAAACTTTTCAACTTATAACCCAGGTTTCAGGGAGAGCTGGTAGAGGTGATAAAGAAGGGGAAGTTATAATTCAAACTTATTCACCAGACAATTATAGTATAGTCTTATCTTCAGAAAATAGGTATGAAGACTTTTTCAAAGAAGAAATTAAAATTAGAAAAATTTTAGATTATCCACCTTTTTCAGAAATGCTTTTAATTAATATAAGTGCACAGGAAAAAGAAGAGGGTGAAGAGTATATAAAAGTTTTAAAAAAAGAAATAGAAAACATTCTTGACAAATATGATAAAATTAAAATGCTAGGGCCATGTCCGTGTTCAGTTTTTAAATTGAAAAAAGAATTTAGATGGCAAGTTATATTTAAAGGAAACTTTTCTAATGAATTTGCCTTATGTATAAAAGAAATAGTATATAAGGTCTTGGGAGAAAAAAGATTTAAAAATATAAAGATAGGTTTGGATACTAATCCAAGGAATTTAGTATAAGGAGGATTAAATAATGGCACTTAGAAATTTAAGAATTAATGGAGATGAAATTCTAAGAAAGAGATGTAAGGAAGTTACTAATATAGATGATAGAACCTTAAGTTTAATAGAGGATATGAAAGAAACTATGTATAAGGAGAATGGTGTAGGACTTGCTGCACCCCAAGTAGGTATATTAAAAAGAATAATTGTTATAGATGTAGGCGAAGGATGTTTTGCGCTTATAAACCCTGAAATCCTAGAAACTAAGGGTGAGTATGTAGATATAGAAGGTTGTCTAAGCATACCAGGTAACCAAGGAGAGGTAAGAAGACCTGAATATGTTAAGGTTAAGGGCCTAAATGAAAAAGGGCAAGAAGTAATATTAGAAGGTAGTGGTCTGCTTGCAAGAGCTTTTTGTCATGAGATAGATCATTTAGATGGAATTTTATTTATTGATAAAATTATTAAAGGAGAGAAAAATTAGATGAAAATAGTTTTTATGGGCACTCCAGATTTTGCAGTTCCTTCTCTAAAGGCTTTATTAGACAATTTTGATGTAAAAGCTGTTTTAACTCAACCAGATAAGCCTAAAGGAAGAGGGAAAAAATTATCAATTAGTCCCGTGAAGGAATTAGCTTTACAGTACAATATTCCCGTTTACCAACCTGTAAAGTTAAAAAATGATGAGGATGTAAAGAAAGTATTAAAGGATATAGAGCCAGATTTTATGGTGGTAGTAGCTTTTGGACAGATTTTAACAAAGGAGATATTGGATATACCTAAATATGGATGTATAAACTTACATGGTTCTCTTTTGCCTAAGTATAGAGGTGCTGCACCTATTAATTGGTCTATAATTAATGGTGAAAAAGTAACAGGAAATACTACTATGCTTATGAATGAGGGTCTAGATACTGGCGATATGTTATTAAAGGATGAAGTTGAGATATCTGATACTAGTACTGCTGGTGAAATTCATGATATACTCATGGAAAGAGGTGCAAAATTACTTATAGAAACAATAGATAAACTTTTAAAATGTGAGATAAAGCCTATTCCACAAAAGGATACAAGCACAATGTATGCATCTATGCTTAATAAGGATATGGCTCGAATAAATTGGGAAAAAAGTGCAAGGGAAATAAATCTATTTATAAGGGGACTTAATCCTTGGCCTATAGCGTACACACATTATGAAGATAAGATTATGAAAATATATGAAGCAGAAATTATAAACAAGGATATACAAGAACCCTTTGGTACTATATTAAAAGTAACTGAGAAAGGAATTGAGGTTGCTTGTGGAGAAGGGGTATTGTTAATAAAAAAAATACAATTTCCAGGTAAGAAATCTATGGAAGTTGGGGAGTATATAAAGGGAAACAATATTAATGTTAACACAGTATTAGGAGATTAAATGCTCTTAAGAAAATATTATGAAGTAGGTGAGTATATGCTTTATTTTGATAGTACTATGATAATATTAATTCCAGCATTGCTAATTTCAATGTATGCTCAATTTAAAGTTCAAAATACCTTTCAACGTTACTCTAGAGTATTTAGTAAAAGGGGGATAACTGGTGGAGAAGTTGCGAGGAGACTTTTAGATGAAGCTGGACTTTCACATATACCAGTAGAATTAATACAAGGGAAATTAACAGATCATTATGATCCTGTAAATAAGGTTATGAGACTTTCTAATGATGTTTATTATGGAAATTCCGTAGCATCTATTGGTGTAGCCGCCCATGAGACAGGTCACGCTATTCAACATAAAGAAAATTATGCTCCACTTAACATAAGAAATTCTATTGTACCAGTCGTTAATATAAGTTCTAGTGCTTCTTGGCTTTTATTCTTCGTAGGAATGATCTTTAGTATACCGAAGTTAACAACTTTAGGTATATTACTATTCTCTGCAGTAGTATTATTTCAAATAATAACTTTACCTGTAGAGTTTAATGCATCTGCAAGGGCTATTAAGATACTTAATAGTAGATCTATACTAGATAGTGAAGAAATTTATGGAGCTAAGAAAGTTCTACAGGCAGCCGCACTTACTTATGTAGCTGCAGCTATAACAGCAATTTCTCAATTATTAAGATTGATTGCTTTAAATAACAGAAATAGAGATTAAAAACTTAAGAGGTGTTTATGAGTACAAATACAAGAAAAGTAGCAGTAGATATTATAAATGAAGTTTTATATAAAAATGCTTATTCTAATCTAGCTTTAAATTTACAATTAAAAAGATATAATTTTGATGAAAGAGATAGGGCGCTTATTACAGAAATTATATACGGAACTATAAAGCATAAGTACACTATTGATAGAATTCTATCCTCTTTTTTAAGAGAAGGAATAGAGAGTATAGATAAATTTGTTCTTACTTTACTTAGAATTTCTATTTATCAATTTAAATATTTAAGCAAGGTACCGGATTTTGCCATAGTTAATGAAGCTGTAGAAATATGTAAAGGATATAGTACTATAAAAAATTCTAAAATAGTAAATGGTGTTTTAAGAAATTTCTTAAGAAAAGGTGAGCCTAAATTTAAGTTTAAAAATGAGGAAGAAAAACTAGCTTATGAATTTTCTTATCCTACTTGGATGGTAAAATTATTTTTAAAACAATATGGAAAAGAAAATGCTCTAAAAATTTTAAAAGGCTTAAATGAAAGACCTAGTATTACTGTTAGAGTTAATCCACTTATGGGGGATTATGAGGAAGTTTTTGAAGCAATGGAAAAGGAAGGTTATGAAGTTTCAGAATGTGATATATGTCCTGAAGGAATAAATATTAAAAGAGGAAGTAGTATAGAGTTAAATAAATTATTTAAGGAAGGATATATTACAGTGCAAGATGAAAGTGCTATGATAGTTGCAACTCTAATGGAACTTTCGGATAGGCTTACTGTACTTGATACTTGTAGTGCTCCAGGAGGAAAAACTACACATATTGCAGAACTTATGAATAATAATGGTGAAATATTAGCTTGTGATATACACGAACATAAATTAAAATTAATAAGAGATAATGCTAGTAGGCTTAATATTGATATTATAAAACCAGAAATTAGAAATGCAGAAGAATTTTATTCTGAATTTGAGGAAAAGTTTCATAGAGTTTTAGTAGATGCCCCTTGTTCTGGCTTGGGCATAATAAGAAAAAAACCAGAGATAAAATGGAATAAATCAGAGAAGGATTTAAAGAACTTACACTCTATACAATATAAGATACTTAACAATTCAGTTAGGTATGTTAAAAAGGGAGGAAGTTTAATTTATTCCACTTGTACTTTAAATAAGGATGAAAATGAGAAAGTTATAAAAGAACTTTTGAACGATAATCCAGAATTTAAAGTAGATAAAATTTATTTAGGAAAGGTAGAAAATATTATATATCATGAAGAAGGATATATAACTATACTACCTAATGAAAATATGGATGGATTTTTTATGTGTAAAATTAAAAGACAGTAGGTGTTTTGTATGAATAACATTTTAGATTTTAATTTAGAGGAACTCAAGATTTGGATGGTGGATAATGGAGAGAGTTCCTTTAGAGCAAAACAGGTTTTAGATTGGATATACAAGGGTGTATGGGATTTTAATGATATGAAAAATCTATCTAATGCTATAAAACAAAAATTAAAAGATAACTTTAAGATATCAATTCCTAAAATAGTAAGCAACTTAAAATCTACAAAAGACAATACAACGAAATTTCTACTTGCTTATGATGATGGAAATCTTATTGAAACAGTAGTTATGAAGTATAAACATGGGAACTGTATTTGCGTTTCTACTCAAATAGGATGTAGAATGGGGTGTACATTTTGTGCATCTACTTTAGACGGAGTAGTTAGAAATCTATCAACAGGAGAGATAATAGCACAGATTTTAGTGGCACAAAAATATATTGAAGAGAGAATTTCAAATATTGTATTAATGGGTAGTGGTGAGCCACTTGATAATTACAATAATGTAATAAAATTCATAAGATTAGTGAGTGAAAAATATACTTTAAATATAGGGAAAAGACATATAACTTTATCAACTTGTGGTATTGTTCCCAAAATTAAAGATTTAGCTGATGAAGAAACTCAAATTACTTTGGCAATTTCTCTTCATGCACCAACAGATTTTATAAGAAAACAGAGTATGCCTATTGCTAACAAATACTCTATAAAAGAACTTATAGATATTTGCAATTATTATATAGAAAAGACAGGAAGAAGAATAACCTTCGAATATGCACTAATTAAGAACTTTAATGATAGGGATATACATGCAGAGGAACTTTCTAAAATATTAAAAGGACTATTGTGTCATGTAAATCTTATACCTGTAAATGAAGTAAAAGAGAAAAATTATGAAAGATCAGACAATGATAGTATAGAAAAATTTAAAAATATATTAGAAAAAAATAAGATACAGGTTACTATAAGAAGAGAGATGGGATCAGATATAAATGCAGCTTGTGGGCAACTTAGACGAAGTTATTTAGAAAAAGAAATTTGATTTAAAGGGGGCTACAAAATTGGTTGGCATAGTTTCTGATATAGGGAATTATAGATTAGTTAACGAGGATGCCGTTGGATATTTTGAAGACACTAATTTAAGATACTATATTGTAGCAGATGGTATGGGTGGACATAATGCTGGTGAAGTTGCAAGTAACATAGCAGTAAATCACACAATTAATTTTATTAAAGAAGCTTCTTTAAAAAATCCCATAGAGTATAAAGATATTCTAAAGAAGGCTATAGAAATGGCTAATACACAGATATATTTACTTTCTAAAGAAAAAGAAAGTTATTGTGGGATGGGAACTACTGTTACTGCATGTTTAATTAACAACAACAAAATATATATTGCTAATGTTGGAGATAGTTCTTGTATAGTTATAAAAAGTGATAGTAATATAGAAAAAATAACAAAAGATCATTCATTGGTTCAAGAGCTTATAGATAGTGGGAGTATTACTATTGAACAGGCCCTAAGGCATCCAAATAAAAATATAATAACAAGAGCTTTAGGAACTAATGAAAAAGTGAGAATAGATATATATGAATTCGATAACATAGGATTTTCTAAGATTATTTTGTGTAGTGATGGACTTACAAATGGAGTTTCCTTGGAGGAAATTTCAACTATTGTAACAAAATATAATCCAGAAGTAGCTAGCAAGAAACTTGTAGAGCTTAGCAAGGAAAATGGAAGTAAAGATAACATATCAGTAATTGTTTTTGAAGGAGCTGATAAAAATGATAGGTAATATATTAGGTAATAGATATGAAATTTTACAAAAAATTGGCGAAGGTGGAATGTCAGAAGTATATAAAGGTAGATGTAATCTACTAAATAGATATGTTGCAATTAAAATTTTAAAAAGAGAGTTCGTAAATGATATTGAGTTTGTAGAAAAATTTAAGAGAGAAGCTACGGCGGTGGCTGCGCTTATAAGTAATAATATAGTTAGTATCTATGATGTAGGAACGGAAGACGATATTAATTATATAGTAATGGAAATTGTAGAGGGTAAAACATTAAAAGAACTTATTAATGAAAAGGGAAGATTAAATATTAATGAGACATTAGATATAGGAGTTCAAATTGCTAAAGCTTTAGAATGTGCTCATAAAAATGGCATAGTTCATAGAGATATAAAACCTCAAAATATCCTTGTTACGGAAGAAGGAATAGTAAAAGTAACTGATTTCGGGATTGCTAAAGCAATGAATTCAGCAACAATAACTAATACAAATAAGGTTATGGGCTCTGCCCATTATTTTTCACCAGAGCAGGCAAAAGGAACTGTAGTAGATTTTAGAACAGATATATATTCTTTAGGTGTTGTTTTATATGAAATGCTAGTAGGAAAGGTTCCTTATGATGGAGATACTCCTGTAGCAATCGCTTTAAAACATATCCAAGAACCTATAATAGAACCGAGGGTCTTTAATAAAAGTATTCCTAGTAATATGAATGATTTAATTTTAAAAAGTATGGATAAAGATCTATCAAAGCGTTATCAGTCTATAAAAGATATGATTTCAGATATGAATATGATTAAAAATAATTCAAATTATAGTTTAGATCAAAATGTATACAATACTGCTGAATTTACAAGGATTATGGATCCTATTGATGAAAAATTATTAAATACTAAAATACATAATACTGATGATATTTCAAATCTTCATAATGAAGTAGAAGAAGATAATGAAGATGATTATGAAGATATCATGGATGATGAAGATGGTTTCAAGGAAGTTAGTACTAGTAAAAAGAAAATATTAAAAAATGCTTTAATTGGGCTTATTGTATTATTGCTTGGTATGGGTTCAGCATTTGGAATAAAGAGTATGTTATCTAAGGAAAGCGTAAATGTACCCAATATAATAGGGCTAACTAAAGCTGAGGCTAAGGATAAGATAGAATCTAAGGGGCTTAAATTTACTGTGGAAAAAGAAGAGGAAAGTGATAAACCAAAAGATACAGTTCTAGATTCTAACCCAAAAGAGGGTGAAAAGGTAGATAACGGTTCAGAAGTAAAAGTAACTATTAGTAAAGGAAATATTGGTGATATCGAAGTAAAAGATTTTAGAGGGCTGAAATTCTCAGAAGTTGAACCTATGCTTGATTCTTTGAAGTTAAAACTTGGAGATGTAAAAAAAGAATTTAATAATTCCGTTCCTAATGGAGTTATTATAAGTCAAAGTTTAGAAAGTGGAGAAAAAGTAAAAGAGGGTTCAACTATAGATTTTGTTGTAAGCAAAGGTCCAAAAGAGAAAAGAGTTACAGTACCGAGCCTTTCAGGTAAAACTTTAAACCAAGCCCAAGAAATATTATCTAGCTTAGGTCTTAAATTAAGTAAAGGTCAAGAAATAAAGGTTGGAGAGCCTAATAAGGATGGCTTCATTAAAAGTCAACAACCTGAATCAGGTTCTGAAATAAAGGAAGGAAATTATATAACTGTAGAATATTATGTTTTTGATAAGGGCTTAGAATTTAAAAATAGATAGGCCAGGAGGAAAGATGGAAGGAATTATAGTAAAAGGTGTAGGTGGATTATACACAGTAAAAGTAAAAGATGAATTTTATCAGTGTAAGGCAAGAGGTAAGTTTAGATTCAATAAATACACACCTATGGTAGGAGATAGAGTATGTATAAAAATTGAAAATGGTGGAACAACCATAGAAAAAATCTACGATCGTGCATCAGAATTAATTAGACCATTTGTGGCTAATGTTACTCAGGCTTTTGTGGTTTTTACATTAAAAAATCCCGAAGTTAATTTTGATCTTCTAAATAGATTCTTAATTTTATCTGAATACAACAATCTTAAGATAACCCTTTGTTTAAATAAAATAGATCTTATAGATTTTTCAGATGAAAATAATAAAAGGTTTATAGAAATTCTCAAATCCATAGGATACGATTTAATATTTATAAATGCAAAAGAAGGAAAAGGAATAGCAGAGTTTAAAAGTAAGGTAGAAGACAATATATCTGTGTTTTGTGGACCTTCAGGAGTAGGTAAGTCTACTATTTTAAATGCTATACTTGGTAAAGAACACATGGAGACAGGGGAAATAAGTGAAAAGTTAAAAAGAGGTAAACATACTACAAGACATGCAGAGCTTATAGAGTATGAAGGGGGTTTCCTTTTGGATACTCCCGGATTCTCTTCTATAAGTACAGATTTTATGAACATAGAAGAGCTTAAGGAATGTTTTCCGGAGTTTAAAGGTTATGCCGGTCAATGTAAATTTTCAAACTGCATGCATCATAAGGAACCCGGATGTATCATTAAGAAAAGTTTAGAAGATGGTGAAATTTCTACTGAAAGATATGAATTTTATATAAAAATACTACAAGAATTACAAAATCTAAGGAGGTATTAACTATGAAAATTGCACCTTCTATATTATCTGCAAACTTTGCAAACTTAGGGGAAGATGTGAAAAATATCGAAAAATATGGAGCAGATTTAGTGCATATTGATGTTATGGATGGTAGATTTGTTCCCAATATAACTTTTGGAATGCCTATAATAAAGAGTATTAGAGCTTATTCTAAATTACCTTTTGATGTTCATCTTATGATAGAGGAACCATCAAAATACATAGATGATTTTATAGAAGCTGGTGCTGATATTATAACTATACACTATGAAGCTGATAAACATATAGATAGAACTATAAATTATATCAAAAGTAAGGGAGTTAAGGCTGGAATAGCATTAAACCCTGGAACGCCTATAAGCAATATAATAGATTTGATTCCAGTATTAGATATGGTTTTAATTATGTCTGTAAACCCTGGATTTGGAGGGCAAAAGTATATAGAGTACTGTTCTACTAAAATATCAGAACTAAGAAAGTTAAGTAAAAAATTTAATAGAAAGCTTTGGATTGAAGTTGACGGTGGGGTAACTAAAGATAATATAAAAAATATATCACAATGTGGTGCTGATATTGTAGTAGCTGGTTCAGCTGTATTTAAAAATGGAGAAATTGAAAAAAATATAAGAGAGTTGAAAGAGGCTTTATTATAATATGAGAAGCATTATTATTTCAGGAGGTAAGGCACCATCTTTACAATTATTAAAAAATTATCTTAAAGAAGAACACTTTATAATTGCATCGGATTCAGGTGCTGAAGCAACCTTAAAATATAATTTAACACCAAACATGATTGTTGGAGATTTAGATTCTATATCTGAAGATACGTATATGTATTATTTAAATAAAGGTTGTAAGTTTGTTAGGTATAGTCCTGAAAAAGATTTTACTGATACTGAATTAGCTATAGAAGAAGCTATAAATATAGGTTCTGACGAAATAATATTATTTGGATGTACTGGAACAAGATTAGATCATGTACTAGCTAATCTTGGATTGTTGGTAGATTACTATGAGAGAGGTATAAATATAAATCTTATAGATGATAATAATGAGGTGTTTGTGACTCAGAAACCTATAAAGATAAGTGGTGTTAAGGGGAAGATATTTTCATTACAAGCTTTTAGGGAGAATGTAAATAAACTTACTATAAAAAATGCAAAATATGAACTTTTAAACCATAACTTGAAGGCAGGTTCTCCGCTTACAGTTTCTAATGAATTTTTAGATGGAGAAGCTTATATAGGATTTGAAAGTGGAACCTTACTTGTAATATTACCAAGAGATTAATTTTGTAACAACCTATGCGTAGGTTGTTATTTTTTTGAACATTTTTTTAGGAGAGGAGTAGTATATATAAAGTACTATTTTAATATTAGATTTTGTAATAAGTAAAATTTAAAATCATATAAATAATATTGTAGGTTAAATATAGACTTAGGAGTGGATGTAATGAAAATATTTACAATTAAATTACCTAAATTTTTGTCTAACATAATAAAATTATTTATAAAGAAAAAATAAAAAAATGCAGCTTTTAACTGCATTTCTTTATTTTTTATATTATACTGCACGTTGAACTTTTCCAGAACGTAAACAACTAGTACAAACTTTTACTGTTTTAGGTGTCCCGTTAACTAAAGCTTTAACCTTTTTAAGGTTTGGAGCCCAAGTTCTGTTACTTTTATTTTCAGCGTGGCTGCGTTGTCTTCCGTATACAACACCTTTTCCACATACCTCACACATTCTTGCCATATCAAACACCTCCCTGCAAACCATATGTAAAAAACTATGAGTTCAAACATAGCTTATTTTATCATATATCATGCATAATTATCAAGTAAATTATAAAATTAATAAATAAACTTATAATAGAACTTATAAACTTGAATAAATTTATTATATCATATAAAATAATTATAAGGTATACTTTAAGGAGGAATAATAATGAAAGGAAACTTAAATACTGAGTTTGGGAATGTTTATTACACTGACGAAGTTTTAGGAAATATAGTTGGTCTTTCAACAATGGAGTGTTATGGAGTTGTAGGCATGGCATCTAAGAATGCTACAGATGGACTATGGGAACTTTTAAGAAAAGAAAATTTAAATAAGGGAGTAAGAATTAACTCTAAAGATAAAGAATTAAATATAGAATTATTTATAATTGTTGAGTATGGAATTAAAATTTCTGTAATTGCGAATAACATAATTAAAAAGGTAAAATATACAGTGGAAAATTTAACTGGATTAAGGGTATCATGTATTACGGTTAATGTTCAAGGTGTTAGAGTTTAAGGGAGGTACAACAATTGAAATATCAAAGTATTAATGGACATAATTTTTATAATATGATAATAAATGGATCTAATAAACTCGGAGAAAATAAGGAGTATATAAATTCATTAAATGTATTTCCAGTTCCTGATGGTGATACAGGAACAAATATGTGGATGACATTTAGTAGCGCTGTGGAAGAAATTAAGGAACTAAAACATGATACCATAGAAAATATATCAAAAGTTCTATCTAGAGGAGCTTTGATGGGAGCTAGAGGTAATTCAGGTGTTATTTTATCTCAAATTTTAAGAGGATTTGCAAAAGGCTTAGAGAATCAAGAAATTGCTACTGTAGAGGAATTTAAAAACGCCTTAAGAGAAGGATCTAATTATGCTTATAAGGCTGTTATGAGACCTACAGAAGGTACAATTCTAACTATTATAAGGGCAGCTGCTGAGGCGGGAGAAAAGAGTGCAAAGTTAGATGTTTGTGAGTTTTTAAATGAAGTTATTACTTATTCAGAAGAGATTTTAAGTAAAACTCCAGAAATGTTACCACAATTAAAAGAAGCGAAAGTTGTAGATGCTGGTGGGGCAGGGCTTTTACTTATTTTAAATGGTATGTATGAAGCCTTACAACTTAACTTAGAGGCAGATATAAATAAAGATGTTACCTCTTCAAAAACTTTTACTCCAAAGACAGCTCAAAGTACTATAGGAACTGAAAATATAAAGTTTGGATATTGTACAGAGTTTTTTGTTTATGCAAATAACGTTGATGTTGATAATTTTAAGATGGAACTAGAAAAGCATGGAGATTCAATGGTAGTAGTTGGACTTGAGGATGTAGTTAAGGTTCATATTCATACTAATGATCCAGGACTTGTTCTTTCAAAGGCAGTCCAACTAGGAGAACTTTCAAAAATAAAGATTGATAATATGAGAGAGCAACATAGACATATAATTTGCAATGATGAAGAGGTAGAAAAAGCAGTTAAAATCGAACTATCTGAAAATAAGGTTGAAGAGCCTAAAAAATATGGTTTTATTTCTATAGCTAGGGGAGAAGGAATAAAGTCTATTCTAGAAGAACTTGGTGTAGATGAAGTTATAGAGGGTGGGCAGACAATGAATCCTAGCACACAAGATATGTTAGATAGGATAGAAAGTTTAAATGCAGAAAACATATTTATTTTCCCTAACAATAAAAATATAATAATGGCTGCAAAACAAGCCGTTGATTTAACAGATAAAAAAGTATATGTAATTCCTACAAAAACTATTCCTCAAGGAATAAGCGCACTTACTATGTTTAATCCTGAAGCATCTGCAGAAGACAATATAGCTGAAATGGAAAGCGTTATAGGAAATGTATCTACAGGCTCTGTAACTTATGCTATTAAGGACACTGAGTCAGATGGAATAAAAATAAATAAAGATGATGTATTAGGACTTGTAGAAGAAAAAATCGTGAAAGTAGGAAAAGATATATATTCAGTATGTGAAAATATATTAGATAATATGGTTGGAGAAGATAGTGAACTTATAACAGTTTACTATGGCGAAGACTGTGAAGAAGAGAAAGTTCAAGAACTTATAAATTTATTAGAAGATAAATTCGAAGATTTAGATGTTCAATGTTATGAAGGAAAACAACCTTTATATTATTTTATAGTTTCTGTAGAATAAAAGCCTTAGGGCTTTTTTCTTTATTTAGAAATTAGGAGTGATATGGATTTGAAAATAGAAAATAGTATTAAATTTGTAAAAGGTGTTGGACCTAAACTATCTGAAGAACTAAATAAAATGGGTATTTTCACTATTTTAGACCTTTTGTTGTATTTTCCAAGGGATTATGAGAATGTAGGATTTATTAATGCTTTAGGGGATTGTAGAGATAAGGAAAGGATTTTTGTTTCTGTAAAAGTAATTCAAATAAATCGTGATTTTAGAACTAAAACTGGAAAAATAAAAAGTAGTATAATCTTTGATGTACAAGGAGAAAGATTAACAGCTGTATGGTTTAACCAACCATATATAAAAAAAAGTTTTTTTATTGGTAAAACATACTTGGTTTCTGGTAAGTGTGAATTTGTAGGAAAAAATAAAGTTATTCTAAACCCTAAAATCATAAGGAATACAACTTTAGATAAGAATTCAATTATAGCAAAATATCCTCTTAAAGGAAAAATAACAAATACATTCTTAAATAAAATTATTACAAACATCTTATGTGAAATAAGTATAAAAGAAAACCTACCACAAGAAATATTATCTAGATATAATTTGATAACTTTAGATAAGGCTATCAAAAATATACACTCTCCTTCAAGCCTGGAAGATTTGCAAAAGGCAAAAGAAAGACTGAAGTTTCAAGAACTATTTACATATTCTTTAAAAATATTAATGCTTAAAGAGGGTTATAGTGGAGAAGAGGGAATAAGTTTTAAAATATCAAAGGAATTAAAAGATTTAAAAGAAAGATTACCTTTTGAACTTACAAATGCTCAAAGTAGAGTTATAAAAGAAATCTTAGTTGATGGGAAAAAAAATAAGCCAATGAATAGATTAGTAGAAGGGGATGTTGGATGCGGTAAGACAGTTATAGCTATAATAGCTATGTTTAACGTAGTAAAGAATAACTATCAAGCTGTAATGATGGCACCTACAGAAATATTGGCAAAGCAACACTTTAATGAAATTAAAAATCTTTTAGGGGAGTTTAATATATGTATAGAACTTTTAGTAGGAAGTACTACTAAGAAAAATAAAGAAAACTTAAAAGAAAGATTAAAAATGGGAGAAATAGATATTATAGTTGGTACTCATGCTTTAATAGAGGAAGATGTTGAATATAGGAATTTAGGATTAATTATAACAGATGAACAACATAGGTTTGGAGTAAATCAAAGATGTAGACTTTTAAATAAAAATAAAAGTGCCGATGTCATGGTTATGACTGCAACCCCTATTCCTAGAACTTTAAGTTTAAGTTTTTATGGGGATTTAGATCTTTCTGTTATTGATGAACTTCCACCTAATAGGAAGAGTGTTAATACATATTATATTGCAAAAAATGAAAAGAAAAGAGTGTATAATTTTGCATTAGAAGAAATAGCTAATGGAAGACAAGTGTATGTGGTATGCCCATTAGTAGAGGAATCGGAAGAATTAAATTTAAGTTCCGTAGAAAGTTTATATAGTGAACTTAAGGAAGAGTATTTCAATAATATACAAGTAAGCATTCTTCACGGCAAAATGCCCTGGAAGGAAAAAGAAGAGATAATGAATAGTTTTAAACAAGGACATATAAAGGTACTAATTTCAACTACAGTTATAGAAGTAGGAGTTAATGTACCTAATGCAACTTTAATGATTATTGAAAATGCCGAGAGATTTGGACTTGCACAACTTCATCAATTAAGGGGTAGAGTTGGAAGAGGTGAACATAAGTCTTATTGTGTTTTAGTTGCTAATATTAAAAGTGAAAAAGTTAGAAAGAGAATGGAGATAATGAAAAATATTAGTGATGGTTTCAAACTTGCAGAAGAAGACTTAAAAATTAGGGGTACAGGAGAAATGTTTGGATATAGGCAACACGGAGAAAGCGGACTTATAATATCAGATCCAATAGAGGATTACAATATATTAAGAAGTGCTAATAAGGAGGCTAAAAATATTTTAAGTAGTAATAAAGATGTACATGTAAAGTTTAAGGACTATGTAAAAGATAACATAGAAAAACATTCTAAATATATATGTTTTAATTAAATCTTTTTTAAATTTATTTTTTATGCTAAAATTATATAGAAAAAATAAAGGGAGGAAATAAATTGAGAATAATATCTGGAATTGCAAAAGGGAGAAAAATTTTACCTCCAGAAGGCATGGTAACTAGACCTACTTTAGATAGAGTGAAGGAGTCTATGTTTAGTATAATACAAAATTATATTGTGGATGCGGTAGTCGTAGATGTGTTTTCAGGAACAGGTAGCTTAGGATTAGAGGCAGCAAGTAGGGGAGCTAAAAGGTGTTATTTAATAGACAAAAACCCTACTACATATTCAATATTAAAAAAAAATGTTGAAAATTTAAAATTTGAAAACATCTGTACAACTATAAATGGAGATTCTTATGAAACTTTAAAAATGTTAGGGAAAAAAGGCGAAAAGTTTGATATAATATTTATAGACCCACCCTATGCAAAAGAAATGATACCACTGGCTATTGATATTACTGATAAAAATTCACTATTAAAAAAAGATGGTATTATTGTTTGCAAAATAGATTCTGGAGAAGAAATTTTTGAAGGAACAGGAGATCTTATTTTAGTTAATAAAAGAAAGTATGGTAATACAACTGTACTCTTTTATAAATATAGGGAGGAATAAAGTTGAAGAGAGCTGCTGTTTATGCTGGGAGTTTTGATCCCATTACAAATGGCCATTTGGACATAATAGATAGGGCATCAAGAGTATTTGACCAATTGATAGTAGGTGTACTTATAAATCCGGATAAAAAGGGGTTATTTTCTATAGAAGAGAGAGTAGAACTTATAAATAAGGTTATAAAATCTTATAATAATGTAAAGGTAGAGAGTTTTGAGGGACTATTAGTGGATTTTATGGATAAACATGATGCAAGCGTTATTGTAAAAGGATTAAGGGCAGTTTCAGATTTTGAATATGAATTTCAAATGGCTATGATGAATAATAAGTTGGATAATACAAAAGAAACAATATTTATGGCTACTAGTCCGCAATACTCTTATTTAAGTTCTTCAGCAGTAAAACAAGTTGCAAAGTTTGGAGGATGTATTAGGGACCTAGTACCGAATGAACTAAATGATATTATAATAAAGAAAGTCATAGAGAATAAGTAAGGGAGAGGTTTTATGGATGTTATAAAATTGTTAGAATACTTACAAGAAATACTAGAAACTTCCTCTAAAATTCCCGTGGTTGGTAAGGTATTAGTTGATAAAAAAGAAATGAATGAAGTAATTGAACAGATTATAGAATATCTTCCAGAAGAATTTAAGAAGGCTAGTTGGATTTCTGAAGAAAAAGATAAAATATTAAAAGACGCTCATGAACAGGCAGAAATGATTAAAAAAGAGAGTGTTGACATAGTCAAGAAAAGAATTAGTAGTCATGACTACGTTAAAAAGGCCTCTTCCATGGCAGAAGATATAGTTTTAAATGCTGAAAAAAAAGCTGATATTATAAAAGTTGGAGCTAGGGATTATGCCCTAGATAAAATATCATATGCTCAGAATGGAATTAATGCGAACTACGAAGAGCTAATGAATAATATAAAAAAAGAGATGGAAAACTTTATAATAAATATGGATTCTTATATAAAAGCTACCACCTCTAGTATAGATGAAGATATAGAAGAATTAAAGGATATTAAATAGTTTTTTTATTTTAGTATATACAAGTGGAATTAATAGAATTAGGGATACTATTATAATATAAATTGAAAAATTTATATTATAATTATTAGAACTATATTGGGCAAAGGAAAACCTGCTATTAGTACTTATAGTATAAAGTCCTAGGGAGATTACTGCTGCTAGGATTCCTTGCAAAAATTTTCTTCTAACATATTTTTTAATAGAAAAATTATATTTATATAAAAATGCATAAACCTGTAGTATTATACAAAGTCCACTAAATGATATTAAAAAACTAATTAAGATTAGTTTTAGTTCTGTAGGAATAACCATAGAAGATATACTATGACATCCATTAGTTATCTCTAGTAAGCCTAAAAGAAATGAAAATAGTGTCTTATTTTTAAGATGGGGAGCAATACTTAATATGGTATTGCTCCTTATTATTTCTGTTATCATGGAAAAAAATATAACAAAACCTCCAACGAGAATGGATATGTTAAGGGCATCTTCAATGGAGCTACTAAAAGCTTTTGAAAATGTAGGAGTTTGAAAATTGTGCTTAAACTTAGTTTTATTTTTTATGTCTAAGTTATTTTTTGTTTTTAAAATTATTCCCATTAGAATACAAGAAATGTAATTTGAAATTAATAGTATGTATCCTAACCTTTTATTGTTGAGCATAGCCATAGATATTGTTCCCATAATAAAAAGCGGACTTGCATTAGATGCTATATTCAAAAGTTTTTCTGCAGTATTGAAGTCTATAATTTTTTTTTCGTATAAATCCGAAGTATATTTAGCTCCCATAGGGTATCCGCATAGAAAACTTAATAATATAACCACACTACATGAAGTAGGCAGATTTAAAGGTTTACATAAAATAGGACCTAGTAACTTAGCATATAGTTCTATTCCATTAAAAGCTATTATAAGATTACATAAAACTAAAAATGGAAATAAACAAGGAAATACTGCTTGTATAAAAAGCTTTAATCCCTTTAAAGAACCATCCATACAAGGTTTAGGAAATATAATTATATTTAAAATTAGAAAACTTAAAATTAGTATAAAGATTTTATTATTTCTTTTACTTGAATAATGCAATATTATCTTCCTTTATAATATTAATTATAATATATATATATATTGTCTTAATAAAATTAATTACTGCATTAAGGTAATATAATAGGCTTTTTGTAATAATCCTCATTGAACCTAACTTTTTTGTTTAATAAGCTGTAAAATGATGTTCCTTTAAGGTCTAACTCTAAAAATTCATTTTTACATTTAGGTATTTTAGTTACTATAGGTATTTCAGATTTTAACTTCATATCTTTTAGTATTTTTTGACCTTTAGAAGTAAATCCTAGAACTCTAGCATACGGTGTATGAGATTTACGCATATATTCTATATTATATTGTTCAAAACCTATAAAAAGTTGCATTAGAATTCTATTTATTCTAGTTAGTGTATATCGTTTACTTTTTGTATCCATTAAAGCATCATTAAAATTATTATTTTTTAAAATAGAATTTATGATTTTATTTTCTAATCCTTCCTTAATATCCGGAATTTTTGAAAATTCATCTTTCATACTTAATAGTTTATATTTAAGATAATATAAACTATCATTTATATTTGGAAAGTTTTCTGTTCCATAATTTATTAAAGAATTATATGTGTCTATAGGTACTTTATCTTTTAGATCTTCTAAGGACGAATTAGAAAATATATATTTTCTAATACCAGTTGCACTGGTAATGTCACCAAGAGATTCAGAGTTATATGATTCACCGATTCTTTTTACACTAAAAGGTGAAATATTACTGTTTATTCTTATTAGGCTTTTTAAATATTCAATTCCTAGAATGTTATTTGAAGAGTTTAAAATCTCATCAATATTATAAATGTTCGTATTATTATCTTGCAAATAATTTTTAATAGCTTCGCTTCTAGCCTTAGGAAAACTTAATCCTTTTTGGAGATGATAGTCTAAAGCTTTTTTATATAAATAAGGTTCCTCTACTAGAAGTTTTGCTATAGGTTTTAATATTTCTATATCTTCAGTTTCACTTCCAAATGATAAGCTATTAACTACATTTAAAGAATTCAAAAGACTTATACTTCCAAAAGAGAAAAATTCTGCAGAAGATAGGCTATAAACTAGAGGTAATTCTATTACAAGATCAATTCCATTTTTAAGGGCAACTTCTGTACGGCACCACTTGTCTAAAATAGCTGGCATCCCTCTTTGTACAAAGTTTCCACTCATAACACATATAATAGCGTCACAATTTGTAAGCTCCTTTGTTTTTTTTATATGATATAGATGACCTTTATGAAAAGGGTTATACTCTGCTATGATAGCACTTATATTCATTCCAACACCTCATTTTTAATATATATAATTATTATAAGTAATAAACATATATTTATAAAGAATAAATAGATGTTTATATTCAAAAGTGTAGATTTTTAAAGTCTGAAAATTACAAAATTATACATAAGTAAAAAATAATTAAACTTAAACTTGAATAAAAAGACTAAAAAGGTTATATTATTAATGTATATATGTAACATTTTTATATGTTTATATTATATCTCAAAGGGGGAAGAGATATGGAATTTATGAATAAGATATGGAAAATGGCTAAAGAAGATAAGAAAAGAATAGTTTTACCAGAAGGTGATGAGGAAAGGAATCTAATAGCTAGCGAGAGAATAAAAGAAGAAGGGTTAGCGGATATTATTCTCGTAGGTAAGGAAGAGTCTATAAGAAGTAAGGCAAAAGACTTAAATCTTGATATTTCAGGAATAGAAATTATTGATCCTGAAAAATCAGATAAGCTTAATGCATATGCAAAAGAGTTTTATGAACTTAGAAAACATAAGGGAATGACAGAAGAAAAAGCACTATCTACAATGAAAGATCCATTATATTACGGAACAATGATGGTTAAGCTAGGTCATGGTGATGGTTTAGTATCTGGAGCTATCCATACGACAGGAGACCTTTTAAGACCAGGTCTGCAAATTGTTAAAACTGCTCCGGGGATTAAAGTCGTATCTAGCTTTTTCTTGATGAGCATACCTAATTGTGAATATGGTGAAGATGGATTCTTATTATTTTCAGATTGTGCTGTAAATCCAAATCCAAATTCAGAAGAATTAGCTTCAATAGCTATATCAACTGCTGAAACGGCTAAAAACCTTTGTAAAATAGAACCAAGAGTTGCTATGTTATCCTTCTCTACTATGGGAAGTGCAAAACACGATCTAGTTGATAAGGTTAAAGTAGCAACAAAAACTGCTAAAGCTCAAAGACCAGACTTACTAATTGATGGTGAGCTTCAATTAGATGCATCAATAGTTAAAGAGGTTGCAGATTTAAAGGCACCAGAGAGTAATGTTGCAGGAAGAGCTAATGTATTGGTATTTCCAGATTTACAATCAGGAAATATTGGTTATAAATTAGTTCAAAGATTTGCAAAAGCTGAAGCTATAGGACCTATATGTCAAGGGTTTGCAAAACCAATAAATGATTTATCAAGGGGATGCAGTCCTGAGGATATAGTTAATGTAGTTGCAGTAACAGCTGTTCAAGCACAATCATAGTTAACATTTTAATTTAATATACATAATTTTAAGGAGGAAAATAAATGAAGGTTTTAGTTATTAACTGCGGAAGCTCATCATTAAAATATCAATTAATTGATATGTCAACTGAAGAAGCTTTAGCAAAAGGTTTAGTAGAAAGAATAGGAATAGAAGGTTCTATACTAACTCACAAAGCTGAAGGAAAAGATAAACATATAATACAGACTCCAATGAAAGATCACCAAGTTGCAATAGAATTAGTATTAGGTGCTTTAACTGATAAAGAGTATGGTGTAATTAGTAGCATGGATGAAATTTCTGCTGTAGGACACAGAGTTGTTCATGGAGGAGAAAAGTATGCTAAATCTGTAATAATAAATGATGAAGTAATGGTTAACTTAGAAGAATGTGCTAAATTAGCTCCATTACATAACCCAGCAAATATTATTGGAATAAATGCATGTAAGAAGTTAATGCCAAATACTCCTATGTCAGTAGTATTTGACACGGCATTCCATCAAACTATGCCAGAACATGCATACATTTATGCATTACCATATGAAGCTTATGAAAAACATTCAGTAAGAAGATATGGAATGCACGGTACATCTCATAAATATGTATCAGATGTTGCAGCAGAGATGATGAATAAAAACATTGAAGATGTTAAAATTATTACTTGCCATTTAGGAAATGGTGCTAGTGTAACTGCAGTTAAAAATGGTAAATCTGTAGATACATCAATGGGATTCACTCCACTTGAAGGATTAGTAATGGGAACTAGATGTGGGGACATTGATCCAGCTATAATTCCGTTTTTAATGAAAGAAGATAATCTGTCTATTGATGAAATAGACAACTTAATGAACAAAAAATCTGGTGTGTTAGGAGTATCAGGTGTAAGTTCAGACTTTAGAGATATAGAAGATGCTGCAAAAGAAGGAAACCATAGAGCAAAACTTGCATTAGATGTATTCCATTATAGAGTAAAACAATATATTGGATCTTATACTGCAGCTATGAATGGTGTGGATGCAATAGTATTTACAGCAGGACTTGGTGAGAATTCAATTGATTCAAGAGAAGAGATTTGTAAGGATATGAACTTCTTAGGTATTAAATTAGATAAAGAAAAGAACAATGTTAGAGGAAAAGCTGTAGAAGTAAGTGCTGAAGATTCAAAGGTTAAAATATTTGTAATTCCAACTAACGAAGAGTTAATGATCGCTAAAGAGACTGTTTCATTAATTAGCAAATAAATTTATAAAAGTATTAAGTTTCGAGCAATATAGTTTGCTCGAAACTTATGTTTAAAAATAAGCTTGACTTTTATCCATATTATCTATATAATAACTCTTGTTTAATATATATAATAATATTATTCAAGAGGTATGTATTAATGAAATTTGATTTAATTCAATTATTCAATGGTAAGAAAGAAAAAATTACAGTACATACAGTTATCGAGAAAGATAAGTTGAGTTTGGGAGAAGAAATAATAGATTATAAATCGCCTATAACTATTGAGGGGAACTTTAGAAAAAAAGGGAACCAATATATTTTCAATGGAAAGTTTAATACTTCTTTATTGCTTGATTGCTCAAGATGTTTAAAACAGTTTGAACAAAAAATTAATATGGATGTAGAAGAGATTTTTTCAAAAGAGCCAATTAAAGATGAAAAAATTATTGAAAATAATATAGTTGATTTATATGAAATTGTTGAAGAAACTTTAGTTATGAATCTCCCTATTAAAAAGTTATGTAGGGATACATGTAAAGGATTATGCACAAATTGTGGTATTAATCTAAATACATCTTCTTGTAAATGTAGTGAGGTTACAGAAGATGTTGAAGAACAACCTTTGCTAGACCCTAGATTAGCAAAGCTTAAGAACTTATTAGATGATAATAAGTGATTATAAACTTTATTCATAGGTTAAGGAGGTGTTTATAATGGCTCATCCAAAGAGAAAAACTTCAAAAGCAAGAAGAGATCAAAGAAGAGCTCAAAACTTCAAGCTTAGCATGCCTGGTATGGTGGAATGTCCTCAATGCCATGAATTCAAACTAGCTCATAGAGTATGTAAAAATTGTGGATATTACAAGAATACAAAGGTAGTATCTGATGATAAATAATAAGAAAGTCGAAAGACTTTCTTTTATTTTTATATTTTATAAATTAACAAAAATTGTGATATAATATTTATATGAATTTATATTAGTATAAAGTGAGGTTAATATATGATTATAGCAGTAGATGGAATGGGTGGAGATAATAGTCCTCAAGAAGTAGTTAAGGGTTGTGTTGAGGCTTTAGAGTATACTGGAGTTAAAATTATAATTACAGGACCTGAAGAAAGAATTAAAGATGAACTTAAAAAGTATAAATACGATAGTGGAAGAATTGAAGTTTTAAATGCTGAAGAGGTTATAAGTAATAATGAACATCCAGCTATGGCTATTAGAAAGAAAAAGAATTCTTCTTTATGTAAAGCTTTATATTTAGTCAGAGAAGGCAAGGCTGATGCAGTTTTATCTGCAGGGAGTACCGGGGCATTACTAACAGGAGCTACACTAATTATAGGTAGAATAAAAGGTATTGATAGGCCCACTTTTGCACCAGTTATGCCAGGAAAGAATGGTAAGTTTATGATTGTAGATTGTGGTGCCAATGTTGACTGTAAGCCTAATAATTTAGTACAATTTGCATTAATGGGAAAAGTGTACTTTGAAAAAATTTTAAAAGTTAAAAATCCATCTGTGGGACTTGTAAATATTGGTGTTGAAGAAGAGAAAGGAAATGAACTCACAAAAGAAACATATAAATTATTAAAGGAAGCGAATTTAAATTTCGTTGGTAATATTGAACCTAGAGATATACCAAAAGGCGATACTAACGTTTTAGTTTGTGATGGTTTTGTGGGAAACACTATATTAAAAATGTATGAGGGCGTTGCAAGTACACTATTATCTACACTAAAGGAAAATATAATGTCATCATTTAGAACAAAAATAGGTGGAATGATTTTAAAACCTGTATTTTTAAAGTTTAAAAAAGACTTTAATTATGAAGAAGTTGGTGGAGCTGCTTTCCTAGGAGTAAAAGGAATATGTGTAAAGGCTCATGGTAGTTCGGATTCTAAAGCCTTCAAGAATGCTATAAGACAAGCAAAATTTTTCTATGATAATAATGTTGTAGAAAGCATAAAAGAATCCATAGAAAATATAAATAAAAAAGACGATATAAAGTAAAAATATAAGAAATAATTTTAAGAATAATACATATAAATATACAAAAGATAATAAAGTATAATATAATTTATAAAAAGTAGTTGATAAATAAGTATAAAACCATTAATATTTATTTATAAACAAAAAAGAATACTATTAAATTGGAGGCGACAGTATGATTTTTGAAAAGGTAAAGGATATTATAGTAGATCAATTAAGTGTAAATGAGGATGAGGTAACTATGGAAGCATCTTTCGTTGATGATTTAGGAGCAGACTCATTAGACGTAGTTGAATTTATAATGGCTTTAGAAGAAGAATTTGATATAGAAATACCTGATGAATCAGCTGAAAATGTTAAAACAGTAGGAGATGTAGTGGAATACATAAAATCTTGTGTTGAAGAATAAAACAGTCCCGCATTGCGGGACTAAATTTATTTAAATATATACTAAAGGAGTTAAAAAATCATGCAAAAAAAAAGTGCAATTAATGAACTTGAAAAAATAATTGCCATAGACTTTCACAATAAATCATTATTAAGAACGGCTTTAACACATAGTTCCTACGCAAACCAGAGAAAGAATATATCTTATAATGAACGATTGGAATATCTAGGAGATGCAGTTTTAGAATTAATTATATCTGAGTATTTATATATAAACTGTAAAGATAAATTAGAGGGAGAGCTTACAAAGATAAGGGCTACTATTGTCTGCGAAAGTTCTTTACATGAAATAGCTCAAAAGTGGGATTTAGGAAAATTTATTATTATGAGTAAAGGTGAGGAACAAACTGGTGGAAGGACGAGAAACTCTATTTTAGCGGATTGTGTAGAAGCTATTATTGCAGCCGTATATTTAGATAAAGGTTTAAAGTTCACAAGAAAGTTTATACTAGATAATTTTATGGCTACAATAGAAAGAGCTATAAAAAACCAAATTATACTAGATTATAAAACAAAGCTTCAAGAATTACTTCAAAAAAATGGAGAGGTCAGTATTTCGTATAATTTAACATCCTGTGAGGGACCACCTCATAGACCAATATTTCATGTGGAAGTAGTCATAAATGGTAAGTCTTCTGGAAAAGGCAGTGGATATAGTAAAAAAGAAGCAGAACAAAATGCAGCAAAGGAAGTTATTTTAGAGATGGAGAAACTATATGAGTAGAAACCATTATATTATACCTATATTTGTTCCGCATATAGGATGTCCTCATAACTGTGTGTTTTGTAATCAAAACACAATCACAGGTAAGAAGCATTTAAAAGAAACAAGTGAAGAGATTTTAAATTCTTCTAAAGCAGAAAATATTATAAAAGAATTTCTAAAAACTATAAATAATAAAAGAAGTGAAGATGCTATAATAGAAATTTCATTCTTTGGTGGTACCTTTACGGCTATACCTGTGGATTTGCAAGAAGAATTATTGAAAGTAGCATATAAATATAAAAATTCAGGTCTAATAAAATATATTAGATTGTCTACAAGACCAGATTACATAGATATAGAAAAGTTAAGTTTATTAAAAAAATATTCCGTAGATATAATCGAACTTGGAGTACAGTCTTTAGATGAGGATGTATTAAGACTTTCAGGAAGAGGGCACTCTGAAGATCAAGTATATCTAGCTAGTAGATTAATAAAAAGTTTTAATTTCACATTAGGTATTCAGATAATGTTAGGATTACCTGGAGATAATATGAAAAAAGATATATTAACTGCATTAAAAGTTGTAGAGATTAAACCTACTATAGCTAGAATATATCCATCTTTAGTAATAAAAGATACTCCTATGGAAACTATGCTTGAAAGAGGGGATTATAAACCCTATAGCCTTTATGAATCCATAAATATATGTAAAGCTATTTATAGTGTATTTGTAAGTAATAATATAAATGTAGTTAGGGTTGGACTACAGCCCACAGAAGATATAAATGAGGATGCTGAACTAGTATCTGGTCCTTTTCATCCAGCCTATAGGGAACTTATGGAGAGTAGTCTTTTAAATGAAGCTATATTTTCTAAAGTATTAGAAAGGTCTGTTAAGGATAAAATGATTTTAACAATAAACCCCAAGAATATATCTAAACTATATTCTAATAAAAAGTATTACTTTAATAAATATAAAGATAAATATGATTTAAAGGAATTAAAAGTAATACAAGATACTAATATGTCTTTAGATGAGGTTAAGATTAATATAGATAGCTATACTTACATGATATCATACAGGACGTTTCTAAAAGAGAAAGCTCTAGAAATTGAAAATTCCTATCTATAAAGTATGAATTATATAATTTATAATTAATAAATTAAAAAACCGTGATATCACGGTTTTTTAATTTTAGATATATTCAATTGATATTTTTACATAAATATAATAAACTTATATAATGGAAATAATTAAATTTTAAGAGGTGTTTCTATGAATAAAAAAGAAAGAGAAAAAAAGACACAAATATTCGCAATTGTGATTTTAATTGTTTTTGTAACAGTAACTTTTTTATCAGTTTTGATTAGATAATATTAGGAGAGATGAGTGTATGTTCCTTAAATCGATAGAGGTAAGAGGTTTTAAATCTTTTGCTGATAAAACTGAATTACATTTTAAGAAAGGTATTACTTCAGTTGTAGGACCTAATGGTAGCGGAAAAAGTAATATTTCCGATGCTGTAAGATGGGTTTTAGGAGAGCAGAGTATAAAAAATCTTAGAGGGACTAAGATGGAAGATGTTATTTTCATAGGTACTGAGTTTAGAAAACCTGTGGGTCTTGCACAAGTATCTCTTACTTTAAACAATGAGGATGAAGAACTTAAAATAAACTATTCTGAGGTTAAGGTCACAAGAAGGCTTTATCGTTCTGGGGAAAGTGAATACTTAATTAATAACACTAAATGTAGACTTAAAGATATACAAGAATTATTTATGGATACAGGAATAGGAAAAGAAGGATATTCTATTATTGGACAAGGTAAAATAGATGCTATATTAAGTGGAAAGCCAGAGGAAAGAAGAACCCTACTTGAAGAAGCAGCTGGTATCGTTAAATTTAAAAACAGAAAAGAAGAGGCTGAGAAAAAACTAGAATCAACTAATTCTAATTTGGTCAGAATAAAGGATATATTAAATACCTATGAAGAAAGATTAGAACCATTAAAAATTGAAATGGAAAAGGCTAAACAGTTTTTAAATTTATCACAAGAACTTAAAGAAAAAGATCTAGCCCTAATAATACATACTATAGAAGGCATAGAAGTTAAAATAAATAACTTCAAGGATGAAAACAAACAAAGAGAAAATGAAATGGGAAAGCTTCTTGATAAAAAAAATATATTAAAAATAGAGCTAGAAAAACAAAATTTTCTTTTAGAAGAACAGGAAGAAAAAAATAAAGCTAATAGAGAAGAATACTATCAATGTAAGGCTAGTATAAGTGAGTTTGAAACAAAAATAAAAGTAATTGAGGAAAAGATAAAAAATTCGGATTTTGTTATATCCAAATACTATGAGGATATAAAGAGGTTAGAGGAAGAACTTAAAGATATATTAGATAAAAAATTAGATTTAGAAATAGAAATCAAAGATTTTAAATTAAAAAAAGAGATACTAGAAGAAGAGTTGAACCATTATGAACAAGAGCTCTCTAAAATAGAAGGGTCTTTAAAAGAAAATAACAATAATATTTTTTCTTTCAAAGAACAGTTAAACTCTATAATAGAAAAGAACGCAAAAGAAGAAAGAGATAAAGACAATTTAGATAGAGAAGTTAAACTCTTATTAGACAAGATAAATGAAATAAAAGAAAGTATTGAAAACACTGCTAATTTAATTAAGATTAATAATAATACAAGAATAAGATTAGAGGAAGAGTATAATAAGGTAAATGATAAAATTATTTTATGCGAAGAAAATATAAAGCAAAGTACTAAAGAAATAAGTGTATTTAGAAATAAACTTACTCATGAAGAAAACAAATATAAATCCAAAAGTAATGATTTAAACAAATTAGATGCTAATTTTAATATTTTATCTAATTTAGAAAAACAATACGAGGGGTATAATAAAGCAGTAAGGAATCTTATGGATCATGTAGATAAAAATTATATTAAGGATGTGAAAAAAGCATACGTTCTAGGAGAAATATTAAAAGTTCCTAAAGAATATGAATCTGCTATAGAGGTAGCACTTGGAGCTGCGATTTCTAATATAATTACAGAAACAGAATATGATGCTAAACTACTAATTAATTATTTAAAAGATAAAAAATTGGGTAGAGCAACATTCTTACCCTTAAATATAGTTAAAAGTAAGAATATTAGTTCTAAAATAGAACATTTGTATCTAAAGGGTTATGTTGGTAGAGCGAGTAACCTTATAAGTTATAATATAAAATTTAAAAATGCTATAGAATTCGTGCTAGGAAATATAATTATAGCAGAAAATATGGATTGTGCTTTAGCAATTGCCAAAGAAATCTCATATAGCAACAGGATAGTAACTCTTTCAGGTGAAGTTATAAATGTAGGGGGTTCTCTTACTGGTGGAAGTATTTATAACAAAGGTACAAATGTAATTAGTAGAAAAAGAGAAATAGAGGAATTAGAAAATAAAATTCAAAATATCCATATAGAACTTAAAGATATTAATCTTAATATAGAGGAGTATAATAAAAGTATATATGAGTTAGATGAGCATAATTTGAATTTAAGGGATGCTCTTCATGGTGAAAATATAGAATTAATAAAGTTAAAGGAACGAATAAATTCTCTTAAAGAAGATGAAGGAAGATGCAAAAATTCTCTTTTACAATTAGAATCTGATATACAAGTATATACTTCTAAAATAAACGTATATAAAAATAATTTAAATTTTCTTGAAGTAAGTCTTAAAGATTCAAAGTTAGAAAAAGAAAAGATAATAGGGTGTATTAAGCTTCTGGAAGATGGATTATTGAACTATAATGGTGACATAGAGAGTATAAAAGAAGAAGTAGTTCAAAGGAGAATTGATTTAGCGACACTTAAGGAAAATCTTATAAATAAAGAAAATAAGTTTAAAGAACTAGATGAAAGTATAAAATTTAAACATAAGGATTTGGAAGAAATCTCTTTAAATGTTAGAGACAGTAGTAATAATTTAATTAAATATAAGGATGAAATAAATATTAATAAAGAAGCTATCAGGAACTTAGAAAAAAGCATTGAAAAGTACGAAGAAAACTCTAAAGAAGAAGAAGTTTTTAGAATTAAGTTGAAAAAGAATATTAAAGAAACAACTTCTAATTTAGAGAATTTATCCTTAGAAGAAGAGAAGATTAATAGAGAATTAAACAAGATTCTAATGAATCTCACAAGGTTTGAAACAGAGTATGAAACTATGTTGCAAAGACTTAATGAAGAGTATGATTTAACCTATGCACAAGCTATAGATTATAAAATAGAGGATATAGATGTAAATAGTACAAAAAATAATATTGATAAATTAAAGCATAATATTAATAAGTTAGGTATTGTTAATGTTGGTTCTATTGAAGAATATAGAGAAGTTAAAGAAAAGTATTCTTTTATGAATGAACAAAAAGAGGATATGGAAGCTTCTAAGGAAAAAATAATTAACGTTATAGAAGAGATGACTCTAAGAATGAGAGAAATATTTAAAGAAAACTTTGAAAAACTAAATCAAACTTTTCACGAAACTTTTAGGGTCCTATTCAAAGGTGGAAGCGCATCTCTAATCCTATCTGATGGTGATGAATTAAATGGTAAGATAGATATAAATGTTCAACCTCCAGGAAAAAAGCTCCAAAATATAAATTTGATGTCTGGAGGAGAAAAAGTATTATCTGCCATTGCTCTTCTGTTTTCAATATTAAAGATGAAACCCACTCCATTTTGTATATTAGATGAAATAGAAGCAGCTTTAGATGATGCTAATGTCAGCCGTTATGCAGAATTTTTAAAAAGGTTTTCTGATAGAATACAATTTATAGTAATAACCCATAGAAAAGGTACTATGGAAGTTAGTGATGCTCTTTATGGTATCACAATGGAAGAAAAGGGAGTTTCTAAAATAGTTTCCGTGGATTTAAATAAAAACAAAAAAGCTTAAGGTGGTGCTGTAATATGTTTGGAAAATTTTTTGATAAACTGAAGGAAGGATTAACAAAAACTAGGGACAATTTCACTGATAAGGTTACAGAGGTTTTAAATTTAGCAGTAAAAATTGATGATGATATGTATGAGGAACTAGAAGAGGCGTTAATAACATCAGACTTAGGTGTTGAAACAACCTTAGATGTTATTGAAAAATTAAAAGTAAAAATAAAAGAAGAAAAAGTCAAGGATCCAGCAGAAGTAAAACCATGTTTAAAACAAGTACTAAAAGAAATTTTACAAGAAAGAGAAGTTGGGGAAGAAAAATTCCCTAAAATTATACTTGTTATAGGTGTCAATGGAGTAGGTAAAACTACATCTATAGGCAAGATAGCTCATAGATATAAAGAAAATGGAAAAAAAGTTTTACTTGCAGCTGCAGATACTTTTAGGGCGGCAGCAATAGACCAACTTGAAGTTTGGAGTAACAGAGTGGGCGTGGATATTATCAAACATCAAGAAGGTGCAGATCCAGGGGCTGTAGTTTTTGACTCTATTCAAGCTAGTAGGGCACGTAATGTGGATGTATTAATTTGTGATACAGCTGGAAGATTACATAATAAAAAGAATCTTATGGATGAACTTGGGAAAATAAATAGAATAATAGAAAGAGAATTTGGAACAGAAAATGTAGAGACTTTGTTAGTGCTAGATGGTACCACAGGACAAAACGCAGTTCAACAGGCCAAACAGTTTAAAGAAGTGTGCAATCTAAATGGGATAATTTTAACCAAATTAGATGGTACGGCTAAAGGAGGAATAGTTATTTCCATAAAAAATTCTCTCAATATACCAGTTAAATATATTGGAGTGGGAGAAGGTATGGAAGATTTGCAAAAGTTCAAGGCTGATGAATTTGTAGAGGCTCTATTATAAAAATATATGTTAAGCAAAAATGCTTGACACCATGTTATTAATCTGTTAATATTAAATTCGTATTTAAGGTGATTTTATGGATAAGCGTACAAAGATACTCATTTTATTTGACATTTATGGTATCTTACTTACAGAAAAACAAAAAAATATAATGGATTTATATTACAATAATGATTTTTCCTTATCAGAAATTGGTGAGAACTCTAATACTAGTAGGCAAGCAATTCATGATACTGTTAAAAGATGTGAGAAATTATTATATGAATATGAAGAGAAACTTCAACTTATGAAAAAAAATTTTAAATTACAAAATACAAAATTAAGTATAGAGGGAAATTTAAAAAAACTCTATGATTTAAAAGAAGATAAAGTAAGTGAAATAGTAAGAAATATAGAGATAGAGTTGAAGGAAATAAATTAGGAGGTTCTTCTATGGTATTTGAAGGTTTATCCTCAAAGTTACAAGACGCTATTAAAAAGCTAAAAGGAAAAGGAAAACTTACAGAAAAAGATATAAAAGAGGCAATGAGAGAAGTAAAACTTGCACTTTTAGAAGCAGATGTTAACTATAAAGTTGTAAAAAAATTCATAAAGACTGTAAGTGAAAAATGCATGGGAGAAGAAGTTTTAGAGAGCTTAACTCCGGGTCAACAAGTAGTTAAAATAGTTAATGAAGAGTTAACTGGGTTAATGGGAAGCAAAGAAAGTAAATTGGAATTCTCCACAAAGGGAATTACAGTGATTATGCTTGTTGGTTTACAAGGTGCAGGTAAAACCACTATGTGTGGTAAACTAGCTTTAAATCTAAGAAAATCCAATAAGAAACCTTTATTAGTGGCAGGAGATGTATATAGACCAGCAGCAGTTAAGCAACTTCAGGTGGTTGGAAAACAAATAGATATTCCTGTATTTACCATGGGAGATAAAGTTTCTCCAGTGAATATAGCTAAGGCATCTATAGAACATGCTAAAAGCAATGGAAATAACGTTGTAATAATAGATACAGCTGGAAGACTTCATATAGATGATACACTAATGGAAGAACTTAAGAATATAAAAGATGTGACAGAACCATCAGAAATATTACTTGTAGTAGACGCTATGACAGGTCAGGATGCTGTTAATGTAGCAGAAAGTTTTAATGAAAAGTTAGATATAACAGGAGTAATATTAACCAAATTAGATGGAGATACAAGAGGTGGAGCTGCACTATCTATAGGTTCAATTACTGGAAAGCAAATTAAGTTTATCGGTGTTGGAGAGAAAATGTCTGATCTTGAGGTATTCTATCCTGATAGAATGGCATCTAGGATACTTGGCATGGGAGATGTTCTTAGTTTAATAGAAAAAGCACAACAATCCATAGATGAAGATGCAGCTAAGGAACTTAGCGATAGAATGTTAAACAATGAGGTTAATTTCGAAGATTATTTGTCTATGATGAAGCAAATGAAGAAATTGGGACCTTTAAATAAACTTATAGAAATGATTCCTGGTGCTGGAGCAAAACAACTTCAAGGAATAGATTTAAGTCAAAGTGAAAAAGAATTAGTAAAAGTAGAATCTATTATTAAATCTATGACTTTAGAGGAGAGAAGGAATCCATCAATATTAAGTTCTCCTTCAAGAAAAAGAAGAATAGCAAATGGTTCAGGAATGACTATACAACAAGTAAATAAACTTGTTAAAGACTTTGAAATGATTAAGAAGATGATGAAGAAAACAAAAGGGTTCCAAAAGAATGCTAAAAAAGGTCTTTTTGGTAATTTACCTTTTTGATAAATATTAATTACACTTTTAAGGAGGTGAAAAAACATGGCAGTTAAAATAAGATTAAGAAGAATGGGTGCTAAAAAAGCTCCTTTCTATAGAGTAGTTGTAGCTGATTCAAGATGTCCAAGAGACGGAAGATTCATAGAAGAAATAGGTTACTATAACCCGACAACTGAACCTATAACCTTTAAGGTTGATGAAGAAAAAGCAGCTAAATGGGTGAAAAATGGAGCTCAACCTACTGAAACAGTTAAAAAATTGTTTGGTAAAGCAGGTATCTGTAAATAATGAATGGAGGCGTATCTCACGTGAAAGAGCTATTAGAAGTAATTGCCAAGTCACTAGTAGATAATCCAGAGTTAGTTCAAGTTAATGAGGTGGCAGGTGAACAATCAATAATATTAGAATTAAAAGTTTGCCCAGAAGATATGGGTAAGGTTATTGGTAAGCAAGGTCGTATAGCTAAGGCTATAAGAACTGTGGTTAAGGCTGCTGCAATTAAAGAGAATAAAAGAGTAGTTGTTGAAATAATTTAAATACATAAGAGTTAGGGTATCCTAACTCTTATTTTATAATTTTTTTTAAAGGAGGAGTACTCTTGAAAGAATATTTAGTTATAGGTCAAATTTCCAAACCACATGGTGTAAGAGGAGAAATGAAAATTTATCCTTTAACTAATGATCATAAAAGATTTAAAGAGTTATCATATATATTAATAGATGGTAAAGAATATAAAATAGAAAGTTGTAAATTTCAAACTGATAGGGTAATTCTTAAATTAGAAGGAATAGAAACTATTGAAGATGTTATGAAGTACAAAAATAAGCAAGTTTCTATTAAAAGAGAAGATGGCATAGAACTTTCCGAAGGAGAATACTATATAGCTGATTTAATTGGATGCAGAGTATTTGATACAGAAAAGACCTTTTTAGGTGAAGTTTATGATGTGATTGAAACAGGTAGTAATGACGTATACTGGGTAAAGTCTGAAAAAGAAGAAGTTTTGATTCCGGCTATTGCATCTGTTGTAAATGAAATTATAATTGAAGAAAGTAAAATTATTATAAAGCCAGTGAAAGAGTGGATGTAATGAAAATAGATATCTTGACTTTATTTCCAGAATACTTTTCAGTGTTTGACTACAGCATAATAAATAGAGCGAGAGAAAAGAACATTATAGACATAAAAACACATAATATTAGACATTTTTCAAAAAACAAGCACAAAAAAGTAGATGATTATCCTTATGGTGGTGGTGCTGGTATGGTTATGACTCCACAGCCTATAGTAGATGCTATAAAATATGTAAAGCAATTTAATAAGGGAAAGATTATATATCTTGGTCCACGAGGAAAGACTTTTAATCAAGGGTTAGCTAAAGAACTTTCAAACGAAGAGGAAATAATCTTTTTATGTGGGCATTATGAAGGTATTGATGAAAGAACAAGAAAATATATAGACGAAGAAATTTCTCTTGGAGATTTTGTATTAACAGGTGGGGAATCTGCATGTATACCTATAGTTGATAGTATTGCAAGATTAATACCAGGTGTCCTTTCTACACCTGAGAGTTATGAGGATGAATCATTTTATAATGGATTACTAGAATATCCACAGTATACTAGACCGGAAGTTTTCGAGGGTCATACTGTACCATCAGTTCTTTTATCAGGGCACCACGAAAACATAAGGAAATGGAGAAAAGCTCAATCTATTGAAATAACAAAAAAATGCAGAAAAGACCTTTACAATAATTATAAGTTTACTAAGGAAGATAAGAAAATTCTTAGGGATTTAAATATAAATGCTTGATTAAAAATGATAATTATGATAAAATCATTTTTGTGCATTCCGGATGGTCCTCTGTCACATAGTATGATTATGAACATCTAATATTTTACGGGAGGTTGTACATATGTTAGAAATAATAAAATCAATCGAAGCTGAACAATTAAGAACTGACTTACCAGAGTTCAACGCTGGAGACACTGTTAAAGTTCATATCAAAATCAAAGAAGGAAACAAAGAAAGAATCCAAATATTTGAAGGAACAGTTATTAAGAGACAAAATGGTGGAATAAGAGAAACTTTCACTGTAAGAAGAGTAGCTTATAACTGTGGAGTTGAAAAAACTTTTCCAGTAAACTCACCTGTAATACACAAAGTTGAAGTTGTAAGAAAAGGTAGAGTAAGAAGAGCTAAATTATTCTACTTAAGAGATAGAGTTGGTAAAGCTGCTAAAGTTAGAGAAAGATTATAATTAAAAGGGACTTGTAAAGTCCCTTTTTTTATAGTTTTTAATATGAAAGGTAGTGATTTAATGGAGATAAATTGGTATCCTGGTCATATGGCGAAAGCTAAAAGAGGATTAATAGAAAATTTAAAGTTGGTAGATGTTGTTATAGAAATTAGAGATGCTAGAATAGTAAAATCCAGTGCGAATCCGGACATAGACAGCATATGTAAAGATAAGCCAAGGTTGATTTTACTTAATAAATATGATCTTGCTGAAGATAAAATAACGGATCAATGGATAAGCAATTTAAATAAAGGAAATATAAAAGTACTAAAAAGTAATAGTGTTACTGGAGACAATTTAAGAGCTATAAAACCAGCTTTGAATGAATTATTGAAAGAAAAACATGATAGATTAAAATCGAAAGGTTTACAAAACATTGTAACTCGAGCTATGGTAGTTGGTATACCTAATGTAGGTAAGTCATCTTTTATAAATAAAATGGCTAAAAATAAGATTGCTAAAACCGGCGATAGGCCAGGAGTTACAAAAAGTAATCAATGGATAAAAACTAAATATGGTATAGAACTTTTAGATACGCCTGGAGTTTTATGGCCTAAATTTCAGGATAAAGAAGTAGCGTTACATCTTGCTTTTACAGGTGCTATAAAAGATGAGATTATGGATATTGAGGATTTAGCATTAAAATTAGTAGAAAAACTTCAAGTGGATTATACAGAAAACTTGATAAAAAGATATAAACTAGAATGTGTGTATCCTAATGCTCTAGAAACTATGGAAAGTATAGCTAAAAAACGTGGATGTGTTATGGCAGGTGGAGTAATAGATTATAATAGAGTATCAATTATGTTGTTAGATGAATTTAGAGGTGGAAAACTAGGTGGTATATCTTTAGATAGAATTTAAAATATAAGGTGAATATTAATGATAGATTTTAAAAACATTAGCAAATTACCCGTGAATGAAGTTAAAAATTTTTCTACCAAATACGAATATAATATAGAAACCTATATCAATAATAATGAATTAAATGAATTTTTATTAATATTAAAAAGAGACCAAAGAAAAGGAATTCAAAATATATATAAAAAGCTGACAAATATCGAGAGAAATTTCAGATTAGAGCTGCAAAGAGTAGAGAAACTTTATGATTATGATAGGAGTTTTAAGAATGTTAGATATATAGCCGGCGTAGATGAAGTAGGACGTGGTCCACTTGCAGGTCCAATTGTAGGGGCAGCTGTAATTTTAGATTTGCATAAAATTATACCATATATAAATGACTCTAAAAAAATAAAAGAAAAGAAAAGAGAAGAGTTAAGTTCCATAATAAAAAAATCTGCTATAGATTATAATATAGTTGAAGTTTCCAATACAGAAATAGATAGCAATGGTATTGCAGTAAGCAATAATGAAATATTTATACAAGCCTTAGGTGGACTTAAAGTTAAACCAGATCTTATTTTAACTGATGGATATAAAATTAAAGGTTGGAATGGTGCTTTAAATAAACATATTATAAAAGGTGATTCTACAAGTGCTAGTATAGCTTGTGCATCTATAATTGCAAAAGTGTATAGGGATACTTTGATGAAGGAATATCATGAAATATATCCTATGTATAAATTTAATAAAAATGTAGGATATGGAACAAAGGATCATATAGAGGCCATAAAGGAGTATGGCCTCTGCAAAATTCATAGAACGAGCTTTTTATCTAGTTTGGGATATTAGAGTGAAATAATAGAAAGCATCTTGAAGTTAATCAAGATGCTTTCTATTATTTATAATCTAAAAGCATCTTCTATAAAATTTATTAATACATCATCCCTAGATATAGTTACTCCTAATACATCAAATTTAAAAAAATAATCTTTTAAATTATATTTTTGAATATATACTAAAGCTACATTGATTATTTTCTTTTTTTTAAAATAATCAACTGCTTCTAGTGGTTTGCCAAACTTATCAAAATTTCTAGTTTTAACTTCTACAAAGGAAATAATATTATTTTTTTTAGTAATAATATCAACTTCTCCTTTCATACATATAAAGTTTTCTTCTAATATAATATATCCTTTTTTAATAAGATAATCTTTAGCTATAGATTCTCCAAAAAAACCGATTTTTTTATTTAAATTTTTCATTCAAATTATCTCCAATCATAGTTTTTCTATAAATATGCCCAATGATAAAGTTTTTAAACTATTTAGATGTATTTAATAAAAAGACTTAGTCAATAATTCTAATATATATGTATATAAAGGAGAGATGGAAATGATCACTACTATAAATAGTGCTACCTTCAAGGGAATTATAGGTGAGACTGTAAAGGTAGAGGTTGATATATCAAAAGGATTACCTACATTTAATATAGTAGGGCTAGGAGATACTTCTATTAAAGAGTCTAAAGAGAGAGTTAGGGCAGCTATAATAAACTCAGGCTACGAATTTCCATTAGGAAGAATAACGGTAAATCTAGCTCCAGCTGACTTAAAAAAAGAAGGTAGTATTTTTGATGCTAGTATAGCTATTGGAATATTAATGAGTTCTAATCAAATAAAAGGTGTTGATTTAAAAGATGATACTTTAATATTAGGTGAATTATCTTTAGATGGAGGACTAAGTAGTATAAAAGGTGTCTTACCTATAATATATAATGCTAAAGAAAAAGGATTAAAAAATTTCATAGTACCTTTTGGAAATGAAAAAGAAGCTGGACTTGTAAAGAATATTTCTATATATCCCATGAAAAGTTTAAAAGAAGTTATTGGTTTTTTAGAGCATGGGGATATACTCCCTTATACACCCTCTAAACTGGAGGAAGTTCAGAATAATGTTGAGGTAGATTTCAAGGATGTCTTTGGACAAGAAAGTGCAAAGAGAGCATTAGAAATATCTGCAGCAGGAGGGCATAATATACTTCTGTACGGACCATGTGGCTCAGGAAAATCTATGTTAGCTAAGGCGTTTAAAAGTATCTTGCCCTATATGAATTATGAAGAAGCTCTAGAAGTTGCTAAGATTTATAGTATAATAGGGGAAATAAAAACTGAAGGTATTAGTCTAGAACCACCTTTTAGAAGTCCACATCACTCTATTACTGATACAGCCCTTATTGGTGGAGGACATAAACTTCTTCCAGGAGAAATATCCCTTGCTCATAGGGGGGTATTATTTTTAGATGAAATTCTAGAGTTTAAGAAGAATACCTTAGAGCTTCTCCGTGAACCTTTAGAAGAAAAGTATATAAATATAACTAGGATGCGAGGAACATATAGATACCCTTGTGATTTCACTCTTATATCTTCTATGAATCCTTGACCGTGTGCTTTTCTACTTGTACAAATGAGTACGTTATATTTAATACAGCTTTTTTGGAGTTATTTTCTTCTACTGTATCTACTAATATTTTGTCTACCAGCACTTTTATTATTTTTCTTTTATCTTCAAAAGATATATTAGGATTACTTATCTTAATTTTCATTTCTACTAACATTTCTTCAACTTTAGTATAATCCTCAATGTCATTTAATGCTTCTAATTCAATTATAAGAGTGTCTAAATTATTTTTAATGTTATTGTACTCTGCATTGATTTTATTCATCTGTAGCTCTAAATCATCATGATTTATGATACCTTTCCTAAATAAATCTAATATGGATTGTTTTTCATTTTGTTTATCACGCATATGATTATCTAAAAGTTCTTTTTGTTTAAGTAAATCAACTCTACCATCATGCTTACTTTTTAAATTTCTTTTTAAAATTTCTATCGTTTCTCCTGGATTATTGATAAAGCTAGTTATGTCATTCCAAACAATAGATTCTATATATTTAGTACTTACATTTTTAGCTTTACATTTTCCTCTATAACTTATCTTGCCATTACATACGTAATATCCTCTTTCACCATGAGTAGTTCCAACGTAAGTTCTAGCGCATAAGGCACATTTTATAAGTCCTTTTAATAAATAATCTCTCTTATGATTCCTATTAGCTTCTATTTTATTATCTTCAATTACTTGTTGTGCTTTTTCCCATGTTTCTATATCTACTATAGATGGAACTTCTCTAGTTATTAGATCTCTTTTTTTAGTAGACCTTTTTCCATAACTATGAATACCTTTATAAGTAGTGTTACGTAGCATTCTTAAAACATTTCCTGGTCTCCATACACCAGCAGTATTTACTTTTCTTTTACCTTTAGATATTTTTCTATTATCCTTTTCATAACTAGTAGGTATATTCATAGCATTAAGATAATCACATACCTTAATGGTACTATAATGTTTTTCAACTGTAAGATTAAATATTAACTTTATTATATCAGCTTCACTTAAATTTAAACCAGGTATAATGTCATTGTTTATCTGTAAGTATTTATCATCATCTACATAGTAACCATAAGGAACTATTCCACCAAGCCATTTACCTTCTTTAGCTGCTCTATTTGTACCAAGTTGCATACGTTCTAAAATAGTAGAACGTTCTAAATCAGCGACTCCAGCTAGCATAGTTATCATAAAACGACCAGAAGGTGAAGAAGTGTCAAAGGGTTCAGTCATAGACTTAATTTGCACATTTAATTCTTCTAACGTATGTATGGAATTTAGTGTTATACGAGCAGATCTACCTAAGCGATCTAATTTATATAATAACAACGTATCAAATTTTTTATTTTTAGCATCTTTTAATAACTGTTTACCTACAGGCCTATCTTCTAAAGCTATAGTTCCAGAAACTCCATCCTCTTTATATATCTTAAAAATAGATAATTCATGTAAATCACAATATTTTTGTGAAAACTCTATCTGATTTTCTATAGTTCCACGCTCTTGCTGGTCGTCTGTAGATACTCTACAATATATAGCTATCATTTAATTACTCCTTTCACGAACTTATGTTCGATTTAAGATTAAAAAAATTTATCGAATTTGTACTTTACAAGTTCCTTAGGAACAGAAAAATAACAAGCCAGTTGGTCTATACTCATATTTTCTATAGAGTATTCATCCAAATCATTGTCATCTATTAATAATTCTGCAGCAAACTTGTTAGCTTCATTTTCATAGCAACCAGTTGGAAATAATGTAAATTCTCTTATAAATCGTATATCTTTATTATGGTGCAGTATGGCATGTCCTAATTCATGAGCTAAAACTATTTCTTTTTCATGTTCAGAAAGATTATCATTAATAATTATAAATTTATTTCTTAGGATTTTTAAAAAATATCCTTTTGTAGAATCAGAGTACTTTTTATACTCTATATTTATACCTAAATATTTTGCTAATTTATAGGGGTTCCGGGTATCATATTTTTGAACTAAATGTTTTACTCTAACACGTATATTCATCATATCCCCAGCCCCTTATTTTTTCTTAGTATACTTTTTCTTGTTAATTTCTTTTGATTTCCAAAACAATTCTGTTATATCTTTGAATATTTTTTCCTTATCTTCTTCGGCTACTCCATCATTCATAAAAAATTCTCCTGCGCTTTTTATGAACTCATTATATTGAGCATTTTCATTCTTATTAATTTTATGTTCTTCGGAGCAATTTCTGTTTACATCATCAAAAAAATAACTTATATCAACTGATAGAGCGTTACAAATTTTTTGAAGGTTTTCAATACTGGGATTTCTTCTACCATTTTCTATGTCGGAGATAAAAGACACTGATATTCCAGATAAGTCTGATAATTTTTTTAAAGTATATCCTTTAGAATTTCTAAGACCCTTTAACTTTTTTCCTATACTTAAGTTCATTCTCTCAACATCCTTTCTATATATTACAGTATAATACATTACGCTAATAGTGTAAATATACGCTTAAAACGAAAAACATAGAAAAATACAGAAATACGCTGATTGAGTAAGAATATCTTTAGTATTCTTCTAATTTAGGCTTAAAGCGTAAATTTTGAAATAAAACCAATGTTGATTATACTCATATAGCGTAATATAATTTACTCATCAAGCGTAATTAGGGAGGCGGATAATATGAATATAGAAGAGAAACTTAGAAAAGCAATTAAAGAAACACGAATGGAAAGTGGTATAACTCAAACTGAATTAGCTAGTAATATTGGCATGAGTACTTCTTTTATATGCGATATAGAAGCGGGTAGGAAGAATCCTAGTATAGGTACGTTAGCCTTGATTGTTAAGGAACTTAATATGTCATTAGATAAAATTTTTTTAAATTAAATTACGCATAGTGCGTAAGAAAGGTGAGAAAATGGGATATAAAACTGATTGTTATTTAGTTAAAAAAGAATATGTTTTAAATAAGAAGAAGATAGAAGAAGCTTTTAATTTAATTTTAAGTATGCAAGATAAAACCACAGCAGATAATAAAAATCTAATAAGTGAAAAGGCTAAAAAAGATAGGGGGTAAAGTTATGAATTACAGAGTTTTTAAAGTTTATTTAGTGGTTTGTAAGAAATTAAACATTAACCCAACTTGGGAAGGTGTTAAAAGATTTAACAAAATAGTTAAAGGATAAGGGTAAGCTGTGGAATGAAACAATAGAGAAATAAATACAAGGAGGCATTAAATGAATAACTTAAAAGTTTTTAAAAACGAACAGTTTGGAGCAGTAAGAACTTTAACAATTGAAAACGAATCTTGGTTTGTAGGGAAAGATGTGGCTGAGTGCCTAGGTTATAAAGATACAGACCAATCATTAAGAAATCATGTAGATGGTGAAGATAAGCTAACCCGTAAAATTGACGGGGCAGGTCAAAGTAGAAATATGACAATTATAAATGAAAGTGGATTGTACAGTTTGGTACTAAGTTCTAAATTACCAAGTGCCAAGAAATTTAAAAGATGGGTTACATCAGATGTACTACCATCCATAAGAAAACATGGAATGTATGCAAAAGATGAATTGTTAGATAATCCAGACCTATTAATACAAGTTGCTACAAAATTAAAAGAAGAAAAGGCTAAAAATAAAATGCTTGAATTACAGAATAAGCAGAAAGAGCAGTTAATAGGAGAGTTAAAACCAAAAGCAGATTATACAGACAGAATACTTAAAAATAAAGGTTTGGTTTCAACAACTCAAATAGCTAAAGATTATGGCATGAGTGCTCAAGGAATGAATAAGTTGCTTCATGATTTAAAGATTCAATATAAGCAAAGTGGACAATGGCTCTTATATAGTAGGTATCACAGTAAAGGATATACACATTCTGAAACAATAGACATTGTTAGAAGTGATGGAACACCAGATATAACTATGAATACCAAGTGGACTCAAAAGGGGAGATTGTTTTTATATAACTTACTTAAAGAACGTGAAATATTACCAATCATAGAGCAGGAAGTTGAAAGAGAAATTTATTGTAATTAGAAAATAAATAAGAATACAAAGATTTTATTTGCTTCCCTTTTAAAAGGGATGGGAAATAAGGAGTGATAAAAATACCTAAAAGGCAAGATTTAAATAAAAGAATAAAAAAAGAGATGGCAAAAAGCCACCAATAAATTAATTTAAAAAACCAATTATAGTTTATAAGAAATCGGAGGATTTGTAAAGATGGATAATGCATTATTACAAGAAGAATTAAGAGAAGAAATTAAGGAAGGCTTTAAGGTTAATGACTTAGATAGTGCTAATTGGTGTTTTAGAAAAATGAATGCAATTAAAGGTAAGATAGATGAAAATAATAGGCTTGCAGATGAAGAAGTTTTAAGAATAGAGACGTGGAGAAAAAAAGAAAATGAGGATTTAAAAAATTCTATGGAGTTCTTTGAAAGCTTATTAACTGAATATTACATGAAGCAAAGAGAAGTTGATAAGAAATTTAAACTTAGTACACCATACGGTAAGGTTACCTCAAGAAAATCAAAGAAATGGAACTATGTAAATGAAGAAGAACTTATTAATTACTTAAAAGAAAATGATATGGATCTTATAAAAATTAAAGAAGATATAAACAAAACAGAGTTAAAAAAAGTATTTAAAGATGGTGTTAATCAAACTACTGGAGAAGTGCTTCCTGGGGTAGAGATTGAACAAATTGAAAGTATAACTGTAAAAGTTGAATAGGAGGGTAACATGAAGAAATCTGAAAGCATTAAAGAACTTGCAGTAGCATTAAGTAAATTTCAAGCAGAAGTTAAAAATCCTAAAAATGTAGCAAATAATCCTTTCTTTAATTCTAAATATGCACCGTTAGATGAAGTTATAAACACTATAAAAGAACCTCTAAGTAAGTACGGATTAAGCTATATACAAATGCCTAATAGTGAAGATGGTGGAATGGTTTCTATAGTAACTATGGTACTTCATGAAAGTGGAGAATGGATTTTAAGTGAACCATTAAAGTTAAAAAATGATAAACCTACTGCTCAAGGGTCAGGAAGTTCAATAACATATGCGAGAAGGTATCAATTATCAGCCATGTTAGGGATAGCAAGTGAAGATGATGATGATGGGAATATGGCTACACATGGGACAAGCCAACCTAAAATAATTACCAAGGAACAAGCTACAGAAGTTAGGAATCTAGCAAAAGAAAAGAATATTACGGAAGAATATATATGCGGATTCAGAAAGGTTAAGAGGTTTGAAGAACTTCAATATAATGATTGGAAACAAGTCATGGTATGGCTAAAAAAGAAGTAGGTGATTAAATGATAAGAGAATATACAACTAAATCAGCTACGGTTACAGAAATTATAGAAGATGAATGTCATAACAATAGAGTTGAATTTCATGGAGCTGATGGATTGAGAACATCAAGAAAGTGTTTATTTATAGATTATGAAAGAGATAATTCCGAGATAGTAGTTCACAATTTAACAGAAGAAGAATTAAGAGATATTAAGAAGATAATAGGAGAGCTATAGGAGGAAGATATGTCGCAAGTAAAGTGGATAAAAATTGTTACGGATATATTTGATGATGAAAAGGTATTGCTTATAGAGAGTATGCCTGAAGCTGATAGCATAATAGTTATTTGGTTTAAACTATTGTGTCTAGCAGGTAAAAAGAATAATAGTGGGGTATTCCTGTTAAATGACAGGATACCTTATACAGATGAAATGCTAGCAACTATATTTAGGAGACCTGTAAACACTATAAGATTAGCATTAAAAACCTTTGAAGGTTTTGGAATGATAGAAATGGTTAATAACACCATAACAATTCCTAACTGGAGCAAACATCAGACTTTAGACCAAATAGAAGAAAAAAATAAATACATGAAAAATTATATGAGAAAGTACAGGGAAAAGCAAAAACTTCTAGCTAGTGGAGATTGTAAAGTTAACGGTAAAACTAACAGTAAAGTTAATGTTAGCGAGACAGAATTAGAAAGAGAATTAGAATTAGAAGAAGATATAGATAAAGATAATAATACTATATCTAAAGATATAGTTAGTAGTACTAAAGTACAACCCATAGTAGATAAATGGAATAGTTTAGAATTGCAGAAAGTCATATCTATTAAACCAGGAACCAATCGATATAAACTTTTAAATGCAAGAGTTAAGGAATATGGGATAGATAAGGTTATAGATGCAATAGGGAATATAAATAAATCTTCATTTTTAAAAGGACAAAATAACAAAGGGTGGACCATAACATTTGATTGGCTGATTAAACCTAATAACTTTCTAAAAGTTTTAGAAGGAAATTATGAAGATAAAGATTCTAAGAATAATAAGCCTAAAAATAATTATGGCGATAAGAAAAATAAATTTTGTGATTATGAACAGAGGGATTATGATTTCGGAGAATTAGAGAAAAAAATATTAGGATGGGAGTAGGGAATGGCATTTTTAATAACGTTCGGAGCAATAGCAGCTATAAGATTAGTTATATTGTATTTTAATAAAAGAAAAAAGTAGGAGAGATAATGCAATATATAGCAAGTTTTAGCGGTGGTAAAGATAGCACGGCAATGATATTAAAGATATTTGAATTAGGATTACCTTTAGATAGAATAGTTTTCTGTGATACAGGACTTGAATTTGGAGAACAAATAAACATTATCAAAATAGCTGAAAGAAAATTTAAAGAGCTTAAACCAGGTATTAAATTTGATTGGGTTAGAACTGAAAAGAGTTTCGAAGATTATTTCTATACAGTTAATACTACTGGAAAAAGAAAAGGACAAATATGGGGTTGGCCTTTTATGTTAGGAGCTTGGTGTAATAGTAGATTAAAGATAAAACCTTTAAATAAATACTTTAGGGAAGTTGGGGAACATAAAAGATATGTTGGAATTGCATTTGATGAACCTGAAAGATATAAAAGACTTCCTAAAAATTGTATAGCTCCACTATATGATTTAAAAATGACAGAAAAAGATTGTTTAAATTATATAAAAGAAAAGGGGTTTAGAAATCCTATGTACTGGAAGTTTGAAAGGCTTGGCTGTTATTTATGTCCTAAACAAAGTTTAAATAGTCTTAGAAGTTTAAGAAGGCATTATCCAATGTTATGGGAAAAGATGCTTAGAATGGACAAGGATAGCCCAATATCATTTAAGGCAGATGGTACAACATTAAGAGAACTAGAGAAAAAATTTAGATATGAAGAAATGAGTAGTATTGAAAAACCTATGATTTTAGTAGAAAAACATTTGTTTTTCAAAAAAGAACAATTAAATTTTATAGAGGAGAGTTAATAAAAATGGATAAGAACAAAGAAATCTATACAAAAGCAATAGAAAGATATGGATTAAACGCTCAAATAGATATGGTATTTGAAGAAATGTCAGAACTGCAAAAGGAGCTATGTAAATTTAAACGTGGTAAGAAGACAGTAGATAACATAGCTGAAGAAATAGCAGATGTAACAATAATGCTTGAGCAAATGCAATTAGCTTTTGACATAAAGGATAAAGTTCAATTTCAAAAAGATTTAAAAGTTAAGAGATTAGAAAATAGATTGAAAGGTGATAAATAATGAATAAAGTAACTTTAGTTGGAAGATTATGTGCAGACCCTGAATTGAAGTTTACACCAGGAGCAGGAACAGCCGTTACAACCTTTACACTGGCAGTAAATAGAAGGTTTAAAAAAGAAGGTCAACCGGAAGCTGATTTTATTCCTGTAGTTGTTTGGGGTAGAATGGCCGAAGTAACGGCTAATTACATGAGTAAAGGTAGAATGATTGGTATTAGCGGAAGAATAGAAACAAGAAGTTATGAAGCAAAGGACGGAACTAGAAGATATGTTACAGAGGTAATTGCTGAAGAAGTTCAGTTTATTGGAAGTAAGAAAGATGGACAAGCTACAGAGCAACAACAAAACACATGGGAGAACTCTTATACGGAAGTAGATGATGATGATATACCATTTTAGAGTGTAGTCTTTAGAGAAAGCGACTTAAAGAAGGTTAATAAATAAAAATGGAGTAATTCTAGATAAAGAGTGTGTGCACACTTCCTGACGAGGAGGAATGGGAATAATGGGAAGTAATAAAAAAATAAAAATGCAATTGTTTAATGATAATTTTCAAAATTATAAAAGGTACGGTATACCAAAAGCGCAGTTAGTAATAGCAGATATACCTTACAATCTAGGAGTTAATGCCTATGCCTCAAATCCTGAATGGTATATAGGTGGTAACAATAAGAATGGAGAAAGTAAGAAGGCAGGAAAAGCGTTTTTTAATACAGATCATAATTTTAATATCGCTGAATATTTCCACTTTTGTAATAGATTATTAATCAAAGAACCTAAGGAGAAAGGTAAAGCTCCAGCTATGATCGTATTTTGTTCCTTTGAACAAATTCCTACTGTTATTCAATATGGAAAAAAGTATGGCTTTAAAAACAGTTATCCACTATTTTTTATTAAAAATTATTCAGCACAGGTATTAAAGGCTAACATGAAAATAGTTGGAGCTACTGAACACGCAGTTGTATTATATAGAGATAAATTGCCTAAGTTTAATAATGGTAAAAAGGAAACAGGAAAGGGAAGAATGATTTTTAACTGGTTTGAATGGAAAAGAGATAACCCCAAAATTTATCCAAAGATCCACCCAACTCAAAAGCCAGTAGGTTTGTTGAAACAATTAATTGGAATATTCACTGATGAAGGTGATGTTGTAATAGATCCAGTAGCAGGTAGTGGGACAACCCTAAGAGCTTGCAATGAATTGAACAGAAACAGCTATGGTTTTGAAATATCCAAAGAGTTTTTTAAGAAAGCAAAAGAACAAATGCTAATAGAAAATAAAAATGAATGCGAACAGCTATCTATGTTTAAATTGTAATAAGTTCAATTCAAATATATTGTAACTCTAGGCATAGGCTAGAGTTAGCAAAGTTTATACCTAAATGCTGGACCAGCAAATAACGTAGCAACTGAAAATTATGAGAGTGCTTATACAGAAGTAAATGATGATGACCTTCCTTTTTAAAGAGGTGATATAGATGTGCGAAAGTAATGAAGAAATAATCAATAAGGTTGTAGAAATGCATTTTAATAATGAAGATTGGAAGACATTTTTAAAATCAGAAATTAGGAGAAGGAACAAATTAAATGAATTGCTTAAAGCTTTTGGGGAGGATATTAGCAATGGACAAGAATTATGCAGAGTTAATATTTGCGATTCTAGAAAGAGCTGTGATGGATGCAAGGGGATTAAGACTAGCAACTGAATATAATGTCGATAAAAAACAAGTCAAAAATCAAGCTAGAGAGTTTTAGGATAGTATAAACAAGGAGGGAATATAGATATGGCAAAAAGAGATAATGTTTATATGGTTTTAATGACACATTGCAAAGTTAACTTACAATGTGATACTGAAAAACTGCAGCTAAGGTATGGCGCTGTAAAAGGTAAAGAGTATGGTGAATGGTTCATAAATGGAGAAAATACTGGTTTGCAAGTAACAAGATTGTATGAAATGTTAAAAGAAAAATATAAGAATATAAGGGTCATTTGGAAAAGACAATTTTAGATCAGAGAATAGTGTAAATAGGGAGGAATAAGAGTGTTAAAACCAATAATTGATGTATGTTGTGGAAGCAGAATGTTTTGGTTTGATAAACAAAATAAAAATGTGATTTTTATGGATAATAGAGAACTTGAAGATACCTTATGCGACGGAAGAAAACTTGTTATTAAACCAGATATTATAGGAGATTTTAGGCAGATTCCATATAAAGATAATACGTTTAAACTTGTTGTATTTGACCCACCTCATTTGATTAAAGTCGGTGAAAAATCATGGCTGGCTAAGAAATATGGAAGGTTATCAGATACATGGGAAGAAGATATTAAAAAAGGTTTCGACGAATGTATGAGAGTTTTAGATGAATATGGAGTATTGATTTTTAAATGGAATGAAGAACAAATAAAACTAAAGCAAATTTTAGACTTAATAGATCATAAACCATTGCTAGGTAATAAAAGAGCAAAGACACATTGGCTTGTATTTATGAAATAATTGCGAGCTAATTTTAAGGAGGTATTTATGAAAGGCTTAAAGTTTCCTGAAATGAATAAGGAAGAAAGAGAAAAGTCATGGAACGATTTAAAGGCGAATGATATTATAGTTGAAATTGAACACGACCTTTGGAGTGGTTTAAGGATAATTAAACAACGAAAAGTAATTAAAAGAACTCCAAAAGGTTATATCAGATTGGATAACGGAGTATTGTTAAAGAGCTTTGGAGCATACCACATAATCACAGAAGATTTTAAAAAATGGTATGCGAAAGTGAAACTTGAAGAAAATTTGATTTCTTTAATTCACCAAATAATTAGAGATAAAAAAGTATTTAAAAATAACTTAGAATATGAAGATGCTTTAAAACTTAAAGAAATCTTAGAAAGAACACTTAACAACATAAAGTAAGAACTAAACAAATTCTAGGTATAGGCTAGATTTAGCAAAGTTTATACCTAGAGTGTACTAGAGTAATAAAACTATGATACAAGGAGAGATATAAGTTTATGGAAAAGATGATTAACTTAGAGAGTTTTGCCAATGGAGCTTTAGCTGAAAGAATGAATCAAGCATTAAAAGAGGTATTAGAGAATATTGCAGACCCTAATACAGAGTGGAAAGCAAAAAGAAAGCTAACTTTAGAAATGAAATTTACCACAGGAGAAGATAGGGAACTTACAGAGGTTGAAATTAGTGCAAAAACTAAACTAGCTCCACGTTCTGCAGTAAGCACAAAGATTATTATAGACAGAGATTTAGATGGAGAAGTTTTAGGAACAGAATTTAAGAAACAACTACCAGGACAAACAGCAATGAAAGTAAATTCCGAAACTGGTGAAGTTACAACAACAATAAAAGAAGAAACTTCAACAGAAGGATTACAAATAATAAAATAATAAAATTTAGGAGGAATATATTATGTTTAATCAAGAGGCTTTAGAGTATTTAGTAGGTTTAGGAAGAAATGAAATGATTGAGATTAATGGCCACAATTATTCAACTAAAAGATTACAAATGGTGAAAGAACCAATTCCAGCAGAATTGGAAGTAACAACATTAACGGGATTAGTAGATTATTTAAAGAACAAATTGGATAGAAGAAGTGAAATGTTTATAGTTCATGTTAAAAATCCTAATAAAGTAGCTTTATATAGCACATTAAGAAAGGATGCAGAAAGGGAAACTTATATGATATGTAAGGCACTTACACCTAATAATATTTGTTTTGATAGTTTTATGGACACAGAACAATTTAATATAATGCTTCAATCATCATTTGTAGAAAATAAAGATAGATCTTTACTTTTAAAAGTTACTGGATGTGTAAAAGACGAAGCAGTCAAGCAAATAGGAGATGATGGAGTTAGTCAAGCAGCAACAATTAAAACAGGAGTGGCGAGTGTTAATGATGTAAAAGTGCCTAATCCAGTAGTTTTAGCACCATTTAGAACATTCCCAGAAATAGAACAACCTGAAAGTAAATTTATATTTCGTATGCAAAGTGGACCAAGGGCAGCCTTATTTGAAGCAGATGGAGGGGCATGGAGAAATAAGGCTATAGCTAGTATTAAGGAGTATTTAGAAGAACAGCTTAAAGGAATTAAAAATGTTCAAATAATAGCTTAATATAAAAGTAATGTTATATGGGAGTACAGTTTTATAACTGTATTCTCATATAACAATCATTTTAGAGGTGAGAATCAGTGATAATAGTCGAAGGTAAAATAAAGGGTAAAGCAAGGCCTAGAATTTTTAATGGACATGGTGTTACTCCTAAAGATACGGTTGAATATGAAAATTGGGTTAAAATGAACTATAAACAACAGGGTGGAAAGTATCTAGAAGGTAATTTAAAGGCAATAATAACTGCTTATTATAAAATACCTAAGTCTTATAGTAAAAAGAGAATACAGAGCATAAAAAATGGGTTAGAACACCCAACAAAAAAGCCTGATGTAGATAACATAGCAAAAATTATTTTAGATGCATTAAATAAGCTAGCCTATGATGATGATAAGCAAGTAATAGATCTAACTGTAATTAAGAGATATACAGAAGAAAAAGAGAGAGTTGAAATAAGTTTAAGTGAGATATGAAAGCATTATAAATAAAAGTGTTCTTTGAAAATTGAATAATGCGGTGTTGAAAAATATGTTATATTATAAGTTATAATTGTATTATTATACGAGCTAGTACTTTTCAACAAAAGGATAAATTACAATTGGGGGAGGTTATAAAGATGTCTAAAAGCAGAAAAATTTTGCGTGGTATTATATTGGCTGTATTGTTAATTTGTACAGCGTTTTTGGTATATTCCATTGTAACAAATCCGCTTGGCGCACATGACATAATGTTTGCACTTGCTGTTACAGCAGGTTTTATTGCACTCGGAGATGATAAAGTTGGAAAAAGATAAATCCCATTTTATTGATTAGCCCTTTGAAGAGATAAGGATAACAAACTAAAAATATTATTTAAATACCGTATTATTCAAAAGAATATGCGGTATTTTTTATTTAATAATTAAGAGTAGGTGATTAAATGAAAGACTATGTAAAAGTACAAATGATGTTAGATTCATATATATTATGGATCAATGATGTGAAAAATTTAGAGTTGGAGATTGAATTATTAAAAAATGATTATGATGTTAAAGCTGTTAAGTTCCAAGAAAGGACAGGGAAAACCAATAAGATTAGTATAGAAGTTGAGGACAGGTTAATTAATAAGGAATCTAAAATAGAAGAATATCAAAATCAGAGAAAAATTAATGAAATAAACATAGCGAAAATAGATAATGCAGTACAGATTCTTAGTGAGTTTGAGAAAGAAGTTATAAAATTAAAGTATTTAATATCACCAACACTTTCATGGAAAGGAATAGCATATAAATTAAGAGCAGGTACTTCAACTTGCAGACAAGCTAAAATTAGAGCTATAAATAAAATGATACCATTATTATGTCGCTAAAGTGTCGGTTTATAGTCGCTTTTACGACAACATATTATCAATTAGATATGTTAAGATAGTATCATAGAAAATTTAGGAAGGCACTTGGAAGAATCCAGGTGCTTTTATTATTTTAGAAAGAAGGTGAGGATATGCTAAGCATTTATACAAGTTATATATGTTGTAGTTGTAGAAAAGAATTTGTATTACTATCAGAAGATATAGAGATTATGAAAGGATACTTAGTGTGTCCTTATTGTAGCTCTAGGAAGATTAAGAAGGAAAATATAGCTGATAATTTAAGAGAGTGTATGAGTGAGAGAAGCTATAGGAGAATTAAAGGAGCTATTAGGCAAAAGTAAGTTTAATAGTTTTGGCATAAATATTTCCTTTATGTGTAAGGAATGGGGTAAAGGATCGAATTATTGTTAGAGGATTGATTCCTTATGTGTAGAAGTATATACACATAAGGAGGGGGGAATAATGCAAATAGTAAACTGGAATGATAGTGATGATTGCATTATGGGTTCTAAAGCATGGGTTAAGATGGAAGATGGTGAACCTATTATTCAAAATGGTTATAAAAAAGGGAGTTTTCCTATAGTGTGGTGCGATCATGATGATTGTCCTTGTACTGCAGTATACGGCGTGGACTTCTGTGCTATTTATACTGATCATGTAAATGATTAATATTTAGTGTTAAAGAGCTCATAACAGGGCTCTTTTTTAATGCATAAAAGGAGGTGGCATTGTGAAGCTAACATCAAAACAGAAGATATTTTGTGATGAATACCTAGTGGATCTCAATGCCACTAGAGCATATAAGTCAGCATATAAAAATATTAAAAAAGATGAAACGGCAGCAGTCAACGGAAATAGATTGCTAAGAAATGCTAAGGTTAAATATTATATAGACAAAAGGATTAAGGATAGAGAAAAGCGAACCGAGATAACACAAGATAAGGTTTTAAATGAATTAGCAGCTATTGCATTCAGCAATGGTTCCAAGTATGCAAAGGTAGTTGAAAAGACGGCATACAATGAAGATGGACAACCTATATTGGACCCCGAAACTGGAGAACCAATGAAATATAAAACAGTAGATTTAGTATTAACTGATGAATTAACAAATGAAGAAAAGAAAGCTATTTCTAGTATTAAACGTGGGAAGAATGGTATTGAAGTAAGTACATGTGATAAGGTTAAGGCATTAGAGTTATTAGGTAAGCATCTAGGAATGTTTAAAGATAAGTTAGAGATAGACGCAAATATTAACTCTACAGCTAAGCTAGATTCAATATTAGAGCAATTAGGTGATGAAGACAATGAGTAATGAATATAAGTTATCACCTAAGTACAGAGACTTCATAAAGCATAATGCACCAGTTGAGTTTTTAGAAGGTACAACAGCAGCAGGTAAGACAACAGTGGGAATTACAAAGTTCATGCTAAAGGTTGCTAAGTCTAAAAAGAAAATGCACGTTATAGCAGCTAAGACAACAGGGGTAGCAGAAAAGAATATAATTCAAAAGGAATATGGAATAATTGATGTATTTGGAGATTTAGTTAAGTATAACGGTAATGGGGATAAGGATAATAAGATACCTCATATTAAATATCAAACATCTAATGGTGAAAAGATAATATACATTTTAGGTTATGATAATGTTGATAAGTGGAAGATGGCCCTAGGTTCTCAATTTGGTTGTGTATTGATTGATGAAATTAATACAGCAAGTATTGATTTTGTAAGAGAGATATGTACTAGAAATGATTATCTTATGGCTACACTTAATCCTGATGATCCTAACTTACCTATTTATTCGGAGTTTATAAATTGTTCTAGACCACTAGAAAAATATAAAAAAGATGTACCAGTAGAAATATTAGAGCAACTCAATTCAGAAGAGAAGCCTAATTGGACCTACTGGTTTTTTAGTTTCTATGACAATGCAAGTCTTAGTGAAGAAGATATAGAAAAAAAGAAAATGAGTGCTCCTAAAGGAACTAAGCTATATAAGAATAAAATATTAGGATTAAGAGGTAGAGCAACAGGACTTATCTTTAGTAATTTTGAAAGAAAGAATAATGTAATATCTAAGCCTAAGGCTAAAGAGATGAAGTTTATTCAGTTTACGGCTGCTTTAGATACATCATATTCACAGAGTAGTCCTGATACTATAGCTATGACGTTTCTAGGTATTACAGATAAAAAACAAGTAGTAGTATTAGATGAAGAAGTATATAACAATAAGGATTTAGACGTACCATTAGCACCATCTGATATAGCTCCTAAGTTTTTTAAGTTTCTAGAAAAGAATAGGGGAGAATGGGGCTTTGCTAGAGATGTGTTCATAGATTCTGCAGACCAGGCTACAATAATGGAGCTTAAGAAGTTTAAAAGGACTAACCCTTGTTTATATAACTTTATTAATTCATATAAGAAAGTAACTATAATAGATAGAATACACTTAATGCTAGGGTGGATTAATACAAGTAATAAGATATTTTACTATGTATTAGAGCATTGTAAGGAACATATTAGAGAGTTAGAGAGTTATTCATGGAAGGAAGATAAGTACGAGCCTGAGGATAGTAATGACCATACAATAAACAGTTCTCAATATGCATGGATACCTTTTAGAAAGCTAATAGGAGATTATAAGGAGGAATAGAAATGGGCATAAAAATTAAAAATAACCCCAATACAAATGTAGGTGGTTTTGCATGGGGGCTTATAGTAGGAATACTGGTAGGAGTAACAATTATAAAAAGTTTCTTATAACCCAAATTTAAATTTTAAATATGCACCTAATATTGTAACTAGAATACCTACAATAAAGCCACTTATGAAATTACTAAAAAATGCACGCCAAAATATTTTATCTTGTTGTACTTTATTTAAAAGATATTCTAATCCTATATCAGTAATAACATATGGTTGTAGTGGCTCACCATTTTCAGATAAATTTGAATAAGTAATCCAATGTTTTTTTAACATTAAAGATGGAGTAATATATGAGTTTTTGCATAGAGATAGTAATTCATTTTCATTTAAAGGATTTTCTTTAATAATTTTTAGTATTTTATAACTTTTATCTAGCATTTATATCATTCCTTTCATTAGGATTATTTTAACATAAATAAAAGGAGGAAGAGAAGTGGGGTGGTTTAAAGAGATGGCAACTAAAGCAGCTATGAAGCTTTTAAATATTCAACCAGCAGCACAGAATCCAATAATTATACAAGAGCCTTTGAGTTATGAAGGTAATGTAATGAAAAATAGAATGTGGTATAGAGGTGATCCGTCAGAACTGGACCAATTTTTTAAGAGTATGGCTTTAGACCAAGTAAGTAAATCTAGGTTTTGGGCTGCGGTTCCAAGTGAAAAACTAAATATAAGAAAAATGCATTCAGGATTACCAGCTATTATAGTTGAGACATTAGCAGATATAGTTACAAGTGATATAAACAGTATAGATATGGAAGAAATACAAGCAGAAACGTGGGAAGAAATATGTAAGGATAATAAATTTAATAAAATAATAAAAAAGTCTATTGTTGAAACTCTTATAGCTGGTGATGGGGCTTTTAAAATAACCATAGATACTGATTTAACTCCATATCCTATATTGGAGTATTACAGCGGTGAAAGAGTAGATTATACAGTAAAAAGAGGAAGGCTCCAAGAAGTACAGTTCTTTACTGATTACACTGTTAGAAATAAAAACTATAGACTTATAGAGAGTTTTGGCAAAGGATATATAAAGAATAAGTTAGTTGATGAAAAGGGAGAAGAAGCACCTTTATCTTTAGTTCCAGAACTTGAACAACTACAAGATGTAACTTTTGATAATAGCTTTATGATGGCCGTACCTATGAAATTCTTTGAATCTCAAAAGTGGAGTGGAAGAGGTAAATCTATATTTGATAATAAAACTGATTCCTTTGACGCACTAGACGAGGTAATAAGCCAATGGATAGATGCAATAAGAGCTGGTAGAGTGCAAAAGTATATACCAGAAGATTTAATACCTCATAACCCTAATACAGGAGAACCATTGCAACCTAATCCCTTTGATAATCAGTTTATTCAACTTAATTCTTCACTTGCAGAAGGAGAAAATTCTAAAATTGATATGATTCAACCTGAAATTAGATACCAGGCATTTATTGAAAGTTATGCTAAAGCTTTAGATATGTGCTTACAAGGAATAGTATCTCCAGCAACACTAGGAATAGACCTTAAGAAACTAGATAATGCAGAAGCCCAAAGAGAAAAGGAAAAGACAACATTATACACTAGAAAGAAGATAATAGATGAGCTTCAAGAGGTATTACCAGAGCTAATCAATACTATTCTCAAGGTATATGAAACCATGCAAAAGAAAACTCCTGGAGAAGATATAGAAGTAACTATTAACTTTGGTGAATATGCTTCACCTTCATTCAATGATAAAGTTGAAACCGTGGGAAAGGCTAAGACTTTTGGTGTTATGAGCATAGAGCAATGTATTGAAGAATTATATGGTGATACCTGGACAGATGAAGAAAAGGCAGAGGAAATAAAAAGGCTTAAGGAAGAACAGGGGCATATCACAACAGATGAACCTCCTATTGTTGGTGATGATGAAAAGTATAAAGATGATGATCTAGAGGTAGAAGAAGATGGCCAAGAATAATAAACCATCTAAACTAGGTGATATATTAAAGAGGGTTACTAAGAAATCTATAGAAAAAGAAATTAAAAAAGAAAAAGCAAAGTCTTATGACATTAGAAAGATATTTGAACAAATGGAACTTCATTTAATATCTTCTATGCATAGGGCTTTTTATTTTCATGAAAGAGAACAAAGTAAAGAAGGTTTTCAGTGGGAGCAATGGCAACTTACTAAACTTAGAGAGATTGAGAAATATAGAAAGAGAAATAAGAAGTTAGTTGAGGGCTATAATAAGCCCATACAACAAGCTATAAATAGAGAATTACAAGGCAATTTTAATAAAGGTCAGAATAGAGTAAGTAAGTTAATAGATAAGGTTAAGCAATTTTTTAATAAACAGCCATCTATTGGACTACCAAATGATATAGAAGAAAAGCAAGGTGTAAGAGATTATATATCTAAGTTGTTAAATAGACCTATAAAACCACCACAAGAAACAAATTTCTTTGGGGTAAATGATAAGAAGTTAAATGCATTACAAGAAACCGTAACTAACGATTTAAATAAAGCTAGTCATGCAGTACTTAGAAAGATGGATGATGTATACAGGCAAACAATATTTAAATCCCATATGTATTTTCAAAATGGAACTAAGACATTAAATCAAGCAATAGACATGGCTACTAAGGACTTCTTAGACAAGGGTATTAATTGTATTCAATATAAAGATGGTAAGAGGGTTAATATAGCTTCATATGCAGAGATGTGCTTAAGAACTGCAAGTCATAGAGCAACTCTTTTAGGAGAAGGTAAGAAAAGAGATGAATATGGATTACATTTAGTTGTAGTAAGTGCTCATGCTAATACTTGTAAGCATTGTGAACCATGGCAAGGGAAAGTATTAATAGATGATGTATTTAGTCATCCCAGTAAAGAGTTTATAGAAGAATACAAGGGGAAATATAAGCTATTAAGTGAAGCTATAGAATCTGGATTATTGCACCCTAATTGTAGGCACACATTAACTACTTATTTTCCAAGCATAACTCAATTACCAGTAGTACCGGATGGAAAAGAAGCTATAAAGTTATATGAAGCAGAACAAAGGCAAAGAGCACTTGAAAGAGAGTTGAGGAAGTGGAGAAGGTTTGAGTTAGGTACTTGTGATACTGAGGGGCAACGAAAGGCTCATGATAAAGTAAGGGAGATAGAGCAAACATTAAGAGGACACTTGAAAAATAATCCGGAACTTAGAAGAGATTATAATAGAGAAAAGGCAGATATAAGATCTACAAAAGAAATAAATTACACAGCAGATTTAAGAGAATTTAATAAGTATAAAGAATCTTTAGTAGAAGGATTACCTAATACACCTGAAGAGTTCCAAAAATTGAAGTATAATAAAATTAAGAAATATGAGGAATTGAAGCAAGCATATAAGTTAAATATAAGCAGTCAAGCAAGAGCAGATTTATATATCAATAATATTGTAGAAGAGAGTGATAACATAGATGTTATAAGACCTAGAAATATATATAAAGAATTAAATAAATCTGAAGTAGGAAAAGATACAATAAAATATATTGAGGATAATAATTTAAATATAGAATTACATTATCAAAATGTCCCGAATGAGATTAGAGGAATCTGTTGGGGAAAGAAGCAGATTGAGATATATGTTCCTAATACTAAGACAAAATTAGTAACAACTCAAACTTTAATACATGAGGTTACCCATTTAAAATATGATATTAGAGATACTCAATGGGCAGAAACTGTATGTTTTTTAAAAGAAAAGGAACATATAAAAGGTGAATTGACTATTAAAGATAAAAGAGATACAATTAAGTTAGTAAAAAGATTATATCCAGATTTACCTTGGAGGTGATTAATTTGAGTAAAATAATTCCCAAAGGAAAATTAGTAGAAGATTATAGAAATGGTAACTGTATAAAATGCCCTGAATGTGGTCAGGATTTAAAACATACTGGAGAAAGAAAAAATACAAGTTTTATTTATTGTGATAGATGTAAATTTGAAATAATAATTAATTAAAAAGCACTTACTAAGTAAAAATAGTAGGTGCTTTTATTATGTCTAAAATTAAGGAGGTATTGGTGAGAGTTTGATACTTTTAACACATTCTCTCACTAAAGATAATTATCATGAAAAAACAAAATATTGAAAATAAGATATCAGTAACACTAGCCTTGTTAGGGATAATGTTAAGTATAATATCATTAATCTTTTAAAGGATGTATGGGTTTGAAGTCACCAGTAAGTGGATTTATTATAATTGATTTTTTAAATGACTTACTTGGAGTATGAATTATTATTGTATATGATTTAGATTCTTCTAGTGGTTCAATATTGTTAAAGACAGCAAATCCATTTAAAGTTCCATATGAAGGTACTCTTGGATTATTCAATATGTTTTGAGAAGTTATATTAAGTGGCTTATATGATGTAATAGGGCTGTTAACTAATGATATACCATTTTCATTGTATTTATCAGATATTTCAATTGTAGAAGCTATATAAGTATTATTTTCATCAATTAGTTTGATTTTACTAATATCTACAGAACTAGTTGAGTTATTTTCAATTGTTAAATCTACTATTAATAATTTATATTCTTGATACCAAAGGAATCCTAAAGAATAGCTATTTTCTAAATCGTAGGAAATCTTAAATTTCACAATTGATTTAATATAATTTTTAAAAGATAGAAAAAAGCTAGCGATAGATACAAATAGGGCTAAAAGAGCAGTTAAATTATTTTTAATGTAGTTAGGCATAAAAACACTTCCTTTCAACAAAATGTTACCATATTTGATAGAGGTGTACAAACTAAAAGTCTTATAAGTAAGGCTTTTTTATTTTGCTCTTTTTTAAGTGTTGCAGAGCATAAAGAACAACGGTACCCCTAACTGGGAGCAACCAGTATAAATATGCTATTGGAGGTAATAGAAATGGAATGGTTAAGAAAATTATTAGAAGGTGCAACAATTAAAGATGGGAAATTAGATGTTAGTGAATTAATGAAATCAATTAATACTGAATTTCCTAAAAATGCAGTACCAAAAGATAAGTATAATGAGGTTTCAGAAGCTAAAAAGCAATTAGAAACTGATATTAAGGAAAGAGATACACAGTTAGAAACTCTTAAGAAATCAACTGGAGATAATGCAGAGCTACAAAAACAAATTGAAACTTTGCAAGCTGAAATACAGAAACGAGATAAAACTTATGCATTAAAAGAAAATTTAAAGGAATTAGGGGTAACAGATGTAGAGTATCTTATTTACAAGCATGGTGGAATAGATAACTTTAATTTTGATAAGGAAGGTAAGTTGATAGGCTTAGAGGATACAATTAATCCCTATAAGGAGTCAATGCCTCATATATTTAAGCAAGAAGAAAAACAAACTACCCAACCAGGATTCAAAATTGGTGGTGATGGTACATCCCAAAACCCACCTAGTCAACAAATAAGCATGAAAGATGCAATCACAGCACGTATTCAAGCTCAAATGCAAAAATAATAAAGAAAGAAGGATGATAATATGGCTATTACATTAGCAGAAGCAAGTAAAAATGTACAAGATGCATTACAAATGGGAGTTATTGATGAGTTTAGAAAATCAAACTGGATTTTAGATAACTTAACTTTTGATGATGCAGTTTCACCTACTGGTGGAGGAGCAACACTTACTTATGCATACACTAGATTAAAGACACAACCAACAGCTCAATTCAGAGAGATTAATAAAGAATATACTCCACATGAGGTTACTAAAGAAAGACATTCAGTAGACTTAAAGGTGTTTGGTGGTAGTTATCAAATTGATAGAGTTATTGCTAATATGGGTGGTATCGTTTCCGAGGTCCAATTGCAACAAGCTCAAAAAATAAAGGCTGCTCAAGCATTATTTAATGATACATTCATTAATGGTGATAGTGCTACAGAAAGTAAGGCATTTGATGGATTAGAGAAAGCTTTAAAAGGTTCATCTACTGAATATAACGCAGGAGAAAGCGACATTATTGACTTATCCAATAGTGCAAAAGTTACTGAAAACTATATGACTTTTATAGATATGCTAGATGAGTTTTTAACTGGCTTAGATGGTACACCTTCATTTATTGCAGGTAACAGTAAGCTTATAGCTAAATTAAGGGCATGTGCAAGACGTGCATCAATGTATCAAGTAACTAAGAATGATTGGGGACAACAAGTAGAATCGTATGGAACTATACCTTTCGTGGACTTAGGAGCTAAGGCTGGCTCTAACGAAGATGTAGTAGCTACAGATGGCAGCAAAGGAACAACTTCATTATATGTAGCTAGGTTAGGTTTAGATGGACTTCACGGTGTATCTATGGCAGGAGTAGCTCCAGTTCAAACATGGTTACCAGACTTCACTACTTCTGGAGCTGTAAAAACCGGTGAAGTTGAAATGAATGCAGCTATAGCATTAAAAGCTAGTAAGGCTGCAGGAGCATTTAGAAATATAAAAGTTAAATAGGAGGTAATTTAATATGGCTAAAATTATAGCACCTAATAAAGAATACACTGGAGTTTCCGCCAGTGTATCTTTCTGTAATGGCATAGGAGAAACAGAAAAATCTGATCTAATAGAATGGTTTAGGGAACATGGTTATACAGTAATAGAAGAAGATGTTCCAAAGAAAGATAAGTCTATAGAAGAAATGTCAGTAGAAGAATTAGTTACTTATGCAAAGGAACATGAGATTGACATTGGAAAAGCAACTAGTCAGAGTGGAATAATTGATAAAATTAAAGAAGCTTCTAAGCTAGAATAGGATGTGTATCTAATGTCTTATGTAGATAGTGAATACTATAAAAATGAGTATGGCGGGAACATCATATCAGATAAAGATTTAAAACAAAAATTAAGTAAGGCCAGTGATCAAATAGATACTTTAACATATAACAGAATTGTAGGTATAGGATTTGATAATTTAACTTCATTTCAACAAGAAAGAGTAAAGAAATCAGTATGTTATCATGCTGATTTCATAGCTCAATATGGTGATTATATTAATATGCCTTTAAGTGGTTATTCAGCAGGAGATATAAGCCTTTCATTTAAGGCTAAAGAGGGTGGAGGAAACATAAAAACCTCTGATGAAGTTATTAATTTGCTTAGATCTACTGGACTTACTTCAAGGAGGTTATAGCTATGTTAGGTAAACTTCCATTTCCAAAGTGGATATTAGTAACACCAGTGAAGATATATCAAACATTCATTAATGAAGATGGTGAGCCTGTAGAGACACTTTTATATGATGGATTATGTAACTATTCGGAGAAGTCAAAGCAAACACTTGACGCAGAAAGAAGACTTATAACTTTAAGTGGTAAAGTGATAGTTGAAGGTGATATTAACACAGGTAAATTAATTGAGGGATTTATTAAAATTGGAGAAATAAAAAAAGATATATACAAATCTGCAAGGCCACGTAATCCAGATGGTTCGGTTTTTAGTACTGAATTGGAGTTGATTTAGTGAGTGTAAAGGTAACTGTGAAATTAGATAAATCTAAAATAAATACTTTAGTTAATTCACAAAAGAAAGCATTAGAATTAACTACTGAAGCTTTAAAAACAGATATAGTTACTTCTGCAGTAGTACCCAAACAAACAGGTGAACTAGAAATAAGTCATTTTGTAGATACATCAGAAATTGATGAAATGAAAACTTCAATTAATGTAAGTGGACCACCATATGCAAGAAGATTATATTGGCATCCAGAATATAATTTTAGAACAGATAAAAATATAAATGCACAAGGTAAATGGATGCAAGCTTACATTGATGGAGAAAAGAAAGATTTTGCTAAAGATGCTTATAAAGTATTTTTAAAACAACTCTCAAAGGGGTTGATTAAGTAATGTTATTAAGTGAGGTAAGAGAATATTTAAAAACTAAAATAGATTGCCCACAATGGTACAGTGGGAAAATAGATGCAAGCAAGGAACAATGTATAGGACTATACAATATACAAAGTCCTGCACCTAATATAGCCTTGGGAGGATTAACTAATACAAGTTATTCAACTAAGGCTATTTCCATACTTGTACATTGGACTAAGAATTGTAATATAGCAGAAAAGAAAGCACAAGAGGTATACAATGTTTTATTTGGACAAGGTGCAACTATAGGTGGCAATAAGGTAATTAAATTTGATATGAGAACATCAGAACCTATAGGAGTAGGAACGGATACAAATGGTATATATGAATATGTAATAGAAACAGTAATTTATTATGAAAGGTAGGTAATAGTATGACACAATTCAGTGGAGTATTTCCAGTATATAATCTTGTATTTAAGGTTGGAACGAAAGGAAAAGAAAGTACAGAGCAGGACTTTAAACCAATAGCTGATTTAGAGAACTTTGGGATAAGCATAGATGGTAAGGTGGAAGATTGGACATCAATGACTACTGCGGGTTGGTCAAGAGCATTAATGACAGGAAAAGCATTTTCTATATCCCTTAAGGGTAAAAGAAATGTAGGTGATCCAGGTAATGATTATGTAGCTAACATTGCGTGGAAAGATGGATTAGATTGTAGTACTAAAGCACAAATAGGATTCCCAGATGGAGCTAAATTAGATTTTGACTGTGTAATAGATGTTAAGAACGTAGGTGGTGGAGATTCCACTAACGTGGCACCATTAGAGTTCGATTTAAAAGGTGATGGTAGACCAAACTATACACCAGCAAAAGTCACAGAAGAATAATAGGAGGCGATAAAAATGGCACAAGTATATGATATAGTAAATAGACTTACAAATGATAAACCAGTAATAAAATTAGGAGAAAGTAAAGAATTTAAAGTTAATAACAGTAAAAATTCAGTAATATTAATAAAGTCATTAAGTGAGGATAAAACACTTGATGATTTTGAAATGATGGATAAAGTAATAGAAGCTGGCATAGGAAAAGAAGGCTTAGATTATGTAAATAGTCTAGATTTAACATTTAAGAGCTATGAAACAATTATGAATGCTATTATGGCAGCTATAACTGAACAGAGTTTAGAGGAAATTGAAAAAATGGCAGAAGAGGAAACTAAAAAGATTAAAAAAAAGTAACTGAAAAATGGTATGACTTATTTGAAGATTGGGGGCTTATAGAAGCCTCCTTTACTACTCAATATGGTATTAGGCTTAGAAGTGAACCAGATATGACTTGGAGTGAATTCTGTACTTTATTAGCTGGGATAATGCCTAAAACTCCTTTAGGTGAAGTTGTTAGTATTAGGAGTGAAGAAGATAAGGATATACTCAAAAGTTTTACTCCTGAACAGCATAGAATTAGAAATGAATGGAGAAATAGACAAGTTGAGAGTATGACAGATGAAGAGAAAAAGGATAAAATACAAGAATTACAAGAAATATTTGCAAAAGCCTTTAATTAATGTATATTATAATTAATATATGTTAATTAGGGGGAGAATTTAATGGGCTTTTCTAATGGTATAAAAAAACTACTTAAAGCAGCATATGATGATAGTAAAGAGATATACGAAACAAAAGAAGAAGAGAAAAGGGAGAGGAAACAACGAATATCTGATATGAAAAAGGAAGGGATAGTATTTTGCCCTAAATGTAAAAGTACTTGTGTAACTTATACTGAGAAACATAAAAAATTAAGTGTAGGTAGAGCAATTACAGGGGGAATTTTAGCAGGAGGAACAGGCGCTGTTCTTGGAGGTTTAACTAGTAAAAAGGTAAAAGGGAAAGTTAAATGCTTGAACTGTGGTCATGAATGGAAACCTGGGAAAAGGTAATATAAGTTTAAATAAAACACTTGCTTGATTAGTAGGTGTTTTTTATTATGCTTAAAAGTGAGGTGAGATTATGTCAGATAGTATAGGGCAAATAAGCTTAGATCTAGGTCTAAATGATGTTACAGAAAGTCAGATTAGTGATATTGGAACTAAGATAAAAGCAAATGTAACTAAAGCTTTAAGCGGATTAAACAACATAGGCAGTATAGATAAAACATTAGGAAACATTCAAGCGACAGTAGAGAAGATGATAGATTCTATACATTCGCAGATTCAAAATAACTTAGAAATCCTTAGGGGACAAATTGAAGATATATTTTCAAATTTAAAAGTTAAGAATCCTATGGAGGATTTGTTGAATAAAGATGATTCTATAAGTAATCAAAATGATATTAGTCCTAAAAGTGCAAGAGGGCCTCCTAGTGGGAAAACTTTAGATGTAAGAGTTCCTAAAGTGGATTTATCAAATAATACTGATTATATAAAATCACAAATAACTAATTTAACAGCTCAATTAGATCAAATTGGTTCTAAGGCTGATGAACAAAGAGCTAAGATAAAAGAACTAAGAAAAGAAATTGAAGAGTTAAGTAAACCTACTGGTAGTAAACCAATGAATTTTATTAATCAGGAACAAATAAAAAAGCTACAAAATGAACTTTCTAAGGCTGAACAGAATTTAACTAAGTTTGCAGCAACATCTGATAAGACGGTTTTTACTATAGATGCACTTGAAAAGAAATTAGATGAACTTGGGAATACCGCCAATGATTCAGCTAATAAGACATCAAGATCCTTTTCTAAGTTTAAAGTTTTCCCTAGTATATTAAATAAGCTTTCTAATTCAATTAAATCTACAAAAAGTACCGTTAATAATGCGTTAAAAACAAAGTCTAATATTAATGGAAAATTAAAAAGGTTAGGTCATACAAGCACAAATACGGGTAGAAGTTTTCTTGGTATGGGTAATATGATATCAAGAAGTTTTAATAGGGTATTAAGGCAAGTATTTGTTATGGGGGTTATATACAAAGGCTTAAGGGGACTGATTAGTTATATAGGATCCGCACTTATGGCAAATGCTCAATTTTCTAATTCTCTAAAACAAGTACAGGCCAATTTAATGGTGGCATTTATGCCTATTTATCAAGCTATATTGCCAGCTTTAAATGCTTTAATGAGTGCATTAGCTACTGTTACATCATATATAGCTACATTTATAAGTGGTTTATTTGGTAAGACATATAGTCAAAGCCTAAATGCAGCTAAAGGATTGAATACCGCAAAGGCTGCTATGGGTGCATATGGTAAAAGTGCAAAGAAAGCTGGAGGACATACTAAAAAATTAGCTAAAGATGCTAAGGAAGCTCAAAAAGTTTTAGCAGGGTTTGATGAAGTTAATACCTTAGATTTTGTCAAAGACAAAAATAAAACACCTAATGATGGAGCAAGTGCTGGTGATGGTGTACAAATGCCTGACATGAGCAAAGCATTTTCAGCAGGTAAAGGAATAGAGGGGTTAGGTAAAAAGGTAAGGGATGTACTTGCTTCTATATTTCAACCATTTAAAAATGCTTGGGCAAAAGAAGGACAGGCAACAATAGCAAGTATGAAATATGCATTTAACAGTATATTAGATTTACTAGGCAACATAGGAAAGAGTATGCTTACAGTATGGACTAATGGTACTGGAGAAAAGATATTAACTGTTATATTACAAATACTACAAAACATATTTAATATTATAGGAGATATAGCAAGTACTTTTGCTACTGCATGGAATAGTTGTGATATTGGAACTAAAATAATACAAGGTATTGCTAATACTTTTTTAAATTTATTAACTCTTGTCAAAAAGATAGGAGATGCATTTAGAGAGGTATGGAAAGATATAGGTACTCCACTAGCTAATATGTTTATGAAGGTTTTAAAATCCACTATAGATGTATTAGAAAATCTATCACAAAAACTTATATATGTTTGGGATAATGGAGGAAGTCACTTATTTAAGGGGCTTATTAAGCTAGGTGCCAAAGTACTTGAATTAGCTGGATATATTTACACTGAATTTGTAGTTCCTTTTGTTAATTGGTTTGTAAATAAAATATCTCCAGCTATAGCACCAGTGTTAAAATTCTTAGGGTGGTTATGCGATAAGATTTCAGATTTAATTGATTTCCTGACGAGTGGTAATCCTTATGTAGATGCATTTATACAAGCGCTTGTTATCCTGGGAGGAACGATAGGAAGTGTTATAGCTGTTATTAAGATATGCAGTACTGTAGGCAAGGTATTAAGTGGTGTGTTTGCATTTATCACTTCTCCAATAACATTGGTAGTTATAGGAATAGCTGCTTTAATAGCCATAGGTATTTTATTATATAAGCATTGGGATGTAATAAAAGCTAAGGCTAAAGAAGTGTGGAATAGTATTAAACAGACATTTAATAATTTTAAAAATTGGCTAGGTGGTGTCTTTTCTACTGATTGGACAAAACATTTTGGACTATTAGGTCATGTGATGAATGGATTATGTTCTCTAATAAGAAAAGTATGGAGTAATATAAAACTAATGTTTAAAGGTATAATTGATTTTATAGCTGGTGTTTTTACAGGCAATTGGAGAAGGGCTTGGCAAGGTGTAGTAAACATATTTAAAGGTATATTTGGAGGACTTGCAAGCATAGCTAAGGCTCCTTTAAATGCGGTAATAGGTTTAGTCAATGGGGCAATAGGTGGACTTAATAAACTTAAAATTCCTGATTGGGTTCCTGGGATAGGTGGTAATGGAGTTAATATACCTAAGATTCCTAAGCTAGCACGAGGTGGAATACTGGACCAACCAACTTTAAATATAGCAGGTGAAGCTGGTAAGGAGGCTGTAGTACCTTTAGAAAATAATACTCAAGGACTTGATTTACTTGCTGAAAAGCTTATGGAAAGGTTAGGAGGAACAGGAGGACAAGGAAATAATTCTAATTCTGATAGTCCTTTAGAAATTGTATTAGAACTTGGTGGCAGTGAATTTGCAAGGTTTATTATAGATTCTATAAACAAACTACAAAGACAAGAAGGAAGGACATTATTAAAAATATAGGAGGCTAATATGCTTAAAATAAATGGATTGACAATTGTTGCTCCTAAAAGTTTTAAAGTAAGCATTAATGATTTAGATGGAGAAACTACTAGAAATGCTAGGGGGGATTTAATTAGAGATAGGATAGCCGTTAAAAGAAAACTGGAATGTGAATGGGGTCCCTTAAAAGATAATGAAATTTCTAATTTATTAAAAGTGGTAACTAGTGTTTATTTTTCAGTTGAATATCCTGATCCAGTAGAAGGTAAAAGACTTAGTAAAACTTTTTATGTAGGCGATAGAAGTGCACCTATGTATTTTGTTAAAGATGGAGTACCACTTTGGCAAGGCCTAAGCATGAATTTTATAGAGAAGTAGGACCATAGAGCTTAAAGGCTCTTTTATATACAAAAATAAGAGAGGTTGATTTTATTATGGAAAACAATATAACAATGCTAATAAATGAAAATACAAATTTGAGTGCGAATGTAATGGTTAAAGCAGGAGATGGGATATCAAAACAAGTTATGTACCTAAGTGCTAATTTAAACGCTGATACTTTTGCAGTAAATATTTCTGTAAATGTAATGGATAAGGAAGCATATAAGGAAAATGCAACGGAGATGAAAGCTAAATATGCAGAGTTTAAAAAACAAATAGAGAATAGAGCTACAACTCTAGGCTATGTAATATTTTAAAGATTGGAGGGATTAGTAATGTCAAAGAATAATAGAAATAAAAAAGTAAGACCAGTACAAGAGACACAGGAGAATAAACCAACGTTAGATATAGGAAATTACATTATAGAGGTGATAAGTGAAGGTCAAGTACTTAAAAAAATTGCAGTTGCAAATAGCGAAATAAATATAACAAAATTATCAGGAGGGGGTCTAGCGGTAGATCTTAAGTAAGGGGGCTAGACTATGTACAATGTAACAAATAAGTTTAAGGAATATATAAAGAAGCCTAGTAGAGGATTTAAGAGCAAAGTCATTATTAGAGATAAGGAATATTTAGATGATGTAATAATTGAAATGAGCCAAGAGGAAACAGTTAATCCAGGAGATGACTTTACTCTTGGTTCTGTTGCTTCCGCTAGTTTTGAAATAAGTTTACATGATGTAGATGACATATTTCAAAATGCTATTGTAAAACCGTATTTAGGATTAGAAATAGGGGGAGAAGTTGAATACATTCCTTTAGGTGTTTTTACAGTTGATGACGTTAAGAAACAAAATAAAACTGTTAAATTATCTTGCTTTGATAATATGATTAAAATGGAGAAAGCTTATTTTTCTGATTTAAAATACCCTGCGAAAGTACAAGATATAGCAAATGAAATATGTAATAAAGCGGGAGTTAAACTTAGATCAACATTACCCAATTATTCTATAGGAAAGATAGAAGGGTATAGTCTTAGAGAATCTATAGGATTTATAGCAAGTCTTTGTGGTGGATTCGCTAGGTTTAATAGGGAAGGGCAGTTAGAGATAACTTCTTATACAAATACAGATACAATAATTACTCCAGATAACTATATTACCTTTGAAACTGGAGATAAGGAATATAAAATTTCTAAGGTAACTGTAACTAAAGGAGAACAACACTTATCTAAAGGTAATGAAACTGAATTTGGAAGAGAGATTATATTTGACAATCCAGTAATTACAGATAGCATTTTAAATGATATTTACAATAAATATAAAGGTTTTTCCTATATGCCTTATGAACTTAAGTGGCAAGGTAACTGTTCACTTATGACTGGAGATAGGGTTAAAATAATAGATTTAAAAGGTAAAGAATATAACACTTTAATAATGCAACAAAAATTAAATTATAAAGGTGGATTATCATCAGAAATAAAAGCTGTAGGGAAAAGTGAGCAGAGCAATAAATTTGACTCTAAAGGTTCTATAACTCAAAAACTTGAAAGGTATTCTATAGAACAGGCCAGTATAAGAAAGGCATTAATAGAAAAAGCAAACATTATAGATTTAGAAGCTATAAATGGTAAAATAGAAAATCTATATGCGGAGGATTTAACTGCGATAAATGGAGAAATTAAAAATTTAAAATCTGAAAAGGCTGATATAACACAATTAAATGCACAAGGTGCGAAGATAGAAGATTTATATGCAACTAAAGCAACTATTATAGATTTAGAAGCTAATAAAGGGAAAATAACAATTTTAGAAAGTAGAGCAGCAAGTATAGATAATCTTTTAGCAGGTAATATTGGTGCAGAAAATATTAAGGCTGGAACCATAACTGCAGGAAGTGGAATAATAGCAGATGGAGCTATAGGAGATGCTCAAATAAGTTCTCTTAGTGCTACCAAATTAACTGCAGGTGTTATAGATGCCGCAGTAATTACTGTAAAAAATTTAACTGCAGATAATATAAAAGCTAAAAGTATAAATGGAAAGGTCCTAGAAGATGGGGCTATAGATAATTCTAAAGTAGCGGATAATGCAAATATTGCAGGTAGTAAGCTAAATATAGATGATGTTGTAGTTAATATAAATGAATCTAATACCAACATAAGTTCTACAAAAATTAATGTAGGAAATAAAACTTTAGATATAGAGTTGAAAGACCAAAATATTAATATAGAAAAGAATAATACAGATATAAATTCACAAAAGCTTAAAATAAATGCTTTAGAAGAATCCTTGAAAGTTAAGATAGATAAGCAAGAATACATTAAGCATAAACAAGAAATAGAAAACAATGTATTACAAGTTAATACACAGATGAATAAACAAACTACAGAACTACAGTTGCTACAATATACAGTTAAGAGTAAAATAGGTCAAACAGAGATAGATAAGGCAATAATAGAAACTGATGATAAAGTTAAAACAATAAATCAAAAAATAGAAAGTGCTAATAGTGAAATAAATCAAGTTAAAAATAAACTTAATCTTAAAGTAGAAACATCAGAATTTCAAAGTTTTAAGGCCAATATAAATAATGAAATCACAAACTCTAAAAGTAAGTTAAGCACTACAGAGCAATCTATAAACATGCTAAAAGGTGAGATAAGTTCTAAAGTATCTAAAACAGATATAGAAAAAAAGATAGTAGAAGTAAGTGAGAAAAGTAAGAATTTAATATTTAATAGTGGTAATTTTAAAGATTTAACTGGGTGGGCAACTAATTCTACTGGTGCCACTATGGAAATTGTTAAAAAGCATGGTTATAGTGTTATTCATGCTAAAAAATCAATTAGACAGCCTAGGCTAATCCCTATTGAACAAAACACAGATTATATTTATAGTGCTACTATTATGTGTAGTACTGGTATGGAATTAACGAATATTACCCCTTTGCATTTCCATGTATTACGTGAAGACCTTACTTTTCATCCTAGCCGTAATGCTGTTTTACTAAATGAGAATACTTTTGTACCTGCTAATACATGGGTTAAGATATTAGTAAAGTTTAATTCTGGTGAAGATGGATCTTATTTTAGAACCTTTATATTTGGAATTCAAATAAACGAAGGTATAAACGAGTATTGGATAAAAAATATAAAACTTGAGAAAGGGAATAAAGAAACAGACTGGTCACCAGCACCAGAAGATGTGACAATAGAAAATACAACTAAAATAAATAGTGCAGAATCTGAAATAAAACAGCTAAGTAACCAAATAAAATCTAAAGTTGATGTTAATGGAGTTAAATCTTTTGTAGAACAAAATCCATCAAGTGTAAAAGTTGGATTTAATGCAATAACACCTAATGTGAATTTAAGTAATTCCGGGACTTTTGAAGTAATTAATGGAGCCTTGCAGGTTAAAAATAATGATAACACTGTAGTAATTGATGGTAAATACAACATGCATAAGATACTAAGCTCTGGAGTTATAAACACATCAATGCCAGTATCTAACACTATAAAAGAGAGAACAGTATCCATAAAACATAATTTAGGATATAAGCCTGCTTTCACTGCCTTTTCAATTGTTGATGGTAGTGGTAGTATGGTTCCTTTGCCTGCACTAGCTTTTACAGATAATTTCAGTGGTACAAGTATCGTAGGGTTTAACTTTATTATTAGAGCTAGAGCAGACAATACACATCTATATATTGATATGAAAAGGGCAGCCGATTTGGTTCAAACAGAGTATAGAGTTAAAATTAAGTACTTTATTTATAAAGAAGTTGCATTTTAGGAGGTGCGAAATGGTTATATACTACGATTTAGAAACTAAAGAAATAAAAAGAACAGAGGATAATACAATAGAACCAGTATTGCCGTTGAATATGGATTTAGAAAAGAAAATTAAACATTATAAAAATGAAGGGGAAGGCGTTATTTGCTTACCGTATGAAATGGGTATACACATATTTGACTATGAATTGTGTTTTAATGAAAGTGGACAATTTACAGGACTACAACCAAAACAGATAAGTAATGAATAGGACTAGAGATAGTCTTTTTTTAGTGCTCGAAATTAAGAGAGGTGTGACATGGAAAATAAGGTACTGCAAGACCATGAGAAAAGAATAAGGAAGTTAGAAGAATCTGATTTACAACAAAGAATACAATTATCTAACATTGAAAAAAGTCAATCAGAAATTAAAGCTATGATTTCTGAAACATCTAAAGAACAACAGAAGACACTTAATGAATTTACTTTAAAAATTTTAAGTACATTTACAGATAAAAATAAGAAAGATGGAGATTTAAAATTCTATAATACAAAGCAATTTTGGGCTATTGCTGCAAGTATAGTTACTGCAGTGATAGCTTTTTTTAATAAATAAATTTAGGAGGAATGAATTATGAAAATAGGAATTGATACAGGACATACACTTACAGGTGCTGATACTGGAGCACAGGGCAATGGATTAAGAGAAGAAGTTTTAACTAGAGAAGTTGGAAAATATGTTATATCTAAATTAAAAGCATTAGGGCATACAGTAATGGAATGTGCATTAGATAATGCTGATACCTTAGGACAAAGTTTGGCCCATAGATATAATACTGCTAATGATAATAACGTGGATTTATTCGTATCTATACATTTTAATTGTTTTAATTCATGTGCATATGGAACAGAAGTATTCACATGGAAAGGTAATAAAACATCTAGGGCAGATGCAGTTTTAAAGAATTTAGTTTCTTTAGGATTTGTAAATAGAGGTATAAAAGATGGTTCTAAATTAGCAGTTATTAAAAATACAAAGGCTGAATCTATGCTTATAGAGGTGTGTTTTATAGATAATGTTACAGATATAGCAAGATATAAAAATTATGGTCCAGAGAAAATAGCAGATGCCATAGTAAAAGGTTTAGTAGGAGAAAGCATAGGTACTTCAACACAAAAACCAGTAGTACCTACACCACAAAAACCAATATCACAAATAGAATCTAAAAAGACATGGGAAATTAACATACAAGGAGATATTATTAGAAGACTACAAGCAGAACTAAATAATCAATTTGGTGCAGGAATTAAAGTAGATGGCTACGCTGGAGATAATACAGTAAATAAATTAATAACTGTTAGGAGTGGAGCTAGAGGCAACATAACTAGAATCGTTCAAGAACTTTTAATAAGAAAAGGTTACAGTGTAGGAAGTTATGGAGCAGATGGAGTTTTTGGACAAGGAACATACAAGGCAATTCTGCAACTACAAAGTAAAAATGGATTAAGTGCTGATGGAATTGTAGGAAAAAATACATGGAAGGTACTTTTAAAGAAGTAGTAAAAATAAGGAACGTATAACAAAGGATTAGAGAGCATAAAAAAGTTTTCTAATCCTTTTGTATTAAGAAATAAAAATAAATCAATACAAGCTAAAATATAAAGTTTTAGAAGTCTAAACAAGAAAAAGGAGTGTTATTATGAAAAATATATCAAATTTACTTTGGGAATATAGATTTATTATAGTTTTATTAGTATCAATAGTTTTATATATAGTTTTAGAGTGGGAAAAATTCAAAAGAGTTTCATATGGAGTTATGCTCCAAGCTAAAAGCTTAGCAAAAGATAAAATTCTTAAAAGTGGAAAGCAACAAGAAGAATGGGTAGTTAAAAAGATGTATCAATTTTTACCGAAAGCATTAACTGTTTTTATTTCAGATGAGGTTATGAAAAAAATAGTACATTTTCTATATGTTAAAGGTAAGGACTATTTAGATGATGGGAAACTAAATAATAGTATAGAATAGTTAAGGGGTAGTTGTGGCTTATGCTGCAGCTACCTTTTTTCATTTTTTTGAAACTATAAAATTGTAATAATAATGAAATATTACATAAATTGTCGAAGTTATTGATAAATTTTACCTTTACATATATACTTAAATAAAAGAAATCACTACTGATTGCCATCGAAGTGATTTCTGCGTTTAAATTCTATTTCAAAGAATTATATCTTCATTATAGCATATATTTTTTGAAATAGAAATATGATAATGGGGGGACAATATGAATAGTGAAACATATAAAGTTTTAATGAAAAATACAACTGAGTATTATATGACTGACTATAGTTTACAACATATAATAAAAGATTTAACAGATGGGGAAATAGCAACTTACAAAGAAAACAATAAAAATGGTAGTATTTTAATTGCAACTTCAGAATCTAAGAATGAAAGAGTTAATAAATGTATGGATAATAACTTAGATACATTTTATATAATAGAGAAAATGTTTATAAATAAATCATACAGATATGCTATTTATTATAACTGTAATAATTTTAATATTAATAATGTAGATTCATATATTAGTTTAGAAGATTTCAAAAGTGGAAAAATTAATAATATCAAAGATTTTACTCAGCCAATATTTGTTGAAAATGATGAATATATCGCCATAAAATTTTTAAAGACTATAAATCCTTTTATTAATAAACTAGATGAAACTAAAGATGTTATATATAATACCTTATGGATTTATCATAAAAAATTAAAAATACTAGAGCATAGGTTTGACATGTTGGGGTTTAAATCAGATGATAACTTCTACGAAACTACTTTTAAACCACAATTAAGTAGAATATGTAAGGATTTTAATTGCGATATTAGTGAGTTTAGAACAAGTTCAACAATAACTCATATTGTAGAGAATAAGAAAGATGAGGTACAAGAAATAGCGCAATATATGGGTTTAAAACAGAATAGTTTGGCAAAACTAAAGGTAGGGGAAACTTTAATTATGCCGTTTATAGGGGATTTAGAAATATTAATGGAACAAAATAGAGGTCTATTTGATAAAAGTGATGATACTAAACAAATATATAAGTTATTAAGAAAATACGTTGTAGATATAAAAAAGAATGCCCGATATAAATCTAGGTTATTACAATGGATTAAAGAAAAAAAGTTTTCTCCTTGTGTTAATATTTTATTTAGCTATAGAGATAAAAATTATGATTTATTTAATTTTCAAGAGCCTAAAAAAAATAATATGGAGATGATGAACTATGTTATTAGATATATATGGAAGGTTAAAGGAAATCTTGAAAACTCAACAGATTAAAGATTTAGATAAATTTTTAGAGTATCAATACAATTCTTATATTTCATGTAGTGATATAGCCAATCATCTTAATATTACATATAATGAAGCTAAAAAAATAATTAATATTTTGTTAGAAAATGATATTTTAAAGATGAATTTTAAGGTTTTTTGTAAATGTGAAATAGATATTAATACTCAAAATATTTATGAGAGCATAGAAGATATACCTGAGGAGATATGCAGTAATTGTGAAAAGGGGTGTTCTGTTTTAAAAAATGTTATTATTGTATATAAAGTTATAGGTAGTGATGTATATGGAACAAACAGAATCTGATTTATTGAGAGAAAAAGAGGCCGAAGGTTTATTTGATAAGCTTGAAGAATTAAATGAAGACGCTCCTCATACACTTAAAAAAGTTTTACAACAAAGAAGTGGTATAAAAATTGAAGAGTTCAATAAACTGTATGACTTATTTATAAAAATGCATTTAAATGAAAATGAATATAAGGGGGTTAAGGCAAAAACTAAGGGAGATATTTTAGAAAATATAATAAAAACTATAACTATAGAAACAAAAATTTTTGATTTATTTGATAATATTACTAATGACACAAATGAATATGATATTATAATTAAACCAAGTGAAATAGCTAATATTTCGTATAATGCGTTACCCAAAATTATATATCAACTAATAGTATGTGAATGCAAAAATTATAATAAGCCAGTTGATGTAACTTGGGTTGGTAAATTCTATATGCTTTTATCAATGTCAAATATAAAATTAGGAATTATTTTTTCATATGAAGGGATCACAGGTAATAATGATGCTGGATGGAATGATGCTAAGGGATTAGTAAAAAAAATTTTTCTTAAAGATGGAATCGCTATTATAGATATATCTAAAAAAGAATTAGAAGAAATTAAGGATGGAAAAAGGTTATATGATGTTATAGAAGAGAAATATAATAATCTAGTTTTTATGACTGATATAAGCAAATTTAAAAAAGAACATATTGCTAGTAAAAAAATTGATGAAATTATTGATAAAGTTAATGAAGAGGTAAACCACTATAAATTAAAAAAAGTTTAATTTATAGTGGTTAGAGAGTTGATTTATTGCTTAGTAAACAGAAATAAAAAGATAAGCGAATAAACTAAAGCCACCATTTGGTGGTTTTTTATATCATAAAAAACGTACTACAAACGTACTTATATTTTTTATAAAGCATTAAAATACAGTATAATATGTATAAGGTATATAAGAAAAGTAAGGAATATCAACACTTGATAAACCTTACTTTAATATTTTGATTGAGTGGGAATGGTATTGGGTGCCAACTAGATTTACTGCATACAAGTATTAAATCTAGTTGTGTAAATTAAAAATAAAAAATATTATAAAGGTTTATAAAATAGGTTTAAAGTAACATTAATCAAAAGGAGGATTGAAATGGAGAAAAAAATTTTTTTTAAAATAATATCTTATATTTTATCTATATTTTTACTTACTGTAACTATAGTAAATCATATCTATAGGATCAGCGGAAAAGAGTTTTCATTAAAACCTTCTTTTGTTGCTATCCTTTGTATAACATTTTATTTATTTATGGATCATATAACAAAGGATACTCCTAAATTTGATAAAGTGAAAAAAGTAACTTTAATCTCATTTTTGTTATATTCCTTATTTGAACTTGGCGTATTGATATTAGGATAAAGATTAGTAACTAAAAATGGAGAACTTTTAAACTTTATAGATAATAATAGAAATTAAAGACCAGTTTATAATATAGTAATTATAAATTGGTCTTATTCTTCTCATAATAAATATTTTTACTTTATTTAAATAATAATAATTATTATTAGACTAATAACTAAACATAAATCTATCCTAACAAAACTTTTCTTCATATTATCACCTCTAATTTAATTATTGACTAATTTAAGATTCCTAAACATTACCATAACCTTTACTAATATTTAAAATTATTGTAAAATAGTTATGAATATTAGTAAATATTAGGGGGTTGTATTAATGGATTTTTTAAAGAATAAGAAGATAGCTATACCTGGATGTGCTATCCTGTATTTTGTTATGCTACTTGCAATTCCGCCCAAAATCATAGGTATTTTAACTATGCTGGGTGTTGGAGGGATAGCGTTTTATCTATTTGCAAAAAATGAAAAATTTAAAGCTAAAGGTAAGATATTTAAAACTTTAGTGTCTTTAGGGTTGGCAATAGTATTTTTTCTATTTGGTATGGGTGGAGTTATTTATGACTCTGAATTATCAGAACAACAAAAATTAGAATCAGCGAAAAAAGCACAAATTGAAACTAAGAAGAAAACAGATGAAGAAAAGGCAATAAATGCAGCAAAGCTAAAAGAAGAAGAGCAGAAAAAATTAGAAGAAGATAAAAAGCTAGAAGAACAGAAAAAGTTAGAAGAAGAGAAAAAACTAGAAGAACAGAAAAAAACAGATAAGGCAACAGAACCTAAACAAGATACTACAAATTCATCTAATAAGTCTAGTAATAATACTAAAGCAGTAACACCAACTAAACCTAAAGAATCTACCACTAAAAATAAACTACAAGAAACAAAACCTGAACCTAAAGGAATGGTTTGGCTATCCAAAAGCGGTAAAAAGTATCATTCTAAACCCAACTGTGGGAATATGGATGCTAAAAATGCTAGGCAAATAAAGCTTTCAGATGCTCAAAAGAAAAACATTCAGAGTTGTAGTAAGTGTTTTTAATAAGGTAGTTTTATGAAGAAAAGAAATAAGATTAAAACTATAAAAGATATAATATTAATAATTTTGATATTAATATTTATACTATCACCTGATATAAGAACCAACATATGTAATTTTGTCTTTGATAAAATGGCTAATGCATCTGAAAAAGTGGGTAAAAATGTAGGGAATATAATAGTTATTAATAATCTTGATGGCCAGGCTAAATATAAGATCAGTGAAATTCAGGATATAATTGATACTGCATATAAAAATAATATAACTGTTAGATTGAAAACATTAAAGGATAAAGAGTTTAAAGAGTTTTCAAGTAAAAATAAATTAGATATAAAAGCTCTAAATAAAAATTCTAAATTTATTGCTAAGTCAAGGAAGAATTCAGAAAATAAATTAATTAGTGTAGACCTAACAGAGAATAAATAGTTTTTATTAAATAAATATATGATTAAAGCCACCAATTGGTGGCTTTTTTTATACTTAAAATAAAACTTATAATTTTTTTCTACATATTATATGTAATTTATTTATATACTTTTTTAAGATATCCATATTCTTTTTACTAGGAGTTATGAGATCTTTTTCCCACTTTTCTAATGATCTATATCCAACACCTAATATTTGAGCAAACTCCTTTCTACCATAGCCTAAAAAAAGCCTACATTTATATATGCGTTTTCCTAATGTATTTTCTTCAAGAGAATCATAGTTTCCTAGGTACCAAATATCCTTATCTAATACACTTTCTAATTTTTTTAATGTAGAAATAGATGGGATACTTTTATCGGTTTCAATGTTATGAAGTTGTGTTTCTGTTAAATTAGTTTGAATAGAAACTTGCTTTATGGTTAAACTTTTAGATAATCTCGCTTGACGTATTCTATTAGAAGATGTCGAAGTATTGTTATTTTGAATAGTATAAGACTTTTGTATATCAAATTTATTGTACATGTTATCTAAGTAGTTAACTTCATGGGTGTCCATGCGGGAATTACCTTTCATCTAAGGAGTGTGTCTGTACAAAAGAAGAAAGACGTAGATACTTGAAAAAACTATCATCTCCATTTTTAGATAGAATAGATATGTATGTAAGCGTACCGAATCTTCCATTTGAAGAATTTAGAAATGCTGAAAATGAAAGTTCTAAAGAGATAAGAGAGAGAGTTATAAAAGCTAGAGAAATTCAAAAAAGACGATATAAAAATATGGGTATTTATACTAATTCGTGCATAAATACTACATTATTAAAGACGTATTGTAAATTAGACATAGAAGAAGAATATTTTTTAGAAAGTATGTTCAAAAAATATTCTTTAAGTGGAAGAGCATATTCAAGAATTCTTAAATTGTCTAGAACTATAGCGGATTTATCTGGTAAAGATAAAATAGAAAAAATGCATCTTATAGAGGCTTTTAGCTATAGAAATTTTTTAAAAGAGGAATAATATTATTAATAGTTGGAGAGGTGTTAATCTTGAATAAATATGATATTTGGTTTTCTTTAGTTAAACTTTCCCCTATAATAAAATATAATTTATTAAAACATTTTAATAGTTTTGAAGATATTTTACAAGTAATAACTTCTAATAATATTGAAGGAGTATCTGGTTTAAAAGAGAAAGTAATTTATGAACTAAAAAATGCATATGATGAAGAAAAAATATATAATATACAAGATATAATGGTAAAAGAAGATATAAAAATAACTTCCTATTTCAATAAAGACTATCCTGAAAAACTTAGGAATATAGTTGATCCTCCAGCAGTACTTTTCTATAAAGGGAATTTAAATAAAATTAATAATAGAAGTGTTTCCATTGTAGGAGCAAGGGAGTGCACTTTATATGGTGAAAATGTTACTGAGGAGATATGTAGAATACTAAGTGGTAATAATATAAACATAATATCTGGCTTAGCAAGAGGAATAGATACAACATCACATAAGACTTCTTTAAAAGAAAATAATTATACTTGTGGCGTTTTAGGATGTGGTGTAAATAATATATATCCTAAAGAAAATAAGAAAATATATGATGAGATGGAGCAAAAAGGATTAATAATTTCTGAATATATACCAAATGCAAAACCGAATTCCTGGCATTTTCCTATAAGAAATAGGATAATAAGTGGACTTTGCGAGCTTTTAATCATAATAGAAGCTTCAGAAAAGAGTGGATCACTTATAACGGCAAACCTTGCTTTAGAACAAGGTAAAGATGTTATGTCTGTACCTGGTTCTGTGTTTTCAAAGTTTAGCAGAGGAACGAATAAGCTTATAAAGGATGGGGCACATGTTTTTACTTGTGAAAAAGACTTATATGAAATATTAAAAATACAAAAACAAAATGTTAAAAATATTAAAAATAATGTTAACTTAAAAGGTGAAGAAGTTAAAATACTCAGCATTTTAAGCGATAAACCTATGCATATTAATGAAATTGTTAAATTAACTAATATTGACATAGAACGTTTACTTGGGGTATTATTTGAAATGCAGACATTTTCAAAAATAAGATGTATTTGTGGAAATTTTTATGTTAAAAATCAAAAACTAGCTTAAGTTAAAATTTGCAAAATAATAATGGAGGGGAAATAATGGGACAAAAGCTGATAATAGTTGAGTCACCAACAAAAGTAAAAACTATAAAAAAGTATTTAGGTAGTACTTATGTTGTTGAAGCGACTATGGGACATGTAAGGGATTTACCTAAAAGTCAATTAGGTGTTGATATAGATAATAACTATGATCCAAAATATATAACAATTAGAGGCAAAGGTGAGGTTTTAGAAAAGTTAAGAAAACAAGCTAAGAAGTCAGATAAAATATATCTAGCAACTGACCCTGATAGAGAAGGGGAAGCAATTTCATGGCATCTTGCAAAGGCTTTAAAGTTAGACGAAACTCAAAGTTGTAGAATAGAATTTAATGAGATAACTAAAGCAGCGGTAAAAAGTGCAATTAAGAATCCTAGAAAAATAGATGAGAGCTTAGTAGATGCCCAACAAGCAAGAAGAGTTTTAGATAGATTAGTGGGATATGAAATAAGCCCAATCTTGTGGAGAAAAGTAAAATGGGGACTTAGTGCCGGAAGAGTTCAATCTGTAGCTTTAAAGATAATATGCGACAGGGAAAAAGAGATCGAAGCTTTTATTCCAGAAGAATATTGGACAGTTGAATGTGTGCTTCAAGATAAGAATAAAAGTAACATTAATGTGAAGGTGTTATATTATGGAAAAGAAAAGTTATCTATAAAAAATGAAGAAGAGAGTAACAAAATAATAAAAACATTAAAAGAAGGAAACTTTTTAATTAAAAAAGTAAAAAAGACTAAAAAGGAGAGAAGTCCACTAGCGCCATTTACAACCAGTACTATGCAACAAGAGTCTTATAAGAGATTAGGATTTTCTACACAAAGAACTATGTCAGTTGCTCAATCTTTATATGAAGGTATAGATATAAAAAAGATTGGGACAGTTGGTTTAATTACATATATGAGAACCGACTCTGTAAGGGTCTCCGAAGAGGCTAAAAATATGTGTAAAAATTACTTGCTTAATAATATGGGAAAAGAGTATGTGCCTGAAAAAAGCAGAGACTTTAAAGGAAAGAAAGATATTCAAGATGCACATGAAGCCATAAGACCATCTAATGTCGGATTAACACCACAACATATTAAAGAAAGTCTGAAACCCGAGCAATATAAATTATATAAACTAATATGGGAAAGGTTTGTTGCAAGTCAGATGAGAAACTGCATTTATGAAAGTACTACTATAGATATAGTGAATGGGGAGTATACTTTAAGGGCTAATGGAAGTGTGATTTTATTTGATGGGTTTACTAAGATATATGAAAATACTTCTGAAAATGATGAGGGGAGTCTTCCTCATGTAGAAGAAGGTGAAGAATTATACTATAATGATATCTTAGGTAAACAACATTTTACTCAACCACTACCTAGATTTTCAGAAGCTACATTAATAAAGACTATGGAGGAAAATGGCATAGGAAGACCAAGTACCTATGCACCAACAATAACAACTTTACTAAGTAGGCAGTACTTAGAAAGAGAGAAAAAAACATTAAAACCTACTGAGTTGGGTGACATAGTAAATGATATAGTAAGCGAATATTTTAAAGACATTGTGGACGTAGAATTTACAGCTGGCATGGAGGGAAAACTAGATAAAATTGAAGAAGGTAGCCTTAGTTGGAAAAAAGTAATTGAAGAGTTCTTCATTCCCTTTAAAAAGACCATAGAAGTGGCTGAAAATGAAATAGCAAAGATAACTATAGAAGATGAAGTTACAGATGTTAAATGTGATAAATGCGGTAAATTTATGGTTATAAAGAGAGGTAGGTATGGAAACTTTTTAGCTTGCCCTGGATATCCTGAATGTAAAAACACCAAACCAATTGTAGAAGAGTTAGATGTTAAATGCCCTTTATGTGATGGAAATGTACTAGTTAGAAAAAGTAAAAAGGGAAGAAAATTTTTTGGGTGTAGTAACTATCCTAATTGTAATTTTGTAAGTTGGTATGAACCAACAGAAGAAAAATGCCCTGAATGTAAATCTATTTTAGTTAAAAGAAGCTCTAAAGCTAAAGGTGATTATCTTCAGTGTATAAATAAAGAGTGTGGATACAAGAAATAATCTCATTGTATACCTAGATAAAAAAACCATTTATAATAAAAAATTACAAGGTGTATATAAATATATATAGTAAATTTAAATTAAGAATATTAATTTATTAAAAATTTGTCGAAAAAATTACAATTTCTTATTGAAATCAGAATTTTATTATGATATTATATATAAGGATAAGGTATAATTCGTAAAATTTAAAATTATAATTAAATTTTGAAAATTTGCAATATTTTAGATGAATAGATTCTTAAGGAGGAAATAAAGTAATATGTCACTTTTAAATAAAACAAGAATGTTAAATAAGATATTACAGAAGACAGGAAATGAGCCAGTTTCATTTTCAGATATATGTACTTTGCTAAGTGAAGTTTTAGAGTGTAATGTGTATATAGTTAGTAGAAGAGGAAAAATATTAGGTTATAATTTCTCAAGTAATTTTGAATGTGAAATTGTAAAAGAAGAAGTAGTAGATAAGTTAAGATTTCCTGAGGATTATAATAGTAAGCTAATGACTATAGAGGGAACTAGGGAGAATTTAACAAGTAAAGGGTACTGTGTATTCAAGGATAAAAAAGCATGTGACCTTGATAATAAAATAACTACAATAGTTCCGATTATAGGAAATAGAGAAAGACTTGGAACACTTTTACTTGCTAGATTTGATAAACCTTTCGCTGAAGAAGATTTAGTTTTAGCTGAATACAGTGCAACAATAGTAGGTATGGAGATATTAAGATCTAAGAACGAGGAAATGGAAGAAGAAGCTAGAAAAAAAGCTATAGTTCAACTGGCTATAGGAACATTATCTTATTCTGAGCTTGAAGCTGTAGAACACATTTTTAATGAATTAGATGGAAATGAGGGTTTACTAGTTGCATCTAAAATAGCTGATAAAGTAGGCATCACTAGATCAGTTATAGTAAATGCCCTTAGAAAATTTGAAAGTGCTGGAGTAATAGAGTCCAGATCTTTAGGTATGAAAGGTACTCATATTAAAATTTTAAATGAAAAATTATTAGATGAGTTAAATAAAATTAAATAATTTGTATATACTATTTTCAGGATGTTATGCATCCTGTTTTTAATGTAATAAATTTTTAATAATTTTATATTGAATACGTAGTTACCTTGTGTTATACTACATAAGGTAAGAATTACACACACTACCTAATTTATAAAAAAGGTTCCTAAAGTGTTAGGTATTTTATAAAGTCGAAGGTAGTGGAGGAAAAAACCAGGAGGTATATAATTATGGCAGTTATTAGCATGAAACAATTATTAGAAGCAGGTGTTCATTTTGGACATCAAACAAGAAGATGGAACCCTAAAATGGCTCCATATATATTCACAGAGAGAAATGGAATATACATAATTGATTTACAAAAAACAGTTAAAAAGGTAGATCAAGCTTATGATTTCATTAAATCAGTATCAGTAGAAGGAAAAGATATATTATTCGTTGGAACAAAAAAACAAGCTCAAGAAGCTGTTCAATCAGAAGCTATAAGATCTGGAATGCATTTTGTAAACAATAGATGGTTAGGTGGAATGTTAACTAACTTTAACACTATAAAGTCAAGAATATCTAGATTAGAAGAGATTGAAAAAATGGAAGAAGAAGGCGTATTTGAAGTTCTTCCAAAAAAAGAAGTAACACTACTTAAAAATGAGGCTGAAAAGCTTGAAAAGAATCTAGGTGGTATAAGAAACATGAACGTAGAAAACATCGGTGCTATGTTCGTTGTTGATCCAAGAAAAGAAAAAAATGCTGTATCAGAAGCTAAAATCCTTGGTATACCAGTAGTTTCTATAGTAGATACTAACTGTGATCCAGATGATGTTGACTACGTAATTCCAGGTAATGATGATGCTATAAGAGCTGTAAAATTAATAACAGCAAAAATGGCTGATGCTATTATTGAGGGCAGACAAGGGGAACAATTAGCTGAGTAATAATATGATTTAAAGTTAAATTGTTCAATTATCATTAAGGAGGAATATAAATGATTAGTGCAAGCATGGTAAAAGAACTTAGAGAAAGCACTGGAGCAGGTATGATGGACTGTAAAAAAGCTTTAACAGAAACTAATGGAGATATGGAAGCAGCTATAGAATTATTAAGAAAAAAAGGTTTAGCTGCTGCTGCTAAGAAAGCAGGAAGAGTTGCTTCAGAAGGATTAGTTAAAACTTTCATAAATGAAGATGGAAAAAAAGCAGCTATGGTAGAAGTAAATTGTGAAACTGATTTCGTTGCTGCAAATCCTGATTTTAATCTTTTCGTTGAAAATGTAGCAAAACAAGCATGTTTATCTTCAGTAAATACTGTGGAAGAATTATTAGAGGAGAAATTCATCGAAGATGAGTCTATTTCTTTAAAAGATGCTCTTACAGCTTTAATAGCTAAATTAGGTGAAAATATGTCTGTAAGAAGGTTTGAAAGATTCTCTGTTGATAATGGCATGATTAATAGCTATATTCACGGAGCTGGTAAAATAGGCGTTATGGTTGAATTAGGTTGTGAAAATTCAAGCCCAGAGCTTGCTGAAGTAGCTAGAGAAGTTGCAATGCAAGTTGCTGCAGCTAATCCATTGTTTTTAAATAGGGATTCCGTTGATAATGAAGCTTTAGAAAAAGAAAAAGAAATTTTCAGGGTTCAAGCTAAAAATGAAGGAAAACCTGATAATATAGTAGAAAAAATGGTTATGGGAAGAGTAAATAAATACTATAAAGAGAATTGTTTAGTAGAACAAATTTGGGTTAAAAATCCAGATCTAACTATTGAAAAATTCTTAAAGGAAGAATCTAAAAAAATTGGATCAGATATAAATATAAACATGTTTGTTAGATTCGAAAGAGGCGAAGGTATAGAGAAAAAAGAAGAAAACTTTGCTGAAGAAGTAGCGAAGCAAATGGGTGGTAAATAAAAATTAAAGAGAACACGCAGTGTTCTCTTTTTTTAAAATAAAGATCTTTTTATTAGTAAATTTTCGCTTTGGAGGTATAATATTAGATGAGCACAGCAAAGTATAATAGAGTTATGCTAAAGCTATCCGGTGAAGCTTTAGCCGGAGAAAAGGGTTTTGGGATAGATTTTAACTTAGTTAAAAATATATCGTCACAAATAAAAGAATTAGTTAATATGGGTGTGCAGTGTGGTATGGTTGTTGGTGGTGGAAACATTTGGAGAGGCAGGAATGGCGAAGAAATGGATAGAGCGACTGCTGACTATATGGGTATGATGGCTACCTGTATAAATGCTTTAGCTTTACAAGATTCATTAGAAGCTATGGGTGTACCAACAAGAGTTCAAACTGCTATAGAAATGAAAGAGGTTGCAGAGCCTTATATTAGAAGAAGAGCTATGAGACATCTTGAAAAAGGAAGAGTTGTTATTTTTGCTGCAGGTATAGGTAAACCATATTTTTCTACAGATACCACAGCAGCATTAAGAGCAGCAGAAATTGAAGCCGAAATTATATTGCTTGCTAAAAATGTAGATGGTGTATACGATAAAGATCCAAGAAAATTCGAGGATGCTAAAAAATACTCTTCTTTATCATATATTGAAATATTAGAAAAAGGTTTGCAAGTTATGGACTCAACTGCAACATCTTTATGTATGGATAATAATATACCAATACTTGTATTTGGATTAGAAAAACCTGAAAATATTATTAGTGCTGTTTGTGGAGAACAAATAGGTACAATTGTAAAAAAATAACTTCACGGGAGTGGTAAAATATGGTATCTAATGTTATAAATAATGCTAAAGATAAAATGAGCAAGTCCATTGCTGTATTAAAGGAAGAACTAGCAGGAATGAAGGCAGGAAGAGCAAATCCTAAGATGCTTGAAAAAATAGAGGTAGAATATTACGGGACATTAACTTCTATTAATCAGCTTGCTAATATATCTGTACCAGAGGCAAGAATACTTCTAATTCAACCATATGATAAATCATCTATTAAAGAGATAGAAAAATCTATTTTGAAGTCTGATTTAGGATTAAACCCATCAAATGACGGTTCTGCTATAAGACTTATAATACCTGAGCTTACAGAAGAAACTAGAAAAAATTTAGTTAAAACTGTTAAAAAATCCGGAGAAGATTTAAAAATTGCTATAAGATCAGTGAGACGTGATGCTAATGATAAAATTAAAAATCTTAAAAAAGAAGCTGAAATAACAGAAGATGAAGCAAAAACCTATGAAGATAAAATTCAAAAAGAAACTGATAATTATGTAGCAGAAGTTGATAAATTAGTTAATGAGAAAGAAAAAGAGATAATGACCGTTTAATTATAATAAACCTGCAAAAGCAGGTTTATTTAATAAATGAAAGATAAATATTTAATAATTTTTTAAATATTATAACATACATAAAATATACTCTACATATAAATTTATTAGGAGAGTGCTAACAAAAGTGAGAAATTTTTTTAAATGTTTTACTAAAAATAAAAAAAATATTGATACATATGCTACACTAATAGAGGATCTAGATATTAATAATATACCTAAGCATATAGGGATTATTATGGATGGAAACGGAAGATGGGCTAAAAAAAGAAATATGCCAAGAACATTTGGACATAAGGCAGGGGTAGAAACTATAAGAGATATTGTTAAAGAATGCAGTGCACTTGGAGTAAAATACTTAACTTTGTATGCATTTTCTACAGAAAATTGGAAAAGACCAAAAGAAGAAGTAAATACACTTATGAATCTTCTTGTTTCATATTTAAAAAATGAATTTGATGAACTACATAAAAATAATGTTATCATTAATAGTATAGGAAATATCTCATATTTACCAGAAATGTGTCAACATGAACTAAGATCTGCCTATGAAAAAACTAAAAATAATTCAGGATTAACATTAAATTTAGCTCTTAATTATGGTGGTAGGGATGAAATACTAAATGCAATAAAGATGCTCTATAAAGATATTGAAAGTAATAATCTAAATATAGATGATATAGATGAAGAGGTATTTGAAAATTATCTTTATACAAAAGGCATGCCTGAACCTGAAATACTAATAAGAACCAGTGGAGAACAAAGAATAAGCAATTTTTTATTATGGCAAAGTTCCTATTCTGAAATTTTGTTTACTAAAGTTCTTTGGCCAGATTTTACAAAAAAAGATCTTAGAAATGCAATAAAAGAATATCAGGGCAGAGAAAGAAGATTTGGAGGAATTAAATAGTTATGAATGCGGTTTACAACAGATACTTAGGGGCTATAGTTTTACTACCTTTAGCAATTTTTCTATTTATAGGTGGAAATCACTTGAAGTTTCTAGTTTTAATTTTGTCTTTAGTTGGATTATATGAATTTTATGGTATATTAAAGAAGAAAGATTATCATACTTTTAATTATTTAGCTTATGCCTTTGTAATTATATATTTTTTATATTTAGATAAGTTAACCACAGACTATTTTTTATTTATAGTAGTATTATTTATATGTATTTGTTTAAGTATTCCAGTTTTTCAGCTTAAGCATAACTTTATAGAATCTGCCTTGACTATATTTGGTTTTTTATATGTTCCTTTATTATTTAGTTTAATACCTAAAATAGAGATGAAAGATTTTGGTCAATATTTTACTTGGTTAGTTTTTATATGTTCTTGGGGTAGTGATACTTTTGCTTATTATAGTGGAAGATTATTTGGCAAAAATAAATTATGTCCTAATGTAAGCCCAAAGAAAACCATAGAGGGATCTATTGGAGGTCTTATTGGTAGTGTTGTAGGATGCTGCGTATACGGTGTTATTATCAATAAATTTGGGGTACATATAAATTTATATCATTATTTCATTATTGGACTCATTGGTGGTATACTTGGTCAAATAGGGGATTTAGTAGCCTCCATAATAAAGAGATATTTAAATGTTAAGGATTATGGAAATATAATACCTGGTCATGGAGGAATATTAGATAGATTTGATAGCATATTGTTTGTCTCTGCAGCTATATATTTTTATATAACATTAATAATAAAGTTATAATAAAAAAAGTTTAAGATTGATTATCTTAAACTTTTTTTATTATAATTGTTTTATTATTATTATATATAGGTTTTATTATCTACATTATTAATATATAATTATATGAGTGAATATAATTATATAGTAAAATAATACTAAAGGAGAATAGTTTGCTAAATTCATATAAGAAGTTACTTGTTTCAATCTTTTTATTTTTTTTACTATGTATTATATTTAGATTACTAGGTAGGTATTTTCAACCTTTATTTATTATGATATTTTTAATAATATTAATAAAACCTATATATAGATTTTTATGTAAGGTTAGGTTTTTAAATCATAAATTAAAAGTTATAATTAGCCTATTAATTGTAAATATATTTTTTTTAGGTATTTTATTAAGAATAGGTAATATCTTAATTAGAAATTATAACATTTTAATAGAGGGATTTTATTATATTATAGGAATATATAAAAATATTTGTAAAAATATTTTAAGTAAGAATAATAATTTAAATTTAATTTTTCATATGTTAAAACCTAATAAGATTAATTTTCTAAATGGTAATATTATAAAGCATGGAGCAGAAAGTACTACAAGTTTCTTATTTTCTTATTTTATAAGTAATATAATGACTTATTTTATTTTAGCAGATAAGGAAAAAATATTAGATTTTTCAAAACATGTTTTTCCTGAGAAAGTGATAGCTACAATATATAAAAGTTTAAAAACTTTGAGTTTTATACTTATAATAGAAATTAAACTAATGATAATCTGTACATTCATTACCACCATAGGTTTTTATATGTTAGGATTAAATAACTTCTTTTCAATGGGTATTTTATGTGGTATTTTAGATATTTTACCTTATGTAGGAACTATATTTATATTTTTACCTATTATACTGTACGGTATTATTATTAAAGATTACCTAAGAGTTATAGGATTTATATGCTTATATCTTTTAATTTTAATATTAAGACAAATATTGGAGACCAAATATCTTAGTAAAAGTTTTCAAATACATCCATTAGCTACGATAATTTCAGTATATATTTTTATAAAGTTCACTGGAATAATTGGTTTTTTCTTAGGACCTATGTATATAATTATTATAAAAGAAATAATAAATTTAGGTGATCAATAAAGGAGAGATTATTTTGAGGAACATAAGTATTTTAGGGGGAACGGGATCTATAGGAACTCAAGCCTTGGATATTATAAGAAAAGAAAGTGAAAAATTTAAGTTGATTGCTATAAGTGCTAACAACAATGTTAATAAAGTTATAGAAATTATAGATGAATTTAATCCTAAATATATAGCTATGATGGATGAATATGCAGCTAAAAAGATAGAAGAATACTGTAGAATAAATTATAAAAAAACACAAACACTAAAAGGAATGGAGGGATTAATTGCCACATCAACCCTTCCAGAAGTGGATATGGTTTTAACTTCTGTAGTTGGAATGATAGGTTTAAAACCTACAATAGAAGCTATAAGGCATAAGAAAGATATAGCTTTAGCCAATAAGGAGACATTAGTTGTAGCAGGCGATTTAGTAATGGGAGAGGCAAAAAAGTATAATGTTAAGATTTTACCAGTAGATTCTGAACATGGGGCTATTTTTCAATGCCTCCAAGGACATAAAAAGGAAGATATAGATAAGATATTACTTACAGGGTCTGGAGGTCCTTTTAAAGGAAGAAAAGCTGAAGAACTTCAAGAGGTATTACCAGAAGAGGCATTAAAACATCCTAAATGGAATATGGGTAGAAAGATAAGTATAGATTCTGCTACTTTAATGAACAAGGGTTTAGAAGTTATTGAAGCACACTATTTATTTGATATAGATTATGAGAATATAAAAGTGATAATTCATCCCGAAAGCATTATACACTCTATGGTACAATATAAAGATGGAACTGTAATATCTCAAATGTCATGTACTGATATGAAACTTCCAATTCAGTATGCCATGAATTATCCAAATAGAGGAAAGAGGTTAATTTCTAAATTAGACTTATTCAAAATAAAAAGTCTAAATTTTTCAGAACCAGATATGGAAACCTTTAAATGTTTAAAACTTGCATTTAAAGCAGGAAAAATGAAGGGAAATATGCCTGTGATTTTAAATGCAGCTAATGAAGTAGCAGTACAATTATTTTTAGAACATAAAATAAAATTTCTAGATATAGGTAACTTAGTAGAGGATTCTATGAATTATTTTGAGTATAAAAAAAATCTTTCTATAGAAGAAATAATAGAAACAGATTTAAATGTTAGGAAGTACATAAAAAATAAATTTAATTAGGTAAATTAAGAAGGGAGATTTGGAATTGACTATATTATATATAATAGCTGCCGTACTATCCTTTAGTGCGCTCGTAATAGGGCATGAATTGGGGCACTTTATTGCGGCTAAGTTAAATGGGGTTAAGGTTGAAGAATTTTCATTAGGCATGGGGCCTAAATTATTTAGTATAAAAGGAAAAGAAACAGAATATTTAATTAAAGCCGCACCTATCGGTGGATATGTTAAAATGTTAGGTGAGGATGGAGATATAAAAGATGAAAGGGCATTTTCTAGTAAAAGTCCTTTACAAAAATTAAGTATAGTAATAGCAGGTCCAATGATGAACATACTTATGGCTATAATTTTCTTTGCTATTACAAGCAAAAATTTAGGATATATAATACCTAAAGTATCAGAGGTTGTAGATAAATCGCCGGCTATGACTGCTGGGATAAAGGTTGGGGATGAAATAACTAGATTCAATAACGAAAAAATATCTTCATGGAATGACTTTTTACTTAAAATGTCTAAAATAGATGGAGAAAAAATAAATGTAACTGTAAATAGAGAAAATAAAGAACTTAGTTTCTATTTATCTCCAGATAAAAAAGACGGAAGATACATGATAGGAATAGCACCATCCTTAATTAAACCTAATACAGGTATGGCTCTTAAAAGTGGCTTAGACCAAACATGGGATACGACAAAACAAACATTTTCTTTCTTTAAAACTCTATTTAAAGGTAAAATTAAAAAAGATGATGTAGGTGGACCTATTACTATAATGAAAGTGTCAGTTAAAACTGCCTCTAGAGGAATAATTTATTTAATATACTTTATGGCTTTACTAAGTGTGCAACTTGCTATATTTAATATTATACCTTTTCCAGCCTTAGATGGGGGATGGATATTTATTTTAATTTTACAGATAATAACTGGCAAAAAGTTCGATGATGATAAAATAGGGGTATTAAATTATATAGGATTTATTATACTAATATCCTTAATGATATTAGTTACTTTAAAAGATATTATAAGTCCTATAAAACTTTAGGAGTGAACGTTTTATGATAGATAGAAGAAAAACAAGAGAAGTTAAAGTAGGGAACATAAAGATAGGTGGTAATAATAAAGTAGCTGTTCAGTCTATGACTAATACAGATACTCGTGATGTTTTAAAAACTGTTAATCAAATAAAAGAATTAGAAAGCGTTAAATGTGATATTGTAAGATGTGCTATTCCTGATAAAATAGCAGCAGAAGCGATAAAAGATATTGTAAAGTCTGTAAATATACCAGTTGTAGCAGATATTCACTTTGATTATAGATTAGCTTTAAAGGTAATAGAAAATGGTGTTTCTGCAGTTAGAATAAATCCAGGGAATATTGGTAGTGAAGAAAGAATTAGAGAAGTTATAATGGCTGCAAAGGATAGAAATATACCTATAAGAATTGGAGTAAATTCTGGTTCTTTAGAAAAAGAGCTTTTACAGAAATATGGTAGTCCCACAGCAGAGGCATTAGTAGAAAGTGCTCTAAGAAATGTTGAGATTTTACAAAAATACAACTTTGATAATATAGTTATTTCAATAAAATCTTCTGATGTATTTAAAACTATACAAGGATATAGGTTACTTTCAAAACAAGTAGATTACCCATTACATTTAGGTGTAACAGAGGCAGGAACTATATTCTCTGGTACAATAAAATCTTCTATAGGTATGGGAACATTGCTTGCTGATGGAATTGGAGATACATTAAGAATCTCCTTAACAGGTGATGTGAAAGAAGAGGTTAAAGTAGGAAGGGAGATTCTGAAGTCTTTAGGATATATTGAAGATGGAATAAAATTTGTTTCTTGTCCTACTTGTGGAAGAACACAAATAAATTTAATCAAAATTGCTGAGGAAGCGGAAAAAAGACTTGCAGGCATAAATAAAAACATAAAAGTTGCTGTTATGGGGTGTGCCGTTAATGGGCCTGGTGAAGCTAGAGATGCTGATATAGGTATAGCAGGTGGTAATGGTGAAGGCTTAATCTTTAAAAAAGGTATTATTATTAGAAGGGTTAAGGAAGAAGATTTAATTGAAGAACTTATAAAGGAAGTAAATAACTTTGAGGAATAATGGCTATGGTTTCATGGCCATTCTTTCTTCAAAAATATATTTATAAGGAGCTTTAAAATGGATGTAATACTACAGGTGCTTAAGGAAAAATTAAAAGAAGAAGAGTTTTTAAAACTTAAAGATTTTAGATTTCTAAAGGTACAGTATTATAAAACTTTAAATAAAATTAGTTTAATTTTAAAAGGTAAAAATGCTCTTGGAGTTTCCTTACAAGAAGACATAAAGATAATATTAAAAGACTTTTTTAAGTGTTTCGATGAAATTGAACTTATATTTTATAAAGATATTTCTGATATAAAATTACAAGATATTTGTAACGAATATTGGATAGAATTAGTTGAAAATATATCAGATAAAATGCCCCTTTTTAAAGAATGTCTTTTAAATTCTAAAAGGGTTATAAAAGAAGATACATTAAGTATCTATTATGGCAATAGTTTTGTATGTAAATTTTTAAAAGAAAAGAATATAGAAAAATTAGTTTCTGATCGTATTTATGAAATTTTTGATGTTAGATGTAATGTAATTATAGATTATATAGATGAACTAAAAGACATAAATTATTTTGAAGAAAAGGAAAAAGAGAACTTTGGAATAATAAAAAATGTTTTAAGTAATCAAATAGTTTCAAATAATAAATATGAAAATAATACTAAAAAGGATCACAGGAAAAAGGAATACAATAATTCTATTAAAGAAAATAGTAACCAAGTTTTAGGCAAAAATATTATTGAAGAACCTATACCTATTAAAGATATAAATCTAGATTTGGGAAAAGCGTGTATAGAAGGAGATTTGTTTAAGTTAGAAATAAAGGAAACTAAAACAGGAAAAACTTTCTTTATATTTAACATTACAGATTATACTAGCTCCATTACATTAAAATGTTTTCCAAATCAAAATGCGGTAGAAAAATTAACAGAAGAATTAAAGAAAGGTTGTCACTATAAAATCAAAGGGGATGTTACTTACGATAAGTTTATTAATGAAAATATCATTTTTGCCCATCATATAACAAAGCTAGATAAAATTGAAAAGTTAGATTTATGTGATGAAAAGAGAGTTGAGTTACACTTACATACTAATATGAGTTCTATGGATGGAATAACTTCCGCGAAAAAATTAGTAGAAAGGGCAGCTAAATGGGGACATAAGGCCGTGGCTATCACAGATCATGGAGTGGCTCAAGCATTTCCAGACGCCATGGAGGCTGGTAAAAAGAATAAAATAAAGGTTATTTACGGAGTAGAAGCTTATTTTGTAGATGATGGTGAATCTATAATATTAGGTGGAGAAGATACTACTATAGAAGATGAATTTGTAGTTTTTGATATTGAAACTACAGGATTTTCTAGTGAAAATGATAAGATTATTGAAATTGGTGCAGTAAAAATAAAAGATGGGGTAATAATAGATTCATTTAATGAATTTGTAAATCCCAATAAATCCATACCATATAACATCACAGAACTTACAGGCATTACAAATGATATGGTAATAGATAAAGATGATATAAGTATTGTTTTACCTAAATTTATGCATTTTTTAGGTGATTCAGTAGTAGTTGCACATAATTCCACCTTTGATACCTCATTCATACGAAAAAATTGTAGGGATTTAAATATGGATTTTAATAATCCAATTATGGATACTATACCTTTAAGTAAATTTCTATATCCAGAATTAAAAAGATATAAGTTAAATGTTGTAGCAAAACATCTTAATATTTCTCTAGAAAATCACCATAGAGCTGTGGATGATGCAAGAGCTACTGGTGAGATTTTAATAAAATCTTTTGAAAAATTGAAAGAACTTAACATACTAAAAATGGGAGATTTAAATAAAGAATTTTTAGGGAACTTTAATATAAAATCAGCATTTACCTCTCATCTTATAATTCTTTGTAAAAATCAGATAGGAATTAAAAATTTATATAAATTGATTTCTTTTTCTAATCTGGATCATTTTTATAAAAAACCACGTATACCTAAAAGCTTAATTGAACAATATAGGGAAGGTTTGATTATAGGATCAGCTTGTGAAGCAGGTCAAGTATTTAAAGAGGTTTTAATGGGAAAAACCTACGATGAATTAAAAGAAACCTTATCTTTCTATGATTATTTAGAAATACAACCTATAGGAAATAATAAATTTTTAGTTGATAGTGGTAGAGTAAAAGATGAAGAAGAGTTAAGAAATATAAATAAAAGAATTTACAATATAGGCAAAAAAGCTAATCTACCAGTAGTTGCAACAGGAGATGTACACTTTTTAGATCCTCAAGATGAGGTGTTTAGAAGAATTTTAATGGCTGGACAAGGATTTAGTGATGCAGATAATCAACCACCTCTTTATTTTAAGACTACAGAAGAAATGTTAAAAGAGTTTTCTTATTTAGGGGATGATATTTCAAGAGAAGTTGTAATTAAAAATACTAATTTAATTGCTGATATGATAGAAGAAGTTAAACCCATACCAGAAGAAACGTATACACCTAAGATTGATGGTGCTGAAGAAGATATAAAGAAAATGACATTAGACAAAGCTTATTCTATATATGGGAATCCGTTACCGGAAGTAGTCCAAAAAAGATTGGATAAAGAGCTTAACTCAATTATAAATAATGGATATGCAGTATTATATTTAATTGCACATAAATTAGTTGCAAAATCAGTGGAGGATGGGTACTTAGTAGGGTCTAGGGGATCTGTAGGTTCTTCATTTGTAGCCACTATGTGTAATATTACAGAAGTAAATGGTCTTCCACCACATTATGTATGTCCAAAATGTAAGTATAGTGAATTTATATTGGATGGCTCTGTAGGATCAGGAGTGGATATGGAAGATAAAAATTGTCCTAAATGTGGTGAATTGTTTTATAGAGATGGTTTTGATATACCCTTTGAAACTTTCTTAGGATTTGAAGGAGACAAGGAACCTGATATAGACCTTAATTTTTCAGGAGATAACCAGGGAGAGATTCATAAATACACAGAGGTACTTTTCGGTGAAGGACATACTTTTAAGGCAGGAACAATAGGAACTATTGCAGATAAAACTGCCTATGGGTTTGTAAAAAAATATTTAGATGAAAGAGGAATAAATGTACCTAATGCCGAGATAGAGAGGCTAACAGAGGGATGCACTGGAGTTAAAAGGACTACAGGGCAACATCCAGGCGGTATTATGGTTGTTCCTAGCGATAATGAAATATTTAACTTCTGCCCCATACAACATCCAGCTGATGACTCTCAATCAGATATTATAACTACACATTTTGACTATCATTCAATAAGTGGTAGACTTTTGAAATTAGATATACTTGGCCATGATGACCCAACAGTTCTTAGGATGTTAAAAGATATAACAGGATTAGATCCTAAAACCGTACCTTTAGATGATGAGGCTGTGCTAAGTCTGTTTACTTGTACAGATGCGCTAGGGATTACTAAGGAACAATTAGGTTGCGAAGTTGGAACATATGGTCTACCGGAATTTGGCACAAAGTTTGTACGTCAAATGCTCCTAGATACAAAGCCAGAGACTTTTTCTGATTTAGTGAGAATATCAGGACTATCTCATGGTACTGATGTTTGGCTTAACAATGCTCAATATTTTATTAAGGAAGGATACACTACATTAAGAGATTGTATAGCAACCAGAGACGACATAATGGTTTATTTAATATATAAAGGACTTCCTCCCAAAATAGCATTTACTATAATGGAAAAGGTAAGAAAAGGAAGAGGTCTTACTGAAGAACATGAAAATATAATGAAGGAGCATAAAGTACCTAGTTGGTATATTGAATCTTGTAAGAAGATAAAATATATGTTCCCTAAAGGTCATGCTGTTGCCTATGTTATGATGGCAATTAGAATCGCTTATTTTAAAGTTCACTACCCTAGAGCTTATTATGCTTCGTATTTTACTGTTAGAGGTGATGATTTTGATGGTGACCTTGTAATAAGAGGTGACGATGCTATCATAAATAAAATGGGTGAACTATATGAGCAGGGTAATAATATAAGTGTAAAAGACAAAGGTCTTCTTACAACTCTTGAAATATGTCATGAAATGTTTCAAAGGGGCATAAAGTTTTTACCTTGTGATATATACAAATCAAGTTCAGTTAAATTTATACTAGAAGATGATAGTATCAGACTTCCGCTTAGTGCACTTCAAGGTGTAGGTAAAAATGCAGCTAAGAGTATAGAAGAAGCTAGAGTAAATGGTGAATTTATTTCTAAGGAAGACTTGAGAAATAGAGCAAAAGTCACAAAAACTGTAATTGAGGCACTGGATAAACACGGATGCTTAAGAGGATTACCTGATACAAATCAACTTTCTTTTTTCACCGAAGAAATTGGAATTATATAAAGAACTTGCGAAATAGAGTATAATGTGATAATATAAGTATTAGTAATTTTGTATAACTTTTGTCACATTTTAAAGAGTGGGTTTATGCCCGCTCTTTCTATTTAATTAAACGCAGCGTATGTTGCGTTTTAATTATAATAAATATTTTTTTTATTTAGGTAAAAGCTAAACACAAGGAGGGATGAAAATGAATGAGACTTTAATAGCTAAATTAACAGAAGTTATAAAGCCATTGGTAATAAATGAAGGGTATGAGCTTTATCATCTTGAATTTGTAAAAGAGGGTGGAGAAGATTACTTAAGAGTTTATATAGATAATAATAATGGTATTACTCTTGATGATTGTGTGAAAATTAATAAAGTTGTAAGTGACGCTTTAGATATAGAGGATCCTATTCCAGGGTTTTATTATCTAGAAATTTCTTCACCAGGACTAGATAGAGTATTACATACAGAAGAACATTTAAATAGATATTTAAATTCTACAGTTAATGTAAAATTAAGAAATTTAATACAAGGTAAAAAAATATTAGAGGGTATCCTAAAGGGATTTAACTCAGAAAGTGTTATGATAGTTTTAAAAGAAGAAGAAATTTCTTTAAATAGAAATAACATCATCAGTATTACTTTAAAAGGGGAGTATTAAAATGAATGAAGAATTTATAGCTGCGCTTAAAGAAATTGTAAAGGATAAAGGCATTAGTGAAGACTTTTTATTTACTGCAATAGAAGATGCCCTTGTATCAGCTTATAAAAAGAATTATTCAAAATACACAAATAATAGTCAAAATGTTAAAGTTACAATAGACAGAGTTTTGGGTGATATTCATGTTTATGCACAGAAAAAAGTTATAGATGGACTTTGGGATGAAATAAATGAAATAGAACTTGAAGATGCCAAGGAAATTGACCCAAGATATGAAGAAGGCGATGTAATAGACATAGAAGTCACTCCAAGGGAGTTTGGAAGAGTGGCAGCTCAATCAGCAAAGCAAGTTGTTGTACAAAGAATAAAAGAAGCTGAAAGAAATGTAGTATATGAAGAATTATTGGAAAAGGAATTTGATATTATTACTGGTACTGTATTAAGAAAAGATAAGGGAAATGTATTTATTCACCTTGGAAAGCTAGAAGCTATTTTAGGACCTAATGAACAAATTCCAACAGAAAAATATGACTTTAATCAAAAAATTAAACTTTATATCGTAGAGGTTAAAAAAACTACAAAAGGACCACAGGTAGTTATATCAAGAACTCACCCTGGGCTTGTAAAAAGGCTATTTGAACTTGAAGTTCCAGAAATATTTGAAGGCATTGTTGAAATTAAAGGCATTTCTAGGGAAGCAGGTTCAAGAAGCAAAGTTGCAGTTTTCTCTAAGGATGAAAATGTAGATCCAATGGGTGCTTGCGTAGGGCCAAAAGGGATTAGAGTTCAAAATATTGTGGACGAATTAAATGATGAGAAAATTGATATTATACAATGGAATAGTGACCCTACAATATTTATTGCAAATGCTTTAAGCCCAGCTAAGGTTTTAAAAGTAATAATCGAGAGTGAAGAATCTAAATCAGCTAAAATAATAGTTGATGATAGTCAGCTCTCTTTGGCTATTGGAAAAGAAGGCCAAAATGTTAGATTAGCTGCAAGACTTACAGGATGGAAGATAGATATAAAAAGTAAATCTCAAGTAGATAACGTAGAAGAGATCCTAATAGAGGAAGAATAAAATCTAAATTAGGAGTGAGTCTATATGAAAATTAAAAAAGTTCCAGAAAGAATGTGTGTAGGTTGCATGGAGATGAAACCTAAGAAAAAGTTGATTAGAATTGTTAAAAGTAAAGATGGGGATATTTCCATAGACCTTGTAGGAAAAGCACCTGGAAGAGGGGCATACATCTGTCAAAGTATAGAGTGTTTAGATAAAGCCTTTAAAACAAGAAGATTAGAAAGGAATTTATCACATAATATACAAGAAGAAATTTATCTTAAGTTAAGGAATCAAATAAATAATGAAGAATAATGAAAAGTTTTATAACCTTCTTAGAATAGCTAAAAAAGCTGGTGCTTTGACAGAAGGATATAATAGAGTTGAGAATGCTATAAAAAATAAAAAAGTTTTTCTTGTTTTTATTTCTAAAGAGTTATCAATAAACTCACAAAGAAAATTTAAAAATTATGCTCTTAAAAAAGAGTTTTATTTAATTGAAAACGCTCCTTTAGATGATATAGGAGAGTTTTTAGGAAATAGTAATATAAAAGTGCTAGGAATTACAGATAGTTCCTTTAGTACTAGTCTTAAATCTTTATATATTAAAGATTAAGTAATTCGGGGGTGAATAGTTTGGCAAAAGTAAGAATTTATGAACTAGCTAAAGATTTGGATATATCAAGTAAAGAGTTAATAAATATTTTAATGGAAGAGTTTGATATTAAAGTTAAAAACCACATGAGTGTAATCGATGACGAAGATGCTGAGTTATTAATGGAGCTTTTTGAAGATAAAAAAACAGAAAAAACCGAATCAGAAGTAGTCGATCACTATGAAAAGTTAGAAGACGAAAATACATTAAAAAATATCAAGAAGAAAAAAATCAAGAAAAATGCAAAAGACGAATCTAACGAAGAAATGACTAATGCAAAAGAAGATTTAGAAGATATTAAAGTAATTGAAATGGCAGAAACCATAACTGTTAAGGAATTTTCAGAAAAGATTAATAAGTCTGTAACAGATGTAATAAAGCAACTTATGTTATCTGGTGTAATGGCTGCCATAAATCAAGAAATTGATGTGCCTACAGCAAAAAAAGTAGCAGAGAAATTTAATGCTGTTATTGAAGTTATTAATAGAAATGATGTTCTAGAAGAGGAGAATGACTCTCTTTTAGCACTTTCAGATAAGGAAGATGAAGAGTTAGTAAAGAGACCTCCAATTGTAACTGTAATGGGTCACGTTGACCATGGAAAGACATCCCTATTAGATGCTATAAAACAAACGAAAGTAACAGATACAGAAGCTGGTGGTATTACTCAACATATAGGTGCATATACAGTAGAACTAAATGGTGAAAAAATTACTTTCCTGGATACACCTGGGCATGAAGCGTTTACAGCAATGAGAGCTAGAGGTGCACAACTTACGGACATAGTAATATTAGTAGTTGCAGCAGATGATGGTATTATGCCTCAGACTGTAGAAGCTATTAACCACTGTAAAGCTGCAGGTGTTTCTTTAATTGTAGCTATTAATAAAATAGATAAACCAGCTGCTAACATAGATAGAGTTAAACAAGAATTAACAGAACATGGCTTAATAACAGAGGACTGGGGTGGAGATACTATATGTGTTCCAGTATCAGCACATACCAAAGAAGGTATAGATAACTTATTAGAAATGGTACTATTAAGTTCTGAAATGTTGGAGTTAAAAGCTGACCCTGATAGAAGAGCTAGAGGAACAGTAGTTGAAGCACAGTTAGATAAAGGTAGAGGTCCAGTTGCTACTTTAATAGTTCAAAATGGTACTCTAAATGTGGGAGACTCCATAGTAGTTGGAACAACTTATGGTAGAATAAGAGCTATGTTTAATGATAAGGCTAGAAATATTAAGTCAGCAGGACCAGCAATGGCAGCAGAAGTCTTAGGACTTTCAGAAGTTCCTGAAGCAGGGGATAAGTTTGTTGTAATGAAAGATGAAAAGACTGCAAGAAATACTGCTGAAAAGAGAAAAGACAAATTAAGGGAACAAAAGCTTTTAAAATCTCATAAGGTTTCCCTTGAAGATTTGTATAACCAGATACAAGAGGGAAAAGTTAAAGAGTTAAGTTTAGTAGTTAAAGCTGATGTTCAGGGTTCTGTAGAGGCCTTAGCTCAATCGTTGGAAAAACTAAGTACCGATTCTGTAAAAGTTAGAGTAATCCATGGTGCAGCAGGTGCTATTACTGAAACTGACGTTATATTAGCATCAGCATCTAACGCTATAATATTAGGATTTAATGTTAGACCAGATGGCAATGCTATAGCATTAGCAGAAAAAGATGAGGTAGACATTAAAACTTATAGAATAATTTACGATGCTATTGAAGATGTTAAATCAGCTATGTTAGGATTACTAGACCCAGAATATAAAGAAGTTGTTTTAGGAAGTGCACAAGTAAGACAAATATATAAAATTTCTAATGTAGGAACTATAGCAGGATGCTACGTTTTAAATGGAAAGATTACAAGAAATAGTGGAGTTAGAGTAATTAGAGATGGTATAGTAATTTTTGAATCTACATTAACATCTTTAAAGAGATTTAAGGATGACGTTAAAGAAGTTAATACTGGATATGAGTGTGGAATTGGTGTAGAAAAATTCAATGATCTAAAAGATGGGGATATAATTGAAGCTTTCACAATGGAAGAAATAAAGCCACAAAGTTTATAAAGGAGTGGTATTATGGCTAAATATAGAAGTGGAAGATTAAATGAAGAAATAAAAAAACATGTAAGTGATATTATCCAAAACAGAATTAAGGATCCTAGACTTTCAGGATTGATAAGTGTGACGAATGTAGATGTTACAAAAGATTTAAGCTATGCAAAAGTTTATGTTAGTATATTTGGAGATGAAGATACTGAGAAAAAATCTTTAGATGTATTAAAAAAATCTTCTGGATTTATAAGAACAGAACTTAGTCGTAATTTGAAGATAAGGCACATTCCTGAAATAATTATTGAAAACGATAAAAGCTTAGAATATGGTATGCATATAGACTCAATTCTTAAAAAGATGGATACTAAGGAAAAGTAAATGATAAGTAAAGTAGTTGATTATATAAAGAACCCTAATAAAATAGGAATCACGTTTCATACATCCCCAGATGGTGATTCCTTAGGGAGTTCTTTAGCTCTTTTACAAATCCTTAGAAAATTAAACAAGGAATCTTATATTATATGCAAGGAAAGAATACCAGATAATTTTAGGTTTTTACCTTATTCAGAAGAAATTACAGGAAAAGTTACAGTGCCATTAAAGGGAACGGAATGTATTATTGTTTTAGATTGTGGTAATATTGAAAGAATAAATGCAGATTTGGATTTCTATAGTCCAGAGTATAGTATACTAAATATAGATCATCATAAATCAAATGAGAATTATGGAAAACTTAATTATATAAACACTGAAGCATCCGCTGTTGCAGAAATCATATACACTTTAATGAAAAATTCAGGCGTAGAGCTAGATAAGAATATAGCAACTTGTTTATATACTTCAATACTAACGGATACAGGTTCCTTTAGACATTCTTCTACTACAAGCACTACTCATAACATAGTAGCTGATCTTATAAGAACAGGCATAGATTTTTCAAACATCCATAGGATAATATTTGACAATAAGAGTTTTAATAGAATAAAATTGTATGGAAAAGTGATTGATGATATGGAGTTATCTCCTAATGGAAAAGTAGCTTTTATATATGTTAAAAAAGATTATTTTGATCAACTTGATTTAGAAGAGGGAGATACATCAGATCTTCTAACTTTTGGTATGAAAATAGATACTGTAGAAGTAGTTGTTTTATTAAAAGAAAAAGAGGATGGCACAAAAGTGAGCTTGAGATCAAAAAATATTATTGATGTACGTCTTATAGCTGAAAGCTATAATGGTGGAGGTCATACAAGAGCTGCAGGCTTTATATCAAATTCTCCTGCCTTAGAAGTGAAAACAGAGTTATTATATAAGATAGGGAGATACTATAATGAATAACGTTAGTGGAATAATTATAATAGATAAACCTAAGGGAATTACATCTTTTGGTGTTGTGAATAAACTAAAAAAAATTACAGGCTTAAAAAAAATAGGCCATACTGGTACTTTAGACCCCTTAGCTACAGGGGTCTTACCTATATGTATTGGAAAAGCTACCAAAGCAGTAAACTATTTAATAAAAGACGATAAGGAATATATCGCGCAAATTAAATTAGGAGAAACTACAGATACTTATGACAAAGAAGGTAAAATAGAACTCATTAGACCTATAAATTCTTCAGTACAAGATATTATAAAAGTTTTGAATTCCTTTAAAGGAAATATACTTCAAACTCCACCTAAGTATTCAGCTTTAAAATTAAATGGTAAAAAGATGTATGAGCTAGCTAGGGCAGGGGTTGAATTTGAAGTTAAAAAAAGAGAGGTAGAAATATACAGTTTAGAAATAGTAGATATAAATCTTCCTTTTATAGAAATTAAGGTTAATTGCTCAAAAGGTACATATATAAGAAGTCTTGCCTATGATATAGGAGAAAACCTAGGCTGTGGAGCTCACATATATAATTTAAGAAGAGTATCTTCTGGAAACTTTAACTTAAATAGTGCTATAGAGTTGCAACAGATAGATTTGGATACTATAAATAAAAATATTATACCTATAGAAAATATCTTTGAAAATTTTAGTAAAGTTGAGTTAGATACTTATTTTGAAAAATTATTTATAAATGGAGTACCAATAAAAGATAAAAGGTTAACTTCTAAAATTATGGAAAATGGTTTATACAGGGTGTATAATATTAATAGACTGTTTTTAGGATTAGGTAATCGTGAAAAAGATTATTTTAAATTGGAAAGTTTATTTTAAGAAATAGGGGTAGTATAATGAGAATTATAGAAGATAACTTTAAAGAAAAGCTTTCAGAGTTTACTTATATTGCCTTAGGGAGTTTTGATGGAATACATAGAGGGCACTTAAACCTCGTTAGAAAAACGGTAAAATTGGCAAGAGAAAATAATTGTAAGAGCATGATATATACTTTTAAAAATCATCCTATGAGTATTATAAATAAGGATAAAATGCCTAAGCTTATCCAAAATAATGAGGAAAAAGTTGAAATATTAAGGCAAGAGGGTATAGATATATTGAACTTTGTCCAATTTAGTAAAGAGTATATGAAAATAAAAGCAAAAGAATTCGTTGAAAAATTAGTTAAATGTTACAATGTTAAAGGTATAGTAGTAGGCTTTAACTATAAATTTGGGTACAAAAATGAAGGAAATATAGAGCTTTTAAAGATTTTGAGTAAAAAATATAATTTTCAAGTTTTCATATGTGAACCTATAGAATATGAGGGAAACTTAATTAGTAGCACTAATATTAGAAACTTAATTAGTAATGGTAAAGTAGATAGAGCTAGAATTCTTCTAAGTAGACCATTCGCCATAGAAGGAACAGTAGTAGAAGGAAAAAAACTTGGAAGAAAGTTAGGATTTCCAACTATAAACCTAAGATTTAACCAAAACAAGATATTACCTAAAACAGGTGTATATTATACAGCAGTAAAATATAGCAATAGAATATTTAAGGGAATTACTGATGTAGGATATAATCCTACAGTAAATGGTAAAGTTTTGAGTATTGAGACATATATATTAGATTTCAATAAAGAAATATATGGTGAAGATGTTATAGTATATTTTTTAGAACGAATAAGAGATGAAGAAAAATTTGATTCCTTAAATGAACTTATTGAAGTTCTAAAGAAGGATAAAGTTTATGCTGAAAAAAGAAAATTATGTTTATAAGTAAATAAAAAAATAAAATAATTTACAATTAAATGTTTATTTGCTATAATTGTTGTGAACCTTATACTAAGATTAACGATTTGCCAACGGTTTCTTGGATTAAGGGGATATTTTTTGGAGGTGTTTTTAATGGATAAGGCAACTAAAGAACAAATAATTAAACAATTCGGTAAACATGAAGGAGATACAGGTTCTCCAGAAGTTCAAATTGCACTTTTAACTCACAGAATTAATCATTTAAATGAGCATCTAAAATCTCATAAAAAAGATTTTCACTCAAGAAGAGGTCTTTTAATGATGGTTGGTCAAAGAAGAGGTTTCTTAAACTATCTTATGAAACAAGATGTTGAAAGATACCGTGCAATAATCGGAAAATTAGGTTTAAGAAAATAAAAATAATAGAGCGGCTTAGCCGCTCTATTATTTTAAAAAAAATTTTTAAAAGGAATTAAATTTAATTTATTAGATAAGATAATAATATATTTTGTTTTTTGGAGGTATGCCAATGAGTCATATACATGAAGTGGATTTAGGTGGTAGAAAACTTAAAGTAGAATCTGGAAGAGTAGGAATGCTATCTGATTCTGCTGTTTTTATAAGTTATGGTGACACAGTTATAATGGTAAACGTAAATGGATCTAAGGAACCAAGGGAAGGTATTGATTTCTTTCCTCTTAGTGTAGAATATGAGGAAAGACTCTATGCTGTTGGAAAAATCCCAGGTGGTTTTATAAAAAGGGAAGGAAGACCTTCTGAGAAGGCAATTTTAAGTGCAAGAGCAATTGACAGACCAATTAGGCCACTTTTCCCAAAGGGGTATAGAAACGATGTTCAAGTAGTATGTACTGTTTTATCTGTAGAACAGGATAATTCACCAGAAATATTAGCTATGAATGGTGCGTCAACAGCACTTTGCTTGTCATCCCTACCATTTACAATTCCAGTAGGAAATGTGCTTGTAGGTTTAATTGACGGAGAGTTTATATTAAATCCAACAACAGAGCAAAGAGAAAAGAGTGAACTTCATTTAGTAGTTAGTGCCACAGAGAAAAGAGTAATGATGATAGAAGCAGGTGCTAATGAAGTAGACGAAGAAACTATGATAGCTGCAATAAACTTTGGATTTAAACATTGTCAAGAAATAGTTAAATTTCAAAAGGAAGCAATGAAGTTATTTGGTAAAGAAAAATTACAACCTTCTCTATATTCTCCATCTGAAGATATAGAAAAAGAAGTTAGAGACTTTGCTTTTGATATAATTAAAGAAGCAATGTATATTACTGATAAAGATCAGAGAAATCTTGCTATGGATGAAGTGAAGGTTAAAATACAAGAATATTTTGCAGAGAGATATGATGAAAATTCTTCTGATATAGGTGAAATCACATATAGGATTCAAAAAGAAGTTGTTAGAAATATGCTTTTAAATGATAATAGAAGACCAGATGGTAGGAGCTTTAATGAAATTAGGCAAATAGAATGCGACGTTAAAATATTACCACGTACTCACGGAACTGGCTTATTTAGAAGAGGCCTAACTCAAGTTATGACAGTAGCAACTTTAGGTGCCTTAGGAGATGTTCAGATAATTGATGGACTTGGAGAAGAAAGTTCTAAAAGGTACATGCATCACTATAACTTCCCAGCTTATAGCGTTGGAGAGGTTAGACCATTAAGAGGTCCAGGAAGAAGGGAAATAGGGCATGGAGCTTTAGCTGAAAGAGCATTAGAGCCTCTAATTCCATCAGAAGAAGAATTTCCTTATACAATTAGATTAGTATCTGAAGTTTTAAGTTCAAATGGATCTACATCTCAAGCTAGTGTTTGTGGAAGTACTTTAGCATTATTAGATGCAGGTGTACCAATTAAAAGACCAGCAGCTGGTATAGCTATGGGACTTATAACTAACGAAGATTTAACAGAAGAAAAAGTCTTAACAGATATTCAAGGCTTGGAAGATTTCTTTGGTGATATGGATTTTAAAGTGGCGGGAACAGAAGAGGGTATAACTTCAATACAGGTAGACACTAAGATAGAGGGATTATCAGAAAAAGTTATTCATGATGCTATTTATGGAGCAAAAAAAGCTAGGCTACACATTTTAGAAAAGATTAAAGAATGTATACCAGAAGCTAGGAATGAACTTTCACCATATGCACCAAGAATGTTAACTATGAAGGTTGATCCTGAAAAAATAAGAGATGTTATTGGAGCAGGCGGAAAAACAATTAAAAAAATTATAGCTGAAACAAATGTTACTATTGATACTAACGATGATGGTACAATTGTTATAATGTCAAGCGATATGGAAGCTGCAAACAAAGCTTTCAAAATCATTGAAACCATAACAAAGGATGTTAAGCAAGGAGAAGTTTATTTAGGAAAAGTTATTAAAATAGCTGCTTTTGGAGCTTTTGTAGAAATACTTCCTAATAAGGAAGGCTTAGTTCATATATCTAAGCTTGACAATAAAAGAGTAAATAAAGTTGAAGACATAGTATCTGTAGGAGATGAAATCCTAGTTAAAGTAGTGGAAATTGATAGTCAGGGAAGAATAAATCTTTCAAGAAAAGATGCTATGGAAAATCCTGAAGAAAAGTAAAATATAATAATTATAATTTAGAAGGGCATAATAAAAATGCCTTTTTATTTTTATCATAAATAAATATTAGAATATCTTAGAGGTGATTTTATGTATGAAGTTATTACTTTAAAAAATGGCCTACGAGTAGTATTAGAAAATATAAGTTATGTAAAATCTATAAGTATTGGATTATGGATAGAAAATGGTTCAAGAAATGAAAATATCACAAATAGTGGTGTATCTCATTTTATAGAACATATGCTCTTTAAGGGGACATATAATAGAACATCCAAGGAAATAGTCGAAACCATAGAAGATATCGGTGGTCAAATAAATGCTTTTACAAGTAAAGAAGTTACTTGCTTTTATACAAAAGCTTTAGATAATCATCTTGAATTATGTCTAGATGTTTTAGCAGATATGTTATTAAATAGTAAATTTGATGCAGAAGATATTGAGAAAGAAAAGAAAGTTATATTTGAAGAAATTAAGATGAGTGAAGATAGCCCAGAGGAAGTATTATCTGATATACATAATGTAGCTATATGGGGAGAAGATCCTATTTCAATGCCTATTTTAGGTACTTATAATAGTTTAAACAGGCTTAGTAGAGAACATATTCTAGATTATTTTAAAAAATATTATGTTCCAGAGAATGCTGTAATATCTATATGTGGTAACTTTAAAACAGATACTATATATAATGTAATAGAAAAATTTTTTGGCAATTGGGAGAGTTCTACAAGTAAAAAGAGTAATTATACTACACCTAAAATACTAAATAACAATGTATTTAGACATAAAGACGTGGAACAAACCCACTTTAGTTTAGGAATCCATGGACTTCCTACAGGACACGAAGATATGTATGCATTAAATCTTCTTACAAACTTATTTGCTGGTGGAGCGTCTTCAAATTTATTTCAAAAAATAAGAGAAGAGTTAAGTTTGTGTTATACGATATATGGATATAGTTCTTCTCTAATAAATACAGGTGTTGTAAATATATATACTGCCTTAAATTCAGAGTATATAAAAGAAGCTTACAAAGAAATTGAAAAGGAACTTTATGAATTTTCAAAAGAAAATCTATCTGAGAGTAAATTAAAAAAAGCAAAGGAACAATTAAAGGGTAATTATATATTAGCACTAGAAAGTACCACTAATAGGATGTTTAGCAATGGAAAGTCATGTTTGATTTTAAATGAAATAAAAACTCCAGAGGATATACTAAATAAAATAGATGGAATTAACTCTGTAGTAATAGATAAGGTTCTAAATGAGACTTTTAGAAAAGGAATTATTAATGGTGCATTTTTGAGTAAAGATTATGAAAAAGTAAAAAAATCTCTTCCATTTAAAATAGAAAATATATAATATATAATATACAAAGGTATACTCCGCCTTTTTAATTCATAAAATTTAAAGAATATAATAAGGAGGAGTATATTATGGATAATAATAAATTTTTTAGTGAAATGGAGAGATATGAAATAATTAATATAAATGATGGTGATAAATATAGTTTTTTGGGGAATAATGATGTTGCAATAGATGAGGAAGGCAATTTAAAATTATTATTATTAAACAATTCTAAGAATAGTTTTAGTCTTTTTTCTAAAAATGATTTTTTTGAGGTATCATGGGATTGTGTAAAAAAAATAGGATCAAAAACTATAATAATTGACATGGAGCGAGAATACAATAAGTAAATAGTAGGTGATATAATGAAGCTAATTATACAAAAGTTTGGAGGAACCTCCGTATCTACCGAGGTTAGAAGAAAAAAAACTGTAGAAAAAATAAAAGGTGCAATAAAAGAAGGATATATTCCTATAGTAGTAGTATCTGCAATGGGGAGAATAGGATCACCCTATGCAACAGATACTCTAATATCGCTAATAACCAAAGAATTTAAAAATAAAAATTTACAAGCATTAGATACTATAATGAGTTGTGGCGAAATAATTAGCACGGTAGTTATGTGTAATGAACTTTTTAATGTAGGAATTGAAGCGTTACCCCTATCAGGAGGACAAGCCGGAATCATAACAGATAATAATTATAATAATGCTAATATATTAGATGTTGATAAAAATAAAATTTTAGATATTATTAAAGATGGAAAAATTCCAGTAGTAGCTGGATTTCAAGGTATAACTAAAGATGGTTTTATAACTACAATAGGTAGAGGCGGAAGTGATGTAACTGCAGCTTTACTTGGGGCTGCATTAAAAGCCGATAAGGTAGTTATATATACAGATGTTGATGGTATTATGACAACTGACCCTAGAATAGTTCCTGAAGCCTCTTTAATAAAGGAAATAAACTATGAAGAAATATTCCAGTTTGCAGAACAGGGTGCAAAAGTTATTCATCCTCGTGCGGTAGAAATAGCTAAGAAAAATGGAATACCACTTTTAATAAAAAATACAATGAGTGAAAGCGAAGGAACCTTAATTGGAGATTTCTATCAACCTGATTTAAATAAGGTTGTAACAGGTATAACTAATATTAATGGAAGGACCCAATTTAGAGTTAAATGTTGTAATGAAAATTATTTTAAACTATTTGACACTTTCGCTGAAAATAATATAAGTTTAGATCTTATAAATGTATTTCCAAAAGAGAAGATATTTACAGTGGATCAAGAATATAAAGATAAAACAGAGAGTATAATAAATAACTTTAAACTTCAATATGAAATTATAGACAGATGTAGTAAAATTTCTATAATAGGTTCAGGCATGAAGGGAAAACCTGGAGTTATGGCAAGAATATTAACAGCACTTACAAGAAAAAAAGTTGAAGTACTTCAAACTGCAGATTCTCACATGACTATATGGTGCCTAGTGAGAGAAGATGATGTTAAGAATGCAATAAAATCTCTGCATGAAGAGTTTAAATTATAATACCTTTTGTATAAAAATCCTCTTAAAGCAAACACTAATTTTGAGTTAGGAGGAATATACATGATAGATTTAAGAAATAGTTCAAAAGAAGAAGAAACTCAAGGCGAAGATATGCGAGAAAATATTAAAGAATTGGGATTAACTAATATTTCAAAGGTAGATGATAGTATTCAAGTAGTACCAATAATAGGTCAAATAGAAGGACATATGGCACAAAATCCTCAAACTAAAACCACTAAGTATGAGCATATAATTCCATTACTCATATCTATGGAAAGAGATAATAATGTAAAAGGTATTTTGACAGTATTAAATACAGTAGGCGGAGATGTTGAGGCTGGGCTTGCTATATCAGAGATGATTAGAAGTTTGAGTAAACCTACAGTTTCCCTTGTTATTGGTGGAGGACATTCTATAGGAGTTCCACTTGCTACTGCTGCTTCATATTCATTTATTTCTCCTTCTGCAACTATGATAATTCATCCTATAAGAATGAATGGTCTAGTTATAGGTGTACCACAAACCTTTGAATACTTTAATAAAATGCAAGAAAGAATTTCAGACTTTATAGTTAGAACATCAAATATTAAAAAGGAGTCTTTAAATAAGTTAATGTTAGAGACTAAGGACCTTTTAAATGATATGGGAACTATATTAATTGGAAAACAAGCAGTAGACTATGGGCTTATTGATGAAGTGGGTGGAATTAAGGAAGCTTTAGAAAAACTAAATGAACTAGTAAAAAAGAATCATAGTTAAACTATGATTCTTTTTTAAAGGAAATATATCATTAGTGTAGAAATAATAAAAATGGAGGTGATTTTTTTTGGCAAGAACTAAAAAAACAAGTGGTAATAAAGAAGTAAAGGGAATAATATTAATTACTATAGGAATTCTTATACTATTTAGTTTATGTTCTATTTTCTTTGATAGTTCATCTCCAGGAATAGTGGGGAAACTTATAAGAAACATCTTATTTTGTTTTTTTGGACTAGGTGCATATGTATTACCATTTATTTTAATTTTCATTGGAAATTGTTTTATAATTAAGAAAGGAAAAATACAATTTAATGAAAAGTTTTATTTTATTATTTTAGGAATTATAAATACTATTCTGTTAATCCAAATGATTAATTATAATTCTTCTAGCCGTGGAAACTTATTTGAAGTTTTAATTAGCTTTTATGATTCTAAAGATATTTTACATGGTGGAATTTTAGGATATCTTATAGTTTGGCCACTTAAAGCTCTTATAGGAAAACTTGGTTCATATATTATTTTTATTTGTACTTATATAGTAACTTTTATTATGTTATTTGATGTTTCTATAGGAGAGGGCATTTTTAATTTTAAAAAAACTATCTGCAATAAAAAAGATAGTATCTTAAATATACGCAAAGAAAAAAAATCTAAAAAAGATAAAATAAAAATTGTAGATGATACAATAGACAATATAGGTGATATAGAACCAAGTATAGCTGTAGATGCAGAATGTACAAATAAAATTAAAGTCATGGATTTTCTAAAAACCACCAATTCATATGATGACCCTAGTAAAGAGGGTAGTAAGGAAGATACAGATATAATCGCAAAAGAAAAAGAGGATGATGTATCATCTCAAATAGAAAAAAATTATGCAATAAAGAAAGACTCAATAGATTATGTAACTCCACCTTTAAGATTGCTAAAAGAAAATATATCTTTAAAGGGAAAAAAAGGTGATAAAAAAGAACTGCTCAGTAATGCAACCAAACTTCAAGACACATTAGCTAGTTTTGGTGTTAATGCAAAAGTTACTCAAGTTACAAAAGGACCATCTGTAACACGATTTGAAATACAGCCTGAGACCGGTGTAAAGGTAAGTAAAATAGTAAACTTAGCTGATGATATAGCTTTAAACCTAGCTGCACCAGGTATTCGTATAGAAGCACCTATACCAGGGAAGGCTGCTATTGGAATTGAAGTTCCAAATCAAGATTTGACAGCCGTATTTTTAAAAGAAATAATTGAATCAAAGGAATACATAAACTCAAACAAATCAATTTCTTTTGCCTTAGGGAAAGATATTGGAGGAAATTCTGTGGTAGCAGATCTATCAAAAATGCCACATTTATTGGTAGCTGGGGCAACGGGATCTGGTAAAAGTGTATGCATTAATACTTTAATAGTAAGCCTCCTTTACAAATATTCACCAAAAGAAGTTAACTTACTTTTAGTAGATCCAAAAGTAGTAGAATTGAGTATATATAATGGCATACCTCATCTTCTAATTCCTGTAGTTACAGAACCTAAAAAAGCAGCTGGAGCTCTAAACTGGGCTGTAAATGAGATGACTAGAAGATATAATCTTTTTGCAGAGAATGGAGTTAGAAACATAGAGGGTTATAATCAAATGATAGGAAGCCTATCAGAAGAAGAAAAATTACCGTATATTGTAATAATAATAGATGAGCTTGCAGATTTAATGATGGTTTGTCCTAAGGATGTTGAAGATTACATAGCAAGATTAGCTCAGATGGCTAGAGCAGCTGGAATGCATCTTGTAATTGCAACTCAAAGACCTTCTGTAGATGTCATTACAGGAATGATAAAAGCTAATATACCTTCAAGAATTTCTTTTGCAGTATCTAGTCAAATAGATTCAAGAACTATATTAGATACATCTGGTGCAGAAAAGCTACTTGGAAAAGGAGACATGCTTTTTTATCCTGTAGGAGAATCTAAACCTCTTAGGATCCAAGGAGCATTTATTTCAGAAAAGGAAGTAGAGGAGATAGTTAATTTCATAAAAAATCAAATCGATGAAGTTGAGTATGATGAGGATATAATAGAACAAATTCATTCAGCTTCAGAAACAAAATCAGAAGATGAAAATAAAGAAGATGTAGATGACCTATTAAATGAGGCTATAAATTTTGTTGTTGAAAATGGTTATGCATCTACTTCTATGTTGCAAAGAAAATTTAAAATAGGTTATAATAGGGCAGCAAGAATTATTGATAGCATGGAAGAAAGAGGAATTATTTCCGGAAGAAATGGAAGCAAACCAAGAGACGTATTAATAACACAAAACGAATTAAACTATGTGGACTAAATTTACATTACTTTAGGAGGAACATAATTGGAAAAATTAAAGTTTGGATTTATTAATTTAGGATGTGACAAAAATAGAATTGATGGTGAAATAGCTCTTGCAAGTTTAAGTAAAAGTTATGAAATAGCCATTAATCCAGAAGAAGCCGACATTATAATTGTAAATACATGTGGTTTTATAGAATCATCTAAACAAGAATCTATTGATACGATTTTAGAAATGGCAAGTTATAAGCAAAAAAAATGTAAAATACTACTTGCAACGGGATGTTTAACTCAAAGGTATGGAAAAGAGTTATTAGAACTTATGCCAGAGTTAGATGGTATTTTAGGAGTAAATGATTATAAGCATTTAGATGAAATAATAGAAAAGGCCCTAAATAAAGAAAAAGTTTATCTCTGTAATTATAGTGACTCTAATATAAATGAGGGGGAAAGGATAATAACAACTAAAAGTGGAACAGCTTATATAAGGATTTCTGAGGGTTGTGATAATGTTTGTTCTTATTGCGCTATTCCTAAAATAAGAGGAAAATATAGAAGTAGGACTATGGAAAATATATTAAAAGAAGCAGAAAATTTAGCTAAAAGTGGGGTACATGAATTAATATTAGTAGCTCAAGATACTACAAGATATGGTGTAGATATATATAAAGAAAAAAAACTTCCAGTTCTTTTAAGAAAGCTATCAGAAATAGAAGGTATAGAATGGATTAGAATTTTGTACTGTTATGCAGAAGAAATAACAGATGAACTTATAGAAGAAATAAAGGTAAATAAAAAAGTTTGTAAATACTTAGATATACCGATTCAGCATATTTCAGATAATATTTTAAAAGCTATGAGAAGAAAAGGAAGAAAAAAAATAATTAAAGATAATATAAACAAATTAAGAAAAAATATACCTGATATAATACTTAGAACCTCATTAATTGTAGGTTTTCCAGGTGAGACAGAACAAGATTTTTCAGAGCTAAAGGAGTTTGTAGAAGAAATAATGTTTGATAAACTAGGAGTATTTAAATACTCTAGAGAAGAAGATACAGCAGCGTATCATATGGAAAACCAAATAAGTGAAGAAATGAAAGAAATAAGAGAAGCAGAAATTATGCTTATTCAACAAAACATTTCTAAAAAAATTAATGAAAATAAATTAGGAAAGGTATATAATGTAATAGTAGAAAGGTTTAATGGGGAATCATATTACGGAAGAACATATGAAATGGCTCCAGAAATTGATGGAGAAATCATTTTTCAAAGTAATAAAAACCTAAACTTAGGTGAGTTTGTTAAGGTTGAAATTACAGAAGCCTTAGAATATGATTTAATAGGAGTTGTATTGAATGAATCTAGCAAATAAACTTACTATACTCAGAATTTTTTTAATTCCTTTATTTTTAATGTTCATAGCTATTAAAGCTATTCCATATGGGACTGTTATAGCTACAGTAATATTTATATTAGCATCACTTACGGATAAGTTAGATGGTTATATAGCTAGAAGTAGGAATCAAATAACTACTTTTGGCAAATTTATGGATCCTCTTGCGGATAAACTCTTAGTTACTTCTGCTTTAATTTCCTTAGTAGAATTTCACGTTATACATTCATATGTAGCTGTAATTATTATAGCTCGTGAATTTGCAGTATCAGGACTTAGAACTATAGCTGCTTCTGAGGGGATAGTTATTGCAGCCAGCTGGTGGGGAAAAATAAAAACTGTTATTCAGATAATAGCGATTATATTAGCCTTAGTTAATCTAACTTATAAAACACCACTACTAGATGTACTAACTCAAATTTCTATGTTATTAGCAGTGGTAATAACGATATTATCTGGAGTAGATTATTTCAGAAAAAACAAAAGTGTTGTTAAAGTTAACAAATAGATGTTTAAATTTAAAATAAATGTAAATAATTTAAATAAGAAAAAAGTTCCTATAATATAAAAAATAGGAACTTTTTATTAATACATGTTGACTATATTAAAGAACTAGGTTATAATATGTTTAGAACAAATGTTCGAGCATGAAAGGATGGTGAACCCGAAAGGGTATTAATATGGATAATGAAAAGTTAAAAGCGTTAGAAGCGGCAATGGGGCAAATTGAGAAACAGTTTGGTAAAGGTTCCGTAATGAAATTAGGTGAAAAGACAGACTTAGATATAGATGTAGTTTCCACAGGTAGCTTAAGCTTAGATATAGCTCTTGGCATAGGTGGAGTTCCAAGGGGGAGGATCATAGAGATATATGGACCAGAATCCTCAGGAAAAACTACAGTAGCATTACATATAGTTGCTGAGACTCAAAAAAGTGGAGGAGTTGCAGCTTTTATAGATGCTGAACATGCATTAGATCCCGTATATGCTAAAGCACTTGGAGTAAAATCAGATGACTTGATTGTGTCTCAACCAGATACAGGAGAGCAAGCTTTAGAAATAGCAGAAGCTTTAGTTCGTTCAGGAGCTGTTGATGTAATTGTAGTGGACTCTGTAGCAGCCCTAGTTCCAAAGGCTGAAATAGAAGGTGAAATGGGTGACTCACATGTGGGACTTCAAGCAAGATTAATGTCTCAGGCTTTAAGAAAACTTGCAGGTGCAATAAGAAAATCAAATTGTGTAGCTATATTTATAAACCAATTAAGAGAAAAAGTTGGTATAATGTTTGGAAATCCTGAAACAACTCCTGGAGGAAGAGCTTTGAAATTCTATTCTTCTGTGAGAATGGATGTTAGAAGAATAGATTCTATAAAACAAGGAGACGAGATACTTGGTAACAGGACCAGAGTAAAAATAGTTAAAAATAAAGTAGCTCCCCCATTTAAACAAGCAGAATTTGATATTATGTATGGAAAAGGTATTTCAAGAGCAGGGAATATATTAGATTCTGGTGTTGATAATAGTATAGTTCAAAAAAGTGGAGCTTGGTTTTCATACGGTGATATAAGACTAGGTCAAGGTAGAGAAAACTCTAAACAATATCTCATTGATAATCCGCAAGTCGCACTAGAAATTGAAAATAAAGTAAGAGAGAAGTATGAACTACCTTTAGCAAAAGCTTTAACTCAAGATAAGAATGACACTTCAAAGGAAAAACAAGAAAAAAAATAGATGTAAATTATGAAAAAAGCACAAATTCTATTGTGCTTTTTTGTTTAGGAAAATAAGATTAAGTCTATAATTATAATATACTGATCATTATAGTATATATGGTTTTAAAAAGCTAACTTAAAGAAAAATATGGTGTATTTCCTAATTGCTTGACACAATTAAAAAAGTAATATAAAATAAAAATAAATGCTGGTTTAGTATATCAATTGTTACCAATTTTTTAAATATAACACCTTTTTCTAGCTTTTAAAAATGCTATTATTTTTACAAAAGGAGGTGTTGTTTTATGGAAAGTTCAATAATGCTTGTACTTGCAGCTGTTATAGTTGCATTAATTGGTATATTTGTTTTAATTTATGTAAGAAAAAATATATCTCAAGCGAACATAGTTAAGTCACAAGAAGACGCAGATAAAATAATTGAGGAAGCAAAGAAAAGTGCAGAATCAAAGAAAAAAGAAGCTCTTTTAGAGGCTAAGGAGGAAGTCCATAGACTTCGTTCTGATTTAGAAAAAGAATCAAGAGAAAGAAGAAATGAAATTCAAAGGCTAGAAAGAAGAAACATACAAAGAGAAGAATTACTTGATAAAAAAAGTATAGCTTTAGAAAAGAAGGAAGAAACCCTTAATAACAGGCAACAAGAAGTTGAGGCTTTAGAGGGCGAGATAAGTAAACTTTACGAAGCACAAAGAACTGAATTAGAGAATATATCTAGTTTAAGTTCTGAACAAGCTAAAGAAATACTTCTTGAAGAAATTAAGAAGGAAATAACACATGACGCTGCTATAATGATTAAAGAGGTTGAAACTAAAGCCAAAGAAGAAGCAGATAAAAAGGCTCGTGAAATCATTACGTGTGCTATTCAAAGATGCGCTGCAGATCATGTAGCTGAATCTACTGTCAATGTAGTTCCCCTTCCAAACGATGAAATGAAGGGTAGAATAATCGGAAGAGAAGGAAGAAATATAAGAACTCTTGAAACTTTAACAGGAATAGATCTAATTATTGATGATACTCCAGAAGCAGTAATAATTTCAGGTTTTGATCCTATAAGAAGAGAAGTTGCGAAAATAGCTCTTGAGAAATTAATAGTTGATGGACGTATACATCCTGCTAGAATTGAAGAGATGGTAGATAAGGCTAAAAAAGAAGTTGATAATGTAATAAGAGAAGAAGGTGAACAAGCAACATTTGAAACGGGAGTACACGGACTTCATTCTGAACTTATAAGATTATTAGGAAGACTTAAATACAGAACAAGTTATGGTCAAAATGTTCTAAAACATTCAATTGAGGTTTCATATTTATGTGGTATAATGGCATCTGAATTAGGTTTAGATCCATCTATAGCAAAAAGAGTAGGCTTACTTCACGATATAGGTAAAGCTGTGGATCATGAAGTAGAGGGACCACATGCTTTAATTGGTGCCGAAATTGCTAAAAAGTATCATGAGTCACCTATAGTAGTAAATGCTATTGCTGCCCATCACGGGGATGTTGAAACACAATCTGTAGAAGCAATCTTAGTTCAAGCAGCAGATGCTATTTCTGCAGCAAGACCAGGCGCTAGAAGAGAAACCTTAGAAGCTTACATTAAGAGACTTGAAAAGTTAGAAGAAATAGCTAATTCCTATGAAGGAGTAGAAAAATCTTTTGCAATTCAAGCCGGAAGAGAAGTAAGAATAATGGTTAAACCAGAAGTGGTAGATGACGCTACTGCAATTGAGATGGCTAGAAATATCATAAAAAGAATTGAAAATGAATTAGAGTATCCAGGACAAATAAAAGTAAATGTAATAAGAGAAACTAGAGCTGTAGAATATGCTAAATAAATATATATGAATAAAATGTTAAATATGTAAAAATCCTTTTAAAATGAGTTTTTTAAGCTCAAAATAAAAGGATTTTTTTTCTATTTGTAGAATATTATAAGAAGAAAGAAATTTATATAGTAATGAACTAGTAGGAGGTATACTATGGAAATATTAAAAGTTTCAGCAAAGTCAAATCCTAATTCTGTTGCAGGTGCCTTAGCAGGGGTTGTAAGAGAAAGCAAAATTGCAGAAATTCAAGCTATTGGTGCAGGTGCAATTAATCAAGCTGTTAAAGCTATAGCTATAGCAAGAGGATTCGTAGCACCGAGTGGTATGGATCTTGTGTGTGTACCTGCTTTTACGGATATAGAAATTGACGGAGAGGAAAGAACAGCTATTAAATTTATTGTTCAAACAAAATAATACTAATAAAATAAAAAACATGAGGATTATCCTTCATGTTTTTTTTATTTTGTTGTATTATATAAATTGTGTAAATATAAATTAGAAAAGGTGATTTATTTGGAAAGACTACAAAAGTATATGGCGGAATGTGGAATAGCTTCAAGAAGAAAATGTGAATTCATTATATTAGAGGGAAGAGTAAAAGTTAACGGATTACTTGAGAAAGAACTAGGGGTAAAAGTAGATCCTATAAAAGATATAATAGAAGTTGATAATAAAGTAATTAAAAAAGAAGAAAACAAAGTGTATATCATGTTAAATAAACCTATAAAATATGTTACAACAGTAAAAGATGAAAAGGATAGAAATACTGTATTAGATTTAGTAAACGTAAAAGAAAGAATTTACCCTATAGGAAGACTTGATTATATGACATCTGGTATATTGTTACTTACCAATGATGGAGATATATATAATAAAATCATTCATCCAAGAAGAGAAGTTGATAAAACTTATATAGCTAAAATAAAAGGGATTCCTACAAAAGATGAGATAAAAACTTTTGAAAATGGAGTGGATATTGGTGGATATATTACGGCTAAAAGTAAACTTAGGATTTTAAACAAAAGAGAGAATGATTGCACAGTAGAGATAAAAATACATGAAGGTAAAAATAGACAAATAAGAAGAATGTGTGATTCTATAGGGCATCCAGTAATAACTTTGAAAAGAATATCCATAGGTGATATAGTGATAGGTGATTTAAAAGAAGGAAAATGGAGAAATCTAACCTATAAAGAATTAGAATATATAAGAAGCTTATAGGAGGAATCTTAATGTTTTTGTATGCAAAAGATGTTAGCCTTATGGCACAAGATATAATAAAAAATTATTGTACTAATTTTAATGTAGCAGTAGATTGTACACTAGGAAATGGGTATGATACAGATTTCTTATGTAAAACTTTTAAAACAGTATACTCTTTTGATATTCAAAAAAGTGCTATTGATAATTACAAGAATAAAAATATCTCTAATGTAATATTAATAGAAGATTCTCATAGTAAAATAAAAGAATACTTAGGTCATATAAAGGCAGATTGTTTTATGTATAACTTAGGTTTTTTACCAGGTGGTGATAAAACTATAACTACAAAAGCTGAATTTAGTTTAGAGAGTATAAAACAAGCACTGGGTAATTTAAATTCTAAGGGAATAATTAGTATATGTCTTTATATAGGACATAAGGCAGGGAAACAGGAAGAAGAAATTCTACTTCCTTTTTTACAATCTTTAGATAAGTCAAAATATGCTATAACTTTACACACGTTTTTAAATAGAAGTGAGTCTGCACCTCTTTTAATAGTCATTGAAAAAAAGTAAAATGAAATTTATGTTGATATAAATTTCAAATAATGATAAAATGAAGATAATATTTCATGTTTTAATATATTGAAATATTTATTGCGAAATATAAAAGAGGGGTAATTTATATGGAACAAAATAAGGATTTGATGAAAGTTATGAAAGATAAAGATTTAATGAGAATTATACAAGTTAAATTTCCAAGGTTAAGTAAAGGACAAAAGTTGATTGCAGAATATATTTTAAAGCATTATGATAAAGCTGCTTTTATGACTGCTGCAAAACTTGGGATAAGTGTTGGAGTAAGCGAGTCTACTGTGGTAAGATTTGCAAATGAATTAGGGTTTAGTGGATATCCAAAACTTCAAAAAGCATTACAAGAAATGATTAAAAATAAACTTACAACAGTACAAAGAATAGAACTTTCCAATGATTATATTACACAAGAAAACGCTTTAAAAGGTGTTTTAAAATCCGACATGGAAAACATAAGAGCAACTCTCGAAAAAATAAATCACAAAACCTTTGATACTGTAGTGGACTCTTTATTTAAATCTAAGACTGTATATATAATCGGTCTTAGAAGTTCTAGTGCCATTGCAGAATTTCTAGGGTTTTACCTAAGTTTAATACTAGATAATGTTAAAGTAGTAGCTTATGGTGTAAGCGATATCTTTGAACAAATGCTAAATGTATCTGATGAAGATTTAGTAATTGGTATAGGATTTCCAAGGTATGCTACTAGAACAATTGAAGCTTTAAATTTTGCTCAAAGTAGAAATGCAAAGGTTGTAGCTATAACTGACAGCCTTCTTTCACCACTTGCATCTAAAGCTGATTTAACATTGATTGCTCAAAGTAACATGGCATCATTTGTTGATTCATTAGTTGCACCACTTAGTATTATTAACGCATTGATAATTGCTGTTGGATTAAGAGAAAAAGAGAAAATCTCAAAGACCTTTACTGACTTAGAAGATATCTGGCAAGAATATGGCGTATACTCCTATAAAGATAAAAAAAATGAATATTAATATAACATAATGCAAAACATAGTAGTGTTTAAATGTTTTTTGTTACCTTTAGAAGGAAATGTTATATAAGTATAGAATATAAAAAAACTAGTAAATATAAATACTAGTTTTTTATATTTATTAAATTAAAATTTTTCTGTGCCTTAGGAGGTTTTATCATGAATCAAGAAAACTTGGATTCAAAAGCGTATATTTCCAAAGTAATTGAGAATGTAAAAAAAAGAAATGTTTGTGAACTTGAATTTATTCAAGCAGTGGAAGAAGTTTTAATGTCTTTAACTCCTGTTTTGGATAAGCACCCAGAATACATTAAAGAAAACCTATTAGAAAGATTTTGTGAGCCTGAAAGACAAATTATGTTTAAGGTGCCTTGGGTTGATGATGAAGGAAATGTGCACGTGAATCGTGGCTTTAGGGTTCAATTTAACGGATCTGTAGGACCTTATAAAGGTGGGTTAAGATTTCATCCATCAGTATATTTAGGCATAATAAAGTTTTTAGGTTTTGAACAAATTCTTAAAAACTCATTAACTGGTCTCCCAATTGGAGGAGGAAAAGGTGGTTCAGATTTTGATCCTAGAGGAAAGTCTGATTCAGAAATAAGAAGATTCTGTGAAAGCTTTATGACTGAACTATATAGACATATAGGTCCAGATGTCGATATTCCAGCTGGAGATATTGGAGTAGGTACAAGAGAAATAGGATACCTTTACGGATACTATAGAAGGTTAAGAGGAGCATTTCAAAATGGAGTTTTAACTGGTAAGGGGTTATCTTACGGTGGAAGTTTAATAAGGCCTGAAGCCACAGGTTTTGGAGTAAGTTATTTTTGCCAAGAAATGTTACATCATGAAGGAGAAGATATTAAAGGAAAGACTGTTGCAATTTCAGGGTTCGGTAATGTTGCTTGGGGGGTGTGTAAAAAGGTTGCTGAACTTGGAGGTAAGGTTGTTACACTTTCAGGTCCAGATGGATATATTTATGATAAAGATGGTATAATAACTGAAGAAAAAATAAACTACTTAGTAGAAATGAGGGATTCTGGCAGAGATAGGGTGCAAGATTATGCAGATAAATTCGGAGTTCAGTTTTTTAAAGGCGAAAAACCTTGGGCAACTAATGTTGATATTATAATACCATGTGCAACACAAAATGATATTCATTTAGAACATGCTAAGCAAATAGTGCAAAACAATGTTAGATTTGTATGTGAAGCTGCCAATATGCCTTGCACAAATGAAGCCATTCAATATTTTTTAGAGAATGGAGTAATAGTTGGTCCTGCAAAGGCTGCTAATGCTGGAGGAGTAGCTGTATCAGCTTTAGAAATGTCACAAAATAGTATGAGATTATCTTGGACATATGAAGAGGTGGATTCTAAACTATATCATATAATGAGAAACATTCATGATAATGCTAAAAACTCTGCTGAAAGTTATGGATTAGGATATAACTTAGTTGCAGGCGCTAACATAGCAGGTTTTGTTAAAGTTGCTGAAGCAATGCATTCACAGGGGATATATTAATAAAAAGACAGCCATATTGGCTGTCTTTTAAAATTCTATATTTTCCGGTTTTAAGTTGTAAACAACATCTTTTCTTTCAACTATGATTTTAATCTTTTCTTTTATTTCGCTACAATCCATTATTTTCGATAAAAGTTCTTTAGTAGGATTTATAGTTACAGGATTTCCAACTGATTTTAACATAGTAAAATCTCCAGAAGTATCCCCATAGGCAAAACTTTTTGAAAGATCTATACCATACTTTTCACAAAAATAAGCTATAGCTTTCTGCTTGTTTGAACTATCCCACATAGGTCTAATATTTCCAGTATATTTATTATTATGATCTATTTCGTATACACTTCCAATAAAATCTGTAAACCCATACTTACGGCTCATATAAGTTACAAGTTCTATGGGACTACCAGATATTGCTATAACTAAATGTCCATTATCTTTATGATATTTTATGCTATCTCGAGTATAAGTATAAACTCTATCGCCCTTTTGTTTTATTACCAAATCTGCAATGAAGTCTACCTGTGATTGATGAAGTCCTTTAATGGCCTCAGTATAAATATCAGCCATTTTTAATAGATAATTATCATAGTTACCTTGTCTACGATCCCATTTTATATAATATGGTCTAACTTCATTATACCATCTAGAATTTTCTATTATTTCACTCTTAATCAGTTTTTTAAATACCTCCGTTATTAATCCTTCCCTGTATAAAGTACCATCTATATCAAAGAAAGCTGCTATTTTTTTAGACATTATAAATCCACTCCTTTATATTCATCGTATATTAAAACATTGATTGCATTTATTTCCATGGAAATTATAGTTAAGGATATTAATAATTATTATATAGAACATAGATAAAAAACTCAATACTTTATTAAAAATGATTTTATAAAACATATAAATAACTATACTAATATCTTATCTAAAAAGAGTAAATATTATTATTGATAAATTTTATTTAGTAATTAATTTGTACATATTTAGAAAAAATCATAAACAATTTAATGTTTATGATTTTTTGTTTTATAGTAAGTCTATTCCGTCTTTTTGGCAAAGGCATAGAGTTTCTTCATCCCAAATAGAGCATTGAACTTCACCTATATGTTTTTTCTTTAAGAAGAACATACATATTCTTGATTGACCAATACCGCCACCAATTGTATATGGTAACTTACCCTGAAGTAATGCCTTATGATAAGGTAATTCTTTTCTATCAGTTAAATTGCTTTTTTGTAGTTGTTCCATTAAAGATTTTTCATCTACTCTAATACCCATTGATGAAACCTCTAAGACAGACTCCAATTCAGGATACCAAAATAATATATCTCCATTTAAGTTCCAATCATCATAATCTGGTGAACGTCCATCATGTTTTTTGCCACTATTTAAAATATCACCTATTTTCATTAAAAATACTGCTTTTTTCTCATAGGCAATTTTATTTTCTCTTTCTTTTGGGGTAAGTTCTGGATACATATCTTCTAGTTCTTGAGATGTAATAAAGAATATAGAATCTGGCAATACTTTTTTGTATCCATCAACAAATGTTTGAATATATTCTTCTGTTTCTTTAAAAACCTTATATATAGAATTTACAGTAACTTTCAAAGTATCTAATGTCCTATTTTCTTTTGAAATTATTTTTTCCCAATCCCATTGATCTACATAAAATGAATGTATTTTATCTAAATCCTCATCTCTTCTTATAGCATTCATATCTGTATATAAACCTTCATTTATATTGAAGTTATAAGCTGCTAAGGCCATTCTTTTCCATTTAGCTAAAGATTGAACAATTTCTAGATTGTCGTTAATATTTTTAGCATCAAAGGATACAGGTCTTTCGTATCCATTAAGATTATCATTCATACCACTATTTTTTTTAACAAATAGAGGAGCTGATACCCTTATTAAATTTAATTCCTTTGCTAATTTATTTTCAAAAAAATCTTTAATTCTTTTAATATTAATTTCTGTAGTTTTTATATCTCTTGTAGTTTTCTTAAAAGTTAATTCCAATTTTTCTAAATCCACCATTTAAATCTCTCCTTCATTAAATAATATCTTTTGTAAATGAAAATAAAAAAACCCCTCATCCTCGCAGGGACGAAAGGTTGTGAATTCGCGGTACCACCCTAATTAGTCAAAAGACTCACTTATTAATCAGTACGAAATGTTATACTTTAATTTGATACTGTCCTTAATGTAACGGTAAGGCTCCGTCTAAGCCTACTATTTTAACAAGTTCGGTTAGAAACTCAGAGATGTTCTTCAATATAAATCTTAGTACCAATCTCACACTCTCATTGGCTCGCTGAAACTTTAATAAATATCTACTCTTCTCTTCATAGTTTATAAAATATAAAATTTATAAACTATTTTATAACTAAATTATAGTTATGTCAAGAGGTAATGTTCACCTTTTACACTAAGTGATATAGTATTTTTTATTGCATTATTAAGTATAATAATTTATTTTTTAATAAGTTTAAATATAAAACTACTCATCACTTTGTGTTTACATATATTAACAGTTGTTGTATAATACATTATATGTAAATTATAAGGAGTGGTGAAGGTGAATAAAAAGATAAAAAAGAAAAAAAGATTATTATATATGATGGCCATAACTTTCATGATATCAATTTTGAGTATAAGTTTATTTAAAGCTACTGAATTAAATAATTTAAGCCTTTCTCCTAAAGATGCCCAAAGTTCATCTATAAAATTGGATAAAAATCTTTTAGTATCAAATAAAGATTCCAATTCCAATAATATAGAAATAATTATTGGTGGGAATATAAAAATTGATAAAAGTATACATAAAAGACTACTTAAATACAATCAGAGCATGGATGAATTTTTATCATATATGAAAAAAAGTATGAAGAAAACTATATCTATATTTAATTTAAGTGAAAGTTTATTAAAAAATACTACTTCTTCAGAATTTACCAATGCTTTAAATAATATAGGAGTAGATATAATTAATACTAATGTTGAAAATGTTTTTAATAAGGGAAATAAAGCTCTTTTTGAAAGTTTAGATGTTTTAAAAAACAGTAAATTAAACGTTCTAGGATTAAAAGATAACTTGACAGATAAAGAATATAAAATTATTAATATAGATGGAGTAAATGTAGGTTTTGTAGATTATAATCTAACTGAAGATGTTTCAAACACTAATCTTTATAATCATATTTCTTCTTTAAATGTAAATGATATAGCAGCATGCTCTAAAAAAATAGATAAAGACATAGAATGCTTAAAAGAAAAAAAAGCTGAAATTATTTTTACTATGATTAACGATAATAGCATACCAAAACATAAGGCAAATGAAATAATATCTATATTGAATAAAAAAGAAAATAACTATATTATAAACTATAATAATAATAATTTTATAGAAGTAAATAAAGAAAAAAACACCATGCGGTTAAATAATAATTCTAACTTCTTATCTATGAACAATATCTATAATGCTAATAAATATGAAGTTAATTACTTAATAAAACTTAAACTAGAAAAAAGCAAAAACGAATATAAAGTTTCAGACTTAGAGTATATTCCCTTGACTATATATGAAAAAAACAAAAAGATGTATCTTATTCCTCTCATAGATAAGAAACAATACAAAAATTTAAACGTTAAGGATTTAAGAGATGTAAAAATTTTAGAAAGTAGGAGAGAAGAAACCTTAAGATATATACAAAATATTATCAGAAATTAGAAAAAGATATACTTTCATTGACAAGTAAATATTCCGAATTTATAATCAAGTTATAATTTAATAGAAAGGGGATGAGGTATATGATATTAAATAGGAATTTATTAAGTTATGAGGGCTTTCAAGAAGAATTTAAAATCATTGTAGATAATATAGATAAAGCTTATGAAAAAGTTATATCTGTAAACAATTTACCTAGTAATACAGTATTAGTTATTATAGATATGATAAATGGTTTTTCTAAAGGTGGAAACTTGTATTCAAAAAATATGGAAAATCTTATTCCTAATATAGTGGATATAAGTACTAAGTTCCATCATAATAATTACCCTATTCTTGCATATAAAGATAGCCATGAGAAAAGTTCTATAGAATTCGATTCATATCCTACACACTGTGTAGTAGGTACTGAAGAGTGTGAGTTAATTTCAGAACTAAAGAACATAAACTCTATAATTCAATTAGAAAAAAATTCTACTAATGCTTTTTTATCATATAATCCTGAAGAGGTTCTAAAAAAACATTTCGGAAAAGAGAATGAATTCAATAATTATGTAGTTGTAGGAGGGTGTACTGACATATGTATATATCAGTTTGCCTTAACCTTAAAAACTTATTTTAATGAGCATAACAGGAATTCTAGAGTTATTGTTCCTGTAAATATGGTGGATACTTTTAGCGCTAATGGTCACAATGACGATATTTCAAATATTTTATTTTTAAATAGCATGATAGCTAATGGAATTGAGGTTATAAAAACAATAGAATAAAGGGGAGTTAACTAATGAAAGCTTGGGAATATGAACTTACACTTAGAAAAAATGCAATACCTAAGATTTTAGATGAGGAAGAACAGACTTGGGATTCTTATAAAAAGACACTAATCGATGAAGACGGTAAAATAAGATTATTATGGGATAGCCACGTACCTGGTTCCTATGCACCAGAAAAAGTTTTAATCGGTGCAATTCAATCCGTAGAAAATATGGGTTATAAGGTTCAAGAAGCTGAAATACTTTTCGAAAAAGGTTTAGAGGCTTTAAAAAATAATAATATGTATTTATTACATCAAATAACTGCTGAAATTTTTTATGAATTAAACAACGCAGAAAAAGATGAAGATAATCCATATTGGAAATTTAAGGTTTATGAGAATTTTTTAGAATATGAAAAAGAAATAGATTTCCCTAAATATCCCAAAGTTAATATTGATAACAAATTTTATAATAAATTAAAAGCAGCGTGGGTATATCAGATATGTGCAGGGGCATTAGGTACTGCTATAGAAGGTTATACTTCTGAACAACTTAAAAATAAGTTTGGAGAAATAAATGAATATGTAAGAAAACCTAATACATTTAATGATGATATTACCTATGAAATTGCTTTTCTAAAAGCTTTTGAAAAGAAAGGCTATAGTATTAAGTCTAAGGATATTGCTAAGGAATGGGTAGGATTGATTCCTTCAGGTTGGTCTGCAGAAGATATTGCACTAAAAAATATAAGAATGGGAATATTTCCACCATATAGTGGTTATTTGAATAATCCATATAGAGAGTGGATAGGAGCTCAAATGAGAGGTGTAGTATGTGGATTTGTTGCACCTGGAGATCCATATATGGCTGCAAAGTTAGCTTATTATGATGGAGAGGTATCACATCATAATAATGGTATTATGGGAGAAATATTTAATGCTGTAATGACTTCTCTTGCTTTTGTTGAAAATGATATAAAAGAGATCTTAAAACTTGCAGTAAATACTATACCAAGTGATAGTGAATATTACTCAGTAGTAAATCATGCTTTAGAATTATGTATGGAAAAAGAATCCTGGCAAGAATGTTGGAGTATATGTGAAGAAAAATATAAAACTTATAATTGGATTCATGCATACCCTAATGCAGCAGCAGAAGTAATTGCCCTTTGGTTTGGAAACTTAGATTTTGATAAGACAATGAATATAATCTCCATGGAAGGACAAGATGTGGATTGTAATGCAGCCCAAATAGCAAGTATCATTGGTATAATAAATGGTTTAGAAGGCATAGATTATGAAAAATGGGTATCACCAATTGGTGATGAGATTTGCACATATGTAAGAGATAATGAAGAATTTAGTTTAGAAGAGTTTTGTAGATGGAATTTTGATATAATAAAAAAATATGAAAAATAGTAAAAGTGGGATTTCCCACTTTTACTATTTTAAAAAGTTTATATTAAGAAATAAATTCTTTATATTCTTGAATAAATTCTTCCAAAGACAACTTATTTAAAGATTTCATTAATTTCATTGCTGGCTTAATATCCCCAATTAAAATTGCACCTATTAATATATTATCTTGGAAAAATACCTTTTTATATATTTTATTTTCTTTATCTAAGTATTGCATAGAAATGGAATCTTTATTAGGTATAAAACCTATACTAAATACTTTAAGGTCTGCACCTACGAAATTTATAGAATCCTTATAACCTTTAAAAGCTAAATTTTCACCAATAGAATTTGCTCCTGCAACTTTCCCCATAAGTATAGATGCAGGCCAATTTCCGTAAACTCTTCCTTCTAGTTCACAAACATCACCACAGGCATATACATTTTCAATATTGGTCTCCATATTTTTATTTACAAGTATTCCCCTATTTATTTCAATGGAACTTCCAGTTATTACAGGAATATTTGGTTTTATACCAACAGAGAAAATAACCATATCAGCATCTAGGACTATATTTTTTGAAAGCTTAATACTAGATACCTTTTCTAATCCTTTTATTTCCTCTAACATAGTATTTGTATATATTTCTACACCTTTATCCTCTAAAGAATTTCTTAATATATCGGATGCTTCTGAATCTAATTGTTTATTCATTATATGTGAAGCAGCCTCTATAACGGATACACTAAAACCAGCTAGTTTTAGTTCCCAAGCAGCTTCAAGTCCAAGAATTCCACCACCTACAACGATAACTTTCTTACAAGTTTTCATCCATGATTTTATATTATTTAAATCTTCCATATCTTTTAAAGTAAATACACCTTTTTTATCGTGTCCAGGTATGGATGGGAATATATTATTACTTCCTGTAGCTATTATTAATTCATCATAAGCTATAAAATTATTATTAAAATAAACTTTTTTTTCTTTTGTATCTATTTTATCAATATTAATTCCTAACTTTAATTCAATTGAATTTTCCTCATACCACTCGTCTTTGGATAAGTAAAATTTACTATCTATTTTATCTTCATTCAAATAATCTGAAAGTAATGGTCTATAATAAGTTAATAAATTTTCATTTGATATAATTACTATATTTGAATTTTTATCTTTTTCTCTTATAGCTTTAGCTGCATTGTACCCAGCACAGCCATTTCCTATAATTATAATATTTTTCAAAAACTTTCACCTCACTAGTATGGTAATATATATTTTTATTATATTATACTATTATTTTTATATCTTCACAAAACATTATAATTAATATTATTATATATAATCAATTTATATATAATTTGTATATAATAAAAAATACATGTTGAAGTTTAGTAAAATTACTTTTATTGATACTGCTATAATGTTATAATATTATTATAAAACTTAATATTTGCTAGGGGAGCTTATATAATAGGCTGAGAGTGAAATGTTATTTCAGACCCTCATAACCTGATTTAGATAATACTAGCGCAGGGAAGTACTTAAATTAAAAATGATTATGAGCATTTTTATATTTTATACTGCATATGAGGGCCTTTTATAGGCTCTTTATTTTTTTATAAGGGGGAAATACATATGAATTATTCTACACAACTAGAAGCTGCTAAATTAGGCATTATAACAAAGGAAATGGAGATAGTAGCTAGAGAAGAAGGTATTGAGATTCAAGAATTAATTTCAAATATTAGAAAAGGAAGTGTTGTAATACCTTGCAATAAAAATCATAAAAATATTCATCCATATGGTATAGGAAAGGGTATGTCTACTAAAATAAATGTTAATTTAGGTATTTCAAAAGACTGCTCTAACATAGACATGGAAATGAAAAAAGTTAGAAAAGCTATAGAAATGAAAGCAGAAGCTATAATGGATTTAAGTTGCTATGGTGAAACTAAAACCTTTAGAAAAAAACTTATAGAAAAATCTCCATCTATGATAGGAACAGTTCCTATGTATGATGCATTAGGTTTTCATAATAAAGAACTACACGAACTTACCTTAGAAAACCTTTTAGAAGTTATAGAAGCTCACGCAGAAGATGGTGTAGATTTTATGACTATTCACGCTGGTGTTACTAAAAAGTCCTTAGATACACTAAAAAAGTTCCCAAGGACATTAAACTTAGTTTCTAGAGGGGGAACTTTAATATTTGCCTGGATGAATTATAACAATGCAGAAAATCCTTTGTATGAGTATTACGACAAGATATTAGATATATGCTATAAACATGATGTTACTGTAAGTTTAGGAGACGCCTGTAGACCAGGATGCATTGATGATGCTACAGATCATATACAAATAGAAGAGCTTATGGTTTTAGGAGAACTTGTGAAAAGAGCTAGAGAGAAAAACGTTCAAGTAATAGTAGAAGGTCCAGGTCATATACCTATAAACGAAATAGAAACAAATGTTCTACTAGAGAAAAAGTTTTGTTTTGATGCACCATTTTATGTCTTAGGACCTATTGTTACAGATATTGCTCCTGGATATGATCATATTACTAGTGCTATAGGAGGTGCCATGGCCTCATCCTATGGAGCGGACTTCTTATGCTACGTTACTCCTGCAGAGCATTTAAGACTTCCCAATTTAGATGATATGATAGAAGGTATTATAGCCACTAAAATAGCTGCTCATGCTGGAGATTTAGCTAAAGGGATAAAAAAGGCCAAAGAGTGGGATAGTAAAATGGGTCAGGCAAGAAAGACTTTAGATTGGGAAACTCAATTTAATTTATCTATAAATCCAGAGAAGGCTAGAAAATATAGAAATGAATCTAAACCCCAGCATAATGACACATGTACTATGTGTGGAAAAATGTGTGCTATTAGAAATATGAATAAAACTTTAGAAGGTAAGAAAGTAGATATAATTCAAGAATAATGCTTGACTAAAATAAAGAAAAACTCGTAAAATAATAATTAATAAGAAATTAATAAGGAGTTTTTTCATGGATAAAAATACTATAAATAAGATGAAAGAGTTAATTGAAGCTAAAAAGAATAAGGGTAATAACAATTCTAAAAAAAATAGACCAGATAAATCTATTGGTTATGTAATGGGGGCTAAAAGAACTAAGAAAACTGGAGGTCTATTTGATAAATAAAAATAAAAGTATTCACTTAATAGTGAATACTTTTATTTTTTACCTATAATTTATAAATTGAAGATCTATTCCGTAGTCATTACCTTTTAACATAGATATGACTTGTTGAAGGGAATCTTTATCCTTACCTTGGACCCTAATTTGGTTATCCATAATTTGAGTTTGAACTTTTAATTTACTTTCCTTAATGTCTGAAACTACAGCTTTTGCTTTATCCTTAGAAATCCCCTTAACTATTTTTGCTACTTGTCTTAAAGTTCCCATGGAAGCATTTTCAATTTTACCATAATCTAAGGCTTTTACAGATAGTCCTCTTTTTATTAGTTTTGCATCTAGTATATCTTTCATTGCATTTAACTTATACTCATCTTCACCATGAACTTTTATTTCTTCTTCAGTTCTCTCAATATTAGCTGTACATCCTTTAAAGTCATATCTATTAGTAATTTCTCTTACAGCTTGATTGATTGCATTATCTACTTCTTGAAGATCAACCTCTGATACTATATCAAAAGAATAAGTAGTTGCCATATAAAACACCTCTTTCATAAGTATTCAAAATTATATTAGCAAATATATGCATTTTAATCAATGTATAAATATAAAAAATATATATACTATAAATATAGGAGTATAATAAAAGAATTATGTGATAAATTAGTTTATTTATATAAAATAACAAGAAAAACAGGAAAATTAAAAAATTTAAAAAGAAAGATTGAATTTATTAGTTTTTTTTTATAGAATTAAAGGTGGTTTATTTTAAAAGTATAATAAATCTTTAATAATATTAGTAGGGGTGAAGCCAATGGATGAAAATATAATCGAAATTAATGGAATCTCTAAAGAATATGACGGTGTACAGATATTAAAAGATATTAATTTTGTCGTTAAGAAAAATGAGTTTTTAACCTTATTAGGACCAAGTGGATGTGGTAAGACTACAACACTTAGAATGATAGGAGGATTTGAAACACCTACATTAGGGAATATTATATTTGAGGGAAAAGAAATAAACAACACACCACCGTATGAAAGACAGATAAATACTGTATTTCAGAAGTATGCTTTGTTCCCACATATGAACGTATATGAAAATATCGCATTTGGACTTAAAATTAAAAAGCTACATAAAGATGAAATAGAAAAAAGAATAAAAAAAATGTTAAGGTTAGTAAATCTAGAAGGATATGAAAAAAGAAAGATAACCTCTTTAAGTGGAGGACAGCAGCAACGAATAGCCATTGCAAGAGCGTTAGTCAATGAACCAAAAGTATTGCTTCTAGATGAGCCTCTAGGCGCATTAGATTTGAAACTAAGAAAAGAAATGCAGATAGAATTAAAACATATGCAACAAGAGATAGGTATAACTTTTATATATGTAACACATGACCAGGAAGAAGCACTTACCATGTCTGATAAAATAATAGTTATGGATAAGGGTATAATTCAACAAATGGGTGTACCAGAAGATATATATAACGAACCTAAAAACTCCTTTGTTGCGAAGTTTATAGGAGAATCAAATATAATCCCTGCCGTAATGGAAGAAGATTATCTAGTAGAATTTTTCAATGTTAAATTTAAATGTGTTGATAAAAGACCAAATTCAAATAAAGAAGTTCAAGTAGTTATAAGACCAGAAGATATTAAAATTGTAGATAGTGATAAAGGAAAGTTAAAAGGTATAGTAGAATCTGTAACCTTCAAGGGTGTACATTATGAAATAGTTGTTAAGGGTGATGAAGATTATGCGTGGCTTTTACATAATACAAAACATGTAGAGATTGGAAATACAATAGGCCTTGATATATATCCAGACGATATACATATAATGAAAGCTGAAAAAGAGGAGATATAAATGAAAAAATACACTTCTTATCCTTATATAATTTGGAATGTTATATTTATAGTATTTCCACTACTATTGATAGCTTTTTTCAGTTTTAGTATTGATGGTAGAAGTTTTACATTTACTTTATCACATTATAAAAACTTTTTAGATCCTTTATATATAAATATTTTAATACGTTCAATTAAACTTGCACTTATTTCTACATTATTATGTCTTATAATAGGCTATCCTATGGCATACATACTAACTACATTACCTAATAGAAAAAAGAACATATTAATTCTCCTATTAGTTTTACCAATGTGGATGAATTTCTTATTAAGAACTTATGCATGGATGGCTATTCTAGGGAAGAATGGATTTATAAATTCCTTCTTGAATTTAATTGGATTTAAAAGTTTAGACCTATTATACAATGATAGTGCGGTATTATTAGGTATGGTGTATAACTTTTTACCCTTTATGGTACTCCCTATATACACTGTATTAAATAAAATGGATAAAAATTTGATAGAGGCTGCTAAAGATTTAGGGGCTAATAGCTTTATTGTATTTACTAAAATTATTTTCCCACTAAGTTTATCTGGAGTTGTTTCAGGAATAACTATGGTTTTTATGCCTGCTGTAACTACCTTTGTTATATCAAGACTACTTGGTGGAGGACAGTATATGCTTATTGGAAATTTAATAGAACAGCAATTCCTAGTAGTGGGAGATTGGAACTTTGGTTCTGCAGTATCCATTATAATGATGATACTAATTTTATTTTCCATGAGATTTGTATCTAAATATGATAGAGAAGAAAGTGGGGGTAGCGGATTATGGTAAAGTCTTTTATGAAGAAATTATATAGTTTTCTTGTATACTTATTTTTATATGCCCCTATACTGGTATTAATAATTTTTTCTTTTAACAATTCTAAGTCAAGAGTACGATGGAGTGGTTTTACTTTAAAGTGGTATGTAGGTTTATTTAATGATACGCAGATATTAAAAGCATTATACTACACCATACTTATAGCATTGCTTGCTGCTTTAATTTCTACTATTTTGGGAACCTTTGCAGCTATCGGCATTCATAACTCCTCAATACATATGAAAAAGTTATTACTAAATTTAAACTATTTACCAGTTTTAAATCCTGACATAGTAACTGCTGTAGGACTTATGTTGTTATTTAATTTAATGAGAATAGAGAAGGGCTTTTTAACTATGCTCTTAGCTCATATAAGTTTTTGTACTCCTTATGTAGTACTTGCCATTATGCCTAAATTAAAACAACTTCCTAAAAATATATTAGAGGCTGCTCTAGATTTAGGTGCTACACCTTTATATGCATTAAGAAAAGTAATTTTACCAGAAATTAAAGAAGGGATAATATCAGGGGCATTAATAGCATTTACATTATCTATTGATGATTTCGTAATAAGTTTCTTTAATACAGGTTCTGGAGTATCAAATCTTTCAATTAATATTTATTCTATGGCTAGAAAGGGAATAAACCCTAAAATTAATGCATTGTCTACACTAATGTTTTTAACAGTTCTTATACTGTTATTAGTAATTAATAAGAAGAGTTTGAAGGGAGAAAAAAATTAGATGAAAAAGTTTTTATCCTGTATTTTAGGAATGGTCTTACTTAGTACTATAATATTACTTCCATTAGGTTGTGGTAGTAAGAAAAAAGAGCTTAGGATATATAATTGGGGAGATTATATGGATAAAGATTTAATCAAAGAATTTGAAAATAGAACTAATATAAAGGTTAGATATAATGAGTTCGCAACGAATGAAGAGATGTACGTGAAATTAAAAAATTCCCCTGGACAATATGATTTAGCCATTCCATCTGATTATATGATAACTAAAATGGTGAATGAAGGGTTACTAGAAAAAATTGATTTTAATAATATAAAAAATTATGCACAAATAGATAGTAGATTTAAACACTTGCCTTTTGATCCTAACAATGAATATTCAGTTCCTTATATGTGGGGAACATTAGGTATAATATATAATACTAAAATGATAAAAGACGAGATTACAAGTTGGAATGATATTTGGAATCCTAAATATAAAGGTCAAATACTTATGTTAGATAGTCAAAGAGATTCTATTGGAATTGCTCTAAAAAAACTAGGTTATTCTGTAAATTCCAAGAATACAAATGAGCTAAACAAAGCAAAAGAAGAACTAATGAAACAAAAACCATTAGTATATGCTTATGTTGGTGATGAAGTTAAAGACCAGATGGTAGAAGGAGAGGCCGCTATAGCTGTAGTTTGGTCAGGAGATGCCTTAACCATGATGGAAAATAACGAGAATTTAGAATATGTTATTCCTAAAGAAGGAACTAACCTATGGTTTGATAATATGGTAATTCCTAAGGGAAGCGAACATAAAAAAGAAGCTGAAATGTTTATTAATTTTATGACTGAAGCTGAAATATCTAAAAAGAATGTAGAATACATAGGATATTCAACTCCCAATAAGGAAGCGCAAAAATTATTACCTAAAGAAATCATAGAAAATCCTACGGCTTATCCAAGTGATGAAGTTATAAAAAAAAGTGAAGTATTTATAGACCTAGGTAACTTTATAAAAGAATATGATAAAGTATGGACAAATGTAAAAGCAAAATAAATGTATATAAAAAAGCTCGCATATTAGCGAGCTTTTTTATATACATTCCTTAGTAGTTTTTAATTCTTCATAGCAAAAGTTAATTATAATACTTCTTTTTATTATACCTATAAAGGTATTTTCATCATCTACAACAGGTACAAAATTTTGAGATATAGAAAGTGTAATTAAGTTTTCAATGTTTGAATTAATTTTCACGGGAGAATTTTTAACTTTTCTTGATATCTGTTTTAAAGGAGTTATATATATATTTTCTAAATTTAAATTATTTTTATTTAATTTTTCTTGTATGTACCATAGGATATCGCCTTCTGTTAAAGTACCTACATATTTACCCTTATCATCAATTATTGGAATTGCACTGTATTTGTTTTTTTCCATGATTTTAAGTGTCTTACCTAAAGTAGAATTTTCAGTTACATAAACAACTTCAATTTTAGGTGTAAGAAAAAATGCTATATTCATTTTAAAAAACCATCCTTTTTTATGTTTCTTATCTTAATAGTATTATAACATAAAATAAGAAAATTATAATTGTATAAACATTGAAAAATCTTTAAGAAAAAAGTAATATAATATTAATTATAAAATAAAATTATGTAAAACACGAACGAAACTGTTACAAAAAAAATAACTATATGCTATAATATGAATAAATAGTATATAAATTAAATTTTTGTACGTGTGGAGGTAAACATGAGAAACAAGTATAGCACACCATTAAATTCAAGATATGCATCACCTGAAATGTCTTATATATTCTCTGATGAAATGAAATTTAAAACTTGGAGAAAGTTATGGCTAGCACTAGCAGAAAGTGAAAAAGAGCTAGGCCTTAGTATTTCAGAAGAGCAAATAGAGGAACTAAAAAGTAACTTAGATAATATAAATTATGAAGATGCTGAGAAAAAAGAAAAAGAGATTAGACATGACGTAATGAGTCATGTATATGCTTATGGTCTTCAATGTCCTACAGCTAAGGGAATTATACATCTAGGTGCTACTTCATGTTATGTTGGTGATAATACGGACCTTATAGTAATGAAAGAGGCTCTAATTTTAACTAAAAAGAAATTAATAAGTGTAATAGATTCTTTGAAAAAATTTGCTTTAGAAAATAAGAATATACCTACATTGGGTTTCACACATTTTCAACCTGCACAGCTTACTACTGTAGGCAAAAGGGCAACCCTATGGATGGAAGAATTATTATTAGACCTTGAAAACTTAGATTTTGTAATTTCAAATCTTAAATTAAGAGGTGTAAAAGGTACAACTGGAACACAAGCAAGCTTTATGAAGCTTTTTAATGAGGATGAGAGTAAAGTTAAATCACTAGATAAAATGGTTGCAGAAAAGATGGGATTCAAAGATACATACCCAGTAACAGGTCAAACTTATTCAAGAAAGGTAGATTCCATTATAGTAAATACCTTATCTGAAATAGCTCAAAGTGCTTATAAGTTTAGTAATGATTTAAGATTACTTCAAAGTATGAAGGAAATTGAAGAACCTTTTGAAAAAAATCAGATAGGCTCTTCAGCTATGGCATATAAACGTAATCCTATGAGAAGTGAAAGAATGGGCGCTCTTGCAAGATATATTATAGTAAATTCTTTAAATCCTGCCATAACTTCGGCAACTCAATGGTTTGAAAGAACCTTGGATGACTCTGCTAATAAGAGAATTGCTATACCAGAAGCTTTCCTTGCTCTAGATGGAGTTTTAAACCTATATCTAAATGTTTCTAGTAACCTAGTTGTTTATACTAAAGTAATAGAAGCTCATGTAAATCGTGAGTTACCTTTCATGGCTACAGAGAATATTATGATGGAAGCTGTTAAAAGGGGAGGAGATAGGCAAGAACTCCACGAGAAAATAAGAGTACACTCTATGGAAGCAGCTAGGCAAGTTAAAGAATTAGGTCTTGAAAACGATTTAATTCAAAGAATAATAGAAGATTCATCATTTAAAATGTCCAAGGAAGAAATTCTAGGTATTATAGATCCACAAAAATTCGTAGGAAGAGCTCCAAATCAGGTTGAAGATTTTATAGAAAACTATGTAAATCCAATATTAGATGCCAATAAGAGTTTAATTGGTATTAATTCGGAAATAAACGTTTAATTCTTAAAATAGATAAATAATTTAGTTAAATAAATTTCAGTATTATATTTATATAGTAGAAGACAAAAAATATTTTAAACTTCTACTATATATTTTTTATAGAAAAATATATAGTAATAGTATAAAATATAAAATAAAGGCATATATAGAAAACGACGTGAAATAAAAGTTTAACGTCGTTTTATTAAAAAACATAGTAGAGGGGGACTTATGTAATGAATAAAGAGTATTTGGATATTTTTGAAAGTAACCTTCCTTCTATATTAAAAGACTTTTTAACCTACTCTCTTTCTATTAAGGGTCAATCTATTAACTCCATTAAAGGATATCGTTCTGATCTTACCTTATTCTTTAAATACATTCTAATGGAAGAACAAAAATCACAAATTAAATTTGAGGATATAGATATATTAAATATAGATATGAAAAAAATTAAGTCTATAACCTTAGATCATTTAATTAACTTCATAAGTTTTACAGAGCTTTATTTAAATAATAGTAATTATGCTAGAGCTCGTAAAATTTCGGCACTAAAGTCATTTTTTAAATATTTACATGATATTAAATTGATTATTCATCAAAACCCTGCTGAAAATTTAGAGATGCCTAAAATCCCCAAAAGGCACCCTATTTATTTAAATTTAGAGGAAAGTAAAGATCTATTAAGAGCTGTTAAGAATAGTAAAGATAGGAATATGGAGAGGGATTTTTGCATTATAACTCTTTTTTTAAATTGTGGGCTTAGACTTTCAGAACTTTGTAATATAAATATATCTAAAATAAAAGATGATACTTTAAAAATAGTAGGTAAAGGGAATAAAGAGAGAACGGCATATTTAAATAAAGCGTCTTTGAAAGCAATTAATGAATACTTACCTATAAGAGAGACTATTATCCCCTATGTACCTGATGAAGATAAAGATGCTTTATTTATTTCATCTAAAAAAAGAAGGATAAGTCAAAGAGCTGTTGAACGTTTAGTCAAAAAATATGTTCAAATAGCTAATTTAGACTACACTGTATTAACACCACATAAGCTAAGACATACATCAGCTACACTAATGTATAAGTACGGTAAAGTAGATCTTAGATCTATACAAAGTCTTTTAGGCCACGAAAGTATATCGACAACGGAAATATATACACATGTAGATGAAGAAGATTTAAGAGATGCAGTTTATGCAAATCCATTAAGCAAAGATTAAAAGTCAAAGGATAAATACCTTTGACTTTTAATCTTTGTAACTATTATTATTTGTCAGTATTCTTTTTTATAGTAATTAAACCAGGGTATTCTTCCTTGAAGTTTTTTCATATAAAGACTTATCTTCTAATAGTTCTGATAAACCATCCTCATCTTCTATATAAGTCCATAACCCTTCCATATCTAAAATATCAAATGATTCTTCTTTAGTATCTAATTTATAATTTAACATGATATTTTTCTCTAAGTTATCTTTATCTACTACAAAGTCATCATTGTTAAGCTTTATTCTATTTAAATCACTCTTATTTAGCTTTACTGTTCCCATATGTATTTTATCATCATAAACTTTATTAATCTTAATGGATCTAGAAGAGTCTTTTTTTAGTTCTATGTATTCACCACAGATATTACAAAATTTTATATCGTCCATATAATAAAAATCAGCTTTACCACATTTAGGACATATAGAATTGTCAATTGTATTTTCTTTATCCATATTATCAACCTCTTTTAAATTCAACTTATTTTTATATGAATTTTAAGTTTATCATAAATGCTATAATTTATCAATACCGTAACATAGCATAGACAGGGCAAACGCATCTTTATATTGTATTTATTTCAATATAGAGATGCATTTTATAAAATATGTATAATCAAACAGAAACAGCATAAACAAACTGAATATTAAGAAGGTTATTCTTAGTTTTCGCCTAGTGGTATTTAGATGCTTTTTATTCTTTACCTCGTAGAGGGTCAAAGATAACTTTTTCTAAATATTTTTTATCTAATGCACACCTAACTTTTTTTATATTTAAACTTTTCTTTAAAGTTTTTTCTTGTCTAAGTAAATTTAAGGCTAAATGTCGTAAGACAGTCAAATTTTCAGCTGCATTATCTTTTCTAGCTCTACACTTATCTTCATTAAAAGATACGTCTAAAACCCAATGAAGCTTATTTTCTATACCCCAATGTTGCCTAACTGCATTTGAAAATAACTCTATAGACTCTAAACTTGTTATATAGTAGCTTCGCTCAAAAGTTTCTTTATCTCCTACAATTCGTTTTCTTTCAACCATACCTATGGATTGAATGTTTTTCCAGTCCTCTTTATTATCCAGCCATGCAATTTCATTAACTAAAAAGTATTTTCTTGTTTCAATTCTCCCATGATCTTTATCATGAGTAGTAAGGGTTTGTACTTTTATATCTGTAATTTTATCTCTCAATATAGATTCAAAAAATAATTTAACATTTTGTACAATTTAAATTATAAGCATTATTTCAACAAAATAAAAGAGCTAACGCCCTAAAAATTATATGCGTTTGCCCTGATAGCATAGGTATATAATAATTTAGAAAATTAGAACATTAGTTTGATTATTTACTATCTATGTGATATAATTTTTTTATCATAGTGAGGTGAAATAGATGTCAAATAAACAAGGTAGTAAACAACTAGAGATATATGAATATATAAAATCACAAATTCAATCAAAGGGATACCCCCCTTCTGTAAGAGAAATTTGTAAGTCTGTAGGACTTAGTTCTACGTCAACAGTACATGGGCATTTGTCAAGACTTGAGCAAAAAGGTTATATAAGAAGAGATCCAACTAAGCCTAGAGCTATTGAGATATTAAAAGAGTCTTTAATAAAAAAGGAAATGGTTGATATACCTATAATCGGAAAAGTTACTGCTGGACAGCCGATTTTAGCCGTAGAAAACATAGAAGATACTTTTTCACTACCTTTAAATTATGTTAAAAATAATAAGGAATTATTTATGTTAAAGGTTTCAGGAGAAAGTATGATTGATTCAGGGATTTTAGATGGTGACTATGCCATAATTGAAAAGTGTAATGTGGCACAAAACAATGACATTGTAGTGGCTCTTATTGATAATGAAGCTACAATAAAACGTTTTTTTAAGGAAAATGGATATTACAGACTTCAACCAGAAAACTCCACTATGGAACCAATAATAGTAAGTGAATGTTCTATTGTTGGAAAACTTGTCGGCATATATAGAAGGTATTAAGGTACAGCAAAACTTGTACCTTAATACCTGTCTATAAATTTCTTTAATTTATTTTAAGTTTAATACTCTTTGAATTGCTATTAAAATCCCTATTTTAGAATGATCAAAGGTAAGTCCACCTTGAAGATATGCAATATAAGGTTCTCTAATAGGAGCATCAGCAGAAAGCTCAATAGAAGAACCTTGAATAAATGCACCTGCTGCCATAATTACTTGATCTTCATATCCTGGCATATCCCATGGCTCACATTCTACAAAAGAATCTATAGGAGAACCTTGTTGTATACCCTTGCAAAATTGAATTAACTTTTCTTTATCATTAAATTTAATAGATTGGATTATATCACTTCTTTTTTCATTATATTTAGGTAGTACTTCAAAACCTAATAGTTCCATAATTCTTGAGCATAATATAGCACCTTTAACGGCTTCCATTGATATGTGAGAAGCTAAAAACAATCCTTGGAATAACGTCCTCATAACTCCAAAAGTAGAGCCACATTCTGCTCCAATACCTGGAACAGTTAATCTATAAGAAGCATTTTCTACATAAGATTCTTTTCCAACAATATAACCCCCTGTTGGAGCTATCCCACCGCCTATATTTTTTATTAAAGATCCTGCAATTAGGTCAGCACCTACATCTGTTGGTTCTATAGTATCTATAAACTCACCATAACAATTGTCTACAAAGCAGATTATGTCCTCACGTACGGATTTTACAGCCTCAATGATTTCTTTAATTTCACACACTTGAAGAGAATGTCTCCATCCATATCCTGTAGAACGTTGTATATGTACAAGAGTTATAGATTTATCATTATTTAGAACCTTTATAACTTCTTCAAGATTGACTTTATTGTTTTTTAAATCTATTAATCTATAGTTAACTCCATGCTCCTTTAAAGAACCTTTTGAGTTTTCTGTGATTCCGATAATACTATGTAATGTATCGTATGGAGTACCACAAACAGATAACATGGTATCTCCTGGCTTTAGATTACCTAAAAGTGCAGTTCCTATAGCATGAGTTCCATTTACAAAGTGAGGTCTTACTAAAGCAGATTCACAGTTAAATACTCTAGCAAAGACTTTATCAAGAGTATCTCTTCCAATGTCCCCGTAGCCATATCCTGTAGAGTTAGTAAAATGCATATCACTTATTCTCTCTTCCTGAAAAGCTTTTAGAACTTTTAATTGATTATATTCCCTAATTTCATCTAAGGATTTAAAGATATCTCTTGTGTCACTTAAAGCTTGTTCATATATACTTATAACTTCCTTATCAATATTATAAAATTCTTTTAATGTATTTAAAGTCTGGTCTAACATAAAATCACCTTTCCCTTATATTCTTGAGTGAATAATAAAGAATAGGATATATCCTATTCTTTATTATTATTTATTTAGATTATTATTATATAGAATCGGTTTTTGAGGTGTAATTGTTGATATTCCATGTTTATATATTAGTATTTGCTCTCCATTACAGTCCAAAAATACTGTAAAACTATCAAAACCCGTTACAAATCCTTTTAGACTATATCCATTGAGTAATCTAATATTAACCGCTATTTTATTCTTTCTAGCATTATTTAAGAAAATATCTTGCAAATTACTATTTAATTTATTATTCATATCATACCCTCCGTTTGTACCATTAAAAGTACTTTAAATTAATTATTCTATAAGTCTACTTAAAATCCTTTTAAGTTTTAATTAATTATTATTAATTTATTTTTCTTTTTAAGAAATCCTTATATATATAGTTTATAATATCTCCCTCTGAAGAAAAGTCATCTTTATATACCCATATAACTCTTTTATCTTTTCTAAACCAAGTAAGCTGTCTCTTAGCATAATTTCTAGTTCCTTTTTTGATTAGATATACAGCTTCTTCATATGAAATCTTACCTTTAAGATATTGTATAATTTCTTTATACCCTATCCCTTTCATAGATTGAGTATCTTCACTTAGCCCCATGGAAATTAAATCTTTAACTTCATCTATAAGACCTTGTTCTAACATTATATCTACCCTTTTATTAATTCTTTCATATAAATTATTACGGTTCATGTTTAGTACATAATAATATATATTGTAAGGTATATCATATATATCCCTTTCTTCATTAATTTCTCGTATAGTTTTGCCAGTAGTTTTATAAACTTCTAAAGCTCTTATATTTCTTTTAAGATCTTTTACGCTAAGTCTGTTATAGGATTCCAAGTCTACGTCCTTTAACATTTGATGTATATGTTCTTTTCCTTTCTCCTCTGCCAATTGCCTAAGATATTCTCGATATTCTTCATCACGATTACTCTCTGCAAAATTATAATTAAATATTAAAGAATCAAGATATAGACCAGTTCCACCTACTAACATAGGCAAATGACCTCTGTTTTTTATATCCTCTATCTTTTCTTTTGAGAGACTTGCAAATTCTGATACACTGAATTCCCTTCTAGGATCTACAAAATCAATTAAATGATGTGGTATGTCATCCATATCATTCTTATTAATTTTAGCAGAACCTATATCCATATGCTTATATATTTGCATAGAATCAGCTGAGATAATTTCCCCATCTAAAAGCTTTGCAAGTTTTATAGATATATCTGTTTTTCCAATAGCTGTTGGTCCAGATAAAATGAACAAATCTTTTTTCATATATATACCTCTTTATTGAATTCTTTTAAATACTTTCTCTACTTCTTTCAACGTATATTTAATTATAGTTGGTCTACCATGCGGACAAGTAAAAGGTTGATCTATAAATCTAAGCTCATTTAAAAGATGAGACATCTCTTCTATAGATAAATTATGATTTGCTTTTACTGCTGCTTTACAAGCGAGAGTGGCTATTTTTAAATACCTAACTTGTTCCTTCTCACCTTTACCCATGTTTTTTAGATCTTCTAATATATCATTAAAAAGATTATTAACATCAGTTTCACCTAAAAATATGGGAACTTCCCTTATACTAATAGTGTTTTCACCGAAGGGCTCTATATTAAAACCTGTATTAAAAAAAACTTCTTTATTTTCATAATATAAAGCATAATCTTCTTGACTAAGTTCTTGAACCTGAGGAAAGGCTAAAACTTGAGATATAACTTCCCTATTTTTTATTTCTTCCATATATCTTTCAAATAAAATTTTCTCATGGGCTGCATGTTGATCAATTATATATAATTCCTTGAAAGCTTCTCCTAAGATATAAGAATTATTAAATTGACCTATAATTTTAACCTCGGGAAATTTAGATTTCTTTACTTCTATAGGTATAGTAGTTAATTCCTCATTTATAGCTTTATAATTTGTATTATAGCTTAAATTTTGTTGTTCATCTTCAATTGAACTTTTAGTTTCTTTGGGAGCTTTAAAAATGTCTTCTTTACTACCTTTATAATATATAGAATTATTCTGTAAACTTTCCAGTGCCATAGTATCTGTGCCTAAATCCATTTTTTCTTGAATTCTTTCATTAGTACTTTCTTCGTTGTGGTTTTTTAAGTAGATATTTTCAAATTTATTTTCACTTAAAGTAACATTAAAGGAGTTTTTTAAAGAGTCTTTTAGTGCATGATGTACGGAATCAAAGATAAATTTAAAAATAAATCTTTCGTCTTTAAATTTTATTTCTGATTTTGTAGGATGGACATTTACATCAACAAATTCAGGATATATATCTATAAGTATTGTAAAGAAAGGAAATTTATTTACTGTTAAAAATGATTTAAAAGCATTTTCTATAGCTGCAGTTATAAGCTTACTGTTAATACTTCTTTTATTTACAAAAATACTTTGACGATTCCTACTACCGCGGCTTATATCAGCATTCCCAATATAACCATATACAGATACTACATCACTATGTCCTTCAAAAAAAGTTACATTTTTATAGACCTCTTTTCCATATAAAACCCTTATATTTTCTAATAAATCTCCATTACCACTAGTTGAAAAAACCTGCTTACCATTGCTAATATACTTAAAGGCTATTTCACTATGAGATAGTGCTATTTTAAGAATCATATCCGATATAATAGCAGCTTCTCGTTTAGAAGATTTTAAAAATTTTTGTCTTGCTGGTACATTGAAAAATAAGCCTCTAATTTCAATGGTAGTTCCTATACTACAACCTACATCTTTAAAATCTACTATATTCCCACCTTCAATTATTATTTCTTTACCTTCCACAAATTCAGGTTTCCTACTTTTTAGTGATACCTTAGATACAGATGCTATACTCGCTAGGGCTTCACCCCTAAAACCAAGAGAAGTTATGTTATATATATCATTGATATCTATTATTTTACTTGTAGCATGTGGAACAAAGGCAAGCCTAATATCTTCTGGATGAATTCCTTTTCCATCGTCAGACACTATTATGGATGTTTCTCCACCATCTTCTATTGAAATCGATATATTTTTTGCTCCTGCATCTATAGAATTTTCAATTAATTCTTTTACTGCTGAAGCAGGTCTTTCTACAACCTCTCCAGCAGCTATTTTATTTGATGTATCTTCAGATAATAAGTTAATTCTATTCAATTTATCTATCATAGCTTTAAACACCTAGCTTTCTTTTAAATTTTTAGCTTTTTGAATAATTTCAAACAGCTTATTGAATCCATCCATAGGTGTTAAATTTAAAATATCTATATCACAAATTTCATTAAAAAATTCACTTTTTTCTATGTCCTCAAAGCTAATTTGTACTATATCATTTTCATTTGTCTTCTTAATATGAGTTTCTTTTATTATATTATTATGATTTTTAATAGTTGGGCAATTTGTAGAATCCTTTAAAATTGTAGATTCATCTTTTTTAGTATCAGATATTGAGTCTTCTTTTAATGTTATTAAAATCTCTTTCGCTCTTTCTATAACATCATTTGGTAATCCAGCTAACTTTGCAACCTCTATACCATAAGATTCATCAGTTCCACCTTTTATTATCTTTCTTAAGAATACAACTTCATTATCTATTTTCTTTACAGCTATGGAATAATTTTTAACTCCAGGTATTTCTTTTTCTAATTTAATAAGTTCGTGATAGTGAGTTGCAAATAAGGTCTTACATTTTAAAGTATCCTCTTTGCTTATATGCTCTATAACCGCCCAAGCAATACTTAAACCATCGTGAGTACTTGTTCCTCTACCAACTTCATCTAATATAACTAGACTATTTTTAGTAGCATTTTTTAGTATATTTGCAACTTCCCACATCTCTACCATAAAGGTACTTTTTCCAGAGGCTAAGTCATCAGATGCCCCTATTCTTGTAAATATTCTATCACATATAGATATATTAGCATGTTTTGCAGGTACAAAACTTCCTAGTTGAGCCATTAAGGTAATTAAAGCAACTTGCCTCATAAAAGTAGATTTTCCTGCCATATTTGGACCTGTAATAAGCAACAACCTATTTTCTTCATTGTCAAGACAAGTATCATTCTCAACAAAAGAATTTCCTGTTAGAGTAATTTCAACTACTGGATGTCTTCCCTCTTTTATATCTATTATCCCATCTTCATTTATTATAGGTTTTACATAGTTATTTTCTTTTGCTACGGTAGCTAGTGAATTTAAACAATCAAGTTCAGATATTATAGTTGCTGTTGCCTTCATTCTTTCTATTTCTTTTTCTATACTGTCTCTTATATTTATAAATAAGTTATATTCCAATGAAGTTAACTTTTCCTCTGCACCAAGAACCTTAGCTTCCATTTCTTTAAGCTCTGGCGTTATGTAACGCTCTCCATTACTTAAAGTTTGCTTTCTTATATACCTATCTTCTGGTACTAAATTTAAATTACTCTTAGTTACTTCTATATAATATCCAAATACTTTATTGTATCCTACTTTTAAAGATTTTATTCCAGTAATATTCTTCTCTTCTTTTTCTAAATTAGCTATCCATTCCTTACCATGAGATCTGGCATATCTTAGGGTATCTATATCATCATCGTAACCATCTTTTATTATGTTACCATCTTTTAAGGTATTTGGAGCATCTTCTTTAATAGAGCTATCTAATAACATATATATATCATTTAATGTATCTAGCCTATTACATAAATCTTTAAGAACATTACTTTCAAACTCACTTAATATGTTTTTTATGCTTGGAAGCTTACATATGGAATTTTTAAGACCTATGAGTTCCTTTGCATTAACATTTTTAGAGCTTATCTTTCCAACCAATCTTTCAATATCATAAATTCCTGATAAAGCTTCTTTTAAATCTTCATGGGCAAATACATTGTTTATAAGCGCTTCTACTGCATTTTGCCTTTTTAATACTACTTCTTTATTAAGTAAAGGTTGTTCAACCCATTTTCTAAGTCTTCTAGCACCCATAGAGGTTGAAGTCTTATCTAAAACCCATAAAAGAGACCCTTTCTTATTTCTTTCCTTCATGCTTTCAGTAAGTTCTAAATTAGTTCTAGAATTATTATCTATTATTAAATAATCTACAATTTGATAATATTCAATAGAAGTAATATTAGATAAGAGAGTTTTTTGTGTGTGATTTATATATTTAAGTAAAACATTTATAGAAGACTTAAGAGTATCTTTAATATTCTCTTTTAGATTTTCAATCTTTTGTTTTATGTCTAATTCAAGAGCTTCTTCTAAATAGTCTTCATCATAGAAAGTTAAAGTAGCTGAAAATCTCTCCCTAATATTTTCTATTAAATCTTCTGCTCCGTCTTTTCTAAGAAGTATTTCGGAAGGTTTAAATTTTGAAATCTCATCCAATATTTGAGTGTGTGTTAAATTACCTAAGGTACAGTAAAATTCACCAGTAGAAATATCTGAGGAACTTATGCTTACTTCTCCTGTGTTTTTATTAAAATAAATACACATTAAGAAATTATTTTTACCTTCTTCAAGAAAAGATGTATCCGTATAGGTACCAGGAGTTACTATTCTTATTATATCCCTTTTGACTATACCTTTAGATTTAGAAGGATCCTCTACTTGCTCACATATAGCAACCTTATATCCCTTTGAAATAAGTCTACTTATGTAATTATTAGCTGCATGATATGGTATTCCACACATAGGGGCTCTTTCTTCTAATCCACAATCTCGCCCAGTTAAAACTAGTTCTAACTCTCTAGATGCTATTACTGCATCCTCAAAAAACATCTCATAAAAATCGCCTAGTCTAAAAAATAGAATGCAATCTTTACATCCTTCTTTTATAGACATGTATTGTGTCATCATAGGAGTTAATGCCAAGTTTATCTCCTCCTCTTAAATTACACTTCTTCTCCTAGAAGTGAAAATGATTTTGCTTCTGTTATTTTAACATTTACAAGTTTTCCTATATTACTTGAGTTTCCTGTAAAGTTTACTAATTTTGAAGTTCTAGTTCTACCCATGAGTTTAGTCTCATCATTTTTACTCAAACCTTCAACTAAAACTTCTACGACTTTGCCCTCATAAGCTTTATTTTTCTTTTCTGAGATTTCATTAACTACTTCAACTAATCTATCAAATCTTTCATGCTTAATTTTTTCCGAAACTTGTTCTTCATATTTTTCAGCTGGTGTACCCTTTCTCTTTGAATATAAGAAAGTAAATGCTGAATCATACCCTACAGTTTTAACAAGTTCTAGGGTATCGTTAAAATCTTCTTCAGTCTCACCTGGGAATCCTATTATAATATCTGTAGATAAAGATACATCAGGAATTTCTTTCTTAATATTTTCTACTAATTCCAAGTACTGTTCTTTAGTATAATGTCTATTCATTTTCTTTAACATAGAGCTTGAACCAGATTGCACTGGAAGATGTATATGCTCACATAATTTATCACATTCTGCTATAGCATGTATAACTTCATTTGATAGATCCTTAGGATGAGATGTCATAAATCTTATTCTTTCTAACCCTTCAATTTCATTTAATCTTCTTAGTAGTCCTGCAAAGTTAATATCGGGAACTAATCCTTTTCCGTAAGAATTTACATTTTGACCAAGTAAAGTGATTTCTTTATACCCTTGTGACACAAGTGATTTAATTTCTTTTTCTATTTCTTCAGGGCGTCTACTTCTTTCCCTTCCTCTTACATAAGGCACTATGCAATAAGTGCAAAAGTTGTTACATCCGTACATAATAGTAACAAAAGCTTTTATAGAACTTAATCTGTCTACTGGCATATCTTCAACTATATCTTTTTCCTTGTCCCAAACATCTATAATTGGTCTATCTCCCCCTAAAACTCTATTTAAATACTCAGAAAATTTATATGAATTATGAGTCCCTATTATAATATCTACAAATGGGAATCTTTTAGCTATTTCTTCTGCCATACCTTTTTGTTGAGTCATACACCCACATACAGCTATTATTAAATCTTTATTCTTTTCCTTTAATTTTTTTAACATACCTAAATGACCAAATACTTTTTGTTCAGCATTTTCTCTAACACAACATGTATTAAAAACGATCAAATCAGCATCTTCTCTATTATTAACATATTCATAATTTTTAAGCTTAAGCATTCCAGATATTTTCTCAGAATCCTCTTCATTCATTTGACATCCCCATGTTTCTATATAATACTTTAATTTTTTGCTCATTTATAGTCTCCTCTTCTACATAATAATACTTATTACTAATTCTTTATTATATATAAAAAAAGTATATTTTTAAAGTGTTTTTATAGCTTTAATCTTATTGAAGACAAACTTAGTATAGTTGAAAATAAATTATGTACTGATGTATAATAGATTCATTAATTTAAAGGAGATACATGTTAATATGAATTTTAATTTTTCAACTAGAATAGATAACATTAATACACATGAACTAGGAGACTTTTTAAAGCTAGCTGAAAAAAGTGATATTATATCTTTTGCTGGAGGATTTCCGGCA